>NZ_JAKVIR010000017.1:0-54403 GCF_022601975.1 Pontibacter sp. E15-1
TGTAAGGATTCACACCAGTACACCAACAGGGCCAGTAAATTGAAATAATGAAATGACACAGTTTAAATTACACTCCCGGGCAAATATCTCTACGACGCCAAAGTGTACAAAAGAGTGTTCGTGGATTCTGTTTCGTTGCCGCTGCAATTGGGCTTCATGAGGCTCTACAAAGGCATGTCGCCTCAGGTGGCGGGTTTTGTCGACATCATCCATTCAGACCAGGTAGCGAGAACAGGCGAGTTACTGGACTTCTCCTATGGCTGCAACCAACCCGACTACAACTTCAAAATAGGGCTTGTCCTCTTAGTCCCTGGAATCTATTCCTTAACTGTACACGAACGCAGATTCTCCAATTGCATCACGTATACCCCGAATTCATTCGCACAGATCTTTTACAAGTTCGATGTTAAAGACAGCAACAAGGATGTGTTTTTGTCGATCCCGAAGATCTCAAGGGGCGGGCTGGGCACAGAGAAGATGGACGCGAAAGAGGAGTTCATCATTCAGGTTGATGAATAAACATAGGTTGGGAGAAAAGTACATACCCGGAGCGTATCCCACTGGTGCAAGCCACCGCTGCGCTGAAGGCATGTGCCGAATAATGAAAGAGGCTCCGCTATACCCATAGCGGAGCCTCTCTTTATATATGCCTAGATTGATAAACCCCTAAAACACATACCGCACATGCAGGGCTGTGTCCCAGAAGCCGCCGCCCACCGGGATGTTGAAATACGGTTTCACGTCTGCACCAATGGTGAACGGGATGTCCTTGATGAAATATTCCAGACCCAGGACGCCGTCCACGCCCAGGCCATACACATTGTCGTTGTAGCGCTTGTGGCCGCGGTCGTAGTAGTCGTGGCCGTTGTAAAAGCCCACGTGGCCGCCCAGGCCGTAGTACCAGAGCAGTCCGCTGGTGTTAAAGGCCTGCGCGTGCTTCTCGTAGAGCACCGTCACGACAGTGCCGCGGTACTTGAAGCTGGTGCTCAGGATGCCCTCAATGGCGGCATCGCTGCTGATAAAATGCTTGATGGTGAGACCGGACGCGGCTCCCCCCCTCAAACCAATGCCTGTAGAATAGCCACTTTGGGCCTGTGCGCCAAGGGCTGTGCACAGCATAAGGGCCAGTGCGAAAGAAATGCGGTAAATAAACTTCATGAAAATGTATGTAAGGGTATAAATAAAAAGACACAAGGATCAGGATGTGAGACACTCGTACTAGACCAATTTAATGACCAGAATTAGCGTTTGTTTTCTGTATGAATAGAAACAGTTTTTATACCTCCAGGACTTTCACATCAAATCGAAACACGGAGCGAAAGCAGTCTGCAGCCGCGAAATTAAACATCTAAACGCAGTAGCAAGCGATTATTGTGCGAAAGGCGTCACTTTTTAGCGATGTCCTTATAGTTCTGGAGGTATGCTGATTTGCCGGTGCGTCGCCCGATCAGCTTGAAAAAGGAAATGAGCTTCTGCTGGTCGAGTTGCAGGGCCTTTGCAAACGGGTCTGGCTCGTCACCGGATTTGTAGTCTTCTATATACTGCTCGCGCACCTGCTGCGCTTCCTCCAACTCCTGAGCAGCCGTTATCTGCACCAGCCCCGTCTTTTCCCAAAGCTTCCGCCACCAGCCTATGCTATGTATAAAATACCAGTAGTCCTGATAGTCCGGGCGCAGGAAGTCGGGCACCTGCTCCAGCGTTTCTATTTCTGAGGTAAAGCAGACATCCACGATGGCCAGGTGACCGCCGGGTTTCAGGAAGCGGGCGATGTAGGGCAGGTACTTCTCGTCGGTGCCGAAGTAGGTATAGGAATCCACCACAATCACGGCATCAAAGTACTCCTCGGCGAAGGGCAACTGGCGGGCGTCGGCCTCCAGCGGGATGACTTTTTCGGTGCAGCCGGCATCCAGAATACGCTGGTAATTGTCGCTGGCGGGTATGGCCTCGTCCACGGCCCACACCGTCACGCCGAACTCCTTCGCCAGAAAAATGGAGCTGATGGCTTTGCCGCAGCCCAGGTCCAGCACCCGCATCCCCGGCTTCAGCTCCAACGACTTAGTCAGGCTTTCGAGGTTATAGAGCACATTCTCGCCCATCGAGTGCTGCCGCACCCATGCCGTGTCGTACTGCGAGGCTTTCGGGAAAGCCCTTCTCAAAGATGTATCGGAAGGCATATATGAAATTAGCGCGGTATAAAATTTTTGACAGATAGGTTTTTTGCAAACCAACTGCTGTTGAGGGTTGTTAATTGTTGATTGTTAAATTGTTATATGTTGAATTGTTATGTATGTGTCAGAACAGTTATACCCTGCTTAACCACTCAACCATTTAGCAATTAAACCATCTAACAATTAAGCCATTTAGCAATCAACAATTAGCTATCAGCAATCAACAATTCAGCACCTCAAAGCTTAGCACCCAGCTCGGCGATGTCGTCGGAGGGGTGGATATGGATGCCGCGCTGGTCCTGCGAGGCGGCGTAGAGCATGGCCCTGGCCACGGTCTCGGCCTCGATGGGTTTGTACTTCTCCAGCGGCCCGATCATCAGCCCACTCAGCGGCTTTATGATTTTGGACGCCAGTTCCTCGCCGGTGCGGTGCTCTTCGCGCTCGCCCAGCAGCAGGGCTGGCCGGAAGAGGTGCACCGAGCCAAAAGGCTGCGCCCTTACATGTTCTTCCATCTCGCCTTTCACTTTGTTATAGTAAAACAGCGAACTGGCATCGGCCCCCATCGCCGAAACCACCAGAAATTGCGAGGCCCCTTTTTGCGCCGTGATGTCAGCCAACTGCGTCACGTAGGTATGGTCCACTTTGTAGAAAGCCTCTTTGGAGCCCGCTTTTTTGATGGTGGTGCCGAGGCAGCAGAAAATGTCGTCGGCCACAAGGTCGGAGGCAAACCCCTTCATGTTATCGAAGTCGATGACGCGCTGCTCCAGGTTTGGGAAGAGAAGGGGCAGCTCACGACGGCCCACCGAGATCACCTCGCTGTAGCGCTGGCTTTTCAGGAGCAGGTGTAACAGGTGTCCGCCAACTAAACCGCTGGCGCCTACGATAAGGGCATTCCTCACTTTTTGCATAAGTTATCTTGCTTACGCAGTCAGTACGTTCTTTAGGCTTATATAGTCTAAAAAGTATAATAGTTTACCCAAGAAAAACGATAAAAGTTTGCCCCAGAAATTATGCCGCTGCAACCGCCTGGCCGTCAGGGAATTTTCCCGACAAGCCGACACAGAAGCATAGCGGCAACTCCCGGCGCGCGGGGCAGTCGCTGGTTGCGGTGCGTTGTGGCTGGCAGGCCTACTTCAGTCGGATGCTGTCTTCCTCCAGCGTGATCTTGCCGGCCTTGTACAACCCACCGATGGCGCGTTTGAACGTTTTTTTGCTCATGGCCAGCGTTTTGTAAATGTCCTCGGGAGAGCTGCTGTCGGAGATGGGGAGCCAGCCGTTGCCCTGCTGCAGCAACCGCAGTATCTTCTCCGAGGCGTCTTCCGACTCGCTCAGCACGGTGGCGTCTGGCTTGCGCAGCGTCACGTCTATCTTGTTGTCGGGGCGTATGGTTTTGATGTAGCCGGTAGTTTTGTCGCCGGGGTGCAGGTCCTGAAACACCTCGTTTTTGTAGAGGATGCCCATATAGGCGTTGTTGATGATCACTTTGATGCCGATATCCGTCTGGTTTGCCACAAGCAGCTGCACCTCGTCGCCTTCAGCCAGCTGTATGTCCTCGTTGTGCAGGTATTTGCCCAGTTTGGAGGTAGCCACCACGCGATCCGAGGTTTCATCCAGGTACAGGTAGACGCAGTACTTGCGGCCCACCTGCATTTTGT
Source organism: Pontibacter sp. E15-1 (assembly GCF_022601975.1). Lineage (GTDB taxonomy): Bacteria > Bacteroidota > Bacteroidia > Cytophagales > Hymenobacteraceae > Pontibacter. The sequence goes on from NZ_JAKVIR010000017.1 coordinate 3,824, forward strand.
CCTTCTGGTTATGCAGGGGCACCAGCAGGTCTTTCTCCAGGCCCCACTCAAGAAACGCGCCGAAGGGGGCCGTGTCGGTGCAGGTGAGGCAGGCAAACTCGCCCACCGTGGCAAACGGCACCAGGTCTGTGGCAATGATGCGGTCTTCGGAGTCGCGGTACACAAACACGCGCACGAAGTCGCCGACCTGCGCCCCCTTGGGGATGTATTTGGCCGGAAGCAGAATATCCCCGTCATCGGACGTGAGGTATACCCCAAAATCTACCTCGCGCGCTATCTCCAGTACGTTGTAATTGCCAATTTCTACCATGGTGTGTCGGTGCTTGTTTAACGGTGCCTTACAAAGCTACTAAAAAGCGCGGTTGGTTGAAAGAGGATTCCGTTACCGCCATCGCGCTGCGTTTTCTGGTTTACCTGAAGTTCATAATTGCCCTGGAGTGCTGCCTCTGCTCATACTGCCTTGACCTGCGCCCCATACAGGTTATACCCCCTGCTTCAGAATGTATGGGCACAGGGGCAGAAGAAAGGTTGTATTGCGTACCTTTAATGCGGTATAAAGTAAAAAAGCATGGTGTTTGATTTCAGGCTTCGGGTTTTTCAGGCTGTGGCCGAAAACCTCAGTTTCTCGAAAGCGGCCAAGGTGCTGTTCGTGACGCAGCCAGCGGTGTCGCGCCACATCAACGAGCTGGAGAGCCAGATGGGGTCGGCCCTCTTCAACAGGCACGGCAACTCCATCAGCCTGACCCCGGCGGGTGAGCTGTTGCAGCGGTACGCCACCCGGATCTTCGCCTTGTACCGTAGCCTGGAGGAGGAACTCCACGACCTGCAACAGCAGCATGCGGGGCAGCTGCGCATCGGCTCCAGCACCACCATCTCCCAGTATATCCTTCCCCGCATCCTGGCTGCCTTCAAGCGCAGCTATCCCGACATTGACCTTACGCTGGTAAACCACAACTCCGAGCGGATAGAGCAGTTGCTGGCTGAGGGCAAGATCGACATCGGTCTGATAGAGGGCAACGCCACGCAGCCGCAGCTGCACTACGCGTCCTTTGTGCACGACGAACTGGTGCTGGTGACCGGCACAGGCAACAAGAAAAGCTACCCCGACGAGATTGACGTGGCGCAGCTGACCCAACTGCCGCTGGTCATCCGGGAGTCAGGCTCCGGCACCCTGGATGTGATCGAGAACGCCCTGCGCCAGCACCACGTCAGCCGCAAGGCGCTGCAGGTGGAGATGCAGTTGGGCAGCACCGAGAGCATCAAACAGTACCTCCAGCACGCCAGCGCCTGCGCGTTTCTCTCGATCCATACCGTGTCCGAGGAACTGGCAGCCAACAAGCTGCGCGTGATCGAGGTGCGCGGCCTGGAGATAACCCGCACGTTCCAGTTTATCAACTTGCACGGGCAAAGCTCCCGCCTCACCGACCTGTTCCGGAAGTTTTGCATCCGGCAGTATAACCAAGTGTAATACCGCAGTACTTTTTATGATTGGCGATGCCTGCCTGGGCAGCGTAAGTTTGCATAAAGAACTACAGCTTATGCAAACACAGGGGATTCAGAAACAGCAGGTACAGAAAGTGCTCTTTATAGCAGCGCTGCTGGCGTGCGCCACACCTTACGTGAGTGCGCCGGTCGCGCTGCTGGGCGGCTTTCTGTTTTCGCATGCCTGGGGGCACCCGTTTCCGGGGTTGGGGCGCAAGGCCACCAACTGGCTGCTGAAGGCGTCGGTGGTGGGGCTGGGCTTTGGTATGGACCTGCAGCAGGCTCTTCGGGTTGGGCAGGAGGGAGTAGAACTGGCCCTGGCCTCCATCGTGGCTGTGTTTGCGCTGGGCTTTCTGGTGAGCGGTGTCCTCCATGTCAGCCGGCGCACGGCCCACCTGGTGGCGTCGGGCACGGCAATTTGCGGCGGCAGCGCCATTGCGGCCGTGGCCCCCGTGGTCAATGCCTCCGAGAAAGAGATCTCTGTGGCCCTGGGCACCGTGTTTCTGCTCAATGCCGTGGCGCTGTTTGTTTTTCCGGCTGCAGGCCACCTGCTGGATCTCACACAGCACCAGTTCGGCCTTTGGAGCGCCATCGCCATCCACGACACCAGCTCTGTGATCGGGGCGGCGGCCACCTACGGGCAGGAGGCGTTGCAGGTAGCCACTACCGTGAAACTGGCTCGCGCCCTCTGGATCGTGCCTGTGGCGCTGGTGTCTACGCTGGTGTTTAAGAGCGATGCCCGCAAAATGACCTTCCCGTGGTTTATTGGCTTGTTTGTGATCGCGCTGCTGGCCAACAGCTATTTCTCTTTCGTCGGGCAGCTGGGGGTGCAAGTGGCTGCATGGGCCAAGTCGGGCCTGGTGGTTACGCTTTTCCTGGTTGGCGCCGATCTCTCGGTGGAGAACCTGAAAGCGGTGGGCTGGCGGCCACTAGCCTTGGGAGTAATCCTATGGGCCTTCGTGTCGGTTGCCTCGCTGCTGGTTATCCTGCACCTGTAAAGAGGCGCAACGTCCGCGTGTTTTATACCATTATCGAATGGATTTAGCGTATTTAAGTTTTTTCGTACAGCGTTTATTACCTGCTGTTACGCATTCCTACTTTTGTCCCCCTTGGGGGTAGGGGCCCTCGACGAAGAAGGGGGTTAGGGGGATGTCACTCCCTGCGGGCAATAATTGGTGAGATATTTTAGAAGCTGTATCTCATTAAGCAAGAGCAGGAAAGGTTCTTCCAGCCGCTTCTCATCCAGCTACCCCCTTCAAAGGGGGACTTTTACGAACTGCGAGTCGCTCTTGCGTTACGTCAAATTTGACTGTGCAAATTCTAACTAATAATGGTATTATAAGGGCGGACAGGCACAAAAAAAGGCGACCTTACAGGGCCGCCTTTTTTTGTGTCGTGTTGGTGCTAGGATTAGGCCTTCGCTTTTGCCTTTTTGGCTGTTGCCGAAGCGCCTTTCTTGCCGGTAGAAGGTTTGTCCTCCCCGTCCATCAGTTCATCGGGTGTGTGGAGCATGCCAATGGTCAGGCCGTCCTGGCCCAGGAAGTGCTCGATGTGGTGGCAGCGGTCCTCGGTTTTGAAGAGGATGCCCTCCAGCAAATTCTTGGTGCCGAAATCATCCAGCTCAAAAGCTAACTTAATAGACTTGCGCAGTTCTACCGCGATTGTTTTCTCGTCCTCCATGTCCTTCTGCATCATCTCCCGGATACGGAACTCGCCCTCTTCCTCGTGCTCGATGTAAGACAGCGCAATCTGCTTGGCCGGGTGGCAGGTAGGCACAATGCCCATCACGGTCAGGCGCTCTGCAATGGCGTCGTACTGCTCGTGCAGCTGGGTATAATGGTCCTCGAAAAACAGGTGCAGGTCACGGAACTGCGGTCCCTCCACCAGCCAATGGTGCTTGTGGTACTGGTTATATAGGATAATGAACGATGAAAGGTGGCGGTCCAGCTCTGAGGCCATCTTGGTGGCCGTGCTCTTTGTGAGTCCAATCGGGTTTCCTTCGTATTCGGCTTTCTCTCTAACTTTTTCCATAGTAAACGGTCGTATTCTTTTGGTTTTGTACCTCTTTAACAGGCAAAGCGGCTAAAAGGATACGGCCATCTCTAATTAAAATTCGCCACGCCGGGGCGCGCGAACTGGAAGTCGCGGAAGTCATAGTAAGGGCGGGAGGCCTCAAATATTTTGAACTCGTTGATCGTCTCGTTGGGGGGGAGCTTGGGGTAGTAGCTGATCAGGAACTGTATGGTGCTGAAGGACAGGAACTCGTTGCGGAAACGCAGCCCCACGCCGTAGCCGCGGTAGGGCGCGTCCTTAAACGGGATGCTCTTGTTGCCGGTGGAGAGCCACGCCACATCGGCGAAGAAAACCGTGGCCAGCTTAAAGCCGAAAAGCGAGAAGGGGGTATAGAGGTTGGCCTCGTAGTTGAGCGCCACCCGGCGCGAGCCCCGCAGGAGGCTGGAGCGGAAGCCGCGGATGCCGTTCTCGTTGTTGATGGAAAGGAGCTCCTCGGGGTTGCGGTTGATGCCCCAGGTGCCGCGGCCCCATATAAAGTGGCGCAGCTTCCAGTTGCCCCACTCCGATAGCTTGGTGAAGTACAGGCTCTCCAGCTGCAACACCCCCTGCTCCCAGTTCCCCTCCCGCACAAAGGAGTCGTAGGAGGCCTTGCCATACAGGTACCCGAAGGTAGGGGTATACTTTGCCATAGACAGGGCCGCACCCACATACTGCCGGTGGCGCAGGTCGCCGTGCTCAAAGCCGCTCGTGAGCGACAGCAGCGAGCCTGCCGGGATGTCCTCTGTCCGGCCAAAGCCGAAGAGGTAGCGGTCTTTGTAGTATTTCCGGACGCTGTAGCCGACGCTGGCCATCACCAGCGTGTTGTCCTGGAAGTTCTCGGTGGCCTTGATGGAGTAGTTTGTGTTGATAAACCGCAACCCCAGAATCAGGCGCCCCCGGGGCTCATACCCCAGGTTATACGACTTGAACCGGAAGGACCGCCCCAGCCAGGCGTCCTGCCGGTTGAAGGCCAGGTTGTTATACCGCGGAATGGTGTCTTCGGGGGTGGGGGGCAGCATCACGCGCTCCTCTATCCAGCTGGCTCCCACCGCCCCGGCATACTGGGTGTTCGTCGAGAAAAAGTCGCGGCTCAGGATAGCGCTTTTCTCCTTGTAGTAGTTTTTGTTCACATAGGAGAGGTCTGCGGTGATGTAGGTCCGGCCGATGTTCTCGATGGTATAGTAGCCCAAAGCCTCCCACGAGCGGGGGGCATCGAGGTTGAAGCGGTAGGAGCCCTCCACCTGGTGGCCCTGGCCCAAGAAGTTGAGCTCGCGGAGCGTCACGCGCCCTTTGCCCGAGGAGGGGGTGTAGGACCCCGAGCCTCCCAGGCTGAAAATGTCCTTCGTGATCACGAACACGTCCACGCTGTCCTGGGTGGTGGTTTCCTCGTTCACGATGATGCGCGCGTCCAGCAGGTAATCCGTCTGGCGCAGCAGACGCTCCGACTCCACCAGCGCCAGCGGTTCCAGCGGCTCCATCTTCTCGAAGAGTAATTTGTTTCGGATCAGGCCCCGGCCCGTTTTCACGTGCAGCGAGTTGCCCAGTTTCTCGAAGATATTCTGCGGCACCCGGGCCGTGTCGTGGATGGAATACCCAAATGCGTCCAGCGACATGATGTCGATGCGGCGCACGACTTTGTAGGTATGCTTTTCGTACTCGCGCGCAATCAGCTCGGCGTCCAGGCCATACACCTCCTCGTCCACGCGGTCAAACACCAGCACTGCCTTCAGCAGCTTGCCCATGATGGTTTTGCGCTCCGACATTTTTTTGAGGTTCTCCATCACGCGGTCGTCGAAGCGTTGCCGCAGGGTGTCGGTCACGGTGGAGTCTGCCGGGGGAGGGGTCACCTGCGCGTTGCAGACGCTGCCTAACAGCAAAAGCATGCCCAGGAGGCATGCATAGGGCAGGCGGCGAATGAACGGGTGGGGATAAAGCATAGGTGAAGGGTGGCGGTACTCGTTTGTCGGTTGCTACAGCCTACTAATATAACGCATTCTAAAGCATTAGTGATACTGGCGGCACATAAATTAGGTTCGGGCTATTTAAGCGGCATGCCGCGGGGGCGGTAGTTTATAGTGATGTGCTAATATTTTTAGTTTATCCACACCTGTGGAAAAGAATGTGTATAAAATCATGCTAATTAAATTAGGTATTCATACCCCGGTTGCGTACCTTTAAACTATTAAAGCGATGTACTTCAGGTGTATGGACGACAAGATAACAGGTAAACTAAAAATATTAGCAGATGCTGCCAAATACGATGTTTCCTGCTCTTCCAGCGGCGGAAAGCGCAAAAACGAGAACAAAGGGCTGGGCAACGCCGAGGGAATGGGCATCTGCCACAGCTATACCGAAGACGGCCGATGCGTCTCCCTACTGAAGATACTGCTCACCAACTTCTGTATATATGACTGTGCTTACTGCGTGACACGCAGAAGCAACGACGTGCAACGGGCGGCTTTTACGGTGCAGGAGGTGGTGGACCTGACCATCAACTTTTACCGCCGCAACTATATCGAGGGCCTGTTTCTCAGCTCCGGCATTTTCAAGGACTCCGATTATACCATGGAGCGCCTGGTGCGGGTGGCCAAGAAGCTGCGGCAGGAGCACAAGTTCAACGGCTATATCCACCTGAAAACCATACCCGGCGCGAGCGAGGAGTTGATTAAAGAGGCAGGCCTGTATGCTGACCGGCTGAGCGTGAACATCGAGTTGCCGTCGGAGATGAGCCTGCAGCAGCTTGCCCCGGAGAAGAACTATGCCGAGATCCTGCTCCCGATGGGGGCTATCAGCCGGCAACTGGTGCAAAGCAAAGAAGAGCGGAAGCTGTTTAAGTCTGCGCCGGCCTTTGCGCCGGCAGGGCAGAGCACGCAGCTGATCGTGGGGGCCTCTGCTGAGAACGACCATCAGATCCTACAGCTGTCTGATAAGCTATATAAGAATTTCAGTCTGAAGCGCGTGTATTACTCCGGCTATGTGCCCGTGAGCAGCGATAACCGGCTGCCCATCATCACAGCGCCACCGATTATCCGCGAGAACCGCATCTATCAGGCCGACTGGCTGATGCGCTTCTACGGGTTCGACGCAAAGGAAATAGCAGATGAGCTGCACCCAAACCTGGAGCTGGATATCGATCCGAAGCTGGCCTGGGCCCTGCGCAACCGCTTTGCGTTTCCGATGGAGATAAACACCGCCGATTACGAGATGATCCTGCGGGTACCGGGCATCGGCGTGAAATCAGCGAAGAAAATCGTGTCGGCCCGTCGGTTTACGCAGCTCAGTTTTGAGCACCTGCGCCAGATGGGAGTCGTGCTGAAGCGGGCCAAATATTTTATCACCTGCCAGACCCGCAGCCTGCAGCCGCAGGAGTTCGACTCTGACCTGATCCGGAGGAGAATCCTCTTCGGCGACGGCTCGGTGCGAAGCGCCCTGCTGAGGCAACAACTGGATTTGTTTCAAAAAGTCGGGTAACCACACAGGTGGTGTTTGCATAACGGCGCGAAAGAGGAGAGAAAGAGAGTGTATTGTCTTATATCTAACATCTTGTGTTTTGTAAAAAGCCATGGCTACAGCTAAAAAGAAGAAAATCAGCCCAAATCATACCTCTGTATCTGTTCAAACCAAAAAAGTTATCGTCATGAGAAAGAACCAGAAAGTTGCCCGTGTATCGCTTTGCTGCAAACTCAACATGCTGGTGCCGCAGCTGCAGCGCCTGACAGCGAGAATGCCCGCTGAAGCGACAGACAAAAACCGCAACGGCTTTAGCAATGGACAGTAGCCGCCATACCTTCAGCCATGCACCTCTATACCTACGACGGGTCGTTTGAAGGGCTGCTCACGGTGGTGTTTGAGGCTTATGAGCGCAAGGCCTGGCCCACCGCCATCGAGCAGGAGCACCTGGCGCAGCCCACGATGTTTGGGGAAACCATAGCCGTGCATACGGCCGAGGAAAAAGCGCAGCGCGTGTGGCAGGGGCTACAGAAAAAGCTGTCGGCCGGGGCACTGCAGCAACTCTACCATACCTACCTGTGGGAGCAGCCGGGCTTTGAGCAACTCATCTTCGCTTATATCCGGCTTGCCTACAGCTCAACCGATAACATAGAGGGCAACTACGCCGCCAGCTGTGTGCTGCACGTACAGCAGGCTGCCAAGCAGGTGCACCGCGAAAAACACCGTATGGAAGCCTTCGTGCGCTTCCAGAAAACAAAGGATGGCCTTTTTTACGCCACCATCTCCCCCGACTTTAATGTATTGCCGCTGATCATTTCCCATTTCCGGAAGCGGTATGCCGATCAGCGCTGGGCCATCTACGATACCCGGCGGCGGTATGGCGCCTACTACGATCTGCACTGTGCCACGCTTGTGAACCTGGAACTGTCGCCGCAGCAGCGCCACGCCACCCTGGCGGAGGCAGTCATGGACACGGAAGAGGATAAATACAAGCAGCTGTGGCAGGTGTATTTCGATCACGTGAACATACCGGAGCGTAAGAACCCCAAGCTCCACCTGCGCCACGTCCCCAGGCGATACTGGAAGTACCTCTCCGAAAAGCAGCCCCGCCTGCACAAGTAGCATCTTCTGATACAGGGAGTTATGTTTTGGATTTAGGAAAGATAAAAACTACAGGAGTAATGAAACTAAATGGCCCTAAAATACGTTTAAAACGATATATATCACTTCAATTGTACAACAGCGCGTGAGAATACGGTCGTGTTTTTCGCGCTTTGCTGTACGCCTCCGAAAACACAAATTGCATTATGAACATACGGGTCCGTAAAAAACTAATTCAAGTCGCCCGCGGGAGGGCGCACCTGATGACTTTCCAGAATCTGATATACGAGGCTGAGCTCGGCCTGAATCTGGAAAACTCATATGAGAAATCGATGCTGATCGATGTGATCGATGAAATATCTGAGAAAGAGCACGCGGCAGGACGCCCTTTGTTGAGCGCTCTGGTACGCGTGAAAGGCCAGAAAAACCAGGGCGATAATTTCTTCCGGCTCTGCGAGCGACTGGGCTTCGGCAGCTGGAAAGAATTGAAGCGGAATCACAAGTTTATCGAAGAGCAACGCGAGGCCTGCCGCGATTTCTGGCAGGACAAAACAAATTACTCCTCTTACCTATAATAGGCTCGTGAGTTGCCGTTCGGATCCTTCCGCATCAGGTAGTCGCTGAACAGAGCTTATTCGCACAAGTCAGAAAAGCACCCCGTTGCAGGCAGCGGGGTGCTTTTCTGCGTTCTTTACCCTCCTGGTCACACGGCAACTTTCAGGTATGGTATAAAACTGCCTGCAATCGGTTTTTAAGTTTCGCGCTGGACTGAACGGGGGAACATCGCTGCCACCGCGGTATTGCACGAATTTAAGCCTCGATTAGCGTCCGTATGAATTCAGTCTTCCCCAAGACCCAGCCGCCCATCTCTTCAGCGCACCACCCAAATCCGCGCACTGCGGCCTCAACTCTTCTCCAAAGCAACCACTAAAGATTTCTCTCGCAAAAGCAAGCGCTTCAGTAAGTCTGCCAGCTGCGCTCAACTCCCAATGCATTTCTGCGGGAGCCATGGTGCTCCGTAGCGCTTTGCGGGCCATGCCAGTCTTCGTCAGGAAGCAGGTTGCAAAAGACAGTGGGCCCAGAGGAATAAATATTATTTAAAAAATACTTTTTTATTTGAATTGAATATAGTAATATAGCCTTATTTATGGGAAGTCATGTTGATGGGGTTGCTGCAGAGGCTTTTGCGCATGTTTGTAACCCGATTGACTGCTTCCTGCACCACACTGTGGATAGGCCGAATATAATTAAACCCTTAATAGCTCTTCTATGAAAGCAAGAACTTTTACCACATTACTCTTTCTCTTTATACTTCTGCATGGGGCTGCGTTGCAGGCGCAGGACGAGGCCGCCAAATTCGGCAAAATAGACAAAGCTGAACTGGAGATGCGCTCCTACGCCCCCGATACCAGCGCCGCCGCGGTCATCCTCTCGGATTACGCCTTCAGCCGGTTCGACTTCAAGGCGGGCCTGAAGGTGCTGACCGAGCGCCACATCCGCATCAAAATCCTGAAAAAATCGGGGTATGATTGGGCTAACGTCTCCATCCCATACTATTCCTATGAGTCGACTCGCGACAAGGTGACCGGCGTCAAAGGGTATACCTACAACCTGGAGGGCAACGAGATCACGAAGGACAAGCTGGAGTCGAAAACCGTTTTTGAGGAGAAGCGCAACGAGTACTGGTACCTGAAGAAGTTCACGATGCCCAACGTGAAGGAAGGGTCCGTGATTGATGTAGCCTATACCACCATCTCGGAGCGGGTATACAGCCTGGATGACTGGGAGTTCCAGCAATCCATACCCACGGCCTGGAGCGAGTACCGCCTGCGCGTGCCGGAATACTTCGACTACAAGTTTCTGATGCAGGGCTACCACCCGCTGTACAAGCACGCGAACGAGCAAACCTCGGGCGGTGCCCGGATGCTGAACAACGCCTATGTGTGGGCCATGAAAGACGTGCCCGCCCTGAAGGAGGAAAAGTATATCACCTCGCTATCGGATTACCAGGCAAAGATAGCCTTCGAGCTGCAGCAGGTTAACTTCCCCGGCGAGCCCACCCGCATTATGACCGGCACCTGGGACAAAGTGGTCTCCGACCTGATGGAGTCCTCCTCGTTTGGCATGCAGCTGAACCGCAACAACTTCTTTAAAGACGACCTGGCGGCCATCACAGCGAAGCACAAAACACCAGAGCAGCAGATGCAGGCCATACACGAGCTGGTGAAAAAGCGGATGACCTGGAACGGCAACAACGCCCTCTATACCGACAACACGATCCGGAAGGCCTATGACATGCGCCAGGGAAACGCGGCCGAGATAAACCTGCTCCTGACCTCGATGCTGAAAGAGGCTGGCCTGGACGCAAACCCCGTTGTGATCAGCACCCGGAACCATGGGCGCGTGCAAACCACCGCCTCCCCGATGAAAAGCATGTTCAATTACGTGATCGCGCACGTGGTGGTGGGCGAAAAAGAGTACCTGCTGGACGCCACCGAGCCCCTGCTGCCTGCCGGAATGCTGCCGTTCCGCTGCCTCAATGGCAGTGGGCGCCTGATCAAGAAGGAAGGCCACCGCTGGCTGGCCCTGGAATCCGCTACCGCCAACACCAAGCTCTTCAGCGCCACGGTTACCATCAACGGCAAGGGCGAGATCGTGGGCACCGGGCAAGAGTCGGCCGGAGGCCACAAGGCTCTGTACCTGCGCAAGACCATCATGGAAGAAGGCGAAAGCAAGTATGCCGAGCGCATTTCGAAGGAAGTGGGAGAGTATAAGCTGGAGGCCCCCGTTATCAAGAACCTGCACGAGGTGGGCAATGCCCTCGACATCAGCTACAAGATCACGGCAAGCGGCAACGGGCAGGACAACAGCATCATCTACCTGAACCCCATGCTGGGCCAGGGGGAGAAGGAAAACCCTTTCAAGCTGGAGGAGCGCCTATACCCCGTTGACTTCGGCTCCCCGATTGATGAGACGTACCTCTGCCGCTTCACCATCCCGAGTGGGTATGAACTGGACGAGGTGCCGAAAGGGGTGATCGTGAACCTGCCCGAGAAAGGCGGCCGTTTTATGTATGTGGTGCAGCAGGACGGCGACGTGGTGCAGGTGATGAGCAAGGTGAGCATCAACAAGCCCATCTTCTACGCGCCTGAGTATGGCCACCTGAAGCAGCTGTACGACAACGTCGTGGCCAAGCATGCTGAGCAGATCGTGCTAAAAAAGATTGCCTCCAACTAAACATCCGCAAAGTATCACACCGGCAATAGCCGCCCCTGGCAAGAATAGGAGCGCCTTTCAGATGCTCTCCCTGAGGCAATGAAGGGCGCGTGCCGCCTTCTGTAAAATTCCACCGATCACAAATCACACATATGCATAACAAGCTATTTACATACTTATGGCTGCTGGCGGGTTTGCTGCTGGTGCAGCCCCAGGCCAAGGCGGCGCTGCCCGACGAGCCCGCTTCGGATGCCAACGTCATCATCCGCTCCGAAGAAACGGTGTTTCGGGTAAACTCCATCAGCAACGGCACCACTACCTATAAAGTAACCCTGACGGTGCTGAACGAGAACGGCAACCACCGGGCAAAGATGAGGGTGTTCTATGATAAGCTCAGCAAGGTAGAACGCCTGGAAGGCACCTCCTACGACCGTTTTGGCAAGAAGATCAAGTCGCTGAAAAAGAGCGATATCATCGACGTGAGCGCCATCAGCAATTTCTCGCTTTTTGAGGATAACCGCGTGAAAGTGGCTAACCTGGTGCACACCGTATACCCCTACACCGTGGAGTTCTCCTACGAGCTTTCTACTCAGAACATGCTCTTTTACCCCAGCTTTATGCCCCTGGACGAAGAGCGCCTCTCGGTGGAAAAGGCAACTTACGAGGTGCAGGTGCCGACAGGCGCGAAACTCCGCTACCGCGAGAGCAACATGCCGCAAGCCGTTAAAAAAGGGGCCAACGCCACCCACGACACCTATACCTGGCAGGTGCAGCACCTGCAGCCTATCGATGTGGAGCCGTATGGCCCGGAGCTGGTAGAGCTTGTGCCGCTGGTGCGCACTTCCCCCACTGATTTTGAGGTGGAAGGCTATAAAGGCAACCTGGAAACCTGGGAAAGCTTCGGTCTGTGGATAAACCAGCTCAACAAAGGGCGCGACGTGCTGCCAGAGGAAACAAAGCAAAAACTGATCGCCCTGACCGCCAACGCTAAAACGCAGGAGGAAAAAGTGCGCATCGTCTACGATTACCTGCAAGGCAAAACCCGCTACGTGTCCATTCAGTTGGGTATCGGCGGCTGGCAGCCGTTTGAGGCCAGCTTTGTGGACAGCAAGGGGTATGGCGACTGCAAGGCCCTGACGAATTATACCCAGGCGATGCTGAAGTCGGTGGGTATAAATGCGCACCACGCCCTGATCCGTGCCGGAGACGATGCCCTGGACATCAACACCGACTTCCCGAGCAGCCAGTTTAACCACGTGGTGCTGTGCGTGCCGATGGCCAAAGACACCCTTTGGCTCGAGTGCACCAGCCAGACAGAGGCGGCAGGCTATTCGGGCAGCTTTACTGGCGGCCGCCACGCCCTGCTGGTGACTCCCGAGGGCGGCAAGCTGGTGAAAACGAAAGAGTATATGGCAGCCGACAACTCCCAAATCCGGCGCATTACAGTGAAGCTGGATGAGAAGGGGAGCGGCCGTGCCAGCGTAACGACGCGCTATACCGGTATCCAGCAGGAGTCCAGGGACAACGTGATCCATAACTATCAGCCGGAGGAGCAGCGCAAGTGGCTCTACAAGCAGGTGAGTATGCCAGCGTTTGAGATCAGCAATTTTGCGTTTACGCAGCAGAAAGACAGACTGCCTGCCGTGACGGAGCAACTGGAGCTGAACCTGCGCCAGTGCGCCACCGTGAGCGGCAAGCGCCTGTTCGTGACGCCCAACCTGATGAACAAGTGGACGTATGTGCCCAACCAGAAAGAAAAGCGCCTGACAGACGTGGTGCGCGGCATGGCTTTCCTGGATGTAGACACGGTGGAGTTTGAGTTGCCGCCGGGGTATGCCGTGGAGTTCGTGCCGAAGGATATCGTGCACACGTCCCCGTTTGGTGAGTACCGGGCCTCAGTGAAAGTAGAGGGCCAGCGGGTGGTATACCTGCGCAGTTTCAAGCTAGACAAAGGCCGCCACAGCCCCGAGTCGTTCACGACCCTGGTCAGCTTCTTCAACAACGTGATCAAGGCAGATACCCAGCAGGTGGTGTTTGTGAAGAACATCCCTTGATTGTCGTTGTTCGTTGATCGTGTTTCGTTGTTCGTTTTTCGGAGGAAAGAAAAAATCATAGAGTAGGTGTTCGTTTTTCGGAGGATAGATGACTGCTATATAGGATGAGGACATATGGGACTGTTGCCAGTAACAGTCTTTGTTTCAGGATATCTTGACCACAAACTCACCCACGAAAAACGAAAAACGAAAAACAAACAACGAAAAACTAAAACCGATACCGCACCTGCGCTTTCACGTCGGATCTTCTGGGGCCTTCAATGGTCTCGAGGCCGGTGCCGATGCTGCGTTGGTGGCGGTAGTGCGTGAGGCCATACCGGAGCCATACATCCAGCTTGCGGTGCGGGCGCAACTGCAGGAGGGTATAAAAGCGGGTGCCCTTGCCGCTGAACGCGGGGATGGAGAAGGCATAGAGCACGTCGCGCTCATACACATACTGGCGGGTGTCGTAACTGTCGGTGTCGAAGAGGGCATAGCGCGTGCTCAGGCGCACTTTGGCAAAGGTGACATTCACATCCTGCGCAATCAAATAACCTGTGGTTTGGGGTGACTCGTGGCTATACGTGCTAAACTGCACCCGCGACTTCAGCGTGACGGTTTGGGTGGCCGCCGCCTCATAATACAACAAATAGCTGCGTCGCTCCGCCTGCGCGACATAGTCCATGGGCGTGGTGTTCTCCGGCACGTTGCGGCCCTTGCTCTCGTAGCGCATCTGGGCATACAGGCTGCGCTGCCTGTCGGGTTTGAAGTAAATCCGCACCAGATACTCATCGCCGTAAGAGGATGCATCCACGAGGTAGCGCAGCCACGGAAACCGGAAACGGTCGTAATACGCCGTCAGCTCCCACCTGGCAAAGGGCCTGATCTTGATGCCCGTGTATACCCCCTGCTCGTTGATGTTGCGGGTGCCCTCGCCGAAGGCGCTGCCGTAAAAGCTGTGGAAGTTGCGGGCATAATAGCGGTAGAGCATGGCCAGCTCTACGTTGTTGGCCAGGTTGGCGACAAGCCCGTTCACCGTGCCGATGCCGCCGCTTTTGCTCATGGCCGTCTCCCCGAACAGGTACACGTTCTGCCAGGTATAGCTGTAGTTGGTGCCGAGGTTGTAGTTGGTGGTGCCGCCAAACTCGAAGCGCTGGTATGGTGCCCCGGCCTTTTGGATGGGTGCGCTATACTGGGTGCCGAGGGCGGAGAGGCCAAGGCGCAAGGTCTTGTCTCCGGACAGGTAGCTGGCGTTGGCGCCGTATACCTGCTCGCGCACCCGGTGCCGGTTGGCTAGCTCGGAGGCGGTGCGGTGGAAACCGGTCGTCTGGATGCCCGAGAAGTAATCGTTAAAGCCGCTCACTGTGTCCAGCTGGGGCCTGAGGTTGGCGTCCACGCGCTTGTTGGAGTAGAACCCCGTGACATCCACCTTGCCCACGGCATACGTAACCGCCGCCCCTCGCAGAAAAGCATATTCCAGCACGGAGCCGTAGGGCCTGACGCCCACATTTGCCCGGCTCACGGTGGCAATGGTTTCGCTGCCTTTGCCCACGTTGTAGCCCGACGAGAGCAGCAGGCCCTGCCCGAACTGCAGCTGGTAATCGCCGAGGGCGATGCTCTTAAACCTACCTTTGTTGTAGAACTGCAGGTGTGCCGAGTAATAATCGAAACCGTAGCGGCGCGTGTCAGGGCTCCAGGCAAAAGCCTCGCCGGGGTCTTTCTCCGCCGTAATCCCAAAGCTGTAGTCGCGGGCGTGGCTAACGCGGTAGCGGAGGTATAGCTTTTCGGGGGAGCCGAGGTAGCGGCTGGTGGAGCGGCTGCCGGTGTCGGCGGGGGTATAGCCGCGGCGTTGCTGCAGCGTGCGCTCATACCGCAGCACCAGCGCGTTGTTGTCTTCCCCGATCACGCGCTGCCACAGCGGCCGCTGGTCGGCTTGCAGGCCCGCGTCGGGCACCTGCACAAAAGGCAGCAGCTTGTTTAGCGTCAGTTGGTCGAGGCCGGGGATGGCCTGCAGCTCATAGATGCTCAGGAGCGGCCCGTTCTCGGCGGTATAGGAAAAGAGGGCGGCGATCTGCGGGCGCGACAGGATGTAGAGTGAGGCCAGTTCCTCGGGCGTGGCGCGGTTCAGGTCGAGGGGGCGCTGGTAGTACTGGAAAAGCGTCTCATAGAAATCCTCGTAGGGCACGGTGGCATCGTCCTGGGCGGCGAACAGCTCCTGCACCAGCAGATCCAGGTCGATGGTGGGGCGCGGATAGTCCTGCGCACGCAGCGAACCGGCAAAACAAAAAACCATCCAGCAGAGCAGTAACCCTCGTACCATAGGCATTGCGCTTTTAATTGTTGATTGTTTGTTGTTACTTGATGATTGTTGAACTGCTATATGGATGTATGGCTATATGGTTAAATGATTGAATGGGTTGCTTGTTAAATAGTTGTTTGGATACACGTATAGCGCTCATGCCATACCCTATCGCTTCACTGGTCTAACCATGTAGCCATTCAATAATATAGCTAGCATCCTATTCAGCAATGCATCAAGTGATGCAAGAATCAGAAGACACTAACCACAACTACTACCTTACTATACTTAAGCTAAAAATAGTTACATGGAGCTCTTTCATATTTTCTCGGCCATACTGGTCATCTCGGCCATCTTCGCTTATATAAATCAGCAATACATAAAACTGCCGACCGCCATCGCGCTGTTGCTGGCTGGTTTGCTGGTTTCGGTGCTGGTGCAGGTGATGGGGGCTGTGTCGCCTCCCTTCGAGCATTGGGTGGAGTCCAGCCTCCGGGAGATAAATTTCTCGGAGGTGCTGCTGGAGTTCATGCTGAGTTTCCTGCTTTTTGCCGGTGCCCTGCACACAGACCTCGAGAAGCTGGCCAAGTCCAAATGGACCGTGATGGTGTTTGCCACCTTCGGCGTGCTCATCTCCACAGTGGTAACGGGCACGCTCTTTTATTACCTGCTGCAGATTGTGGGCCAGCCCATCAGCTACATCCACAGCCTTCTGTTCGGAGCGCTTATCTCGCCCACCGACCCGATTGCGGTGCTGGGCATCCTGAAAAAAGCCAACATCCCGAAAACGCTGGAAGTGAGCATCACCGGCGAGTCGCTGTTTAACGACGGCGTGGGCGTGGTGATTTTCATCTCCCTCTTTCAGATTGCCGAGCGTGGTATGGCCAACATTGAGGGCTCGTTCATCGCAGAGCTTTTCCTGGCCGAGGTAGGCGGGGGCATCGGGCTGGGCCTGCTCATCGGCTACATCGCGTTCTTCTTTA
Source organism: Pontibacter sp. E15-1 (assembly GCF_022601975.1). GTDB lineage: Bacteria > Bacteroidota > Bacteroidia > Cytophagales > Hymenobacteraceae > Pontibacter. The sequence goes on from NZ_JAKVIR010000017.1 coordinate 20,440, forward strand.
TGCGGCGCATCGACCACTACCAGACAGAAGTGCTTATCTCGCTGGCCGTCGTGACAGGGGGGTATAGCATTGCCAGCTTCCTTCACTTCTCCGGCCCTCTGGCCATGGTGGCGGCGGGCCTCCTGATCGGTAACCAGGGCACCAAACTGGCCATGAGCCAGCAAACCGCCGATTACCTGACCAAGTTCTGGGAGATGGTGGACGAGGTGTTCAATGCCATCCTGTTTGTGCTGATCGGGTTGGAGATGATGCTGGTTCCCTTCCGATGGGAGTATGCGGTGGTGGGCCTGATCACGACGGGCATTGTGCTGGTGGTGCGGTATGTGTCGCTGGCGTTGCCATCTTACGCCCTGCGGCTGCACCGCACCTTTACGCCCGGTACCCTGCCCATCATGACGTGGGGCGGGCTCCGGGGGGGCATCTCCATCGCGCTGGCGCTCTCGCTCTCGCCCGAGATGCACCGCGACATGATCGTGGCCATCACCTACGGCGTGGTGCTCATGTCGCTGGTAGTGCAGGGCCTCACCATTGAGCCGCTCATCAGGCGCCTTGCCCGAAAAGAGGTAACCGTGTAAGGCTAGTCTGGCCGGGGAGTGGGGAGCCTGTAAGAAAGGGCCAGGTGGTGGCTGTTGCCAAGCGGAACGGCCACCCCGAAGGCATAGTCGATCTGGAGTTGCCGGGCCTGAAAGCCCGCCCCTGCGCTGAGGCGGTTGGTGCGGGTGCTGAAGCCGGTCCGCAGCACAAACTTCCCCTCCAGCACGGCATACTCGGCCCCGGCCTTCACGTCGGCGCGGTGGTCTATGTCTTTTTCCGTTTCTGCGGCAAGCAGCAAGCGGGTGGTGGGGCGGTAGGCCAGTCCCGCTTTCATGACCGTGGGCAGGCGCTCGTCCTCAAAAGTAGCCAGCTGTGCCTGGTTTAGGTTATAGGCAAAGGCACCGAAGTATACGTTGGGCACCACCTCGCCCTGCACGCCCGCCGAGAGCGTGACCGCTTTCTGGTTGCCATACCCCGCCACGGCTACCTGCCACACGTCGGCCTTTGCGCCCACGCTAAACTGCCCCAATTTGTGCGCTGCCCCTACGCCCACGTGCTGCTGGCTGAATAGCGCATCGCCAAAGCGGCTAAGGCTCAGGCCATAGGTGCCATGCCTTTTTGTGGGGTATGCGGCCTGCAGCGCCACTGTTGTGAAAGCGCTCTCCCCAAACCTATTCTCCACATACAACCCTAACTGCGGCTGCTGCACACCGGTAAGGCCCGCTGTGTTGTTACCCAGTGCCCACACGTCTGTATGCGTGACAGACGCATTTCCCATACCTGCGGCGCGGCCCCCGAAGTTGCACAGTTGCTGCGCCAGCGCCTGATGCCGCCACAAAGCGCACACGATCAATACCAAAAGCCTGAGGAACAGTTTCATAGAGTATGTATACAGGTAGCAGAGACACCGAACAGCCCTGTCCGGCTACGTTTAAAATGCAAATTTTTAGTAGTACGGTGTAAAGCATATAAAGTCAGGAGGGAGTGATGCCTGTAAAGATAAAAATTGCACTGATCCCGCAGGGAGGGTATACTTTGAAGGCGAAGAGGAGTTTTTTGAATCTATATATTTACCTTGTTTTATATATATAAGCGTCTAGTTTACACGTGTTTATGTTTTTGTAAAGATGCATGAATCCTACAACGGTATAATGCAGTGAATACTAAAAATTAATGTTAAATTATAACATTTTTACTAAAAATTAGATGTTGTTCACACTATGAAAAGAGCATTTTATAGGGTTAAAATATTTTATTGCACTATTTTGATGGGGTAGAGCCTGTGGAGAGCCCGTACATTATCAGATAACAATTTGTTTAACAGTGATATATGTGCTTATGAAAAAGGTTCTACTATTTAGCCTCATACTGGTTTTGCTCATACCGGTGTCTGGCTATGCGCAGGCATCCAGGACCGTGACCGGTAAAGTGGTTACAGCTGCCGATGCCATGCCACTGCCTGGAGTTTCGGTTATTGTGAAAGGGACAACCACAGGTACGTCTACCGATGTCAATGGCAACTTCAGCTTAAATGTCCCGGAGGGAAACAACGTCCTTATTTTCAGATTTATCGGCTATACGGTACAGGAGCGCACCATTGGCCCAGACAACCTACTGAATGTGTCGCTGCAGGAGGACACCCGCCAACTGAGCGAAGTGGTGGTGACGGCGATTGGTATTGAGCGCGAGACAAAGGCCCTGGGCTACGCGATACAGGAGGTGGGCACGGAAGAACTGTCGCGGAGCACCCAGCCAAGCCTTGCCAACGCGCTGAACGGCAAGGTGGCCGGGGTAAACATCACGAGTGCCTCGGGCTCCCCTGGGGCAGGCTCCCGTATCATCATCCGGGGGGCTACCTCTGTGGACGGAAATAACCAGCCCCTGTTCGTGGTCGACGGCGTGCCGATTGATAACAGCACCACCTCGGCCGGTAACCCCAACGACGGAAAAAATACGGTGCTTTCCGGCGTGTCGAACTCAAACCGGGCGATAGACATCAACCCGGAGGATATAGCGTCGGTGACGGTGCTGAAGGGACCGGCGGCAACTGCCCTGTATGGCATCCGGGCGGGTAGCGGCGCCATCGTCATCACCACCAAAAAAGGGGTGAAAGGCAGGGCTGTCGTCAACTACAGCACATCCCTCACCCTGGATGTTGTGAACAAACTGCCTGAATTGCAGAGCACGTACTCGCAGGGCAGCGGGGGCGAGTTTCTCGGCACATTCTCTGGGTTTAATAGTACCCTCTCCTGGGGAGCGCCCCTCGACCAGCTGCGCTTCGACGGGCAGCCCTACAAGTACGACAACAATGGTTTTCTGGTGCCGGTAGGGTCTGCCACAGCGACAGACCAACGTGCCATTGCCTACGATAACCTGGATAATTTCTTTGACAGGGGCACCACCTGGTCCCATAACGTCAGTGTATCGGGTGGATCTGAAAAAGCGGATTACTATGTGTCGCTGGGGCGAACAAACCAGGAGGGCATTGTGCCTCAAAGCGACTTTACCCGCACCTCGGTGCGGATAAACGGCTCTACCCAAATCACTCCCAAATTCAACACCTTCGGGTCGGCCAACTATATCAAATCCGGCGGTAACAGGATCCAGCAGGGTTCCAACACCTCGGGTGTGATGCTCGGTCTGCTGCGGGCCCCGGTTACGTTTGACCTTTCGGGTGGATTTGGCGAGGATGCCGAGGATAACCCGGGCTCCTACGTGTTCCCGGACGGCACGCAGCGCACCTACCGCGAAGGAGCCGGGTACGACAACCCCTTCTGGACCGTAAACCGAAACCCGTTTAAAGACGATGTGAACCGACTGATCGGGTATGTGGGTGGAAAGTATGACTTTCTGGACTGGGTAAGCGCCACGGTAAGATTGGGCACAGACTGGTACTCCGACAGGCGCACCGGTGGCTTCGACATCCAGTCGCGCACCGCACCGGCCGGAAGAATATATGAAGACCAGGTGTTTAACCGTGATCTGAACACCGACATACTGGTGACGGCAGACCGGGAGTTTACCTCAGACCTTTCCGCGCGCCTCATCGTAGGGCATAACTACTACTCCACCAATTACCAGCGCCTCTATACCCAGGGCGACGGGTTGGCCGTGCCGACATTCTTTGACCTCGGCAACGCCTCCAGTATCACCACCTTCGAGAGCACCACAAAGATAGAGCGGGCCGCTGTTTTCGGGGACCTGTCGCTGTCTTACAAAGACTATCTGTTTCTGGGCCTTACCGGCCGGAACGAGTGGTCCTCCACGCTGCCCACAAATAACCAGTCGTTCTTCTATCCTTCCATTAACATAGGGTTTGTGTTTACGCAGGCCTTCGAGATGGAAAGCAATGCCTTTGACTTCGGTAAAATCAGGGCATCGTACGCGGTGGTGGGGAAAGACGCGCTGGCTTACGTCCTCACCACGCCTTTTGAAAACTCGACCTGGGGAGATGGCTGGACCAACGGAATCTTCTTCCCGTTCACGGGGGTGGCAGGGTTTAACCAACTAACGGAGCTGGGCAACGCTGGCATCAAACCAGAGAAGAATAAGTCGATCGAGGCGGGTATAGACCTGCGCTTCTTCAGTAACCGGCTTACCCTGGACGCCACGTATTACAAGAACAACTCAGAGGACCAGATCATACCTGTCTCCGTGTCTTCTGCGTCGGGCTATTTAACTGCCGTGCTGAACGCGGGTGAAATCGAGAACAAAGGCATCGAGGCCATCTTGCGGGGTACGCCCATCCAGACAACCGACTACTCCTGGGACGTGATCGTGAACTTTACCCGAAACCAGAGCGAGGTTGTCTCGCTTTTCCCGGGCGTGGAGACCCTTACACTAAATGGCTTTACGAGCCCCTCTTCCAGAGCGGTGGTAGGCGAGCCCTATGGCGTGCTGTTTGGGGGTAGGTTTGCCCGAAACGACCAGGGCGATATGCTGATTGGGGATGACGGGTTCCCTTTCCCGGCCGACGAGGACGGCATTATCGGCGACCCGAACCCGGACTGGACAGCAGGCATCACCAACACCTTCACCTGGAAGGGGCTAAGCCTGTCGGCTTTGCTCGATATACGGGAGGGCGGCGATATATGGAATGGCACCGTTGGGGTGATGACCTTCTTCGGCACCGCGAAGCGCACCGAGAACCGGGGCGAAACCAAGGTGTTTGACGGGGTGCGCCTGGATGGCACCCGCAACACGCAGGAGGTGGTGCTGGACGAGGATTGGTACCAGTCCAACGGTGGCGGCTTTGGGGCTATTGAGGAGCAATTTGTGGAAGACGGCTCCTGGGTGAGGCTCCGCGAGCTGACGCTTTCCTATAGCCTGCCAGCCACCCTGCTGAAGGAGTCGCCGGTGAAAGCCGCGAGCATCGCCTTCAACGCCCGCAACCTCTGGCTGAACACCGACTACAGCGGCATTGACCCGGAGAACAACCTGACCGGCCAGGGCAATGCCCTGGGCCTGGACTATTTCTCGATGCCGAACACCGAAGGCTATGGGGTGACCCTGCGTGTAACATTCTAGTATGACCTTAAACTTTACAGTTATGAACTTATCTAAAACAAGTAAATATGTCTTAACCGGGGTGTTGGTCTGCATGATTGGGTCCTGTGATTTAGAAAAGACAAACGTGAACCCCGACAACCCCGAAGAAGTGCCGAGCAGGGTGCTGCTCTCATCTGTTGAGGCCGGTTTTGCCTATACCGTGGGTGGTGACATGGGCCGGTATGCCAATGTGCTCACGCAGCACCTGGCTGGTATTGGCCGCCAGCACCTGGTGATCGGCCGAAACCAGGTGACGGAGAACGACGTGGACAATGCCTGGCGCTTTAACCTGTATCCGCAGATGCAGAACCTCCGGATCATCATAGACCAGGCCCAGGAAACGAACTCCCCGCATTTCTCGGGGGCCGCCAAGGTAATGCTGGCCGCCATTTTGGGGGTAACCACCGATGCCTGGGGATCGATTCCTTTTTCTAACGCATTTCAGGGGCTGGCCGAGTTTAACCCCACCTACGATTCGCAGGAGCAGATTTATACCGCCATCCAAACGCTCCTGGACGAGGGAATTGTGGAACTACAGGCAACGGAGAGCACCAACACCCTGGGCAACACGGACCTGATCTACAGAGGGAATTTAGCCAATTGGGTGAAGGCCGCCTATACCCTGAAAGCGCGCTACTATAACCACCTGAGCAACAGAAACCCCGCGCAGTCGGCGCAGCAGGCACTGGATGCCCTTGATAACGGCTTCACGAGCAACGCCGAAGACATGTCGTTTATGTTCGGCAGTGCCGAGACAGAGGGCAACCCTTACTACCAGTTCAACGACCAGCGGGGAGACGTGGTGATGGGCAAGTTCTTTACCGACCTGCTGATGGACAGAGATGATCCCCGGTTAGAACAGTATGTGTCGCCTCTGGACGGTAGCTTTGAGGGGGCGAACGCGGGCGTTGCCGAAACGGGTGCCGATATGGGGCCTTTTTACGCCTCCATCAACTCGCCGGTGCCCCTTATCACGTACCCGGAGGCGCTGTTTATAAAAGCAGAGGCGCACCTGCGGCTCGGGCAGAATGCGGAAGCGGCAGAGGCCTACAACAACGCGGTGAAGGCATCGCTGCGAAACGTGACGGGCACCGATGCGTATCCGCTCTATGTGGCACTAAATGCCAGTGCAACCGCGGTTACCATCAGTCTGGAGCAGATCATGACGCAGAAGTATATCTCGCTGTTCACGACTTTCGAGACTTGGGTGGATTTGCGCAGAACCGGGCTGCCTGATATTCCAACTCCCGCCAATGCCCTGGGGCCACGGCCTGTGCGCTTTCCATACCCACAGAGCGAGCGGACCTTTAACGCGGCTAACGTGCCGGATGTGCAACTAACCACCCCGCTTTTCTGGGATGAGTAAAATTTGAGTTTTATACCATAAAAAAAGGCGCTGAGGATATCCCCAGCGCCTTTTGCTTTTAACTCGAAAGAGCTTAGTCTTTCACTTGCAGCTTCACTTTCGCGTCGCCTTTCTCTTTCTTGATCTTAAACTCTGTCTTGCCAGCGCGGAGCTTTTCGTTTGCCTCCTGCATGGTTTCTTTCAACAGTTCGCCTTGCGGCGTGGCGGCTTTCGCCTGCGCGGCGTCGCCGGCGCCCGGGCTGTCGCTGTCCACCACGGTCATCTCGCTGATCAGGTTGCTGGCTCCCGCGAACTTATCGATCAGGAACAGCAGGTAGCGCGAGTCCATGTTGATGCAGCGCTTGTACTCGGGGTCATACACCAGGTCGCCGGTCATGGCTTCCCAGTTGCCGTCGAACGCCAGCCCGATCAACTCACCCTTGCCATTGATCACCGGAGAGCCGGAGTTGCCGCCCGTGATGTCGTTGTTGGTGATGAAGTCAGTTACCAGCTCGCCCTTGGAGTTGGCATAGCGGCCGAAGTCCTTGGCCTGATACAGCTGCTTTAGTTTGGCAGGTACCACAAACTCCTCGTTGTTCGGGTCTTCCTTGGCCATCACGCCATCCAGGGTGGTATAATAGTTATACATCACGCCATCCTGCGGGCTGTAGTCCTTCACGGTGCCGTAGCTCAACCGGATGGTAGAGTTCGCGTCAGGGTAAAACACTTTGTCAGGGTTCATCTGGCGTAGCCCGGCCACATACAGGCGGTTGGCCTTATCCAATTTCGCGTTGCTTTCAGCCAGCTTCGACGCGATGTTGTTTCTGTAATTGTCGATGATGGCGTTTACGATCTGGAAAGCCGGATCATTGTCCAGCGCTTTCTGCGTCGGGTTTTGCAGGAAGCTGTTGAGCTTCTGCTCCGAGGCCACCACAGAGTTGCTGTATACATAATCTGCCAGTTTGTCGAAGTTGCCGTTGTGCTTCTTCACCAGGTTCTTGAAGTAATCCGGTTGCTGGTCCTTCGCGATGTCCTCATAATAGTACTGCATCATGGCGGCAAACACTTTCTGGTCTGCGGGCTTGTAGTAGTCTTTAAAGTAAGCCTCTACGCGCGGCTGCAGGTCTGCGGCGGCGGCTTTGGCGGCTGCCGGGTTGTTCGATTTCAGGGCGCTGTACAGCGGGGCCATACGGTAAGCCATCAGCAACGCCTCTGTGCCCAGCACGGCCTCGTTGAGGTATACCGTGCCCAGGTTATACTGCTCGATGTTCTTATAGGCATCGGAGATGTCGGTCAGCACGGAGCCATACGTGGCTTTGCGCGTCGGCTCGGCATTGGCCCAGCTCTGGAACTTGTCCTCGTCCACGAGCTTGCCCTCGATGGTGCGCATGCGCGTGATGCCTTCGTTCTGGCCGATGGAGTATTTGTAGTAGTTAGACGTGGAGGCATACTTCGAGGCATACTTGATGCGGGTAGCCGGGTCTTTGTCCATGTCCTGCTTCCAGAGGCCGAGCTTGCGCTCGCGCAGCTTAATGCGCGACTTGTTCAGCTGGTTCACTTCCAGCTTCAGGCCATGAGAGGTCATGAAGCGCTTCGTGCGGCCCGGAAATCCGAACACCATCGAGAAGTCGCCGGGCTGCTTGTCGCCGATGTTGATGGGCAGGTGGTGCTTTGGCTTGTAGGGCACGTTGTCTTTTGCATACGTCGCTGGCTTGCCGTCCGGGGCCATGTATACCCGGAACATAGAGAAGTCGCCGGTATGGCGCGGCCACATCCAGTTGTCGGTGTCGCCACCGAACTTGCCGATGGAAGACGGCGGGGCACCCACCAGGCGCACATCAGTATAGCGGTTGTACACGAACAGGTAAAACTCGTTCCCGTTGTAGAAGTCGCGCACGTAGGTGATATACTCGCCGTTGTTGCTGGCCTCTTTGGCCAGTTCCTGCATGCGCTGCCCCACCAGCTGCGCGCGCTGCTCGTCGGGAGTGTTGTTGTCGATGCCGTCCAGCACTTTGGCCGTCACATCGTCCATATGGTGCAGGATGTCCACAAAAAGGCCCTCGTTTGGCAACTCCTGGTCTTTGGACGTGGCCCAGAAACCATCGGTCAGGTAGTCGTGCTCCGTGGTGGAGTGCGACTGGATGGAGCTGTACCCGCAGTGGTGGTTGGTCAGCAGCAGGCCCTCCGGAGACACAAACTCGCCGGTGCAGAAGCCGCCGAACTGCACGATGGCGTCTTTCAGGCTGGAGTTGTTGACAGAGTAAATTTCTTCGGCAGTGAGTTGCAGGCCCTGCTTTTGCATGTCTGTGTAATTCAGACGCTTGATGAGCATTGGCAACCACATACCCTCGTCGGCCCTGGCGGCAAACGGCGCGCTGAGCGAGACTAAAAGTAGCAGTGAAAGGATTCTTTTAAGCATGGAAATTTGTTTAGATGGAATAAACTACCGCAATTTAACAAAATATTATGGTTCCTAACAGCCGTTAGGCAGCTTTAGGTTGCGCAAACACCTTACCATGACCTGGATTCTGAAAAAAATAATGCTGGCCCTCATCTGGATTTACCAGCGGATGATCTCGCCCCTCACGCCGTCTGCCTGCCGCTACACGCCCACCTGCTCTACCTACGCCGTGCACGCCGTGAACAAGTACGGTCCCTTTAAAGGAGGCTGGATGGCTTTGCGGCGCATCGGGCGCTGCCACCCGTGGGGCGGCAGTGGGTATGACCCGGTGAAGTAGGGCTACTGGGTCACCGTTTTCAGCCAGGTGCCAATCTTTTTCAGCGCCAGCGGTGCAAACGTTTCCTCCAACTGCCCATACTCGGCTGGGGAGCCTGTTTTGGCGGTCTGGAAGAGGTGGTTGAGGTCGGGCAGGGCCTCAGTGGTGTACTTCTTGTTGCCGCCGGCCTGCAGGGCTTTCTCGGTGGCAGGCAGGTTTTGCAGGTAAGGCACCTGCAGATCTTTGGTGCCGTTGAGGGCCAGCACCGGCATTTTTAGCTTTTTTAGGGTAGGGGCGGGATCGTAGGCGAGGTAATACCGCATCCAGGGGGAGCTGAGCTGGGCCACCACCGCCTGCTCGCTCTCCGTGTTCAGGCCCAGCTGCTGTTGCTCCTGCGCCGTCAGGCTGGCTTTGGCGTCCTGCTCCAGTTTCCTGATTTGCCCGGCTGCCTTTGTGATGTCCTGCTCGGTGGCGGCTACCTGCAACTGGGCCTTTCGCAGGCCCAGGTATATATCCAGCTGCTTTTGCGGCACGCCGGCGTTTTCGAGCAAAGCCCTGTTCTGCGCCAGCAGCAGCTCCGTGCCAGGCACAGCGCTACCGGCCAGCACCACCACAAACGCCGTCTCCGGGCGCGCGGCCGCCACCTTTGCCGCCACCAGCGCCCCTTCGCTGTGCCCCAGCAGGCCCACTTTCTTCGGCTGTATACCCGGCTGGCTTCTCAGAAAATCAAAAGCGGCCTCGGCGTCAGCAGCGAAATCCGCGGTGGTAGACAGCGCGAAGTTCCCCGTTGATTCTCCCACGCCCCGGTCATCGAGGCGCAGCACGGCAAACCCCTGGCGGGTAAGGTAATCGGAGAGCACGAGAAAAGGCTTGTGGCCCAGGATGGTTTCGTCACGGTCCTGGGGGCCGGAACCGTTCAGGAGCAGCACGGCAGGATGCGGGCCCTCGCCCTGAGGGATGGTGAGGGTGCCCGCAAGCGTGATCCCCGCGGCTTTGTTGGTCACCTGTACTTCGGTGCTCTGGTAGGGGTATGGCTTTGTGGGTTCCTGCGGGCGTTTCAGGGTTGCTTCGGGGGTTCCCCTTTTCAGCTGCAGCGCCATCGACTGGCCGCCCTGTTTCCACTGGCCATCTATCGTTTCAGCCGCAGTGATTTTGCCTTCATACACTCCTCCTATAGCTTTTACATCGATGTATACACTGTCCTGCACGAGCCGCACCGCCTGCACCGGTATACCGGTGGCGCCTTGCATGGGGCTGTCCATGGTGGCAGAGAGCGTGCCGTCGGCCCCGGCGGTGATATGGAAAAGGAGGGGCAGCTCGGTGCCCATCACCTGCAGCGCGCCATGCCAGTCGCCGGCTATACGCGTTGGCTGCTGGGCACGCGCCATGGCGCAGACAAACAGGATAAGCAACAGGGGGAGCGTGTATCGGTTCATAGGCATTGGGATTAGGTGCCTGGTTCGGCGGTGCTTTCGTTAACGGTTTCGCTGGAAGATGTATAGCTTTAGCTGCGACGCCTCTGCCAGCAACTGCACGGTCGTGCCTTCCACATCATCAAACTCCAGCTGAAAGCCATCTTCATAGCCCCGCTGGTTGGTCATGCGCCATATATAACTGAGCCGCTTGCGCTGGTTCGCGATCCGGGTGGTGCTGAACCGCTGCCCCAGGGCGGCAAAATCCAGCTCCGGCAGCAGGGAGAGGATAAGCTCGTCTGTTTCTGTGTTTACGGCTACGGTCAGGAAGCGGTCTTCCATCTGAAACACGACCTGCTGCAGCCAACCCAATTCCAGGTCGTGCAGGGCAAAGGCCTGGAGTACCTCTTTGCCGGTCAGGGCGTCTAAATCTACTGTATTATCCATGGTAGCCAAAGATAGCGGTTGCCCAGAAGTTTTGCTATACAGTCTGCTTTTCAGCAGGCGCGAGGCGAAAGTAGAAACGTGCCCCAAAGGGGTGGCATCAGAACAGAGTCTATCCTTCAGGCAGACTTCTTCCAGTATCCAACGGCTTGCTTTCATACCTTTCGCAGCATGGCGGAGTGTCGGTATAAATCGGCCCATGCGCTCTCCCCTAGGGGGAAATGAGCGGTGCTGCCTTTGGTACAGAGCGCTTAATGCTGCTTATGCCATGCCAGCGTTTCTTGAATGGCTTGCGGCATGGGGGTATGGGGAAGGCGCGGGAGGGTATGGCGCAGCTTGTCGTCGTTCAGAAGCAGCGTGTTGTCCCACAGATAGCCCATTTCGGTTATCTCGCGCATGTTCGGCGAAAACAGGCCCATCAGGGTAAACAGCCACCCCGGGAACAGTTTATGTTTCGGTGCAGTGCCGGCCTCTTTTGCAATCTGCGTTTGCCAGGCTTTTATACTGGGTACCACCTCCCCGGCGAAGTTATACAGGGCATATGGCGCGGCGGGTTGCAGCTTCACGAGCTCATAAAAGACACGCGCGGCATCGGGGGTATACACCAACTGGTGCGGAATGTCGTTGCGGTACAGCCACGGCATCGGCTTGCCCCGCAACGCGCCGGTAAAGATGGGGGCAATGCCCTCGTTCATCACGTTCGGGCCCCAGAAGTCGGGCATGCGCAGGTTGATGACGCGGCATTTGCCAGCCTCTGCCGCCTGCCGCAGCATCTGTTCCAGCCGCTCCCGGATGGCGCCCTTTCGGGTGGTGGGCACCGCGGGTGTGTCTTCAGTAATAGGTGTGGCCAGGCCAAAGTTGTAGATGTTCCCCGGAAACAAAACGGTGGCCTTGTTTTGTTCGGCCGCCTCCAGTATGTTTTGTGTCACAGCTTCCATGTGCCCCTTCCACTGCGCATAGGGGTAGTTGATGCCGTGAAAAATATGCGTGGCCGTCGCGCCAAGCTTCCGGAGCAGCGCCGCATCCTGGGCATCGCCGGTAACCAGCTGGAGGGTTGGGTGCGAGCCGAACAACTTTTCGGCCTTTTGCCTGTTCCGGACTAGTAGCGTGACAGGCTCGTGCTGCCGTAGCAGCTCCTGTGCAAAGGCATAGCCAATGCTGCCTGTGCCACCGAGAATGAGAAATCTGAAAGGTTGTTGTGCCATCTGTGCGTTTGGGGTTTCGTGGTACATGGTTGGCGCGGGGCGCTACCGCAAACAGTGCCAGGGGGATTGCCCGGCGCACGGAATATACACATTTGGCAGCAATAACGCATACGCACAAAAAAACGCGCAGCCCGAAACTATCTGCAGGGTAGGCTGTAATATATAGACACTAGAATATTTAACCCATTATATTTAACCTCTTAAACCTGAAACCTGATTTCTTTATGACCACGACGCCAAACCGAACCACGCCCATCACACCCGCGCACCTGGCAAAGGCAATTTCTTACGGGCAGTACCGCGACATGATCGACCGGTTGCTAGCCGAGGGAAAGACCACCGGCAGCAACCACGCCGCCGACATGCTGGAGTATACCCGCATGAACATGCACCGGATGCGGCGCGTGGAGAAGACCACTGTGCTGAAAGACGAGCTTGTGCAACTGCTCCTGAGCGTGGAGACGCAAATGACCTGGGTAGTGCTGACGGAGGCATGGTGCGGCGACGCGGCGCAGAGTCTGCCCGCCATCGTGAAAATAGCCGATGCCTCCCCATTGATTGACGTGAGGCTTTTGCTGCGCGACGAGCACCCGGAACTGATGGACGCATACCTAACGAACGGAGGACGAGCTATACCCAAGCTGATCGCGCTGAACGCGGCCACGCTGGAAGTGCTGGGCACCTGGGGACCGCGCCCGGAGCCTGCGCAAAAGCTGTTTCTGGAGGCGAAGGCGAATAACGTGCCCTATAAAGAGTTTGCGGAGCTGCTGCACGGCTGGTATGCCAAAGACCGCAGCCATACCCTTCAGGAGGAGTTTATGTGTCTTCTGAGCCACTGGTCTGCACTCACGGCCCCGCAGGACCAGGTGGTGGCGCGCTGCTCATAAAACCCAAGGAACAATAGAAAGCGAGTGCCGGGTATAGTTTAGGGCATGTATAAAACTCATGTTTTGGAAGGAGTTATATACATGCGAACTCGGGCATAGCTGTAGGTTCACCTGCTTTCAAATAAATTTTTCTGCTATGGAGAAGTACAGTGTAGCTAGATCAGGGCGTAATGATTCCCAGTTTTTCCGAGAGGCACCTTGGCGGGTTCCGGTGCCGAACGCAGTGAGGCATTGCGCAGCGCAGCGAGCAAAGGAACACGGCACAGTGCCGAGCGGGAAAACGCGCCCCAGCGGGCGTGGAGCGCAAAGCAAACTATGGAATAGGCTGTTGCAGTTTTGAAATATCCGTGATATTCCCAAGATCACGTTTTTATACAATATCAGTTGATCGGTACGCTTGCTCCAGTGTTTGTAGCTTCCAAAACCATGAGATTTCGGCTTGGGGTATGGCAGTTTATAATTAATAAATTATAAAATATTCCAATACGCAAAACCCATTCGATAATGGTAGTATAGATGCTTTATACATGCTCCTATTTGTTTTTGAGGAAGCTGGCGAGGTTCAGGTGGAAACCCCGTGTTGACTTTGCTGCCACGGTTTGGGGGGCGGGTTTCTTCAGCTCTACATCCCAAATCATATCGCCCACCTCCAGTTGGTGCACCACGTCCATACCGGCCACCACTTTCGCGAAGATGGTATAGCGTCCGTCGAGGTGCGGGGCGGGGGAGTGTGTGATAAACCACTGGTTGCTCTCGGTGTCTTTTCCCGCCGAGGCCATCCCCACATACCCCTCCAGGTAGTGCAGCGGGGCAAACTCAGAGCGGATCGCGTAATCAGAGCTGCCCCAGCCGTCGCCGCGCTTGTCGCCGCCCTGCGCCACGAAGTTGGGCACGACGCGGTGAAAGTACAGGCTGTCAAAAAAATCCTGTTTTGCCAGCGCCACAAAGTTAGCCACAGAGCCGGGCGCGTCCTCTACCAGCAGCTGCAGCGTGATGTCTCCTTTCGCGGTGTGCAGCACCGCCTGCTGGGCTGCCGGTATGGTTTTCACCAGGGCCCAGTCGATGGGGTGGGTGAAGGGATTCTGCGGCGCGGCGCTTTCCGTCCGGTTGTTCAGGTAGTCCAGTGTTTTCTGTAGCTCGATGTAGGTTTCCATGTCGCGGGGCAGCTGGAGCTTCAGCTGTGCCTGCGCCAGAAAGCTGTAATCGCGGTAATGCGTCCGGAGGTTCAGCTTTGGGTCGCGTATGGCGGCGGCGGCCATCCCTACCAGGGCCACGTCGCCGGTGCCCACCGCGTGCCTGAAGATCTCGGAAAACTCCTTTTCCAGCCGTTTCGGGAAGTCAGGTTGCTGGCGCATCAGGATCAGGGCCTCCATAGCGGTGGTGGCCACCACCGGCACTTGCGCCGCCATCATCTCATCGGCTATATACTGGTAGTTGCCGTAATCGCCTGAGAGCGCCTTGAGCAGGTGCGCCCGATCGTAAGGGGTGCGCGCATTTTGGTACTGCTGTTTATAGCGGGTGTCCAGGTAGCTTCTGCTTTGCGGCTGGCTGTTGTGCAGAATCACCCAGATGACGTTGCCACGCACGCGGGCGTCCTGCAGCTGCGGCAGCAACTGAAGGAGCGGCGGCACCTCCACACCACTGGGGTTGGCCACCAGAAACTCGGAGGTGGCCACCGCCGCGTTTACGTTCGGGTCCTGCAGGGCAGCCAGCACAGCCGGCTTTATCGCGGCAAACTCCAGCCCGGCCATGGCTCTGACGGCGCTCAGGCGCACCCGGTAATCAGGGTCGCTCTGCACGATGGTAGACAGGAAACGCGCTTTGTCGGTTGCCCGGACCTTTGCCAGCGACTGCACCACGGCCATCCGCACCTCGGGTGCAGGGTCGGAGGTGGCCGCTGTCAGGAGTTCCTTCCGGTAGGGGGTCAGGTCGATTTTGGGGGTGCGGGCCATATAGTGCGCCGCGGCCAGGCGCGCCGCATACGGGTTGTCCGCCTTCAACAGGTTCACTGCCTCGCCGGTGCCTTGCTGCGTTACCTGCTGCCGCAACCCTGCCCGGTACAGGCCCCAGGCCTGCCCTTCTTTCGCGGAGGGGGAAGTTGGCGCAAACGAATTGAGGTAGCGGGCCCCGGTCGGGGTTGCCACCTTGCCAAGGGCCTCCAGCAGCTCGGCCTGCACCTGGGGGTGGTGCTCCAGCTTCAGGTGCTGCATCAGCTCGGCCTCTGCCCGGGCGCTCCCGGTCTGGCCGAGGGCATAGGCGGCGGCTTGCCGCACGGTTGCCGCGGTGTCTGTGAGCAGGGGAAGCAGGGCAGGCACGGCCAGCGAGTCCTGCACCGAGGCAAACGCTAGGGCCGCCTCCGTACGGTACTGTGGTTTGTGGTGGGCCAGGTATGGCAGCAGCTCCGCCGTGTTGCGCTCGTCCTGCAGGGTATACAGCCGCTGCAGCGTCGCATCCGAAAACTTGTTGGCAGGTGCCTTGGATGTCTTGGATTGCTGCGGAAGGTACTGGCAGGCGGTGAGGGCGCTAAACGCAAGGGCGAGGGCGCACTGAATCTTGATTCTTCTGTTCATAAGCAGCCTCAAGTTAAAAAAATACTGGCACACCCCCTACCAGAAAAATTGAAGGCGGCTAAATTTGACAATTCCTTTTTTATTTCTATTTTTAGGGAAACAAGCCTCTGTAGCCAATGCAGGAGATAAGTGTTAGACTATTTGAAGGTGCATACACCCTAAAACCCAGAGCAGAACGCCGCGCCGCGATTTTGGCCGTGCTGGCAGTAGCCCTGCAGATTGGTCTGCTCACTTTTCTTGCCCTGACCAAACATTTCGCGCCGGGGCTGCTGTTTGTTTTTTTAGTGAACTTACTGGTGCCCGCCTATTACTTTTTCAATCTGTGGCTCGACCGGAAACCCAACTACAGCCGCCACCTGACCCTGACGGTGCAGGGGGTATGCTATAGAGCCCGGTTTCTGCAGCGGGAGCAGGAGTTTGACTGGGACGAGGTGGACGCCGTGCTCATCGGGGTGCACAACGTGACCTTCATCCTGAAAAATGAGGAGGAGCATGACATCCACCTGGAGCACATACAGAGTGAAAACGTTTTGATGCAGGTAAAAGAGCAGATCAGGGAAATGGTAACACAGCGGGAAATTATGCTCCGCTCAACAGTGGCATAGCCAAGAAAACAGTATATGTATATAAACCTTTACCCTAACAGGCAGCTTCAGTCAACAAAAAAAACCGTGCTCGGGCTGGGGCTGTTCTGCGCCACGGGCGGTGCCTACGCCCTGATGCGGGAGCTCTTCTGGATCCATGATTTCAGGGTGGGATGGGCCCTGAGCAGCGCCCTGCTCACGCTGGTTGGTTTCCTCTCTATTGCGGTGGCCATGGATAAAATCCGGCTCAAAGACGCTTACCTCTCCATCACGCCCGAGCGGATCATGTACCGCCTGACCCTGACGGGTCGTGAGCGGCTTATCCGCTGGGATAACGTGCAGGCGATGCGGATGACGGAACATGTCGTGATTTTTGACCAGAAAGAGGGCGCCCCCCGGCGGATGCGGCTTGGCCTGATCCAGCAGCCGGAGATGGCCCTGCACGTCTCCAGAAGCCTGATGCTGGCGGCCATAGAAAAAGGCATTCCGGTGAACGGGAAGGCTGCCAGGCCCGAGCTCCATGCCTAGCCTAGTCCCGCAGAACGCCTTTCAGATACCCTAACCGTATACCATTCCTCTCCATCGCCTTGCCCAAAAGCCAGGGCGTTGTTCTTTTTCGGCCTTTAGTGGGTATGGGTTTGCATCTACAATCCGAGTATGCCCGCTACGCTTTGTGGTAAATCTCCCCAATCGGCACCCCCGGTTTCCCTTTTCCTGGATGTCGCCTATATGGTTTTAATTCGTTGATTATAAGTGTATTAAGTGCTTTGTTCCGGCTTTGGCACGGTTCTGCCATACCTCCAATCACAACAAAACTTAAAATAAACTTTAACATCAGAACCGAATTATGAAAAAGATAACATTTGTAGCCGCCATTGCCTTTGCAGGATTTTTCGCCACTGAAGCCAGCGCCCAGACAGCCGCTGAAACGCCGCAGCAGACGCAGGCCGCGCAGCAGGGCAACAAGCAGAAAGTGACCCAGGAGCAACTGCCGGAGGCTGTGAAGACGACGCTGGCAAGTGATGTGTACGCCGACTGGAAAGTAGGCGATATCTACAAAGTGGCTCCTGAGGCAGGAGTAGCCGATGCAAAGGAAACGTATGAAGTGACTATGACCAACGCACAGGGCCAGACAGGATCCGTGGTGCTGGATGCTGAAGGCAAGGACGCTGCCGAAAAAGAGTAAGGAACACGAATCCGATAAAGGGGCAGCCATCTCGCGCAGATGGCTGCCCCTTTTTGTTTTCGGCCCAGCGCACGGCGAAGGCGTGCTGCCCGTGCTGGCGCAACAGGCAGCAAAATTTAAAGCGCGACGGTTGGCGCGGCAGCGGAAGGTTCGCCACCTTTGCACTCTCATAACAGCAGACATGGCCGAACAGACAACGCGGGTATATGGGGTGCAATTTGGCTTGCTTTGCCTGAGCTCCTTTCTCTTTTTCTCCAGCTTCAACATGATCATACCGGAGCTGCCCGATTACCTGAGCAGCCTGGGCGGTGCCGAATACAAAGGCCTGATCATCTCGCTGTTTACCCTCACGGCGGGGCTTTCCAGGCCGTTCAGCGGCAAGCTGGCCGACAAGATCGGGCGTATACCGGTGATGGTGATCGGCGGGTCGGTATGCATCGTGGCAGGCTTTCTATACCCCCTCACCGGCACGGTCTCGGCCTTTTTGCTGCTGCGCTTCATGCACGGCTTCTCCACCGGCTTCACCCCAACCGGCAAGGCCGCCTTCGTGGCCGACTTGGTGCCCACCGAGCGGCGGGGAGAGGCGATGGGGCTGCTCGGGGTCTCGGGTAGTCTGGGCATGGCGGCAGGTCCGGCGGCGGGTGGCGCCATTGCCAACCTATACTCCGTGGATGCCATGTTTTATACCTCCTCGCTGGCCGCGTTTCTGTCGGTGGCCGTGATCTGGCGCATGCAGGAAACCCTCGACAACCCAAACCGCTTCCGGATGGGGTTGCTGAAGATCTCGCGCAGCGAGCTGTTTGAGCCGCGCGTGCTGTCGCCCTCGGTCGTGATGCTCTTCTCTATGTTCGCCTACGGCACCATCCTCACCCTTATCCCCGATTTCAGCGAGCACCTGGGTATCCGAAACAAGGGCCTTTTCTTCACCAGTTTCACGCTGGCCTCGCTGGCGATCCGGTTTCTGGCGGGCCGCGCCTCCGACAGGTATGGCCGGGTGGCCGTGCTGCGCGTGAGCACGGGGCTGCTCACGTTGGCCATGGGCCTGCTCGGGCTGGTGTCGTCGCCTGCGGAGCTGCTGCTGGTGGGGGTGCTCTTTGGGGTGTGTACCGGCATGAACTCCCCCACCATCTATGCCTGGACGATAGACCTGGCGCACGACGCGCACCGGGGCCGGGCCATGGCCACCATGTACATTGCCCTGGAGGCCGGCATTGGGGTGGGGGCCTTCGCCTCGGGTTGGCTCTACGGCAACGAAGCGCGCAACTTCCCGCTGGTTTTCTGGACCGCATCGGCCTTTGCCTTCGTCTCGTTTTTGTATCTTGTGCTACTTGTCAAAAACCAGCGGCTGGTTGCCCGCTAGGCGTGCTCCTGTGGGAAGGAGCAAGGGCAGGCAGAAACAAATACGCGCTGCGGGCAAACGCGGAAGGGGCCGGACTCGTCTCATAAATAGCCGCAGGGCCGAACAAGTCTGTAGTTTTTTTGTTACTTGCAGCACCGTGCCTAACGCAACACCTTGACCCAGCATCATGAACAGCCAGTTTATACATACACTCTTTACCCATCACCAGCAGGCAAAGCACCAGGTGCCGGCCTCTGCCATCTGCCATCTGGTGGAGGGCGTGCTCCAACTGCTTTTCCCGGCGCTGGCCGATGAGCGCTTCGAGACGGTGCGGGAACTGGAGACGTATGCGGCCAGCCTGCAGCAAAACCTGATGCGCGTGCTCTCGGGTATGGAGGAGCAGCTGCCCATGCCCGCCGGGGAGGTAGCCCAGCAGATGATGCAGCACCTGCCCCAGATACACCAGCTCCTGCTGCTCGACGCCGAGGCCATCGCCTCCGGAGACCCGGCCGCACAGAGCATCGAGGAGGTCATCCGGACGTACCCCGGCTTCAAGGCCGTGGCCGTATACCGGCTGGCCCATGAGCTTTACCGGCTGCAGGTGCCGCTGCTGCCGCGCGTGCTGTCGGAGTACGCGCACGCCCGCACAGGCATCGACATCCACCCGGGCGCACAGATCGGCACGCACTTCTGCATCGACCACGGTACGGGCATCGTGATCGGGGAGACCAGCGTGATCGGGAACTACGTGAAGGTATACCAAGGCGTGACGCTGGGAGCCCTGAGCGTGGACAAGGGTATGGCCAACATCAAGCGTCACCCCACCATCGAGCACCACGTCGTGATTTACGCCGGAGCCACCATACTGGGCGGCAACACCGCGGTGGGGGCCTACAGTACCATCGGCGGCAACGTGTGGCTCACCGAGAGCGTACCTCCCTATTCCAGGGTATACCATCGGCCGCAGATCGACGTGCGCCGCTCCGCCGACCCGGCCGACGTCGTGAACTTTTCTATCTGAGCCCAGTAAAACGGACATAACAGCAGGCCATACCCTGCCACGCGCTTTTTCTACCCACTACCACACGACCACTACCGGTGCTTCTGCGCGCCCCAGGGCGACCAGCACCTTTAAGTTTGTCTTAAACCGTAAACCTCTAATCAAGATAAAACATGAAAGCCAAATCAGTACTTGAAATAATCGGAAACACCCCGCACGTGCGTATCAACAGGCTGTTTAACAAAGATGTGGAAGTATGGATGAAGTTGGAGCGCAGCAACCCCGGCGGCAGCATCAAAGACCGTATCGCGCTGGCGATGATCGAAGACGCAGAGCAGAGAGGCCTGCTCAAGGAAGACAGCGTGATTGTGGAGCCGACATCTGGCAACACTGGCGTGGGCCTGGCCATGGTGGGGGCCGTGAAAGGCTACCAGGTGGTGCTGGTGATGCCGGAGTCGATGTCGATTGAGCGCCGCCGCCTGATGGCCGCCTACGGCGCCAAGCTGGAGCTGACCCCGCGCGAGAAGGGTATGAAAGGTGCCATTGAGCGCGCCCGCGAAATGGTGACGGAAAACCACAAAGCCTGGATGCCGATGCAGTTCGACAACGAGGCCAACGTGGCCGTGCACGTGAACACCACAGTGGAGGAGATACTGGAAGACTTCCCCGACGGGCTGGACTACGTGATCACGGGCGTGGGCACCGGCGGGCACATCACGGCCATCGCCAAGGTGCTGAAAGGCCGCTTCCCGAACCTGAAGGTACTTGCCGTGGAGCCGTCCGCCTCGCCGGTGCTGAGCGGCGGCCACGCTGGTCCGCACCCGATACAGGGCGTGGGCGCCGGGTTTATCCCCAGCATCATGGACACCTCGCTGCTGGACGGTGTGGTGCAGGTAGACGCCGACGAGGCCTTTGACTATACCCGCCGCGCCGCGCGCGAGGAGGGGCTGTTTATCGGCATTTCCTCCGGGGCCTCGCTGGCCGCAGTCGCCAAAAAGATCGAGGAAGGGATTCCGGAAGGGGCCAGGGTGCTGACCTTCTGCTACGATACCGGCGAGCGCTACCTGTCGGTAGAGGGCTTGTTTGTGTAAGCAAAGAGCAAGACACTCTCTTGAAAACCGCCCCTTGCTGTATGGCAGGGGGCGGTTTTTTAGTGTCTCCCGGATAGGTATGGGAACGTGCTGCCGCGGCACAGCCGAAAACATTGTTGCCCGTTCCCGCAATTATGGCTAATATGGTAGCGCCAAACAGTCTCCTTGCGGCTGCTTGCGCTTATACCGCACATTGCGTTCTCACTAAACACGGCAGGGGCCGGGGGAGTCTCTCCCCGCAGCACTGCCCCTGATAAACTTTTTTCGCCTTTGGGCGAGACGATCATGGTAAAAAAGAAAAAGGTCTCCATTCTGGATATTGCCAAAAAGCTCAACATCTCTAAGTCCACCGTTTCTTTCATCGTGAACGGCAAAGCCAGGGAACGCCGCATCAGCGAGGAACTGACCGAGAAGGTGCTGCAGGTGGTGAAGGAGATGGGGTATAAACCCAACCATCTGGCGCAGAGCCTGGCCACTGGAAAAACCAACAGCATCGGGCTGATTGTGGAGAACATCTCAGACTCCTTTTTTTCCAACATCGCCTCGCTGATCGAGGAGAAGGCCTACAACAGCGGGTATGAGATTATCTACAGCAGCACCAACGACGATGTGGCCAAGACCAAGTCTCTGCTCAGGATGTTCCGGGAGCGGCAGGTAGACGGGTATATCATCTGTCCGCCGATTGGGGTGGAAGAGGAGATACGGGCTTTGATTGAGGAGGGCACGCCCGTTGTGCTGTTTGACCGCCACCTGCCCAACGTAGCGGCAGACTATGTGGGCACCGACAACCAGGAAAGCACGTATGCGGCCTGCGATTTTCTGTACGGGCAGGGGTTCCGGCACATCGCGTTTGTGACCCTGGTCTCCGCGCAGAGCCAGATGCAGGAGCGTTTGGCGGGCTACCAGGGACTTATCGCGGCGCACGGCCTGGAAAGCTACCTGCTCGAAATTCCCTACCAGTTGCGCGATACCTCCGCCATTGAGCGCATCGGGGCGTTTCTGGAGGCACACCCAGGCATAGACGCGGTTTGCTTTGCCACCAACTACCTCGCGGTGCGGGGGCTGCAGGCCATGCAGCGGCTAGGGCTTAAGATCCCCGGAGACATTGCCGTGGTGGCTTTCGACGACATCGAGCTATTCCAACTCTACTCGCCCCCCATCACCTCTGTGGCGCAGCCCATGGAAGAGATCAGCAACACCCTGATTAACATCCTACTCCAGCAGCTACAGGCCGTGCGGCTGGGCAGCAAAGGGAAAAAGGTGATCATACCTTCCCGGCTTACCATTCGCGAGTCGACCCGGAAAGTGAGTACTTAGGTATGGCGGTTAAAAAAGGTAGTATAAAGTTTGCTAAACCGGTTTTTTAGCAATACTTTTAGGCAATCAACAGCATGGTTTTAGGTGGAGTACGAGAAGCATTCAGCTGAAAACTTTATTTAAACGGTTGCTAAACCGGTTTTCTTGGCCATTTGAGATTTGTTATTCGAAAGCATTTCTCTGGATCAGGAAGGTAGCGCGGATGTTTATTTAACCTTATGCTAAACCGGTTTTTCTTATGTCTTCGGACATTATGCTGTGTAATGGGTAGTTTGTGTGCAGCATCCGTTTAAAAGAGTCACCCAGGGGTATAACCGTCGCTGTTGTATAAAGTGATTAATCACACAGTTGTAAATGCGCTTGTTCGCGCCGCGCCAAAAGCAACGTGCCGGAACGGACGAAAAAGGGAAGAGCGAAATTTTGAAAGTAATCTATACACTATAATACCTGTTATATGAAAAACTCTAAACATACGTGGCGGCAAAAGGGCTGTCTTCTTGCCTTGCTGATGGCTATGAGCGGAAGCGGCTACAGTGCGGCGCTTCCAGCGGAGAAAAACGCTTTCATAAAACCCGTTGCCTGGACGGTGTCCGGAAAGGTGGTTGCGAAGAACGGGGAACCCCTGCCAGGGGTAACGGTGCTGGAGAAAGGCACCGCCAACGGTACGGCCACCGCCGCCGACGGCTCCTTCTCGTTGAGCGTGGCTGAAACGCCGGGCACGCTGGTGTTCTCCTATATCGGGTATGCCAACCAGCAGGTGCCCTATAGCGGCCCGGGAGCATATAACGTAACGCTGCTGGAAGACGCCAGGGCATTGCAGGAACTGGTAGTGGTCGGGTACTCGGCCCAGAAAGAGGCCACCATCACCGGCGCAGTGGCCCCGGTAAACATGAAAGACGTGGAAACCCGCCGCGTGCCCTCGGTTTCGCAGGCGCTGCAGGGGCAGGTGGCAGGTGTGCAGGTGACGCAAAGCACCGGTGCGCCGGGCGACGAGATCAACATCCGCATCCGGGGTACGGGCACGATCGGGAACAACGACCCGCTTTTTGTGATTGACGGCGTGCCTTCGCGCGAGCTGTCTTTCCTGAACCCCAACGACATCGCCTCGATGACAGTGCTGAAGGATGCCGCGGCAGCCTCTATGTATGGCTCACGGGCAGCGGGCGGCGTGGTCGTGATCACGACCAAAAGCGGCATCAAAGGCAAATCCAGCATCGATGTAAATTACTTTAACGGGGTGCAGATGGCAACCAACCTGCCCGACATGCTGAACGCCACCCAGTATATGAACAAAGTGGAGGAGGCCTGGAACAACGCCGGCTATTCGGGCACCAATCCTTACACAGCCGACAAAGGCCGCGCCGACTTCGCCGATACCGACTGGCTGGACGAGTTGTTTGAGGTAGGCCGCACGCAGAACATACAGCTGTCCGCAAACGGCGGAACCGACAAGATTCAGTATTTCCTGTCGTCTAACTACTACTCCCAGGACGGTATCGTGGTATATGGCAACGACAAGTTTCAGCGCTACAACGTGCGGGCAAACGTGACCGCGGACCTGACCAACCGACTGAAAGTGGGAACGAACATCCAGCTGTCGTATACCTCCCAGGACAAGCTTTCGTCGAAGGGCGACGCGCCGGGAATCATCCGGCACGCCATGCTGCGCCCGCCGATCCTGTCGGTGTTTAAAGACCCGAGTGATCCGACGTATACACCGCGGAACCCCTTCACGGACCTGCCGTTCTACAACAGCCCGGACGACCATCAGGCCAACAAGTACGAGTATACCTCCAACCCGATTGCCCTGGCGTTCTATACCGACGACAAGCGGAAGCAGTTCAAGACCTTCGGCAACATGTTCGGGGAGTATGCCCTGCTGCAAGACAAGGCGCTGAAGTTCCGGACGAATCTGGGCGTGGACCTGAATTTCTTCCACAACAAAGCCTTCGGCGAGAACTTCGGGGATGACAACGGCGGCGGCTCGGACATAGACAAAGGCCAGGGCCGAAACAACCGGCCGAACTCACTGGCCGAGAGCCGTGGCGAGGTGCTGACCCTGACCTGGAACAACACCCTGAACTATACCAAGGAAATCGGTAGGCATTCCATCAACGCGCTGGTGGGTAGCGAGTATATCAAAAACCACGGCTCGACGATCAACGCGTCCAGAAGCCGGTATGATTTCACGAGCGACGCCTTCCGTTACATTGATTTCGGTAGCACGGCGCAGAACCTCTGGAACGGGGGCTCGGGCTCGGAGTGGGGCTTGTTCTCGCTCTTCGGCTCCGCAACCTACGTATACAACGACCGCTACATGGTGACCACCAACCTGCGTGCCGATGCCTCATCCCGCTTCGCGGAAAACAACCAGTGGGGTTACTTCCCGTCGGTTTCTGCCGGCTGGATGGTATCCGAGGAAAGCTTTATGGATGGCGTGGATTGGTTGTCGGACCTGAAGCTGCGCGCCAGCTGGGGCCAGTTGGGTAACCAGGAGATCGACAACTATGCCTACCTGACCTTGCTGCGCCGTGATGCCGACCGCTACCTGGTGTCGCGCTACGGCAACCCGGACCTGAAGTGGGAAACCACCACGCAGGCCAACGTGGGTATAGACCTGGGCTTGTTCAACAACAAGCTCTATGTATCCGCTGACTACTTCGATAAGCTGACTTCTGACATCCTGCTGCCGATCTCGCTGCCTGCTTTGGTGGGTGAGGTGTCCCCGACGATTGTGAACGCGGGTGAGGTAAGCAACAAAGGCTTTGAGCTGGGTATAAACTTCCGCGACAGCGACCACGCCTTTAAGTACAGCGTGAACGCCAACATGGCCACCGTGGTAAACGAAGTGCAGAAGCTGCACCCGAACCTGCCCAACATCGCCGGATCGGTGACGAAGACGCAGGTAGGCCAGCCCCTGAACGCCTACTACGGCTACGTGATGGACGGCATCTACCAGAACAACGAGGAGATCCTGACGCACCTGTACGGCACCACCAACCCTTCGGCCCTGCCGGGCGATATCCGCTTCGCGGACCTCGACGGCAACGGCATCATCAACGACAAGGACAGAGACTTCATCGGCAACCCGAACCCGAAGCTGAGCTACGGCCTGAACCTGCACGGCGAGTACAAAGGGTTTGACCTGTCGGTATTCTTCCAGGGCGTTGAAGGCGTAGACCGCTACAACGACAGCAAGAAGATCGTCGATTACGATACGCGGCCGTTTAACTATACCACCCGCGTGCTGGACAGCTGGAACGGGGAGGGCTCGAGCAACACCATTCCGCGTGTGAGTTTCTCCGACAACGGCAGCAGCCGCGTGTCGAGCATCTACGTGGAAGACGCCTCATACCTGCGCTTCAAGAACCTGGAGCTGGGCTATACCCTCAAGAACAAGTTCAACATCGGGATGGAGAGCCTGCGTTTTTATGTATCGGCGCAGAACCTGTTCACGATCACGGACTATACCGGCCTGGACCCTGAATCCGTTGACCTGATCGACTTTGGCACTTACCCGCAGTCTCGGTCGTTACTGATGGGCATCAACGCCAAGTTTTAACTGAGAAAGCATCCTAATTAAACTGTACCTATATGAACCGAATATATAAAATGCTGGCAGTGGCGGCCGTTGTGTCGCTCACCGGCTGCGAGGACCACCTCGACCAGGCCCCGATCGGATTGCTGACGCCGGAGCAGGTAAATACCGACCCGACGCTCGCAAGCGTGATTTCGTCGGTAAACTCTTCGTACCAGCCCCTTTCCAGCACCCTGAACATCCTGGGGAATTGGGACTGGAACGGCGGCAAGGTGCTGCGCAACGACTTTATCCTGCAGGACATCGCCTCGGGCGACATGCAAAAGAAGTGGAACCCGGACGGTGACCAGGCCTGGATGGACCAGGTGGGCAACTTCAACTTCACGGCCGCCAACGGTGCCTTCAACGGTATCTGGAGCTACGACTACGAGGGAATCTCCCGCGCCAACTATGCCATCAGCTACCTTGAGGACGAGGCGGTGATCCAGAAAATCAACATCGACACCCAACTGAAGAACAGGCTGCTGGGCGAGGCGTACTTTCTGCGCTCGTTCTACTACTTCGACCTGGTGGTGAACTTCGGCGACGTGCCGCTGCTGCTGAAGCCGCTGGAGAGCTTTGGCGAGGCCTACAGCGTAGCCACCCGCGTGGAGAAAGAGAAGGTATGGGAGCAGATCAGAGCGGACCTGGACAAAGCCAAAACCCTGTTGCCTGACAGCAGGTATGCCAGCGCCTCGGAGCCGTGGAGAGCCTCGAAGGGTGCGGCGCTTGCCATGCAGGCCAAAGTTGCCCTGTATAGCCAGAACTGGCAGAAAGTAGTGGACACCGTGACGGAAATGGAAGGGCTGGGCTACTACTCCCTCAATCAAAACTATTTCGACAGCTTCAGCACGGCAAAGGAGTTTAACGAGCAGGAGGTTATCTTTGCCTTCAACCACGAGGAAGGCCAGACCCCGCGCACGGGCAACGGATTGGCCGCCCTGATGGGCTGGGGATTTGTGGCCCCTACTCAGGATTTTGTGAATGAGTTTGAGCCAAACGATCCGCGCCTTGGCCTAACCGTGAACGTGGCTGACCAAGCGGTGTATAAACTGCTCGGCGCAACAGACACTGGCAACAAAGGCAACGACGACTCGGCTGGCAACAAGGTGTTTATTCGTTGGGCAGACGTGCTGCTCTGGAAAGCCGAAGCCCTGAACGAGCTGGGCCAGCAGCAGGCTGCAGTCGAGATTATCAACAGCGTGAGAGCGCGCGCCAGAACCAGCGCCACCGCCGACGGCAGTATGGCCCCGGCCGGCACGTTGCCTGACCGCGCCACCACAGCAGATAAGGAGCAGGTGAAGCAGTGGATCATGCACGAAAGAAGGGTAGAGCTTGGCTTTGAGTCGCAGCGCTTCAACGACCTGAGAAGATGGAACGTGGCCGACGAGGTGCTGACCGGTATGGGCAAGAACTTCCAGGCTAACAACTATCTGTACCCGATCCCGCAGGGCGAGATCGACAAATCGGGTGGCCAGATTATGCAAAACGCAGGTTATTAAAGAACTAAGAGCTAGTGTGCTGCTGCCTTCCTATAGTAGTGAAGCAGCAGCACACTTCAGCTAAACTTCTTTAACTTAGAAGGATTAAGATAGGCAGAAAAGTCCCCCTTTGAAGGGGGTAGGGGGATGAAAATCAGTTAGAAGTGCTAGACGCCTTTAGCTACTAAAAATAGCTTTAAAGTATAATGTTTCAAACGATCGCTCTCAATAACGTAATCATCCCCCTGCCCCCTTCAAAGGGGGACAAATTTACCATCCGTAACTATTAAAATAGGATACCGACCATGATCAGAACCAATAAAATTATACTAGGCCTCGCGCTACTGGGCTTAGCCGGAACGGCGGCGGCGCAGCAGACACCTCAGAAGGAAGCGCCCTCCAAGTACAAGGAATGGATGCTGGGCCCTTTTGAAAGGCCGAATGAGATCAACCCGATTATCACGCCCAAAGAGAAGTCTACTTTTAAGGACCCGATGAGCGGCAAAAAGGTGAACTGGGAAGCGATGGCGACCTTTAACCCCGCCTCGGTGGTGCGCGACGGGAAAATCCATGTGCTGTACCGCGCCGAGGACAAGCTGGGCGACATGATGATCGGTGGCCATACCTCCCGCCTGGGCATGGCGACATCTGAGGACGGCAAAACCTACAAGCGCGGCGACAGTCCGGTGCTATACCCCGACAACGACAGCCAGAAGCAGTATGAGTGGCCCGGCGGCGTGGAAGACCCGCGCCTCGTGGAGAAGGAGGACGGCTCCTACGTGCTGACCTATACCCAGTGGAACAAGGACATCCCGCGCTTGGCTGTGGCGACCTCCAAAGACCTGAAAACCTGGGAAAAGCACGGCCCGGCCTTCGCGAAAGCGCATGACGGCAAGTTCCGTGACCTCGACTCGAAGTCTGGAGCGATCCTGACGCGCAAGGAGGGCGACAAACTGATTCCGACCAAGATCAACGGCAAGTACTGGATGTATTTCGGTGTGCCCCATATCTGGATGGCCACGTCGGATGACCTGGTGAACTGGGATCCGGTGTTGGATGACCGCGGTGAGATCGTGAAAGTGCTTAGCCCAAGAGTGGGTTATTTCGATGCGTGGCTGGTGGAGGCGGGGCCTCCTGCGCTGGTAACGGACAAAGGCATTGTGGTGCTGTACAACGCCGGAAACAGCAAAGCCCTGGGCGACACTACCCTGGCCGACCGGATTTATACCGGTGGGCAGGCCTTGTTCGACCTCAAAAACCCCATGAAGCTTTTGTCGCGCTCTGATGAGCCGTTTATCAAGCCGGAAATGCCTTACGAGAAAACAGGCCAGTATGTGGACGGCACCACCTTTATGGAAGGCCTGACTTACTTCAAAGGCAAGTGGTACCTGTACTACGGCACCGCCGACTCCAGAGTGGCCGTAACCGTTTGGGATCCCAACAAAACTGCCGCCAACACGAAGAAATAGGCTCAACCTGATCTTGACTTCGTTTGCTCGCCTGTCCTTCTGCTAGGGAAGGACAGGTATGGGCGAACTGCGAAAACTTACGGAAAACAATCAGATGAAACAAGAAGCGATGGACCGGACTGTGATCGGGGTCGATATAGGAGGGTCGCACATTACGGCTGCGGCCGTGGATGTGGCGGCCGGAACCATAGTTCCCGGCTCGATGGCCCGAAAGCACATCAATTCGTCTGGTTCGGCAGAGGAAATCCTGCAGGGCTGGTTGGAGGTGATAGGGGAGGTGCGCAGCAGCCTGCCGGCAGGTCCGGTGAAGGTGGGCATCGCGATGCCCGGCCCGTTTGACTACGAAAACGGCATCTCGCGCATCCGGAACATGAACAAGTATGAATCCATATATGGGCTGAACATCCGGGAGGCTTTGGCGGAGAAGCTCAACATCAGCGGCACTGCGATCAGCTTCCGGAACGATGCGGAGTCATACCTTGCCGGCGAGGCGTTGAGCGGCGCTGGCAGGGGGTATAAAAAAGTGCTGGGGATAACCCTCGGCACAGGTCTGGGCTCGGCGGTATGCGAAAAGGGCGTCACGCGCGACGTGAACCTGGGTTCGTCGCCTTTTAAGGGGGGCATTGCCGAAGACTACCTTTCCACGCGCTGGTTCCTGAAAGCCTATGCCGAACGATCCAGATCGCAGGTGAAGAACGTGAAGGAACTGGCCAAACTGATCGACACCGACCCGAACGCCAACCTGGTGATGCAGGAGTTTGTGCAGAACCTGGCGGCTTTCCTGCTGGATTTTATCAGCAAGGAAAACCCGGACGTGGTGGTGATCGGCGGCAACATCAGCAAGGCCCACAAGCTGTTTCTGCCGGATGTAAAGGCCATCCTGCACAGCAATTCAATCAAATCGGAGCTCGTAACAGCCACCCTCGGAGAAGCGGCCGCGCTGATCGGGGCCACTGGCTGCTGGCGACCGCAGCCCGAGTATCTCCCAAAATAAAATTTACATGATAAGGTATGGTGTGCGCGGTTTATACCTGGTATAAGCCTCAGGACACTGCCGTGCCCATCCAAACCAAACCACACAAACAGCATGAATGGAAAATTAATAACGGCCGTAGTGGTGTCTGCCTTGGGCGGCCTGCTTTTCGGATTCGACACGGCGGTAATTTCTGGCGCAGAGCAATCCATTAAAGCCATGTTCGGGCTGGACGGTTTCTGGCACGGGTTCACCAACGCCATTGCCCTGATCGGGACAATTTTCGGGGCCTTGATCGCCGGTAACGCCGGAGACAGGTATGGCCGCCGGAATATCCTGATTCTCGTGGCGATTTTCTTTGCGGTTTCCGCGCTAGGCTGCGCCTTCACCGATTCCTGGTATGGCTTCCTGTTCTACCGCTTCCTCGGTGGCCTGGGTATCGGTGCCTCTTCCGTTATCGGGCCGTCGTATATCTCCGAGATCGCGCCGGCCAACCTGCGCGGGCGTCTGGTGGCCATCTTCCAGTTTAACATCGTGTTTGGTATCCTGCTTTCGTTCCTGTCCAACTACCTCATCAACCAACTCATCGCGGTAGACGCGTGGCGCTGGATGCTGGGCGTGGAGGCCATACCTGCCGTGGCGTTCTTCGGCTTGCTCTTCCTGATACCGGAAAGCCCGCGTTGGCTGATCAAGATGAAGCGCGAGGCAGAGGGGTTACAAGTGTTGCGGACGATGGGCAGCAAAAACCCGGAGCAGGAAAGCAGCGAGATCATTGCCTCGCTGGCGCAGGAGCGGGGCGGAGCAAACGAGCCGCTGTTCTCCCGTAAGTTCTCGTTCCCGATTTTCCTCGCGATCATGCTGGCTACTTTCAACCAGTTCTCGGGCATCAACGCCATCATGTACTATGCCCCGCGCATTTTCGAGATGACCGGCCTCGGCACCGACACCGCCTTGCTGCAGTCTGTCGCGATTGGCGTCACCAACATGCTCTTCACGGTACTCGCCATGACGTTAATTGACAAATTCGGAAGAAAGACCCTGCTGCTGATCGGTTCGGTGGGTATGATCGTGTCGCTGGGACTGACGGCTATGGCCTTCTACCAACAGGACTTCAACGGCTACACCGTCCTGATCTACCTGATCGGCTTTATCGCCAGCTTTGCCTTCTCGCAGGGCGCTGTTATCTGGGTGTTCCTGGCGGAGATATTCCCGAACTCGGTGCGCGGCAAAGGGCAGTCGCTGGGCAGCCTCACGCACTGGGTATGGGCTGCCATCATGACCTGGACCTTTCCGGTGGTAGCAGAGTTGAGTTACGGCGGTGTGCTGGCCTTCTCCTTTTTCGGCGGGGCCATGGTGCTGCACCTCATCTTCGTCTGGAAGTACCTGCCCGAAACCAAGGGCAAAACACTCGAAGAACTGGAAGCCGTTATGGCCAGAGGGTATAAAAGAAAGCCGTTGGAGAAAGTGAGCCGCTAGACACGGCGAACTTAAAAGTCTAAAAAGCGGGCTTGCTGTGATCGGAGGATGATCATGGCAAGCCCGCTTGGTTTATGGGGTATAGCATTTCCCAGCTTGGGCTATGCTGTTGTTGTTTCTTCTATACCTTTCAGCATCTTTTGCAGCAGGATGATGTTCGCCTCGACTGTATTTTGTAAAGTACTTGCCATGATGGCTGCTATCCGGCTTGTTGCGGCACTTGCAGTATTTTCCTGTACTATCTGTAGCAGCAAGGCTTTGAGCGCATTGTCGCGGTTTGCTATGTGCCCTATTTCCCGGCCTATCGCCTGCGCTGCTATACTGATTAAGTCTTCGTCCTCGTCGCCGAACAAATCATTATGATGCTCGAAGATGTGCTCGGTAAACATCCCAAAGTAGTGCACCAGTATTTCGCTGATGTCTTGTATGTCACTTCTGCGGTTTTCTGGCCGGTCGTTCCAGGCAATAAGTTTAAGGAGCACAAGGCCGGGTATGGTGCAAAACTTAAATTTATACCTGCTTCCTAACTCTACCTCTGGCAAACCGGCTTGATACACTTCGGTAAAGCCGGATACATGCAGTGTCGTAAGGCCCGTGCCCTGCACTTTGATCCGGCCCCCTTGCTCAATTCTCCCGAATGGCATCAGATCTACTTCCTGTCCGTTTTTCCAAATCAGCACAAAGGCGTTTTCTTTGCTTGGGTGAAACCCCTCTGTATCTATTAAATAGTCTCTTAAGGCTTCATATTCGCCTTTTTTATTTATCAGCACAGCAAAGTCAATGTCTCCTGTGGTTCTTTTGGGAGGTGTATCGTGTATGCCTCGCATCCATACGTCTCTGGCTACTGCCCCGATCAGATAGAAATCGATGCCGAACTGCTCGAAGCCTCTCTCCAAAGCCGCAAGCATATCAGCCAGCTCGGGGCTTTGGCGTATCTGTTTATAGCTTATCTTGTAAAAACTCATTGTACAGTTTTTCTGCCGCCGCTATGCACCTTCTGTCTCCGGTGTTCATTAAGTCAGCGTATATCAAAAGAGGTGGTACTGTTTTTCCGTTTACCCCATCCTGTTTCCAGAACCGTTGGTATACCCGTACATTGCCTTTTGGGTCTGGTATGAGGCGGTAATTTTTGATCAGTTGGCTTCTGCTCTCTACGGTATAAAGGGTTAAGATCTCTGGCTTCAGGTAGTTTGTATAGAGGTCGGCCGCTGGTTCGCTCCCCCACCACGTTTTGGCAGGCTTTAAAGCCAGGGTTTGCCAGTTGTCGAAGTCTTCCTGCTTCAGAAACCGAAAAGTGCCTATTTCCAGACTTGGTTTCAGATCCTGCTGGTAGGCTGTCATCCACCTTTCCAGCAGTTCGCGTTTATTCTGGAGCTTTAGTTCCCTGTCGTTGAGGTGCAGCAAGAAGCCTTGTGCTTTCAACCCGTTCAGTACATTGGGTACATTTCCCAGGGCAGTGTCCGTTAACGCAGCTATTATG
This sequence comes from Pontibacter sp. E15-1, assembly GCF_022601975.1. Classification (GTDB taxonomy): domain Bacteria; phylum Bacteroidota; class Bacteroidia; order Cytophagales; family Hymenobacteraceae; genus Pontibacter. Next base: position 53,075 of record NZ_JAKVIR010000017.1, read on the forward strand.
CGGTAGGGTAGGTTTAGGGCTTCTTCAGACTGCAGAAAATGGAAGACCACCTTCAAACCTGTTCTGGTAAAGGCCCTGTTCGTTTTCTCCTTTTCAGGCTTCAGGGGTTTGTTGTTATCCAGCCAAAAGAAAAGCTTGTCTTTGCGCAGGTATAAATTTCCATTTCCTTCCAGGTACGCAATGTCAAGCGCCCGTAGCTGCGCCTTGGCTTTTTCATCTATAACATAAGCAATAAGCAGTAAATCGTTATGCTTTTTTGCAAGGCGTTCTATATGATGTAGGTGAGGGGCCCGCACCACTTTCTTAACCGTAACAGGCAGGTGCAAAATCGCAGTGTTAAATTTTAGCGTGATCTCCCCATCGAGATCATTGCCAACTTTATCCTGCGTCCAGGTACCTTGAAAAGGCGTGTTCTTCTCCAGGTTCTCTATTGCCAGATCAACTGTTTCGTTTTCATCCATGTTCACTATGTTATCTTGTTCATTTTAAGTGAACACTCAAAAATAGTGAACATGTTATTAGTAATCAATTTTAGGAAGGTATAAAATGACGTGGCCCTTACAGTTTTTATACCGTAAGGGCTACGTCAATCAAATAAAGCATATCGGAGTCGAACCGATGACTTTCCTGAAAGCCTACGGGACGCGCTAGCTGGCTGAGCGAACCAGCAATTCGATGTATTTTCTGCTCTTCTTTTTCTTTATCTCCATTTCGCGGGTCTGGGCGGCAGAGCGGGTGTCAAAAGTCTCGGTCAGTTTAATTGCCCAGGGAGAGCCGCCTTTGGTGGATGTATTCCTGCCGGTGTTATGCTGTTCCAGCCGAACCGCTATATCCTGGCAACTTCCAACATAATAGCGGTTGAGTTTTTCTGAGAAGAGGATGTAGGTATAGAACGACATAAAACAAAAAAGGCAAAGCTAAATGCTTTGCCTTTCGTGGAGAATATCGGAGTCGAACCGATGACCTTCCCGAAAGCCTTCGGGACGCCCTAGCTGGCTGAGCGAATCAGCCATTCGATGTATTTTCTGCTCTTCTTTTTCTTTATCTCCATTTCGCGGGTCTGGGCGGCAGAGCGGGTGTCAAAAGTCTCGGTCAGTTTAATTGCCCAGGGAGAGCCGCCTTTGGTGGATTTGTTTCTACCGGTGTTATGCTGCTCCAACCGCACCGTCATATCCTGACAACTTCCGATATAATAGCGGTTGAGCTTTTCCGAGAAGAGGATATAGGTATAGAATGGCATAAAACAAAAAAGGCAAAGCTAAATGCTTTGCCTTTCGTGGAGAATATCGGAGTCGAACCGATGACCTCTTGCATGCCATGCAAGCGCTC
>NZ_JAKVIR010000017.1:54503-152560 GCF_022601975.1 Pontibacter sp. E15-1
TAGCCAGCTGAGCTAATCCCCCATGTGTTTTTTTCTGGCTTGTTTCAGCTTTCCTATCCGGTACGATGACCTTCCCGAAAGCCTTCGGGACGCTCTAGCCAGCTGAGCTAATCCCCCATGTGTTTTTTTCTGGCTTGTTTCAGCTTTCCTATCCGGTACGATGACCTTCCCGGAAGCCTTCGGGACGCTCTAGCCAGCTGAGCTAATCCCCTTGTGTGGCACAAAAATAGAACAATTATTTTAGATGCAAAACATCCGGCGCAAAATTTATTAAAAAGAAAAGGGGCAGCGTGTGCTGCCCCTTTTCTTTTTAAAGCGTGTGCCGCTTAGTTGAAGATATAACGCACACCAACCTGCGCTTTCCAGCGCGAAATGTCGCTGGTGTTGTCACGGAAAGTCTTTGAAAGTGGCGACTCAGTGCTTGCGTTCAGGTAAGGGAATGCCAGCTGTGGTTTGCCTGCTGCATCATAACCCTTAAATGCTAACAAGCTTGTTCTGTTCACAGACTGCACAATGCTCCAGTTTTTGTTGACCAGGTTACCTGCGTTGAAAATGTCGATGCTCAGTTGCAAGGTGTTTTTCTTAGAGCCTATGTTGGTGAACAGGTCCTGGAGTAAGCGCACATCCAGACGTGTGGTCATTGGGGTAGTGCCACCATTGCGCTCGGCATACTGCCCTCTTCTGGAACTCAGGTAATCATCCTGCCGGATGAAAGCATCTAACTGGTTCCAAATTTGGCCCGCATCACGGGTGTCGTTGGCATCGGCAGCAACAAGTGCAATTTCGCTTGCATCTCTAGGGACATAAATCAGGTCGTTAGAGGACTGTCCATCACCATTGATGTCGCCAGAGTATGTATAGGAGAACTGGTTGCCAGAAGAAATCTCGTAGAAGGCAGAGATAGAAGTGCCTAAGTGGCCCAGATACTCTCTTCTGTAAGAAAGGGCAAGGATTGCCCTGTGCTTGGTCAGAAAGTTAGAGTACGACACCACGTTCGCGTTCGGGTCGCCGGAAATTTGTCTGTCTCTCCAGATAGAGTTGGCAATGCTGCCACCGTCATTTACTGAACGTGCGTCAGAGTAGGTATAGGCTGCGCTTGCAAACAAACCGTTCGTGAAAGACTTCTGCAGTTGGCCAGTCAGGGTATAGGAGTAACCCTTGTTTGAGTTGTCCATTATAATCGCATCGCTTATGTTGGAGTTGATGCGGTTTTGGAACACTAACTTGCCTTTGTCATAAACCGGGACACCATCGGCGTCAAGCTTGTAATAGATAGGGCGATTGTCAGCGCCTTTGGCTGTGCCAGATGCGTTTGGCAGGTTCGCGTTTCTGTGGTAAACAGAGTTCACGTCTTTGGTGAGGATACCCTCTAAAGTGGCTACTAAACCAAACGGCAACTGCTTGTCAACGGCCAGGTTGCTTCTCCATACCTGCGGGAACTTAAAGTCGTTCGACGTAACGGCCAGATTGTAGCTGGCGGCGGCGCCTGCGTCCTGAGGTATATAGGCTGTCACATCAGAATTGAACGGACGATCGGTAGGGTTGTTCTGTGTGAAAGAGCCGAACAGCACACCGTTGTTTGATGCCTGGTTAGAAACCCATACAAACGGAACGCGGCCAGTGAAGATACCTGTACCACCACGCACCTGCGTGCTGGCATCACCTGTTACATCCCAGTTAAAGCCTACGCGAGGAGACCAGAGTATTCTGGTGTCAGGCATCTTGCTAACATCAATTTTCTCGCCGTTGCGGAACTCCATATCCTCTACGGCAGGGTTCTTCAGCAGCTCAGAGTTAAAGATGGGAATGTCTGCGCGTATGCCGCCTGTAAGCTTCAGGTTGTTCAGGACAGACCACTCATCCTGGGCATAGAAGCCAAGCTGCATGGCCTTGATGACAGCAAATGGGAACGCGCCGCCTTCTACCGCTGAGTACTGTAACTGGTATTGCTTTGCATTAGACACGCCGTTGTTCGCACTTTCATAAAAATCATCGAGCGAGGCAAAACGATAGCGGCCGTAGTAGTTCGGGGCGAAACCGTTCACGAATCTGTAGGCCTCATTTGCAGTGCCCAGCGTCACAACGTGCTTCCCAGCAAAGATAGAGAAGTTGTCGCTAAACTGGTATACATCAGAGTCTAGCCTGTTGTTGGCAGAGAAAGGCTCGTAACCAAAGGCAGTGTAGCTGGAGCCATTGCCGTTCTCGATGTCAACCAAAGGGAAAATACCGCCGCTGCTCTCGCGGAAATCACGGAATCCGGTATACCCAACGATCATGTTGTTGGCAAATTTGCTGCCGAGGCGGCTGTTTAACTCTGCTATATACGAGTTAAGGTTGTTGTTGATGATATAGAACGAAGACTTGAAAGGAAGCCCGGTTATGCTTGGCTGACGGCCATCTCCTGGGGCTCCGCTATTAGAAGCCGGGATATCTTTCCAGGACTTGAGGTAGTTGTACTTGAAAGAGAAAGTGTGGTTCTTGTTGATGTTCCAGTCCAGTTTGGTGTTTACCTTGTTGTTGTAGGTCTCCATGTTGTAACCCTCGTAAGGGCCGGTCTCATAGCCAAACTTGTCTTTGAGGAACTTGCTCAGCTCATCGAGTTGAGCGGCCTCAGCGTTTGAAACGTTTGAGCCAGACACGCCCGGGCGGCTTGCGATGAAGCTGGAGCCTGGGGCAGACTGTCTTTCCTGCTCATAATTCACAAAGAAGAACAACTTGTCTTTCACGATAGGGCCGCCGATACGGGCACCGCGCTGTGATAGCGTGAACTCCTGCTTTGGTACTCTCGTGTCGCCAACGTTACGGCCAACGAAGTCTTCGTTACGGCCAAACATGTAAATAGAGCCTTTAAACTCGTTAGTGCCGCTGCGCGTCACGGCGTTGATGCCAGCACCAGTAAAGCCACCCTGCCGCACATCATAAGGAGCCAGGTTTACCTGGATCTGCTCAATGGCATCAAGTGAAATCGGCTGGGCACCTGTCTGTGAACCAACGTTTGCCTGCAGGCCAAACGAGTTGTTGAAAAGGGCACCGTCGATCGTGGTGTTGTTGTAACCTGAACTGCGTCCGCCGAAGGAGTTGCCATTAGCTTGTGGCGTAAGGCGCGTGTAGTCCTGAAGGCTACGGCTCAGTGTAGGCAGTTTCTCAATCTGATCGCGCGAAACGTTGGTGGCAGCACCTGTACGGTCAGCGTTGATCACATTGTCTTTTCTACTTACTACTTCAACCTCGCTTAAGTTAACATTGCCTGATGTGAAGCGAATGTCGAGGGTAAGGTTTTGGCCCAGCTTCAGCGTGATGTTATCGAAGCGTTGCTCCTGATACCCAACGTAGCTGGTTTTAACGGTGTATGGCCCACCCACGCGCATGTTCTGGAAGTTATAACGGCCATCTGCGTTAGTTCCCGCCACATACTGGGTGTTAGTAGGAGTATGTACCGCAATCACGGTGGCTCCCGGAAGCGCTTCTCCGCTTTCGTCGGTAATCCTGCCGTTCATGGCGGAAGTGGTGCTTCCTTGTGCCCAGCTATACTGAGTGGTCAGTAGCATTGCCAGAACAAGACACAATGTACTATAAAACTTTTTCATAAAGGGGTTGGTTGATTTTGCCCGCAAAAGTATGCCGCTATTTCCTATTTCCAAGCACTCTGAAATTATTTATTTGTTACCAAAAGGCGAGTATTCGGGTATGCAAATTAAAGTTCAACCATTATTTAGGAAAGGTGCCGCTACGGACTGAGGATCTACAGCTTAAGCAACCCCTAAGGCAGTCGGACCAATAGGGCATATATGGTATGATTTTAATATAGCATGCTCCCCCCGGAAGCATGGGAGGCAACGCGTAAGAACCGTTTTTTATACCCCAAACCAATAGCGGTGCTTCAGGCCGGGCACGGCAGAATCGGAACGGAAAAAGGCGGTAGCGCATCTGCACTACAGAAACAGGCGCTACGGTGTCTGTTTATTCGGAATAAGGAAAGCAAAAGCCTTTTATATAAAGCAGGTGTATGAGTAAAATGCAAAAACCAAAATAGAGTGAGTGAGTGATGACATTCATTTTTCGGGGAAAATTATTGGTCCGGATAAAATTTATTCAATACTGTGCCCTGAGTACGATTTTTAATAATCAAAACCAAAATTATCAACTAGATATATTTTATATCACTTTTTATTGTTTATATATTTACTTATTTATAATCAAGGTTAACAAAATGTTAATTTGTTAAATAATCAAAACAGAAGACTTATCTTTGCCCGCAATCAGAGAAACCATAACATCCTATACATCAATTATCCTATCTCACAACCAAATCTAGCTAAATGAAAAAGTGTTTACTTTTTGTCTTTGCACTCGTGATATCTTCCGCGAATGCAGTAGGTGCTTTTGCTCAGGGAACGGTGACCGGTAAAATTGTTGACGCAACAACAAAAGAGCCACTGCCCGGAGCAACAGTGATCCTGAAAGGAACAGAGCGCGCTGTTCCGGCGTCATTGGACGGCTCGTTCCAGATCAAGATAGACGACCCGAACGCGGCTATTCTGGTGAACTTTGTTGGTTATCTGCAAAAGGAGGTTGCGCTTGGCAACGTGAACGGCAACAAGAACCTGGGGGCTATCCTTATGGAGTCTAACGTGACGTCGATTAACGAGGTGTTGATTACGGCCAACTCTTACGCCATCGATCGCGAGACGCCGGTTGCCATGTCTACTATCAGCAGCGAGATCATCTCAGAGAAAGCCTCTAACCAGGAATTCCCGGAGCTTTTGAAGGGTACGCCAGGGGTATATGCCACAAAGCAGGGTGGCGGTTTTGGAGACTCCCGCATTAACCTGCGTGGTTTCCAGAGCGAGAACGTGGCCGTGATGATCAACGGCGTGCCGGTGAACGACATGGAGAACGGACGCGTGTACTGGTCTAACTGGGCCGGTCTGACGGATGTTACCAAGTCGATGCAGGTGCAGCGCGGTCTGGGTGCCTCTAAAGTAGCGGTGCCCTCTATCGGTGGCACCATCAACATCATCACCAAAACAACGGATGCCACGAAAGGCGGTTCCCTGTTCTACGGCATCGGTAATAACGGTTACAACAAGCTGGGCTTCTCATTTGCCACTGGCTTATCAGAGAACGGCTGGGCATTTGCCGCTTCCGGCTCTAAAACAGAAGGTAACGGTTGGGCCGAGGGATTGCAGTTTGAGGGGTATAACTACTTCTTCAACATCTCGAAGCTGATCAACGACAAACACACGATTTCCCTGACTGGTTTCGGCGCGCCGCAATACCACGGGCAACGCCAGAGCCGCAAGTATATCCAGGAGTATAGAAACGCGCCCCAAGGCCTGCGTTGGAACCCTGACTGGGGCGTGAAAGACGGTGAGGTGGTAAACGTAGAGGATAACTTCTACCACAAGCCGCAGATCTCCCTGAACCACTACTGGACAATCGATGCGTCTTCTTTCCTTTCAACTGCTGTGTATGTGTCTAAGGGCACAGGCGGTGGCGGCGGCATCACTACAGACCGTTCCCTAAACGTGGACACGATCAGAACAGGCGATATGTACTCTCCTTATGACCTGGACCAGGTAGTTGACATCAACGGAAACTCCGTGGACGGCCATGCAAGAGCATACCAGTATGCTTCGCGCAACGACCATACCTGGGTAGGAGCCCTTTCTACTTACCAGAAGAGCCTAAACGCTAACTTCAACATTTTGGGTGGCGCTGACCTGCGTTATTACAAGGGGATGCACTTCAGAGAAGTATATGACCTGCTTGGTGCGGATTACGTGCTGGACAACTCAAACGTGAACAACCCGAACAACAAAGCGCGTGTGGGCGACAAGATCAGCTACAACAACGACGGCGTGGTGCTTTGGGAGGGCGGCTTCCTGCAGGGCGAATACACAGACGGAACGCTTTCTGCTTTCGTTTCCCTGGCAGCCTCCAACACATCTTACAAGCGTATCGACTACTTCCAGTATACGGAAGGAAACCAGGAGACAGATTTCCAGAACTTCTTCGGATACCAGGTAAAGGGCGGTGCTAACTACAACCTGACGGAGAACCACAATGTGTTCGCCAACCTCGGTTACTTCGAGAAAGCACCTTTCTTCGATGCTGTTTTTCTGAACAACGAGAATATCATCAACAAAGACGCTGTAAACGAGAAGATCCTGAGCTACGAGCTGGGTTACGGTTTCAGAAGCCCAACCCTGAGCGGTAACATTAACCTGTACCGCACTGCCTGGAACGACCGATCGTTCACAAGAGCCATCACGGGCCAGAGCGGCGAGCTTTTCTTCGCCAACCTGTTGGGTGTGGATGCCCTGCACCAGGGTGTTGAGCTGGACTTCACGTACCAGCCAACCTCCAAACTGAACATCAGGGGTATGGCCTCTGTGGGCGACTGGACATGGCGCAATAACATCGACGAGGTGACTGTATTCAACGAAGACAGAACGCAGTCAGAGACTTTCGGCCCGATGTACATGAAAGGCCTGAAAGTGGGTGACGCTGCCCAGACAACGGCTGCCCTCGGTGCCACCTACAAAGTGTTAGACGACCTGAAAGTGGGTGTGGATTACAATTACTACACAGACTTCTTCGCCCAGTTCGACCCAACTACACTCAGAGACCCAGGTATCGAGGTATGGGAAGTGCCTTCTTACTCGCTGCTTGACCTGAACGCTGTGTTCAAGTTTAAGGTGGCTGGTCTGAAAACCTCACTTTATGCCAATGTAAACAATGTGCTGGACGTGGAGTACATCTCTGATGCCCAGAACGGAGACACAGGCCTGGACGAAGACAAGAACGGCGACGCACTTGGCTCAACCGTGTTCTTCGGAACGGGCAGAACCTGGACAACTGGCCTGAAAATCAATTTCTAAAAAAGTAGAAAAAGCGAAGCAACATGAAAAAGCATTTATATATAGTAGCCTCTTTCGTAGCCCTGTTGTTCACAGCCTGCGACCCGATGGAAGAGGTATATGACGAGCTGGACGAGCAAGCGGCTTACTCCAAAGACATCGCCGTGACCTTGACAGCCGACCAGTACGAGGCGGTGGAGGATGCCGACGGCGTGCCCGCTTATGTGTGGGAAGACAATTATTTCGCTTCTGAGGAAGAGGCCGCCGGGATCATCCCGATGATCCTGAACGAGAGCTACCCGCAGCTGGAGAGGGGCAGCATTGCCCAGGTGACGTACAACAAGCTGGTGGTGCCGTTCTCCAACACCTTCGTGAAAACCTTCTCCGAGTACACCGTAACAGAAGGCGACTACGACGCGCTGGGCTTCGCCTTTGGTAACTTCAGCAAATACAGCGAGATCGTGGCCTTCCTGGAGTACAGATACCCGGATGTGGCGGAGAAAGACCTGGTTGAGCTGACGTATACCTGGTACAACGGCTCTGCCAATCCATCTACCTATGAGGTAACGGATCGCTTCTTCTACATCAACGGCAACTGGGAAGATGCTTATTTGGTGTCGCAGGCTGATTATGAGTCTGTAAACCACACCAACTACACTTTCTCTTCTTCGGACGGCGATAACTTCCCGCTATACCTGGATAAGTTTTTGAGAGCGAACATCCTGGGCGCAACCGCCGGCGACGTGCAATATGTGAGCTACGCCTACTACAGCAGCTCCAGCAAAACCACCTCACAGCGCGTCACCGCCATGCTATATGACGGCACGCGCTGGATTAAGCTGGACGATAACGTGACTGCCAATGCCACCATACAGTTCAAGAAAGAGGCAAACGGCACCTGGAAGCCGGACCTGAGCATCAAGTATACGCTGACCGGGGCTGATTATGGCTTCATCGGTAATGCCGCCAACGGTTTTGGCACATCCGCCAGCCGAGACAACCTGAACGCGTTTGGCAACATCAACACCTCCAGCTGGTCAGACGAGGCGATCGTGCAGGCTTTAGCCGCGGTGCTGAAAATGCGCTTCCCGGATGTAGAAGCAGGCCAGAAGATAGCTGTGACCTACGACACCTACCCGGCTGGCTTGCTGCAGAAAACCTTTGTGATGCGGGAAACCGGGGAGTTCACCGAGGCGCAGGAAGGCGAGTAGCGTTCCCGATACCCGATACCCCATACTAGCGAAGCCTCCCGGCATACCGGGAGGCTTCGCTGTTTTTAAGGCTGACCTGATGGGCTTACTCAAAGAGGTAACGGATACCCACCTGCCCCTGCCACCGGGAGTCGAACTGGGAGATGTTGTAGGCCGCGCTGTTTGGGTTGAACGTGAAGGTGGGTTGCCCGGCATCGTTTAGGCCCGCGAAGCGGATGATCTCGTTGGCCGAGTTACTGACAAAATACTGTCGCCCCCACGCTTTGTTCAGGAGGTTCCCCACATTAAAAATATCGAAGGTAAGCTGCAGCGTGTGCTTTTTCTCTGCCGCCGTAACGATGTAAAAGTTCTGAAGCAGCCGCACATCAAACTGGTGGGTCCAGGGCATGCGCGCACCGTGCCGCTCCGCATACTGCCCCCGCCGCCCGCTAAGGTAGTCATCCGAGGCGATAAAGGCGTCCAGCGCCGCCCACTGCGCATCGGGTGTGAAGGTGGTGCTACCCGAGGTAAAGGGCACCAGGTTTATTTCGGCCTGCGAGCGGGGCACGTAGAGCAGGTCGTTGCTGCGGTTGCCGTCGCTGTTCAGGTCCTGGGCATACAGGTAGGTGAAGGGCAGCCCCGACTGGCCCTGGTAAAACAGCGACACGCTGGTTGAGAAATTGTTGGCGTACGCGAAGGTATACCCGCCCGACCCAATGATGCGGTGGCGTATGTCGAAGCGCGAGAAGCTCAGGGACGGGTTGTTGGGGTCGTTCACCACCTGGTTAAACTCCCAGTTGGAGAGGGCCGTGGAGCTGGTGCCGGAGTTCACGTCTTTGGACTTGCCATAGGTATAGGCCAGCTTGGTTTGCAGCCCGTTCAGGAAATCCTTCTTCAGCTCGCCCGTTAGGCTATAGCGGTAGCCCCTGTCTGTGTTGTCGAGGAGGATGACGTTGGTATAGTCCGGGTTGATGCGCCGGTTGTTTGTGACGGAGGGGTATACCTCCCGCGTGTCTGGCTCTGGCAGGTTGCCGGTGGGGGCCACCAGGTTCAGGTTCCGGTATACCACGTCGTTCAGGGTTTTGGAGTAGATCCCCTCCACGGTGGCCGTTACGTCGCCGGGCAGGGTATAGTCCAGGGCCAGGTTGCTGCGCCATACCTGCGGCAGTTTAAAGTCCTTGTCCACCACGTTCACCTCCACGGTGGTGTTGCTGGCCCCGGCGTTGCGCTGCTGGTCTACGTCTGTGATAAACGCAGTGGGGTTGTTCTGAAACACGGTGCCGAAAATGGTGCCCGTGTTTGTGAACTGGTTGGAGAGCCAGACAAAGGGAACGCGGCCCGTAAAGACGCCCGTCCCGCCGCGCAGTTGCAGGGAGCGGTCGTCGGTGGGGGTATAGTTAAAGCCGAAGCGCGGGGCCCAGAGCACGTTTCCGCCAGGGGTGCGGTCTGTTCTGATAGAGGGGTACAGGCTCCCGAAGTCTTGCTCGAACTGCAGGTTGCGAGGCGGCTCATCCGGGAAAACGGGTATGTCGATGCGCAGGCCGAGCGTGAAGCGCAGTTGCTCTGAGAGGGAGTACTCATCCTGCACATAAAAGCCGAGCTGCATGGCGTTGAACTCGGCGGCAGGCCTGGGGTCGTCGCTCAGCGAGTAGGTGGCCTGCACCCGCGAGGGCTTCCCGGCATAAAAATCATCCAGGCTGTTAAAGTCCCAGCGGCCGTTGAAGTTGTTGATGAACAGGTTCCGGAACTTGAAAAACTCGTTGTGGGTGCCGACCGTGAAGTTGTGGCGACCCATGATGTAGCTGAAATTGTCGGTAATCTCGAAGAGGTCTTGGTCCAGCTCGTTGGCGGTGGAAGAGCGCTGCGCCCCAAACTCAAACGTGCCGATCGGGTCGGCGATGGTGACCTGCGGAAAGAGCGCGCCCACATGCGCGCGCCGGTCCCGGATGCGGGAGTACCCCAGGATCAGCTTGTTGGAGAACTCGTTGCCAAAGCGGCTGTTAAGCTCCAGCACCGAGCTGTTGGTGGTGCTGGTGAACTGGTAAGCGTTGTTGCCAAACCTAACGAAGCTGCGGCTCCTGCTGAAATCGTCCTGGTAGGCGTCCACCACGTTGTGGCGGACGGTCAGCTGGTGGTTGTCGCTAATGTTCACGTCCAGCCTCCCGAAAAACTTGTCGCTGTTGGTCTCCCGGTCGAAAGTCCCCAACGAGCCCACGTCATACCCATACGTCTGCTGCACGAAGCTAGCCAACTGCTGCGCCGCGCCCAGCGGTATCTGCGACTCGGCCGAGCCGGGCGCAAACCGGACGGGCTCTGTGATGCGGGTCGCGTCGTAGTTGAAGAAGAAGAACACCTTGTCGCGCAGGACAGGGCCGCCCACCCGCACGCCATACTGGTAGTTGTTGAACTCGTCGGCCCGCAGGCGCGGGCCTTCCACGGCCTTGCCAATGGTTTTCTCGTTGCGGCCAAACACGTAGGCCGACCCCGTAAAGCTGTTGGAGCCGGAGCGGGTAACGGCGTTTATACCGCCGCCCGTAAAGTTTCCCAGCTTCACGTCGTAGGGGGCCACCACCACCTGTATCTGCTCAATGGCGTCGAGGGAGATGGGCTGCGTACCCGCCTGCCCGCCCGGGGTGCCGCTTCCGGCAAGCCCGAACACGTCGTTGTTCACGGCCCCGTCGATGGTGATGTTGTTGTAGCGGTTGTTGGAGCCGGCAATGGAGTTGCCCGACGCCTGCGGGGTGAGGCGGGTGAAGTCCTGGAGGCTGCGGCTAAGCGTGGGCAGGTTCTCCAGTTGCTCCCGCGACACGTTGGTGGCGGCACCGGTCCGTTCCTGGTTAAAAACCTCGTGCTTCTCGCCGATCACCTGCACCTCGCTCAGCTGGCGGCTGCCCTCGGCAAGCACAAGGTCGATGCGGGCAGTCTGGCCCAGGCTCAGCATCACGCCGCTCGTGGCCTGCTCCTGGTAACCGACGTAGGAAGACCGGACGGTATAAGGGCCGCCCACCCGCATGTTCTGGATCGTGTAGCGGCCCTCGGCGTCTGTGCCTGCCACATACTGCGTGTTAGTGGGCGTGTGCACGGCTATCACGGTGGCACCGGGCAGCGTGGCGCCGCTTTGGTCTTTTACAGTGCCAATGAGCGAGGCCGTGGTGGCCCCCTGTGCCCATACCGTTTGCACCGCAAGGCACAGGGCCACGCAAAGGAATAGTTTTTTGTAGAAAAATCTCATAGCTCCTAATAACTAGTTGAACAGCAATTGTTTACTTAGTTATTAAGTACGTGGGCAGATTATGCCGGGATCACGCTTTGCCTGAAATTAACAGAACCGCAACAGGCAGCGCCGCAGGCTAAAACACGGGTGGCCTGACGGCTTTGATGAAGATTTTCTGGTAATGGTCGGCGTATAAGTTAGCCTCGATCACGCCCAGCGAAGAGGAGGCATGTATAAACCGCACGTCTTCTTTGCCGTTCACCTCGGTTACCATACCCACGTGCGTGATGTTGTTGCTGAACCTGTTGGCCCCGAAAAACACGAGGTCACCCTCCTTGATATCCTTTGGCCGTACCTTTTTGCCATAATCGCCCTGCTCGTCGGAGGTGCGGGGCAGGTTCACGTTGATGCTCTGGAAGGAGGTGCACAGCAGGCCGGAGCAGTCCATACCCACGCGTGTGGTGCCGCCCCATTTATACGGCACGCCGGTGTATGAGCGGGCCGCCTCAATCACGGTGGCCACATCCCGATCAAGGTTCTTGCTCGACCGGACACGGGTACGGCTGGTGCGGTCTTTGGAGGCAGAGGCAACGCTCTTCCCGCCCGTGCCAGACCGGCCCCCCTGGCGCTTCTCCGCCGCTATCTCCCTGGCTGATTTATACTGCTCGCCACGTTTGCTGAACACCGGCTGCGAGGATTGGCAGGAAGCCATCAGAAACATTAAAAATGTAATGAGGGCAGCAGTAGTAAAATGTGTTTTCAAAGCGTATTTTAGCATGCGTAAAGTAACCTTTTGTAACGGAGGGCTAAAATACAGAGAAGCCGCCCCTTTTAAAAATGAAATTCAACCCAATCTCTTTAGAAGCCCTCAAAGCCCTCTCTGCCATGGTAGGGCCGGAGCATGTGGTGCTGCCCGCCGCCACTGCCGACATGCTGCGCTATACCCACGACGAGACCGAGGACCTGCGCTTCGAGCCGGAGGTGGTGCTCAAACCTGCTAACGCCACAGAGATCGGCCTTATTATGAAGTTTTGTCACGAAAACTTTATCCCCGTGACCCCACGCGGCGCAGGCACGGGGCTGAGCGGCGGGGCGCTGGCCCTGCACAAAGGCGTGATCCTGTCTACGGAGCGGCTGAACAGGATCCTTGACATCGACGAGCGCAATCTGCAGGCCACCGTGGAGCCGGGCGTGATCACGCAGGTGTTTCAGGAGGCGGTGATCGCGCGCGGGCTCTATTATCCGCCTGACCCCTCCAGCCGGGGAAGCTGCTTTCTGGGGGGCAACCTGAGCCAGTCGAGCGGCGGGCCGCGGGCCGTGAAGTATGGGGTAACCAAAGACTACGTGCTGAACATGGAGGTAGTGCTGCCGACCGGGGAGATCACCTGGACCGGAGCCAACGTCCTGAAAAACGCCACCGGCTATAACCTGACGCAACTGATGATCGGGAGCGAGGGCACGCTGGGCATCATCACCAGAATCGTGTTCAGGCTCATCCCATACCCTCCGCAGAACCTGGTGCTGCTTGTGCCCTTCCGTAAAGAGGAGGAAGCCTGTGCGGCCGTGTCCAAAATCTTCATGGCGGGGCTGGTGCCCTCTGCGCTGGAGTTTATGGAGCGCGAGGCCATCGAGTGGGCCGACCGTTACCTCAATTTCACCATAGCCCGGCCCGCCGACGAGCGGGCCCACCTGCTGATCGAGCTGGACGGCAATGAGATGGAGCAGCTCTATAAGGATGCCGAGCGGCTATATGCGGTGCTGGAGCAGTTTGACGTGGGCGACATACTGGTGGCAGACACTGAAAAGCAGAAAAACGACCTGTGGCAACTCCGCCGCAATGTGGCGCACGCCGTTAAAGCAAACTCTATCTATAAGGAGGAAGACACGGTGGTGCCGCGCGCGGAGCTCCCTGCGCTGCTAAAGGGCGTGAAGGAGATCGGGGCAAGGTATAACTTTAAATCCGTGTGCTACGGCCACGCCGGCGACGGAAACCTGCATATGAACATCGTGAAGGCAGGTATGAGCGATGAGGACTGGAACAACAAGCTACAGGAAGGCATCCGGGAGATTTTCGACCTCTGCGTGCGCCTGGGCGGCACCATATCCGGCGAGCACGGCATCGGTCTGGTGCAGCGCCCCTACATTGGCATCGCGCTGAACGAGGTGCAATTGCGGCTGATGCGCGGCATCAAAAACCTCTTCGACCCGCACGGCATCCTGAACCCCGGCAAGATATTTTAAGCGCACCGACAATTTTCGCTCCCGAAAGATGAGTGTTAAACATGCCCGGATACAGAAATGGCGCAGAAGGATTTCCTGCGCCATTTCTGTATAAGTATGTATAAGTATAAAGATGTTGGCTGGGAGCCAGGGGTATGGGTTTACTCCGGCTTGTCGCTCAGTTCGCCCGGCATGCTCTCTGCCAGCTTGCATTCCAAGTCCCGCAGGTTCATCCACGACTGCATCAGGTTCAGGTGCGACTCGTTCAGCGGCGCGTGGTGGGAGTTATCGGTATAGGTTTCCTGCTTTGGGCTGGCTATTGAAAAGAGCAGGTCCTGCGGTTGGTTGATTTTTTCGGTTGACGGATGCGCCTGTAAGATCGCCTCCTGCAATGATTTGTTGGTTTCCATATGATTGATGGGTTTAATGGTGATGTACTAGCTCTCTCTTTTTACTTTCCTCCTGCACAAAATTGCTCACGTAGTTGGCTATTTCCTCGGCGCTCTCCTCCTGCAGAAAGTGTCCGCAGCCCTCAAAGGGAATCACGTACGACTCATGGAAAAACTTTTTCCAGCTCAGCAGCGCTCCCTTCTGGATTAGCTTGTCGCGCTCTCCCCAGAGGATCAGGGTTGGGATGTCCTGGATTTTCTGGCGGCCTTTCCAGAGTTCTTCGTACCAGCGCGTGATGCCAACCAACTCGCGGGCAAAGGATAGCGTGCTCACGTTGTCGTTGGGGCTGCCCAGGGCGTTCACGTAGTGCTGCCGGATTTGCTCCGGCATTTTTTCCTTGCCCTCAAACAGCTCGTCGATCAGGGTATGCGTCGGCACATTGAGCTTGGAGTGCAGGAACTTGCCCAGTGGCCCCACCAGGTACTTGCTGGTGCCGCTAAGGGTCTGGTGCTTCGACAGCGACCAGGTCCAGGAGTTGAGCATCACGATTTTGCTCACCTTCTCAGGGTGCCTGATGGCATAGGCAAAACCGATAGGCGCCCCAAAGTCGTGGACCAGCAGCGTGATGTCCTTCAGTTTCAGGTGCTCCATCAGCTGCTCGAAGTTGGCGGCGTGGGCCCGCGGCTTGTAGCTCCAGTCCTTGGGTTTGTCAGACAGGCCAAAGCCCAGCATGTCCATGGCAATGCAGCGGTATTTCTTGCGCAGTATCTTAATCAGGTTGCGGTACAGAAATGACCAGACGGGGGTGCCGTGTACCATCACAATGGGCGGGCCCTCTCCCTCGTCTACGTAATGCATTCTGCCCGCCTCTAATTGTAAATATTTGGATTCAAAAGGATACTCCTTCCTATCCAGCCACTCTGGTTCCATATAAAAAATGTAGGGTGTTTGGTCTTGGTTCTATACCTTTTATACGGTGTCGGGTTGTGAGGCAGTGCAAAAAAAGAAGCCCGGGAGGTATAAAATTTAGTTGCCATGGCAGATGGGCGGGCTAGGGTTTAAAATATGGCTATATTTACGCTTGCGTATGTGTGGGATAACAGGAGTTTTTGCGTTTACCGAAGCTGGCCGCAACGCGCAGGGGCGGCTCCCGGGCGCCGTGGCCGCGCTGCACCACCGGGGCCCCGACGCGGAAGGGGTATACGTGCACGGCCCCGTGGCGCTGGGCCACCGTCGGCTCGCCCTGATTGCGCCCTCGCCCGCCGCACACCAGCCATTCACGAGCAGCGACGGCCGCTATACCCTTGTTTTCAACGGCGAGATTTTTAACTACGGCAAGCTGCGGAAAGAGCTGGAAGCCAGGGGCGCCTGCTTTCGCACCAACTCCGACACCGAGGTGCTGCTGCACCTGTATGCGCGCGAGCGGCAGGAATGCCTAAAAAAGCTGACAGGTTTTTTCGCGCTGGCCATCTACGACGCCGTGGAGGAAAGCCTGTTCCTGGCCCGCGACCGCTACGGCGAAAAACCCCTGCTCTATTACAAAAGCGCCGACCATTTCCTGTTCGGCTCCGAGATGGCGGCCCTGCTGCAACTCGGCGTGCCGCGCGAGGTGGATTATACCTCCCTTTACCAGTACCTGCAGCTCACCTACGTGCCCGCCCCCGCCAGCATGCTCAAAAATGTGAAGAAGCTCCTGCCGGGCCAAGCCTTAATCATACAGCGCAACCGGGTGCAGGAGCACACCTGGTACCGACTCCCCTTCGACGGGGAAAAGGCCGCCCAGAACCCCCTGACCTATACCCAGCAGCAGGCCAAGCTCCGGAAACTGCTGCAGCAGGCCGTGTCGGACAGGCTGGTGGCCGATGTGCCGGTGGGGGCTTTCCTCAGCGGTGGCCTCGACTCGTCGGTGGTGGTGGCGCTGGCCGCGCAGCAGGTCCCGAGGCTGAAGACCTATGCCGTCGGTTTCCCGGAGCAGCCTCTTTTTGATGAGACCCGCTACGCACGGCTGGTGGCAACGCAGTACGACACAGATCATACCGAACTCCGCCTGTCTACTTACGACCTCTACAAAAGCCTCTCCGGGATGCTGGACAGCCTGAGCGAGCCCTTTGCAGACTCCTCGGCGCTGGCCGTGTACGCCCTGAGCAAGCACGTGGGGCAGGAGATGAAGGCCGTGCTGAGCGGCGATGGGGCCGATGAGCTTTTCGCAGGGTATAACAAGCACCGCGCTGAGTATTTGGCCCAGTCGGGCGGTATGGCGGCAGGGGCAGTCAGGCAGCTGAAGTTTTTATGGGATGCCCTGCCCAAGGCGCGTAACTCTTTTGCCGCAAACAAAGTAAGGCAACTGCAACGTTTTGCGGCAGGGGCGTCCATGGCCCCGGCAGCGCGCTACTGGTTCTGGGCCACGTGGCAGCAGGAAACGGATGCCCTGGCGCTTTTGGCTCCCCAGCACAGAGCTTCTGCACAGAGCAGGTTATGCCGAGCCCGAAAAAACAGGTTATTGGATTGTGTTGATAAAAACTTTTATAATATTAATAACGTACTTTGTGCGGACTGGCAATTGGTGCTCGCAAACGACATGCTCCCGAAGATCGACCTGATGGGAATGGCCAATGGCCTGGAGATCCGCAGCCCCTACCTGGACCATCGGCTGGTGAAGTTTGCATTCTCCTTGCCCGGCACTTCCAAGATTGATGGGAAGCAGCAGAAAAAGCTGATGCGGGACACCTTTCAGGAACTGCTTCCGCCTGCGTTGCACGGGAGGCCAAAGCAGGGCTTTGAGATTCCGCTGCGCTCCTTCTTGCAAACAGAGGGTAAATGCCTGGTGAATGAGCTGCTTTCGGACAGGTATGTGGCGGCGCAGGGGATTTTTGACGTGCAGCATACCCAGCGTATCCGCAGGCAATTGTATGCGGAGAATGCGGCCCCGGTTGAGAGCACAGCCTGGACGCTGCTGGTGTTCCAGCACTGGTGGCAGCGGTATATGAGTTGAAATAGGAAATTTTTAAGTTAATACACTTCGTAGGTATACTTTTTTAAGAGAATAGAATTATATTTGTCGCTATATTAAGATTTAACTAATTATGAGAATCGCTGTAGTTGGTACTGGTTATGTGGGCCTGGTGACAGGAACATGCTTTGCAGAGGTAGGTATTGATGTAACCTGCATTGATATTGACCTGAAGAAAATTGAAAACCTGAAAAAAGGTATCCTGCCCATATATGAGCCAGGCCTGGAGGAGATGGTTGTTCGCAACACGCAGAAAGAACGCCTTTCTTTTTCCAACGAGTTAGCGCCTAGCATACAGGGCTGCGACGTTGCCTTTATTGCGGTGGGCACACCTCCCGGAGAAGACGGAAGCGCTGACCTGAAGTATGTGCTGGCAGTGGCCAGAAGCATCGGGCAGCACATGAACGACTACATTGTGGTTGTGACAAAGAGCACCGTTCCGGTTGGGACAGCCATCAAAGTGCGCGCCGCCATTGCTGAGGAACTGGAAGCCCGCGGCGTGAACATCCCGTTTGACGTGGCATCTAACCCCGAGTTCCTGAAAGAGGGAGCCGCCATCGAGGACTTCCTGAAGCCAGACCGCATTGTGGTGGGCGTATCGTCTGAGAGGGCGCAGGAAGCCATGCAGAAGCTCTACAAGCCCTTCCTGATGAACGGCCACCCGCTGATTTTCATGGATATCCCTTCCGCCGAAATGACCAAGTATGCCGCTAACGCCATGCTGGCCACCAAGATCAGCTTCATGAACGACATCGCGAACCTTTGCGAGATCATGGGCGCAGACGTGAACATGGTGCGCAAGGGCATCGGAAGCGACGTGCGCATCGGCAACAAGTTCATATACCCGGGCATCGGATACGGAGGCTCCTGCTTCCCGAAAGACGTAAAAGCCCTGATCAAGACAGCCTCTGAGAACGGCTACGACATGAAGGTGCTCAAGTCGGTGGAGGATGTGAACGAGAACCAGAAATCGGTGCTTTTCAATAAAATCTATACCCATTTCGGCGGAGAGCTGGCTGGGAAGACATTCGCCATCTGGGGTCTCTCTTTCAAGCCTAAGACAGACGACATGCGTGAGGCGCCTTCGCTGGTGATCATCCAAAAGCTGCTGGAGCAGGGTGCCAAGGTACGTGCCTACGATCCGGTTGCCATGAAAGAGGCCGCACACACGCTGGGCGATTCCATCGAATACGGCAAAGACGAGTACGAGGCGCTGATCGACGCAGACGCGCTCCTGCTCGTGACGGAGTGGCCTGAGTTCCGCTCGCCCAACTTCAACGTGGTGAGCAAACTGATGAAAGACAAAGTAATATTCGACGGCAGGAACATATATGATGCTGTGGATATGAGAGAGAAAGGCTTTACCTACTTTGGTATTGGCCTAAAGCAGCAGGTACCACAGCCGTTAAACACTTCTGTATAAAAATGACGAATAAAAGAGTACTCATCACGGGGGGGGCAGGTTTTTTAGGCTCTCACCTTTGCGATAGATTCATAAAAGAAGGGTATAATGTGGTGGCGATGGACAACCTGATCACGGGTAGCCTCGACAACATAGAACACCTCTTCAAGCTGCCCAACTTCGAGTTTTACCATCACGATGTCTCCAAATTCGTGCATGTGTCAGGCGACCTGGATTATATCCTGCACTTTGCCTCGCCGGCAAGCCCGATCGATTACCTGAAGATTCCGATTCAGACCTTGAAGGTAGGCTCGCTGGGAACGCACAACCTGCTTGGCCTGGCCAAAGCGAAAGGTGCACGTATGCTGATTGCCTCCACATCAGAGGTATACGGCGATCCTCTGGTGCATCCGCAGAAAGAAAGCTATTGGGGCAATGTGAACCCTGTAGGCCCTCGCGGCTGCTACGACGAGGCAAAGCGTTTCCAGGAAGCAATGACCATGGCCTACCACATGCACCACGGGCTGGAGACACGCATCGTGCGCATTTTCAACACCTATGGCCCGCGCATGCGCCTGAACGACGGCCGCGTGCTGCCTGCTTTCCTGAGCCAGGCGCTACGGGGTGAGCCGCTTAGTATCTTCGGAGACGGCAGCCAGACGCGTTCTTTCTGCTATGTGGACGATCTGGTGGAGGGTATTTACCGCCTGCTGCTGAGCGACTACCACTTGCCGGTAAATGTGGGCAACCCATCAGAGATCACTATTAAGGAGTTTGCCGAAGAGATCTGTAAACTTACCGGTGTGGAGCTGAAACTGGAGTACCAGCCGCTGCCGAAAGACGACCCGCAGAAGCGCCAGCCGGACATCACCATCGCAAGGGACGTGCTGGGATGGGAGCCGCAGGTGAACCGCGCGGAGGGCCTGAAGCGCACGCTGGAGTATTTCAAGGAAAACGTTGATACAGCTCCTGCAGCTGCAAGAAGTTTTTAAAGATAGCAAAGTTACAAAATCAAAGAGGCTGCCCTAGGGCAGCCTCTTTGATTTTACAGGTCATCGCGCAGCAGAATGTCCCGGAGGCGCTCACCAGCCCGGCCGTCGAATTTATACATCCACTCCTCCGTGAATTTCGCTTTATGCGGCAGCTGTTGCCGGTGCAGTGCCTCGGGGTCTTGCAAGATGGCATCAAGTTCCTCCAGGTCATAGATAGGATGCGCCACTCCGGCGTCTATGAAGGATTTAGACACGTTAATTTTGCCGATGGGGTGATTTTCGTAAGTAATAACTGTAGTGTGCCTGAATGAGGCAAAAGGCATCAACAGCGTAGAGTAAAAGCCTATTATCACAGGTATCGCTGGTGCAAGGGCAAATAGGCGGCCATCATCAATTGGTTCAACGTTTGTCTGGTTTAACATCCAGGACGTATTTTTTTGGGCTGGGTGTGATTTTATATATAGCTTGTAACGATATCTGGAACATATTTCAGTCAAATTCTGCAGAAAGTTTAGCTTCTTCTCCTTCGTCCAGCCAAAAAGACCGTGCTCTGATAAAGGCTGGTCTATTAAGAGCACAGCCCGAACTTGTTCCGCAGGCCGCACACTAGCAAATCTGTCAAAATAGGGTATTCCAATATAGAAAATTTTATCTGAGGCGGTTAAATTATCGTACCTCTGATGCGTGTTAAGGATGTTTTGGCTGAAAGCAATATAATAATCAGCCTGCCTTTTACTTGATTTGATTAAAGCTGCAGTTTGTAGAAAATTATACCTTTTTCGGACAGCCATAAATCTTTTCATAAAATGCGCCTCCTCAGTTGGAAAGCATTCAATGCTGTTAAGCAAGAAGAGTCTGGTTTTTAGCTTAACTCTGAATTGAATCACTGGTGTTAGTGTTTTCAGTAATTTTGAAGGCAGGCCATGTAAAGTTACGGGTAAGGGTTGTTGGCCATGTGCATGATTGTAAAGATAATCGGCTCTCAAGCCATGCTCTAAATGAAAGGTAGGAATCTGAGAAAGCTTGCAGGCAATGTTCAGTGCGACATGGTTATAAGCCTCTATAAAGAGGAATAGCACTTTAATAGGTTTTAAGTGCTCTAAAAGCTCAAAGGCGTCATGGTAGTCTTTCCAGAAAACAGACTCGCCGTAGCTTTTGAAATAGGTGTTTCGAACCTCACGTGAAGACGAATACTCAAGAAAGTAAAAATTAAAATCATTTTTACTTTCAGAAAATAAATCTATATAGTCGGACCTGTTGTAGTTGCCAACAAATAAGATAGTTTGCTTACTCATTTGCTACTAGGATTAAACGAATGCCAACAATTTTACACATTATAGAGACCTTAGGTAGAGGAGGAGCAGAGGTTATGTTTGTTGGCTACATCAATGCATTGGCGGGGGAATTTGAAAATATTGTGGTGTATCTTAAAGGGCCATCTACTTTAGCGCATGAGATCGAGAATGCCAAGGTAATAAAATGTCTCAATTCAAACAGCAACTATGGTGTGCCGAGCGCTTGTATTGCGTTAAATAAAATTATTAAAGCGTACCGGGTAGATCTTATTCATTCGCATCTTTACTGGCCCACTATTGTGGCCAGAGGCGCTAACCTGGGCGAACTGCCGCACATTTTTAGCGTCCATACTTTGATGACAGATGATGCCTTCGTGCCGAATAGACTAAGCAAATATCTCGAAAAGCTAAGCTATACCCCTAAGCAGAAGGCATTATTCGTTTCAGGGGCTGCACTTGCTGATTACCAGTCGCATATAAATTTGTCTGGTAACGGGTCAGTGTTATATAACTTTGTAAGAGCAGAATTTTTCTCATCTCAAGCTCAGAAAGTTGACTTTAACGCTAATGGGCTCAAATTAGTGACTGTTGGCAATTTAAGGCCTCAGAAAGGGCACATGTTTCTTGTGAAGTGTCTCCAAAATCTTACGGACCACGACATTTCACTGGACATATATGGCGAGGGACATCAGAGGGTTGAACTTGAAACATATATAGCAGCAAATAAGATCACAAATGTGAGGCTCATGGGCAGTCATCCTGCGCCGGAGTCGATCCTCAAAAATTATGATGCGTTCGTGCTGGCATCGCACTACGAGGGGTTCTGTTTAGCTATGGCCGAAGCGATGGCGGTAGGCTTGCCCTGCATTGTGTCAGGGATCGATGTGCTAAGAGAAGTGTCTAAGCATACGCAGCTGTACTTTAGTCCGGGAAGCAAAGAAGAGTTTACCGAGAACTTACTGCTACTCTATAACAAGCCAGAGGTATGGCTGACGTATTCTGAAAGCGCTAAAAGGGCGGCAGCCTGTTTCACCATCGAGAACCATATCAGGCAGTTGACCGAAGCGTACAGAGAGGGGTTAAATTCAAAGTGATCATCTTATTCGTAACGTACTGGAGTTTAAGCGATGGCCTTACCCAAGGCGCAGCGATGCCGCATCTGCGGCAACTGGCTGCGCTGGAGCAGGTGCGGCGGATAGTGCTCGTAACCCTGGAGCGCAAAGGAGTGCCTGCGCCCACGATAGGGCTAACCGCCCAGCTGCCCGACAAGGTGGTGCACCAGCCGATCTACCCCAGGGATTATAAGCTAAACCTTCTCTCCAAGATTTTTGATTTTATGGTGTTGCCAGGGCAACTGAAAAAGCTGGTGCAGTACGAAAAGGCAGATCATATCGTGGCAGTTGGAACGCTGGCAGGAGCCTTGGTACATTTAACAGCCATACCCCTCAAAATTCCGTACCTGGTTTCCTTTTACGAGCCACATGCCGCTTACATGCAGGAAAACAAGGTATGGAAAACGTATGACCCCCGATATGTTTTTCAGAAGAAGTGGGAGAAAGAGCAGGCTTTGGCCGCTCAAGGTCTGCTGGTGGTTTCTGACGCGTTCAAGCGTGAATTGATGAGGCGCTATACACTACCGGCTGAGAAGGTTGTGGTGCTTAGAAATGCCGTGGACGAAGCAATGTTCTATTACTCCAAAGAGGTGCGCCGGGTTTTTAGCAATGCAACTGTAGGCATCTACGTCGGCAAGTACGGGGGCTTATACTATGCGCACGAAGCTTTCCAGATTTACAGGCGCTGCTTCGAGGTTATACCCAATTTCAGGCTCATCATTCTTTCGCCGCAGCCGCAGGAGGAAATCCTGCAATACCTTGTAGCGTGTGCTATTGATGTAGAGAAGGTGCATGTGGCGTCTGTGACGCATGCTGAGGTGCCTGCATACCTTTCTGCTGCCGACTTTGCATTTGCCACCATCAAATCATACCCTTCTGCCCGCTACTGTTCTCCCGTCAAAATCGGAGAGTACTGGGCAAACGGTCTGCCGGTGCTGCTGACGGAGGGCGTGGGTGACGATAGTGACATCATACATCGGGAAGGTGGGGGGGCGACCTTTAATTTGAAGGAGGAAGGAAGCCTGGACAGAGCGTTGCTGAAAATACTGCAAATCATACAGGACCCGGCGCACCGACAGCAAATCCCGGAGCTGGCCCGAAAGTACAGGTCCTCGGAGCGGATACGGGAGGCCTATGCGTATTTCTTCGGGCAAAGCGGGGAGGAGTTGCCATGAACATCCTGTTTGTCGTGCCATACCCTGTCGGGGAGGCGGCATCTCAGCGCTTCAGGGTGGAGCAGTGGCTGCCGTTGCTGGAAGAGCAGCATATTCAGTATGAGGTGGCCCCTTTCTGGAGCCTGAACGCTTGGAACCTCCTTTACAAGCCGGGCCATAGGCTGCAAAAGGGGCTCGGCCTGTTAGCAGGTCTGTGGCGCCGGTTGCTGTTGCTGGCAGACCTGCCCCGCTACGACTGCATCTTCCTGCACCGTGAAGCAACCCCCCTGGGGCCGCCCTGGTTTGAGTGGCTAGCGGCGAAAGCCTTTCAGAAAAAGATCATCTATGATTTTGACGACGCGATTTGGCTGCCCAGCACTTCGATAGAGAAAAGTCTGGTAACGAAATTGAAATGGCGGCAGAAAGTTACCCAAATCTGCCGGTGGAGCCACAAAGTGAGCTGCGGGAACGGTTTCCTGCAGCAATTCGCCCTTCAGCATAATGCGGCCTCCGTGCTACTGCCAAGCGTGCTGGACACAGCGCAGCGCTACGCGAAAAGCAAGGTGCCCAAGAGTGGGGAGCCGGTTGTGCTGGGTTGGATCGGATCGCACTCCACGCTGCCATACCTCCAACTGATCGAGCCTGTGCTGCGGCGGCTGGAGCAGGCATATGCCATAAAGGTTGTGATAGTAGCCGACAAGCCCCCCCAACTGGCGCTGCAGCATATGGAGTTCAGAAGGTGGCAGCGGGAGACAGAGGTAGCCGACTTGTTGCAGTTTGATATTGGGCTGATGCCGTTGCCAGACACTGCCTGGGCGCAGGGGAAATGCGCGTTCAAGGCGCTGCAGTATATGGCATTGGGTATACCGGCGGTGGTTTCCGGGGTTGGGGCTAACACGGAGGTGGTGCAGAACGGCGTGACGGGCTATGTATGCCGCACGGAGCAGGAGTGGTATGGGCGGCTGGAGGAATTGCTGCGCCAGCCGGGACTTCGTGCTGAGATGGGAGAGGCGGGCCGGGCATGGGTGGAAGCGAAGTATTCGCTGCAGGCACACCGGCATACGTTTCTCAGCCTTTTTTCCTAGCTTTTCTCAGGCGCTTGTCTGCCTCCTTCAGGTACTCTTTCGCCTCTTTGTAGCTATCCGATTTCTTCTCACTCACCTGCATCACGATCGTAAAGTAATGCCTGGCCTCCGCCAGGTTTCCCTGCTGCTTGGCAATGCGCGCCAGGTTCAGGTATGAGTTGATGAAATAGCCGGACTCCCGCTCTTCCGTCATCTCGGCAAACATGATGGAGCTTTTGTAGTACTTCTCGGCCTTCTCAAAATCGCGGTACTTGTGCTGGTTGATGTAGGCCAGGATATATGAGGCGTACCGGCCGCTCACACCCTCGTAGCCGGGCATCTGCTGCTCCAGTTTGTCAAGGATGTCCAACGACACCTGCTCTGCTTTCGTGAAGTAGCCCTGCACAAAGAGCAGGCGCGCGTAAAAGCGCTCAAAGTAAGCATTGTCGGGGTATTTGAGCGCCAGTTGCTCAGACAGCTGCAGCGCCTCCTGCATCTTCTTCTCCTCGTTGGCATAAATCTTCATCAGGAAGAACTTAGACTCGGTGCCGGTATAAAACCCCGTATTGGCCACATAGGCCAGTTGCCGCAACCCCAGGTACTTGTCGCCGTCCGGGAAAAAGACGAGCACTGGGCGCAGCATGGGGTAGTTTTCGTGTATCCAGATGGAGTAGTAGTTGAAAAGCGCCTCGCCAAAAAGGAACTCCGGGCTCAATCCGTTTCCGGCCTTGGCCTTTTCCATGAAGTCGAGGGAGCGCTTGCTGGCCACGGTGGCTTTGCGCCAGTTGCTGCGCTCGGAGTGCAGGCGCGCCGTGAAGCCATAGGCGGCGGCCAGAAAGAAGGCGGCCTCCACATTGTTCTCGTTCCTGTCGTACATCACCTCGGCCTTCTGGATGGTCGTGTCCATGTAGGCGAAGAACATGTCGTCATACTGTAGGGTGCGGATATTGGTGGGTACGATCTTCCACCACTGGCTGAGACCCATCAGGAAATAGGGCAGCGGGTGGTCGGGGTAGCGGCGTCGCATCGACTTGAACTGCTTCTCGGCGCGCGCGTACTTGAAGTTGTACATGTTGTCTACGGCGCCTTCCAGTTCATACTGAATATCCTTGTCTAGCAGCAGCATGCCCTTTACCTTGCCTGCCTCCGGAATCACCTCGATCTGGTCGAAGGTGACATGGCGCATGGCGGTCGTGTCGGTGGGGGCCGGGGAGCCTTGCGCCACAGCTAAAGCGGGTATTGCAACGCTGAAGATGATAAACAATAACTTCTTCATGAAAAAATCAGAATATTCAGGTTTTGGCAGTTCACAATGAAAAGGGAAGTGCCTTCAATTCTAAAAGTACAACATATCTCCTAATTTTGAATTCCATAAAAAGAAAATAATTATGAAACTTTTACAACAGCTCTGCCAGATCCATGCCCCATCAGGCAACGAGCAAAAGATGTCAGAATTTCTTCTAAACTATATAAACGACCAAAAAAGCACTTGGAGGCACATGCCCCGCGTTTTGCACGGCAATGGTTTTCAGGACTGTATCCTGCTGGTGTTCGGTACACCCCGAAGTGCAATTTTTGCCCATATGGATTCCATCGGGTTCACGGTGCGTTACGGCCGCCAACTGGTGAAGATCGGTGGGCCTGACGTAGCAAACGGCTACCGGCTGGTGGGTGAGGACGCGCAGGGAAGGATCGAGTGCTCTTTACAGTACAACGAAGCGGAGGGGGAAGTTCAGTATGTGTATGACCGGGAAATTGAGCGAGGCACGGAGCTGGTCTTCAAAAGCGACTTTCGGGAGACAGAGGAAACGGTGCAATGCTGCTACCTCGACAACCGCCTGGGGGTATGGAGTGCCCTGCAGGTGGCCCAGACGCTGGAGCACGGCATCATCGCGTTCAGCTCCTGGGAGGAGCACGGCGGCGGCTCCGTGTCTTACCTCTCCCGGTATATCCACGAGAAGTATGGCGTTACGCAGGCCCTGGTCTCCGATATCACCTGGGTGACAGAGGGCGTGCAGGCGGGCCGGGGCGTGGCCATCTCGCTGCGCGACAGCCTGATTCCGCGCCGTGCCTATGTGCAGCGGATCATCGGCATCGCGAAAGAGTCAGGTATCTCGTTCCAGCTGGAGGTAGAGGGCGCGGGCGGAAGCGATGCCAAGGAACTGCAGCGTAGCGACTATCCCTGGGACTGGTGCTTTGTGGGCGCTCCGGAAGACAATGTGCACACGCCGGATGAAATCGTGCACAAGAAAGACATCGAAAGCATGGTGGCCCTGTATAAGGTACTGATGGAAAAGCTTTAACCGGAAACGAATTAGCGTGTCCTCCACCCCCGTGCCATTATAAAGTAAACTGCTTATATGAAATCATCTCACATCCTGCCCCGGCTTTTGCTGCTGATCTTATCCATTTTGCCGCTTTCTTCCTGCGAGCGCCTGTTCGATCAGGACGCGAATTATCGCTACAAGATTGAAAACAGTACTGACGCCACGGTAGAGGTAGTGGTGGAGATAAAGCAAAATTCCGGCGTCAACATCGTAGGAGATCCGAACCACTCCTATACGATAGAACCAGGTGGCACGGTAACGGTATGGGTTACCTCTGGCTTTACCCCAGACGCGGTGTTTGATCAGGAGAGGAACAACCAGGAACTTCACTGGATCAGCGTTTCCGCCTCCAGAAACGGCTTCAGGTATCAGGTGAACCTAAACGACACGCGCCGTTGGGTATACCACAAAAAGAACAACTACAGTGCCATGTATACCTTGACCTTAACCGAGGGAGATTATTAGAAAGGGAGAAATACCTTTGCCCATGGCGCATAAACAGAGAAAGCTGTATCTAAAAAAGGTGCAGCTTTTTTAGTGCGCTACATTGGTTGTGTATGCCTGGAAAGTGAGCCCTTAATCACTTGAAGGGGGTTGGTGTTGCAACATTCTAGCTGATAGCCCTATATATTCTGGAACGCGTTTCAGGATTGGGTACTAAGTATTTGGAAAAGTCTATAGAATCTCCTTTCTTTAATACCTATATATAAATGT
This sequence comes from Pontibacter sp. E15-1, assembly GCF_022601975.1. Taxonomy (GTDB): domain Bacteria; phylum Bacteroidota; class Bacteroidia; order Cytophagales; family Hymenobacteraceae; genus Pontibacter. Next base: position 81,451 of record NZ_JAKVIR010000017.1, read on the forward strand.
CCTCAAACCCTAAATTCACTATATGGAAAGTATTCTTTACGCCATTCCCTGTTTCGGATTAGCCGCACTTGTATACACATGGTTTAGGTCTGGGTGGGTGACGAAGCAGCCTGCCGGCAACGAGCGCATGGGCACCATTGCCAAGCACATCGCCGACGGGGCCATGGCCTTCCTGAAGGCAGAGTATAAAGTGATGTTTTACTTTGCCGTGATTGCCTCGCTCTTCCTGTTTTACCTGGGCTATACCAGCGAGCGGTCCCATTGGCTAATCGTGGTTTCCTTCCTGATCGGGGCCTTTCTCTCAGCCTCGGCGGGGTTTATAGGCATGCGCATCGCCACCAAAGCCAACGTGCGCACGGCAGAGGCCGCCCGCACCAGCCTTTCCAAGGCGCTGGGAGTGTCGTTTGCCGGGGGCACCGTGATGGGTATGGGTGTGGCCGGCCTGGCCGTGCTGGGGCTGGGCTCCCTGTTCATTGTGTTCTACTACAAATTTGTATACAGCATCGGGGCCGGAGTAAACGGGCTGGAGATGGAGCGCGCGCTGGAGGTGCTCACCGGCTTCTCGCTGGGTGCTGAGAGTATTGCCCTCTTCGCCCGGGTGGGCGGCGGTATCTATACCAAAGCAGCCGACGTGGGCGCTGACCTGGTGGGCAAGGTGGAGGCCGGTATCCCCGAGGATGACCCCAGGAACCCGGCCACCATCGCCGATAACGTGGGCGACAACGTGGGCGACGTGGCCGGTATGGGTGCCGACCTTTTCGGCTCATACGTGGCCACTATCCTGGCCACGATGGTGCTGGGCCGCGAAGTGCTTGTGGAGGATAACTTCGGCGGGCTTTCCCCGGTTATACTGCCCATGCTCATTGCCGGGCTCGGTATTGTTTTCTCTTTGATAGGAATGCTGTTTGTGCGCGTGAAAGAAGACGGGAACGTGCAGGCAGCCCTGAACCTCGGAAACTGGATCTCGGTGATCCTGACCGCAGCAGGGGCATATGGCGCGATCCACTGGCTCATGCCCGAGAACCTATCGCTCCGCAACTTCGAGTTCACGGCAAACGGCGTGTTCCTGGCTGTCATGGTAGGCTTGGTGGTGGGCTCTCTGATGAGTATGATCACCGAGCACTATACCGCCATGGGCAAAGGCCCTGTAAACTCCATCGTGCAGCAGTCCTCCACCGGGCATGCCACTAACATTATCGCTGGCCTGGCCGTGGGGATGCACTCTACGGTGCTCCCCATCATCGTGCTGGCAGCCGGTATCGTGCTTTCTTACGCCTCTGCCGGCTTGTATGGCGTGGCTATAGCAGCAGCCGGTATGATGGCCACCACCGCCATGCAGCTGGCCATAGACGCCTTCGGGCCGATAGCCGACAACGCCGGGGGCATCGCCGAAATGAGTGAGCTGCCCAAAGAAGTGCGCGGCCGCACCGACATCCTGGATGCCGTGGGCAACACTACAGCAGCCACTGGAAAAGGCTTTGCTATCGCCTCGGCCGCCCTCACCTCGCTGGCCCTGTTTGCCGCCTTTGTGGGGATAGCCGGCATCTCCAGCATCGACCTGTACAAGGCCCCGGTGCTGGCGGGCCTGTTTATCGGGGCCATGATCCCGTTTATCTTCTCGGCGCTCGCCATAGCGGCCGTGGGCCGCGCGGCCATGGCGATGGTGCAGGAAGTGCGCCGCCAGTTCCGGGAAATACCGGGCATTATGGAGGGCACCGGCATGCCGGAGTATGATAAATGCGTGGCCATCTCCACCAAGGCGGCCATCCGGGAGATGATGCTGCCCGGAGCCATTGCCCTGCTCGTACCCGTCATTGTGGGCTTCGGCTTCAGGGGGGTGTTTGCAGACACGTCCTCGCCCGAGATTCTGGGGGGCTTGCTGGCAGGCGTCACGGTGTCGGGGGTGCTGATGGCCATGTTCCAGTCAAACGCTGGCGGCGCCTGGGACAACGCGAAGAAATCTTTTGAGAAAGGCGTGGAGATTAACGGCGTGATCGAGTACAAGGGCTCTGAAGCCCACAAGGCCTCCGTGACCGGCGACACCGTGGGAGACCCTTTCAAAGACACCTCCGGCCCGTCGATGAACATTCTCATCAAGCTTATGTCCATCGTGTCGCTGGTGATTGCGCCGCACATAGCCCTGCAGCAGGAACCGGCTATACCGGAAGCCCCCATCGACCTGGAGCCGATTAACCTAGACATAAAAGAAGTTAGCCCGGAAACGGCTAAAGCGGGCGAAACGCGGGAGAATACCTTTGTGGTAGCCACCATATACCGCCCCTAACTCGCGTGTTTCCTGCTGTGGCCTTGGGCTGCCCTGCCACGCCAGCCGTATGAAGTTCGCACAAGCCCAACCATTGTGTTGGGCTTGTTTTTTAATTTATACTTACCTTTGTAGAGGCACCAAAAAAACACACCATGGATCCGCGTACCATTCAATTACAAGATTGCGAGTTTAGTACCTACATTTTTGAAGAGGAAATCATTGCCCGTGTCCTGATGCTGGCCGAGCAGCTGGACCAGGACTACGCCAACAAGCAGCCCCTGTTTCTGGCCGTGCTCAATGGCTCCTTCATGTTTGTGGCCGACTTGTTGAAACGCGTGTCCATACCGTGCGAAATCTCCTTTATCCGCCTGTCGAGCTACCAGGACACCAAAACCACGGGCAAGGTGAAAGAGGTGCTGGGCCTGACGGAAAACATTAAAGGCCGCCATGTGGTGGTGCTGGAAGACATCGTGGATACGGGCCATACCGTGCACGGCCTGCTGCAGCAGTTGCGTGCGCAGGACCCAGCCTCTGTGGAGGTGGCCACCCTGCTGCTGAAGCCGGATTGCCTGCAGCACCGGCTGGATATCAAGTATGCGGCCAAATCGATCCCGAATGATTTTGTGGTGGGGTATGGCCTGGATTACAACGGGCTTGGCCGCAACCTGCGCGATATCTACAAAATTGTTTCGTAACCTTGCCTGCCGGTTGCCCCGTTAGCAACCTTGCAAGCCCGGCGCAAACGCCCGGCATACCCATGCATTAGCTAATACATCGATAAATCCATACATTTGCTATTTGTTATTTAACTAAGATATGCTCAACATCGTCTTATTTGGTCCTCCGGGAGCCGGCAAAGGTACCCAAAGCCAGAAACTGATAGAAAAATACGACCTGATCCACCTGTCTACCGGGGATCTGCTCCGCTCAGAGATTGCCGCCGGCACAAAACTGGGTATGGAGGCGAAGAAACAGATGGACAACGGCCTGCTGGTGCCAGACGAAGTGGTGATTGGCATGATCGGCAACAAAGTGAAGGAGCACCGCCATGCGGCTGGCTTCATTTTCGACGGTTTTCCGCGCACCGTGCCGCAGGCCCAGAGCCTCGACAAACTGATGCAGGAAAACGGCACAGAGATCTCGTGTATGATCGCCTTGCGCGTGGACGACGAGGAACTGACGGCACGCCTGCTGCTGCGCGGCCAGACATCGGGCCGCGCCGACGACCAGAATGAGGCGCTGATACGCAAGCGCGTAATGGAGTATAACACCAAGACAGCACCCGTGGCAGACTATTATGCCGGGCAGGGGAAATACCGCGCAGTGGATGGCATCGGCGAGATCGATGAAATCTTCAACGCCCTTTGCCAGCAGATAGATGCGATTAAAGACAAACAAGAAGACAAGAAATAAGCACACTTACGCCTACCCAATTTGGCCTCCAGCAACTTTATAGATTACGTTAAGATTAACGCGCGCTCCGGGCACGGCGGCGGCGGCTCATCCCATTTGCATCGCGACAAGATGACGTCTAAGGGCGGCCCGGACGGGGGTGACGGCGGCCGAGGCGGCCATATCATCCTGCGCGGCAACGCCCAGCTCTGGACACTCCTGCACCTGCAGTACCGCAAGCACATTATTGCCGAGAACGGGCATAACGGGGGGCCAAACCACTCGTTTGGCGCGCAGGGCAAGGACGATGTGCTGGAGGTTCCGCTGGGCACGATAGCCCGCGACGCAGAGACCGGCGAGATCAAGTGCGAGATCACCGAAGACGGGCAGGAGGTCATCCTGACTCCCGGCGGGCGCGGCGGCCTTGGCAACGCGCACTTTAAGTCGCCTACCAACCAGACGCCGCGGCACTCGCAGCCCGGTGAGGACGGCATTGACGAGTGGGTGATCCTGGAGCTGAAACTGCTGGCCGATGTGGGCCTGGTAGGGTTCCCGAACGCGGGCAAGTCCACGCTGCTTTCAGTGGTATCGGCGGCCAAGCCAAAGATCGCGAACTACGCATTCACCACGCTGGAGCCAAACCTTGGCGTGGTCGCCTACCGCGATTACAAGTCTTTTGTGATTGCCGACATACCGGGCATTATCGAGGGTGCCTCCGAAGGCAAGGGTCTGGGTCTGCGCTTTTTGCGCCACATCGAGCGGAACTCTATCCTGCTTTTCATGGTTTCCTGCGAGAGCGCCGACATTGCGGAAGAGTATCGCGTGCTGCTGAACGAGTTGGAGAAGTTCAACCCGGAGCTGCTCGATAAGAAGCGCCTGCTGGCCGTCACCAAGTCGGATATGCTGGACGAAGAGCTGGAAACCGAGATGCGCGCGACGCTTCCGAAGGACTTGCCGACAGTGTTCATCTCAAGCATCTCCGGCAAAAACATCATGCCGCTGAAAGACATGATCTGGGAGGCGCTCAATAGCTAAACCAGGCCAACTGCATGTATAAACCCAATCGGTAGCAGACTGCAAAGCTGACTACCGATTTTTTTGTGGGGACTCGGCGGAAAAGCAAGATGGAAGTATGGCCGGAGTGATGCAGGATGGTTCGCTTTCGTGCCGTTTTTCAAAATTCCCGCCTTCAAAATTAAAACGGTGTCAGATTGTCACTTAAGTGGCTTTGGCAAGTTAATTGACAAAACAAAGAAGACTTATCAACCTAATTTTTTAAAGGCATTATGTCAGATAAAAAAGATATGAAGCAAGAGCAGGAGAACGAAGAAGTACAAGATACGACTGCCAGTGCTGAAGCAGAAGCGCAGGAAGAGAACACAGACCAGGAAGCGGCAACGGAAGCCGGGGGCGGACCCGCCGTGGAGCTGGCCGAGATGAAAGACAAGTATATCCGGCTGATGGCCGAGTTCGAGAACTTCAGACGCCGCACGGCCAAAGAGCGCATCGAGCTTTCCAAAACTGCCACGCAGGATCTGATGGGCGATTTGCTCCCCGTGTTAGATGACATGGAGCGCGCGCGTCAGTCGATAGAGACCACCAAAGACGTGGATGCCATGCTGCAGGGGCTTGAACTGGTGTTCCATAAACTGAAGCACGTGACGCAGCAGAAAGGCCTGAAGCCGATGGAGATTAAGGCAGGCGACGACTTCGACAGCGACATGCACGAAGCCGTGACGCAGATTCCTGCGCCGTCAGAGGAGCTGAAAGGCAAGATTGTAGATGTAATTGAGAAGGGATATACCTTGAATGAGAAGGTGATCCGCTTCGCGAAAGTAATAATAGGAGCATAATTCATGGCTAAGAGAGATTATTATGAGGTTTTGGGGGTAAGCAAAAGCGCCGCACAGGATGAGATAAAGAAAGCTTACCGCAAAATCGCCATCAAATTCCACCCAGACAAAAACCCGGACGACCCCACTGCCGAAGACAAGTTTAAAGAGGCGGCTGAGGCGTACGAAGTGCTGAGCGATCAGCAGAAGCGCCAGCGTTACGACCAGTTCGGCCATCAGGGTATGAACGGCGGCTTCGGTGGCGGCGGCGGTGGTATGAACATGGAGGATATTTTCTCGCAGTTCGGTGATATTTTTGGCGGCGGCGGTGGCAGCCCGTTCGAGAGCTTCTTCGGTGGCGGGCGCTCAGGCGGCGGTCGGCGTACACGCAAAGGCAGCAACCTGCGCATCAAGCTCAAGCTAAACCTCGAGGAGATCGCCAACGGCGTTGAGAAAAAGATAAAGGTAAAGCGCTATGTGGCCTGTGCCACCTGTGGCGGAAACGGCGCCAAGAACGGCACCGAGATGCAAACCTGTAATTCGTGCCAGGGCTCTGGCCAGGTGCGCAAGGTGGTAAACACCATGCTGGGCCAGATGGTATCTACAGCGACTTGCCCTACCTGCAACGGCGAAGGCCGCATCGTGACGCACAACTGCGAAACGTGCAAGGGTAGCGGCAGAGAGCTGCAGGAAGAGGTGATCACGATAAACGTGCCCGCTGGCGTAATGGACGGCATGCAGCTGTCGATGAGCGGCAAGGGCAATGTGCCGGAGCGCGGCGGCGTGCCCGGCGACCTGCTGATTCAGATTGAGGAAGAGGCACACCCAACCCTGAAGCGCGATGGCAACAACGTGATCTTCGACCAGTACATCAGCTTTGTGGACGCCACGCTGGGCGCTGAGATTGAGGTACCGACCATCACGGGCAAGGTGAAGATCAACATCAAGCCGGGCACACAGAGCGGCGAGATTTTCAGGTTGCGCGGCAAAGGCGTGCAGGACATAAACGGGTATGGCAAAGGCGACCAGCTGATCCATATCAACGTATGGACGCCAAAGTCGGTGACAGGCGAGGAACGCGCGGCGCTGGAAGGCCTGCGCCACTCCGATAACTTCGCACCGCATCCGGGCAAGAATGAGAAAGGCTTTTTCGAGAAAGTGAAAGACTATTTCCAATAGTATACTCCCCACTAGTGAATAGGCGCAGGCCCTGCTTTTCGGTATGAGAAGCAGGGCCTGCGTTTTTTAGGGCCTTTCGTTGAACAGCGTCATGCGTTCATCCGGTTTATACCCTTATTGGTCGATTTGCTATATGGTATTTTATATATGTTGTTGCGCTCTACTATTAATAAAGGTATTTTTGGTTAAATCAAAAGAAGACCGCTTTGAGTATTCTGAAAGTTGACGGCGTAACCAAAACCTACGCCAACCATACCGCCCTCGACAACGTGAGCTTTGACATCCCGCCAGGCTGTATCTTTGGCTTGCTGGGCCCAAACGGCGCCGGTAAAACCTCCCTCATCCGCATCATCACCCAGATCACGGGTGCCGACAGCGGCGAGATCTATTTTAAGGGGGAGCGCCTGAAGCCTGCCCATATCAAAGAGATCGGCTATCTGCCCGAGGAGCGCGGCCTGTATAAGAAAATGAAGGTGGGCGAGCAGTTGCTCTACCTGACGCAACTTAAAGGCCTGAGCAAGGCCGAGGCCACCGCGCGGATCAAAACCTGGATAGACCGCTTCGAGATCCGCGACTGGCTGGGCAAGAACATCGAGGACCTGTCGAAAGGCATGCAGCAGAAGGTGCAGTTTATTGCCACTGTGCTGCACGAGCCGGCCCTGATCATTCTGGATGAGCCCTTTTCCGGCTTCGACCCCATCAACGCCAACCTGATCAAGGACGAGATCCTGCGCCTTCGCGACCTGGGGGCCACGATCATCTTTTCGACGCACCGCATGGAGTCTGTGGAGGAGCTTTGCGATAACATCGCGCTCATCAACCGGGCGCAGAAAGTGCTGGACGGCCCTGTGCGGGAGATCAAGGACACCTACAAAACCGATACCTTTCAGATCATCGGCAACGGGCAGCTGCTGATCACCTCGCCTGATTTTCAGGTGTTGGAGCAGCACGACAACCACGGCATCTTCCGGGCCAATGTGAAGCTACTGAACGGGTCCACGCCCAACGACCTGCTACGCTACCTGATCCAGCGCGTGGAGGTACACTCCTTTGTGGAACTGGTGCCAAGTATAAACGATATCTTCATCCGAAAAGTAAAGGAAACACACCATGTCTAAAATCTGGTTGATTATACAGCGGGAGTACCTGACGCGCGTCCGAAAGAAAAGCTTTATCATCATGACGCTGCTGACCCCGCTGCTGCTGGCCACGTTCATGATTCTGCCCGGCCTTCTCATGACCATGTCTGGCGACACGGAGACGGTGATGGTGCTGGACGAGAGCGGCCTGTTTGAGAACAAGCTGAAAAATCAGAAAGACCTGCAGTTTATACCCCTGTCGGGCTCGCTGGAGCAGGCCAAAACCGTGTACCAGGAAACCGACAACACCGCACTGTTATACATCCCCAACATCTCGATAGACGACCCGAAGGACATTACCCTGTATGGCAAGAAAAACACCAGCTTTCAAACGCAGGTGCGCCTCGAGAACGTGCTGGAGAAAGAGATTGAGAACCAGCGCTTCCTGGCTTCCGGGCTCGACCGCGCCACCCTCGACAAGATAGAGGCCAACGTGAAGCTGAATACCATTAACCTGAGCGGTGAGGGAGAGAAGGACAATAACGCCATCGTAACCTCCATTGCGGGTGTGGTCGGGGCCGTGATCATCTATTTCTTCATCTTTATGTATGGCGTGCAGATTATGCGCGGCGTGATAGAGGAGAAGACGAGCCGCATTGTGGAGGTGATGATCTCGTCGGTGAAGCCGTTTCAGCTGATGATGGGCAAAATCATGGGTATAGCCGCCGTGGGCCTGACGCAGTTCCTGCTCTGGATTATTCTCTCTTTTGTGGCCGTAACGGGCGTGTCCGCCGTGTTTGGGGTAGATGCCGCCCCGTCGCCGGCAGCGCAGTTTGCCGCTGGCCAGGTGGCCGCGCAGGGGCAGGAGGTGACAGAAGATGACGAAGCCGCTGTGGAAAACTCCGCAAAAGACAATGAGATCGCCAACACCATAAACGACGTGAAGCAAAGCGTTGCCAACCTGAACATCGCCCTGATCTTCGGTTGCTTCCTGTTCTATTTCCTGGGCGGTTACCTGCTGTACGGCTCCCTTTTCGGGGCCATCGGCGCAGCTGTGGACAATGAGACGGACACGCAGCAGTTTATGATGCCGATCACGATCCCGCTCATCATCTCGTTTATCATGTCGTACTCGGTGGTGCTCAAAAACCCCGATGGGCCGGTTGCGTTCTGGATGTCGATCATTCCGTTTACCTCCCCGATTGTGATGATGGTGCGCGTGCCGTTTGGCGTGCCTGCCTGGCAACTGTTGCTCTCGATGGGGCTTCTCGTCGCCGGATTTGTGTTCACCACCTGGATCGCGAGCCGCATCTACCGCGTCGGTATTTTGATGTATGGCAAGAAGATCAACTATAAAGAGCTGTCGAAATGGTTGTTTTATAGGGTATAAACTTCCTTTCCTGAGAAAAAAACACGTAGCGCTTCGGTAATTTAAAACTGGGGCAACGAAAGAAACAAGGCTTAGCTGCCTGTGATGTGAAGTAGAAAAAGCCAGTGCCTAAGGTACTGGCTTTTCTGTATCCTCGGGTTAGAAACATACGGCCTGGTAGAGGTATGCAGGCCCAGAACGACGCAAGCCAAAGACCTCACAGCGTGCGCAACTCCTGTGAGTGTCTGGAGGGATTATTTTAAAACATTTGAAACAGTAGAGCCGCAAAATTTTGCGGCTCTACAAACGTATTTTTAACAGGAAAGCCCGGCCATATGGCCGGGCTTTCCTGTTAAAAACTAAATAAATCGGATTATGAAGAGAACGAGCTGCCGCAACCGCAGGTGCTTTTGGCCTGGGGGTTGCTGAACGTGAAGCCGCGTGCGTTCAGGCCATCCTGGAAATCGACTTCCATACCCATCACATACATGCCGTGTTTCTTGTCCATGATCAGCGTCAGGCCGTCGATATCATAGGTCTCGTCAGAATCCTTTGGTTTATCGAAACCCAACAGGTATGACATGCCCGAACAGCCGCCGCCTTGCACGCCTACGCGCAAACCGTACTCTCCCGGAACATTCTTCTCTTGCATTATATTCTTCGCCTCTTGCAAGGCCTTTTCAGTCAAGGTTATAGGTGCAGTCTTAGTTGCTGTTGCCATAGTGTTAACGCTTTAATTTGTAGTCACAAACATACACAATTCTCCTGAAACATGTGCACTGGTTCGTCTGTCGTACTTCTTAACAGGCAAACAGGCTGAATGATTCATGTGTCTTCCGTTAATTTTTTGCGATATTTAGCCTTTCAACCGAAAGCCCTATGAACGAGTTTCTTATTCTTATTATAGACCTCCTGAAGATCGCCTTGCCAGCCATAATTGTGGCGCTGGCCATGTATGCCCTGGTAAAAAAGCATTACGAGCGGGACTATAAGGTGCGGCTGCTGGAGCTGCGGCAGAAGAACGCGGAAGTGGTGTTGCCGATCCGGCTGCAGGCGTATGAGCGCGTTGTGCTGCTGCTCGAGCGCATCACACCCAGCAGCATGCTGCTGCGCGTAGGCAGCGCGGGCCAGACGGCGGCCGAGTACCACCGCGTGCTGCTCTCCGAGATCCGCAACGAGTTTGACCATAACCTGTCGCAGCAGGTCTATATGACCGAGCAGGCCTGGCAGCAGGTGAAGCACGCCCGGGAAGACGTGGCAGCCCTGATTAACAAAACCTACCACGAGCTGCCCGAAAACGCACGCGGCACGGAACTGGCCAAGCGCATCCTCGAAAACGTGCTCAGTACCGAACAAGACCCCACCGCCCGTGCCCTGACCTATGTGAAGCAGGAAATTGGGCAGGTGTTTTAAGAGCATATTTAAAATTCATCTTTTGGGCTGCAAATTGTTCATAAAGGAACCTGACTTCGCCTTTTTATCACCCCATAGCGCTGCTATGCGGCTCAAAAAACGCTTCGCCAGAACCCTTCCTGAATAATTTTCGCTTCCAAAAACGAAATTTAAACATACTCTAAGTTAAAAAGTTGGGGAGACAGAGCGTTAGAAAGTAAAATGCCATTGGGTTGAAGATTGAGAAGCTGCTTCTCTAATCTTTAACCCAATGGCATTTTAACAGCTGGAAATTTTTATCCGAAAAGTTCCTGCAGCTTGGCAACCAGTGCCTCCATTAGCGCTGGGCTGTGCGCCGGGAAGTTGGCGATGCGGATCTGGGTTTCCTTGTGTTTGCCGTAGCCACTGCCCACAGCCATATCAAACGCCGCCAGTTGCTTGTTCACTTCAGAAGCTGGCACCGTGGTGTTGGCTACAATTGTGGTAGGGGAGCGGTGCGCTGGGTTCTCGACCGCTGGCGTGAAAATCTTGCTTTGCGTGAGGTACTGGTATACCTGCGCGGCCTTGGCCTCCGTCTCCTCCCGGATCGTGGCGACACCTTTGCTATTCATATCCTCCAGCACATTGCCGAGCAGGTAAATGTCCAGCACGTTCGGTGTCTCCACGGTTTGGTTGACTTTCGCTTTGCTCAGTATGGCTGGCAGGCTGTGGTATGAGCCGATTACCTGCCCGTCGGCAGCCAGGGCCTCGGCTTTGGCGATGCAGCGCTCGTTTACGAGCCATACCCCCAAACCAGCGGGCAAGCCAAAGCACTTCTGCACCGAAAAGTACACGGCATCCACTTTGTCATAGTCGAAAGCGGGGTTCGGGAGCGACGAAACGGCATCCACGTAAATGAGTGCCTCCGGAGAAGCCTTTTCCCGGAACCGGTTAATGTCCTGCACCGGCATGCAAGCGCCCGAGCTGGTCTCGTTGTGGATCAGGGCCACGAGTTCTGCGGTTTCAGGCACACGGATGGCTTCCACATCAAACCCCTGGCTAAAAGGCGCTTTGTGCTGCTGTGCCGTACGCCCCAGTTCCTGCGCCGTCTCAAAGAACCTGTCAGAAAAAGAGCCGTTCACGAGGTGGAAGCTCTCCTGCTTTACATTGTTCTGGATGGCGCGTTCCCAAATCTCGGTGGCCGATGCCAGGAAGAGCACCTCATAGTTGTCCGGCAGTTGCAGCAGCTGGCGCAACCCGGCTACAGCATGCGCAAAAATATCCTGAAACTGCTTACTGCGGTGCGAGATGCTGCCGATTTTCTCCTCGAGCGCCGTTTGCATGTGCTGCGGCACGGTAGGGTATAGCTCCGATGGCCCCGGGGTGAAGTATATCTTGTTGTTCATGTTCTTCTTATGCTAAAGCAGGTGCTTTTATACCTACGCGCAAAGGTGTCAGTTCTTTTCAGAATAAAAGCGACGAGTTTTCCGAGCGTTGCTTTAAGGGGGAGCAACGCTCGGAGATCTCATCAATGTGTTAGTACAGCATCCGGAATTTGATGGTATGCTGAATGCCGCGCATGTCGTTCACCAGTTGCTTGTCGTACTTTTTGTCGATGTCGGTAATCACATAGCCAACATGCTCGTTCGTTTTGAGGTACTGGCCCAGGATGTTCACCTGGTTCTGAGCAAGCACGCTGTTGATGTTGGCCAGCACGCCCGGCACGTTCTCGTGGATATGGATGAGGCGGTGCGCGTTCTTCAGCTCCGGCAGCTGGATGTTCGGGAAGTTCACGCTCTGGTAGGTGTTGCCCGAGTTGATGTAGTCCATGATGCGGTTCGGAACGAAGTTGGCGATGTTCACCTGCGCCTCGGAGGTGCTGCCGCCGATGTGCGGCGTCAGGATCACGTTGGGCAGGCCGCGCAGCTCGCTCACGAACGGCTCGCTGTTAGTGGCTGGCTCCTGCGGGAACACATCCACAGCGGCACCGCGCAGCTTCCCTGACTTCAGGCTCTCTACCAGCGCGGAAATTTCCACCACATGGCCGCGGCTCAGGTTCAGGAAAATAGCCCCCGGCTTCATGGCGGCAAACTCCTCGGCCCCGAAGATGTTCTTGTTGTCCGGGCGACCGTCAACGTGTAGCGTCACAAAGTCAGCTTTTTCCAGCAGTTCTTTCAGGGTGTCGCATTTGCGGGCGTTGCCCAGTTGCAGTTTCTCCACCACGTCGTAGTAGTATACCACCATACCCATCGCCTCGGCTAGCACCGACAGCTGTGCGCCGATGTTGCCGTAGCCCACAATGCCCAGTTTCTTGTCGCGCACCTCAAAGCTGCCTGTGGCCGACTTGTCCCAGGTGGCCTCGTGCATTTTGTTGCTCTTGTCCACGATGCCGCGGCTCAGCATGATGATCTCGCCGATGGCCATCTCCACCACGCTGCGGGTATTGCTGTACGGGGCGTTAAACACGGTGATACCGGCCTCCAGGCAGGCATCCAGGTCGATCTGGTTGGTGCCGATGCAGAACGCGCCCACGCTCATCAGGCGGTTGGCGTGCTCCAGCACTTTGCGCGTTACGTGCGTTTTGCTGCGGATACCCAGTATCGATACGTTCTGGATCTTCTCGCAAAGCTCTTCCTCGCTCAGGGCACCGGCGATGGTTTCCACCTGGTAGCCCTCGTGCCGGAACATCTCCACCGCTCTTGGGTGGATATTCTCAAGCAGCAGCACGCTGATTCTGTTTTTGGGGTATGAGATCGCCATTGGTAGTTTGTTCTGGTACAGGAACTCATCAAGGCTAGGGGCGATGTGCTCGGCCTTGGCCACCACGCTGTCGCGCACCACGTTCTCGGTAAAGGCATAGAACTTGTTGGCAAGCCCGGCTTCCTTTATCTCGTAGTCGGTATAACCGTCGCCAATCACATACACGTCGCCCGACAAAGCCAGCTGCTCCAGCAGTTTAATCTTGCCCTTGTCCAGGCTCAGCACGTTCTCCTCGTCAAACCCGACAATGTTGCCGTTGTCGTCCAGGGTAAACGTGTTGGCGTAAATGTTCTCCTCTTTTATACCATACTCCATCACGATGGGCGTGATAAACTCCTTAAAGCCACTGGATACGATGAAGATCTGGTCAGAGTACTCGGTCAGAAATTCCTTGTTCCGGCGCACCGACTCCGATACTTTGTCCTGCAGGCGGTTTACGAGTTGCGGAAGGTGCTTCTGGTGTGCTTTAAGCAGGGCCAGCCGCTTGCGGAGGCCGTCAGTAAAGGAGCTTTTTCCGTCCATGGCACTGTCTGTCAGCGCTTTTATCTGTTGCAGTACGCGCTCTTTGTCCGGGTCTCCCTCCAACGACAACTCGCCCAGTTCGTCGAGGGCCTCTACTTTGGTGAATGTGCTGTCGAAATCAATGATGAAATATTTGTCCTTGTTCATGTCTAAAAATAAAAAAATAGGGCCGGGCTTTCGCTGGAAAGTGCAGCCTCTGGAATGAAGCAGCCAAAATAAACAAAAAAGAACCGGTAACATATAGTGCGCCGGTTCTTTTTCATCAAAAAGGGGTATAAATTATATGATTATAGCAAAGCTGGCTGCTCGTAGATTATTTTTTGGTAAAAATTCTCGTAAAGCGGCACTATTTTATTAATGTCAAAATTGGTTGCCTGGTGCAGGGCATTTGCCTTAAAGCGCGGCAGGTTCTCGTCGTCCAGAATGTAAAGCGAGTTCTTAACCATGTCGTCGATTGCGCCCACAGGGCTCGTGAATCCGGTTACGCCGTCGATATTCAGCTCGGGTATACCCCCTGCGTTGGTCGACACCACAGGCACCTCGCACGCCATGGCCTCCAGGGCAGCCAGGCCAAAGCTCTCTTTCTCGGAGGGCATCAGGAACAGGTCCGCGATAGACAGCACTTCCTCCACCGCATCCATCTTGCCCAGAAAGCGGACATCGCTGCAGATATTCAGCTCACGGCAGAGTTTCTCCATCTTGGGGCGGTCGGGGCCATCGCCCACCAAAAGCAGCTTGCTGGAGACATGCTGCCGGATCTTGGCAAAAATGCGGATCACATCATCCAGCCGCTTCACGGCCCTGAAGTTGGAGGTATGGACCACCAGCTTCTCGTTGTTCGGGCTGATGGCCATCCGGAAGTGCTCTTTTTTCTGGCGCTTGAACTTTTCGAGGTTGATGAAGTTCGGAATCACCTCAATTTCCTTCTCTATCGGGAAGTACTCATACGTCTCGGTGCGGAGGCTGTCAGAAACGGCGGTAACCCCATCAGACTGGTTGATGCTGAACGTGACCACCGGCTCAAAGGAGGCATCCTTGCCCACCAGCGTAATATCCGTTCCGTGCAGGGTGGTGATAATCGGGATGTTGATGCCCTTGGTGCGCAGAATCTGCTTGGCCATAAACGCCGCCGAGGCATGCGGGATGGCGTAGTGCACGTGCAGCAGGTCAAGCTTTTCGAACCGCACGATGTCCACCATTTTGCTGGCCAGGGCCAGCTCGTAGGGCGGGTACTGGAACAGCGGGTATGAGGGGATGTATACCTCGTGGTAAAAAAGGTTCTCGTTAAATATATCGAGGCGCGCAGGCTGGCTGTAGGTGATGAAGTGCACCTTATGGCCTTTCAGCGCCAGCGCCTTTCCGAGTTCCGTGGCCACTACACCGCTACCCCCGAAGGTTGGGTAACAAACTATACCGATTTTCATTGTGCTTGCTGAATAAAAACAAAAGTGCAGCGAACCGACGTTGCTGCACCTGCTAAACTACCAATTGAAGATTATGTTTTAGGTATGATGGCCTTATAAACGACATCATGTATGCGGGTCCTGATGTTGTAGGTTACCAGCTTGTTGTTGCCTGCGTCCGGGAAAACCCTGTTGGACAGGAAGATGTAAATGAGTTTGTTCTCGGGGTCTACCCACGCGCCCGTGCCCGTGAAACCGGTGTGCCCGAAGGTACTCATCGGGGCTAGGTCGGAGGTGGGGCCGTTGCCTTCCGGCTCCGGTTTGTCCCAGCCAATGCCGCGGCGGCTGTTCGTCGACTGCCGTCTCGAGAACTCCGTCACCACGTTGGTGTTAAAGTAATCCTGGCCGCCGTATTTCCCGTTCTGCAGGTTCATCTGCAGCAGGATGGCCAGGTCGTTGGCGTTGGAGAACAGGCCCGCGTGGCCGGCCACGCCGCCCAGCATGGCTGCCCCCTGGTCGTGCACGCTGCCCCAAATCAGGTTGTGCCGGAAATAGCGGTCGTCCTCTGTCGGCGCAATCACGTCGCGGGAGTGCTTGAGCAACGGCTTGTAGGTCATGGTGCTCAGGCCCAGCGGGGCGTAAAAGTTCTGGTCCATAAACTCGTCGAGCGGCTGGTTCAGCATCTTTTCGGCCACGCGCTTCAGCACGTAGAAATCAAGGTCGCTGTACTTATAGTCATACCCCTTTCCGCTCTTGCTGCGCGGCAGCATTTTCGATTTTACGGTCCAGGTCCACAGCGAGTCCTCCATCGTTTTGATGGAATAGAAGCCCGGTATTACCTCGTTGGGGTATGAGTCGGTCCGGATGCTGGCGTAGTACATCTGCTTTGTCTGCATAGTGGCCAGCGTCTTTTGCCAGTGCGGCAACACGGGCAGCAGGCCCGCCTGGTGCGTCAGCACGTCGCGCATCAGGATGCCCTCCTTGTTGGTGCCCCTAAGCTCCGGCAGATAAGCCGACACCTTGGCATCGAGGCTTATTTTGCCCTGGTCTTTCAGGAACATGATGGCCTGCAGCGTGGCCGCCACCTTGGTAATCGAGGCCACGTCGTACACGGTGTTGTTGGTCACGGGCTTTTCCTTTTCGTAGGTATAGTGGCCATACGACTTGTCGAAGATCACGGTACCGTCTTTCACCACCAGCACCTGGGCACCTGGGGTGGCGGCGTAGGCAATGGCCTCTAGGGCGATGTTGTCTATCTGCTTCAGCACCTGCGAGTCCATACCCACGCTTTCGGGTGCCCCGTACTTCAGGCGGCCAATGGCCGGGGTAGTGAGGCCCATACCGGATTTGATGCTGGTAGAGGCGGTTACCGGCAGCTTGCCTCCCGCCGCACGGGCTCCGAACAGCATTTGCGGCACCAGTTCCTGTGCCACCGGGTTGTCTTCGTAGCCGCACACCAGCCATTTGCTTTTGTCAAAAAATTTGAGGCTGTAGGCGTTGCCCATCACCACCACCACCACCTTTTTGTTGGTGCGCTCCTGTAGGTACTGGATAAAGGCCCGCGTGCCCACGCCAATCCCAAAATCCTTGGTAGGCGTGAAGTTCATGTTGTGGATGCTCACTACCACCAGGTCGTTGTCCTTTAGTTTGGTGATGACCTTAGTGAACGCGGAGTCCGGGGCGAAGCGGTCCGGGATGCTGAATTTGCTGATGGGGGCGTAGTTGCCGAGCGTTTCCTGGAACACGTTGCCGGCCGGGGCACCAATGGCCACCGAGGCGATGCTCAAGGTGTCGAGGTTGCGGAAAGGGAGGAGGTTGCCCTGGTTGCGGACCACGGTTACAGAGTGCTCATATAGTTGCTCCTGCACCACATTGCTGAGGGGCCTGTCGATCTCCTGCTCCAAATTGGTTAAAGACACCGGCTTATAGTAGTTGAGCCCGGCCCAGTACTTGGCGTGCAGGATTTTGCGCACCCGCTGGTCTACCTCTTCCTGCTTCAGTTGCCCCGCCGCAATGGCGCCTTTAATGTAGTTCACGGCTGTAGGCACATCCTCCGGGAAAAGCAGCACGTCGTTGCCGGCAAGCAGGGCCTTCAGGTCCACCTCGCCGGGCTTGTAGTAGCTGCTCACGCCTTTCATGTTCAGGGCATCGGTAAAAATCAGCCCCCTATACTTCATCTTGTCTTTTAGCAGGCCTGTGACCAGGGCAGGCGAAAGGGTTGAGGCCAGATTGCGCGTGGTATCAATGCTGGGCATGTATAAATGCGCCACCATCACGCCCATCACGCCGGCTTCGAAGGACTTCTTGAAGGGGTATAGCTCGACATCGGTCAGGCGCTTCACGTTGTGCGAGACAATGGGCAGCGCGTAATGCGAGTCGGTGTCGGTGTCGCCGTGGCCGGGGAAGTGCTTGGCCACCGCAATCACGCCGTGGTCCTGCAGGCCCCGGATGTAGGCGACGCCGCGGCGCGTCACTTCTTCCTTCGACTCCCCGAACGAGCGGCTGCCGATCACAGGGTTGGCGGGGTTCACGTTCACGTCCATCACGGGCGAGAAACTCACGTTCACGCCCAGGCGCTTCATCTTCAGGGCAATCTCACGGCCCATCAGGTAAATGTACTTGTCGTCGTCGAGGGCGCCCAGCGTCATCTGGCGGGCGAAGTGCATGCTGCTGTCCAGGCGCATGTCCAGGCCCCACTCGGCATCCATGGCAATAAGCAGGGGCACCTTCGCCCCGTGCTGGAAGCGGTTGGTGAGCACTGCCTGCCGCACCGGTCCGCCCTGCATAAACATCAGCCCCCCGATGCCGTAGCGGTCTACCAGCGCGTCTATCCTCCGGAAGTGCTTTTCGTCTTTGTTGGAATAGGCGGCCACCATAAACAGCTGGCCGATGCGCTGCTCCGGCGAAAGGGTGGTCATCACGCTATCAACCCAACTTCTCTCTTTCGCATTCACGACCACTTCCTCCGATGACTTTAAAGACATCAATGGCCCCATGCAGAGAAAAATAAGTGTCAACAACCCCAAACTAAAACCCTTCAACATTCTATACTGCTGTTATATAATTGGAACAAGTCAAAATTAAGCCTAATTTTGCAAAAGGCGGTTCAGAAAGCAGACTAATTTCAGCAGTGACGCCGTAGTTTCTTTCGATCGGACATAACCGGGAAACGAAGCCTGCTGCTGCCTGCCTGCAAGCGGGTGTGGCCCCAAGTGTAGCCTAAACGTGCTAACGCCACCCGCCCCGTACCGACGCATGCTTCTCCAGCTTTGGTTTGGCCAAGGGAAAAGCGCCTGTTGTCGGATGTTTTCCAACCCCACCTGAAAATCGGTCTGTAAATTAATAATAAATTTGATTCTGAATAAGTTCTGTTTTACATATTTAGTGAGTGCAAAAATGCAGCCGGGAACTCCTGAAACGGCTGGTTGTGAGTAAAAAAAATCTATATATAAATAAAGGACTAAAAAAAGCCGGATGCCTGACATCATACACTTACTGCCCGACTTCCTGGCCAACCAGATTGCCGCTGGCGAGGTAGTGCAGCGCCCCGCCTCAGTGGTGAAGGAACTGCTCGAAAACGCCGTTGATGCAGGGGCCTCCAGTGTCCAGGTGATTGTGAAGGAGGCGGGCAAGCAACTGGTGCAGGTGGTAGACAACGGCAGCGGCATGTCGGAGACAGACGCCCGCATGTGCTTCGAGCGGCACGCCACTTCCAAAATCAGTTCCACCGAAGACCTGTTCCGCATCCGGACGATGGGCTTCCGGGGCGAGGCCATGGCCTCCATCGGGGCGGTGGCGCAGGTAGAACTCAAGACCAAGACCCACCACGCCGACACGGGCACAAAGCTGCTGGTGGAGGGCTCGGGGATTGTGCTGCAGGAGCCGGTGGCGGTTTCGCCCGGCACGTCCATCGCGGTGAAGAACCTGTTCTACAACGTGCCCGCCCGCCGCAACTTCCTGAAGAGCAACGCCGTGGAGATGCGCCATATCCTGGATGAGTTTCAGCGGGTGGCGCTGGCCTACCCCGAGGTGGCTTTCACGCTGCACCACAACGATACCGAGGTGTTCAACCTGGTGCCCGGCAAGCTGAGCCAGCGCATCGTCAGCATCTTCGGGAGCAACTACAAGGAGCAGATGGCCTATTGCGAGGAGGATACCACTTTCCTGACGGTGAAGGGCTACATCGGCAAGCCGGAGCACGCCAGAAAGGCGCGCGGCGAGCAGTTTTTCTTCGTGAACAACCGCTTTGTGAAGAGCGGCTACCTGAACCACGCCGTGATGACCGCCTTCGAGGGCTTGGTACCTAAAGAAAACTACCCCTTTTACGTGCTGTTTATTGAGCTGGAGCCCGGCAAGATCGACATAAACGTGCACCCCACCAAAACCGAGATTAAGTTCGAGGACGAGAAAACGGTGTATGCCATTGTGCACGCCGCCGTCCGGAAGGCGCTCGGCACCTATAACATTGCCCCGTCCCTTGACTTTGAGGGCGACGTGAACTTTGCCCCGCTGCAGCCCATCCGGGTGCAGGGCGGCTACAATGAGTTTGACCCCGACAGCAAAGCCCGGGGCGATAGCGGCAGCGCCTTTCCGGGGTTCTCGCCGCCCGCCACGTCGCGCAGGGCCACCTCCAAAGGCTGGGAGCAGCTGTACGAACCCCTGCGGGAGCAGCCAATGGCAGAGAGCCATACCACCTCCGCCAGCTCAGGCATGGGCCTGCTCGACGATGTGTTCGCGGCGACGGATGTGCCCGCGGCCTCATCTAACAAAGCCATCCAGATTCACCAGAAGTACCTGTTGGTGCAGGTCAAGTCCGGGGTGATGATCATCGACCAGCAGGCGGCGCAGGAGCGCATCCTGTATGAGAAATACAGCGCCTCGCTCCAGAAGAAGACCGGGGCCTCGCAGGCGCTGCTCTTCCCGCAGACGCTGCAGCTCTCGCCAGCCGACGCCGCGCTGATGCATGAGCTGGCGGCAGAGTTCAAGGACATGGGCTTTTTGTTTGAGGACTTCGGCGGCAACGCCATCATCCTGAACGGTATACCGGCCGATGTGCATGCGGCCAATGAAAAAGAGCTGCTGGAGGAATTGATAGAGCAGTATAAAAACAATCTGGCCACCCTGAAGCTTGATAAGCGGGAGAACCTGGCCCGAGCCATGGCCCGGCGCATGGCCTCGCGGTCGCTGTCGCGCATGTCGGACCTGGAGATGAATTCTCTCGTAGACAAGCTTTTTGCGTGCCAAGTGCCCAACTATGCGCCGGGAGGGCAGAAAACGCTTGTGATCATGGAGCTTAGCCAGCTGCACGATCTGTTTCAGAAAGGCTGAGTGTGGTTGCTTGTCAAATTTTTGCATTGGGGCATGCTATTGACAGCAGCAAAAGGCGGCTCGGGCGGTAGAGGCGTAGTATGCCTGTTTTGGTCAGCTTTTTAGTGTTCGCTCCTGAATCTATATATAACCTAAGTACCGGCTTCAGATAATAAGGAAGGCCGGATTTTCTTTAAATATAAAATCGCATGTTCAATATCACCCCCATGGTCCGGAATCTCCTGATCATCAACGTGGTTATCTTTTTATTGCAAAATAGTGGCATCGTCAGCATGGAGGACTTTGCGCTGCATTACTTCGGCTCAGATTATTTCAAGCCGGTGCAGCTGTTCTCGCACATGTTCATGCACGGCAGCTGGGGGCACTTGTTCAGCAACATGTTCAGCTTGTTCATCTTCGGGCCGATGCTGGAGCGCTTCTGGGGGCCGCAGCGCCTGCTGGCGTTTTACCTCATCACGGGACTTGGGGCGAGTTTGCTCTACTCGGGTGTGCGGGCCTATGAGCTGAATGGCCTGGAGGAGGAAACGGCGACCTATATAGAAAACCCCAGCCCGGTTGCCTTTAACAACTATATGGATGAGCACTACGGGCCAGGCGCCGGCCGGGAGCTTGCCGTGGCCTACCTGCGCAACCCCGAAAACCCGGATTACATAGAGGCCAGCCGCGAGATGGTGACCAAGGTATACCGTGCCGTGTACAACAGTCCGTTAGTGGGTGCCTCCGGGGCAATTTTTGCGATACTTATGGCATTTGGCATGCTCTTTCCTAACTTAGAGCTAATGCTGCTTTTCCTGCCTGTGCCCATCAAGGCCAAGTACTTCGTGCTGTTTTACGGCGCGTATGAATTATACTCGGGCTTCAACCGGACACCCGGCGATAACGTAGCACACTTTGCGCACCTTGGAGGCATGCTGTTCGCGTATATACTGGTAAAAATGTGGCAGCGGAAAGACTATCAGGATAACTTTTAGAGCATAATGAGCATCATCGAAGACATAAAGTACGCCTTCCGGCAGCCCAACAACACGTTGAAACAGCTTATCCTGATCAACATCATTGTGTTTGTGGCGCTGATCTTAACGCGCACCATCTTGTACTTAACAGGCGCCTCGGGTATATATGCCCTCATCATGCAGTACATGGCGCTCAACTCATACCCTACTACCTTTATCACCCGGCCCTGGACGCTGATCACGTATTTCTTCACCCACGAGGGCTTTCTGCACATCATCTTTAACATGCTGAACCTTTACTGGTTCGGGCAGCTAGTGCGCGAGTACCTGGGCGAGAAAAAGCTGCTGAGCTTATACATACTGGGCGGTATCACGGGTGGGGTGCTCTACCTGCTGAGCTATAACTTTATACCCTATTTTGCGGATCGCGCCGCCTTCTCGATGATGATCGGCGCTTCAGCCAGTGTGCTGGCCATTGTGGTGGGGGCCGCCACGCTGCTGCCCAACTTCGCCTTCAACCTCATCCTGATCGGGCCGATCCGAATCAAGTACATCGCCGCGTTTCTGGTACTGCTCTCTATCTCGGGGGCCGTGGGCGACAATGCGGGCGGCAACATCGCGCACATCGGCGGCGCGGTTCTGGGTTGGGTCTACATCAAGCAGTTGCAGCGCGGCACCGACCTGGGGCGCCCCATACATGCCATCCTCGACTTCTTCACAAACCTGTTCAAGCGCAGGCCCCATCTGAAAGTGACACACCGCCGCCCGGGGGGCGCTCCGTCTATGCCAAGAGCAAACGGGGCATCCAATGGTGCAAGCGGCAAGCCCGACCAAAGCGAGATCGACCGCATTCTGGACAAGATTTCCAGCTCCGGGTATGAGAGCCTCTCAAAAGAGGAGAAACAAAAGCTATTTCAGGCGAGTCAGAAAGACTAAACACACACAAGATGGTTGTTTTCCGGAACACACCCGAGGAGTGGCAACGACTGGATTGGATGATTCTGCAGAACGGGTATGCCTGCCTGTACCTGCGCAAAGAGTTTCTGCTGCTCGACATTGCCTGGTTTCGGGGAGAGCGCTACCGAGTGATTGAGTTTGACTGCACTGCCTGGGCAGGTGAGCAAGCGTTGCGCACAGACGTGGCGCAGAGGCTGCGGTTACAGGAAAGCGGCAGTTTTAAGGAACTGGGCGACAGGCTGAAAGAAGCGGATATCACCGGAAAGGGCCTGGTGCTGGTGCTGCACCACCTCGACGCAGTGGAGAAAGAGCTCGGGCAGGAACTGCTCGATGTACTGGCCAGGGCCGCGCAATGGCACCTGCTGCTGGGCGAGCGCCTCCTGACCCTGGCCCAAGTGGATGACCTCAAGATGGTCTACAAACCCGTGGGCGCAAGGCCCGTCCTCTGGAACCCCCATGAGTGGCTGGATGTGCCAGGATAAACTAAAAGGACACAAGTATCTCAGTAAAAGGACACAAGTATCAAGACATAAGACACAAGACTTTACCGGTTTAAGCACATAATTTAGAAAAATTAGGTGCTACTTTAAATGTGTGGATATAGTCAACTGATGCTGTCATTATACTTAGGCTCAGGAATATATAAAAGCAGAAGCGGCGCTCCCGAAAGAGAGCGCCGCTTCTGCTTTTATATATGGAATCCGGGGATTTAGGCTTTGGCAGACATGTTGTCCAGCGCGTCCATCACTTCTTTCACGTGGCCGCGGGATGTCTCCAGCAGTTGCTTCTCCTCGTCGTTGAGTTGCAGCTCGATCACTTTCTCGATACCGTTCTTGCCCAGGATTACCGGCACGCCCAGGTATACCCCGTCAATGCCGTACTCGCCTTCCAGCTTCACGCAAACCGGGAACACACGGCGCTGGTCGCGCACGATGGCCTCCACCATTTGTGCCGCTGCAGCACCCGGTGCATACCAGGCAGAAGTGCCCATCAGTTTCACCAGCTCGCCGCCGCCAGACTTGGTGCGCTCGATAATGGCGTTCAGTTTGTCTTCAGCAATCAGCTCAGTTACAGGTATACCGCCCACCGTGGTGTAACGCGGAAGTGGCACCATGGTATCGCCGTGGCCGCCCATCAGCACCGCCTGGATGTCTTTCGGAGACACGTTCAGCTCCTCTGCCAGGAATGCGCGGTAGCGCCCCGTGTCCAGGATGCCAGCCATACCCATCACGCGGTTGCGTGGGAACTTGGAGGTCATATGCGCGGCGTAGGTCATCACATCCAGCGGGTTAGAAACCACGATGATGATCGTGTTCGGTGAATATTTTACGATGTTCTCGGTTACAGACTTCACGATGCCCGCATTGGTAGAGATCAGGTCGTCGCGGGTCATGCCGGGCTTGCGCGGCAAGCCGGAAGTAATCACCACCACGTCAGAGTCGGCGGTGCGGGAATAGTCGTTGGTGACACCCACCGTGCGGGTATCATATAAGTTGATCGGTGCTTTCTGCCAGATATCAAGCGCCTTGCCCTCAGCAAAACCTTCTTTAATATCCACTAAAACTACTTCGTTCGCGATTTCGCGGTAAGCCAGCACATCGGCGCATGTTGCGCCCACGTTGCCTGCTCCAACTACAGTTACTTTCATTTCGGATATGCTTTAATTTGGTTTGAGATTCTGTTACTTGCAGTAAATTTATAAAGTTATTCCATTAATTGCGCTTTTCGCCCGAAGTATCGGTTTCGTAGCACGACTTTCGAGAAACACGACACACGACACACGTATCACGACTATTATCGTGTGTCGTGTGTCGAGATACGTGTGTCGTGCTACGAATTAAGCATTCCGCTGCATCGTAATTTCCATCACCCGCTCGGTCTTGTCGGTTACTTTAAAGCGGTTGTCGGGGCGGTGGCCCACCACCCAGGCGATAGACTGCTCCGACACGAGCACCAGTACTTGGGGCTTCAGGTTGGCTGGCACTTTCTTGTCGATAAGTAAATCGCTGATTTTTTTCTTGCCGTTCATACCCAATGGCACAAACCAGTCGCCTTCCTGCCAGGTGCGCAGCTTCAGCGGGAACTTCAGCTGGTCTGCGTCGAGGGCTGCCACGTGCGGTTTGGTGTTCAGTTCATAGCTGGCCGCATCCACGTACCGGATCACGAAGGAGGCGTTGCCCGCTTTGGCACTGGTGTCGCCGTCGTGTATGCTGACGCTGCCGAAACTGCTCATGTTTCGGGGCGTGATAACGAGTTGCTCGCGGTCCTTCACCAGGGTATGGGTAGGGGAGTCGAACTGCTTGCCCGAGATACCGTCCAGCGCCTCTGCCAGTTCCAGCACCACGGTATAGCTGAAGTTGTAGGGCCGCAGCAGCTCGTGCAGCACCACAGGCAGGCCGATGGCATTTTGCAGGGGCACCAGCGAGATGTACACGGCGTCCTCGGCCTCCTTTATGCTTTGCGCCCGCAGGTTATCTATATAACTCGCCACAATGGCCTCGGCATGGCTCACGCGTTCTGCCGTGTGCTGCATGGTCTCCTCCAGGCTCGGGTTGATCTCTTTCAGGACGGGTATAACCTCGTGCCGGATCTTGTTGCGCTGGTACTTGGTGGTTTCGTTCGAGCTGTCCTCGCGCCAGACGATCTTCTCCGACGTCACGAAATCATAGATATCGTCTTTAGTGATGGAGAGCAGCGGGCGGATGATGTGGCCGTTCTTCGGCGGGATGCCGTGTAGCCCCGCAATGCCGGTGCCCTTGGTCAGGTGCAGCAATATGGTCTCGGTTGTGTCGTTGCTATGGTGGGCCGTGGCGATATAGTCATACCCTTCCTGCTGGCGCACGGCCTCGAACCACTGGTAGCGCAGGGTGCGGGCAGCCATCTGCGTCGAGAGTTTCTCCTGCCCGGCAAAGGCGCGCGTGTTAAAGTTCTCGGTATAAAACGGCACGTTATACTTCTTGGCCAGCTTTTTGACGAACAGTTGGTCGGCCTCGGCCTCCTCGGCGCGCAACCCGAAATTGCAGTGGGCC
The DNA here is from genome assembly GCF_022601975.1 of Pontibacter sp. E15-1. Classification (GTDB taxonomy): domain Bacteria; phylum Bacteroidota; class Bacteroidia; order Cytophagales; family Hymenobacteraceae; genus Pontibacter. The sequence goes on from NZ_JAKVIR010000017.1 coordinate 106,891, forward strand.
ACCGCGAAATCGTATTTAAGCTGGTGCAGCACCTCGCAGAGCACGGTAGAGTCGATGCCGCCGCTCACGGCAGCCAGTATTCTGCTCTCCGGCTGGCAGAGGCTGTGGGAGTGTATATAAGCTGAAACTTTCTGTAGCATAAGGCAGCGGCTGGTAATTTTTTTCTAATTTTGACAGTTACAATCAGACACAAGATATTAGACACAAGACACAAGACAAGTGGTAAAACCTGAGTGTGCGAGTATTTCCGCAGGTTTTAAAAAGGGCAGGCAATGTGCTCTTTCTTTACAAAATCTTATGTCTTGCGTCCTGTGTCTTGAATCCATATACTAAATGAAGCTCACAAAACTACTGTTTTCTATTGTCTTTACCCTGCTTGGGTTTGCGGTTTTCGCGCAGGAGCGGCCAGCGCAGCCGCCCAAGCCAAAACTGCAGCAAGCGCCCCAGCCGCCCAAGCCAAAGGTGGAGCAACGGCAGCAGCCTACATTGCCGCAAGGGCAGTCAGACAAGGTGCAGCTCCTGCCGGGCACCGACTCGCTGGTGGGCGGTGTCTTTAACGGGCAGCGGATCGACAAGCTATACGGCAAGGTGCAGTTCAAGCAGAAAGATACTACGCTCTCTGCCGACTCGGTATACCGCTACAAGGAAACTGATTTGCTGGAGGCCTTCGGCAATGTGCGCATCAACCAGGCCGACACCGTGACCATTACAGGCAACCACGCCATATACGACGGCAACAAGCGAACCTCTAAAATAACCGGCAACGTGGTGATGCGGGACCCGCGCATGACCCTGACCACGCCCAGCCTGGACTATGACCTGAATGCAAAAACGGCGGTATACACCGAGGGCGGCGTGATCGTGGACCCGGAGAACCGCCTGCAAAGCCGCATCGGCTCCTACGACGTGACCTCCAAGATGTATACCTTCCAGCAGAATGTGCGCGTCACCACCAAAGACTACAACATCACCTCCGAAAACATGCGGTACAACACCCTGAGCAAGGTGGTATACTTCCAGGGCCCCACCATCATTAAAGGGCAGCAGGGCGATCTGTACGCGGAGGAGGGCATCTACAACACGCTCACCAAAATCTCCAACTTTGGCCGCAACGCCTACATCCTGACCAAAGAATACCGGCTGGGCGGCGACAAGCTATTCTATGACCAGAACAAAGGGTATGGCTACGCCGAGAAGAACGTAACGCTGCGCTCGCTGAAGGACGACGTGACCATACGTGGCCAGGTGGGCCGCTACTGGCGCGACAGGGGCGAAGCGAAGGTGTATGGCGGCCGCGCCCTGATGGAAACCAAGCTGGACAAAGACACCCTGTTTATGGCGGCAGACACGCTGTACTCCCGCGAGGCCAAGGCACCCGGTTCCGCCAGCATGGTGTTTGCCTACCCCAACGTCCGGATTTACAAGTCGGATTTGCAGGGGAAGGCCGACTCGCTGAGCTATAACCGCACCGACTCGGTGATGCACCTGAATGTGCAGCCGGTGCTGTGGAGCGACAACAGCCAGATGGAGTCCGACACGATCCACATCGAGTTGCGCAACAAGACCATCGACAAGATGTACCTCTACAGCAATGCCTTCATCGCGACGCAAGACACGCTGAAGAACCACAATCAGGTGAAGGGCCGCGACATGACCGCCTTTTTCCAGAGCGGCGACCTGCGGCGCGTGGATGTGAATGGCAACAGCGAAAGCCTGTACTATGCCTTGCAGGGCGATACGATCCTGACTGGTATGAACAAGGCCATTTGCAGCGACATGGTGCTGAAGTTCGCGGAAAATAAATTGAAGACGATTGCGTTTCTGATGCAGCCCGATGCCAGTTTTATACCCCCCCACGAGCTGAAGGAGGAGGAGAAGCAGTTGGAGGGGTTTGCCTGGATGGAAGAGCTGCGGCCCACGCGGGAGCAGGTGCTGAGCCAAAAGCCCTTGCCCGCCGCCACGCCGCCGGCACCGAAGGTGAAGGCCGCCCCGGCCACAACCGCCGAGGTCCGGAAAAAGCCAGCCCCAGCGAAAGAGGAGGCTGCCCCAAGCCCCAAAAAGCCCAAAAGGGGCTTCCTGAAAAATAAAAATTAAGCTATGCGGCGGATAAAGCCGTGTTTGCCATTTCATTTTTGTAAATCATACGGATATTCTATAATTTTGCCTGTTCATGAATAAAGGCTTTTTACATACCGCAGTACTCTTCTGCCTGTTGCTGCTTGCCAGTGGCTGTAGCAACTTCCAGAAGCTTCTGAAGAGCAACGACGTAACCAAGAAATACGAGGCAGCGCTCAAGTATTACGAGAACGAGGAGTACTACCGTTCCTCGCAGCTCCTGGACCAGATCGCGCCATTGCTGGCAGGTACAGACAAAGCCGAGAACGCCCAGTTTATCCAGGCCCAGGCACATTACAAGCAGGGGAACTACATCCTGAGCGATGCGTATTTCCGGACGTTCTTCACCACGTATCCGCGCAGCCCCTTTGCTGAGGAGGCCACCTACATGCAGGCGAAGTCGCTGTACCAGCAGTCGCCCAGCTACGAGGAAGACCAGACCCCGACCATCACGGCTATTCAGGCCTTTGAGGAGTTTGTGACCCGCTACCCGGCCAGCGCGTATGTGGAGGAGGCGAACAAAACCATCGAGGAGCTGTATGTAAAGCTGGACAAGAAAGAGTTTAACCAGGCCCGTTTATACTACCAGCTGCGCTACTGGCGCTCGGCGGTGGTGGCGTTCAATAATTTCCAGCGCGAGCACGCCTCTTCCCCGTATAGCGAGGAAGCTGCTTTCCTGAAACTGGAGTCGCAGTACCGGTTTGCGATGGAAAGTGTGCTGAACAAGCAGGAAGAGCGCTTTGACCAGGCCATCGACTATTTCCAGAGCTTCGTGGACCAATACCCGGAAAGTCGGTATAAGCGCGATGCAGAGCAGTTTTATGACCAGACACGGAACGAGCTGGCGCGAATCAGAAAAAACAACAAAGAGAATTCATAAAGAATACACATATGGCAATAGTTTCATCATCTATCGTTACCCGCAACATGGCCGACTTTGCAGAGCAAACCGGCAACGTGTATAAGTCTGTGGCAGTAATCTCTAAAAGAGCCAACCAGATTTCAGTGAAGCTGAAAGAAGAGTTGAACTCCAAACTGGCGGAGTTCGCCACTACCGTCGACAACCTGGAGGAAGTGTTCGAGAACCGCGAGCAGATCGAGATATCCAAGTACTATGAGCGCCTGCCAAAGCCCACTAACCTGGCCATTGAGGAGTTCCTGGAAGAGAAGGTTTACGTAAGAACGCCGGACGAAGAGACGCAGGAGGAGACCTCCCTGTAAGGCAGGCGAATGCTGCAGGGCAAAAAAATCATATTGGGAGTTTGCGGGAGCATCGCAGCCTACAAGGCGGCCGTGCTGGTTCGTTTACTCGTTAAAGCGGAAGCAGAAGTTCAGGTGATCCTGACTACTTCTGCTTCTGCTTTTATTACCCCGCTCACGTTAGCCACACTCTCCAGGCGGCCCGTGCTCACCGATTTTGTGCGGGATCAGACCGGCGTGTGGAACAACCACGTGGACATGGGCCTGTGGGCCGATGCCCTCGTGATTGCCCCGGCCAGCGCGAACACGGCGGCCAAAATCGCCAACGGCCTCTGCGACAACCTGCTGGCGGCCACATACCTGTCGGCTCGCTGCCCTGTGTTTGTGGCCCCTGCCATGGACCTGGATATGTACCAGCATCCGGCGGTGCAGAGCAACTTCACGAAGCTGCGGGGGTATGGCAACCGCATCATCGAGGCGGGCTACGGCGAACTGGCCAGCGGACTGGTGGGCCAGGGGCGCATGGCCGAGCCCGAGGAAATAGTACAGGCACTTCAGAACTTCTTCAGCGGTGACGGAAAGATCGTTTAAAGGCAAGACCGTACTCCTGACGGCGGGGCCCACGCACGAGCCGATTGACCCGGTTCGTTTTATCGGCAATCACTCGACCGGTAAAATGGGGTATGCGCTGGCCGAGTGCTTCGCTGCCCACGGAGCCTCGGTGCAACTGGTGTCCGGGCCTACCAACCTACAGGCACAACACCCCAACATCACGGTAACGCACGTCACCACCGCCGACGAAATGTATGCGGCCGTGCTTGAGCTGGTGGACGCTGCCGACATCCTGGTGTTTGCCGCCGCCGTGGCCGACTACAAGCCGAAAGCGGCCGCCGCCAGAAAAATCAAAAAATCCGGGAACGAGCTGACGATTGAACTGGTTAAGAACGTTGATATAGCAGCGGCCCTGGGCCAGCGCAAAAAGGCGGGGCAGTTCTCGGTGGGCTTTGCCCTCGAAACGCACGACGAAAGTGCCAACGCCCTGGAAAAGCTGCAAAAGAAGAACCTGGACATGATCGTGCTGAACTCCCTGAACGATCCGGGGGCTGGCTTCAGGCACGACACCAACAAGATCACCATACTGGAGCAACACGCGACGACGGCTTTCGACTTGAAGAAGAAGACAGCGGTGGCGCAGGATATCATCAACTTAATCTGGGACCGAGTACATGGCTAAGAACGTATTTGTATTGCTGCTGCTGCTTTGCACGGCCTGGGTGGCCAGGGCGCAGGAACTGCAGTGCGATGTGGTGGTGAACAGCGATCAAGTACAGTACACGGACCGGCAGCTGTTCGCGGACATGCAGAACAGCATCTACGAGTTTATGAACAACCGCCGTTGGAGCGAGCAGCCCTACCGCCCCGACGAGCGCATCAAGTGCCGTATCCTCATCAACCTGACGGACATGCCCGAGATCGGCACCTTTCAGGCAAACGTGCAGGTGGTGTCGGTGCGGCCAGCCTACGGAACCGCCTACGAGTCCACGCTCTTCTCTTTTATCGACAAAGACTGGACCTTCCGCTACACCACGGCGCAGCCCCTCGATTTCGCCGAGAACAACTATACCTCCAACCTTTCCTCCATGCTGGCCTTTTATGCCTACATGATTGTGGGGATGGACAACGACAGCTTTGGCCGTTTGGGCGGGGCCCCGTCGTTCGACAAGGCAAGGGGCATCCTGAACATTGCCGCGTCGCAGGGCGCGGGCTATCCGGGCTGGAAGGCGTTTGACGGGAACCGGAACCGCTATTGGCTGATCGACAACCTCCAGGACCCACAGTTTATACCCTACCGCGAGGGCATCTACAACATGCACCGCCTGGGGCTGGACCGTATGGCGGAGAACCCGGAAGAAGCGCGCGGCACTGTGCTTACCTTCTTAGAGAGTCTGCAACGCCTGCAGCGCCAGAAACCCAACGCCGCTATCCTGCGCGCGTTCTTCGATGCGAAGGCAGACGAGCTGACGAACATGTTCAAGACTGCAGCCCCGGCGCAGAAGCAGCAGGCCTTCACGATCTTGACGCAGGTAGACCCCACCAACAACACCAAGTACAACGTTTTGCTAAAACGCTAATTTTTTTAGAATCCCGCTAAATCGGCGTATCTTCACGCCCCCGGCAGCGAGGCCGGATTTATACCTATATGCTCATGGGCAAGCGGCAGAAACGCATCTTCAGAAAAGACATTGAGGCGCACACATCAGAGTTGCTCGAGCGGCAAACAGTGCAGGTGGTGCTGCGCAGCAGAGTGGTTATGCAGGGCCATCTCCTGCACCTGACAGCCGAAGAGCTCCAATTGCAGGACCAGCGCTTCAGCAAGCATACCATGCCGCTTGATGACGTGGAAGAAATAATCTATGACTTCGAGGCGCCTTATTAGCATCTTGAAGCATGGTTGTGCCAAGCCGCAGGATTTCAATGATAGCATCGTGTATCCTGTGTCGTGCAACTTGCGTCGCTTTTCTTACTTTATATTTCAACAGAATTTTCGAACTTTAGCATAGGCCAAAAGTCTTGTGCCTTATGTCTATAGTCTTGTGTCTTAGTATATGCTGGTAGATCTTAGAATAAAAAATTACGCCCTGATCGAGAAGCTGGAGATGAACCCATCGCCGGTGCTCAATATCATCACAGGCGAGACAGGCGCGGGGAAGTCCATCATGCTGGGGGCGATTGGCCTGCTGCTGGGCAACCGCGCCGACTCCAAACTCCTTTTCAAGCAGGACGAAAAGTGCGTGATTGAGGGCGTGTTCGACATATCGAGCTATAACCTCAAGGAGCTTTTCGTGAAAGAGGACCTCGACTATGATGACCAGTGTATCCTGCGCCGCGAGATCAGCCCCAGCGGGAAGAGCCGTGCTTTTGTGAACGACACGCCCGTGACGCTGGACGTGATCCGGAAGATAGGGGAGAACCTGATGGACGTGCACTCGCAGCACGACACCCTGCAACTCGGCGACACCAGCTACCAGCTCAACATCCTGGACATATATGCCGGAAACACGGCCGCCATGGGCAACACCACTTTTGATGTATACGCGGGCAATTTATCATACCTGCGCAAGTACAACGAGGCGTATCGCCAGTATAAAAAATTGCAAACCGATTTCAGGAAGCTGACCGACCAACTGGCGCAGGCCCAGAAAGAGCATGACTACCACGCTTTTCTGCTGAACGAGCTCGATGAGGCGGGCCTGCAGGAAAAGGAGCAGGAAGAGCTGGAGGAGGAGCTGAAACAGCTGGAAAACGCCGAGGACATCAAACTGAAGCTGACGCAGGCGGTGCAAAGCCTCACCGAGTCGGAGTTTAACATTACCTCAGCCCTGAAAGACACGGTGCATCTCATCGGGCAGCTGGCGCAATTCTCGGCGAAGTATGATGAGCTGCGCACCCGTACCGAGAGCTGCATGATCGAGCTGAACGACATTGCCGGGGAACTGGAGGATGCCGAGCGCAACACCGAGGCTAATCCGGAGCGAACCATCGAGGTGCAGGAGCGGCTGAACCTGATTTATACCCTGCAGCGCAAGCACCAGGTGCAAACCAATACCGAATTGCTGAGCATAAAGCGCGAACTGGAGGACAAGGTGGGCAGCGTCCTGAACCTGGACACAGCCATTGCCAACACCGAGAAGGCCATGAAAAAAGCCGAGCAGGATGTGAAAGAGAAAGCCGCTGTGCTGTCGGAGCGCCGCCGCGCCTCCTTCGATACCTTCGAGCAGGAGCTTTATGTGCTAGTGGCGGATTTGGGGATGCCAAACGCCCGCATCGTGATCCAGCACAACGAAGTGGAGCCAACGCCAACGGGCACCGACGATATCAACATCCTATTCAGCGCCAACAAAGGCGCACAGCCGCAAACGCTTATTAAGGCCGCATCGGGTGGTGAGTTCTCGCGCCTGATGCTGAGTATCAAGTATATGCTGGCCGATAAAACCGCACTCCCGACCATCGTGTTTGATGAGATCGACACGGGTATATCCGGGGAGGTGGCCGTGAAAGTGGGCAAGATGATGCAGCAAATGGCGCAGAAGCACCAGATTATCGCCATCTCGCACCTGCCGCAGATTGCCGCGCAGGGCAACTCGCATTACTTTGTGTATAAAGAGGACACCGCCGAGCGCACCATCAGCCGGGTGCGCAAACTGAACGAGGAAGAGCGGGTGAACGAAATCGCGCACATGATTGCAGGGGCCAACCCAAGCGCCAACGCCTATCAAAGTGCGAAAGAGTTGCTTTCACTGTAAGGAGATATTGCTATATTGCTGCCTTAATTGCGGTAAATCATAAAAACATATAGAAGACATGTCCTATAACCTGCTAAAAGGAAAGAAAGGAATCATTTTTGGCGCCCTCGACGAAAAGTCGATTGCCTGGAAGGTAGCCAAGCGCGCCCATGAGGAAGGCGCTGAGTTCGTGCTGACAAACGCCCCGCTTGCCATGCGTATGGGTGAGATCAAGAAGCTGGCAGAGGAGTGCAACGCAGAGATCGTACCGGCGGATGCAACGTCTGTGGAAGACCTGGAGAACCTGTTTACCAAGTCGCAGGAGATACTGGGCGGCAAGATCGACTTCGTGCTGCACTCAATAGGTATGAGCCCGAACATCCGCAAAGGAAAGTCTTACGGCGACCTGAACTACGACTGGTTCCTGAAGACGCTGGACGTGTCTGCGCTCTCTTTCCATAAGCTGATGCAGGTGGCTGAGAAGCAGGATGCCCTGAATGAGTGGTCATCTATCGTGGCCCTGTCCTACATCGCGGCACAGCGCGTGTTCCCTGATTATACCGATATGTCGCAAGCGAAGGCAGTGCTGGAGTCGATTGCCCGTAACTACGGCTACCGCTTAGGCAAACTGAAGAACGTGCGCGTAAACACCATTTCCCAGTCGCCGACCAAAACAACTGCCGGTACGGGTGTGGGCGGTTTCGACGTGTTCTATGACTATGCTGATAAAATGTCGCCGCTTGGCAACGCGTCCGCTGAGGCCTGCGCCGATTATACCATCTCCCTGTTCTCTGACCTGACCAAAATGGTGACGATGCAGAACCTGATGCACGACGGTGGCTTCAGCAGCATGGGCATCTCCGAAGATATCATCAACTCGATGCAGAAGTAATTCGGTCTACTGAGTTCATAATAGGAAAGGGCCTCTGCTACTACAACAGAGGCCCTTTCCTATTATATCGGGTTAGGCTATGAGGTGGCGAAGCTACCTTGTAGGTTGTGTTGGGAGATGTAATTTTCGTGCCAACGTTCTAATCTTTAAATCTCCACAATCTACGGATTCCATCCTCGTTGGAAGTTACTAAAGAATCTTTGTCCGCTTTTATTACTCTTGTTTTAAAAAAGGAAACACCATCTTCAATGTAAATTAGAGTATCATTTCTGAATTCATATTTCAAGTATTCGAATGCGTCCACAAACAGTATTGAGTCTTCCTCGATACTAAAGCTTGCGTTTTCAGATTCTCCTGAAGTCCATATACCTTTTATATCCTCTTCAGTATATAATGGCTGAATACCTGAGTACATTGACTCAACTGCTGGTGAAGAAGTGCCATCTTGATGTTGGACAACAGATTCTTCCTCAGTTTCTTTTACAATACAGCTTATCAAAAACAACACAAAGAAGATGGTGTGTATTTTCTTCATATCTTAATTCTTATACCTCCCAACATGTGGTTATGCTTGTCCTCCCTCACCGGGGCTTGAGAGCACAAACTGTTCATTTCTATTCAGCAATATCTATCGTTCCAGTTTAGCGTTGGGATCTACGGTAGGGCGCTCAGGCGTTTCTGAAACGGTCCAGCCCGTGGCATACATCCAGCGGGTCATTCTGGTCAGTTTCTCCAGGTCTATTCGCTCTGCCTCATCGCGGGGGGTATGGTAATCGGGGTGCAGGAGCGTGGTGAAGAATATGGCTGGGATACCCGCCTGGGCGTAAGGCAAATGGTCGCTGCGGAAGTACCAGTTCTCCGGGTGGCTTGCCTCGTCCCAGGAAGTATCGATGCTGAAATTGGTGTGCTGCTTGTTTGCCTGCAGGGCCATGTCCACTAACTCGTTGGAGTTGCGGTGTGGCGGTATGGAACCCAGCAGGGCGGCAGAGTCCGGGGCGTTGCGCCCGATCATGTCGCCGTTCAGCACCGCTACAATGCTGCTCTTGTCCACGGTGGGGTGCTCCACGAACCAACGGGAACCAAACAGGCCGCGTTCTTCCGCGCCATGCCACACAAACAAAGCCGAGCGCTTGCCGGGATTCTTCACCCAACTGCGCCCGATGGCCAACAGGGCCACTGTTACAGAAGCATTGTCGTCGGCACCGTTATAAATAGAATCGCCGTCTACGGGAGCACCGATACCGTCGTGGTCGTGGTGGCCGCTGAAGAGCACATACTCTTCTTTTAAATTAGGATCGGAGCCGGGAGCTTTGGCCACCACATTCATCGACGGGTAGGTATAGGTGTCTACTCTGATGTCGGTGGTGAGTTTTGCGCCCGCTTGTTGCAGGCTCGGCGCGATGGAAGCGTGCGCCAGCAACACCGGAGCGCTGTTGTTTTGCCGTCTGGCATCACTCTCCAGCGCATAGGTGCCTTCCTCAAACACGTGGCCCATAAAGCCAAAGTCACCCTCGGTTTTCGGATCTGTTACCAGCAGGATAGCAGCCGCCTTTTGGTTTTTAAGGGCGTTACTTTGCTGTCGTAAGGCCGATGCCACATACCTATAGTTCCAGAGGCTCATGCCTGCGGCCGGCAAAGGTTCTGGCGCCTGCAACAGCATCGCGATTACTTTGCCTTTTAGGTTGTGCTTCGCGGTATCGGCCAACGAGTTTAGCCATACCACCGGGGCGTCGAGGCGAGTTTCAGCGGGGTTGGTAACCCATACCTGCTGCCAGAGTTTGGCCGGCTTTTGGTTGATGCTGATCGTGCTGTTGTCGGCAACCCGCATGCGACTGATAGGAAAGAACTGGAAGTAGGTGCCGTCCTCTCCGGCAGGCTCCAGGCCAGCGTTGCGGGCCTGTTCCGCCACCCAGGCCGCTGCCCGCAGCTCATCAACGGTACCGGCCCGCTTGCCGCGCATCGCATCACTGGATAATTCAAAAAGGTCCTTGCGCAGTTCTTCCTGGCTGATCGAGGCAAGCTGTAGCTCGTGCTGGCTGGGTGCCTCTAAAGCGGTGCTGGCAGGAGTTTGGGTACAGGCACCCGCCGTGAGGGCAGTGCCGAGAAGTAGCATAGAGATTTGTTTCATACAGCGTTCAGTGAGTATGGTTCAGTGGGTATGGTTGGGATTCATGTTTGCTTTGGTTTGAAAAGAGATTAATCTTCCTCCCGATGCACGGTGCTAATATCGAAGGCCGGGATGCAGACAGACCAGTACTCGGCCTCCTCATCAAACGGGTTGGCGTAGCGCACGCGGGCCCCCGCCTTGATCAGTAGCGACTCTCCGGCTTTCACCTCCACCTCCTCGCCGTCTATCTCGATCAGCTTGCGGCCCCGCGTCACGATGGTGATCTCGTCGAACTCCGGTTTCTGGTGCGGCTCGCCCCAATGCGGCGGTGCCACCATGTGTGCCACACTAAACCCACCGGTTCGAGTGGATGCGTGGCCGAAGTGCTCTTCAATCAGTTTCCCGTCGGTGGTGGGCACCCGGAAAGGCTTAGTCTGCTTAAAATATTTTTTCTCGTTCATAGTAGTCAAAATTAGGGGTATAAATCAGTTATTAGAAAACGCTGCGTTACTTGCCGCTGCAGGGGCCCTGCGTGTATGCCGTGATACCCGCATTGTCGGCCATGCAGGCGTTGCTGTACGTTTTGCCGTCGCAGCCACATACAGGGTCATACTGCATGGTGCAAATGCCATCGGGGTTAATTTTAGCGGGGTCGATGCAGGCGGGTTGCGCGCTTTGCCGGTTCGCGCAGGAAAGCAACCCGCTAACCAGAAGCGCAAACGCAGGGAGAAATAGTTGTTTCATCAGGAGGGAGGTATGGTACAGGCCTTTATACGCTGTCAGTGTGCTTGGTGTGCGCACATTAACCAAGTATGGCCGAAACCGTATGTATTTCCAATGCACAAAACTATCAAAATATAGGCGGAGTGCAGGTTTTATTCTGCGGATATCCGTAAAACTGCCCTGGCATGCGCCAAAGCATTGAAATGTATCTTTTTATTTAACCCAGAACACATGAACAATCCGAACAAGGATAGTGGAAAAATCTTAATGGCATCGCTGGCGGGCTTAGGTGCCGGTATCATCGCCGGTGTGCTGCTGGCCCCCGAAGACGGCCGCTCATCCCGCGAGAACGTGCGCCAAAGCCTGACAGAGGCTGGAGACGAGTTAAACTTGACACTCAAGCGCTGGACGACGAACCTGAAGGCCAAGGCAGGCAAAAAGCAAAGCCCAGCCGATGACCAGCTCGTAATGCACGGATCCTGGGATGACGTGCGCGCCCAGCTCCGCAACAACTACGATGAACTGACGGAAGATGACCTGGATTATCAGGAGGGAGGCGAGCAGGAGCTGCTTGGCCGGTTGCAGACCCGCCTGGGAAAGACAAAGGATGAGATCGTGGAACTGATCTCTAAAATCACTAAATAAACCAAAGCGCGTTTTTACATCCTCCGGGGTTTTCTTTACATGGTCGTGTTCAGGATGACAGAATTTTAGTATAGGTATAACTTAATTTATACTTGAACGTTATTAAAAACACACGAAAAAAACTTCAGAGATAACCAAAGTAAATTTATAACAAATTAAAACTATGAAAGATAATAGCGGAAAGATATTGCTAGCGATGCTAGCTGGTGCAAGTGCCGGTGTAATTGCTGGTTTGATGATGGCGCCAGACACTGGAGAAGCAACGCGTACGAGCGTGAAAAAATGGGCTGGCAAACTGAGCAAAGATCTGGAGAAGAATTTGCAGGCTGGCTTGGATGAGATCAAGAACATGAGCGATGAGGCGTATTCCAACGTGAGCAACGCCGTGAAAGGCGATAAATCAGGTGGAAGCAATGCTTCTTCTACCGGTTCTGCTTCCACAGGTGCTTCTTCTACTGGCTCAGCGTCTACAGGCTCAACAGGTGGTGCTTCTACTGGCTCCACTGGCTCTACTGGTGGAAGTTCAAATACTGGCTCTACTGGCAGAAGCGCTTCCTAAGCAACATCATACCTAAATTATATGATATCGGCTTGCCGAAATCATATGCTCGCGCCTGCTCTTGCAAAAGGGCAGGCGCGAATGCTTTTATAAAAGTGCGGTGCTAACTTATTGCCTGCTCTTTCGTTAAAACAGTTTCAGGCCAAGGCTAAACAGAGGCCTGAATTAGAAGCGAATAGAATCTTATAACCCAAAAAAAGACGATGAAGACTGACATGGAATGCAGATCACTTGGTGAGAGCAAATCAAACTATACCACAAACGCTACCTCTGTCCGACAGATGAAGCAAAAGGATACAGGCAAAAAGAGCAGCGGAGGCGGATTAGCCATGGGCCTGGTGGCAGGTGCCGCAGTGGGTGCGCTGGCAGGAGTGCTGCTGGCCCCGGAGAAAGGAAACGTAATGCGCAAAAAAGTGGCAGACTCCGCTTCTAAGTTAGGAGACCAGGTGAGCAAGAGCTATACCTCCGGCAAAGAAAAAGCCAGCAGCTGGACCGAAAAACTGACGAAGAAAGACGGCAAGACAAATGCACATGTAAACGAGGCACCTACGCTCCCAGCCACGGAAAGCACCGGCCGAACTGCCACAACCGCTGGCAATGTGCAGAAAAGCCCATACACCGATACCAACAAGCACTCTGACCAGGAGGTGAAGAGTATGATTAACGATGCGAAAGACACGACCTCCAACAAACCGGGTAACACGCCGAACCGTTAGGCCAGGCACCCGCCCAGGGTATAAAAAAGGAAGCGCCTGCTATATGACTATAGCAGGCGCTTCCTTTTTGCGTATGGGGCAATCTATTTTTCCTCTTCCTTTTTCTCTTGTCTTTCCGGTTTCATCTGCGGGAAAAACAGCACATCCTGTATAGAGTGCGAGTTGGTCATGATCATGCTAAGGCGATCGATGCCAATGCCAAGGCCTGCAGTTGGCGGCATGCCGTACTCCAGGGCGCGAAGGAAGTCTTCGTCCAGCACCATGGCCTCTGTGTCGCCGCGCTTGCCTAGTTCCAACTGCTCCTCAAAGCGGGCGCGCTGGTCAATCGGGTCGTTCAGCTCAGAGAAGGCGTTGCAGATTTCCTTGCCGTTGCAGATGGCCTCAAAGCGCTCTACCAGGCTGGGCTTGCTGCGGTGCTTCTTGGCCAGCGGGCTCATCTCTACAGGGTAGTCCGTGATGAAGGTAGGCTGGATGAGGTATGGCTCGCAGGTCTCGCCGAAAATCTCGTCAATGATCTTGCCTTTGCCCAGGCTAGGGTCGATCTTGATGCCCAGGCTTTCGGCAGTCTGGCGCAGCTCGGGCTCTTCCATCTCCGAGATATCGATCTTAGTGAAATGCTCAATCGCCTCGAACATGGTGAAACGCTTCCAGGGGCGCTGGAAGTTGATGATGTTCTCGCCAACCTGTACCTCTGTTTTGCCGTGCAGGTCGAGGGCTACTTTCTCCACCATCGCCTCCACCAGGTCCATCATCCAGTTGTAGTCTTTATAGGCGACGTATAGCTCCACCTGCGTGAACTCCGGGTTGTGGAAACGGCTCATACCTTCGTTGCGGAAGTCCTTTGCGAACTCAAACACACCGTCGAAACCGCCCACGATCAGGCGCTTCAGGTATAGCTCGTTGGCAATGCGCATGTAAAGCGTCATGTCCAGGGTGTTATGGTGCGTTTTAAAAGGGCGGGCGGCGGCACCTCCGTACAGCGGCTGCAGGATAGGGGTTTCCACCTCCAGGTAGCCTTTGTCGCTCAGGAAGGTGCGCATGGAGTTCACCAACTGCGTACGTTTTTTGAACGTCTCGCGCACCTGCGGGTTCACGATCATGTCCACGTAGCGCTGGCGGTAGCGCAGCTCCGGGTCGCTGAAAGCGTCGTACACGTGCTCCACGCCGTTCTCATCTATTTCGCGCTTCACAATCGGCAGCGGCTTCAGCGATTTCGTGAGCACCGTAAGCTCTGTTACGTGAACCGATGTCTCGCCAACCTGCGTCACAAACACATGGCCTTTTATACCGATGAAGTCACCGATGTCGAGCATCTTCTTGAACACGGTGTTATACATATCCTTGTTCTCGCCGGGTGCAATGTCATCGCGCGACACGTAAATCTGGATACGGCCTGTGCTGTCCATCAGCTCCGCAAAAGAGGCTTTCCCCATCACGCGGCGGCTCATCAGCCGGCCAGCAAGGCTTACCTCCTGGTAGTTGTTCTTTTCCTTATCGAAATTTTCCTTTATCTCTTTGGCAGTGGCAGTAACTTCAAATGTTTCAGAGGGGTATGGGTTGATGCCCATCTTCTCCAACTCTTCGCGCTCGTGGCGTCTGCGTAGTTCCTGTTCGCTCAATTGCATGCTATCTTAACTAATGGTGGTCGTTTTAACAATCTGCGAAATTCGGAAATAAATGGCAGCTTTTAAATAATTAATTCTTGATTGTTGAATTGCTGCACTGTAGGTGCTGATAAAGTCGAAAAAATATAGCTGCCTACTGCAAACGCTCCAGGTTGGAGACGATGTATAATGTCCATTTGCCTGCTTATACAGTGGTCACTTCTTCATCGTTAAAATTCATTTCGTCATCTATTTAAAATTCAATTGTTCGAAATAAAAAAGCTCCCGCAGGAGAACCTACGGGAGCCGGAAAGATAGCTAAAGTGGGCGAGCCTAGGCTGCCTGTCCCAGCCGGAACTCATCACCGAAGAGTGGCTTGATACGCTCGTGCATTCTGGCGGCCACAAAGGAGCCTTGCAGGTGCTGCGGCAGCTCCTGCACAAATGCCGTGTACTCCGCGATGCCCAGCGCCTGTGCCACATACCCCTCGTGGATGCCGTTGAGGTAGCTCACGATCTGCAGCAGCGACTCATGGAAAAGCTTAAAGTCGATGTCGGCCTGCACAAAGCGCTCGATCTCGCGGTGCGAAGAGGAAATGCGCAGCCGCGCCATCAGGTCGAACAGGGTGGTATAGCCCACGCGCCAGGTCAGCTGCTGCCAGTGCTGCGGGCCAAACTTCTGCAGGGTCTCGCCGGTGCGAGTGCTGCGGATGGCAGTGGCCGGGTTTGCCTGCACCTGCTGGCGCACGGCCTTCGCTTTTTGCCGGCGGGTGGTGCGCAAAAACTGCCCTACCTGGGCCTGCGCCTCCAGTTCCTTGCCCGCAATCTGCAGGCCCGGCTTGTAGTGCGCCAGCGGCAGGCGATGTATGTTAAAGTGACCGTAATGGCCCGAGGCGTAAAAGCTAATGGCACGCGGGTAGGCGTTTTTCACCACCAGGCGGCCTGCCTCGCGCAGCACAAGCGCCTCGTGGCCGGAGGTAACCCCACGCGTGCGCAGGAAAGCCTGCAGGCCCGAAAAGACAGTATAGTAGGCCTGCGGAAACGTCCAGTGGAGGGCATTGCGCATATACGCCTCGTCTCCCAGTTCGGCGGTGGCCCGCAACGCATACTCGGTGCTCCAGCAATTGAGCAACAGTTGTTTCACGGCGGCCACGTCCTGCTCGCTCAGCTCCGGCTTCGCCTCCCGGAAGAAAGCAAGGTGGTCCAGGCCGTTGTCGGTGAAGTGCTGGATATGGTAATTGATCGCAAAAAAGTAGTTCAGAAACACCTGTGCCGGAATCGACTTCTGCCACTCTTTGTCAGTTTCTCTCTGCTCCTCCGGATACATCGAAACCACGTTTTCTTCTTCTTTCTCTTTCATGCATTTATAACAGTTTGGGGGGTATAACAGTTGCAGGGAATGCTAATATTTGTAGTATTTTAGCAAAATTATACCGCTGTAAATCAGCGTGTTATAAATTAATTTTGAAAAATTTGTGAGGAGGTATAAAACTGGGGAAACGAAGCCAGCTACATGCCTGAAACAGGCGGGAGCAGAGGGCTTTTATACCCGTGCAGGCGTACAAAAAAGCCACGGAACGCAAAGTGCTTGGGCGGAGTAAAAGAGTATAGCGAGACGGGATTTAAAGGCATTCTGATAAAAAGTATTCACGGAAATGTGTGGTTGGATTGATGCGAGCCCGAAAATTATAGATTGATTTTTTGACTGCACTTTTTTATAGGATGAGGATGACACCATAGTTTAAGTTGATGCTGTTCTCATACATCATATAATTTCTGATTGCCGGGTTTACGTTGTACATATCACTTCTATGGATTTATCATACATCATCAACGAACTGGGGGAGGAGCGCGGAAAGTACTATGATGCGGTGGCACCACCCATTCTGCAGACCAGCAACTTTGCCAGCAACACAGTGGCCGAAATGCGGTATAAAATGCGGCACGAGGCAGACGCGCACCTATATACCCGTGGCAACAACCCCACTGTATCGATATTGGAGAAGAAGCTGGCTGCGCTGGAGAGGGCCGAGGAGGCGATCGCGTTTGGGAGTGGCATGGGGGCCGTGGCGGCTGCCGTGCTCTCGCAGGTGAAGGCCGGTGACCATGTGGTATGCGTAAAACGCACCTATACCTGGACCAAGACGCTGATGCAGCGCTTTCTCCCGCGCTTTGGCGTGGACGTGACGCAGGTGGACGGAAGCGACACAGCCAACTTCGAACGCGCGATCCGGCCAAACACGCGCCTGTTTTATCTCGAGAGCCCCACCTCGTTCACCTTCGAGCTGCAGGACCTGGCCGCAGTGGCAGCCCTTGCCCGAAAGCACAACTGCGCCACCATCATCGATAACAGCTTTGCCTCCCCGCTGCACCAGAACCCGCTTTCTTTCGGCATCGATTTAGTGGTCCATTCCTGTACCAAGTACATTGGCGGACACTCCGACGTGATGGGCGGCATCGTGTGCGGTTCGCGGGAGCGTATTCAGAAAATATTCAAGGCGGAGTATATGACGCTGGGCGCGGTAATGTCGCCGCACGACGCCTGGCTGTTTATCCGGGGGCTGCGCACATTGCCCGTGCGGATGGAACGGGTGGCGGACTCCACGCAAAAGGTCGTGGCTTATCTGGCTTCGCACCCTAAAGTAGCGCAGGTGCTGTTTCCGTTTCTGCCCTCACACCCGCAACATGCGTTGGCGCACCGGCAGATGCGCACCAACTCCGGGCAGTTCTCGGTGTTGCTGCACGCCGATAGTTTGGAGCAGGTAGACCGGTTCTGCGACAGCCTGCAGCATTTCCTGATGGCTGCCTCGTGGGGTGGCCACGAGTCGCTCATTTTTCCGATGTCGGCGGCCTATACCTCCCAGGAAATGAAACTGGACCTACCTTTCAACCTCGTGCGGTTCTATGTTGGCCTGGAGGACCCGGACTACCTGATCCGGGATGTGGCCCAGGCCCTGGCTAAAATGTGACAGCGGTTAGCGCAACTGGCTCCGGTATGTCTAACCGAAACGCAGTCTGGGATTGTACCACCTATGGTCTGAATGGCACCGGAGCCGCGCAGATGAACGGGTATGGTATGGAAGGAAAGCAGTTGTTTACTGTTACAGGGACTCGGGAAAACGTGCAGCAGCTGCTGCGCCAGTAAGCCGCTGACTTTAAAAAGGGCTCTATGTCCTGAAAGTGAAGGCGAGGAAAGAGGTTTTCAAAAGCAAGATGCTGAAGCAGTAATCCAGCCTGGTTCCGGATAGATTTTGCCGAGGCCTGTCGCGTTTGCGGCAGGCCTCAGCTTTTATACAGTTAAAGAGCAGTGGTGGTATAACTTACTTTGAGGTATGGCAGAAGCTTAGAACCCAGCGGCGGCATCATCGCCGCGCGGGTCGGCACCGGCTTCCAGGCGACCGTCGGGCAGCACTAAAATGGCATCAACGCGACCGTAAGGCCCGCGTTCCTGCAGGGTATACCCCTTATGGCGCAGGGCCTCCCGTACTTCGGGCGATATGGCGTTGGGCTCATGCTGTATCTCATCTGGGAGCCACTGGTGGTGGAAGCGGGGCGCTGCCACGGCTTCCTGCATTGTCATGCCATGCGCCACCACATTCAGGATAGCCTGGTACACGGAAGTGATGATGGTGGAGCCACCGGGCGTGCCCACCACCATGTATAGCTTGCCGTCTTTTTCCAGAATGGTTGGCGTCATGGAACTGAGCATCCGCTTGCCGGGGGCGATGGCGTTGGCTTTGCCTCCCACCAGTCCGAACATGTTCGGCACGCCGGGCTTCACGCTGAAATCGTCCATCTCGTTGTTCAACAGAAACCCAGCGCCTTCCACCACTACCTTAGAGCCATATGCGCCATTGAGCGTGGTTGTGGCCGACACGGCGTTGCCCTGCGTATCCACGATGCTGAAGTGAGTGGTCTGCTCTGATTCATATACAGGCATTTCACCGGCTTTTACCGCTGTGGAGGGGGTGGCTTTGGCTAGGTCCAGGGTGGCCATACGCTGGCGTAAGTAAACGGAGTCGAGCAGTTCCTGCACAGGCACCGTTACAAACCCTGGGTCGCCCAGATAGGTGGCACGGTCTGCGTATACCCGGCGCTCCGCTTCCGTCATGAGTTGAATGGTTTCGGTGCTTTGCCATCCATACCGCTGCAGGTTGTAAGGCGCCACCATCTGGAGCAGTTGCAGCAGTGCTACGCCTCCGCTGGAGGGCGGCGCCATAGAGATAACCCGGTAGTTTTTGTAGCGGCCTGTTACCGGCTCGCGCCATACGGCAGCATACCGTTGTAAATCCTGATGTGTGATGATGCCATTGCTGCGTTGCATCTCGCGCACCAGCAGGTCGGCCGTCACGCCAGTATAAAAGCCATCACGGCCTTCGTCGCGGATGCGTGATAGGGTGCGGGCAAGGTCCGGGTGGCGCAGCGTATCGCCTGCCTGCCAGTTGCTTTCCCGGGTAAGGTATGGGATGTGTTTGTTGTGCTGCAGGAAGTTTTCCCTTGTGCGGTTAAGGCCTGCCGCCTCCTTTTCCGTCAGCACGACTCCCTTTGCCGCAAGGTCAATGGCAGGCTGTACAAGCCTGGCCCAGGGCAGTGAGCCTAGCCGCCCGTGCAACTGCACCATGCCATCTACAGTGCCGGGCACGCCAACTGCCAGGTGTCCGCCTGTGCTCAGGCCATTCACCACATTCCCGGCACTGTCCTGGTACATGGTTTCGGATGCGGCGGCTGGGGCTGTTTCCCGGTAATCCAGGGTGCCGGCCTTTCCGGTGTGCTGGCGGTATACCAAAAAGCCCCCTCCTCCTATATTCCCTGCCGCCGGAAGCACTACCGCCAGGGCAAACTGTGTGGCAATGGCGGCATCGTAGGCATTGCCGCCCAGTTGCAGAATCTCCTTGCCCACACGCGAGGCCTCCGGGTGTGCCGAGACCACCATGGCTTCAGTCGCAATAAAGCCCCTTGCCTGCGTAGGGATCTGTTTAGTGCCAGGGTCGGTTGCACAGCCGCTAAAAACCAACTGGAGCAGGCAGACTAGCAGGAGAGGACGCATCGTCCGGTGTGAGTGAGATAGGTAGCGCATAGGGTATGGGAAACGTGAGGGGCTAATATAGAAAACGCCGGCTATGAAACCATAGCCGGCGTTTTCTTAAATATGTATGGGAAGGCTTATTTTACGCCTTTCTTTACTGTTGCCACTGTATGCAGGTCGTTTTCGATGATTGCTACTGCCTCCTCCACATACACATCCTGCGTAAGGCTTTTCACAAACTCTTTGCTGCGGGCCACTTTGGCTGTGTCGGTGCCCAGGGCTTGCAGATCTTGCTGCAGGCGTTTGATGTCCAGCACAGGTATGTTTTTCTGGGCCGCCTCGTAGCGCTTGGATATTGCCTCGGCTTTGGCCTCCTCTGCCATATATTTTTCCAGCTTCAGGGAACGCTCTGTCTTATCAGACTGCTTTTTCAGGCGCTCTGCGCTTTCCTCGATTAGCTTGAAGTTCTCGTTCATCGCGATTCTGGTCTTGCTGTTGGCCTGTATCTGCTGGAAGTTTATCTTGCCATTTTTCCAGGTAGCGTATTTTGCCGGAGAAATCTCATCGAAGGGCAGCGGATAATCCTGCTCTTTCTCGCCAAACTCAAGGTATGCATAGGCATCCGGTAAGATCACGTCTGGTGTCACACCGCGTAGCTGTGTGGTGCCTCCGTTGATGCGGTAAAACTTTTGTGTGGTGAGCTTCAGGGCGCCAAACGGCTTAAAAGCATTGAACTGCGACGGAAGCGCATCATCCAGCTCGAAGAACTGCTGCACAGTGCCTTTCCCATACGTTGGGCTGCCTACAATCACGGCGCGCTTGTAATCCTGCATGGCTGCGGCCAGAATCTCGGAGGCCGAGGCACTGTTGGCATTCACCAGTATCACCAGCGGGCCGCTGTACTGCACCTGCGTGTCGCGGTCGTCAAGCACCACGGCTTTGCCAGAGGCTGTCTTTACCTGCACAATGGGGCCCTGCTCAATAAACAGGCCTGCCATCTCCACAGCGTCAGAAAGGGAGCCGCCGCCGTTGTTTCGGAGGTCCAGAATCAGGCCTTCCATTCCGGCTTTCTTCAGTTTCTCAATTTCCTGCTTCACATCAGCGCCACTAAAACGACCGTCCTTGTTCTGGAAGTCGGCGTAAAAACCTGGCAGTTTGATATAGCCTATCTTCTCTTTGTCGTTGATAATGGCTGACTGCGCATAGCCCTCGTCCAGCACGATAATGTCGCGCACGATCGGAATAACCTTGGATGAGCCATCCGGCTTTTTCACGGTGAGGCGAACTTCTGTGCCTTTCTTACCCCGAATCAGCTGGATCGCGTCGTCGAGGCGCATGCCCTCCACCAAAACTGGCTCACCGTTGCCCTGCGCCACTTTCTGGATCGCGTCTCCCGGCTTTAAGTCGCCCTGCAGATAAGATGGGCTGCCAGGCACGATCTCCATCACCTTAATCTGACCGTCTTTCTCCTGCAACGAAGCGCCAATGCCCTCTAAACGGCCAGTAAACTCAATGTCGAAATTACTCTTGTCCTTCGGCGGGAAATAGCCGGTATGTGGATCATACACGTTGGTGATGGCGTTGATATAAGTCGTGCGGCGGTCATCTTTGTTGATTTTAGCCAAACGGCTGTACAGGTCGTCGTACGTTTTTTTCACCTTCTCACGGGCCTCTTTCTCCAACTCCGCAGGTGTTTTCTGTGCTGCCTTGCTGTCTTTCTCGAGGGCTTTTTGCTGCTCTTCCTGCAGGTCTACCAGCCTGATCAGCGTCTGGTATTTCAGTTGCTTGCGCCAATCTTCCTTCAGATCGGCTTTGTCTTTGGCATAAGCCAGCTTTTTGCCATCAGTCTCAATCGTCTCGTCCTTCGAAAAATCAAAAGGCTTGTCTAATATCTCCTTATAATAGGCCTCCGAGTCTTTCATGCGCTGGCCGATGAGGTCAGAAGACACGTCAAAGAACTCGAATGAGCCTTGGCGAAGCTGATCGTCGATGGCCGTTCTGTATTTGCGCAGCGCCTGCACATCAGAGGCAAGGAGGAATTTCTTGTTAAAGTCGATCCTGTCCAAATACAGGTCAAACACTTTCTGGGAGAAAGCGTCGTCAACCTTCTCAGGCTGGTAGTGTCCGGAGTTCAGGCCCTGCATCAGAGCTTTGATCAGGATCTGGTTCTTGCCCTCCGGCGAGTTGTCGCGACTGTAAAGGATGAACGAGCCTGTCAGCAGAATTACTGCGAAAACCGACAATATGATTTTGAAACGGGTTGTCAATGATAGCATCTATTTAGTGATTGGACTTATAACTTGATACGCAAAAGTAATGCCGCATATCGCTTTTAAATTCACACAAAAAGCATTACCCCGTAATGTAGTATGAAAATGCGTTAATTCATAGGGGGCAGTTCCCGAATTGCTTTTAGCGGTTACTCTTCCCTGGCTATACTGTAATGGGCTTAGGTTTATATAACTCTTCCGGCTGTATTTTCGTTTCCATTAACTCAAGAACCAAAATACTTTTAAAACTATGCAAACTAACAACGAGAGAACAATAGATGTTTTACAGGAGCTTAACCAATTCGTGAACGACAGAATGGAGGGGTATAAGCACGCCGCTGAGGAGACAAAGAACCCGGCGCACAAATCTTTTTACAAAGACCTGATTCAGGAGAGTAAGTCATTCTCCAATGAGATAAACAGCACCCTGAGCAGCTTCGGGGGCGAGCGAGAAGAAGGCACCACCATGAAAGGAAAGATTTTCCGCGGCTGGATGGACGTGAAAGCTACCGTAACCGGCAACGACGAAGAGTCTATCGTGGAGTCTAACATATACGGCGAGGAGTGGGCACAAAAAGCGTACAACGATGCCCTGGACCATAAGGCAGAGTTGCCTCAGAATGTAGTGCAGATGGTAGAGAAGCAGAAGAACTCGTCTCTGGCTACCTGCGAGCGGCTGCGCCAAATGAAAGAGAGCGTAGACTAAGCTCACCTGGATTAAAAATAAAAGGGGGTTACCATGGTATGGTAGCCCCTTTTTGTTTTCGGCAGTGCGTATATGTCCAAAAGAAAACCATCAACCTAGGTTTAAAACAAAGGAAGAATGAAAAATATCCTGTTTTTCGGCGACAGCCTTACTGCCGGCTATGGTCTGCTTTCCGGCCAGTCATACCCAAGCCTCATCCAGAGAAAGCTGCAGGAGGAGGGGTATGCTTACAAGGCGATTAATGCGGGGCTTAGCGGAGACACCTCTGCCAGCGGCTTGCAACGCCTTGACCGCTGGCTACAGGAGCCCGTGGATATTCTGGTGCTTGCGCTGGGGGCGAACGATGGCCTGCGCGGCATACCCGTACACGAAACCTCCAAAAACCTGAGAGAGATCATCCATAAGGTGCGCCATACGTTCCCTGAAGTAAAGGTTATCCTGTCGGGGATGGAAATCCCGGATATTGTGCCCGGGCGCTACGCCGCTGAGTTCAGGGTGCTGTTCCGGGAGTTGGCGCTTAAAGAGAAAGTGTCGTTTGTCCCGTTTTTGCTCGAAGGGGTAGTGGGAAACCGGTACCTGAACCTGCCCGATGGAATACACCCGAATGCAGAAGGGCACAAGGTGCTGGCAAGCCATACCTGGAACGTGCTGAAAGAACTCCTGTAAATTACCCGCAAGCACTCCCGGCGTTCAGTATGGGTAGCGTTTGCCTGTTCACATAATCGCAAGTTTATACCTGCACAAAACCTCGTACCCTCAAGAGAAGAGCGGGTGCTGCCCTATACCGGGTTATACCTATGTGTAGTTCGCGTATAGGTATAAATGGCATTATCAAACCTGACTAAAAGAGAAAGCCAGTTCCCTTTAAATAGGAAACTGGCTTTCTGATTTGAGGATGCCTATTAACCGCTATCTCCGATTAATAATAGATGTGCTCTCCTCTGTTTTTGTTGAAATGCGTCTCGAAATAGCGCGCATCTTCCGCGTTATGTGGCCTGAAGCCAAGAACAATGTTGCCCTCTTTTACACCGGACTCATACACCTTGGCGCGTTCTTCCGGTATGCCAGCACCAACCAGTGCCCCGATAAGTCCGCCAGTAAGGCCACCGGCACCTGCGCCTGCAAGGCCTGCCGCCAACGGACCGGCAATTACAAGGCCAAGGCCCGGGATAGCTACTGACGTGCCAATAGCTGCCACTGCGCCAATAATAGCGCCCAAAGTACCTCCGATGGCAGAACCAGCCCCAGTGCCTTCCAGCGACTTGTTGCCTAGCTCAGTTGTGTCTTCTTTGTCATCATCTCCGAAATGGCGCTTGCGCGCATCATCCGACATAACTACATTTATATCGTCTTTCTCGTAGCCGCGAGCTCTTAGTTCGTCATACGCACGCTCTGCAGTGTCTCTATCAGGAAACATGGCGGTCATCATACCCGCTTTATCTGTTGTGTTCATAGCTTTTTCAGTTTTAAAAGTTCGTAAGCAGGAATGTAAAATTCTTTCCTGCCTGATAATTAACGGTGACTTTCCGCGATGGTTACATTGTTTCTTCGCTACCGGTTGTCTGCCGATGGCGGCACGAGCACTTTATCGATAACGTGAACCACCCCGTTGGCGGCTTTTACATCGGGAGTGAGGACGTGAGCCCCTCCCACCATCAGCCCAGAGTCGCTGTGTGTTACCTTTAGTGCATCCCCTTGTGCAGTGGTAACCGCGGGGTGCTGCTGCAGAGAAGCAGTGTAGAGCCTGATGGGGAGTATGTGCGCCTGCAAAA
The DNA here is from genome assembly GCF_022601975.1 of Pontibacter sp. E15-1. Lineage (GTDB taxonomy): Bacteria > Bacteroidota > Bacteroidia > Cytophagales > Hymenobacteraceae > Pontibacter. Next base: position 131,508 of record NZ_JAKVIR010000017.1, read on the forward strand.
TACGGGTAAGTTCCATCTTGTTGGATGGTGCCTTAAGCGCGGCAAGGGTACCCTCAGGCAACGCGGCAAAGGCTTTGTTTGATGGCGCAAATACTGTGTAGCTGGCGGGGCTTTCCAGGGTTACTACCAGGTCAGCGGCCCGTAAAAGGTCCAGGAAGGTTGAAAGGTCCGGGTTCTGCTGCACCAAAGCGATAATATTCTGGTTGCTGCCAAGCTCGTTCTCTGCGGAAACGTAAGCGTCTCGATCCATGGAGCCTGCCGTGTCGGGAGGGGTATAGGAGGTTATCTCGTTTTCATCTGTAATGGGAGACTCTGTGGCCATGCCTTCATAGTTCACGGTCGTATCAGAACTCGCGCAGCCATAGCTTACAGAAACAGCGAAAGCCAATGCTCCCCAAGTGTATATTCTCATGTGGTTGTCTCGGTTTAATGACTTTATATGAACGGTGAGATTAGCAGCACAGTTGGCGCGCCTGATTTTCTACTTGCTTTCCCCCGCCCCGTTAAAACAGAAAGCCTTTCCTAAGCGGGAAAGGCTTTCTGTTTTAACGGGGCGAGGATACGTGATATCCTGCTCCTTATTCAGCAGAGACTTTACTTGGCATAATCACATTGTCAACAACATGAATGTAGCCATTAGAGGCCTCTATGTTGTTTTTTACGATGGTGGCTCCCCCAACTGTAATGCTGGTGCCGTTCATGCCAACGGATACAGGCAGGTAGCTGTCTTCAGTGAGCTTGATGCGCTGGCTGCTGTTAAATTGTACGGAACTTACCTTGCTTGGCAACACATGGGCCTGTAGTATATTCATAAGTTGCGCCTTGTTGCCGGGCTCAGTCAGCATCTCTAGTTTCTGCTTGTCCAATTTGGCGAAGGCCACGTTTGTAGGCGCAAAAACAGTCATTTCGCCCACGCGCATCAGGTCGTCTTTCAAACCCGCGTGCTCAACCAAGGCCACAAATGTAGAGAGGTTTGGGGTTTTCTTTGCCAGAGTCAATATATCGTACTGCTTGGAGTCGCTCACGTCTTCGAACATGTCGTTCACATCAACCGGATTTTCCATGGATAGGTCCATATGGGCGGACATGTCATGTGAGGACATATCATTCATTGGCATTGTTGCGGAGGCGTCGTCATCCGTGGTGCTACCAGCCATTGTCTGGGTTTCGCTCATGGTCATTTCGTCCGTGGCGGTAGCGTCGTTCATCGTATCATTAGAACTGGCACAGCCAAACAGCAAAGCTGCTGAAAGTGCCACTGGTAAAATTGATTTCTTTTTCATAGCTCGTAGTTAAAAATTTAATAGTTCGAAGATTCGTATTTCTTAAGTAACTATACTTTTAACTGGTTTATGGCACTGAATGTTAAGCTATGATTGTTAAAACAACCTCGTTATTATGTGAATTATTGCTTCTGGCTAATAAAATGAGGCCTTTGGCGAATCAATTATAAACCTTAACTACAAAAACGTAGTCTTTTAATTTTTTTAGCTGTTGTGGCCTGCTCTGTCCAGAAAGTGTATTATTCCTTTGTAAAACTGCAGCAGAGGAAGTGTCTTCAGAAGGCAGCTCGGAGATCATTTGCAGTAAATATGCAGATTTGATGGCAAATGACGCCCCTTCCTGGCCAGCCTGCTTTCCGCTGATTACCCCGATCAGGTTGCCTTTATCATCCAGCAGGGGGCCGCCGCTGTTGCCTGGATTTAGAGGGATAGAGATTTGGTAGGCAGTAGTGTCACCTTCAAACCCGGTGGATGAGCTCAGTGAGCCCTCTCCAAAAACAATGTCTTCGCGCGGATAGCCCAGGGTATATACTCGCTCTCCTAAATCAGACTCCTGCGTCTTGAAGGTATAAGGCAAGTTGCCAAACGAGACAAACGCCGGGTCCGACACCTTCAGGATAGAAAGGTCATGGATCTGATCGCGGTATACCTCAGTTACCTTGTATTTGTGCCCTGCCGCATTCTCGATTAGCACAGAATCTGCCCCTTCTACCACGTGCGAACTGGTAACCAGGAAACCATCGGCGCTGATGGCAAAGCCGGTGCCGCTGAACGCCGCTGAGCGGGGGGCAGGCTTCGACGCGTCGTTGATGCCGTTGATAATGGCTGTCTGGGTTTTCTTCAGCCGTTCTACCTCGCGGCGCAGCTCCACGTAACGTGCGGTCTGCTGGCGCACAGGCGCCTTCAACTGCTGCACGCTCCAGAGCGCACCGAAGACGGAAAGCAGCGATACGCTGGCCGCAACGGCAATCGTCTGCGCATGGCGGTTCCAGTATACCTTCCAGCCTGCCGGGGCGGCTGTGGGGGCTACTGTATCCGACTCCAGTTCAGAATGGAAGCGGTTAAGCTGCTGCCTCAGGTTCCGGCGCTGGCCAAAGCCCTGCAGTGTTTGCAGCAACTGCTTATGCTCGCGCAACTGCTCCGCCAAACGCGCGTCGGTGCGCAGCAAGGCTTCAAAGGCAACCTTGTCCTCGGCGGCCATATCTCCTTTCAGGTAGCTTTCAATTTGCTCGTAAGCGCGGTACTCTAACATCTTCTTTTCCTCTTTGACCTAGCCTAGGCCTGTCATATTTCCCAACCCGGTCACACCCCGGGCTTATAGGTGGTGAAAAACAATTTCTTGAGACGCTGAAGGCACTTGTACTTCTGGTTTTTGGCGTTATCGGAGTTGGTGTAGCCATACTTCTCCGTAATCACCTGCATGTTCTGCGCCTTGATATAAAAATCCTCCAGCAAGCTGCGGCAGGGTTCACCTAACTGCTCCAGCGACTCGCCCATGATGCCGAACTGCTTTTCCTGCTCTTCGTGGTGCTGGGAGTCCTCCTCCACCGGAAGGAACTCCTCCGACTCGTCTACCTTCATCACGAAGCGGCCTTTTTCAGATAGCCGCTTCAGCCACAGCCGGCGGCACACCGAATACAGGTAGGTTTTGATCTGGCAGTGCAGGTCGAGCGTGTTGCCCTTGATCTTCTCGTAGAACACAATCACACCCTCCTGATATATGTCTTTCGCCTCGTCTTCGGTTCCGCTGTTGCTCAAAATGAAATGAGAGATCATCGGGTAGTATAGTTTGTACAGGTAGGCAAGCGCTCTTTCATCATCGTGCCGGATGCCCTCCATCACTGCCTCATCCGTCGCATACAAACTCTTCTTCATTCCTGTCAATTTTAATACGTTTGGGGCCGCAATGTAACCCGTTGAAAAATTATTTTTAAATTTTTTGAAAAAGCCGGGTTACCTATGGCTTGTTCCGGTATGAAGTTAAAATCGAAACCAAAAACTTAATTACAAACACAAAATGAAAAATTTATTCACTTTCGCCATCGTAGCTCTTGCTCTTACTTTCTCTGCTTGTAACAACGAAGAAGCAGCTACTGAAACAGAAGCTGTTGAGACTGAAGTTGTTGAAGAGGCTCCAGTAATGGAAGAAGAAGTAATCGTTGATTCAACTGTTGTTGAAACTCCTGTAGTTACTGAAGAAGCTGCTCAGTAATTGAAGCAAGAACTACAGCGATAAGCTTATAGTTCTAAAAACACATAACGGGACCTTGTACTTCGGCGCGAGGTCCCGTTGTGTTTTACTGCATAGCAAAAGAAAAGGCCCGGCTGTTTAAGCGGGCCTTTTCTTTTGCTATGCGGCTTGTTGCTTCTTCCGGCGCTCCATCTCGCTTTGTATGAGGCCAAACTCCCGGCTGCTTTGCCCCGCGATGGCCGTGTTCTCGTTGGCGCGTCGCAGCAGGTATGGCATGACGGCCTCAACGGGGCCATACGGCACGTACTTGGCGACGTTATACCCGGCATGCGCGAGATTGTAAGACAGATTATCGCTCATGCCATACAGTTGGGAGAAGTAAACCCGCTTGTCGTTTGGGGCGATGTTATGCTCGGCCATCAGCTCTATCAACAGGTATAGGCTCTGCTCGTTGTGCGTTCCGGCGCAAAAGTATATCCCTTCGAGATGCTCCACGCAGAACTGCATGGCCTCATCGAACAGCTTGTCTGACGCCTCCTTGCTGGGGTTGATCGGATCGGGGTAACCCATTGCCTGGGCGCGCCTGCGCTCTTTCTCCATATAGGCGCCACGCACCAGCTTCGCACCCAAATAATATCCCTCTTTCACAGCGGTGGCGTAGTCCTGTTGGATAACGGCCAGGCGGTCGTGGCGATACATCTGATACGTGTTGTACACAATGGCCCGCTCCTTATTGTAGCGCGCCATCATCTCGTAGGCCAGGTTGTCGATAGAGTCCTGTATCCAGCTTTCCTCAGCATCCACAAACACCGGCACGTTGGCCTCGTGGCAACGCTGGCACAGCGTGTTCATGCGGTCGCGGCCGCGCTCAAACGCCGCACGCTCGGCTACGCCCAAGTCCTGGCGGTCCTGCACTTTCTGCAGCAGGTTGATGTCGATCAGGCCCGTGACTTTGAACACGGAGAAAGGTATAAGCGCATGCCCACGCGCCTTCTCCACGGTGCGCAGCAGCTCCGCCAGCGTGGCGTCAAAGCTTTTCTCATCGCCTTCCCCCTCTACAGAGTAATCCAGGATAGTACCGATGTTGCTTCGGCTCAACTCCTGTATGGCCCGTTCCGACTCTTCAATCGTCTCGCCGCCGCAAAAGTGATCGAAAACGGTTTTTTTGACAATGAACTTTACCGGCAGGTGCAGGTTGATGGCCGTGTTCAGCAGGCCACCGCCCACCTTCACCAGAAAGTTGCTGTTCATCATCTTAAACAGCAGATAAAGTTTGTAAAGCTCCGCGTTGGATTTTGAGCAAAACGCAATGGCTGTGTCATCAAAAGACACGGATGTGGTAAGGTTCATGCAAGTATAAATTTCGCTGTAAAGATAGTGTTTCGGGCAGCGTTCACAACCCCTGTCTCTGCCAGAGCAGAAGGTCAAAAACCGTGCTGTTCTGGCCTGTGTTTACAACCGCTACGAGGTTGATTTTATTCTGATTTGGCGTTTAGTAACTTTGTAATTTTAGCGGTAGTCCGTTGCAAAAGTTGTAAGCATCGCAGGCTTTATTTTTCTGATCTTTTTTTCGCAGCGGGCAAGATCATTTGGCCTTTTCTGCCTTTGGGTAGGAAAAAGTATGGCTGTAGCTACTATATTGCGGGTGCAACCCGCGGAGCCATACCTTAGCCCCAGCAGATTGCGCGAAAACACTTGATGGCAACAAACTAACGTTCGAACCATGACAGAGACGATACATATCGGGCAGCAGGCGCTGGAGGAACTGCCCATACTGCTTCAGAACAAGGCGTTCAGCAAGGTGGTTGTGCTGCTTGATGAACATACCCTGGCGCATTGCTACCCGCTCCTGAAGCCGCACCTCCCGGAGCATGACCTGATCCAGGTCAGGAGCGGTGAGGAGCACAAGACGCTGGAAACCTGCGCCTATATCTGGCAACGGATGACGGAACTGCACCTGGACCGCTGGGCGGTGCTGTTGAACCTCGGTGGTGGCGTGATAGGGGATATGGGCGGTTTCTGCGCGGCTGTGTTCAAGCGCGGGATCTTCTTTGTGCAGGTGCCCACCACGCTGCTGGCGCAGGTAGACGCCAGCGTGGGCGGGAAAACAGGCATCGATTTCCAGGGGCTCAAAAACCACCTCGGGGTATACCGGGAGCCGCAGGCTGTGTTCATCAACCCCACTTTCCTGCAAACCCTGCCTCCCCGCCAGCTCAAATCCGGGTATGCCGAGATCATCAAGCACTGGCTTATTGCCGATGCCGTCAAATTTGAGGAGCAACGGAACATCGGTATGATGACCGATAACTGGGAGGAACTGATATGGCATTCAGTGGCCATCAAATCTCAGGTGGTGGAGGCTGACCCGTTGGAGGGCGGGTACCGCAAGGTGCTGAACTTCGGCCATACCGTGGGGCATGCCGTGGAAACCTACCTGATGAGCCAACCCGACCGCGCCTTGCTGCACGGCGAGGCTATTGCCGTCGGGATGATCTGCGAGGCGTTCCTGTCCGAGAAAAAAGAGCTGCTCGCAAAAGCTGACCTGGACAAGATAGAGGTGTTTATGGAGATGATCTACGAGAAGGTGGCCATCCGGGAAGACGATGTGGAGCAGATTGCCGCCCTTGCGCTTCAGGACAAGAAGAACACGGGCATGTCCATCAACTGCACCTTGCTCAATGGCATCGGCCACGCCGTTTACAACCAACCCATCACCCTGCACGACATCAAAGAGTCATTACGCTATTACCAGTCACTATGATATCATCAAAAAAACTACGCTCCGTTACGCTCATGCACCCAACTGGTAAACTGCAAGGCGAGATCAGGCTGCCCGCCTCCAAGAGCGAGGCAAACCGTGCGCTGATTATCGCGGCACTGTCCGGGCAGGAGTCGGAGCTACTGAATCTCTCCGAGGCGAATGACACCCAACTGCTGCAGCGCCTGCTTAAAAGCGATGCCGCCGCCATAGACGCAGAGGACGCAGGCACCGTGATGCGCTTTCTGACGGCTTACTACGCCGTGACGGAGCAACGAAAAACGCTTACCGGAACCGACCGCATGTGCCAGCGCCCGATCAAGATACTGGTGGAGGCGCTGCGCGAGCTGGGCGCTGACATTGCGTATCTGGGCGAGGAAGGGTATCCGCCGCTGCAGATGAGGGGTTTTGCCGGAAACGGCAAGCGCCACCTGCGCGTGCGCAGCGACATCAGCAGCCAGTATATATCGGCGCTTCTGATGGTGGGGCCGCTGCTGCCCGAGGGGCTGGAGCTGGAGTTGGAGGGCAAGATCGGCTCGCGGCCATACATCGAGATGACGCTCTCGCTGATGGAGCATTTCGGGGTGAAGGCTGCTTTTGAGGGAAGCACCATCACGGTGCCGCACCAGCCATACCGTGCCACCACCTTTAGCGTGGAGTCGGACTGGTCGGCGGCAAGCTACTGGTATAGTTTGGTGGCGCTGGCCAAAGAGGCAGATATCACGCTGCTGGGACTGAAGGAAAAATCATTCCAGGGCGACCGCGCGATCGTGGACATCATGAGCCGCCTGGGAGTATACACCATGTTTACAGGGGAGGGCGTTCGCCTCACTAAGAAAGAGCATGAGCGGCACGCCTCCTTCGATTTCTCCGATTGCCCGGACCTGGCCCAGACCATTGTTGCGCTGGGTGCCGGCAAGGGCATCAGCTTGGACATGACCGGGCTGGAAAGCCTGCGCATCAAAGAAACAGACCGTATTCAGGCCCTCCAGATTGAGGTGCTCTCCATGAACTCCGGTCTGGAGGAAATCACGCCGGAGGTGTTCAGGCTCACACCGGGCATCCTGACAAAGCAGGAGCTGTCGTTCCGTACCTACCAGGATCACCGGATGGCCATGGCCTTCGCGCCGCTTGCTTTACTGGAGCCCGTAGAGATACAGGAGCCGAGCGTGGTGCGCAAATCATACCCCCGTTTCTGGGAAGACCTGCAAAAGGTAGGGTTCGAGATACAGGAGAATGACTGATGGCCGGGCGGCGTTTATACGGGGACGCGGGGCAGATAAAAGAACTCCTGCAGCACATGGAACTGCAGGAAACCGCTGCCGGAGGTTACGCCGCCGTGTATAAACACTCGGACACGGGCGCATTCTGGTTCCTGTGTTATGCCACTTCCGCCGCACAGGGCGGCGGTTACCAACTGCTGATCCGGCTTCCGCTGCCTACAACGGCGCAGCTTATTGACATTGCCCTTCAGAGTGCGCACGAAGATGAAACGGTGGCCGCCGTCTTCCGGTTGCTGGACGAAGAGGCGCTGGAGAAAAAGGAATTCCGGCAAAGTTTAGTAGAGAAGCTGGAGCAGCAACTGCTTCTGCCGCAAGATGCCCCCGCCCGGAAACGAATGGGGCAGGTGATCAAATTAACAGAGTTGGATAGCCCCTTAAACAGGCGCGAGGTGCTGCGCAAAACCCAAACCGAAATTGCACAGGATGCCGCTGACTTCACAGCCATTGCCAACCGCGCCACGCGGGTTTTAGAGAAAATCAGGCCTTCGAGGCAATAAGCCGCTCTACCTCCCCAATCACCTGTTGCAGGTAACCGGGCGCGTGCAGCAGCCTGCTGCCATACCAGCTGAACATCTCGCCATCAACCACTTGTATCACCGCATCGGGGCAATGTGCTCTGAACTCCTCAATGTGTTTTTCCTGGAAAGGGTATGGCTCCGATGAAAGCAAAATGAGCCTTGGGTTGGCCTCGTGTAACAGTTCGGGTATGATTTCGGGGTAACGGTTTAGGCCTGAAAAGGCGTTCCGGAAGCCGCAGCGTTGCAGCATGTAGTCGATGATGTTTTGGTTGCCCACTGCCATATAGGGTTTGCGCCAGATAAAATACGCCGTGCTGACGGGCGGTTGCATTGGCTTCAGACCGCCAAAGCCCGCACTGATGTTCAGGGCCAGTTCGGTGGCCTTTGCTGCTGTGCCCGTCAATTGGCCAATTTGCTGGATCATCTGCAGCGCATCCTCCAGGGTATAAATATCGCTCATCCATACCGGGTGCTTCTGCTGCAAAGCCTCAATGCCTTCTTTGTAGTTTTCCTCCTTGTTTCCGATAATCAAATCGGGCTGCAGCGCATTGATTTGATCGAAATGAAAGTTCTTGGTGCCGCCGATGATCGCTTTCTCCTTCACCGTCGCTTCAGGATGTATACAGAACTTCGTGATGCCCACCACACGGTCAGCCAAGCCTAAGTCGAAGAGCAGTTCCGTTTGGGAAGGCACCAGTGAAACGATCCGCTGCGGCAAGGCGGGCAGCGTAATCCGGTGGTGCATTTGATCAGTAAAAATCACTTTTAGAATGACAAGTTAAAGCGTTCGAAAACCTCGCAGCGCCCAGAAAAGACCTTTGCGTTGTTGTGCCGCAGGCGTTTCCTATATGGCTATACCTTCTGGAAGTACAGGCGCTTAAATTCTTTGGTTCCCCAGAGCGGCACAAAAGCCTTGAGCGTTTCGGCTACTGTCAGGCCCACCGCGTTTCTGCGAATGTTGAAGATAATGCCCAGATGTATGACCAGCGACACAAGTATAAACGCCGTGACACGGGGATCGTCCTTGGGTCTGCTCAGGTACACAGCCAGTACAATCCATGGCAGGATAATCAGGGCCCAGAACAGGTAGCGGTTCATATACAGAAAGCCGGTAACGGAGTGATACAAGCATAAAACGAAACGCCTCCGAATATAGGTCCGGAGGCGTTTCGTTATGTGATTAGCTCAGGTAGCGGAAGTCCTGCTTGTCCTGAATCTTGAGCACTGTCTCGTAAATCATCTTGATCACGCTCTCCACATCGTCCTTGTGCACGGTTTCGACGGTGGTGTGCATATACTTGAGCGGAAGCGAGATGAGGGCCGAGGCCACACCGGCGTTAGAGTAAGCGAAGGCATCGGTATCGGTGCCGGTTGCACGTGAAACAGCAGAGCGCTGGAACGGTATTTCCTTCTCCTTTGCGGTGTTGATGATCAGGTCGCGGAGGTTGTTCTGCACCGCGGGGCCATAGGCAATCACGGGGCCTTTGCCGCAGTGGATGTCGCCGCTCGTCTTCTTCTCATACATCGGCGACTGTGTGTCGTGTGTTACGTCGGTGATAATGGCCACGTCCGGTTTGATGCGGTGCGCAATCATCTCCGCGCCGCGGAGCCCGATCTCCTCCTGCACCGCATTCACGATGTAAAGCCCAAACGGCAGCTGCTTGTTGTTCTCCTTCAGCATGCGCGCCACCTCGGCAATCATAAAGCCCCCGATGCGGTTATCAAGCGCGCGGCCCACATAGTAGCGGTCGTTCATCACTGTAAACTCGTCTTCGAAAGTAATCACGCACCCCACATGCACCCCCATTTCCTCCACCTCTTCGCGGTTTTTAGCGCCACAGTCCAGAAACACGGTGTCGATGGCAGGGGCTTTCTCGTTCTCCACTTTGCGCACATGGATGGCTGGCCAGCCGAACACGGCTTTTACGATGCCTTTGGAGGTATAAATATTCACGCGTTTGGACGGGGCGATCAACGCGTCGGAGCCACCGTTGCGCCTCACGTAGATATAGCCCTCCGGCGTGATGTAGTTCACAAACCAGGAGATTTCGTCGGCATGCGCCTCAATCACTACTTTATACTCCGCCTCAGGGTTGATGACGCCCACCACAGTGCCGTAAGTGTCCGTGAAATATGAGTCGATGTAGGGTTTGATATACTCCAGCCACAGCTTCTGGCCTTCAGACTCGAATCCGGTAGGTGAGGAGTTATTGAGGTACTGCTGTAAAAAGTCGAAAGATTCTTGTCTCATATGCGTTAGATGGTAGGATTTATACACTGTAGGGACTTGTTATAAACAGTTTTATGTACATACATTCATAAAGAATCCCTAAAATTAATCCAAATTTTTTTAAAGTGGAATGTTTCCGTGCTTCTTTCTGGGCAGGGTAACGGCTTTATTTTCAAGCATCTTAAACGCCTTAATCAGCTTGGCTCTGGTTTCGGAGGGCAAAATCACCTCATCTATAAAACCACGGTGCGCGGCGCGGTATGGCGTGGCAAACTTGGCTTTATACTCCTGCACCTTCTCGGCCAGTTTTGCCTCCGGGTCTTCGGCGGCGGCAATCTCGCGCTTAAAGATAATCTCGGCCGCTCCCTGTGCGCCCATCACGGCGATCTCGGCGGTTGGCCAGGCAAAGTTCATATCGGCCCCAATGTGCTTGGAGTTCATCACGTCGTAGGCGCCGCCATACGCTTTGCGGGTAATCACGGTGATGCGCGGCACAGTGGCCTCGCAGAAGGCATACAGCAGCTTGGCACCGTTGGTAATGATGCCGCGCCACTCCTGGTCAGTGCCCGGCAGAAAGCCCGGTACATCTTCCAGCACCAGCAGCGGCACGTTAAAGCAATCGCAGAAACGCACAAAGCGGGCAGCCTTTGTACTGGCGTTAATGTCAAGCACACCGGCCAACACAGCGGGCTGGTTGCCCACAATCCCGACGCTTCGGCCGCCAAGGCGCGCAAAACCGACGACGATGTTCTCCCCAAAATTTTTGTGCACCTCAAAGAAGGAGTCTGTGTCGATGATGCCATCGATCACCTCGCGAATGTCATACGGTTGGTTTGGGTTCTCCGGGATGATAGTGTCCAGGATGCTGCGCATCTCGTCGCCGGAAGCCTCATAAGGCAGGGCAGGGGGTAGCTCTTCGCAGTTCTGGGGTATATAGCTTAGCAGTTTTTTGATGTAGGTGATGCACTCTACCTCGTTGGCGCAGGAAAAGTGCGTGACGCCGCTTTTGGTGCTGTGCGTGCTGGCACCGCCCAACTCTTCGGAGGTCACGTCCTCGTGCGTCACGGTTTTCACCACATTCGGGCCGGTCACAAACATGTAAGAGGTGTCTTCCACCATCATGATGAAATCGGTGATGGCTGGCGAGTATACCGCGCCGCCCGCGCAAGGTCCCATCACTGCCGAAATCTGCGGGATAACGCCAGAGGCTAGCGTGTTGCGGTAGAAAATATCCGCATAGCCCCCCAGCGAGACTACGCCTTCCTGAATGCGGGCTCCGCCCGAGTCGTTGAGCCCGATAACCGGTGCGCCGTTTTTCATGGCCAACTCCATTACCTTCACAATCTTCTCGGCATGAGTCTCAGACAGGGAACCGCCGAGCACCGTGAAATCCTGAGAAAAGACATACACCAGGCGACCGTGTATGGTGCCGTAGCCCGTCACCACGCCGTCGCCCAGGTAATACTGCTTGTCCAGGCCAAAGTCTTTAGAGCGGTGCATCACAAACTTGCCGATCTCTTCAAAGGAGCCTTCGTCGAGGAGCAGGTGAATGCGCTCACGTGCTGTCAGCTTCCCTTTTTTGTGCTGTGCGTCGATGCGGTCCTGGCCGCCGCCTAAAAGTGCCTCAGCGTTTTTGCGCTCTAGGGTTTCCAATTGGCTCTGTTTGATTTCTCCTGCCATGTGAGTAGGGTATAGTTAATCCAGTGTGACTAAATTGTTATTTTTCAAATTTAAAAACTCTGCAGCTAAATTCTGTAGAGTTGCCTTTTTTTTAAGTAGGCGGGGAGCAGAATTCCGGGATGCGCAAAAGAGAAAAAAATAAGGGCTGCCTTTGCAGGCAGCCCTTATCAACAATGTACTTCATGCTTATTCTTTGGTCTTGTCCGAATCAGATGACTTGGTTGGCTCCTTTTCTTCTTCCCCCGGCATTTCGTCGGAAGCGCCCTTGAGCTTTTTGCCGTTGCTCTTCTTCGAAACGAAAGAGAGGTTCTCGTCTCCTTCTTTGTGATCAACCATAATCACATCACCCTGATTTACCTCAGCCTTCAGGATTTCCTCGGCAATCGGGTCCTCGATGTACTTCTGAATCGCGCGATTCAACGGACGGGCACCATACTTAGGATCATACCCTTTCTCGGCCACGTAGTCTTTCGCTTCTTTCGTCAGTTCGATGGCATAGCCCAAGGCTTGAACGCGCTTGAAAAGCTTGTTCAAAGACAGCTCGATGATCTTGTGCATGTCCGCGCGGTTGAGCGAGTTGAACACAATCACGTCGTCCAGACGGTTGAGGAACTCAGGCGAGAACGTTTTCCGCAAGGCACTGGCAATAGTGCTTTTCATGATATCGTCCACGTTTTCCTGCTTGCTCTTCGACATGAAACCAATACCGGCTCCAAAGTCCTGCAGATCGCGGGCACCGATGTTCGAGGTCATGATAATGATCGTGTTCCGGAAATCGACCTTGCGGCCCAGTCCGTCCGTCAGGATACCATCGTCCAGCACCTGCAGCAGCAGGTTGTATACATCTGGGTGCGCTTTCTCAATCTCATCCAGCAACACCACAGAGTAAGGCTTGCGTCGGATCTTCTCTGTCAGCTGTCCGCCTTCTTCGTAACCCACGTATCCCGGAGGCGCTCCCACTAAACGAGACACGCTGAATTTCTCCATATACTCGCTCATGTCGATGCGCACCAGCGAATCCTCTTTATCGAAGAGGTATGTGGCGAGCACTTTCGCAAGCTCAGTCTTACCCACACCTGTCGGGCCAAGGAACACGAACGAGCCGATTGGCTTTTTAGGATCTTTCAGACCCACACGAGTACGCTGAATGGCTTTCACTAACTGACCGATCGCTTTGTCCTGGCCAATTACTCTGCCCTTGAGCTCTTCGCCCATGTTAAGCAGCTTCACGCCTTCTTTCTGCGCGATACGCTTCACCGGTATACCTGTCATCATGGCAATTACCTCTGCCACATTTTCCTCCTTCACGGTATAGCGTTTCTTCTTTGTCTCCTCTTCCCAGTTTTTCTTGGCTGTCTCCAGCTGGTCGATGAGTTTCTTCTCTTTATCGCGGAGTTGGGCGGCCTCTTCGTATTTCTGGCTCTTCACCACGCGGTTTTTCTCTACCTTGATGTTCTCGATCTGCTCTTCCAGCTTCAGGATATCATCCGGCACAATAATGTTGTTGATGTGCACGCGCGCACCAGCCTCATCCAGAATGTCGATGGCCTTGTCTGGCAGGAAGCGGTCGCTCATATAGCGGTCCGAAAGCTTCACGCAGGCCTCAATGGCTTTATCGGTATAGTTTACGTGGTGATGATCCTGATACTTGTCCTTGATGTTATTCAGGATTTCGATCGTTTCCTCCGGTGTGGTAGGGTCTACCATCACAATCTGGAAACGACGAGCCAGGGCACCATCCTTCTCGATGTACTGTCGGTACTCGTCCAAAGTAGTGGCCCCGATGCATTGGATCTCGCCGCGTGCGAGCGCTGGCTTGAACATGTTGGAGGCATCCAAGGAGCCTGAGGCGCCACCGGCACCCACAATGGTATGGAGCTCATCAATGAACAGGATCACGTCCGGAGACTTCTCGAGCTCGTTCATCACGGCCTTCATACGCTCCTCAAACTGGCCACGGTATTTTGTGCCGGCCACCAGCGAGGCAAGGTCCAGGGTTACCACGCGCTTGTTGAACAGCACACGGCTTACCTTCTTCTGGATAATGCGCAGGGCAAGGCCCTCGGCAATAGCAGTTTTACCTACACCAGGCTCACCTATCAGGATGGGGTTGTTTTTCTTGCGGCGGCTCAGAACCTGGGCCACACGCTCAATCTCTTTTTCGCGGCCAACAATCGGGTCCAGCTTGTCATCTTCGGCCAGCTTGGTCAGGTCGCGGCCAAAGTTGTCGAGCACCGGGGTGCGCGACTTCTCACCGGCCTTTTTGCTGGTACTGCCGGAGCGGGAGGACGAGCTGCCGAACAATTTGTCTGAATCATCTGAATCGTCAGTGTCTGACGACGCGAGTGGATTATTGCTATGATAATCCAGGGAATCTCTTATTGCTTCGTAGTTCACGTTGAATTTCGCTAAAATTTGAGAAGATATATTGTCTTCATCCCGAAGGATGGATAATAAGAGGTGCTCTGTGCCAATGATATCGCTCTTGAAGATTTTAGCCTCCAGGTAGGTTATCTTGAGAACCTTCTCAGTCTGTTTCGTTAGCGGGATGCTGCCGGTAATGTTACTGCTCTGCGTTGCTGTATTTCGCGTAGCCTGCTCTAAAGCGTACTTTAACTCATCTATCGAAACGCCAAGCTTTTTTAGCAGGGCAATTGCAGTACCTTCTCCCTCACGAATCATACCCAGCACGAGATGTTCGGTGCCGATGTAATCATGACCGAGCCGAATAGCTTCCTCACGGCTTAGCGAGATGACCTCTTTCACTCGGTTTGAGAATTTTGCTTCCATGTATTATTACTATACTCCGTGTATTCTTAAAAATTTCAAAAAATGGTAACTGATTGAGGCTAACAGGAAAAGCCAATTCTTAAACAAGCCGAGCAGCGCAAATGTTTAGCCTGATGCCCGCCTTTACTGAAGGAAGGAAAGTGAAGCAGGCCCCTGTGTAAACAACAAGTCAAGTATACTAAGCTCTGGTACAAATTGTTTGCCAAATACTTGCGTATAAGGTTTTACGTTCAAAATGTCAGGATAGATTTTAGGATGTATCCTGTTTCTCATATCCAGCACGTTTTCGCCCTGCTTTTCCTGGTGATAGGCCTCCGTAAATCCGAGCGGCCTGTTTAGTTTTAGTAATTTAAGATAAAGGCGCAACAAATCCGTGTTAAGCTGGAATAAATATTTTGGACGCCGGGCATACACCTCCTGCAGGTAGTCTGTGTAGAACTCGAAATAGGGAGCCCGCCCGTAGGCCGCCTGTATGGTGCGCCAGTGTACGTTATACCATTTCTGGGTATAGTCTATCTCGATCTCCGTGATCAGGGTTTTGTGCCTGCTGCTGCCCTTCACCACCGGCACGCTGAGCGGTTGCACACCCTGCGCCGTGAGCACGTGGCAGCGATTGCGGTAACTTTGTTTAATATAATTTTCGTGTTGCTCCAGCAGCAGGATTTCGGCGCGCAGGGCATGCCAGAAGTAGGACACCGGCGGGTTATATTGGGCTTCGGTAAGGAGAATCAAGCGGTATGAATTACGAATTAATAATTACGAATTAGGGGAGAGGGTATAAGCATCGGTTTTAAGGAGCAATACGCAGACGCTATACCTCACGTGCTGCTAAAGTAGCACAATTCTCGAATTTCGTAATGCGGGGCACCGATTGTACCTTTGTAGCCTGCGTTTAACCCATGAAGAAAGCTATACCCATACCCCCGGTCTATTACCCGCTCTGGTTTTTGCTGAAAGGCCTGTCGATGCTGCCGCTGCCTGTGCTCTATGTGCTGGCCGATGTGATGTATGTGGTCGTGTATCACCTGATAGGCTACCGGAAAAAAGTAGTGCTGGACAATTTGCGCCGGGCCTTCCCTGAAAAAAGCGAAGCTGAGCTTCGGCGGGTGGCGAAGGATTTTTACCGTCAGTTTGCCGATGTGGCCGTAGAGACGCTGCGGCTTCGGTCGATGGGCAGGGAAGAGATGGAGCGCCGCATCACCTTTGCCAACCAGCACTTGCTCGATGACCTGGTGCGGCAAGGCAAAACCGCCATCACCATGGGCTCGCACTCCTGCAACTGGGAGTGGGTGCTCTCGGCGGGGGCTGTGCAGTTCGGTTTTCCGGCGGCAGGCATCTACAAGCCCCTTAACAATGCGTTTTTCGATGCGTTTATGCTGAAGGCACGCACGCACCTGGGGGCAACGCTCATCAAAATGAAAGATACCCTGCGCGATTTCGCCGCTAACCGCAACAAGCCCCGCGTCGTGGCCATGCTCTCAGACCAGACACCCCTGAAAAGCGAGATCACCTTCTGGACCACTTTCCTGCACCAGGACACCCCGTTTTATGTGGGCGCGGAGAAAATTGCGATCCGCTTTAACTGCCCTGTCCTGTTTCTGGACGTGAAGCGCACCAGCCGCGGCCATTATACCCTCACCTTCGAGACGATTTGGGATGGCACTGCGCCCTTAGCAACAGAAGCCGATGAATACCCCATCACCACGCTCTTTGCCAGAAAGCTCGAAGCGTCCATCCGCCGCAGCCCCGCCGACTACCTCTGGACCCACAAACGCTGGAAACACAGCAAGCCGCAAGCGGCTTAGTTCCGAATTATGAGTTCCGAGTTCCGAGTTTCAAATCATACAACTCGGAACTCGGAACTCATAATTCGGAACTCTAAAGGTATTGTTCGATGTCTCCGGCACCTTCGCGGAGCACTTCGAAGTCGTTGGTGACATCCACCACAGTTGAGGCGATGTTGTTGCCCGGGCCACCGTCAATCACGGCATCCACCAGGTTTTTATACCGTTCGTAGATCAGTTCCGGGTCGGTGCTGTACTCCAGCACTTCATCGTCGTCGCGGATGGAGGTGGAGAGAATAGGGTTGCCCAACTCTTTTACCAACTGCAGCGCAATGTTATTGTCCGGCACCCGGATGCCCACCGTTTTCTTGTTGCCGGCATACTTGGGCACACGGCTGCTTGCCTCCAGCACAAACGTGAACGGACCGGGCAGGGCCTTCTTCATCACCTTGTAGGTAGGCGTGTCGATTTTGGCGTAATCAGAAATATGAGTGAGGTCGGAGCAGATGAAAGAGAGGTTCACCTTGTCGGGCTTCACGCCTTTTATCTGGCATACGCGCTCCACGGCGCGGGCATTGTGGATGTCGCAGCCGATGCCGTAGATCGTGTCGGTGGGGTAGATGATCACTCCGCCTTTGCGTAGGATCTCCACAGCCTCCAGTATTTTGCGCTGTTGCGGGTTTTCGGGATGGATCTGGAGGAGGGAAGCATTACTCATGGTTTAGCGGTTTAGGTATGGGTTGCTGGTAGGCATTAAAACTACTCATACTTAATAAGCAGTGCAAGCGTTTCAGGTTTTGCCCTGGCGGGAGTTGCGAGCTTGCCCGGATGGCCCTACCAAAGGTGCCCCCTCAATTCAGTTGCTTTAAATAAGCCAGATCAGGAAGAATAGTGTTATTTTTGAGCCCTGAAAATAGACAGCCGCGGAACCTTACACCATGTCCCGGGCCTTTTACTTTAAAAAAGCCAATAAAGTGAATACACCCAAACCGAGAAGAAAGAGAAAAGAGAAGAGCATGCTGGCCCCAGCCCTGACCGCGCTGTTCCTGTTTTTGTTCGTGAGCTTTTCATACTACGCTTACCAGATTGTATATACCTCGAACGTGGACACCAAAGACCGCGATACGTTCGTGCTCATCCCGACAGGGGCTACTTATACCCAGGCGATGGACTCTGTGGAGGCAACGGGCGCGATCATCGACAAGCTCTCGATGCGGTTTATGTCGAAGCTGATGGACTATGATGAACTGGTGAAACCGGGGCGCTACAAGATAGAGAATGGCTGGAGCAACCGGCAGCTGATCGGGGCGCTACGGCTGGGCAAGCAAACCCCGCTAAACCTGACCTTCAACAGCATCCGGCTGCGTGGTCAGCTTGCCCAAAAGCTTGCCGCCAACGTGGAGGCGAGTGAGGAAGAAGTGGACAGCCTGCTGAACGACACGGCCCACCTGCAGTCGCTCGGGTTCGACACCACCAACATCGTGAGCATGTTCATCCCGAACACTTACGAGGTATACTGGACGACCTCTGCGCCTGCTTTGCTGGAGCGCATGAAGACCGAGTACGACAAATTCTGGACAGCGGAGCGAAAAGCCAAAGCCGAAAAGCTGAACCTGTCGCAGCAGCAGGTGTCCACGCTGGCTTCTATCGTGCAGGCCGAAACCATTAAGAACGATGAGAAGCCGCGCGTGGCCGGGGTATACCTCAATCGGCTGCAGAAAGGCATGCTGCTGCAGGCCGACCCGACCGTGGTGTTCGGGGTGGGCGACTTCACCATCCGCCGTGTCCTGAACGTGCACCTGCGCTACGACTCGCCCTACAACACCTATATGTATAAAGGACTGCCGCCGGGCCCGATCAATGTGCCGAACATCTCCAGCATCGACGCCGTCCTGAACCCGGAGCAGCACCAGTATATATATTTCTGCGCCAAAGAGGATTTTTCCGGCTACCACAGCTTTGCCGTGACGCAGGCAGAGCATGTGGCCAACGCCCGCCGCTACCAACGAGCACTGACGCAGCGGAATATTCTTAAATAGTGGTTGCTCGTTATTCGTTATTGGTTGATCGTGATAAGTTAATTAGTGCCCTACACCTTGAGTAAAGGTCGGCGAATAGCCAAAATTTATTTAAGAACATCATCAAGTAATCAACCAATAGCGATTAACGAGCAACGAATAACAATCAACGAAACCATGTTCGAATCAGAAGTGCAGATACGCGTGCGGTATGCCGAAACCGACCAGATGGGGTATGTATACTACGGCAACTACGCGGCGTATTATGAGGTGGCCCGTACCGAGGTTTTCAGGCGGCTGGGTATAAATTACAAAGACATGGAGGCCACCGGCACCATGATGCCCGTGCTTGAACTGAAGTGCAAGTACATCCGGCCCGCCAAGTACGACGACATGCTGCGGATAAAGTTGTTGCTGAAAACCAAACCCAGCGGCTCGCGCATACTTTTCTCGTATGAGGTGTATAACCAGGACGATACCCTCTTGAATGTAGGGGAGACCACCATGGTTTTTGTGGACATGAAAACGGGCCGCCCCAGGACGGCGCCTGAGCTCATTCACCAGAAAATGGACTCTTACTTTAGCGAATGAGGCTAAACCAACAATATCTGAAGCGCCGTAGGTCGTATCGGAAGTTCATCGTTTTTCTGAAACGCTGGCGGTTCAACGACGGCCAGTCATCGGTATACGATGTCGTCGATGTGCTGATAGGGGAGTTGCGACTCGACTCTATCACGAAGCGGGCTTCCTATATGGCGTTTAACTTTACCCTGGCCATTTTCCCGAGTATCATCTTCCTTTTTACGCTCATCCCATACATCCCCAGCGTGCTGTCGCTGGACCTGAGCCAGAGCATTTTCAGCTTTATCGAGGACTTTATGCCCGAGGAGATGTATGCCGTGGCCTATACCACCATCGAGGACATCGTGAACAAGCCGCGCGGGGGCCTGCTCTCGTTCGGTTTCCTGTTTGCGCTGGTGCTCTCCACCAACGGCATCATGTCGCTGATGGACGCCTTCGACAAGAAGTACCATACCTTTTACAAGCGCAGGTACGTGAAGAAGCGCCTGATCGCCACCGCCCTGACGGTAGTGCTGGCCTTTATCCTCTTCACGGCGGTGGCCACCATCTTCTTCGGGCAGTGGATGCTGGACGTGCTGGTGTTTTACGAGGTCGTGACGGAGAGTTATACCTATACCCTGCTCATCGTGCTGAAGTACATCGCCATTGTGCTGCTGTTTCTGCTGGCCACGTCGCTTATCTACTACTATGTGCCCGCCATCGAAGACAAGTGGCCTTTCTTTTCGGCGGGTGCCGTGGTGGCAACCGGGCTCATCTTTCTGGTGTCCATGATCTTCTCCTTCTATATCACAGCCTTCGATAGCTATAATAAGTTCTACGGCTCTATCGGGGCGCTTATCGGTCTGATGATCTGGCTCGACTTTATCTCCATGATCCTGATCCTGGGCTTCGAGATCAATGTGAGCATCGACACAGTGACCAAGCGCCTGGTGCGGAAAAAGAACGCCCGCATCACCCGCACTGCACGCGCCTGAAAGGCCATACATGCGCACAGCGGTATAGGCAAACGAAGAAAGGTCTGCGCAATCGGATAAAAAATGGAGTTCACTGTCAGGGTTTTAACAACAGATACGCCCATGGCCTTGAAAAATTTTGTGGTATCGTTTTGATAATTCAACCCAGCCCCCTACTTTTGTACACGAATTAAGAAAGAGAGTTGGCGGAGTGGTCGAACGCGGCGGTCTTGAAAACCGTTGACTGTAACAGGTCCGGGGGTTCGAATCCCTCACTCTCTGCCGGTAGCGATACCAAAATCAGCTAAAACCCTGCAAATCAAATGTTTGCAGGGTTTTTTCGTTTCCGGACGACACTAAATTATTCACTTTTTCGCATAATAGAGGTGAGTAATCTGGTGAGTTAGGCTGAAGGGGTGATCGACTCACCAATATCTACATAACCTATTGATTCACAAGATGTACAGAAGCTGTACATCTTGATTAAGGTTGACTGCAAAGCTACATTTGTTTAACTTGTAAAGTCACGTAGTTATGAGCGTTAACTTCAGCCTACTCTACCCAACTAAAATTGTGGTGTTTTGGTAGTGTTGAATTTGTCGATTGATCCATCGGATAAAGGTTTCTATCTTCTGGTGCCATTCTTTTGCTTTCATTCTGAGCATTTCCCTTATTTTGTCAAGTCCCGTGCGAAAAAAGCTGTTGGCTTTGTAGCCATGGTTTTTCACCTTTACCTTAGCGTGTTCTGCTTCAGGTAAAAGAGCAAAAAAAAAGAACTCGTCTGCACTGCCCTTCATGCTCATGGAAGCATGTTCTGAGAATTTCTCAATACACGAGGCTTGCCTTTCAGGTCGTACCGAGCATGATATTGCCTCCATAGCACATCTAATACCAATATCAAATCAATTATGCGCATTGGGCCATGTATGGGAAGAGTGTTAGCTGCTTTACTGCCTCAGGCTGTTGCATATATCCCTTAACCA
>NZ_JAKVIR010000018.1:0-137234 GCF_022601975.1 Pontibacter sp. E15-1
AAGCGGACGCCTGCGCCAGTGTTTACAGACTCCAAAATCACGAACTTCCTGAATACTGAGGCATAACCTTGCTTTTCTTGAAGAGCAGTTATACCCCACTATCAAAAATTTTTTGTACAGTCAAATCTGCCGTTATGCAAGAGAGCTGTGCAGTTCGTAAAAGTCCTCTTTTGAAGGGGGCAGGGGGATGAAAGGCGGCCGGAAGACCCATTTCTGCTCTTGCTTGATGAGAAACAGCTTCTGAAACACCACACATATGAATGTCCGCAGGGTGTGTCATCCCCCTAACCCCCTTCTTCTTAGAGGGCCCCTACCCCCAAGGGGGACAAAAGAGGGCATTTTGTAACAGCAGATAGTAAACACTGCAGAAAATACTTCAAAGCGCAAAATCCATTCGATACTGGTATTATACCCCTGACCCCTGCATGCTACAAAGCCCCTTTTGCCTGCAGCGCCTCCAGCCCTCCGGCCAGGTACACGAATGGCGCGTTCCAGTTGATGGCGATCTCGTTGGAGGCGTAGGAGCAATCGTCGTCGGTATACATCTCATCGGGGAAGGTTGAGGAGTACGTGGTGCAGTTGTCCTGCTTGTCGGCGCGCGCGTTGGTGCCGCCGGATAGGAGGCCCGGCACTGGGTCTGCGATGCCGTCGGCAATGGAGGGACGATGGTGTGGGTGCAGGGTCGGTTTACCTCCGAATCCGGTCAGGAAGGAGTAGCCGGTAGCGTTGCGGCCCAGCAAATAGTCGAGGTTGGAAACTGCCCCCCGGATATACTTTTTGTCATTCGTCAGGCGGTAGGCCTGGAGCAGGGCGATGCCCTGGTTTGCCGCCACTGCGCTGCTGCCCCATACATAGTCTTTCTCGGTTTTTCCCATCACGGTCCGGTAGGTGCGGGCATCCACTCCGTCCAGCAGCGCATCGGCCATACCTACCATGCGTGCCTTTATTTCCGGCAGCGCTTTCCGGCCCACCGGCGTAAGCGAATCGCCCAGGCGCACCAGGGTGTAGTAACCCAGCAAGCGCACCTGCGCCCAGCTCGGCAAAGGCATATTTTGGTCGGGCAGCATATTTACGGCGGTATAAAAGCTGTCCTGCTTGGTAGTGGCGTACAGCTCGGCCGCCGCCCAGATAAACTCATCGCTCAACTCGCGGTCGCCGTAGGCCCCTGTGGTTACCTCGGGCTTAAACTGCTTGTTCATGGTGTCCTGCTCATACCGTACGGCGGGGTTTTTCCGGGCCCACTGCCAGGCGCTGGTCGCTGCCGCAAGGCAGGAGTCGGCTAGCCCCGGGTACTCGCGGCTGTAAGTGCGGTATACCCGGCTGGCCTGCGCCATCACGGCCGCAAAGTCGAGTGCGGCGGCTGTGCCTTTCTGCACCACGTAGCGCGGGTTAGTGGCCGCATCGGGCATCACCATGCCGTCAAACGCCGGATTGGTGAGTTTGTGGTATACGCCGCCGTCGTGTGGGTCCTGCATGGTCAGCATCCAGCGGAGGTTCCACAGGGATTCGTCCAGCAGGTCGGGCACGCCATTGCCGCTCTCCGGGATGTTCAGCTCCAGCGACGCAAAGTATTCCGGGAAGTCCTCGTAGGCAGCCAGCAGGGTGCCCATCGTGATGCCGGAGTTAACGATGTACTTGTTGTAGTCACCGGCATCATACCACCCACGCGGAGAGGAGAGCACGGTACCGGCCGGACGCTGCGCAGAGGCGGCAGAGGGATGCACCAGCACGTTTTTGTCGGGGTGCCCGGCGGGCCGTGCCCACTGTCCGGCATAGCGCTCCGGCAACTCCACAGACACGCGCTGGAAGTAGAACCCTTTGATGGCAGCGGCTGCGGCCTCCCGGTGTACGTTTTGTTTGATCTCAAAAGGGTATGAATGGCCTACCTCCGGCACCACCAGCACATAGCTCCCAGCAGCGGTAAAAGCAGAGAAGTCCGCCACGCGCGTGGGCCTGCCCGAAAACTCGTTGGCTTTTGGCTCGGTCAGTTGGCCGGTATAGAGCGTCTTCTGGAGATCCGTGGATTTCACAAAGAACTTCCCGCCGCTGTTATCGCCCACCACCACGGCCAGCTTTGTGGCGTTGGGGTAAAAGCCCACCTGGTTCAGGCGAATGTTCCCGGAAAGTTGCTGCTGCTGCGGTGCGCGTGTTCCACTTTCAGGCTTCAGGCCGGAGCACGAAAACAGCACGGCAACCGCCAGGCCATACAGCGCTGTTTTGATCATAGAATTAGGCATAGGGTATAACGTTTGCGTTGGATACAAAATCAGAAAACGAAAGGCGCGACATCTGCTGCGCCCCGTGAAACACGGGAATTTTAAACTTGCTCTAAAAGGACTTTGTACAGATGCCTTACTTCTGCGCCACAGCCTCTGGGCTGGTTTCGGCCAAGCGGCCTGTCTTGCGCAGCACCCACGCGCCTACCTGCAGCCCCTGCACGCGCCCGTTGTCGATCGCGTCAATGAAGTGGATGCCGCCATAAAACCGGGACATTCCCGCCTCGATGGCCGCCTGCTGGAAGGAGTCGAACGACCTGGCGGGCAGGTGATAGCGCTCCTCCACCGTGTCCACAAACTTGAAATCATCCCCGAAATAATGCGTGAGCACCACCGCCGAGGCGGCAGAGATGGTAGAGTGGCCGCTCAGGTACTCCGGAAAAGGCGGCGTCTGGAGAAATGGCTTCCATGAGGGATCCAGGTACTTGCGGATCGCCGTTTCGGGCCGGATGCGGTTGCTCCGGTACTTCTCATCCCAGCAGGAAATAAAGCCGTCCATCAGGGCAACCGACAGGACGGTATGGATTTCCATGGCTTCGGAAAAGCTCTTGTTGGCCTGTTGGCACACCAGGCCGGTTATACCCAACCAATGCGCGCCGGGGGAGATCTTCTTCATCCCGACCATCAGGTGGCCGTTTTCCTGCAGGGCAAAGGGGTTGCAGTCCCAGAAGGCGGCGATCTGCTGGTTTTCTTTGGATAAACTTGCCGCGCCCTGCTGCTGGCACTGGCGCAGGAGGGTATAAAACTCCGAGTCTTCTTTTGTGGAGAAAGGCACGGGGGCCGCGGGCTGAAACTGGCTGCAGGTATCGAGGGTGAGGGTGCGCAGCGTGTTAAACTGCGGCTCCACGGGAGCAAAAAATCCGGGTGGCGTGGGCTGCCAGGTGCCCTCCTCGCCGGTGGGCGAGTAGCGGGCATAGTTGCTGATGCGGTTGTATTTGTCGGCTTTGGCGTAGGCCAGCACCTGCTGGCTCACGGCCTGGGCATACTGCAGCGAGGCGGCGATCACCTCCTCAGGCACCCCGGCCGTGCGGCAGGAGTCGAGGAACTGCGTTTGGTAGGCTGCCAGCATGGCCCCGGAAGGCTGCATTTTCTGGGCGGTTTCCAGCATGGCCAGCAGCGCACTCAGTTGATAGGAATACCCTGTGAGGCCCGCAGGTTTGGCAATCTGCGGATAGTCGTTGAGGAGGCCGTGCATGCTGGGCTGCGTGCTGTCGTGCTGCGACACCACCTCATACCCGGCCAGTGTGGCGTAGGCGAAAAACCGGCCCGCCAGCGGTGGGTTCGTCACGTCGTTCACCATCACCTCGGTCATCTCGTCTATCACCCCGCTGATGTGCTGCGGGCCAAATTCCAAGGGGGCTTCCGCCTTGCGGGAACAGGCAAACGCGAACAGCAGGAAAACAGCGATAAGGTAGCGTTTTGTCATAGGTTACTTCAGTTTATATGCCTTCAGCGGTTGCTGGTTTATACCAACAACCATCGTTTTATTAAGGAGCAACACACGCCGCACGTCGCCTTTCAGCTGGAGTCCCGACCGGGCCTGCGGCACGTAGGCAAACCCGCCTTTGCCATTGCCCTGCAGCAGCACGCCGTAATTGGCATCGTACTGGCCGAAGCGCAAACGGGCCTCGTTCATGTTGCCGGTCAGCAGCACATCCAGCTTGCCGTCGTTGTTAAAATCCAGCGGAGAGATGGCGTATACCGGGGCAAACTGCGCCTCGATGGGCAGCTTTTTCTCCAGTAGCTTGCCCTCCGGGGTGCTTTCAAAGTAAGTTGTCGCTAAGTTACTAACAGACAAGTGTTTTGCGCCACTAAGTTCCTCCGGGGTGAAGATCTCCTGCAGCGTTGCGTCGGCGTAGCTCGCGTAGCTGGTAAAGCGCGTGCGCATCAAACTGATCTGGTCGAGGAGCTCATCGCGGGTAACGTAGGGGTGGCGCTGCCCTTGCATGTAAAAAGTGAGGATGGGGTCTACGGAGCCGTTGTCGTCGAAGTCTTTATAGTATAGCTCGGCCAGCTGCCTGTCTGAGGCCTTCACCTGTGTGTTCAGGCCCATGTTGCCCACCAGCAGGTCAGGCTTGCCATCCTGGTTAAAATCCGCAATCGCCAGCGTGTTCCACCACCCGCTATGCCGCTTCGTGAAATAGGCGTCCGTCGCCTCCGTCAGTTTGCCGCCCTCGTTCCTGAACACCGTGACCGGCATCCACTCCCCCACCAGTATCAGTTCGGGCTTTTGGTCACCGTCCAGGTCGTGCCAGGCCGCATCCGTCACCATACCGATGCGCTGCAATGCCGGGGCCACGGCAGCGGTGGCATCCGTGAACGTGCCCGTGCCATCGTTGAGCAGGATATAGCTGCGCGGCGTTTCAGGGTAGCGCCCCGGAATCACGCGGCCTCCCACAAACAAATCCATATGCCCGTCGCCATTCACGTCGGTGGCGCAGGCCACGCTGCTGCTGCCCGGCATGCGGGGCAGGGCACTGCCGCTTTTCGTGAAGTTGCCTTTGCCGTCGTTCAGGTAGAGCCTGTCCTGCAGCAAGGCGTCGTCGGGCGCAAAATTGCCATACCCACCGCTGCTCAGGTAGGCATCCACGCTCCCGTCGCCGTTCGCGTCGAAGAAGGTTACGTTGGCATCGTGGCTCAATTTGTCGGCTTCCAGCGCCGGGGTTGCCCTGGCTGTAAACCGGCCGCCGCGCTGCTGTATAAAGAGCGCCCCTGCCTGCCCTGCTCCGCCCCCTACCCATACATCCTCCAGCCCGTCGCCGTTCACATCGGCCTTCGCCAGTGCCAGTCCTGCGGAAGACAGCGGGTTTACCAGCAGCGGCTGGCGCTTGAAATCGTTTTCCCTGGTTTTCTGGTGCGTAAAGCGCACCGGCGACGCGATTTCCTCAAACACCGGAGCGGCACTGGCTTTGGGAAAACGGTAAGTCGCCGTGGCCTCTGTCTCCCGCAGGGTGAGCGTCTGGTTTGTCTTCACTTCGCGCAGCACCTGCTGCCTGCCGCCCGGCCATACTACCCGCAGCGAGTCGAGCTCACGGTCCTGCCCCGTCCCAAAATGCAGCACCCCCGACACGCTCGACTGGTAGCCGCGCGTGGGCATCTGCTCCTGGTATTGTTGCCTGCCTTCTTTGTAGAGCGTCACCCTGGCGCCCACCCCTTGCGTGTTTTTGCCGCTCCCCGCCAGCTTCAGCCGCAGGTAGTGGTGCCCCAGCTGCTTGCTGGCCTCGTTCCGGTAGATAAAAGCCGGCTTGTTGATGTTGTTCACCACCAGGTCCAGGTCGCCGTCATTATCCAGATCGGCGTAGGCGGCCCCGTTGCTGTTGGAGGCGGCGTCCATACCCCACTCCGCGCCTTTGTCCGCGAAAGTCAGGTCGCCGTTGTTGCGGAAGATGTAGTTGCGCACGTTGGAGGA
Organism: Pontibacter sp. E15-1; assembly: GCF_022601975.1. Classification (GTDB taxonomy): domain Bacteria; phylum Bacteroidota; class Bacteroidia; order Cytophagales; family Hymenobacteraceae; genus Pontibacter. The sequence continues at coordinate 5,686 of NZ_JAKVIR010000018.1, forward strand.
GGGGATTTTATGTACCAGGTCGAGGACGCCTTTCCGATTCCCCCCACCCGCTTGCTGCATAAAGGAGCTTTTGTATTTGATGAAATCCAGGTTGGTGAAGTCGCGCAGGAAGCCGTTGGACACGAAGAGGTCTTTCCACCCGTCGTTGTCGTAGTCGGCAAACAGGGGCGCCCAGCTCCAGTCGGTGTTCGAGATGCCGGCCAGCTGCCCCACCTCGCTGAAGGTGCCGTCGCCGTTGTTCAGGTGCAGCATGTTGCGCATGTACTGCGGGCTGAAGCCCACCCGCCGGAAAAGGTCGAAGTACTCGTAATTGTCCGGGGCGAAAAGCAGTTTCTGCCGCCTGTTATCGGCTGGCAGCATGTCCAGGGTATACACATCGGGCAGCCCGTCGTTGTTGATGTCGGCAATGTCGTTCCCCATCGAGTACAGGGAGGTATGGCCCACACTCTGGTTGAGCCTGTCTGTAAAGGTGCCGTCGCCGTTGTTGAGGTATAGGTAATCCGGGGCAGAGTAGTCGTTGGAAATATAGATATCGGGCCACCCGTCCTGGTTCAGGTCTGCTATACCGGCGCCGAGGCCATAGGTAAACGCCGAGCCTGCCAGCCCCGCCCGGTCCGACACGTCCGTGAATTTGCCGGTATCGTTTCGGTAAAGCTTCACGCGCATGGCGGGCTCCTTCTGTTTCTGGATCTGGGAGATGCTCACCTCATCCAGATTCTGGAACACCATGGGGTTGTGGTTCAGCAGCAGCATGTCCAGGTCGCCGTCGCGGTCGTAGTCGAGGAAAGAGGCGCTGGTACTAAAGGCAGGATCGGCCAGGCCATACCCTGCCGCCTCGTCCACAAACACCGGGATGCCGTTCGCGCCAGCCCCCCTGTTGACAAACAGCTGGTTGGCCCTTGCCTGCGGGGGCATGTTGCCGGAATAGCAGAGGTAAATATCCAGCAGTCCGTCACCGTTCACATCGGCCATGGCCACGCCCGTTTTCCAGTTGTTAGGTCGGCCCGCCACGCCCGCCGGCGCCGTCACGTCTTCAAACTGCATGTTCCCTTTGTTGAGGTAGAGCCGGTTGGGCACCATGTTCCCCGAGAAGTAAAGGTCCTCCAGCCCGTCGTTGTTAACGTCGCCCACGGCTACACCTCCCCCGTTGTAAAAATACTGGTAGGCAAGAATATTGCCGTATGGGCTCTCCTGGATGGTATTGGCAAAGCTGACGTTAGTTTCAGTTGGAGGGAGCAGGCTGAAAAGGGGTTTTGTGGCCTGTGGGTTTTTGCTTGCCGTGCCTGCTTCTGTTGCGGCACCCTCTTTCTCGCCACACCCCGTAGCCAAAGCCATCAGGAGGAGGAGATAAAGCAGATAAGATACTCTTATTGGGCGCATGCGAGTGAACAATATACTTCTAAAATTATAAAAATTTGGCGTTAACGCAACAGGTACCCGATCCGCTGGTTACCGGTGTCGCGCGCGTAGCAGCGTGCTGATTTCTTGTGTTTTCAGTATTTCACGATCCTCACGGTTTTCGTGCGCTCCTGCTGCCGGATGCGCAGCAGGTACACGCCAGCCGGGAGTGTGCCGCCAACAGCACATGCATCCTTACAGGTCCCGGCTTCCAGCTTACTGCCCAGCAGGCTCGTGATGGTATAAGTAGCGGCCCCTTCGGTGCGGAGCTGCAGGGCTCCCCGGAAAGGATTCGGCCCAAACGTCACGGCTGGCTCCGGCGCATCGTTCAGTCCGCTTACCACGCCCATTGCATCGCCATACACAATCCCCCGGCCTGAGGTGGCGATGTATACCCGCCCGAAATGGCGCGGGTCGCCGGTGATATCGTTCACGCCGCCAAACTGGTGCTGTGCGTCATCAATTCTCAGCCAGGTGCCCCCGGCGTCATCGGAGCGGTAGAAGCCGTTGACCTGGGCAATCTTTCCCGCCAGGTATACCGCTGGGTAGGTTTTCCCCGGAGCGGGTTTCCCGAAGCCAACGTTAACCGCATCCTGCACCTGGGCCTGCTTCGCAAAGCTTGCGCCCGAATTGGAGGAACGGTACAGGCCCTGCCCGGGTATGGTTAGCCAAAGCTCGCCCGCGCTGCCATCCACCGATTTCAGGTTCGCTGCCCAGGTTAGCCAGCTGGGCACCTGGGGCAAGCAGCTGGCGGCAACGGCAAAAGAGGCTCCGCCGTTCGTGCTCACCAGCACCTTGCCCGCCTCAGCGTCATAGAGGTAAAACGTGTTGCTGCTCACTCTGTCTGCCACAGGCCGCAAACCTGCTTTCGCCACGCCAGTTGCGCTGCTCCAACTGCCTCCCTGGTTGCGCGAGTAAAACATACCCGAAACGCCGCCCGGTGTCCATACCAGTATAGCCCCATCTGCTGAAACGGCGATCGAGCCCCCGCCTGTCGTCCCGGCGGGAAAGGTGCCAAAGCTGCTCCACGAGTTGCCCCCGTCTGCTGAGTGCGCGCCATACCTGCCATCCGCGATGTTGTGCGTCCGGGCTATGATCGCGGGCTTCAGCGCAGCGAAAGCGATGCTGGTGTTCGTGCCAAAGGACGGAGCCAACCGGCCAGTGGCCGGAGACGCATCCAGCGACTCGTGCCGGAACCCGTCGATGTCCCCCAGTGCGCTCAGCAGGGGCGCGCCCTCCGGCGGACTGATCAGTTGCAGGGGCACAGTTTCCTCCAAACCTCGGTTCTGGAACTTCCAGTTTATAGGGAGGTTAGCGGCTGCGGCAGTCAGGTTAACGGTCTGGAAGACGCCATAGCCGGTCACAAACCAGGCTTTGTCGGAGTCAAAGGGGTCGAGGGCGACATCCCCGACCCAGTGCGGGGTGGAGGCGGCGGCATAAGGTGCCAGCGAATGGTCGAATGTGGCTGTGCTGAGCAAAGGCTTCCAGCTCCCCCCGCCGTTGCTGCTGTAAAACACTTCGTCTCGTGGCCACCAGCGGTCCATGGTGGAGACCAGCAGTGTTCCGGGTTTTTGAGGATCGAGGGCAAGTCCGGCGTAGCCCCCCTGCCCTGCTGGCGGGCTGATATCGGTCCAGTTGCCTGCGGCCGTGTTTAGTTTCCAGACCGCCCCATCCGTAATGTTGTTGGGGCCGGGCGCGTTGGTATAGGTCAGGTATAAAGTGCCATCGGCAGCCAGTTGGGCATGCTGCGGCATTTTAGTCGTCGGTTGCCCGGGCACAGCCGCCCAGGTGCCGCCGCCATCGGTGCTTTTATACAGGTTTGTGCCTTGCTTTAACACGCCCACATATAGGGTTGGCGTGGCACTGCCGCTGGTTCCGCTGGCCTTATCGAAGTGCACAAAAGAAATACCGCCGGAACCGACCGGGGAGCTGGACACCGGAAAGCTGCTGACTTTAGCCCAGGTGGCACCGTAATCGGAGCTTTTCCAGAGGCCGTCGGTGCTGGAGCCCAGGTATAGGATCCTCCCCAAATTCGGGTCTACCTGCAGCCGCTCCCCCGCCGACCGCCCGTCTTCGTTCCCGCCCAGTTTGATGGGGAGGTTCGCCTGAGTCCATGTAACGCCCTTATCCGTTGAGGCGAGTACTGCGCCAGTGCCGGCCCACGATTGGGTATAAAGCCCGGTGGCCAGGTATACTCTGCTGGGGTCGGCAGGGTCTGTGGCCAGGCTCAGCACTCCGGTATAGTTTTCCTGGCCTCTGCCCAGATGGTCGGTCATGGGCACCCACGTCTCCGTGAGGGCATTCCAGCGGTAAGCGCCCCCCACATCGGTCCGGGCATACGCCACATCTTTCGCCGTGGGGTGGTATTCCACTCCGGTTACAAAACCGCCACCCTGTATCTGCACATTCTTCCAGGTATAAGCGGCAGGATCCTGCGCCTCTGCACTTGGTTGGACCAGCAACACAAAGCAGCTCAGAAGAAAAGCAAAGAGTTTATTCATGGGTATAGGTTAGGCTATATGGCATAAGAGCGGGGCGCGGAAACGTTTCAGCTTCTGTAAGAATGGGCTGTTCCAGCCCCTCAGTTTGTAAGCTATAAATTTTAAGATAACGTGACCTTGGGAATATAGCGGTTATTTCAAAACTTGAACAGCCTTGCTTTCATAGCTTGCTTTGCGCTCCACGCCCGCTGGGGCGCGTTTTCCCGCTCGGCACTGTGCCGTGTTCCTTTGCTCGCTGCGCTACGCAATGCCTCACTCTGTTCGGCACCGGAACCCGCCAAGGTGCCTCCCGGAAAAACTGGGAATCACTTTGCCTTGTTCTAACAGTAAAGTATGCCCTCGATGGCTAAAAACTTCATTTTGTTTTTTTTAAACTACAACAATTCGCGGGTTCACTTCAAACTATAAAACACGCGCGCACCCCAAAGCATGTGCTTGCAATGTTCCTTGCATGAAACGTAAGTTAGATTTCGTTTTTCGAAGCGAAATCTAAACGTGCTTTCGCTACTGTTTCACCACTTTCACGGCTCCTTCCTGATCGACCTTCACGAGGTATACCCCCGGTGCGAGGCCCACGAAAGGCACCGTGGCTTTCGTGCCATTCACTTTCTGGCTGATTACCCGCATTCCGAGGGAATTATACACCTCTACCTTGTGCATCCGCTCGGTGCTGCTGACCGTCAGATGACTGGTGACCTGTGTCGGGTAGGCGATAAAGTGGCGTGCTGCCGCGGGCCTGCCCCAGATACCAGTTGGCCCTTTCACCACGTCCTGCCGTTCGTAGGTGCGAAGCTCGGGCATCTCGTCCAACGTGATCACGTAGTCGTGGGCGAACATCTTCTTCCAGAGGTCGAGGGTGTTATACTTGCTGTTGCGGGTATACCCGCCATACCAGGGCATGTACCACGACCAAGCCGCCCCGTCGCGCACCAGGTTATCGACATCCGGGAAAGAGCCCGTTTCGCTCAGCGTCAGCATTTTTTTGCCGCCATACCGGTTGTTCATGTCACTGAACTCCAGCGTCTGCGAGCTGTGGTCGCCGTCTTTGTAGATGTCACGGCCCACGATGTCCACGTACGCGTCGCCGGGGTACCAGGCATCGTCGTTCGGCTCCCGGGTCCATACCCAAATCAGGTTGCGCAGCCCGTGGTGGATAACCATGCGCTCATACATCAGGTGCCACAGTGCCTTTAGCGGCTCCGGCCCTTTGGCTCCCCACCAGAACCAACCGCCAGCCGCCTCGTGCAACGGCCGCCAGATCACGGGCACGTGCTGGTCCTGCAGCTCTTTGAGCAAACCGGCGATATAGTCGATGTCTGCCAGCATGGCCGCGTATTCGGCGGAGTTCGTGTCCGTCACTTTGGAGATATCGAAGGTGGTGCCGTTCGGCTTGCCCTGGTTTTGGGTATAAAACTCCTCTGTGGCGCGGGAGGGGTCGCGCCAGTGCCACATCAGGGCCGGGATGCCGTTGCGGGTATACCAGTTTCTGGCGTCGGTGATGGGCTCCTTGTCGTTGTACCAGGTGTAGTTGCGGCCGCTGTGCATAAAATCCATACCTGCCAGGGCTGGCTCTTTGCCCGTGTTTTGCTTCAGCCAGTTCACTTCGTCCATGCTGTTCAGGGTCATCACGCCCGAGATGATCTTGTCGCCGTAGCTGTCGAGCAGGAAATCATACAGGGCCTTTGACTCCGCGGTGGGGTTCGGCGTCACGAGCGTCTGGTTCAGGTCAAAGCGGTCGGTGCCGTCTATTTCCTCAAACGCGATATAATCGATGTTTATCCAACCCCACGACTTCATGATCTTTGCCAGGTGCGGGCCTGCCGCCAGTTTCTGCGCACTGATTAACTTAAGCGTTGTATACTGGCTGTTTTGCTTTAATGAAAAGTCCAGGGTATTTCCGCCAATCTCAAAGGTGTTGATCTTGTCGCCTCCGGGCGCGGCAGCCCTGAGGTAGATGTTATAATAGCCTTCCTTCGGCAGCGTCACGGCAAAAGTCAGGTTGCCCTCGCCCTGTGCCACGGCAAAGCCACCCGAGCATGTCGCGCATGCCTGCTTTGCCGCGCCCCCGGCAAGTGTCGCGTCCTCGGCCTCATACCGTTGCGCCATGCCTTCTAGGGCCACCAGAAGCGGAAGGACCAAAAGCAGGAATTTGGTAAAAATTTTAATCATAATGAAAAGTTTATATCTGATTGCTTTTCGTCGACTGTATGTATATCAGGCGAATCGCCCAACTAGCTGATATAAAAAAGGAAGAGCATTTACGCTCTTCCTTTTTTTCTTTGGGATCAAATCTTAACGAAGTCCAAAATCATCCACGTAGACCGTGTTCGGGTTCGTACCGTAGTTTTTAATGTAGAGCTCGGAGATCCCGCCTGACACATCCCCTAAAGAGGTGATAGGAATCTCGATCAGCTTGTACTCGCCCTTTTTGATGTCGAAAGGAACATCGGCCAGCATGGTGCCGCCAGTGTTTTTCACCTGAATCGCCATGCGGCCGTCAGCTGTGGCACCATATACATAGAGTACCAGGTGCGTGTAACCCGCCAGCACATTGGCGTTGGTCGGGTGCAGTTGCACTGCGCCATACGCGTCGTTATAGCTTATTTTCAGCGCGCTTGAACCTCGGCTCACCTGCTCTGCGTTTGCAACATCCTGCACGGCGGTGCCCCAACCGCCCCACTTGTCCCAACCTTCCGCAAATGCGTCCTGGTATATATACTTGTCGATGTTTGGTGCGGCGGAGCCTATCTCCGCTCTCTTGTCCGACTGCACCTCGAAGTTAGACACTGTGATGAGTTTCAGCAGACCGGACTTAGCATCTTCCGGAACGCGCAGTACAATCTGGTTGGAGTTCTGAGCCACGAAAGTAGAAACTGTGGCTCCACCAGTGAATACCACCGATTTCACGAGCTGCAGCTCGGTACCGGTCAAGGTCAGGAAGTTGCCAGGTACAACAGGCTCTGGCGTAACCGTTTTGATGATAGGAAGCACAATAGTTACCTGCGCCTCTGTTACCACCACGTAATCTTTAACGGTGGTCAGGGTCAGAGCGCCTTTGGTGGCGTTCATCGGCACCTTCACCACTATCTGTGTGGCAGACTGGCTTACAAAAGCAGCTACTTTAGTGCCGCCCTTAAACTCGATGCTCTTTACCAGGTCCAGGTTCGTGCCGTTGATGGTCAGGTTCTGGCCCGGGTCGATAGGAGCCGGAGAAACGGAGGTGATGGCAGGCAGGATGATGGAAACGGCCTGCGTTGTCGCAACCTCCACACCAGATTTGGCTACCAATGTCATGGTGCCGCTGGAAGCGTTGTCCGGCACCTTCACCACGATCTGTGTAGCCGACTGGCTTACGAAAGTGGCTGTTTTGGCTTCGCCCACGCCTTTGAACTTGATCTCTTTCACCAGGTTCAGGTTCGTGCCCGTAATGGTTAGGTTCTCGCTGTGCTTTATATTACTCGGAGAAACGGCTGTAACGGCAGGTAAGGTAACGTCTAACGACTGTGTTGTCTCCACCTCTACGTCAGACAATGCCACTAGCGTCAGGTTGCCGGTTTTTGCGTTGGCCGGTACGGTCACCACCATTTCGGTTGGGGTCTGGCTCACAAACGCAGTAACGGTCGCATCTCCTACGCCTGAAAACATCACTGCTTTCACCAGATCCAGGTTAGTGCCTTTTATGGTCAGGTTAGCGCCGTTGTTCACAGCTGTTGGCGTCAGGGCAGTCACTTCGGGCAGCGTCACGATCAGCTCCTCCTCCGTCTCCACGAAAGCTGGCTCCGTACCACCACCTATCACCAGCAGTTTGCCGGTTTTGGCGGTCATCGGCACCTGCAGCACCAGTTGCGTTGCAGTCTGGCTTACAAAGGTGTCCACAGTGTCGCTTTCGAAAACCACGCCCTCTACCCAGTTCAGCTTTGTGCCCGTAATGGTGATGTTAGCACCGGGCCTAGCCTCTTCTGTCATAGACGTGATGGTGATGGGCACCTCGAAACTGAGGACTGTTTTAGAAACCACATCGCCCATTGGCGTTTTCAGGGTCACCAGACCCTCGGTGGCCTCTTGCGGCACCACCAGCACGATCAGTTCTGCTGTCTGGCTCACGAAATCAGCTTTATTCACTGTTACGCTGGGTAGTTCAATCGCGTCCACTTTGTTCAGGTTATGGCCGATGAAGCGGATTTCTTCGCCATGCTGCACACCGGTAGGGCCAAAACTCAGCAGTTCTACCTGACTTGGGCCGTTATCCTCTTTGTCATCGTCGCAGGAGGTGATAAAACCCAAAGACAGCACGAGGAATGCAAGCAGCAACAGCCTCACATTATATAACTTCTTCATATCGATCTCTTAAAGAATAGACAATTATTTAGCTGTTTTAGGCACTACACGCATGTTATCCATCGCAAAGTTCGTGTTTACTGCCATTGGTCCATGGAAGTAGAAAGACACGCCATACCCAGCCGGATTATAAGGAAACTCGTTGTTATCTGTGTAAAAGACCTCAAAAGGAATGGTCACTGTTTCCCACGAGCCTCCTGTGTCCACGTTCGGCTTCCAGTTGTAGTACACATCGTTTCGTTCAGCGGCCATGTTATTGCCCATGTACATCCGCATCTCGGCTCCGGCAAGCGGGGCTAACGTAGCAATCTCAAACTTAAGCACATATGCGCTAGGTTTCGCAAAAGCTGCCTGCGGGATTTTCACGGTTTCCATCGCTACATCTGTCGGAGCAACCCAGAATTCAGAATAAGGGTATTGCCCCAGGTTTTTGTTGAAGCGCAGGAACTTGCCGTTGATCGCGGTGATTTCTGGATCTGACGCTTTTACATAATCCGCCCCAGACCAGAAACCGGCTGTGGTGCCGTCGAAGCTGGCGATAATGTTGCGGTTGTCGCGGAACCAGAAGTCTGACTCTGTTTCACCGAAGTTGGTCTTCACCGTTATTGGCCCTGGCATCGCGCCCTCTGGCACCGTCACTTCAATTATGCCATCCTCCACCGAAACAACAGCGCCTTCCACGCCACCCGTGAAAGTGACTGTCACCGGCTCATAGAAGTAGCTGCCCATGATAGTCGCTACATCCCCAGTGTTTACATATTCGCTCAGCATTCCCGTAATCACCGGCTCGCTGATGTCCACCGTAAAGTCGTGCAACAGGGAGTCGCCGTTGGCGAAGACGATCTTCATTGTGTTCGTAATGCTCGTCGGGATATTGGACGGTACACGCGTAATAATCGTGGTGTTGGTGATGAAGGTTGGGATAAGCTGTGCCGGTTGGTCGTTGAACCAAAGCTTGCGGGCGTTCTGCAGGTTTTCGCCGATGATGGCCACCATACTTCCCTGTCCTGCTTTCACTACGAGTGAGTCAGAGGCAGCCGGGCGGGTCACCCGCACGTAACTTACCATCGGTTTGCCGCCGTTCGGCAGGACGTCGTCCTCGGAGCAGCCGGAGAATATGCCTGCCATCGCGAAGGCGAGGAACAGGAACAGCCAGGAATTGTATCTTCGTTTCATAAGTTCTTTTTTCACTGTTGAATGATTGAAACCGTTAACCACCGAAATCATAAGGAACCGGGTCTTCCCTTAGACTGGGTGCCTGACTGGATTCCACTGCGGGTATAGGCAGCTCAAAGTTTCCTGAGTTCGCGTTTGCCGTTCTTTCGTTAAAACCTTCCGTTTTGACAAATTTCCAAGAAGTGGGATTAGGCATCCGGTCAGGTCGCACGATAAATAAGCCACGATCCTGGTTATTAATGATTTCGTAGGCTTTTTCTGAATCATAATAATGCAGTCTGACTAAATCATACCAGGCAAGGCCTTCCATGGCAAACTCTTTCATGCGCTCCTCAAATATGTCGTCCCAGGTCAGGGCGCCTTCATGGGGCGGCAGCCCTGCACGCTCACGGATTGTGTCGAAGTATTTTAGTATAGTGGCATCTTCTGTGGAAGCGCTGTTGCCCAGCGCAGCTTCTGCATAGATCAGGTACATTTCCGCTAGGCGCAGCATGTATGTGTCGTTGGGGTAGCGCTGCGTAGTAGCCATACCGCCCAGATCGTCAGCCTTACCCACAACGTACTTCTTTATGCTGGCAAAGCTCCGGTCTGAATCTGCTCCTGGGCTTGGGAAGATCAATTCCTGTTCGCTTTGTTTTCCTTCGCTGTCCCGTACCGTCTGCGAGATTTCGGGATAGTGGAAACCAGGCAGCATGTAAGTAGCTTTCAAGCGCGTGTCGGTAGTAAATCCGTCCTCGAACAAGCCGTCATACAGGCTCAGCATCCACCAGGTAGCTCCCAGGTCACCGCCCCAGCCATCACCGTTGGCAATATCATTGCTATAGGTGATCTGCGAAACCATGGTATTTGCATATCCATAGTTGGTGGTGAACACCCACTGCTGCTCGAACAGCGACTCGCTATTGTTGTCATAAGGATAGCGGAACAGGTCGGCATAGTTAGTCAGCAGCTTGGCACCACTCATCTCAATAACCCTATCGGCGTACTCCTTTGCCTTGTTCAGGTACTCCTGGTTTCTGTTTCCTATGGCTCCTACTCCGGCTCTGGTAAGGTACGTTCGGGCCAGCATGCCCTCTGCCGACCATTTCGTCAGCCTACCTTCCTCTAATGCTACAGCAGGCAAATTCTCGGCGGCAAACAGGTAGTCTCTGGTAATAAACTCCCACACGCTTTCGATGGTGTTACGCTTTACGGCGGAGTTGTTCAGCAACTCCAGATTGTTCTCTATGATCGGCACCGCGCCATAGTTCATCACCAGCAGGGTGTAAGCTGTGGCGCGCATAAACCTTGCCTCAGCAATGGCATGGTTCTTTATTTCAGCGCTCACCCCTGGCCCGGCGTAGCGGTTTACGTTCTGGATCAGGGTATTCGCCTGTCCCACCACAATATAAAAAGCCCTGTATGCCTCGCTGTTCGAAGTCGATACTTCGGTGGTGTTAAACAATACGTCGTCTCTGTAGCCGTAGGCCCGGAAGGTTGTTCCGGCCCTCAGGTCGCCTAACGCCCACGAGGCCTTGTCAACATAATCCTTCCAGACCACACTGTAGAGCGGCGCGGTGGCAGCCAGTACTTGCCCGTCAGTTTTAAAGAAGTTGCCATCCACCAAGGTGTCCTTGGGAGGCCTTTCTAAAAACTCTTTATCACAGCCTGTGAACACAGATAAAGTAAGGAGAGCCCCTAGGTATAGATATTTATTTTTCATCTTCGTTGCTGTTTTTTATTAGAAATCAATACCGACGTTCACTGAGTAAACTGGTGTCAGTGGATAGCGGCCGTAATCGACGCCAATGGCAGCCTGATTAGGGTTTTCAAGCCCGCCCACATGCGACCCCACTTCCGGGTCGTACCCAGTGTAATCGGTAAGTGTGTAGATATTCTGAGCACTTATGCCCACCCTTGCCCCTTTCAGGTACTTCAATTTGGTCATGAGCGAACCTGGCAGGTTATAGGTGAGTGTCACGTTTTTAAGTCTTACAAAAGACCCGTCCTCAACGTATTTGTCTGTGTGGCGCTCAAAATTGTTGTTCTTATTGCCGCCCGACATCCTGGCTACCGTGGTGCCAGGGTTCAGGAGATAGGGATTACCCTCTGCATTCAACGCCACGTTGGCATAATCAAAAGCTCCCGTAAAAAGGTTACGCCCTAGGTTGATGTTATTGGGGTTGGTGTTCTCACTGCGCAAATAGTTATAGATGTCATTACCTATAGTGCTTGTGATCAACATACTCAGATCAAATCCCCTGTATGAAAAACTGTTGGTGAAACCGGCGTAGTATTTCGGCCATGGGTTGCCAATAAAGGTCTGGTCCTCTCCCGTGATAATGCCATCCCCGTTCACGTCGCGGTACTTCACATCCCCTACCCAGATACTGTTCTCGGAAATTGGAAATTCATTACCGTTTATGTCCGCAGGCAGGGCGCTGTTCTCCAGCTCCTCGACAGACTGGAATATACCATCCTCTATGTAGCCATAAAACAGCCAAGGCGCTTGCCCTACCACGGAGCGCTGCGTCCAGTTATTCCACTCTCTGGTAGGCTTGTTCAGGATGCTGCTTTCGGAAGAAAGGGTTTTGAGCTCGGTCTTAAAATGAGACAGGTTGAAGTTAGACGACCATTGAAAGCCCCCATTGTCGATATTGATGGTATTTAAGGTAAGGCTCCACCCTTTGTTCTGAAGGGAACCGATGTTTACGGTCGGGGGTGAGATCGCACCGCTTCCGCTCGTGCCCATGTACCAGGGCAAAGAGGCCTGCAGGATCAGGTTGTCGGTGTCTTTGATATAGTAATCTGCCTCCACTTGCACCCTGTTGTCAAACAAGCCCAGGTTTATACCAAAGTTGTTTGTCTTTGTCTCCTCCCACTGATAGTTCGGGTTCGGATATCGGTTTGGTATGAAGCCCGTGCCCCACGGCGTTGGGCCTGCTCCTAGTGTGCCATATATAGCGCCGCCATCGCCCTGATTACCTGTAAGGCCAATCTCATACCGCAACCTCAGGTCGCTAATGAATGGAACGGTGAAAAAATCCTCTTCAGAAATTCTCCAGGCAGCTGAAACTGACGGGAAATACCCCCACCTGTTTTCCGGTCCAAAATTCACGGAACCATCTGCCCGGAAAGCAGCCTGCAGGATGTAGCGATCATCAAAGTTATAGTTGATCCTGCCCAGGTAAGACTCCATGGCCCAGTCGCCCTGACCACCGCTTGTCACACTTTTGAGGATGTCCCCGGCATTCAGGTCGAGCACGTCGTTTGTCTGGAAACCGCGTCTTTCCCCGGATAACTGCTTCCAGGCAGACTCCTGTGACTCGTGGGTTGCCATGACATTGATACTGTGCTTGCCCAACTGCTTGTTATACACGAGCATTTGGTTCCAGTTCCAGTAGGTGTTCAGATCGTCTCTGTTGCTTAGGCGAGCCTCCGGGTTTTGCTGATAGCCAAACTGATAAGTTGGCAGGAAAAACGTGGAGTTGGAAAAGTTAACGTTACCGTTCACAGAGGTATTGAAATCCAGCCCTTCGAGTATCTTGAACCCAAGCGTTATCCCTCCTAATAATTGTCTTCTGGTCAACTCGTTAGTCGTGAGGTTTGCCAGACCGATGGGGTTTGGCGGAGTAAACTGCTCAGACGTGTTCCTTGAGTTTACCGTTCCCCCGCCATAAGTTCCATCAATGTTTCGCACCGGGATATGGGGAGGCAACTGGATTGCCCTTGAGATCAGGTTCGATTGTGTGGCGGACAGCCGCTCGTTTGTCTGGGCGTAGTTGAAATTACCTTTGATCGTAAGCCATTTTTTGGCCTGGTTGTCCAGATTCATCCTGACAGAGTATCGGTCAAAGCCGGAGCCAATCGCAACGCCATCCTGGTTTAAGTACTCTCCGGAAAGGAAATACGTGGTTTTCTCGCTACCGCCGCTCAAACTCACCTGATGCTTTTGCATGGGTGCGCTTTTGAAGAGTTCATCCTGCCAGTTTGTTCCCTCACCCAGTAAAGATGGGTCTAAAAACTCTTCCCGAACATCACCCCCGGCAATCGTTTTATATTGATTGTCCATTTGTGCATATTGCCTCAGGTTCATCACGTTGAGCTTGTCTGGGGCATCCTGTATACTGTAGAGGTATGCATAGTTTATACGCACTTCGCCTGCCTTTCCCCGTTTCGTTGTAATCAAAACCACTCCGTTTGTACCTCTTGAGCCATATACCGCAGTAGCGGAAGGGCCCTGTAAAATCTCCATGCTCTCGATATCGGCCGGATTCAGCGCTGACAAAGGGTTCCCCCCAGAGGCTGAGGCTCTTCCAGGAATCTGCACGCCATCAATCACGTAGAGCGGCTCGTTGCTTCCGTTGATAGAGTTCACCCCCCTGATGTTCACCGAAATACCGCCACCAGGTGCCCCTGTGTTCTGGGTAACGTATACCCCTGCCGCACGGCCCTGAATGGCCTGCTCAATCGTGGTGTTTACGGTCTTTTCGATGGCGGAAGAGTTAATGGTGGTCTGCGCTCCCGTCAGGTCGCTTTTCCTGATCTCGCCATACCCCGTTACCACCACCTCATCCAGCAGTTTCTGGTCAGGGCGCAGCGTTATTGTCAGGGTGGAGCGGCCGTTCACCGGCACTTCCTGCGCCGTAAACCCGATATAGGACACTACAAGCACCGCGTCGGAGGCAGCCTGCAACTGGAACTGACCCATCGCATCGGTGATGGCCCCGGCCGAAGTTCCCTTCACGCCAATACTCACGCCCGGCAGCACCTGGTTATCCTCCGAAGACACTACTTTTCCGCTAATTGCCTGTGGTGTCTGGGCAAAAGCGCATATGCTCTGCAGGAATAGAATAGCCACCAGCAATGGGGCTATCCTCCAGACGCTCCGCGATTTACAGGAAGAGCATTTCAGCCGATTCCATCTGAAGTTGTACATGTGTTTCATCTTGCTTAGTATAAAATTGGTGAAGGTTAGATTTCCTATCCAGGAGGCAAGTTTTCTGTTACCTATCTCCCGGTTTACTCCATACATCACCTTCGCTTTCTAGCAAAAGTGATTAATCAATTATCAGTTTAAAATAACTCCGGGATAAAGAAAAAGCTAGTGGCAAAGGATCAGTGCCAACGTTGGCATAAACTTGCGAACTTTTATTTACATTTACAAGTGCTCACTGCCTAATTCTTTTTCCGGAGACTCTTTCTAAGATTTATTCGATTCTGCTCGTTTTACTGATGAACAGAATTATCAACGCCTATAAGTGCAAAGCACTGCGCTATAGTGGTTTTTCTCTCGATGGAGCGTAGTGTGCTATCGCTTACGTTTCTGCTAACCTGATTCTTAGGCGATTAAAATAATCACTGTCTGAAGCCTTGTCCTTTACTTCCAAACCATGATTTCAACTCCAGTCACAAATTTTCCACTATAGCCAGGTATTTAGAAGGAGCATCCATGGTCCTTATTCTTCTATAATTCATACCCCTCAAAACACATTAAGTAATTCTGCGGCAGAACCTAAAATAACTGTAACAAAAATAACTATAATCAATCCAGTAGAGTAATACAATTTTATCAAAAATTGTAACTAAAGCGCTTGTATCTGCTATGCTCCTGCTATTCAGCCGTGAGAAATCAATCAAAATGATGAAATGCAATCTGAAGTGAAAGTAATGGAAAATCAACTGAGGCAGGACCTTGTTAGTTCCCAGCGGGGTTCAGAAGCTATGGCAGGCTATCAGGAGGACATGAATTTGAGCTACCAGCCCAGACAGGGTATACTATTCCCAGAGGCACCGCATACATCCTATTTTGCACTTGAAGGTCAGTGTATATTCAGGGAGTATGGGCGGCGCGTATGCTCCATGCCTTGTTATACAGCACAAGCTCTCTACCGACAGCAGATGTTATACCTGAAATATGGACAAAAAACGGCCTTCTCTGCAAATGCTAGCAGAGAAGGCCGTTCGGTATGATTATACCTGTCTGAGCGCGCTATGGCGCAAGCGCTTATGCCTTATAAGCAATCCAACCTGCCGCACATCGCCCAACAATGGCAGCACAAGCGGACGCTTGCGCCGGTGTTTGTAAACTCCACTCGATAATGATATACCCCTGACTTAGCGCTTCGCCTCTGCGGAAACGGACAGTGCGTGGGTGGCTTGCAGGGCCTTGTAAACTTCTCTGGCGATTAGGGCTGCACCCTCGTCGTTAGGGTGTATGCCGTCCTTGGTGAGGGTTCCTTTGCCCAGGAACGGCGTGTAGAGGTCGATGGTTTTTACCCTGGTCTTCCGGGCGATCTTTTTCACGGCAGGCAACACTTCGTTTTTCACCACCGCTTCGTTGATGCCCCATTTATCCTCAAACACCGGCACGGGGTAGCACACGTACACCTGTGGGTCGGCGGGGAGCTTTTTGAAGGACTTCACAAATTTTTTGTAGTCGCGCACAAACTCGTCCTTATACTGCCAGTTCTGTGGCTTCGAATCATTTGTGCCCAGTTTGATTAGCACAATATCAGGGTTCCAGGCAAGCACATCCGCGTACTTCGCCTCTTTCCAGTAAGGGAAATCGCCCTTCTTCAGCAAGGTGCGGCCGCCAATCCCGTAGTTTCGGACCTCATACTCCTCGCCCAGCAGTTTCTGCAGTTTCTGAGGGTACGTCTCGGTCAGGCTTGCCCCCTCCGTGATGCTGTTGCCCACACAGGCGACTTTTATTTTTGCCTGAGCCAAGGCTGGCAGGACGTGAAAAAAGGACATTAGCAAGGCCACAAGGCCTATGGATACCATTCGTTTCATGTGCATCTATTTTGTTTAAAATTCTCGGATATCATATTCCTTAACTGGCTGTGGGGGAAAAAGCGGAAAGTCCCGGCTTACAATTCCCTGATCCAGATGTTGCGGTACTGCACGGGGTTCCCGTGGTCCTGCAGCGAGATCGGGGCCTTGCCGTGGGCTTTGTACTCGGGCAGGCCAATGTACTCCGTCGGTCCTTTCAGCTCGACGTTGTTCTGCACCAGCACGCCGTTGTGCAGCACCGTCACGCGGGCGGGGGTAAACAGCGCACCGTTTTCTTTAAAGCGCGGGGCGGTATAGATGATGTCATACACGTTCCACTCAGACGGCTTGCGCATGGCGTTTACCAGCGGGCGGTGCTGCTTGTACACGCTGCCTGCCTGGCCATTGGCATACGTGCGGTTCTCATAGTTGTCGAGCACCTGCACCTCGTAGCGGTCCTGCAAAAAGATGCCGCTGTTGCCCCTGCCCTGGCTCGTGCCCTTTACCTCGTCGGGGGCGCTCCACTCGATGTGCAACTGAAAATCGCCAAACTCCTGTTTCGTGGAGATGTTTCCTTTGCCCACGGTAAAGGCATTGTCTTTCACCTTCCAACGCGCCTCACCCTTGCCGTCGGTGGCTTTCCATTGTGAGAGGTCCTTGCCGTCGAACAGCACGATAGCGTCGGAAGGGGCACTGGTGCTATTGGCCGCCGGGGTGACCACGCGCACTTCCGGCTCCCAGAACTCCGTCATTTCAGGCACCATCTTGGGTGGTTTCGGGGTTTCCTGCGCCTGCGCCTGGGTATAGGCCAGTAGCGCCACGGCCAGAGCGGCCAGTATAGCTTTCGTTCGCATCGTGTTGTTCATTGGTCGTTTTATTTTGTCAGTAAGTAAATCGTCCTCCAGTCTGCCTCTTGGTATAAATAATCTGAGGCAGTTTATTATGTATGCTGTGGCCATACCCCTATTTCAGAGAGTTGATCCAGAAGGCTATTTTTATACCCCCTGCGTCGGGCGTGGGCGGCATCGGGGTGGCGCAATCCGGCCAACTCGGCGGCTTTGGCCGCTGGATGGGTCGTGGCCGAGTTGCGCGTGCTTGTCTCGCTCAGGCTCACTTTCTGCCCTTCCGGTAGGCTGTTGAGGGTATAATAACCAGCAGAGGTCATCACCCTGGCAGGAAGCACAAGGGCACGGGATATCGGCAAAATCTGTATTTTGTTAGGAAAACGTAGCATTAACCGTTCGAAAGTGGCACGGCCGAAAAGCTGGGTACAAAGGGAATGATTGGCGTGAGCGTCCCGCCGATTGCCAGGCCCTGCCCTAAAATTGCTGTGGTTGCCTCCTGCGCTGCACAAAACAGTGCTACAGCTTTGGCTACTTATGGCAAGCGGCTTAAAAGCAGAGACAGGCAGTTTTGACGTCATTGTTGCGGAGAGGCTGAAAGCTATATCAGGAATAGCCGGTAAGTGAGTCATTCATTTCAGGGGTAAAGTAATGCATTGACGTGACAAACACAATACTAAAGAAATGTTGGAGGGGGACATAATCCCCCTCCAGCATAGATAACTACTCACTTTCTAACACTATCTTTATACCCGGATCAGGGTAGCGTTCTTTGTGCGGAACCACATGCCAGCGGCTTTGCTGCGCATTCATACTTCTGTCCGGTCTTTATTATCTGTTTAGGTTCTGAGGCTTCCGTTTCGATCTTCCCTTTCCGACACTTCACTGTGTCTCGGGTGATTGTTTCAGCAAACCTGCCTCAAATAACTGCACGTTTTATTCTCTTTTACCGGGTTGCCTGCTTTTTGGTAAAGCAACCGGCTTTCAGTCCTGAGATATCATTTAAAAAACTTTAAATAGCACCGTACGGTGTTAAAAGTTCTCTTCTGATTTAGTGTAATTCCTCTTTCAACATTCAGTGAGTAAGTAATTACGATGACAAGGTAATAAAACATTTTTAAAGAACTAACCTTTAAGGTAAAAAAATGACAATATTTTTTAGTTAATTTAACGCAATAGCAATAAAAGCTTCTGTTTATAAGCAAATCAGTTGGCCCCAAAAGCCTTATTCAGGCAAAATAGCAGGGTCTTGCTGCTTAAGTAGCTTTTTAAATCGAGGAAAGGCCGAAAGCAGCCATCGTATACCCGCCGCCTTTGTGTTTATCCTGAATGCATACCTGTAGTTTAGCCCATGTATAAATTTCTCTTTAGGAAGCAAATTATCCGGGAACGGCTCTGGCAAAACGCTCACTGACCAGCACGACCGCCTGAGCAACGATCAATACGAGTCGTCAGATACTTGAACAGACAGTTTGCTGCCCCGAAGATGCCTCGTAAACAGGCTCTCAGCTCCCCTCTTGCGGCGTTCTTTCGGTGAGCAGGTACATGTGGTATTTCTTTTCCGGGGCTTCGGTGCTGTAATTGTACACGTTGAGTTTGCGCAGCCATACCTCTCCAGCTGCCGGGGCGGCGCCTATAGGTATGGGCTTTACGGAGAACACTATGGCCGGGAGCTTGCCGGGAATTTGCAGCCTGCGGTTCACGATCCGGATGGTGTCTACCTCCTTGCCTACTTCCCACACACTTTCGGGGCGCATGCCGTTTACCGAGTAAAAGGGCAGCAGACGCAGTTCATTCAGTTCCCGTACCTCCTCCAGCCCAGCGTAGTCGTGGGCAGGCGCCGTGATACGCTCATAGATCGGGATGGCCACCATCAGCAGGACCACATGCAGCCCCACGCCGCTGATGAATAAGTTTGCGGCTGCCTTTTTACGAACGAGCCAAAGCACGCCTGCGGCAGCCGCCAGAAAAAATACGGAAAAAGCTGCCAGCGCTCCGACTGAGATGGCCTGTACCCTATAGGCAAAAAAGTAGAGAAACACAGGCACTGCACCAACCGCCAGCGCCGTGATGCCACCGAAGGCCTGCAGAATACGACGGTCCCAGGCACTTCCCCGGCCGGCAGCAAACGCATCGATCAGGTACTTGAGGTAATGCGCGGTGAGTAATGCCATCGGGAGGAGCATGGGCAGCAGATAGCGCTCTTTTTTCTCCGGCACCAGCGAGAGCAGCACCACCGACACCAGCACCCAGGCTGCCAGAAAACGGTAATTGCCATAGCGCCCGATGCGGGGCCGGGCGTAGGGCGCGAGCAAGGCCACAAACGTGAGCAGGGTCCATAGGCCCATTTCCCCCGGGAAAGTCCAGTAATACCACACGGCCTTCACGTGCCGCGATATCCAGGCAGTGCTTTCCGCAGACATGTTTCTACTCAGGCTCTCCGGCTCAGCCACATGCACGTAAAGAGGCCAAAGCATGGCCACAACCGCGCAAATGCCCAGGGCCAGCAGCATACCGTTTCGCTTTTCCTTCACCTCCCGCAGGCCATACCCATACGCGTAACTCAACAGGAAAGGAAGCAGCAGGGCGTAAAACGAGACAGGGCCCTTGCTCATAAACGACAGGCCCAGAAACAAGCCGCTCAGGGCGAACACTCCGTATTGCTGCCCTTGCCGCCGGTACGCCACTACAAAAAGCCAGATCGCGCCCAGCATAAAGCTATGGCAGTATATGTCCCAGGTGGCCTGCCGCCCCAGGTGCACAAAAAGATAGGAGGAAAGCAGCACCAGGCCTGCCAGAAAAGGCACCAGCCGGTCGCGGGTGAGTTGGCGGGCCAGCAGAAAAAGAAACAGGACGGTGAGGCCCGCCATCACGGAGGCCGGGAAACGAAGGGCTGCCAGGTTGTACATGTCTCCGGCACGCACTCCCGCCAGTGCCGTCGCCCAGGTGGGAAGCGGGGGCTTAGCCAAACGCAGTTCGCCGTTCATGGTCGGGATGAGCCAGTTGTGGTGCTCCGTCATCTCGCGGGCAGTGATAAAGTTGCGGGCCTCCATCAGGGTTGGCTCCAGCGCGCCCAGGTGCGTGAAGAACGTGAGGCCGGTCAGCAACAGCAAAACCGCCAGCTGCACATACGTGTTTGCGAGATACTTATCTTTCACTTGCTCACTCATCCATTTTTGCCTCTACGGTATTGATCCCCTGCGTGCCACCTGGCCGGAAGATTGTCAACGTACAAAGGAATTCTGTCAACTATCTGTATGGAGCCGTCTTTTTCTCTTTTACCAATACGCATACTATGCTGTTTATCAATTATTTGCCGCTAAAAAAATCGCTTCTGCTGGCACCATAGCAAAAAAAGCCTGTCGCTGCCGCCTCATAACGAGGCAGAAGCAACAGGCTTTTCCATACCCTCCCCTACCTGTCGTCAGGCACAAGGGCGGTTTATGAGCAGGCTTTTTTAAAAATACACCTGATACTGCAGCCAGGCAGAGCTGGCGTTGGAGGCTTTGGTCACGTCGCCGTTTGCCTGCTGCGCATACACAGGCCGCACCTGGTAGTTAAGCGATAGCTTAGACTGGTGCTTGCTGAGGAGCCAGTTGATGCCAGCGTCATACACATTCACCGGGTCCTCCAGGCGATCGTAGCTTGAGCGGCGGTACGATGCATACGGCAGCAGCGTGCCCTGGTCGCCCAGCAGCTCGTTTGGTAAGCGGAGGCCCACCTGGGTATACAGCGTCTCGCCGGTCCCAAACATGGGGTAGGCATTGCCCGCGCCATTAAAGGCCGAGGCGTCACTGTTGCCGTTAGCCGGGTTCATCAGGCCGTTGTTCCGGATATAGTTTTTCCCGTAATCCGTGTTAAAATAGCCAGCGTAGGCCGACAGAGCATACTTATTCTCCTGCAAAGGCATGTCGGCAAAAGCGGCCACCGACCACAGTGTCATGTTCTCATACACCGGGTTCACGCCGTTGTTCGTGTGCCAGGTGGCGTCTCTCTGGTAAATCATACCTCCCTCCAGGTTCAGGATGCGCCTGTCGCCCAGGTACGTGCCGGTCATATAGGGGGTGGTGTGCGGCTCTTTGTCGAGGAAGTTATACACCAGCAAGCCCTGGTATTGCTTGGTATGGCCGAAGGTGGTGAAAGTGGCATTGGGACCAAGGGGCGGGGCTGTCTGCCCGTTCGTCTGCACTGGAAAGGGGTCTGTCAGGGCCACGCGGTAGTCGAGCTTGCCGACCTGGCCACGGGCATACACGCTCAGCTTGCGCCCGAACTCATCGGTCTGGTCTACGGTGGCCTGCGCGAACACAGGCACGTCGGTGGTCATGATGGTGCCGATGCTGGGTTGCGAGAAGCGGCTCAGGCCGCCCGTGATGGTCAGTCCGCCGCCCAGTTTCAGCATGTCACTGTCCTTAAACACCTTGTACTCGGCCAGCGCGTCGTGGAAGAAGGCCTGCAATTTTCTGTTGCCCGCATTCTGCGCCAGGTAGTTGAAGTTGTTCATCCCGAACTGGGTATAAAAGAACACATGATCCGAGAGCTGCCCGTAAAGCTGCATGCGCGTGCGCCGGAGGCCGATGTCCACGGTATTGTCCTGCAGGTCTCCGTTCACTGTGGTGCCGGGGTTGCTGTCGTTCCAGCGGAGCCATACCTGTGCCAGGAAAGTAGCTTTGATGTATTTAGAACCGTCTTCAGTCAGATTATACCGCAACTCAGACTTGGGTTTGGCTGCGGGGGTAAGGGGCGAACTGGTTTGTTGTGCCAGCGCTGGTTTGGCCAGGCCGAGCACGGCGGCCAACACAGGCAGTAGGATTTTTTTCATTGTAGGTGAAAGGTGCGTTGTTGAAATACAAAGATTAAAAGAAAGGCATAGCCAGACAAGCTGCGGGCACGGCTTCTGACAAATAGGTGTGTTGAAGGCGGCTGTCACCTCTCACACTAAATAATAAGCACTAGCGCAAGCGTCCGCTTGTGCTGCTATTATTGGGCGATGTGCGGTAAGTTGGATTGTAGTATCAATATTCAAGTACAACTTTTCCTCGGAGCGGTAGGAGTGGGTTATTTTTCTGCTGCTTCCGGATGAGCAATCATGACTGAGCAAAATCTATCTGATAATGGTATAATTAGGCACAAGCGGACGCTTGCGCCAGCAGAGAGATTCACAAATGCTAAATCATACCTTCAACCTAATCTACCCATTCCTACACCTTCCAAGAACACCCATACCCCCAAGTAGGGAAACTCGGGGTATAGAAGAATCCTCCTGACTAGAGGTCGCATTTAAAATAATCTGCGCTGTAGCCGGGAGCGGGCGTGTCTCCGATACGTACCAGGCGGTCGAGGCGGATCTCCTCGCCTGTGGCCAGGAGCAGGTATGCTGCCCCATCCGTTTCGATCAGCTCTGTGGGTACAGCCGTGGTGGTGGCAAACTCCCGGATGTCGGTAATGTACTGCACCCGTATAAATGGCCTATTGGTCACCACCTCCTGAAGATATTCTCTAAAACCGTTTTCCACGGGTTTATATGCCTGTTCCATCGTGTTGTTTTCTGTAAGATGAGGTGATTGAGGATTGTGTTTCAGTTAGCCGCATCGCGCAGGCAGGCATTGAAAAACCTAAACGCTTGTATGGTATAAAACCAAAGCGCAGGGCACAGCGGCAGGCATCGCCAAGCGTTGGTACCTGCCGCTGTGCTTTATACCCACTTCTTCAGCAGCGCCACCAGATCCTTATTGGTAAAAGGCTTGCAGAGGTGATCGTTCATACCCGCCTGCATGCTCTTGGAGATATCGTCTTTGTAGGCGTTGGCCGAAAAGGCCACAATCGGGCTGACGATTTCTGCACGCCGGAGCTTGCCTGCCGCCTCCAGCCCGTCCATACCCGGCATCTGGATATCCATGAAAATCAGGTCGAAGGGGTGGGCCAGCGCTATCCGCACGGCTTCTTCGCCGCTTTGGGCGGTGGTTACCCTGGCTCCCAGGCCTTCGAGCACAAACTGCATGAGCATCACGTTCACCGCATTGTCGTCCACTACCATAATCTCCACGTTCTCGCGCAGCCTGAAGGCCGGGTCTATCGTGTCGTCCTCCAGTTCCACGTTTTCCCCTCCCACGTATTCCAGCTGCACCTCAAACCAGAACATGGCACCTTTCTCCTCCCCTGGCAGCGGACTGACGATGCCCATGTCGCCGGCCATCAGGTTGACCAGCTTCTTGCAGATGGCCAGTCCCAGCCCAAAGCCGCCGTACTTGCGCGTCATGGACTGGTCGGACTGGGTGAAGGAGTCGAAGATAAGTGACTGCTTGTCTTTCGGGATACCGATGCCCGTATCCGTCACCATGAACCTGACGACAACCTTCTTATCGTGCTCGTGGAGGGCCTCCAGCCTGCTGTGCACCGAGATGCTGCCCGACTCCGTGAACTTGATCGCGTTGCTGATCAGGTTGATAAGCACCTGGTTGATACGGGTCGGGTCGCCGATGACCACCTGCGGCACGGCCTCCTCCACGGTATAGGAAAAAGCGATGTGCTTGCCCTCGGCCAGGTGCCTGTAGGGTTCGAGGTGCGAGGCGATGGTTTCGCGGAGGTTAAACGGGATAGACTCGATGCAGATCTTGTCCTGCTCTATGCGGTGCAGGTCGAGGATATCGTTGAGCAGTTTGGTGAGTGTGGAGCCTGAGGTTTTGATCAGGCTGACGTACTGGGCCTGGCTCGCGCTCATGGCCGTGTCCATCAGCAGGTTGGTGAAGCCCATGATGCCGTTCAGCGGCGTCCGGATTTCGTGGCTCATGCTGGAGAGGAAATGGCTTTTCGCCTCGTTGGCGGCCTCTGCCTTTTCCTTGGCCTCGTGCAGTTCCTGCTCTTTCTGCTTTAGCTCCGAGATGTCTTTGGCAATAATCAGGATGCCGTCTTTTTCCTGACTGCTGTTGCGCAGAAAAGAGAACGAGCAGGACGTGGGGATCATGGCTCCATTACTGCTGGTCAGCAGCAGCTCTACGTTCAGGCACTTGCCTCTTTCCTCAAACTTTGCCTGCAGGTCCTGCACAGTGCTTTCGCTGGCACAGCGGAAATCGGCAAACAGGTGCCTGCCCACTACTTCGGCCTCGGTAAAGCCCGTTGCCTCCTCAAAAGCCTCGTTCACGTTCCGGATGGTATAGTCTGTGTTGAGCACCAGCAGCATGTCCACAACGCCCTGGTAGATGCTTTGCATAAAGTCGCGCGACACGGTAGATCTCTTGAGTTCCTGCCCCAACATGCTGACCCCGGAAATCACCGCGTCCATTTCGTCGCCAGAGTCCGAGGGTTCCAGTTGGTACTCGAAATTTCCGTTCGCCACTTCGGCAATCAGGGTAATAATATCCTCAATCTTATCTTTCAGAACTTTCACGTGTTTACTCCTTGTTATATAGCACCGGTGCTTACTCCCGCTCCACGGCGATGGTCGCCTCCATCATCTCCATCGCGAAGTTGTCTTTCGCCTGGTAGTAACCGACCTTCGGGTACAGCACCGCCCCTATTCTCTTTTTCTCGATGGTGGCAGATATGCCAAAGTTTATTTTCCCGCACTTCAGGGCGTTCGCCCGCCTGATCACTTCGAAGAGGGTTTGCCTGTATACCCCGTACTCCAGCAGGTACTCATAATCCATACCGATGAGCATAGGGCTGTATACCTGCGCCGCGTTAAGGTGACAAAAGCAAACCGCCACCGGGTTCCGGTTGATGGAATATTCCTCTTTTATGTACAAGACCACAAACTCCCAGGCCGGGTTCTCATTTATCTGCTGAAACAGCTTTTCAGGAAAATGGAAAGAATTTATAGCAAAATTATTGTTCTTTACATTCCGAAACAGCTGAATCGCGCACTGAAGTTCGTCTTGGGATAATTTACTTTTAATCGCGACAGTATAAAAGTGATGGTTGCGTTTAATTTTCTGAACGTAGTGCCGCCTATTCTTCTGGGAGAGCGCCCGCACGTAATCCTCCTCGGTCTGGTTGCTCAGTTTCTCCACCACACAGGACTCCGGCAAATCGATTTTCACAAAGCCCTGGTCCACCATAAACTCGTGCATCTCAGTGTCGTCGGCTGGGAAGTCGCGCAGCAGGATATTGCTCACCTGCTCCTGCTCCTGCTCCCGGAAAAGCGCCTCCAGCAGCAGCTTGAGCGCCCCTTTCCAGTCGGGGCTTTCGCGGTCCAGGTACAGGTGATTGCCCTCCGTGAAGAGACCGCCCATGATGATGCCCCGCGAGGTCAGGTAGTAGGGGTTCTGCTCGCGCTCACGTTCAATGGCCATCGAAACGGAGGCCTGCGAGAACATGTCCTCCTTGTGCAGCGACGCCACCGTGAAGGTCATCAGAATGGTTTTGCCTGCGGTGTCCTTTACCTCAAAATACCGGAACTCCCAGTTGCTCTCCTGTTCCTCGTTCCCGCTGAAGGACGCCTCCAGAAACCGCATGCCCTCCCAGTCGAACATGGCCCGGTGCCCGAGGTGCCTGTTCCACTCCGCTTCGGGGATGCCCTCCACGGAGGTATGGGTGACCAGCCTGAGCGGCCCGGCTGCCTGCGGTAGCGCCTCGGTTGCCGCAACCTGCGGAGGCGCCATCTTGAAGGCCTTCCTGATTTTCTCGTCTGTCTGGTTGGTGGCCAGCAGCGCCTTCCGGAAGTTCGTGTCCAGTTTGCGCACCATCAGGTCAATGTCGTCGAGAGAGTTGTTGCGGGAGATGGTAATCCGGATGCCGATGTTCTTGGCCGGCACCGCCGGGAACGTGGCCAGGTTCACGTAGATGCCGTCGCGGATCAGTTCCTGCACCAGGTAATTGCCCATGTCCATGGTGCCGGTGCCCACAAAGAAGATCGGGCTGTTGTTTTCGTGCACCAGCGGCAGGCCGGTTTTTTTCAGCAACGTGTTGCAATAGGTTATCTTGTGTTGCAGCTCCTGCTGGAGGGCAATTATCTCGTCGCTGAGGTGGATGCGGGCCGAGGCGATGGCCGCCCCAAGCGTGGCTGGCTCTATCTGCACCGAGAAGGTGAGGGGTCCCCCGAAGGTGTTCACCTTGTTATACCATTCCTCGCTGGGGAACACCGAGAGGCCGCCGCAGGCCCCGAAGCCCTTGCCCAGGTTGGCGGTGAGCACCATCTTGCGGTACAGGCCGTCTTCCATCTGGCTCATCACATAGCCTGTGCCGTGCTTGCCGGCCCAGCTCATGCCGTGGGCATCGTCGACGTAGAGGTATAACTGCTCGTATTTCTCGGCCAGCGCAATCATGTCTTTGATGGGGGCATAGTCGCCATACATCGAGTACACGCCGTCGGCCATGTACCAGATCCGGTCGTACTTGTTCCGCAGCTTCTGGATGCGGTCTTCGAGCATCTCCAGGTTGTTGTGCCGGATCATCTCCACGGTAACGCCCTGGCTCAGCATTTTCTTCACGGCCTCCTGTATGCTGGCATGCACCTGGTGGTCCAGAATCACGAGGTCGGTTTGCCGGATAATGCTGGGGATGGTGGTGAGGTGAGACAGCGTGCAGTTTTTAGAAATAACAACGGGCGCACGATACATCTCCCAGATGAGTTGCTCCAGGGTGCGGTACAGGGGGTTGGAGATGTAGGTCCGCGACATCGGGAACTGCGTGCCATACCGCTCGATGGCATCGATGGCCCCGCGTTTCACGGCCGGGTGATGCTCCAGGGCCAGATAACCGCAGGTGCCAAAATGCAATACCTTATGGCCGTTCAGGGTCAGCGACTCGCCTGTAAGCACCTCATCCTCAGCATGCAAATGAATGATGCCTTTCTTCTTAGAGACGGCCAGCACAGCGTCTACGGTATCTAAGATGTTGTTATGTCTAATTTTTGCCACTTATTTTTGCTAAAATTGTTGTACAATTGTTGTGTGCAATTCGTATCAAGATTACTGTCTAACCAAGGGATGCCTATATGAAAAAAATCTACAACAAGGCCGAAAACAGATCGTTCGAATCTGCCTATATCAAGATGTCTATCATAGATGGGATATTGCACTTTACCTACAAACAGATTGAGAACATGGACCTCGACCTGGCAAAAACCTGCGTGGCCGACCGCCTTCGTTTCACCGGTGACGCATCATACCCCTGCCTGGTGGATGTGATCATGCTCAAAAGCTCATCTAAAGAAGCCCGCGACTACTTCGCGACGGCAGGCAACCAGGGCATCATCGCAAACGCCATCCTCGTGAACTCCAGCGCCTTTAAAATGATGGCCAATTTCTATATCATGGTGAACAAGCCGGTAAATACCACCCGCATGTTCACGGACAAGCAGAGCGCCCTCGAGTGGCTGCAGCAGTTTAAAGACTAAATTTCTCCTGATTTCACCCTCTCTTTACGTTTCCTTAATTCCAACAATACTCCCCGTCCACGGAACCGAAACGCCCTGTTCGAGTGAGCAAGCACTGCCCTCCCGGACTACTGTGCAATTAACAGGACTGCCCTATCAAATACAAGCTATTTCTAGGTATTCGCGCACATAAATCTGCTTGATTACAACAACGCGCCAGCGCACTTCCTA
This sequence comes from Pontibacter sp. E15-1, assembly GCF_022601975.1. Lineage (GTDB taxonomy): Bacteria > Bacteroidota > Bacteroidia > Cytophagales > Hymenobacteraceae > Pontibacter. Next base: position 33,237 of record NZ_JAKVIR010000018.1, read on the forward strand.
AACTACAGATGCAGCAAGTATAACTGCCCGGCATCCCCCACCCTATCTCTTGATTGTGCCATTCCCTGGCAAAGACGTTTCGCCGGTATAAAAAGACAAGATCCGGGTGATGTATCAGGCATTTTTCTGTTCCCAGGCTATTCAATGGGCTTCTATACCCACAATCAGCCACCTATAAGCATTTTACCATTTTTTCTTACTAGCATCCTTATTTAAGTGTCCTGCACCTAAAATGGAATATAGTCTTTCTTAGTTCCCTGTGTGGAAAAATCTAGCGAAAACATGCAAAGTTTATAATATACAAGGGCGAATATTTCGCAAAATGTTATAACTTTAAGAATAGCCGCCCAACCCATGAACAAACTTAACATCCTCAGAAGGCACCTGACTGTGCTACGCTTGGTTCAGCCACCGTTTACATACCCCAGCAAAGCCAAGATACTGCACCGCCTAGAGCAGGAGGACCTTGAATCCGTTTCGCCCAGAACCTTTGAGCGGGACGTTAAAGAGATTGAGTGCTCCTACGGTATAAGAATCGCGCACTGCCCGCGGCGCAGAGGCTATTTCCTGCACCAACCCGAAGACGAAGACCTTTCTAATTTCAGGCAATTCTTTCAGTTGCTGGAGCGCAGCGAGCGACTTGCCTTTCTCACCAATTCATCGGATGCCCTGCGCAGCAGCAAATACTTGCTGCTGGAGGAAAGTCAGTCGCTGTCGGGCCTGCAGCATCTGCCCGTGCTCTGGAACGCCCTGCGCCTGCAACAGGAAGTCACCTTTGGCTACCAGACTTTTAAGACCCCATTGCCCAAACCATACCAGGTAGACCCGCTGGTGCTGCTGGAGTACCGCAACCGCTGGTACCTGGCCGCCTGGGATGCAGCAGACCAGCGGTTCAAGACGTTCGGGCTGGAGCGCATGCAGGCCCCCGCCCTCACCCAACTACCGGTGCAAACAGACCGTCGGGCAGCCTTTCTGGCCCTCAAGCAGGATGCGCTGGGAGTCACCATTGGACCGGAGCACGAAGTGGCGCAAGTTGTAATAAGAGTGGATACCGCGATGGCTCCCTATATCAGAACTGTGCCCCTCCACCATAGCCAGATCGTTACTGCCGAAGACAAAGCTGGCATGACTGTCTGTTTGCACATTATAATCAACCACGAGTTAGAGAGTGCTATTTTAGGCTTCGGGGAGCATGTGGAGGTGTTGGAGCCGGTGGAATTACGGGAGAGAATACGGGGGCGGGTACGGCATCTTTTAGACCGCTATCAAAATAAAGAAACAAAAAACAACGCGCTCCGCAAGAATGTGGCGGAGCGGTTTCCTAAATAGCATCAACAACCACAAGATATGAGGATACAACTTAAACTATCGCCAAACACCCAGCCGGTTCCCTTCAACCACCTGCATCAGCTGACCCAGCGGCTGCACCACTGGCTGGGGCCGGAAAATGAACTGCACGACGGCCTGAGCCTATATAGCTTTGGGTGGCTGAAGGGAGGTACGGCAAAGAAAGGAGCACTCTCCTTCCCGACTGGTGCCAGCTGGCAGATTTCTTTCCATGATGCAGAAGCGACCCGTAAACTGCTGATGGGTATCATCAACCAGCCTGAGCTTTTCTGCGGCATGCGCATATATGAAGTGCAGGAGCTACCCACACCTGCTTTCGGAGAACAATACCGTTTTCTGGCAGATGGGCCTATTGTTGCCCGGCAGGTAAGGCCGGACGGTTCACGCGAATACCTGCTGCATGATGCTCCGACCGCTGACCTTGCCCTCACCGCCACGCTACGGCACAAGCTGGAAAAGGCCGGTCTCTCTGCCGAAGGCGTTTCTGTGGCTTTCGATCGTACGTTCCTGACACCACGCCACAAGCTGGTGGAAATAAAAGGCATCAAGCATAAAGGCAGCATCTGCCCGGTGGTGGTGGAAGGCCCGCCCGAGGCAGTGCAGTTCGCCTGGCTGGTGGGTGCTGGTGAGTTAACGGGAAGTGGTTTGGGGGCTTTGAGTTTATAGGTATGGAGGCAATGTACATAGTAGAATACAACGGCACCTTCGGGTTTATCAAACCCTGGACAGCGGTACGCGATGAAAAAACGTTCAGCCAGCAATTTCTGACACCTTCCATTATAGAGGGCCTTCGACAGAAGCTGGGCGTAACTGCCATTCTGCGGCACAAGCTTATGCATGCCGGAACCTCACTGCAGCAGGAAAGGACACAGTCCAGAGCGTTTGAGGAAAAACGAAAAGGAGGATTGAGACAGGCGGCAAGGGCGCTATCCATCATCAACAGAGGTATTATGCTGTACCCGCACCTGTGGCTGGCTTTTCCCACACTGGCAGATGCTGAACTTGCAGCCGAGCAACATATCTGCCTGAGTCGCAACGAAGATGTGCTGCTCCCCTCTTCAGGTATAGATACAGTATCAGAAGCTGAATTCGACAGGATGCCTGGCTTTGAACTGCTGTTCGGAGAAACGCCAAATAGCATTTTAGTAGGTCACAACCGCTACGAAGGCAATGTGCCTATGTATGGCGAAATTAGAATTACGGGTAATCCGATATTAGACCTCAGCCTAGAGCTATGACTTTACTAGCCAAAAGCCCAGAACAGGGAGGCCTTACCCTACATGACCATACCCGACAGGTGACTGATGCCATTGTGCTCTTTGCCAACGCCTATGGAATGCCAGCTGACCTAGCCGAAAAAGGGGCGCTGCTGCACGATTTAGGAAAAGCGCATCCATATTTCCAACGGGTACTGAAAGGAGAGATAAATCAGGATGAGGCACTACGTTCCATTCCGCACCGACATGAACTGTCGTCGCTGCTGTTTCTGCCTCTCTTTAACCGGGAGGACTGGGAGCCGCTTGTGGAAATGGTCGTTGCGCATCACAAGTCTGTGGAAGAGGACGCTCGTAGCCGTGGACTACTGGACCTGCTGAACCAGTATGGCCCAGACAAAGTGTTTCTGCGCCATGCAGAGGATTTTGAGGTTTGGCAACAGAGTTTAAAGGAGGTGCTAACTTCCACGGCTGTTGCCTTTCGGACTATCACGCTTGAGGAAGCGCGGGAAGCATTTAATTTTGCCATAGCCTATGCAGAGAGTATACCTCTTGGGTGGTCTAAATGGCGGGGGCTGCTGATGGCAGCCGATCATTTTGCCTCCGAATTTATGGCTGAGGCAGCCGGTTTGGCAGCTAACTTTTTTAAAACACCAGACCTTAGCTTTTATAACCGGAGCCATCCCCTTTATCCGTTATCGCTTATACCTTCCGATACGGAAAAGCGGCACACGCTCGTCATAGCACCAACCGGAGCAGGGAAAACAGACTTTCTGCTGAAACGCTGTCAGGGCCGAGTGGTGTATACATTGCCATTTCAGGCAAGTATAAACGCGATGTATCAGCGCATCAGTCAAGACCTGAACCAAGGCAAGACAGAAGAACAGAAAGAAGACGTGCGGAGGGTGCATGCAGCGAGCAGAATCAGCCTGAAGAAAAAGGACGGAAAACTGGTCACAGAAGAGCAGTACTTACAGCGGCAAGCAGGCGCAGGCGTTAAAGTTACCACGCCGCACCAGTTGCTTTCGCTCATTTTCCATATCAGTGGTTATGAAGCCCTTTCGCTCGATTTGCAGGGATGTGATATTATTCTGGACGAGGTACATGTGTACAACGGGCAGGTGCGGACGATGACGCTGAAGTTGATTGAACGTTTAGCTGAGATTGGCTGCCGCATACACATTGGTACGGCTACCATAGCAGACTCACTGGTACAGCATATACTTGCCGCGTTGGGCGGAGCGGAAAAAGTGCAGCAGGTGCGCTTGCATGAGGGCGAACTCCAGAAGTTTAACCGCCACGAGGTATATAAAGCATCAGACGAAACCACAGGAAGAGAGATTGTTTCGCAGGCCCTGGCGGCAAACGAGCGAGTGCTGTTTGTGGCAAATAGGGTGAAGCTGGCGCAAGAACGTTACCTGTGGGCGATGGATGAATTTCCGGATATATCCGTCCTGCTCGTGCACAGCCGATACCGCCGTTGCGACCGTGCAGCGTTGGAAAGCGAGATTTACCGCTACAACGAAATGCAGGGACCTTGCCTGGTTATCGCTACACAGGTCGTGGAAGTGAGCCTCGATATTTCATTTGACCGCATGGTGACTGATGCCGCCCCGCTGGATGCGCTGGTACAGCGATTCGGGCGCGTGCACCGCAAACGCACTGAAGCTACCATTGGCACCTACAGACCTGTCCATGTTATCGTACCGAGCGAGGAAGACAAAGACCTGCTTCCGTATGAGCCGGATATTGTCCGGCGCAGTTTTGATGCGTTGCCGAACGGCCTGCTGGAAGAAAATGAACTGCAACGCTTAATAAACAGTGTCTATGGAGATGTCCCGCTTCCTTCTGTCGATGTGCACACGGCACCGCTGCCCATGCTCTGCCACCGCCCAAAGTCTGTGCTATTAGAGGCGCTGGAGATTGAAAGTGCTGTTTGCGTGCGAGAAGAAGACAAAGAAAAATACCTCAAAAGCAGAGGCAACGAACGGCAAACGCTGGAGATACCGGTGCCGTGGAAATCCTTGATGGGGCAAATGTCTCAGATAAGCCCGCTTGAGGTTGGCAGCTATCCCTATATCATTCCTGATGAATGGTATAATTCGTCAGGTCATGCCATTGGATTAACTATACCAAAATCAAATGCTGTTCCTGCAGCTCAACCTACTCAAATGCTATAAGATATGTATACAGCCTATATCGGGAAACGACTTATTGAATTGTATAACAAACGGGAGCAAACACAGCATAATGCGTCTTCCTTCTATAAAGAGGTATATTATCAGTTGTTTTTTGACGATGATCGCTTTCTGCAGCACGTCAACAACTCTAAATTCGACCAGGCTTACAAGCAAAAGAAGAAAACACCGCTTACTGCAGCGATACGTGCACAGGCACTGGAAGCGCAGCTGGTCAGGATTGAAAACGATATGCCTGATGGCTCCTTCTATTTGGGAGGCGCCGCCGCCGATAGCACTGCTGGCACCAGTGGCCAGGTGAACAGTTTAGCCATCGAAATTCCAGCCGAGGATGTATATGCCTCTTGGATTGGAGCCGCCCTAGGTATAGGTGTGAACGGAGGGCTCAATCTTTTAGTGGATTCAGATGCAGTTATACTTGCCCTTCTTGATGGTTGGCACTGGTACAGAGAATATATGAAGCAAACGCCTTCATTAAAGCCTCACCAGATAAACACCTGGAACGGCTGGTGGCTTACCAACGCCTTTGGCAGTCGATTCAACCCTGACTCTCCTTTTACCATGAGGCAGCCGACAGTGGACACTAAAGAAGGAGTAATCAGTTTGAAAACCCAGCCTTGGATACAAGTGATTTTTGCACTGGCGCAGAAGTTGGAAAAGCCGACAACAGCTTATGTATACTCCATGAGCCAGATGAACACAACACTTGGTTTCGTGCAGCTACAGCTACATGAAATCAAGCATGAAATTGACTTATATAATAAGTTAGTCGGAGAAATATCAGGTCTGGATAATATTAAAAGTATCTCAGAAATCTACGAAACGCAATTTGGGTTTGAGCGTGCCTGCTTGCAAGGCGCGATTGGGCTAAGAGCTGTAGAGCCAGCCAAACTGCGGGAGTACATGCCTGGCTTTAAAGGGCCGGCAAAGTCTTTCAAACATGTTCAGGAAAATCAATTATTTAAAATTTACGAAATCTGGATAATCGCTATGCTTAACAACGAACAACTGCTTCAGAAAGCCCAGGATTTGGCCGAAGCGCTCAATTTTTTCTCCCAGGGAGAACGAGGCAAGAAAACCAACGCCCAACTTGTCAGCAACTTCCTCAACAGCAGTTCAAGGCGCGAATTGGTGATTCATGCTACAAAGCTGGTAGAGGAATCGAATGAATCTGCCCAGCAAATAGACGAAGCCTGTGATGAACTGGTAAAGCTGCCGAAGCAGGACTTCCCTCTTTTTATGGCGCTTCTCAGATTGAAGTATGCTGTAGCCGAAGCAAAACAAACTGTATAAAACTTAAAAACATACCCATCCATGAAACCATACCTCTATATCCGTGGCCTGCGTGTGGCCGAACACACTGTTTTTTGCGTGCAAGACGGTCAGAAGACTTATTACGACCCGATTTCGAATAGGAAAGTTGCCTACTCTAGCGGACAGCAGGTGAAGCGCTCCATTCTTGATGCTTTGTCTGAAACAATGGAAGAGCCGCGTGCGCCTATTACCTACAACTATGAAATCAACAAAAAGAAGGAACTGGAAAACAAAGAGCCCTGGTCTCCCTGCGATCCGCATTATGCTGATCAGCTAATTGGTGGATGGATGCGTGCGCGTAAAGATGAAATAACCTTGAAACGCCGTAGCCCACTTTCTATCTCTGCCATGCGTCCCCTGCATCCTTTCTTGGTTAGCATGAACTCAGAGAATATTACATTCGATCGCAGCGAGCACCCGGAGCAAAATCCGGTTCGGGTTTTAAATGCATCCGGTCAGGAACTATCATCAGAGGAAATTCAGGACTACCTTCAATCGAATAAGCGCACTTTACCAAGACGAGCTTGGATACCTGACAACAGCCGCACTACCGGTCTTTTTGTATATGATTTAGCCATTGATTTAAAAAGATTGTTCACCGTCGCTACCAACCAGCACGAGCCAGAGCTAAGCCCGGTTATGCTGGAACAGTTAAAGCAAGATGGGTGGGAGACGTCTTCTGATGGTGAATTCCTGCTCTGCCCAGATGACCGTCGTCGTGAAATTGCAGAAGGATTAGCCGCAGCCATTGTGGAGTGGCAGATAACAAGTAACCAAGCCCGCACTTATAGTCCACAAACTACGCTTGCGCTTGCCATCAGCGAAAATGCTTCCCTTATAACCGCTGCCATTCGGGCCGATCTGGATGAGGAGAACCCGCAACGCGCTGTGCCTATTATTGATACTGTGCCGAAGGTAGATGTGTATACTTCCTTAAACGCCAAAGCTTATATACAAGGTGTATCTGGCACGGCTGATGCTTTGGATCAAGCGAGGATAGCTTTGGAAGAAAGGTTGCTGGCTTTTGATTATGCAGCAGTTCTCTAATGCCAAAAGCATATCGCCCATCGGCGGTATGCTTTTTTCTTACTTCCTCATCTGCCCGCGAAAGGCGTGGCTGGTACGGCAGGGTATCTGGATGGAACAGGAGTCGGAGGACGTGGCATTGGGCAGGCTGCTGGACGAGACCAGCTACGGGCGCAGCGAAAAGCACCTCGACCTGCACGCCACTGCCCCTGATGGGACACCGCTTGTCGGGAATATAGACCGGGCATTACTTCGTGATGGGGTGCTGCACGAAACCAAGAAAGGCCGCTCGTGCCAGGAGGCGCACCTGAGTCAGGTGCGCTTTTACCTGTGGCTCCTGAAGCTGAACGGTGTAACGGGTCCGGGTGGGACACCTTTTAGCGGCCAGATCGACTACCCGGCGCTGCGCCGCTCGGAGCCGGTGGCGCTGGGGCCGCAGCAGGAAGAAGAATTGGCGCTGCAACTCCGGCATCTGAACCAGATACTCGCTGAACCGCACCCGCCGGAGCGCATTCCCAAACGCGCATTTTGCAGTAAGTGCGCCTTTGAGGAGCTGTGCTACGGGTAAGTTTGGCTTTATAGCTACACATACCGCCAGTTTGAGCGAAGCGGGAACTGGTGGTAAAGTTTGACAGCCAGTTTATAACTGGCATACCCAAAACTATACCCTCGCCAGTTACAAACTGGCCTCAATTCAAGCCACAAGTTGCGCTGCCGCTAAACTTGCGGCATAGTTGCGATAAACGCTATATGGCACCTTCCCCTTCTTTCCGCATCGTCAAAAAGAAACAAACACACGCCTATGAAACGCCCGTTTTACCTCTTCTCCAATGGCCGCCTGCGCCGGAAGCACAATACGCTGGCTTTGGAAAAAGCCGCCACAGATTGCCGCATCCCCGACGATGAAGACACGGAAGGATTGCCCAGCCAACCGGCTGACGGGCAACGACTGCCGTTTGCGGTTGAGTCGGTGGACAGCCTGTACTTGTTCGGGGAGATCGACATCAATACCAAGCTGGTGACCTTTTTGGCGCAGCAGGGCATCCCGCTGTTTTTCTTCGACTATTACGGTAACTATACCGCCTCGCTTTATCCGCGCCAGCCTGTTATCAGTGGCCGGGTGCGGATGGCGCAGGCGCAGCATTACCTCAGCCCGAAAAGGCGCATGGTACTGGCCCGCGAATTTGTGGATGCGGCCCTGTTTAACATTCTGCGGGTGATGCGCTATTACGCCCCACGCCTGCCGGAGCCGGAGGCGCTGGCACTGCAGGAGAGTTGCGAGCAGATTGAGCTGGAGCGCAGCCGCATCCCCGCCTGCCCCGACATACCCACACTGATGAGCGCCGAGGGCCGGGCCCGCGACTGCTATTACCAGACCTGGCCGCTGCTGCTGGGCGAGGCCGTGGCGCAAAAGTTCCCCTTTAACAAGCGTGAGCGCCGACCGCCGTCTAACCCCCTGAACGCGCTCATCTCCTTTGGCAACTCCATTTGTTACTCGGTGGTGCTGCGCCAGATTTACCGCACCGCCCTCGACCCCACCGTGTCGTTTTTGCATGAGCCCGGCGACCGCCGCTATTCGCTCTCGCTGGACCTGGCTGAGATTTTTAAGCCTCTGCTCATCGACCGCGCTATTTTTAAGCTCCTGAAGAACGGCGAGATACAGCCCAAACACTTTGAGCAGCGGCTGGGGGGCTGTTACCTGAAGGAGGAAGGCCGCAAGATATTTATGGCGCACCTGGACCAGCGCCTGCAGCAAACCGTGCTCCATAGGCAATTGAACCGGCATGTATCGTATGAGCGGCTGGTGCGCCTGGAGTGCCACAAGATGGTGCGCCATCTCTGCGACCCGAAACAGGACGCGTACCAGGGCCTGCACATGTGGTGGTGAGCGTGCTTTAACCTGTTCTTTGACATACTGAAAAACCGAAACCACATGCCGTACTTTATCGCCGTATATGATGTAAACCAGAAGCGGGTGGGCAAGATGCTGAAGCTCTTCCGCCGCTACCTCACCTGGATTCAGAACTCCGTGTTTGAGGGCGAGCTAACCGAGGCCCAATACCAGCGCCTCCGCCACGAGGCGAACCTCTTGATGGAGGACAGTGACGGTGTGGTGATTTACCGGATGCGGGAAGAGCGCTACCACGAGCGCCACGTGCTGGGCGAAGACAAAGGCCGGCCGCAGCGGTTCCTCTAAGCGTCGGGTGGGCGGTAACTGCTTCCGACTCTACAGCGGTACTGCTGTGTCTGGCTCACGCCCACATGTAATTAATTCATTTACAACACATTACGCAAGTCGTCAGCTCCCCGGCTTTTTTACACTACCGGCAGCCGACGCTTTTACAACAGAATTTTCAGGATAAAAAGCCCTGCAGAAAGCATTTGCAGGGCTTTTATATGTATTTTTGCGGAGGATTTCAATCGCACCTTAGTGGTATAGAAACTTGGTCTTTTTTCTCAGTGCCAGAATATTCTTTGCTTCATTTCAATCGCACCTTAGTGGTATAGAAACTTCTTCATTATCAGCAGTGCATCGGACGCGTACCGCATTTCAATCGCACCTTAGTGGTATAGAAACCGTGTGCCTGCTTCAGTATCGCGTTGAACGGTTTGAATTTCAATCGCACCTTAGTGGTATAGAAACTTATAAACAAAGTTCTCATAATCCCCGAACTCAGTAATTTCAATCGCACCTTAGTGGTATAGAAACCTATGGTTTTTGTAGTGGCACCAATATAAACCATACCATATTTCAATCGCACCTTAGTGGTATAGAAACTTGATCTTGTACACAGGCACACCGCCCAGGTAAAGAATTTCAATCGCACCTTAGTGGTATAGAAACTTCACGGTCACTGTAGACGTTCTGCTATTCGGTTCATTTCAATCGCACCTTAGTGGTATAGAAACGTAGTATGATGTCGTTGTCGTGATCCACATCCCCATTTCAATCGCACCTTAGTGGTATAGAAACCTTTCTTTCAAAACGTTACCAACAAAAATCACCTGAATTTCAATCGCACCTTAGTGGTATAGAAACTTCTGGCGCACAGATCGCAAAATCTGCGGTTTCTGATTTCAATCGCACCTTAGTGGTATAGAAACCGCTTCGTGGCTGCTCTGAAAAAACTGCACAGCGTGAATTTCAATCGCACCTTAGTGGTATAGAAACAATTCATACGCCGCCCCCTGTGTGGTTAGAGCGTTTTATTTCAATCGCACCTTAGTGGTATAGAAACGTACGTTCGGCTCCCACTCATCGGCGACTTGCTGGGTATTTCAATCGCACCTTAGTGGTATAGAAACAATTTAGGCAGATACCCGCATCCTGCCACTTTCTCTTATTTCAATCGCACCTTAGTGGTATAGAAACTGGTACTCCCACTAGCTGGATGAAGACGTATGATAACATTTCAATCGCACCTTAGTGGTATAGAAACCATTCAACAAGGCCTGGGAGGTAAGCAAAGAATCCGCATTTCAATCGCACCTTAGTGGTATAGAAACCTGCTCGTAGGCTTGCACCTCCTGAGCAATGTAGCGATTTCAATCGCACCTTAGTGGTATAGAAACAGGAGACAACGCGCTTGTTGGGTGCGTTGTCCGACAGCCAGATTTCAATCGCACCTTAGTGGTATAGAAACGTTATCTCAGCACGACCAACTTATTTATGGTAACCTCAATTTCAATCGCACCTTAGTGGTATAGAAACTTAAAGAATCAGCGGGCTCATTAGACAAAGAGTTTGAGATTTCAATCGCACCTTAGTGGTATAGAAAGTTATGCCATGCGACGACGCAAACACTCGACCCGGATTTCAATCGCACCTTAGTGGTATAGAAAGCACTGCTGCGCTCATGGTTCACCCGAAGCACCTGAATTTCAATCGCACCTTAGTGGTATAGAAAGAGGGCAAATCCAACCTGGGTGTTTTCGGAAAAAAAACATTTCAATCGCACCTTAGTGGTATAGAAAGCTGGAATGAGTAGGTTGAGTTGTTGTTTTTGCATAAATTTCAATCGCACCTTAGTGGTATAGAAAGCAGCCAAAAGTCAAAACGGTGGAGCCGGTTTCGCCTGATTTCAATCGCACCTTAGTGGTATAGAAAGGCTTGATAGTATTTTGATCACGAATTACGAACGCGCCAAATTTCAATCGCACCTTAGTGGTATAGAAAGATGTGCAGACTCAGGCTGGTATTATTTCGCAGCTACAGATTTCAATCGCACCTTAGTGGTATAGAAAGTTGCTCCTGCTCGGTAAATCCCTTTTGGGATGAACACATTTCAATCGCACCTTAGTGGTATAGAAAGGAGATAAAAACGGTAACCGGGAAAGCGAAATAGCCATTTCAATCGCACCTTAGTGGTATAGAAAGCCATAGATGCCAGTAAGCCGCGCCCAACGTTCACAGATTTCAATCGCACCTTAGTGGTATAGAAAGGCAAAGCCTATAGGCCGCAGCGCGGTAAATAATCTATTTCAATCGCACCTTAGTGGTATAGAAAGCGCATGATAACCGAACTGGCCGACAGAATGCGCAATTTCAATCGCACCTTAGTGGTATAGAAAGCAAAGCTTCGCGCACTCAAAAGTATGGTTCGAGATTTCAATCGCACCTTAGTGGTATAGAAAGTACTCTATGATTATAGAGAACAACTATGTTGAAGACATTTCAATCGCACCTTAGTGGTATAGAAAGGATTTTACAAGTGAGCCGGTATTGCCTGCCAAGCCTAATTTCAATCGCACCTTAGTGGTATAGAAAGCCGCCGAAAAGCCCCTCAAGAGGGGAGAGGATAATTTCAATCGCACCTTAGTGGTATAGAAAGCTAAAATACCCTTTTTAGTGCATTTATATCCTAAATAATTTCAATCGCACCTTAGTGGTATAGAAAGGAATTTATTGCCGTGACCATCTTTGGCGCAGTCGTGATTTCAATCGCACCTTAGTGGTATAGAAAGTACCGGCAGCGGCGTTGCCTCTTGTTTGGGCCGGGCATTTCAATCGCACCTTAGTGGTATAGAAAGCACCATACCTTTGAGCGAGCGGCTTTATGCCTCTTTGATTTCAATCGCACCTTAGTGGTATAGAAAGCTCACTTTTCCAGTCTCAAAAAGTCACTCCGCACCCCGATTTCAATCGCACCTTAGTGGTATAGAAAGGTATGTATTGAAAATTGGCGATGTGGACCAGGCAACGGATTTCAATCGCACCTTAGTGGTATAGAAAGGTATGTATTGAAAATTGGCGATGTGGACCAGGCAACGCATTTCAATCGCACCTTAGTGGTATAGAAAGAAGAACCCAGGCAAGCCCATAGGCCGCTCAGCAGTCAAATTTCAATCGCACCTTAGTGGTATAGAAAGTACAGTTCATAGTTGCTGCTGAGCACCTGGATATCGTGATTTCAATCGCACCTTAGTGGTATAGAAAGGGAGGACACGATCTTCATACCTGCTGAGGCCGCGAAATTTCAATCGCACCTCGGTGGTATAGAGGTATAGAAACCATCACAATCCCGCATCATGAGAGCGGATGCTTTTTCCACGCAAACCCTCCGCAAACAAAAAAGCACTTACATCTCTCCGACGTAAGTGCTTGATTATGAAGTGGGCCCACCTGGAATCGAACCAGGCACCTACTGATTATGAGTCAGTTGCTCTAACCGAATGAGCTATAGGCCCGTTCCCGCTAAAAAAGCCCTTTCAAGGGGGCTTTCTTTGATTTGGGAGTGCAATTCTACATATTTGCATTCAATAAGTCAAACGGAAACGAGAAATTTTTACGTGGATCTGGCACAAATAAAGAATATAATCTTCGACCTGGGCGGTGTGATCATCAACATCGACTACAACAGGAGCATTGCGGAGTTGCAAAAGCTGTGCAAGAATAATTGCAATGTCGCTTACTCTCAGCGAGAACAGGCCCAGCTCTTCGATATGTTCGAGACCGGCGCCAGCTCCCCCGGGCAGTTCCGCGACGAGCTGCGCAACGCCTATGGCATCACGGCCCCCGACGAGGAAATTGACAAGGCCTGGAACGCCATGCTGCTCGACATCCCGCAGGAGCGCATCGACCTGCTGATGGAACTGGGCAAGCGCTACCGCATCTTCCTGCTAAGCAACACCAACGCCATCCACCTGACGCGCTTCAACGAGATTGTGGCCCACAGCTTCACCATCCCGAGCCTCGACTCGCTGTTTGAGCAGAGCTACTACTCGCACCTGATTGGCAAGCGCAAGCCCGATGCCCTGGTGTTTGAGGAGATCATCGCCATGAACGGCCTCCAGAAAGACGAGACCCTGTTCATCGACGACAGCATCCAGCACATCGAGAGCGCCAGCAAGGTAGGCCTCCAGACGCTGCACCTGCAGCCCTCTCTTACCATCAACCAGTTCTTCAAGGATGTTATTGTCTAAGCAGCAGCGCTCCTATACCCTCCACCTGCTGCTTTTCTGCCTCACCCTCGTCACCACCACCATCGCTGGCACGGAGTGGCGCTTCGGCAAGCTGTTCTTTCTGGGGCCGCAGGGCTTCGACTGGACGGGCACCATCACGTGGGCGGAGTTTCTGGGAGGCTTCTATTTCTCGCTCCCCTTTCTGGGGGTGCTCACGGTGCACGAGTTTGGCCACTACTTCACGGCGAAGTATTACCGCACCCGCGTCACGCTGCCCTACTACATACCGCTGTGGTTCGGCTTCTCGTTCTCGCTGGGCACCATGGGGGCCTTTATCCGGATAAAGGAGCAGATATACTCACGCCGCCAGTTTTTCGATATCGGCATCGCTGGTCCGCTGGCGGGTTTTGTGGTGGCTGTGCCGCTGCTTTTCTACGCCTTCACGCACCTGCCGCCTCCCGAGTACATCTTCAGCATACACCCCGAGTACAAGCGCTTCGGCCTGGAATACGCCCAATACGTGTATCAGGACAATGCAGGCAGTTTTGCGCTGGGCAGAAACCTGCTGTTTATAGCCTTTGAGCGCTTTGTGGCTGACCCGGCCCTGCTGCCAAACCAGTATGAGCTGATCCATTACCCGCTGGTGTTCGCCGGGTACCTGGCCCTGTTCTTCACGGCCCTCAACCTGCTGCCTATCGGTCAGCTGGACGGTGGCCATATATTGTATGGCCTGATCGGGCACCGGCAGTTCAACCGCCTCTCCCCGATCTTCTTTGCCCTGTTTGTCACCTATGCCGGGCTCGGGATCGTGTCGCCGCACAGCACGCCGTTATGGTCCGAGGACCTGCTGGTGGTGTTCGCGCCGTTCACGTACTGGGCCTTCTGGAAGATTCTGGACAACAAGCGGTATGGCCTGATGGCGGCCGTGTCGCTGTTGCTGTTGCAGTACAGCCTGGCCGGTTTCCTGCCCGAGGTGGAGGCCTACATCTGGCTCTGGACGTTCTATGCGCTATACCTCGTTTTTGTGCTGCAGCCCGTCAGTGCCAGACTGCGGCATACCCTCTACCTGGCCAGCGCCATCCTGGTGTTGCAGTTCCTGATCTCCTTCGCCTTTCCGGAGGCCGACGGCTACAGTGGCTGGCTTGTGTTTGGCCTCCTGCTCTCGCGCGTAATGGGCATCTTCCATCCCTCCTGCCCCGACGAGCGCCCCCTCACGCCGTTCCGCAAAGCGTTGGGCATCCTGGCCTTCGTCATTTTCATTCTCTGCTTCAGCCCTTCGCCGTTTATACTGGAATAAAGAAACGCAGTGTGTCATATCCTGATGCGCCTGCTAAAAGAAATAGCCATACCTCATAAAGAGAGCGGCAGAAAGCACTGATGCTTTCCGCCGCTCTCTTTATGATGGGCTTATACCATTACCGAATGGATTTAGCGTATTCAAGTATTTTCGTGCAGTGTTTAATTACTTGCTGTTAGCCCATGCCCTCTTTTGTCCCCCTTGGGGGTAGGGGCCCTCTTGAGTAACATCAAATTTGACTGTGCAAATTCTAATTGATAGTATTGTACCCTTTCAATAGCTTTTGCGCGCTTGATAGTGTTTGTGCAGTAGCGGTCGAGGAAAACCCTGTCCCTCCCAAGAGGGTACCTACCCCCAATAGGTAAACTTACTTTGCTTGAGCGCACCGCTACCTGCCAGATGATTACCCGTTATACGCCAGGATGCCGCCCAGCAGGTTGCGCACGTTGCTGAAGCCCTGCTGCTGCAAAAACGCCTTAGCGTTGGCAGAACGGGCTCCCGAGCGGCACTGCACAATCACTTCCTGGTTCTTGTAGTCCTCCAGGTCGTCGAGACGCTGCGGCAGAGCGCCGAGTGGGATGTTCTTGGCCCCGGCGATGTTGGTCTCCTGGTACTCCCAGTCTTCCCGCACATCGATGATCACAGGGGTTTCGCCTTTGTTCAGGCGCTCTTTTAGTTCTTCTGCTGTAATGTCTGTGGATGAAGTAATCATAAGTTAGTCAGAATTAGTTTTTTGATGACAATTGCTTTCTTAGTTTGAATACGCAAAGTATACAGCCCGGGTGCCAGATGGCGCAGATCGAGTGGCTGCACGGGCCCTGCGTACGCCTGACGGTGCACCTGCTTCCCGGTGAGGTCATACACAGTTACCTGCTCGAAGGGCTCGCTGAGGAACACCTCCCCCCCGGACGGGTTCGGAAACACGCGCAGGCGGGCGGCGGCAAGCTCTTCCTCCAGGCCGAGGGCCTCCCCTATCAGCACTGGCCGCATCATGATGGCCCCCTCCAGCACGTTCTCCGGCGCCCAACCCTCGCTGGGCGTGTTGGTAAAGCGCCTGCCGGTAGCGCGCTCGTTCCTGTCGAAGCCGATGTTGACGAAGGTGCTGCCCACCTGCGACCAGCCGATGTAGAAGCTTCCCTCGATTGGCACCAGCCGTGTGAGCGGCACTTCATAAAACGCGTTTAGGGTATCGCTGTACTGGATCTGAAAACTCTGTTGGTGCAGCACCTCGCCCGGCTCGCCGTCCTCATCGGCCCATACCTTAAACGTGAGGCCAGTGCCGGCCAGGTCTCTGTTCCCGATCCTGGGGAAGTATACCCGGAAAGCGCTCAGCTGGTCGGGCACGTTCAGGTCGAAGCGCTGGGCTACCTGCGTGTTGCCGGTACCCACAAAGCTGAAGCCCGCCTCTGCCGTGCCGTCGTCGTAGGCATAATAATTCAGGAAGGCCGTTTTGCGTTCGGTGCTGTCGTTGGCGCGCTGCAGAGGGTTCTGCTCCCGGGTGTCCAGCCGGATGCCGTGCAGCAGCATAAAACTGCCGCTTTCGGGCAATACAAGCTCCTCTACGCGCGGCACACCCACAACCGGATACTGGCGGGCGGCAGCAGGCACCAGGTCCTGGCCGCGCAGGAAGGTGTCGGCGCGCGCCTCCCCCACTTTCCGGATGTAGCCGCGCCAGCTGATGGCACCGGGCAGGCCGCCCAGGTTGTTGAGCGTGGCCCTGACTTCCTCGGCCAGCTCGCCGTTGGGGTTGGCCCTGAACTGCCGGGCGGGCATGGCGGTGTACTGCCGCAGGAGTTTGCTCACGCGCTGGCTGATGCCAATATCGCGGGTGGTGCTCTGGCCCTTGCGCCGGTTTTTGTCGAGCTCTACGTAGTCCAGGTTCCATACATCGGCCAGGCCGTTGCGCTGGCCCACGTTGCGGAACCGGAACTGGAAGTCGTTGTGGAGGTAGCGCGCCTCTTTCACGCCGATGTATACCTGCGCGAAGTCGGTGACCTGGCCCACGCCCGACTGCCGCCATACCTCCCGCCAAGCCCCCGTGTTGTCTTTAAACTCCAGCTGCAGGTACCGCAGGTTGCTCGCGGTCAGGTCCGGCACATCGCCCAACCCGCCAGACTGCCAGTAAAAGCTCAGGTATACCGAATCGGAGGGGCTGAGGCCGCCCAGGGCGATAGGCTGTGACGTAAGCGTGTCGGAGGCCCCGGCACTGGTTGAACCAGGCGCGTAGGGTTGCCCCATACCGTTGAGGCCATCAAAAGAGGCAACGTTGATCGTGACGGGTGCGACCGCAAAGCGGTTGTTTACAGACACGCCCCCGCCCGGTAGCCAGCGCGTAGCCGCCGGGGTGCCGGAGGTGGCGGCAAAATCATCGAAAAAAGGCAACGGAACCAGCGCGGCCACCCGCAACGGCGCGGCCTTGTGCAGCCCCTGTCGGGTATCCTGCTGCAGCGGCTGCAACACGGCCTGTGCCCTGGCTGCAGCGGCACCGCAGAGCAACAGCACTAGAAGAACCAGCCTTTTTCTCATATACCTGCTTTGGATGTGTAACGAAAGCGCCCGCCGTTTTCGGGCAGGCGCTTCTGCGTTTTTATCAGTTTATTTTTTACTCAATGCCTTGTATCGGCTCCTCCCCCGATACCCACAGGTCCACCAGCTCGCCCACCCGAATTGTGGCCCCGACCTCGGCGTAAGGGCGTTGCTTCAGCACTGTGCCGTCTGGCTCTGTGCTGCCCTGCACATGGATAATGTTGCCGATCTGCAGGCCCTGCCCTACCAGAAGCACGGAGGCTTCGTCTACGGGCATACCCACCACATCGGGCACCTCAAACTCGGTGTTGCCCAGGCCGTCGCCCACGTGCAGGTCCACCACAGAGCCCTTCGGTATCTGCTCGCCCGGCTTCACTTCCTTGCCGTTCACAAACTGCTTCAGCACGGCATTCTGCTGCAAGTCGGGCACCATCGTGATCGTGCCTTTCCGCAGGTCGTAGCTTTTCAGGATCAGCTCCGCGTTCTTCACTGACCCGTCAATCAGCTTCGGCATCTTGATCATCGGCGGGTTCTTCATGTTCACGCTGATGTAGATCTTGCGGTTTTCCTTCACCTTTGCGTCCGGCGATGGGTCCTGGGTCAGGATGGCGTAGGGCTTCTTGTCGGAGTGATAGCTGGAGTCGTTGATGAAATAGCGCAGGTTCTGGGCTTCCAGCAACTCCTCGGCGTCTGCCAGCTGCATGCCCTCGATGCGGGGCACCGAGATGCTCTCGCCGTGGTTGGTGGCCGAAGGCAGGTATACATAAAAGAAGCCAACGACCAGGGCCGCCACGATCACCGCCATCAGGCTAAGGTGCACAAGAACACTTACAAAAGACTTTGCTTTGAACATGAGGGGATTTAATTGTTAAATGGTCTGGTGGTTAAATTGTTGAAACTTCTGGGGTGGATTAATCAGGTTATGCAGAATTCCGCACGACCGGAACTGAAGGCTATCCTCCTGTAGATAGATCCACTTTATATATAAATATTACGCCCAAGAGGCAAACAAAATGCTACAGACCAGATACTATAGACTTTGTTTTCCTGCGTTTTGCGTTTGAAAATATGCAACAATTTCCTTCGGAGATTTTCCTTCGGTTTCCTTTGCTATTCTTTCCCTCTCCACCCTGACAGCCTGAACACAGTCATACGTTTTTTTAGTCGTTGTCTTCATAATCAAATATTTCTCTTGGGTTCCTTATCTCAAGGGTTTGATACCCATTCATAAGATTTACCGCATTATACCCATGTATGCGCTGCATGTTAACGATATGCTTGAAATTCCAACTTACCAAAACATCTGCTTTCAAGATAGTCGCGATGGCAATGTGATAACAATCAGCGCGGCTAGATTTCCCTCTGACTTTTCGGCTAAATATTTCTCAGCCAGTAGCACCGCTTCTTCTGTAATTTCTACTCTTAAACTCTCGAACTGCTCCGTCTCGCTAACCCAGTTTCATCTCGTTTCGCTCGATGCCGAACCGCAGGATGCGGTCGATGAAGTCGTAGGGCTTATACCCGTTGATAGCCGTCTGGTGGAAGATGCAGGTGGCTGGCGTCATGCCCGGCAGTGAGTTCACCTCGATGATGATGGTCTCCACCTCGTCGTTCTCCAGCACGCGCACAAAAGCGTCGATGCGGGCGTAGCCCTCTATCTGCAGAATCTGTGCCACGCGCCTCAGGTCCTCTTTCACCTTGTCGGATATTTTCTGGCGGCGCTCCGGGTTGGCGGCATACCGTGCCGGGGTGATGTTCTGCCCCTCTCCGGCCAGGAACTTCTCCTCCAGCGACAGCACCTCGCCTTCGGCCAGGGCCTCCGAGGCCTCAAACACCTCGTACTCCACGGCACCGTCCGGGCCAAAGGTGGTCAGCAAGCCCCCCGTGATTTCAAGGAAGTGCTTTGCCCCCTCTCTGGAGATCAGCGTCTCGACCAGGAAACCGGCCTTGTTCGGAAACTCCTCTTTAAACCCAAGCGACAGCGTGCGGGCGCACTCAGCGTCCAGCTCCTCCATCTCCCGGAACATCAGGGTGGCGAACGCGGCCAGCTCGGCGCGGTTCTTTATTTTCTTAACGGCAGAACTGCAGCCATCGTCTGCGGGCTTGGCAATAAAAGGGTATGGAAACGCCGCTTCTATATGCCCGAAAAATGCCTCCGCATCTTTCAGCCAGTTTTCTTTCAGGGCCATCATGTGTTTGGCCACCGGCACGCCATGCTGGGCAAGCAGCTCGTTGGTGTCAAACTTGTTGATGGTGATGCGGGAAGAGCGGATGCCGGAGCCGTTGTACGGGATGTGCAGCTTCTCCAGCTCGCCCTGCAGCGCGCCGTCCTCCCCCGGACGGCCGTGCAGGGCGATGAACACCGCATCTACCAGGTTCTGCAGTTGGGCATAGCTGATGCGCTGTGGCTCCTGCAGGCTGCGGCCTGTGTAGGTGCGGGTGATGCTCTCGGCCTCCGCTATTATTTGCGCCAGCACCGGGTGGGGCTTTCCGCCCTGCTCAAAGTGCTGGATTTTCTCTTTGATGTCGTCCGCGTTGTCCTTCAGCATGATGTTCACGGGGATGGTATACAGGCGGTGCGCCTCGTTGCTCCCGGTCAGAAAGATGGGCAGCGGCTCATACCGCGTGGACGAGGCCAGCTTCTCGTAAATGTTGCGGCCGCTTTCCACGGAGATATGGCGCTCCGAGGAGTAGCCCCCCATGATCACGCCCACCCGCACCTTGTCGTGGCGGTGGGCCTGCTCGTCCTTGATCGCGCCGTCCAGCTTGGCCAGCAGGCGCGTCAGTTGCACCGTGTCTTTCCCCGACTTCAGGCGCTCGGCCACCGAGGTCCGGATGATATAGGTCAGGAACTGCGACGGGTTCAGGCCAATCTCGGCGGCCTGGTGGAAAAAGAACGACGAGGGCAGCATGCCCGACGTGGTGTTCGGGTCGTTCAGGAAAATCTCACCCGCGTCGGTGATAAAGCCGTCCAGGCGGGCATATACGTTAAAGCCAAAGCTCTTGTAGAGCCGGGCGCAGGCCTGCCGTATTTCCTGTATCTGCTCGGTGGGCAGGTTGATCGGGGTGATCTTACGGCTCAGGCCGGGTAGGTATTTCGAGCGGTAGTCGAACACCTCGCTGCCTTTCACGATCTCGGTTGGGGGCAGGGCCAGCGGCTTGCCGCTTTCCTCCTGCACCACAATGCACGAGAACTCCTTGCCCTTGATAAACGCCTCGACCAGCACCTGCTGCTCGTGCTCCACGTTGGTGAGCGTGATGCTGTCGGTGGCAGTGCCGTTAAACGTCTCGGTGATATGCTGCAACAGGGCCTCCGGATGGTATATGATGGTGCCGTCCTGCAGCAGTACCGGCATACCGATACCCTCACGGATGTCCACGAGTTGCTTCATGCTGGCTACCTGCTTCTCCTCGCCCAGGGCCAGCCACTGGCTTTTTTTGATGGTCTTGGTAAAAAAGCTGCGGTCTACGCCTGCCTCAAAAGCGGCAAAGTCGTTTTCCTTGAGGATAGAGACCCCGATGGAGGAGCCCTGGTGGGGAGCCTTGAGCACCAGCGGCAGGCCGAGTTTCTCCACAAGCCGGTCAAAAATGCGGCCGCGCCGGGTTTTGTCCTGCCAGTCGCGGTACTGGATGGTGCTGTAGTCGGGTGTCGGGAAGCCCTGCTGCTTCAGCATCTCCTTCTGGGCGGCCTTGTCGATGCCGATGGCCGAGGGGAGGATGCCGGAGCCGGAGTATGGGATGTGGTACCACTCGAGCAAACCCTGAATACTGCCGTCTTCGCCGTAAGGGCCGTGGAGGGCCAGAAAAGCAAAGTCGAAGTGCTGCTTAAACTCGTGGGGCAGCAGGCGCCTGCCCGCTTTGGCGATAATGGCGTCCTGCTCAGCGATGCTCAGCTCGCCCATCGACTCCAGGTATACCTGCAAGCCGTGCGCACTGGCGGGCAGGGCGTCCACGGGCGGGTAAAAATCGCGGATAGTGCCTTTGTAGATATACTGCCAGTCGAGCAGTATAAAGTTTCCTAAGCTGTCGGCAAACACCGGAACAGCCTCGAACAGCGCCTTGTCTAAATTATCGTATACCGTACGGCCGCCCGCAAACGAGATCTCCCGCTCACGCGACGGCCCTCCGAAAATTATTCCTACTTTCATCCTTACAAAGGTAATAAATCAGGGAGTAAAGTTATGCTATATCCCCGTCAGTTAAAATTGTTTTAGCCGCGGCTCCGCTTCGCTCGGTTCCGAGTGCCTGCCGGGGCCAATGCTGGGGTATACCCCTCCTCCGCTCCTGCCTGGCCAAAGCGTGCCCCGATTAACAATAACTCAAAAATCAGTGCCTCTCGTTCACAAACACATGGCTTTTTCTCTAAACTTATACCTGTTTTGCTATATTTGCCGCAGCAACAAAAATTTCTGATTCTCGAACAACGAGTATCAGACAACGAAACCATACCATTTCATGAGAACCATAGACAATTATAACTTTGCCGGCAAGAAGGCATTGGTGCGCGTGGATTTTAACGTGCCCCTCGACGAGAATTACCGCATCACCGACGACAACCGCATCCGCGCGGCCGTGCCCACTATCCAGAAGATCCTCAGCGACGGCGGAGCCGTTATCCTGATGTCGCACCTGGGCCGCCCTAAAAGCGGGCCGGAGGAAAAGTTCTCGCTGGTACACCTGGTGCCGCGTTTGGAGGAAGAGTTTAACACCACCGTGAAGTTCGCTAACGACTGCACTGGTCCGGACGCGGGTGCGCTGGCCCACAGCCTGCAGCCTGGCGAGATCCTGCTGCTCGAGAACCTGCGCTTCCACAAAGCCGAGGAAAAAGGCGACCCTGATTTCGCAAAGGAACTGGCTACCCTGGGGGATGTGTACGTGAACGATGCCTTTGGCACGGCTCACCGCGAGCATGCCTCTACCGCCGTGATTGCGCGCTACTTCCCGAACGACAAAGTGATGGGCTACGTGATGCAGGCCGAGCTGGACAACGCCCGCCGCGTGCTCGAGAACGTGGAGCGCCCGTATACCGCCATCATGGGCGGTGCCAAGATCTCAGACAAGATCCTGATCATCGAGAAGCTGATGGACAAGGTGGACAACCTGATCATCGGGGGCGGCATGTCTTATACCTTCGTTAAGGCAGACGGCGGCCAGATTGGTTCGTCGTTGGTAGAAGAAGACAAGGTAGAGCTGGCTGGCCGACTGATTGCCATGGCCCGCGAAAAAGGGGTGCAGCTGATGATCCCGGTGGACTCTGTGGTAGCGGACGCCTTCAGCAACGACGCCAACATCGACACCTGCCTGAGCCACCACATCAAGCCGATGTGGATGGGACTGGACATCGGCCCGGAGGCCCGCGAAGCATACGCTGCCGTGATCGCCAATTCTAAAACCATCCTGTGGAACGGCCCGATGGGCGTGTTTGAGATGTCGAACTTCTCGGTAGGCACCGAGGAGGTGGCGGAGGCTGTTGTGGAAGCAACCCGCCGTGGCGCTTACTCCCTGATTGGGGGCGGCGACTCTGCCGCTGCCGTGAACCAGCTGGGCTACGCCGACCGCGTGTCCTACGTGTCCACTGGTGGCGGTGCGCTGCTTGAGTACATGGAAGGCAAGACCCTGCCGGGCGTTGCCGCCATTGAGCGCGACGATTATTAACTGACAAAAAGCATAATAAGCAAGAAAGCCCTGCCGAGCGTTAGCATACGTTCTGGCAGGGCTTTTTTGTGTGCCTATTGCACTTTCTCACGAATACCATCCTAAATTATTTTTGCTCATTTGAGATTGTTCGTGCGGTAGAACCCACCCCTGCCCCTCCGAGGAGGGTAGGGCCGTTAAGTTCTAACGAAAATTGTCCCCTTGAGGGGACCGCAGGGGTGTAAAGCCAGCAAAAAGTACTTTTCGCAAAGAGTAAACACCCCTCTAACTCCCCTCAAGGGGAGAATTGTTATTTTGGTGTTTTGAAACTTTACGTAAAGGCACACTACCAACTCTTAGAACTTAACAGCCCTACCAGTTGGCAGGGGTGGGTTTAACTAAAGCAGTTAATCGTAACTTTAATTAAAGTTAGAGAACTGAATTAACCTACTGTACCAGCACCGTCACCTTCCCGCGCGTTTTATGGGATTCTACCTGCTGATGGGCCTTGGCCATGTCTTCGAAAGGGAAGGTAAACGCCACATGCGCCCTAATTATCCCGCGCTGCAGCAGGTCTGCCAGTTGGGTCATGTCTTCGGCGCTGGAGTGCACGAGGTAGTTTTTCGCTTCGATGTGATGCTTGCTGGCCTCTTCCTGCACCGTGTCGTTGGCACCGCCCAGTATGGAGACGATCTTGCCGCCGCTTCTCAATGTTTTCAGTGATTTCAAGGTGTTCTCCACTCCCAGCGAATCAAGTACTATGTCTACATTCTTCACCACTTCCTCTACCTTCTGCCGCTTGTAGTCGATGGTTTCGTCCACGTCGAGGCTCCTCAGGAAGTCGTGGTTTTCGACAGAGGCGGTGCCAATCACGTAAGCGCCGAAATGCTTGGCAATCTGGACGGCGAAGTGCCCCACGCCGCCTGCCGCCGCATGTATGAGCACGCGCTGCCCCGACTGGATTTTGGCCTCGTGTACCAGCACCTGCCAGGCCGTGAGAGCTGCCAAGGTTGCCGCGGCCGCCTCTTCGTGCGAGATGTTGGCAGGCTTGTGCGCCAAATGCGCGACCGGGGCAGCTACATATTCGGCGTACGCCTTGCCGCTCCCCGGAAAGTTAACCATGCCAAACACTCCATCGCCCGGCTTAAACTCCGTTACTCCCTCGCCCACTTCTGCCACTTCACCCGATATGTCCCAGCCGACGATTACGGGTCCGTCGTCTTTCAGCTGCCCGTAAAACGCTTCCCCCGCGCGGGTTTTGGTATCCACAGGGTTTACGCTGATTGCTTTCACTTTCACCAATACCTCGTTTTTCTGGGGCTTTGGTGTATCAATTTCTGCTAGCTGGAAGTTTTCCACGTCTCCCGGCGCTGTTAATATCATTGCTTTCATAACTGTGGTTTGGTTGATGTACCCTTTTTTAAACCTGATGGCCTACAAAAGGGTTTTACGTGTATCACCTGCCACAAGGCGCACAAAACAAGCTTATGCGTGGTCGTTGTTGACCTCCAGCCAGTAACCGTCCGGGTCCTGGAAGAAAATCTGGCAGATGCCATCAGAACGTCTGTTCTGCGCTTTCGGCTCTCCCTGAAAATTGCCATACGGGATCTTCAGCTCGTCCAGGTTTTCCATAAACTCCTCCAGCGAGGCCACACTGAAACAGATATGCGTGTTCTTCTCGTTCAGGATTTCAGCTGCCGCTCCCTCAATCAGGTGTAACTGGCTGCGCCCCCCGATGCTGAACCATACATGCCACCCGTCTTTAAAAGGCTCCGGAATCTGGCGCAATTGCAGCACCTCTTCGTAAAACTTGACGCTTCGTTTGAGGTCATGCACAAAAAGTGCGATGTGGTTGATGGTAGCAGCAATGGGATGCATGGGGTAGGTATAGATCTAGGTATAGGTTTATACCTCAAATTTAAAGAAATCCTTCGGAGATAAATCCCGTGCCCTCCCCCTCCCAAGTATAGCGTTTGAAGTACGGCTATACCCATACATAGCCTATGGCGCGGATTTGCAATCCGTGCCTATCTATAAGGCCGAGTCTGTGACTCGACTGGGCCAGAGTTCCAGTTAACAGCTGTGGCGTAACTTCCGGTTTAATCGAATCTCAGGTTTAATCGAACCTCTGGTTTAATCGAATCACAGATTCGAATTTATAGAAAGTCACAATTCTGGAGAATTGCGCCAGGTAGTAGGGTTTTACTCCCCTCCTGGGGGTAGGGGCCCTCGAAAAAGGACAAGGAGGGGCCGGGGGTGGTTTGACCCGGCAATGCAAGTTTTTTAAACCACAGCATTTATCTGACTGTGCTTCGATTCTTCCGCAATGTTTACCCCCCCCGGCATCCATACATAAAAAAAACGCCCCTTGAAATCAAGAGGCGTTTTCGTTTAGCTTTTCGATGGGTTCAGGATATTGTCGATCCGGACGAGGGCATCCTGCACGTGGTAGCGCGAGAGGTCATCGCGGTAGCGGTTCTGGGTGCTTTTCAGCTGCCGTTGCAACTTCACCAGCTCGCCCCGCACAATCGAGCGGATATCGGACTGGCTGATGTCTACGGGGGTGCCGTAGCTGCGGCTGCTGCGGGCAGGCGTCTCGTTCAGGAGGGTGTTCATCTGGTCGAGGTAAGCCTTCTGCAGGTTGCGGCGGTAGATGTTGATCCCGGAGCCACTGTATACCTCGCTCCAGATGCCGCGCTGCAGCTGGCGCACCATGTCCAGGGCATTGTAGGGCACGTTGTTCACCTCGTTCTCCATCAGGCGCGCCATGCGGTCTGCCGAGAGCAGGCTGTTGAGGTGGCGCACTTGCAGGCTACGGATACCTTCTACATAGCTGGCGTGGTGGATGTTGCGCGCAATCTTGGCCTGGTGCAGCCACTCCGGCGAGGTAAAGGCATTTTGCAGCAGCCAGTCCAGCGACGCTTTTTGTGCCTTGGCCGCCACCGGGGTATAAATAAAGCCCTGCTGGTTCGGCTTCAGGCGATTTTCGTGCACGCCGCCCACGTTGGTTACCACATGGCCGATGTAGCGACTCCATACCCCCAGCAACTCGCCGTACAGTTCCTCTAGGTCGTCGTAGTCGTTGGTTTGGGCTGCGGTCCAGTCATACAGTTTCGGGGCCACCAGCTTCAGGTTCTTTAGGCCGTAAGTGCTGGCCTGCACCACATCGGCCCCGATGCCCTCGGTCTGGCTCTCCGGGTCGTGGTTGCCATACCCACTGCCAAACTGGTAGATCGGGTCTCCGGACTTGTCGTTGATCCACTGCGAGAGCGTCGGCACCTCGGCGTCGGCGTTGCGGGCCTCCGGCAGGTAGCGGTAGCCCCAGTTGATCACATAATGGTCGTAGGGGCCGAGCTGGCGCACAAACCGGATGCCTTTATCGCCGGGCTGGGCCACGTAGTTGTAGCGGGCATAGTCCATGATGGTAGCGGCGATGCCATACTGCTGCGTGAACTTGCCCGAACGGAGCGAGTCGGTGGGATAGGCGGCGCTGGCTTTCATGTTGTGCGGCAGCCCCAGGGCATGGCCCACCTCATGCGTAATCACCTCCTTCATCATCTCGCCCAAGTCTTCCATCGGTGTGTCCAGGGTGCGGGCGCCGGGGTTGGCCGCGCCAGTCTCCAGCAGGTAGCGGTTGCGGTATGAGCGCAGGTGGTTGTGGTACCAGATAATATCACTTTCGATGATCTCGCCGGAGCGCGGGTCTGATACGCTTGGACCCACGGCGTTGCGGGTGGTGCTGGCCACGTACCGGATCACAGAATAGCGCACATCCTCGGGGCTGAAATCAGGATCTTCCTCGGCGGTTGGCGGGTCTTTGGCGATGATGGCATTCTTGAAACCGGCTGTCTCGAAGGCCTCCTGCCACTGCTCCACCCCTGCCTTGATGTATGGCCGGAGTTTGGCTGGCGTGGCCGGGTCGAGGTAGTATACGATGGGCTTGATGGGCTCCACCAGTTCGCCGCGCTTATAGGCTTCGATGTCTTTGGGCACCAGTTGCCAGCGGCGGATGTATGATTTTTCGTCGGCTTTCAGGGCCTCGGAGCCATAGTCGAACTGGCGGATGTTGAAATAGCCCACGCGGTAGTCGTTGAGGCGGGGCTGCATCGGCACCTGCGGCAGCAGCACCATCGACTGGTTCATCATCAAACTAATGGCACCCGTGGCTGCGTTGGAAGGCGGCTCTGCGGCATCGTAGGTAAAGTCCTGCTTCACCTCGATGTTGAGCGGAAAGCTTTTGGCGCTGTAGATAAAGCTGCGGCTATCGTCGAGCTTACTCACTTTGTAGTTCTTGCGCATGTCGGCATCCAGTCCGCTGAAGGCCTTCACGTCGCTGGTGAAAAACTTGGTCACCTCGATCACATACCCTGCGGAGTCCGGGGAGAGTGCGGCGATATCAAACGCGTAGATCGTGGGCTGGTAGTTATTGGCCTGCACCGACAGGTTGATTGGCAGCGAGTCGGCGGCCACCGAGTTGTACGACTTCGTTTTGAGCACAATCTTGTCGCCGAACTTCTGCCACTCCACCATCTGCTCGTTCACCGACGAGCCCGCGTTCACGTAGCCACCACCCAGGCCGGAGGGCAGGTTGGCAAAGCGGCTGATCCACAGAAAGTCGCGGTGCAGCAGTGAATCAGCAATCTCGTAATAGTATTTGTCGCCCACTTTATGGATGGTAAAAACCCCCGGATCTGAAACGGCGTCTTTGGTGATTACCTCGCCGTAGCTTTTCATACCCCCTCTTGGGGCTGGCTTCGGCTTTTCGCTGTTCTCGGTTTTGGGGGCTGCAGCTGTCTTCTCGGGTACTTTTGTGCTGGAACAGGAGGCCTGGCTAAGGGCTAACAGGCAGGCAACACTGATTACCTGGTAAAAATTAGGCATGAGTAGGTTGGTTTAAAAGGACACAAAAAAGGAGCGCCGCAATGCGCTCCTTAAAGATAGGTTTTATTCTAAAAATATCCTGAGTTAGGGTGAGGGAGATGGAATACTTTACTGGATCATGGGAAAGCATTTCCTCTATGCCGCAAGTTTAGCGCAGCGCAACTTGTGGCTTATGTGCAATCCTAGTGTTTTTTTAAGCTCAAATCTGTATCATTCAGTAGCGTTCTATAGTACTCAACAATTAACAAGTGCAGCAGTAAGTCCTGGAGCTAAAAACATGCTTTTGCAAAGCAGAGAAGTTTCAAACTTCTTTTATACCTCCCACAAGTTACGCTGCGCTAAACTTGCGGCATAAGGGCTATATATTATAGTTTGTGTTACACACCTTATTTTTTTTTATACAAATCCCCCCCCTTTATAATGATTTTATCGGATAATAAATTTTTATAATCATCAAATGGATCTTTATCAAAAACTATCAAATCAGCCTTTTTACCTGGTTTAATTGAGCCAAAGTCATCATCTATATTCATTGCTTTAGCACCATTATAGGTTGCAATTTGTAAAGTATCCTCTATGGATATACCTGCTTCATAAAGTAAGAGCATTTCAGAAAGAGCTGCTTTTCCTCCATCTTTAGAGTCTGTTCCTATTCTTAGTTTAAGTCCTTTATCATGAGCCTCTTTAATGTAAGCCATATAGCTATCAAAAGCGGTATTCATCCTTTTTATTTGATTTTCATTTAATTCAGGGTTTTCCTCGCTGTAATATGATTCTAAAAAGGAATTGAAATATGTTCTTCCGCTAAACGAACCGAATAAATGGATGGTGGTAGAGAGGGTTGCATCCATGTCTATCATCTTCTGAATGAGCTTTTCTCTCCTATCACGCAGCTCCGGACTATCTTCAACATACTGTATCTTTTCAAGAGCATAAGGCATATATGCTCTAATATCAGGATAATGTTGTTGCATGATTTTGTTCAGGGAATCACCATGCTCTTCAAAGAGAAAGACATCATTAGAAATAGTACTTGCATGCTCAAAGTTTTTTACTCCCATATCGAGTGTTTCATCGATACTCATTACATTATTATCAATGTGAGCAAACATGTTCATGTTTAAAGATTTAGCCTTTTCGACTGCTGCTTTCATTTCCGGTTCTCTCAATCGCCAATACAGTTTGATGTGTCTCAACCCCATATCATAATATTCCTGTACCTTTTTTTGGGCTTCTTCAGGGTTCAGTACCTCCACGTGGTTTAAGTAAGGCTTTCTTTCCTCGTCCGAAATAAGCGCTCCACCACCGATGAACAAATTGGGGGCATTCGGCTCAGGGTTCTTTTGCCAATCCAGTGATACATTCATCCACTTTTCAGATTGCCCCATATCTGCTACTGTAGTAATGCCATAGTTAAGATGGGTTTTAGCCAATCTATCCCTATAAATAGCAATAGAGTCTTTGGGAATATACACAGGAGCTGTATCATAATCTCCTATAATATCTGTTAAATGAATATGTGTATCTATAAATCCAGGACTTACCAATCTCCCATTCCCCTCTATTCGCTCTTTTGCCAAGATTTTCTGATCACTATTAACTATGGCAGCAATGGTATCACTGTTAATTAGAATTGTTTTATTATTAAAGATCTGTTTATTTTCTGAATCAAATAGCTTTGCGTTGGTTATTGCCAAATCATATCCTACGCGCTTCGAACAAGCGCAGAACAAAATTAAAATTGTGACTGTCAATAAGTATATACTTTTCATATTATTCATTGTGTTCAACTAACAGTTAGCAATCGAGTACCCTACTCCTGCCACCCACCCAATCCGGCTTCTAAACGGAATCGATTTACCGAATATACTATATAGCATCGGTAAAATACCTAAACAAAATAAGCTTATTTTCAGAAACTCCGGTTTCGTCTTTCCTGAAATACCAGTAGCTTTACTTCACAACACCCTTTACTGCTATTGTTCATGCGCGCCAAACATATACCGCTTACCCTTTTCCTGCTTTTCACCTTACTTATCAGTGGCTGCGTGCAGCAACCGTCCAGCACCGCCGCCAAAAAGAAAAAGCCCTTTGACGTAGAGGAAGCCACTATCGCTGAGATACATCAGGCCCTTCAAGAGGGCGCCTGCAGCTGCGAGAAACTCGTAACGACCTACCTCAACCGCATCAAAAGCTACGACAAGCCAACCAAGCTCAACGCCATCATCGTCACCAATCCCGAGGCGCTCAGCATCGCGCGGCAACTCGACCAGGAATATGCCCAGACCGGAAAACTGCGGAACCTGCACTGTATCCCTGTCGTCGTGAAGGACAACTACAACACCAAGGGCTTGCAAACCACCGCCGGCTCGCTGGCCATGAAGGGCTTCGCTCCTTCCTCCGACGCATACCAGGTAAAGGCCCTGAAAGAAGCCGGTGCAATTGTGCTGGCCAAGTCAAACATGGCGGAGTGGGCCTTTAGCCCGATGGTGACCATCAGCTCTATTGCCGGCGAAACCCTGAATCCTTATAACCTGGCCCATGTGCCGGCTGGCTCCAGCGGAGGAACGGCCGCGGCTGTGGCCGCCAACTTCGGCACGGTGGGCCTGGGCACCGACACCGGTAATTCTGTTCGGGGGCCGTCGGCACACAATGCGCTGGTGGGCTTCCGGACCACGCTTGGCCTGACCAGCCGAAGCGGCATCGCGCCGTTATACCTGCGCAACGACGTGGGCGGCCCGATGGCGCGCACCGTAGAGGACGCCACCAAAGTGCTGGAGGCAACGGCCGGATACGACCCCGCCGACCCGCTGACAGCACAGAGTCGGGGCCACGTGCCGGATACCTATACCCAGTATCTGAAGAGAGACGGATTGAAAGGAGCCCGCATTGGGGTGCTGCGCACGCTCAGCGAGAAAGACCCTGATCCGCAGGTGAAGGCGCTTTTCGAGCAGGCCATTGCCGACCTGCGCCGCCTGGGTGCCGTGGTGGTGGACTCGGTGGAAGTAGCGGATTTTGACAACCTGCGCCAGAACCAGTGGTGCTCCGTTTTCCGGCACGACATCAACCAATACCTGTTCGCGCTCGGCGACAGCGTGCCGGTAACCAGTCTGGAAGAGATCATCGCCTCGGGCAAATACGCGCCATACATCGAAGAAAACCTGAAACACCACATGGCGCAGGAGCAGCACGAAGACATGACGACACATACCTGCGGCGACGCCTACAGCGACCCGCGCCGCATTGCTTTCCGAGAGGCGGTGGAGGCTGCCATGGATGCAAACAAGGTGGAGGCGCTCATCTACCCGACCTGGAACAACCCGCCTGCCCGCGTGGGCGATCTGAAAGGGTATAAAGGCGACAACAGCCAGATTATTGCCCCGCATACCGGCCAACCGGCGTTTACGGTGCCGATGGGCTATACCTACGACAACCTGCCTGCCGGGCTGCAGTTCCTGGGCCGCATATTCGACGAGCCCACGCTCATCCGCCTGACCTACGCCTACGAGCAGGGCACCAAACACCGGAAGCCACCCGTGCGCTTCTCCAGTAAAAACCGCTAAATAACTATATAACAAGCCCCCAATTGCACGCAAAGCAGCACTTTCTGAACGCGCAAGCTGCCAAACGGTGTTAATTAAACTACGAAAAGAAACATGAAAGCAACCTTGTCCATATTACTCCTGGCTTTGCTTACCCTCTCCTCGTCGGGGCAGGATTTTGATTTTACCTACCATTCGGATTACCCCACCGTGCTGGCCCGCACTCAGGCAAAAACCGACAAGCTATACTACCCAAAGCAGGTGAAGCGGTTTGTGCAGAACGACCCCAGCCTGACGGATTTTGAGGTGCTGGCCCTGATGATCGGGTTCACGGCAGAAAAACAGTATGACGCATACGGCGACCTCGACACGGAACGCGCCATTTACAAATTGAATGACACCGGAAAACACCGGGAGGCGGTTCGGAAAGGAAGAAGCTTCAACAAAACGCACCCTCTGCACCAGATGACACTGATCGAACTGTCCTTTGCCTACCACCAGCTGCAGAAACCCGACTCTTCAGCCTATTTCGGGAGGCAGTTTCAGCGCATCATGGACGCCATGGCCCTGTCCGGCTCCGGCCTCCACCCCGACTCCGCCCTATTCTCGCTCACACCCGTAGATGGGCAGAACTTTATCCGCAAGTACCTGGATGCGGACATCGGCACCATGGGCTCCAACACCGACAAGCACGGCCATTTTCTGGATGTGCTGGAGTATGTTTCGCAGGAAGACGGAGCAAAGCTCCCGCTCTACTTCAACATCGAGCACGCCTCGAAGCAACTGAAAAAGCAACTGCGGGAGAAAAACGCCAAAGCCCAGGTACAGCAGCCAAAGACAAAAAGCCAGTAACAGCTAAAAATCTCGCTATGTCATTTCGAGCCCTGGCAAGAAATCTGAACTCATTCGAAGCGATTCCCCATACTGTTGAGTGGCAGAAAAACCCACCCCTACCCCTCCGAGGAGGGGAATCCGGTAAAGCAGAAAACCACTTTAGGGGATGAGCAGGAGAAGCCCATAAAGCAGAAAACTCCCCTCCTTGGACAAGGAGGGGCCGGGGGTGGTTGGACCCGGCCAAGGAAAGCTAATCAAGACACCATTTCAGCTGTAATCATACCTATCCATACATCACAAACAAAGAAAAAATGGCAGCATACGTACTTGTTGAAGTAGAAGTAACGGACCCGACGACTTACGAGGATTACAAAAAGCTTACCCCCGCCACCCTGGCCAAATATGATGGCAGGTTTATCGTGCGGGGCGGAGCTACCGTAACGCTGGAGGGCGATGAAAAATCAGTCCGCACCGTGGTGCTGGAGTTCCCGACGATGGAACGGGCACAGGAATGGTGGAACTCGCCGGAATATACTGAAGCGAGGGCCATACGCCAGCGTGCGGCCAATACCAGAATGGTCGTGCTGGAAGGCTTCGAGGGCTAAGAGCGATTTGATACGTTGCAGCGGCAGCACAGAAAGGCCTGAACTTTACCGCGGCTGTATTTCTCGGGTTTGCCGTGTTCTTTTCTGCCGGAATTGACTAATTTTGTGCTTCGTATGATGGAAGAGCAAAAAAACAACCCGCTGCATGGCAAAACACTGGAGATGATTCTGGTGCTTCTGGTAGATTATTATGGATGGGAAGAGCTGGGGTATAAAATCAATATCAACAGCTTTAACAGCAACCCCAGCATCAAGTCCAGCCTGAAGTTTCTGCGTAAAACGCCGTGGGCGCGCGAAAAAGTGGAGAAATTATACGTATACACCTTTCACAGGTAGTAACACAGCATTACCCGCTCCCCTGGCAGCATCAACACCACGCTATACCCCTGCCCTGCCCGCATCGGCGTATAAAATGTATGCGTGGCGCCCCTGATTATAGTATACCCTGGCCTACCCCGCCACTATTTTAGAAAAGATCAACACTTATGGCTACAGATACAGATAGCAACATACGCCTGAATAAATTCATCTCTGACTCTGGTTTTTGCTCTCGCCGCGAGGCCGACCGCTACATAGAGGAAGGCCGCGTGACCATTAACGGCAAGGAGCCCCGCATGGGCGCCACCGTGAAAGCAGGCGATAAAGTGGCCGTGGACGGCGAGCAGATCAAGCACAAAAAGCCAACCGACCGCCCTGTTTACATTGCCTTTAACAAGCCGGCGGGCGTTACCACCACCACCGACACCAAGGACAAAAACAACATCATCGACTTCATCGGTTTTCCGAAGCGCATCTTCCCGATCGGCCGCCTCGACAACCCAACCGAAGGCCTGATCCTGCTCACCAACAACGGCGACATCATCAACAAGATCCTGCGGGCGGGAAACCTCCACGAGAAAGAATATATCGTGACGGTAGACAAGCCGCTCACAAATGACTTTATCTCGCGCATGACCAACGGCGTGCGCATCCTGGACACCGTTACCCAAAAGTGCACGGTGCATCAGCAGGGCAAGAACACCTTTCGCATTATCCTGACGCAGGGCCTGAACCGCCAGATTCGCCGTATGTGCGAGGCGCTGGAGTACAAAGTGGTCCGCCTGAAGCGCACGCGCGTGATGAACATTAAGCTGGGCAGCCAGCCGGTAGGCAACTGGCGACACCTGACGCAGGAGGAAACGGATACGCTGCACCAGATGCTGGCCGAGTCGGTGAACACCGAAGAGGCTTCTTTCCTTGACTTTGACGAGGAGGCAGCTCCGAGCAAAAAGCCAAGGGTAAAGGCCAGGCCTCGTGGCGAAGGTAGTAAGCCAAAACCAAGCAACGACCGCCCGAAAGGATCTTCGCGCAAACCGAAGGCTGCTCCTGCCGCCCCGAAAGATGAATTTGTGAACCCGAAGTCTGCTTTGCTCCGCGGAAGAGGCGGCGTGGGTAAAACAGCCCTCCGTAGCAAAGACAAGCCGTCGGCTGCAGGCCGTGGCCGGGGCACCACCAGCGGTGGCCCGCGCAAATCAACCAAAAACACGAAAGGCAGAGGCAGATAGTCGGCTTGCTTACTTCATACCTAAAAAATCCCCTGTCGCGCTACTGAGCGGCAGGGGATTTTTGTTTTAAGTCTGTTTTGAGATAATCAGCCGTTAAATGTAGTGCTTCGCCAAATTAAAAATTAAGAATTAGAAATGAGTAATAAAAACCTTTCTAAGCATATAAATCAAACGCTACTTCTGGCAATTAAATTGGTTAAGTAGTCGTACAGGTTGCGGTTTACAAAAGCTGGACAAACTATCACATGATGTGCCTCTCTGAGGAGCGGGGCTGTCTGTGTCATGCTAGAAGATTCTCCCCTTGAGGACAAGCGAGAACGTGCGTTTGAAGCTTGCGACCATAGTTCAGAGGGGTGTTTACATTGGATAATTCAGTACTCAAAAGGTGATTTTCCCAACTAATTCAGGTATCTACACCCTGAAATATGTAATACAAGGAGACAATGGTATGGCAGCAAGCTATACCTATAAGCGAAGATTACTATGGCAAAAATAAAAAAAGTCAATGTGCTCTCTTTCGCAAAGTTTCAAGCGATATTGTTAGCGCTAGTGGGTATGATTTGCGGGATCTGGTATTCCATTGGCGGGCTGCTTGTGGATACACTCGTGAGCTTGGGCTGGGTCATTACATCAGAAACGCCCGGTTTAAGCTATGGCACTGTACTGGCATTGATGGCCCTCCTGGCGATGCCCGCCCTCGCTGCCATCGCAGGGTTTGTCCTCGGCCTGGTAGAAGCGATCCTGTTTAATGTAGTGGCAAAATGGCTTGGAGGGATTGAGTTGGAGTTTGAATAAGAAATTTGAATGCCGATTACAGGCCCTCCCTTAGGTATAAAGGCCATGCTTTTACACCTTGACAATAACGCTACACAATTCTGACAATTGTAGTTATAATGTATGATCCGAGCCTATACCCCAGCAGACGAAGGAGAGCTTATCGCCTTACTGCAGCTTAACATCCCGCGCTATTTTCACCCGGACGAGGAAAGTGATTTTGTGGCATACCTTCTCCAGTTTAGGGAAGACTATTTTGTGATGGAAGAAAACAGGCGTATCATTGGTGCAGGGGGTATAAATTATGTTGCGGGCCAACCAGAAGCCCGAATCTCCTGGGACATTATTCACCCCGATTTTCAGGGGCAAGGAATCGGAACGCAGCTGATGCTGCACAGAATCAACCATATTAAACAGATGCCAACGATCCGCCGGATCACAGTAAGGACCTCGCAATTGGTCTACCCGTTTTATGAAAAAATGGGCTTTGTGCTGGAACGGACTGAAAAGGATTTCTGGGCAAAGGGCTTCGACCTATACCAACTGAAAATGACGCTTGACTAAATGAAAGAAACCCACCACATCGACAAGGTATTCGACAGGATAAATTACGCTGGCAAAACAGTCAGCGGCAGAGAGTTTGAGGCTTGCACGTTCACTAACTGCGATTTTTCGGACAGCAACTTCTCGGGCAACGAGTTCCTCGACTGTCGGTTCGAAAACTGCAATTTAAGCATGATGCAACTGGCTCAGACGGGCCTGAAGGACGTTCGGTTTGCACACTGCAAAATGCTGGGCATCGACTTTAGCGCCTGCAGTGAGTTCCTGTTCGAAGTAGCCTTCGATACCTGCATCCTCGACTTCACCTCCTACTTTAAGCGAAAGCTCCGGAAGACTTCCTTTAAAGACTGCAGCATCAAAGAAGCCAACTTTACCCAGTCCGACCTGACCGGGGCTGCCTTCGTGCACTGCGACCTGACGCGCACAATATTTCAACAAACCATCCTGGAGAAAGCCGACTTCCGCTCGTCCAGCCACTACGCCTTCGACCCGGAGGCAAACCGCATCAAAAAAGCGAAATTCTCCCTGACCGGAGTTGTTGGGCTGCTGGATAAATATGATATTATCATCGAGTAAGCCCCTTGCTAATCACTGATTTTCATACCCATTTATACCTCGCTACCACACCCATGAACAAACATAACGCCCTCCTCCTCGCCCAAGGCATCCTCCTGAATTTTGTGACTATCACGTTTTTTTCATCCTGTTCGACTCCTGAGATAAATTGAAAAAGCTATGCACAGGGGTTGGTTTATCGAAACAGGAAATCCTGGTTAGCCTTGACGTGCGCAACGGCCTGCCCGCCATTGTCGTGCTTTCGCTGCTTTTAGGGTATCGCATACACCGCAGAGAAAAAAAACTGGCGCACGAGTACAAGCTAAAGCCATCTGACGCTGCCTGAAGGCAATAAACTTGTTACTTAAACCGAACACGTGCCCCAACGAATACCGTATAGCGTTTTAAAAACACCGTGATCCGAGAAGCCGACCCCGACGATATTGACGACATATATGCCCTCTGGCACGAGCTGCTGGACATGCATCAGTCCCACCACCCTGTTTTCCGGTATAAACCGGGCAGCGATCAGGAGCTACACAAAGAGTTGCTGTCGCGGTTGAAGGCCAGAGACACGCGCTTTTTTGGGTATGTGCGGCAAGACGAGTGGCAGGGCCTGATTGTGGCTACCCTGAAACAGTCGGCACCGGGTTTCAGGCTTTCGCGCAAAGGCTACATTGCCGAGACCATCGTAAAGGAAAGATACCGGGGCACCGGCGTGGGCAGCCTGCTGGTGGAAGCCGCCAGAAACTGGCTGATCGACCACGGGGCCGACCACATCGAGCTGCAGGTGTCCGTAAAGAACAAAGCGGGCATCCGGTTTTGGGAACGGCAGGGGTTTACGCCATCCACGCAGCACATGGTGCTGGCTGTATCTCCCAAAAACCAGAAAGACTAACCAAAGCCATACCACAAACTCTACGCTAAAGCCTCCCCCATGAAATTGCTCACGACCCTTGCACTGTTCCTCTACACGTTTCTTCTCGCTGGCTGCGCCCTCTTACAACCCTCCACCCACGACCTTGTGATTACCAACGCCAATGTGGTGGACGTCGTCTCGGGCAAGGTGTTTCCGGGCAAAACGCTGCTGGTTGATGCCGGTGTGATTACAGACATCACCGACACAAAACCTGGCAAAACCTACAAGTCCGACACTACCATCGACGCGCAGGGCAAGTACATCATCCCCGGCCTCTGGGACAACCACATCCACCTGCGCGGCGGCATGGCCCTGGAGGAAGAGAATAAGCGTTTGCTGCCCCTCTACATCGCCAACGGTATAACCACAGTGCGCGATGCCGGCGGAGACCTCTACCCAGCCATCCGACAGTGGCGCGACGAAATAGCGGCTGAAAAACTGGTAGGCCCCAGGATCATTTCGGCGGGCCCGAAATTGGACGGCCCTAACCCGATCTGGGAGGGCTCTATACCTGTGGCCACCGTCGCCGACGTGCCTGCCGCCCTGGACTCGCTGCAGCGCCTCGGGGTGGACTTCGTGAAGATTTACGACAGCACCATTTCGGGGGAGGTTTTTCTGGCGATTGTGGAGCAGGCCGAGGCCAGGGGAATGAAAACCTCCGGCCACATGCCCTTCACCATCACGCTGGGCGAGGCCATCGACCGCGGCCTCGACATCACCGAGCACCTGTACTACGCTTTCAAGGCCGGATCAGCGCAGGAAGACAGCCTTACTGCACTGGTGCGCAAAAGCACCTATACCGATCAGCCCATCGGGTTTTATACTGCCCTCGGCTGGGTTTATTCATCTTACGACACCACCACGGCACGGCAGTTTTTCCAGCGTATGGCCAAAGCCAATACCGCCGTGGTACCCACGCTGCACATCAGCCGGGTGCTCAACAACCTGCAGCAGGATGACCATAGCACAGACGACTACCTGGCATACATCGGGCCCGGTATACAGCAAACCTATGCCCGCCGCTTCGACAGCGCCAAGCGGCAGTCGGCGGAGACGGTGCAGTTTATGCGCGACCTCAACGCCCGGTTCCATACCATGGTGCCCGCCATGCAGCAAGCAGGCGTAACGCTACTGGCCGGTTCCGACGCGGGCGCTTACAACTCGTATGTATACCCTGGGGAGTCGCTGCACAAAGAGCTGGAACTGTTGGTGGAAGCCGGCCTCACGCCTGCACAGGCGCTCCGGACTGCCACCATAAACGGGGCCAACGTGATGGGCAAGGCCCAACAGTATGGAAGCGTACAGCAAGGCAAAGTGGCGGACCTGGTGATCCTGGACAATAACCCGCTGGAGAACATCAGCCATACCCAAGGCATCCATACCGTTATTTTTGGCGGGAAAGTTTACACGGCAGAAGAATTGGAGCATTTGCTGGAAAGCCAGAAGGAGTAAGCAAAGCGTATGTATAAAGCACCGGGGCAGCGCAAAATCTCCCCACAACATGCTTGCTTTATATAGGCAACAGCAACAGGCTGCCCAAGTATAAACAAGAAAGAAACAGCACGTATGGATATCCGGAAAAACAAAGAAAACGCCATTGCCTTTTATAAAATGGCTTACCAAGGCGATCCACGGCAAGCGGCAGCGCTATATGCTGGCTCCAGCTATACCCAGCACAACCCGCTGGTTGCGGATGGCATCGAACCCTTTATCGCCTACTTCAAGCGTATGCAGCACGAGTACCCCGATAAGTCGATTACGTTTGTAAGAGCTGTGGCGGAGGATGATCTTGTGGCGTTGCATACCCACCAGGTATGGCCCGGCAACGACGAGTGGGTGACGATGGACTTCTTCAGGTTCGACGAAAATGGGAAGATTGTAGAGCACTGGGATTCCATACAGAGAATCCCGGAAGAGGCGGCAAACGACAACAAGATGTATTAAAAACAGCTGGATTGTACCAAAGTCAAAAGCTCATGATCAGGAGATCTCCCAGGAAAACAAGGGGTTAAGATGGCTGCGGACTCTTGGGTTATGTATACCTCAGCAACCTATAAATCAACCTTGCTCAAAACACGTGGGGATGGGTGCCTGGCAATTATTTTTGCACCACTTTGCCCGAGCCGCTGACAGATGCGTTTACTGTGGGGTTGCCAGTATAGTATACCTTTCCACTGCCCGTGATATTAACGGTTAGTGTGCTGCTGGCGCTCACCTCGGCTGTCCCGGAACCCGTAATGCGCACGCCCACGTCTTTGGCCAGCAACCCAAACATGGCAGCAGTGCACGAGCCGGACATGTTGATACTCTGCATATCGGTGGCACCGCTCAGCTGTGCGTCTCCCGATCCGGTCATCCGAAGGATCACTTTGGAGGCCTCTACCTCCATCATTACCCTACCTGAGCCGTTCACCTCCACGGGCAAGTCGGCAGCGACAATTTTATTCTCTCCGTATATGCTGCCGGAGCCGTTTAGGTATACACCTTTTACCTCGGGAATGGTGATGTACACAGCCACATCCTCGCTCCGGCGCACGCAATCCTCGTGCTCTATTTTCCATTTGCCGTTGCGCACCTGCGTGCTCAGCTGATCCAGAATGTTTGGTTCGCCCATTACTTCAACCTGCTGTGTGGGCCCCTGGGTCAGGTATACCCTGAAATCGCCATTTGCCTCCACCTCGCTAAACGGCTGTAGCTGTAATACCCGGCGTTCCACGTCGCCTTCGCCCTTGATGCATCTAAGGTCGTCGCAGGCGCTAAGTACTGGCAGGGCAAGCAGCAGGAATACCCACAGCCATGTGCTTCCTGCTTTTTGGTTATGATAGTTTCTCATGTGTTTTTCAGTTTAAGCCCGGGCCTCTTATATGGAATGGGCAAAACACGCGAAACGTTGCATGTCACCGCGCTTTAAACGTAAAGATCGGATGCAGCCAGGGCAGAAGCAGTATTTGGAGGGTGGACAGATCTGTAAGACTATAAACGCAACGCCTGGTTGGCATCGTCAATCGGTAAAGTATGGGGTATGGAAGTTTTCTGTTGCTCTGCTAAACTGCCGCGGTGCCTGGCATGGGATGTATGCGATGGCTCCTGATAGTACGCTTTCAAGCTCTCCGGCACCAGCCGTACGTCTGGCTTGGCGAGAGGATGCCCCTGGACTTGATGTGAGAAGTACTTCAAGGTTTGCCCCTTTGCCGTTAGTCACGCAAAAGGGCAAGTAAATTGAGATATGGACACGACACAGATTAAATCATACCCTAAGCAGACCGCGCTGAATCCGTAATTGCACCAACAGTACGCTGCTTACTGGTATAGATTTGTTTTATATTTGAAAAACGAATCGCCTAAACCCCTCCATGCCACACGCACCTGTTGAAAGACAAAAGATTGCCTACCTTGCCATTCTGGGTACAGGTCTGTTGGTTTTAGTCCCTTTCCTGCTCCTGACGCTATATAATCACCCGCAGGCAGACGATTTTGGCTTTGCAGTGCGGGACAATACGTTTAACTTCTGGGAAACACAGGTCAATTTTTACTTAAACTGGTCAGGCAGGTATTTTAGTACGGCTTCTACAATACTGAGTCCCGTTAATAGTCATGATTTTGACGGATACAAGCTGTACTCATTCCTGCTGATCATGCTTTTTGCAGCATCTATTTACCTCCTGATTTATACCCTCCTGAACAAAAGCTGCAACCCATTGCAGTTTAGCGCCTTGGCAGTATTGTTTATCAGTCTGTATATCTTACAGTTGCCAAGCGTGTCCGAAGGGCTGTTTTGGATGCCCGGACTCCTTGCTTACCAGCTTCCTAACATCATGATGCTGATGGTACTGGCCTTGCTCGTCAGCTTCTTCCAGACAGGCAACCAAGTGCTGAAGCTGGTATACATCGGGCTTGCAGCTGTGCTGTGTATTGCCATTGTCGGCTCAAACGAAATGTCCATCGTCATGGCCTTTACAACTGTGCTTCTCCTTTTTTACCTAAATTGGAAGGACACACAAAACAGGCCTTATCTTGCTTTCCTCCTGTTTATCTGCACTGTGGCGTGCCTGGTGGCGGTACTGGCTCCCGGAAACTATGCCCGCATGGAGGATCACCCGGATGGGAAAAAACCACTTTGGGCATTAACCTATGCCGCTTTCTTAACCATTTTGAGCTTTTACCGGTGGCTTGCGCCAGTGCTTATTGCATCGGTACTGTATGTTATTTACTGGGGCCTGCCTTTGGCGGACAAGAAAGTCAGGGATGCCATCTTTAGGGTAGATCTGCGGGTATCGTTACTCTATTACCTCGTAACGCTCTTTCTCATGCAATTTGCCTATACCTGGGCAGTCGGGGAGCGCCCTACGCCAAGGGTAGAGAATGTGATTTACTTTTTCTTTGTCTTCGGCTGGTTCTATAACCTGCAGGTTGCACTCACCACCTATGGGCACTTGCTCCGTTCCGAGCGCAATCTCTCACCCGCATTGCCTGTGGCCGCATTCATACTCCTGCTGCTTTCGGTTTTTGACATGAACAGCACTATCGCAACGGCATACATTGATTTGATCTCCGGAAAGGCCCAAGCCTATGATGCTGCCCTCAACGAACGGTATACCTACCTCCAAAACTCCGGATGCGACACCTGTGCCCTTGCGCCGTTGCCTGCTATCCCGCAGTCGCTTTACTTTATGGATGCCTTAGATGGAGAAGCGAACAGTAAGTTTTGGGTAAATGCCGATTTAGCCCGGTACTGGCACAAATCATCGGTGTTTTTGACGTCGCCGAACCCTGAAATAGTGGACAACGTGACCACATTGCGCGAGGCGGGCAAAAGTCGGATCCAGAACTGAAGCGGCCTCTATCTTCCCGCCAACTCGACAAAAGTTAGTTTCCCGTTTTCCTGGTACTGCAGTTGCCCGAGGTCCAGGAGCTCGCGCACCACGGCGATCACGGTTTCGGCGTGCTGTGGTTCAAACTGCAGGAGCAGCGCTTTGGGCAGACAGGCCTCCTTTTGGAGCAGCGCCA
Source organism: Pontibacter sp. E15-1 (assembly GCF_022601975.1). Taxonomy (GTDB): domain Bacteria; phylum Bacteroidota; class Bacteroidia; order Cytophagales; family Hymenobacteraceae; genus Pontibacter. Next base: position 75,417 of record NZ_JAKVIR010000018.1, read on the forward strand.
GCACTTGGTCGCGCAGGGCATCCTGCTGCTGGCTTTCCCGTTCTTTTTTACGCTCCGCCATACAGTAGTCGCAGATGCGGCAACGGATATCGGACGCTTCGCCAAAATAGGCTAAAAGCAGCTGCGTGCGGCAGCGGTTGGCGGTGCCAACGTAGCGACCCATCTCGCGGGCCTGCACCAGCGCCCGCTCGCGCAGGGTAGCCAGCCGCCTGGTGTCCAGGGCGAGCGTGGCCGCGTCTTCGCGGGGCTTCGTGAACACCAGCTGCGGCGAATCGTGCTTTGGCTCGTAGGCGATCACCTGAAGCTTGCTGAGGTAGTCGAGTTTGCGGCGCAGCTCCTGCTCTGGCATGTTCAGTTGCTGCGCCAGCCGCCGCTCCGAAAGCTTCACATAATTTGTAAACGCCTCGCCGCCATATACCCGCAGCACCATCCGGATCAGGCGGTCGTGGTCGGGGTTGGCCAGCTGGAACTCATACAGGGCCAGATTGTTGAGCAGCAGCATCAGCCGGGAGGGCATGTAATAGCTCTCATTCAGCTGCAGGTGTCCCTCTCCCTCCAGCCGCTTAATGGTATGGTGCACCTCCAGCGGCTGCAATTTGTAGGTTTTGGCAAAAGCCGCCAGATCAAAGTCAAAGCTGCTCATCAGGCCACTGCCCACAGCCAGTTGGTAGTAATTGGCCAGGCACTGGTATACCCTCCGAATCAACTCAACCGACGGGTGTGCCTCCTGCACCTTGCGCTGCAGCGCTTCCACGTCGTTCGGGCCATGCAGAATCACAGCGTAGGCATACCGCTCATCGCGCCCCGCGCGCCCTGCCTCCTGATAGTACGCCTCCAGGCTCTCCGGCAGGTCCAGGTGCACCACCAGTCGCACGTCTGGCTTGTCGATGCCCATCCCAAAGGCATTGGTGGCCACCATCACGCGCACCCTGTCTTCAATCCAGCTTTGCTGCACGGCGTTGCGCTCCTCAAACTTAAGCCCGGCATGGTAGGCCGCAGCCGGAATTTGCCTGCTTTGCAGCAGCCTGGCCACCTCTGCCGTCTGGCGGCGACTGCGCACATACACAATACTCTGGCCGGACATCCGCTGCAACATCTCCAGCAGGCGGCCTGTTTTGTCCTCGGTTTCGAGGCAGGAATAGGACAGGTTGGCGCGGGCGAAGCTTTTCTGAAACACGTTCGGCTTCGGGAATTTCAGTTTCTCCTGTATGTCCTGCTTCACCCGCTCCGTGGCTGTGGCCGTCAGGGCGATGACCGGCACCTTGGGCAATGCCTCGCGCAACTCCGCCAGTTGCAGGTACGGTGGCCTGAAATCATACCCCCACTGCGAGATACAGTGAGCCTCGTCCACCGCGATCAGGTTCACTTTCATACGCTTCACGCGCTCCTGAAACAGCTCGGTAAGCAGGCGCTCCGGCGAGAGGTAGAGGAACTTGATATGGCCGTACACACAATTATCGAGCGCGATGTCGATCTCGCGGCGGTTCATGCCGGAGTATACCGCCATCGCCGCAATGCCCCTTTTGTTCAGTTGCGCCACCTGGTCCTTCATCAGGGCGATGAGCGGCGTAACGACCAGGCACAAACCCTCCTGCGCCAGCGCGGGCACCTGAAAGCAAACGGATTTACCTCCGCCTGTCGGAAGCAGGGCCAGCGTGTCCTGCCCTGCCAGCACCGCCCGGATAATCTCCTCCTGCAACGGCCTGAATTGCCCGTAGCCCCAATAGGTTTTCAGGATGTGATGAATGCTCTGCAAGTTCTCCATAGGTTTACACAGCGAAGATAGGGCATCTGAAACCAGAGACCAAAACAAGGTGCGCGGCCATACCCCCGTTTGCAGTGTTGGGCAGCAAGCTTGAAGTTTATCGCGGCAACCGCACCGAAACGCCCGTAGTGAAAAAGTAGTCTGTGGCCAGGCTGTTGAGTTGCCTGCCGGCAGCCAGATCGAGCTGTAGGTTTGGCCTAAGCCGCCACAAAATACCCGAGTCTGCCAGATAGGCCGCTCCCTCCCCCTGCGGTTTGTCCAGGGCCGTCTCGATGTATACGGATAGGGTCTGGCTCAGCGCGGTGCCCAGGTTCAGGACAAGGTGCGGGATGGGGTCGCCTCCCTCCCAACTGTAGCCCAGGTTCAGCAGCACCTCCGACTGCTCCGTTATGCTCTTCGATGCGGCCAGTGTAAACTCGGGTTCTGCATGGCGCGGCGCGAAGGCATCATTGCCGATGGGCAGTGTGAGAGCGCCCCGCAAGGCAACCGCAGGCAAGCTGCCCTTTTCATCCCACAGGCTTGCCACCACCCCCGCCGACCATGGCCCTACGCCACGCACTTTTCTGCGGCTGCCTGCCTCCCGGACGATGGAGTCCTGCACAGCGCCTTCCAACTGCAACTCCAGCCATTTCAGGAGGCCAATGCGCACCGCCACATCCGGGTAGGTATGGGCGTTGACCCGTGTCCCGTCGGGGGTATCCTTCCAGTAGCTTACGCCAACCTCTACCTGCACGGTGCCCTGTGGCACCACCTGCGCACTCTGCGACAGGTCCGGGCGATTGGTGCTGATGTCGGATACCTCAGGCTCTGGTGTTCCCTGGCCATACCCCTGCCCCGCCAGCAGGAGCAAGAAAAGGAATAGAAGCGACTTTGCGGCGCGGCTACTTATACTATCGGTGTAGGTTCTCATGTATGGTTGTTGCGTTTGTTGCGGGTATACGGTACTGGCTGCGCGGTGTCCGTCACGCATGGCTCACATTCCGCCTGCAGTGTAGGTATACATCAAAAAAGCCTGTCCCTTTGCAGGAACAGGCTTTTGTAAGCTATGTAGTATTCGGTTATGCCGCAGCCGACTGGCCGTCTTCGCGGTCTTCGATCACTTTCTTCAGTTTCTCGATGGCCTGTGCGGCGCGCTCTTCGTCGAAGCGGTTGATGTTGAGTAGCATCTTCGTCTTCTCCTGCCGGGTAATGGTCGGGTTGTTGAGGAGGCTGATGATCTCTTCTTTCTGCTTGGCCGACGCGTAGCGCACGCTGGTGCTCTTCTCTTCCTCTGCAGTTACCGGCGTAGTGTTGGTCGATGACTTCATCGTCACCTTCTTCTCGGTAGGCACCGCAGGCTTGGCTACCGTCTCGTTGCCGCCATAGTCCATCTCCTCCACAGGGGTCGGCTCATACCCCGCTGCCCGAATGATCCAGGCCAGGATGTTGCGGTATGCTTTGCCGATGGCGCGTGTCTGCGCCATAGAGGCAATGGCGAACTCCTGATAATACTTTTTGCCCTGCTCGCGGTTGGAGCAGATGGCAAAGCCCGCGCCCACCACCTGTTGGCTGCGCAGGTCCAGCAAGTTTACTTTCGCCTGGTATTTGATCTCCTCGTCGGTGCTGATGTTGACCACGTGCTCCACCACTGGCAGAATGCCCAGTCGGGAACCGGCGTACTGCCAGCCCTCCACGTTCACGTATTCTTTGCCCTGTATATTCTGATAAAGGCGGTTTTCCTTGATGAACTTGGCCAGATCCACGGCCAGATGAAGCGTCTCATCAGACTTGGCTATATCATAGCTTTCCACCTTGGGTTTCTTCATCGTTTTTATCTCTTTTGTATCCTGACTCATAATCATTTAGCTTTCATAGTGTGGTACATTAGTTAAACAGCAGCCCCTCCTAAATAGTGCAAAACATGCTAAAAAAAACACAGTTTAACTAACTGATTATCAGCATTTTATAAATTAATTTAAAAGTTTTTTCGAGGTCTTTCGCTGCCTGTCCTCAATTAGCTAAAAGTTGAGAAAAAGAGTAAAGTTTGTATACGGGTTTTTGCGCTGGAAGTATATCCCACGGCGCTGAAGAGAAGAATAAGGAAGGGAGAATCAGGCTTCGTTCACGGGCAGATCGGGCACAATCATACCGTCTTTCATCACTAGGGTACGGTCGGCCATACCGGCAAGCTGCTCGTTGTGCGTCACGATCACGAAGGTCTGGTTGAACTCGGCGCGCAGCCGGAAAAAGATGTCGTGCAGTTCCTGCGCGTTCTGCGAGTCGAGGTTACCGCTCGGCTCGTCGGCGAAGATGATGCGGGGCGAGTTGATCAGGGCACGGGCCACGGCGGTGCGCTGCTGCTCCCCGCCCGACATCTCGGAGGGCTTGTGGTTGAGCCGGTGCGACAGCCCCAGCATATCCAGGAGCTGGGCGGCCTGCTCCCGCACCTCTTTCTCGGGCCTGCCCGCCAAAAAGCCGGGCAGGCAGGCATTCTCCAGCGCCGTGAACTCAGGCAGCAGGTTGTGGAACTGGAAGATGAAGCCGATGTGCCGGTTGCGGAAACGGGCCATCTCCGTTGCGTTCATCTTCGCGATGTTTTTGCCATCAAAGTGCACCTCGCCCGTATCGGTGGTATCCAGTGTGCCCAGAATGTGCAGCAGCGTGCTTTTGCCCGCACCGGAGGCGCCGACAATGGAAACCACCTCTCCGGCGGCGATAAAAAGATCGATGCCCTTGAGCACCTCCAGCGAACCGTACTTTTTATGAATATTGGATACCTGCAGCACTTCGTGAAATAGATTTAATGGAGAATCAGCATGGCAGCCCTACTGCCACACCCACAAATATAGGCATTAGTTGGCGGTTGTTGGCAATCCCGGCCCGAAGAAACGAGGCGGGTAAACCAGCCGGAAAGCAGCTACGCGCCGGTAGCGTCGGCAGGCCCGGCCTCCAGCACATCCTTGATATACAGCTCGTTGACCACGACCATCACCACCGCAAGGATCGGGGCGGCCAGCAATAGCCCCATTGCCCCCTGCAGGATGCCCAGCAGCACCTGAAAAAACAAGAGCAGGGCGGGCGGCAGGTTCACCGTTTTCTGGAAGATGATCGGGGTGATCAGGTAGCTCTCCACCATCTGGATTCCGCCGTACAGCAGCACCACATACAGGGCCATCTGCGGACTGACGGTGAGCCCCACCAGCACCGCTGGAAGCCCGGCCACCCACGGGCCGACATTGGGTATAAACGCCAGGAAAAAAGCGATCAGGGCCAGCGCAAAGGCAAGCGGCAGGCCCAGCAGGCTATACCCGATGGCCGCGCTCACCCCAACAATCACCATCGCCGACAGCATGCCCACCAGCCACGACTTCAGGGTGGTATAGCTCTGGCCGAGCACCTGCATGATGCGCGAGCGGTGCCGCACCGGGAAAAGCTTTGTAAAACCCACCGTGTACAGCTTCGGGCTTGAGGCCAGAAACAGGGCCGTGATGATCACGATAAAGAAATCCGCCAGGAAGCTCAGGGTAGTGGAGAAAATACCGGTGATGCTGGAAAACAGGGCGTCTTGCCTGGGCAGCATCTTGCTCATGTCGTCGGGCACCTTGTTCACCAGCCGCTGGCCCCAGCCAAACTGCGTGAGCCAGCCCTGCACCTGGCTCATGGCCTGCGGAATCGTCTCCTTCATCTCCTGCACCTGGCTACTGACAGTGGGCGCTACAAACCAGAACGCCGCGGTGATACTGCCAAAGAACAAGACCACGGCCAGCACCAGGCTTAGTCCGCGCCTCAGGTGCAGTTTGTCGGTTATCCAGTCGGTAAGGCCACAAAACAGCACGGCAAGCAGTATGGCCGCAAACACCAGCAAGAAAAAGTAAACGTGTTGCCCCAGCAGGTAAAAACCCGAGACGAGCAGTAAAATAATGAATGCGGCAATGGCAACTCTTTTGGCGTAGGTGTATACGTCGGGCATGAATATTTCTTTTAGGGTATAGTTTGCTTACGATGTGGGTCTTTTTACTGTGCAAAGCCAGCGGCAGTTGCCTTGGCCTGGGTATGAGACTATTTTGAGAGGGTATATTTTAAAAAAGCTTTACTTGAATCTGAGGGAATAAAGGTTTAATTTCGTGGCGTCCATTAAAACTGAAAGCATGAACATACACGAATATCAGGCTAAAGAAATTTTAAAGAGCTACGGAGTGCGTATCCAGGAGGGTATCGTGGCTGACACGCCAGACCAAGCCGTGAAAGCTGCCATGAAGCTGACCGAGGAAACCGGCACCAGCTGGCACGTGATCAAGGCCCAGATCCATGCGGGTGGCCGTGGCAAAGGGGGCGGTGTGAAACTGGCTAAAAACCTGGATCAGGTGAAGCAGATCGCCGACGAGATTCTGGGCATGACGCTGGTAACGCACCAGACCGGCCCTGAGGGCAAGCTGGTGCACAAAGTGCTGGTGGCGCAGGATGTATACTATCCCGGCGACTCAGAGCCAAAGGAATTTTACCTGAGCATCCTGCTGGACCGCGCAAAGGGCCAGAACGTGATCATGGCATCTACAGAAGGTGGTATGGACATTGAGGAAGTTGCTGAGAAGACACCAGACAAAATCATCAAAGAGTGGATCGACCCGGCTGTCGGGCTGCAGGGCTTCCAGGCGCGCAAGATCGCGTTTGCCTTCGGTTTGCAGGGCGAAGCCTTCAAGGAGATGGTGAAGTTTGTGACCAACCTGTACAAGGCATACGTAGAGACAGACTCTTCTATGTTCGAGATCAACCCTGTCCTGAAAACTTCTGACAACAAGATACTGGCCGTTGACGCCAAGGTTGACCTGGACGACAACGCCCTGTTCCGCCACAAGAACCTGGCTGCCATGCGCGACACCTTAGAAGAGGATCCGTTGGAAGTGGAGGCAAGCGAGTCGAACCTGAACTATGTGAAGCTGGACGGTAACGTTGGCTGCATGGTGAACGGTGCCGGCCTGGCCATGGCAACGATGGACATCATCAAGCTTTCTGGCGGCGATCCTGCCAACTTCCTGGACGTAGGGGGTGGGGCCAACGCGCAGACGGTTGAGGCTGGTTTCCGCCTTATCCTGAAAGACCCGAACGTGAAGGCGATCCTGATCAACATTTTCGGTGGTATCGTGCGTTGCGACCGCGTAGCCAACGGTGTGGTGGAGGCCTACAAAAACATCGGCGACATCCGTGTGCCGATCATTGTGCGTCTGCAAGGCACAAACGCCGAGGAAGGCGCCAAGATCATTGACGAGTCTGGCCTGAAGGTATACTCTGCCGTAGCCCTGAAAGAGGCTGCCGAGAAAGTGAAGCAAGTGCTGGCGGAGGTATAGTCTCCCCCATTCTATATAAAACAGAAAAGGCGGCCAAATTTGGCCGCCTTTTCTGTTTTATATAGAATGGGGTTTGGCGCGTTAGAAAGCCCGAACTCAATTCCAATGCATTGCCCCTGTGCCGGTCGCCCGGAGGTATGGCAGACAAAAGCGTGAGGCGGCTGCGCAAGCAAGCACGTTCAGCATGCATACCCCATTGGCTGCGCCACAGCACCGTCACTTTCCGGCTCCCTGGCTCTGCCTTACAAAACCTCCAGCTCTACGTTGATGTTGCCCCGTGTGCCAACAGAGTAAGGGCAAATCTGGTGCGCCTCGTCTACCATCTGCTTCGCTTTTCCGTTCTCCACTCCTTTCAGGTCTACCGCCAGTTTCACGGTCAGGCTGTAGCTGCCATTCTCCATCTTGTTCAGGTCTACATGGGCTGTTACGGTAGAGTCCGGGTTCAGGCGCTCTTTGTGCTGGCCCGCCACCACCAGCAGGGCACTCTGGAAGCAGGCCGCGTAGCCCGCCGCAAACAGCTGCTCCGGGTTACTTTTCCCCTTCTCGCCACCCAGTCCCTCCGGTATGGACAAAGGCATGTCGATCACGCCGTCTGATGACTTTACATGGCCTTTACGGCCTCCTGTGGCAGTAACTTCTGCCGTATATAGTTTCTCCATTGATCTTGTATGTTATCCTTTGCTTATTTTTTGTTTCAAACCGCAGGATACCTTGATTGTTTTGAAAAAAAGCAAATGGCTGTGGCTGAACAACCTGCGTCAGAAAAGCGGGCGGGGGTATAAATTTTGTCTGGGAATGTTTTCTTTTACCAGCTTAGTTCCTATTTTTGCACACACCAGCACCCGTAGTTCAACTGGATAGAATATCGGATTTCGGCTCCGAGGGTTAGGGGTTCGAATCCTCTCGGGTGCACCAGCAGAGAAAGCCTTGTGGCAACACAGGGCTTTCCTCCTCGCTGGATAAAGTTCGGGGTGTAGCGTAGCCCGGTATCGCGCCACATTTGGGATGTGGAGGTCGTAGGTTCGAATCCTGCCACCCCGACAGTAAAAAGCCCTGCAAGTTCGCTTGCAGGGCTTTTTTTATTCTCAGCCATTTACTCCCCTGCCGGCCCTCTCATCCTAACCCAATAGAACTACCGCAAGCCGATGCCCGGGCATGCTCCACACTTTCTCTAACCGCGAAATCCAAAATAGTGCTATCCTGTAGCATCTGAACATCGGAGCCATACCCCCTCTAAAAGCGCAAAGGCAGCCTGTTGGTACAGACTGCCTTTGCGCTTCATAAAACTGTCATCCCAGGCCTACTCCCAACGGAAAGGCAGGTACCAGTTCTCTTTGTTCATCAGCTTCGACCGCACCGCCGCAGCCTGCGGGTTGCCGGCTTTCTGCAGTTTCTCGTATACCCTGTCGGCCAGGAAAGCGGGGTCGTTCCGACGCATCGCAATGCGCAGCAGGTCCGGCCATCTGTTTCCCTCGAAAGCAAGCTCCAGGGCAGCCTCCTCAATAATCTTGTTCTCGATCTCGATCACCAGCCCCTCCCGGTTAGTCAGCACGGGGTCAGAGGGCACAGAAAGGTCGTAGTAGGCTGCGGAGTCTATCTGGCTCGGCAGTAGTCCGATCCGGCCCCGCACGCCCATGTTTCGGTACCAAGCCCCCCTGTAGTTCGGGAAGTCGCCCTGGCGGCCATCAAAATCATACGGCGCAGCTTCCATCGTGCGCTGAATGTCGGTCACGTCCCGGTTGTTCGAGAGCCGTGGGCGCGTCACCGGGTCCCAGTCCGGGTCGTAGGTCAGTTTGATGCCCTCGTTCAGCAAGGCATAGGCCACTTTAAACTTCTCGTCGCGGTTGGCGGCCTCTGCGAAACGCAAGTGCACCATCGCGGCGCGAGCCAAAAACCAGTTGCCCGGTGCCTCACGCAAAAAGGAAGTGTTGATGTTCTCCAGATACTTCTGCACCACTGGCTTCCCGGCTTTATACTCCACCGCGGCATAGGCCCGTGGGTCAACGGGTGTGTTGTCGAGGCGCGTTTCGGCATCCCACTTGTCCAGTATGGCCTCAGACGGCTTCAGCAGGTACTTGCCGGCGTTGTCTGAAAACAGGTTCACGAAGGGGTTCTTCGGGCTGAAGTTCTTGTTGAAGGGCAAGTCCCAGATAAACTCATAGTTCCAGTTGCGGGTCTGTGAGCCCGTAAAACCCACCTCATGCGAGAACGGGTAGCCCCAGGCGATCCGGTATGACTCGTAGTAATTGTCGAGGTTGCTGTCGGTGGTGCCCGTCTCCAGGATGGCCTTGTAGTGCGTGGCCGCCTGGGTATAGTTTCCTTTCCAGAGGTGGAGGTCGCCGAGCAGCAGCTGCTTGTTGATGAAGAACTTCTGGGTGGTATAACCGTCTGTGTTCGCCATCAGGGAGGCGCTCTGCGGGTACTGGTCCTTCACGGGGAGCCCCTCTGTAAAGTCAATCAGCGCATCAAGCAGCTGGTCGAACTCCAGCACCGGGAACTTGGCCTGGTCCTTCAGGTCCGCCACGGTGGCAAGCGGATCCGTCACGTAGGGCACGCGGCCGAAATGGATACCCAGCTGCAGGTATACCCAGCTCCGGAGCGCCCCGATATCGGAATAGCGCTGCGCATACTCGGCCTGCTCCATTTTGTTCTCCTGCACCATCTTGTCGAAGTTGGCCAGCACGTCGTTGCAGTTCACGATCACCTCGTAAAACGGGCGCGGGTCGGCGTACTTGTTGGTCTCGTTCACGCTGTGGTTGTTGATCTGGATCAGGTCCGGGTCGGAGGAGGCGTTCACGGTCACGTTCAGCAGGTCGCCCCGCAGCTCGTTCAGCACCACGTACTGCTCGGCCAGGTTCATGAACTTGCCATACACCCCGATCACGGCGGCATCGGCGTCAAACACATTCTGGTACGTCTGGTCTTTGTCGAGGGCCGTCTCCGGCTGTATGTCAAAGGTATCCTTGCAGGAGAGCGTGGCCACGCCAAGCAGCACCACCGGCATCACACGAATCAATGACCTGAATAATGTCTTTTTCATAAGAGGATATGTTATTTTCGAAGAAGTCTTTTGTTATAGTCCGAGCCGCACGCCCAGCAACACCGAGCGGAACTGTGGGATCAGCCCCAGGTCCACGCCCTGCGCGAAGACGCTGGAAGATGCGCTGAACTCAGGGTCATACCCCAGGTAGTCCGTCACCGTGAACAGGTTGTTGGCCGTGGCATACACCGATGCGTTTTTCAGGAAACGGTTGTTCAGGGCCAGGTCGTAGTTCAGCGTCAGGGTGCGCAGGCGCAGGTAAGAGCCGTCCTCAATCCAGCGGTCCGAGAAGCGGGCGTTGCCCATCGGGTCTCCCCAGCTGGCGCGCGGCATGTCTGTCTGCTGGCCGTTGGCCCTCCAGCGGTTCTGCACGCTCATCAGCTGGTTCTCCGTGCCGCGCATCGACTCGAGCTGCGCGCGGGTATAGTTGTAGATGTCGTTGCCCTTGCTGAAGGTGAACGCCGCATCAAGCGAGAGCTTTTTGTATGTGAACCGGGTGCTGAACATACCCGTGAAGTCGGGGTTCGGGTTACCGATCACGGCACGGTCGTCGCTGTTGATCAGGTTGTCGCCGTTGAGGTCGAGGAAGCGGATGTCGCCCCCGCGGAAAGCGGAGACAGTGCCGTCAGGCGTCACGGTGGAAAGCCCGGCGCTGCTGGCCTCCTCGTCGGAGGTATACACGCCGTTGGTTTTATACCCATAGAACAGGTTGGCCTGCTCCCCCACCTGCGTCAGGATGGTGGCTCCGGCAAAGTCGGTAAGCATACGCTCGCCGGGCAACTGCGTGATCTCGTTTTTATACTTCGCCACTTTCAGGCCCACATCCCATTTAAATGTCTCGCTGTTGATCAGCCGCCCGTTCACTGACAGCTCCAGGCCCTTGTTTTCCATCGCCCCGTTGTTGGTATACATATAGGCAAAACCTACGGCCGTGCTCAGGCGCTCCTGTATCAGCATGTCCTGGGTGGTGCTGCTATATGCATCCACGCTCAGTGCCAGCCGTTCGTTCAGCAAGGCCAGGTCCAGGCCCGCGTTCAGCTTTTTATACGTCTCCCACTGCAGCGCCGGGTTGCCGATGTTGCCCCGCACCAGGCCTTGCAGGCCCAGCAGGTTCTGCGACACATAGAACTGCCGTGAGGTGTAGTTGCCGATGTCGTCGTTGCCGGTGATGCTGTAGGTGGCGCGCACTTTCAGCAGGTCGATGGGGGTTACGCCCGCCATAAAGTCCTCGGAGGAAACGAGCCAGGCCGCGCCCACCGACGGGAACACGCCGAAGCGGTTGCCGTTGATCCGGAGCCCGTCCTCGCCCTCCCTGCCGAAGCGCGAAGAACCGTCGATCGCCATGCTCAGCGTCAGGAAATACTTGTCTAGGAAGCCGTAGTTTAGGCCGGAGTAGAGGCTCATCCAGTTCCATTTGCCGATGTCGCCGCTTGCCCTGCGCAGCGCCGTAGAACCGGTGCCGATGCTCTTCAGCTCATCCGTGGCCGAGTTGAACCCGAGGCCATAGTCGCTCTCGCTGTTGTTGTCGCTGTAGCGGAGGCCCACGTTGGCGTTCAGGTGGTGGATGTTGTTAAACCGCTTGTCGTAAGACAGGCGCGAGTCGGAGTATACCGTGAACAGGCGCTTCACCTGGTTGCCCATCCTGCTTTCGGCCACAGCGCTCTCCAGCGTGTCGGCCAGCAGGCCCCTGCGGGGGATAAAGAAAGTCTCCCGGATCTTGTCGTAGTTGATGCCGAACTGTGTGCTGGCCGTCAGGTCCTTGGTAAGCTCGTAGTTGAAGTCGATGGAGCCGAAGAAGCGGTAGTTCTGGCCTGTCGCCGTCACGTTGCTCACCACCGCAGCCGGGTTGCCCACATGAAAGAGGTCCAGGTCGGAAAGGTTCGGGGAGGTGATGCCCTCGTCAGAGATCTCGTTGCGCGACAGAAACGGCGCTTTGATCAGGCTCAGGTAAATCGGGTTCGTCTTGAAGGCGAGGCCCTGCTCGGCCAGGTTCTGCTCGCTGTACGAGAAACCCAGGTTGGTCTGCACCTGCAGCTTCGGCGACATGTTCAGGTCGGCGTTGAAGCGGGTGGTATAACGGTTGAAATCCGTGTTCCGCACCGTGCCGCCCTGGTCGAGGTAGCCCATGGAGAGCGCATACTTGGCGATGTTGTCGCCGCCCGACACCTTCAGGTAATAGTTCTTGTTGAAGCTCTGGTCAAAAGCCTCTTTCTGCCAGTCGGTGTCGTTGTGGTAATTGTGGTAGCCAGGAGCGCCCGGGTCATCGTTCATAAACGGCAGCGCCTGGATGTCCTGATCGGAGTAGCCGCTTCCGCGCAGCACGTCCGAGAGGTATACCCTGTAGTTGTAGGCGTCCATCACGGGCAGCTCCTCCGGGGTCATGTTCACGCCGGCGTAGCTGGCAAAGTCGATGCGGGTGGCCAGTTGCTCGGCGTGGCCCGTGGTGATGAAGATCGCGCCGTTCGCCCCTTTCGAGCCATAGATGGAGGTCGCGTCTTTCACCACCGAGATGTTGTCGATGTCCTTGATGTCGATGTTACTGAGCGGGTTGGTATAATGTCCGCTGATGAGCGAGCCGCCGTAATCGTTGATGTCGTAGATCATCCCGTCCACCACGATCAGGGGCTGGTTGCCGGTATACAGCGAGGAGTAGCCCCGCAGCGCCAGGTTGCCCCCGATGCCGGGCTCACCCGAGCGCCGGATCACGTTGAGTCCCGCCACGCGCCCCTGCAGGAAGTTCTCGGGGGTGGTGGCCGACATGGCGTATTTCTCCTGGCCGGGATTCAGCGACGTGACGGCGCTGGTGGTATGGTTCAGCGGCTGTGCCACGCCGCCCGACAGGTTTGCCACCTCATACAGCGAGCCGAACGTGTTCTCATACACCCGCACGGTCACGCTTTGTTGGCCTTTCATGGCCACCTGCTTGCGCTGGAAGCCCTCGCCGGTGATGGTGATCGCCGCCGAAGGGTTCGGGATGTTCAGTTTGAAGTTTCCGTCGTCGTCGGTGAGGGCGGCCGAGTAGCCGGGCACGCTCACGCTGATGCCGGGCACCGGAAGGCCGCTGGCGGCATCCAGCACCGAGCCCGTGATCACGGTCCCGCCGGTGTACTGCCGGGTCACGGCTACCGAGTCCGCCTGCTGTGCAAACAGGCAAACCGGGGAGGCAACCAGGGCAACGACAAACGAGAGCTCTTTTATTCTTCTTATAACTAGCTGCATAATATTAGCTTTAATTTAGGGTCTTTAGAACACAGGTACCAGTTCGATGTAGTCCACGGACAGCGGGTTCACGACGTCGTTCGTCGAGAGGGCCCCTACCAGGTACATGTCGATGAAGCCATACTTATCCACGGTGTACTCCCCCACCAGCACGCGCTCGCCGTAGTTGTTCGGCGTCACCTCGGTATAAGGCAGGTCGTTGGCCGTCGGGTTTTTGAAGGCGACTTTCTGGCTGAAGGTATACCCACTGTTAAAGTCGTTCAGGGCCTGCCAGTACACTTTGTAGGTGGTGGAGTTGACGTTGGGCACGCGGTACCGGATATGGAAGCCCCAGATGTCGTGGTTGTAGGCCAGGATGTCGGTAAACTTCTTGCCCGTCTCGCTTCTGCGCAGGCGCATGCCCACACTGCCGGCTTTCTCGGGGTGGCTCAGCGTGACGTTGCGGTTGTAGTACGCCCACTCCCCCTCGATGCGGATAGGCTTCAGTTTCTCCACTGGCTGCAGGTCGAGGCTGTTGAGCACGTACACGATGCCGTTGCTGGTCCGCTCTGTCCGCACTATGGCGCCTGGGTCGATGTGCACCTTCACGCTGTCGCGGGAGTAGAGCACGCTGGGCAGGTTTTCGGGGGTATACACGCCGCGCAGCGCAAGGTCTTTTACCACGCCCCACGCGGTGGCGTCGTAGGTACTGTCTTCGGTGTTGGTGGTATAGTAGGGCTTATACTCCTCAATCTCGGCCTGGAAGGCGGCATCTGTCAGCACGATGAAGGTATAAAGCGAATCTTCGTTGGAGATGTCCAGGGCCTGGCGGAAATAGCGGTTGCGCTGCACGATGCCCTGGATCGAATCATACACCGGCTTGCCGGTGGCGGGGTCCACGCCGGTTTGCGTGGCCAGGCTGTCGATAAACACCGTGTACTCCAGCGACTTCATATAGGCCTGCTGCTTCGAGGCCAGGTCTGTGCTCATCAGAAACTCCCAGGAGCTCATTTTGGGCGGCATGGCGGCGTCTATCACATGCAGCACGCCGTTGCCCGCATACCTGTCGGCCGCCGTGATTGCGGCACCGTCCACGCGGGCGCTTGCCTTGTCCCAGGTAATGTACTTGCCGTTCAGGGTCTGGATGCGCGACGACTTGGGCAGCGGCGTGTTGGTGAGGTACTGCTGGTAGCTGATGTGGTTGCCCACAAAGGCCTTCAGCCGCTCCGGGTCGTTCACGATCGCCTGGTCCACGTTTTGCAGGGCCTCGTTGGAGGGGGCAAACACGGTGAACGTCTTCGAGGATTTCAGCACCTGGTCGTACTCCGTTTTCACGAGGAACTCGCTGAACTTGCTCAGGGCCGGGTCCGCCTCAATCGCCTGAAAAATGTTCTCGCCCAGCGCCTGCTCCGTCACCGCGGTATGGTCTTCCCATTTGTCTTCGCAGGCCACCAGCGTGGCCAGTAGGAACAGGACGAGTATGTAATTTTTATATGATGCCATCTTTAAGAATTTAAAACAGACAAGGTGCTTGGGGTATGCCGGCGGTAAACAGGGCCGCCGCCAGCACACATGAAGCTTTTATGGGTTGAAATTCGTTCTCCGCAAAGGAGAAGGGCTTATTCTTCGAAAACCGGGGTGCCGTCTCTGTCCAGCTTCGGCCACAGCTGATCCTGGTCTACCGGTATAAACTGGATCATGTCGAGCTGTATCCACTGGCGCGACAGGTTTACCAGGCCCACCAGCTTGATGCTGTGGCGGTCCGTGGTCTCCACCTCGATGGTGCCCGCCAGCCTGGCGAAGCTGTTGTTCTCCGGGGCGGTGGTGTAGCGCTTCCATCCCTGGGCCAGCAGGTCGCCCTCCGGCACGCCGTTTGGCCAGTACTCGCTCATGTTGATGGTGCGCTGCAGCGGCTTGCCGTCGAAGAACGTCTGGATCGTTGTGCCCAGCCTTCTGTAGGCGATCCATACCTTGTACTTGCCCTTCACCAGCACCGGTGTCTTAAACTCGATCGACTTGACTACGGCTGGCCGCAGGTATATCTCCAGGAAGTCGTTGTACACGCGGGTGTTGCTCTCCGAGGACGGAACCGTGGTATACTTAAAGTCACCTCCGTCCGTGCCGCCTTCCAGCTTCACGTCCTTCAGCTGCGAGATACCCAGGTTGGTGGAGGTTGGGGTGGCGGAGCGCCACTGCGGCATAACGCGCAGCTCCGGCTGGTCGGCCACGTCAAAGTCCACGCGCACGGGCTTGCGCACCTTAATGGCGATGTTCTTGGTGATGGCGTGCAGCACGCCGTTTGTGCCTGAGTTGTCGCTGGCGGCGCGGTCAATGGGTGCGCCAGGCTCCAGTATACCGGCAAAGGTGTCTTCGTTGATCAGCACCGAGTCGCCTTTCAGCTTGGTGGTCAGCACCTCCAGCGGTGCCAGGGTGGCGTGCGAGGGGGCCGTCACGATGTCGGCCACATACTTGTTGTCCGGCAGGATGTGGTAGGCCACGTAGAGGTTCAGGCTGTCGCCCTCGGCGGCGGGGTTCCCGGTGTCGGAGTACTCTTCCTTCAGCGCCTCGTAGCTGCCGATGCCCATGTTGCTGTATACTGCGTCGGTTTGCGCCAGCAGGGTATACCAGGCGCGCTTCGTGTTGGCCTCATCCAGGTAAAGGGCGTTCAGTTTCTCATAGTACCCGGTCTCTTTCAGGGCTTGGGTAAAAATGGAATAGCTCGGGTTGTCGGCTACCAGTTCGGCTACCGTTCTGGTGGCGGGCTGCAGCACCCGGTCGATGCTGTGGATAATGCCGTTGCCCACCTTTATGTTGCCCTGCACCACTTTCGCCTGCCGGTTCACGTTTATCCTGGATTTGCCATCCTCGTTCACGGCACCCGTGATCAGGTACTGGCCCAACATCGTGATCTTGGGCAGCTTGCCGTCGGTGAAGAGGGACGTGGAGATCGTGTCTTCGATCAGGTGGAATTTCACCACTTTTTTTAGTTCCTCTAACTCCAGCTGGTCCACGGCGCTCACGCCTTTGTCCTGCATGTATAGCCGCACGGCGTCGTTGTTTGGCGCGAACAGGGTATAGGCCCCGTAGGCCCCAAGGTAACCCGCGTTCCCGGTCAGTTCCAGAATCTTTGAGAACTCGGAGAACTGCTCCTGGTTTTTCTCAAAGTAGCCCGTCATGTTCACGTCGGTGGTGGTGCTCGTCTCGAGGTACTCTTCCTGGCACCCCCACAGCACTGTCACCATCAGGAGGCAGGCAGCGGTCAGCTTTACCAGAATATTCCCACTTTCATTCCTATTTTTCATGTCTGTAGCAGTTTAAGGGAAAAGCTTATTTATAGAAGGGGTTCTGTTCCAGGTTCTTGTTGGTCAGGAGCTCATACTGGTAGATGGGCCAGTAGTGGCTGTTCACGTCCCGGATCTTGTTCATGATCGTCTGCTGCCGGTCCACCGGGGCGCTCGCGATCACCATATCGCGCAGGATGTCCATGCGGGCGTAGTCGTCGCGGCGGGCGTTGCGCAGCACGTCATACCAGCGCTTGCCCTCGAAGGCGAACTCCCGTGCCCGCTCCTCCAGTATGTAGTCGACGAGGCCGTTCACATCGCCGGCCCCCACGGTGCGCTCGGTGCCTGGCAGGGCATTGGCGCGCTCCCGGATTTTCGAGACGATGCCCAGCGCCTCCTCGCCCTGGCCGGTCAAGGCAAGCGCCTCGGCCTTCATCAGCAGGATGTCGGCGTAACGGTAGAAGATGAAGTGGGCGTATGAGTCGTTGAAAGACCGTCTTTGGTCCTGGGTCAGGCCAAGATATTTCCATACCTCGCTGCTTGAGAGCCGAACAGAGGCGTTCAGCCGCGCGTCCACGTTCAGCGGGTCATTCTCATCGAGGGTATACACCTCCTCTATCACGCGGGGGGCCACCAGGAACCGGCGACCCACGCTGGCGCTCAACAGCGCATAGTATGGGTTATTCTTCTGCTCGCTGAACTGCAACTCAAAAATGCTCTCGCTCGAGTTGCCCACCCCGTACAGATCCTGAAACCAGCTTGAGTTTAGCTTTGGCTGCACCAGGGCAAACTGGCCGGAGTTAATGAGCTTGTCGCAGGCTGCGATGCTTTTTTCGTACTCGCTTTTCCAGAGGTATACATCGGCCTGCAGGGCGTTCACGGTGTACTTGGTCACGCGGCCCTTGTTTGCCGCCGTGTTGCCGTACGTGATCGCGGCCCACTGCTCTGCCTGCTCCAGGTCTTTGGTGATCTGCTCCAGAATCTCCTCGGCGCTGTTTTTGGGCAGGGCAATGTCCTGCTCGTCGCTAATGGTGGCGTCCAGCTTTAGCGGCACCTCCCCGAAGCTGCGCACCAGGTAAAAGTACATCAGGCTCCGGATGGTCAGGGCCTCGGCCATGTAGGCGTGCAGCTGATCCTCGTGAAAGGTGTTGTCCTGGTCGAGGGTGCCGGGGGCCAGCTCCAGCACCGTGTTGCAGTAGTTGATGGTTCTGTAAAAGGGCCGCCAGTTGGCGATGGGGTTGGTGTCTACGATGTTGCCGTTGATCACGTCCTGCTCGTTGTAGCGCACCCCGGAGTTGGCCATCAGCATGTCCGCCCGCAGCTCGCCCCACAGGAAGAGCTTTTCGGAGAGATCGTTGTCCAGCATGGAGGCGTAAATGCCCACCACCGCAGACTGCACCTGCTCTTTGGTCTTCCAGAAGTTCTGCCGCACAATGCCGTCCTGGGGCCGCAGGTCGAGGTATTTCTCGCAGGCGCTGGTGCCCACCAGCACGGCCATAAACAGGACCGCCTTTATCAGTGTATTCTTACTTTTAAACATATTCAGAGTGTTTAGAGCCTAGCGTATCTATTTTAGAATCTGACGTTTGCACCGATCGTGATGGTCTGCACCGGCGGTGTTCTCGATTCGTCAAACCCGATCCGGAAGGGGTCGCTTCCGCGAAGGGTCACCTCCGGGTCCTGGCCGGTGTAGTTCGTGAAGGTGAGCAGGTTCTCGGCCGTCACGTAAAAGCCCAGGTCCTTCATACCCAGTGGCTGAATGATGTGCTGCGGCAGGTTATACCGCACCGTGATGTACTTGAAGCGCAGGAACGAGGCATCCTCTACGTAGCGGTCGGAGGCCAGCCAGTTGTACCCGTAGCCGAGCAGCGCGCGCGGAATGTCGGTCTCGTCTCCGGGGTTGCGCCACCTGCGCAGCACGGCCGTGCTCTGGTTGTCGTAGCTGTACATGTTCTCGGTCAGCATCTTGGTCTGGTTCACCACATCAAACTTGTAGCGGAAGTTGAAGAACAGGTTCACTTTCCAGTTCTTGTAGCTCACCGACGGGCCAAAGCCGCCTGTCAGCTTGGGGTTGGCGTTGCCCAGGTACACCACGTCCATGTGGTCGATGTTGCCGTCGTGGTTGATGTCCTCATACATGGCATCGCCCGGCTGGAACGTGTAGTCGATGGTTGGGTAGCCGAAGCGCATCGGGATAATCTGCCCGTTGGGGCCCACGATGGTGTTGCCGTTCTTGTCGCGGGCAGTGGTCGACTCTGAGTCGGGGTATACCCCCTTGTAGCGATAGCCATAGAAGGAGCCAAACGGGTTGTTCTCCTGGATGGTGATGAGGTAGCTGCCGTTGCGCAGCAGGTCGCCGCCGGTACGGGGGTATAAATCAGAGATTTCGCGGATGATGTTGTTGTTCTGAGCGAAGTTGAAGCCGAAGTTCACCGTCAGGTCTTTGCTGCGGTACGGCGTGGTGTTAAAGGCCAGTTCCCAGCCCTGGTTATCCATGATGCCCACGTTCATGTCCACCTCGTTAAAGCCGGAAACGGAGGAAATGTCCAGCCCCTGATAAAACATGTCTTTTGTGCGCTTCTTGTAGAAGTCCACATCCATGCCTACCCGCTGCTGAAACAACTGCACGTTAAAGCCCACGTTCTGCTGCACCACGGTTTCCCACTGCAGGTTTTTCAGCTCCATGTTGGCCGGGTACACCCCAGACATACCCAGGTAGTTCCAGTCGTAGTTGTTGTAGATGTTGAAGTGGCCGTAGCTTGCCCGTGGCTCGTTGCCGCTGGTACCGTAACTGGCGCGTGCGCTCAGGTCGTCGATAAAGGTCAGGCTTTGCATGAACGGCTCGCCCGACACACGCCATCTGGCGGAGATGGACGGAAACGTGCCCCAGCGGTGGTTCTGTCCAAACTTCGAGCTGCCGTCGCGGCGAACGCTGGCATTCAGGATATAGCGGTCGAGGAAGCCGTACTGCGCGTTCAGCAGCACCCCCACGCTTCTGTTCTGGTTCGAGAAGGAGTACAGGTTGAGCTCCTCGTTCTGAATACGGGACGGAACAGAGGGGTCCTGCAGCAAAGCCGATGCGGCATTGGAAGTGGTGAGGCCATACCCTACGGTCTTATAGTCGAAGGTCATGAACGAGGCCAGCGCCTGCAGGCTGTGGTTTACGCCAAGCTGCGGGGTATAGATCAGGTTCGTTTTGGAGACAACGCTGAACTGGTCAAAGTCAGAGTCAGAGGCCCTGTTCACGGTGGTCTCGGTGGCTGGCCGCCCTGTAGCTGTCTGCGGCAGGAACGTCTTGGTCTTGCTGTTGTTGATGTCGAACTGCACGTCCGAGGTTGCCATCAGGCGGTTCGGGATGATGTCGTACTGCAGGTTGAATTTCGGGATGATCCGCTCGCCGATCAGCTTGTTCTGCCCTTCCAGCGCCATGGCCAGCGGGTTGTAGGTTCTGCTATAGCCCCCCTGAATGTTGGAGGCCGGCGAGAAGTAGTTTGGCGTCACGTTGCCGTACTCGTCCACTTCATACAGGCCCATGTTGGGCATTTTGTTGTAAGCCACCCCGCGAATGCTGTTGGTATAGCTCCGGTTGTTCTCCGAGTGGGTATACGCCAGGTCCGTTCTGAAGCGGATGCGCTTCGACACGTTAAAGTCGAGGTTGATGCGGGAGGAGATACGGGAAAGGTCGGTGCCGATGGTCGTTCCCTCCTGCCCCAGATACCCCACCGAGGCATAGTAGCGGGCCTTGTCGCCGCCACCCGACAGCGACAGGTTGTGGTCGTTGATGTAGCCTGTCTGCGTGATGGCGTCGATCCAGTCGGTGTTGTTGCTGTAGTTGTAGAAGTAATATGGGTCGTTCGGGTCGTATAGGAACTCCTTTACGTTGGTGGTGTTCAGCGGAGAGCCGGTGCGGTTCATGTAGGCCTCCGGGATCAGCATCGAGTACTGGTCACCGCTCAGCATCGGGATCGCGTCCGGCTGCTTGCTCACGTTTCCCTTGAAGGAGTAGTTCACCGTCGGCTTGCCTTTCGCGCCCCGCTTGGTCGTGATCACGAGCACCCCGTTGGAGGCCCGGGAGCCCCAGATGGCCGTGGCCGCCGCGTCTTTCAGCACCGATATCTCCTTAATGTCGGCCGGTGCGATGTTGAGGAGCTGCGCATACCCCTGCTCGTCGGCGGTCGCGAAGTTAAAGTCGGCGGCAATCTCGATGGCATAGGGCATGCCGTCCACCACAATCAGCGGGTCGGCGCTGGAGTTGATGGAAGACGTGCCGCGGATACGGATCGACATACCGGCTCCGGGGTCACCGGTGTTAGTGGTGATGTCCACGCCGGCCAGACGCCCCTGCAGGGCCTGGTCGATGGAGGTGGCCTGCACCTCTGCGATCTCCCGCGTGTCCAGCTTGGCCACGGCCGAAGTCAGGTTGCGCGTCTCGATCTGCATCATGCCGCTGTTCACCGCGTCGGCCACAATCTGCACCTCGCCCAGCGTCTTGGCATCCGACTCCAGCTGCACATTAATTGTAGCGCGGTTATTGGCGTTCACCGTCACGGTCCGGAAACCGATGTAGGAAATCACGAGCTTGTGCATCGGGTCTTTCATCCGGACAGCGAAGTTACCGTCGATGTCGGTCTGTGCGCCCGTCACCACGCGGTTGTCTTCATCCATCTCTGTCACCGACACGCCCACGAGCGGCTCCTGCGTGCCCTGCTCGGTTATCTTGCCCCGCACGATGGGGAAGGCAGCCTGCGCCTGCGCCACAGCGCCACTTAGCAGAAACACTGCGGCCAGCGACAGGTATACCATCTTTCCAAGTAATTTTTTCATATCTACTTTCTGTTAATTCCGCTTCGATTAATTTTCAGGGTGCTGCAGGTAGCCGTCGATCTGGTGGATGATCACCTTGTTCGCCAGCACGTTGCTGTTGGCCCTGACCACCTCGACAGTCCGGCCATTCGCGTCAGTCACGCGCGTGTCCACCAGCTTGCCTTTTTGGGTTACCGGGTCGGCCTGCACGGTCAGCGAGGTGGTCACACCGTCCAGATCCTTGTGCAGGGTCGGGAAGCTGCCTGTCTTCTGGCCATCCGTCACGATGTTCTGGTTACCGACGATGTGGTACTGGATGAACTTGGCTATTTTCTCCTGATCGGCGGTAGACATTTTATTGTAGAGCGGGGGCAGCTTGCCATCTTCCAGGGCCTGCGCCATGGCCTCGTTGCTCGGCACAAAGATGGTATAGGGCGTTCCGCCCGACATGCCTTTGATGTCCTGGGTGGACCAGTCGTAGGCAAACGAGGAGTAGGTCAGGTACTCATGGAACTTGGAGAAATTCTCGTTCTCGGCCAGGTGCTGGCTCGGTTTCTTGTCAGTGAAGCTCAGGATATCGTCCAGGTAGTACACAATGCCGTTGAGGGTTTCCACGGGACCGGTTGCCTGCACCATCTCGCCGTTGTCGGCGTTGCCCGATGCGGTTACCTTGCCGTCTTTGTACTTGATGTACTCGCCGCCAAACGTCTCCATAATCCCCTCGCCGCTCAGGTCGTTCAGCTGGTTGTCGAAGGTGAAGGCGATGTGCTGCTGGATGATTCTGTTCATCCGGAGCTGCGCCTGGCCACCGGCCAGCACGGAGCCTCCCATGGGCGGGGTGTATACCCAGTACTGGAACTGCGAATCCCAGCTAAACCCGGCGTTCGTCAGGGCCTCGTCCGAGATCAGGAACATCGTGAACTTCACGGCAGGGTTTGTCACCGTAAACTTCATGTCTCCCTCCAGCGCCCGGATCATCATCGAATACTTTGGGTTGAGGTAAGCCTTGCCGTACACGGTATGGAAGACGTTGGCCCGCTGCACCTTGTTCGTGCCGTAGAAGAAGCCGTTGCTCAGCACTTTCTGGTCGATCACGTTGGAGGCTGGGTCAAAGCGGGCCTCCTCGCCGAAATCGTTGCTGGTGGTTTTGAATTTGGTAGGCCATACCGTCGTCGGGAACATGTGGGCCGACACAAAATCGCGGATAATGTTGAGCGGGAGCTTGTCCACAGTCCCGTAGTGCTCCAGCAGCACCGACGAGATGTACTGGGTCAGCTCGTTGTTGGTCGGCACGAAGAGGGTGCGGCCGTTTGTCTGCCCGTCGTTGTCCTGCATCTTCTCGTAGTTCTCGTTGTTGAGGGCGAAGGGCAGCTCTTGGCTGTAGTACTTCACATACACAGGGTCGCCCTGGCCGGTGCGCACCTGGTGCCGCCGGGTGGCCTCGGTGTTGGTGAAGAAAGACACCATGTATTTCTCGAGCAGCTTCCGGAACTCGCTGTACTCCGGCTTGGTGGCCAGGTACTCTTCCATGTTCTGCAGGGGCAGGATCACCCTGTCGATCACGTGGATCACGCCGTTCTCGGCCAGTATGTTCGCCGACACCACCGAGGCACCCGCCACGTTAAAGCCCGTGCGAGGCGTGTTGGGGTAAAAGAAGTTATAGTCCGCGTCCGACAGCCCTTTCTTGGTAAAGTAGGCGTCGGTAAAGAACGGGATGTGCTTGTTGTTGTAGTCGGCAGACACGTAGGTGGCGTTGTTGCGGTTAGAGGCGATCACGTACTGGTTGCTCATCTCCTGGCCGTCCACAGTAATCTTATCGGCTGTGTACACGCCGGTATAAAAGGCCGTGCGGCGCTTAAAGGCCTCGTTCTCCACCCACCCGATATTCGATTGGAAGTCATCGAGGCGGTCTTTGGTGAAGGCATTGTAGGTAAGGGCGTAGGCCACAATCTGGCTCGCCATCGCTTCGTCTATGGCGTCCACGCTGGCAATGCCGTTTTCCTGGAAGAACTTCTGGAAAGCCTCGTCGTTAGGGGCGAAAACCGTCCAGTAGCCGGCGCCGCTCAACGTGTTCTTGTAGCCTGCCTTCTCGATGAGGGCCACAAAGTTCTTGAAGTTCCCGCTTGCCTCCAGCTGTTGGTACACGGGGTCAGCAAGCGTGTCGGGCCGGGCATAATACTCGTCCATGGTTTTGTCTCGGCAGTTGGTCAGCAAGACCAGGAAGGACAAATAGTACAGTATAATCTTTGCAGGTTTGCTCATAATGATGAGTAATTGTGAGAACTAAGAATTATCGACTGATTACTGATTGTGGAATTCCGGTTAATGGTATGGCACTTAGGATTTTTCAGGCACAAAGCTCCCCTCTCGGGATAGACCAGTATCTCTTGCTTGTATTATTTTAAACCGGAATGTGATTTTATCCTATCTATACCTTGCACCCGAGAAAAATACACTGCTTCCGAAAACCCGAGGGCTCCCAACAGTATAGCCAGGCTGGTGTGGTTGTAGGATTTAGGTAAGTATGTAGAGTTTATCCATTCGCTATATCAGTTAAGTGTTAAATATAAATTTTATTTAATCCTTCTAAAGTAATTGGTCACTCGCGGTTAGGGCTATAATTAGGGGCATTTGTCGCCTCGGTAGTACTGCGCAACCGATTGTCTGACAGCACAATACTAAACCATTGATTAAATGTATAAATAACATGTCCAAACCCTATCCTGCTCTATCCTGTCTCCGGGACATTTTGTGTAATGCAGCAGAATTAGCTGTGAACGGTTTTGTCCAAAATCAGCCTGCTCGTATAACCTGACGGGCTGAAACGGCACAATACACCATATGGCTGAGAAAATATTTCGCGGATGATTTTAGGGTATGATTTTTTTGTGGCCCGTCTGCATGATATCACAGTCGTAATGGTGCAATTTCTCAGATAAGGCTGAGGAATGGTATGGCCAGCATCAGGCAGGCAGCATTGCGCTCCCTTAAACTTATAGAATCGTTTGCGCAGACCTGCTCCGCTACCGCCCAGCTGCCACATCGGCGGCCTTGCCCCGCCGGGCCAGGTAAGCGCGCAGCCCCAGCTTGTTTTCCTCCCGGATGCCTTGTGCCACGGCGGCGGCGTTCACTTTTGCGCCTGCCTCGATGGTATGGGTATGGTCTTTTGTGTTGAAGTAGGTGCTTCGCACTTTCTCCTCCCCTTCCTGCTCGTAGCGGTCGGCGATAAGTTTGTTCAGATCGATGAAGGCGGCGTTTTCCTGCTGGGCGGCGGCGGCGGCCCACTTCCCGTAACTGTCGGCGTTGCGGTCGGTCTTGCCATCGTGCCAGCTGTTGCGGGGCACCGGCGACAATACCACCGGAGTGGCGCCCTTGGCTTTTACCTCAGTGATAAACTGGCGCAGGTACCAGCCATACGAATGCACAATCTCGTGCTTTTTGGTGATGAGGTTGTCGATCTCCTCGATTTCGTCTGAATTGCTCCTGATAGTGCCGCGCGCGCGCAGGGTATCGTTCACGGGGCTGCTGTCGTTGTGGCCGAACTGCATCAGCACATAGTCGCCAGGCTTGATGAGGGGCAGCACCTTGTCCCAATGCCCCTGGGTACGGAACGTGCGGCTGCTGGTTCCGCCAAGGGCATGGTTCTGCACCGCAATCCGGGACGTGTCGAAATGCGCCGCCAGAAAATCGCCCCACCCCCACAAGCCACCGTCGCCTCTCCCCTGCCCGTTCTTCACCGTCGAGTCCCCGATCAGGTATAAAGTGGGCTTTGGCTGGTTGGTTTTGAGCGCCACACACGAGGCGGTCAGCACCACAACCAAAAGGGATAAATACACGAGCTTGCTTTTCAGGGACTTTAAAATGGCCATAGGGAGATAGATTGGGGATACGTTATTTTAAGGTGAATTCGATGATTTGGAATAATACTACTATCAATTAGAATTTGCACAGTCAAATTTGACGTTACGCAAGAGAGCCGCGCAGTTCGTAAAAGTCCCCCTTGGGGGTAGGGGCCCTCTAAGATGAAGGGGGCAGGGGGATGAGAGGCGGCCGGAATAACCTTTCGTGTTCTTGCTTAATGAGAAATAGCTTCTAAAATATTTCACAGTAGACTCTCCGCAGGGGGTGTCATCCCCCTAACCCCTTCAAAGGGGGACTAAAGAGGGCATGGCGTAACAGCAGGTACAAACAATTCACGAAAATACTTTAATACGCTAAATCCATTCGATAATGGTATAAGTAACTCTAGTTGCGATAAACTGCTCTATATAAACCCACCCCTAGCCCCTCCGAGGAGGGGAATTTTTCTTTAGAACCGAAACAGTGAAATGCGTTGTATAACTTAATCCCTCTCCACGACTGGGGTATGGGCTCTTTTTTCGCTGCGCTACGGGCTGTCGGTTAAGGCGCTTCCGTTTTGTTATCTGGGCTTCTTCAGAAGATATTTGTTGAGGGGATGGCGCTTGTTCTGTTTGAGGCCATCCACCACAGAGGCCGCGTTGATCCGGGCTCCCTCGGGGCTGGTATGGGTATGATCCGAGGGGAAAAGCGCGTCTACTTTTTCGGGCCCGAACGCCTCGTATTTTTCTGCCGTTATCCGGTTCAGGTCCACAAAGTATACCCCCTCGGCCTGCGCCACTTCCCGGGCCCATTTGCCGAAGTCGTTATCGGCGCGCACCACTTTCCCGTCTTTCCACTGGTTACGCGGAATCATGGAGGCGATGATCGGGGTGGCTCCCTTCTCCTTGGCCTCTTTCACGAATTTGGAGAGGTACCACCCATAGGTATGCACCACTTCCTTCTCGCCGTCTTTCCATGTCAGTTCCTTGGTTTCCGGGCCCGTGCCCCGCAGCACACCCCTGTAGCCGGCACGGGAGGTATCGGGCGCGCTTCCCTCGTTGTGGCCAAACTGCATGATCACAAAATCGCCGGGCTTCAGCGTAGACAGCACTTTCTCCCAGCGGCCCTCTTTAATGAAGGTGCGGGTGCTTCGGCCCGCCATGGCCTGGTTGCTCACGCTGATCCGGGTGGTGTCAAACAGCTCCTGTATGTAGGATCCCCATCCGCCATACCCCTCGCCCGTGTTCCGGACCGTGGAGTCGCCGATGATGTAGAGTGTTGGTTTTTGCTTGTGGGTAAAGCCAAACAAAAGGACGGCCAGCACAAGAAGCGCGGCAAAAAAGGGAGGTATGTTTTTTCGGAGCATCATCTGCTTATTTTTTGTTTTTGTGTTTTGTCACCGTGATGGCGGCGCGTTTTGCCGGAGCCATGTGCTCGCCTATATAAAAGCCCGGGTGCGGCGGCTGGTTATACCCCGCGTTCTGCCAGGCGATGGCCATACGGTACTGCGGGTCGTGCATCAGCGTGGGCATCCGGTGTTTTGTCGGGATGGTGGTGGTGAAAATCCGCAGCTCCTGGTTGTCCTGCGTCCTGAAGATAACTTCCTCGCGCCAATCGCCAAAAAGATCGGCGCTGAGCGCGGGCGTGGACTTACTGCCGTTGTTGGACACGCAGCCCTCGGCGGTGAAGAGGCGGCCCTGCCCGTACTTGTCGATGTGGTTGCCGTCGAGCAGCTCGCGGCTCAGGTCGCCGTCCCACCAGATCACGAAGTTGGTGGAGGGCGGGTTGTCGCCTATCCGCTCCCCTTTCAGGTTCAGCAGCCCGCCGGAGCCCGAAAACCACATCTCTGCGCCCGGGTTTCCGGGGTCAATGTCGGCGGCCACGCCTCTTCCGGCGTCCTGCCCATCCAGACCCGACCAGAGAATCTCCCCGGTTCGGGCATCATACACGGCAGCGCCGGGGCCGGTCGTGCTCTCCTCGATTTCGTGCACGCCAAACACCTCCAGGCCGGGCCGCGTGGGGTCCAGGTCGGTGACGTGCAGGGCATCGCCGTGCCGGAGGCCGGTGGTAAACAGGCCTTTTCCGTCGTCATCCACCACCATGGCCCCGTAAATTATCTCGTCCTTCCCGTCGGCATCCACATCAGCGATGCTGAGGCCGTGGTTGCCCATGCCGGAATAGGGGTTTTTGCCGTTTTTGGAATCGAACACCCAACGGGACGTCAGCTTGCCCTTGCGGTAGTCCCAGGCCGCGATGACGGAGCGGCCGTAGTAGCCGCGGCACATGAGCACGCTCGGTAGCTTTCCGTCGAGGTAGGCGGCCCCGGCCACGAAGCGGTCTACCCGGTTGCCGGTGCCGTCGTTCTTGCCGTTGCCGCCCACGCCGCCCCAGCCGCGCAGGTTGCCCCGCCCGGGTATAAAGTCGGTGGTGGCCAGGGCCTCCCCGGTTTCCCCGCTGAAAACGGTGAAATACTCCGGCCCTTTCAGGATCTTGCCGTCCGTGTTGCGCCAGTCGGCTGCCGCGTCGCCAATCACTTTTCCCTTGCCGTCCACGGTGCCGTCGGCGGTTTTGCAGGCAAACTCCGCCTTGCCGTCACCGTCCATGTCGATGACCACAAACTGGGTATAATGCGCGCCTTCCCGGATGTTCCTGCCCAGGTTGATCGTCCAGAGCAGGGTGCCGCTGAGGGTATAGGCCTGGAATATCGGTTCGTCGGTAAAGCCACTCATGGAATTGTCGCGCCCGCGCCCCGTCTGATGGAGAATTATTTCATACGCGCCGTCGCCATTCAGGTCACCCACGGAGGCATCGTTGGGGGTATAGCCCGCAGGCGTTTGCAGGGGTATGGACAGGTACTGCTGCACGGGCGCTTTGGCGGGCAGCACAGCAGTGGCGCAGATTTCCCTTTCCTTGCCCTTTAGCACGGTTTTCACCACATAAGTAGTTGCCTGGCTCAGGTCTGCCGCCTCGTCCACGAAGTTCGTGCTTTCGGAAAGGGGTGCCTCGTTGAGTCTGACGGGGGTTTTGCCGCCGTTCACCCGGTAGAGGTTAAAGGCGATGTCGTCAGGGTCTGTGCCCAGCATCCGCCACCCGATGTATACTTTTCCTTCTCCCTGGTTGATGGCGATCAGGCCGCGGTCGAGGTTTTCCAGTACGCGTTGCGCCTGGGCCGACACCGCCGTAAACAGCGCCCAACACAGCACAAGGATCCATTTCACTATATATTTTTTGTTTTCCATGTTCTTCTGTGGTAGGAGCATGTATAAAGTTCATTTGAAACAGGACTTTCGCAAAGCTGCCCTTGTTGCGTCTTTTGACCTACAAGTTGTTGGTGAGAACACACAACAACGGCAGGCTACATACTGCTTTCGCTCCGTGTTTCAATTCGATGCGGAAGTCCTGTGAAAGCAAAATGTGTGCTTCCCGATTCTAAAGGCACTTGTTTGCAGCGCAAAGGGGTAAAATTTATACCTGCTCTGAGCCCGACCGCCACAGTCGGGCTTTCTGTTGGGTATACCCAGCCCGGTATGGCAAGCGGGCGGCTAGCGCCTTCGGTTCCGGGTACCGTTTCCGGAAAGTGAAATTCTCAGCCAGTGCAATCTTCTCAAATAGTTTCGCTTGCTAATCCTGTGGTGTCCGGTGCGGGACCAGCCTTGCCGGGGTGTGGCGCAGGGGATGCGCTGCAAAGAAACGGCTGTCGGGTACTTTAGGTCCGGGTTTCGGCTGCCCGGCGGGATGAATAACGCGCCAAATGCCAGCCGGGAATTTAATCGGATTGTTATAAATTCTTGCAACTTATACTTATTCCCCAGATATTTAGCAGCCAGTTTCGCGTACCCGGCCCAACAGCAGTGCAGCAACAGCCTTCTCCAGCCTCGGCAGCCTGCCCTGCTTCTCAGAAGTGCTTCCGACGGATTTTTCCTATACCATACCGAATATCCATACCTAACCTAGCGGCCCCTTTGGGCAATGAACATGAGAAAATTACTGTGCCTGATTCTGATATCCCTTTCGGCTTGTGCCGGTCTGCAAAAGCAACCTCAGCAACGCGCGGAGGGGGAGGTATACCTGTTCTCCTACTTCAAAGGAAACGGCGACGGCCTGCACCTGGCCTACAGCCTGGACGGGTATAACTGGCAAGCCCTGAAGCAAGACTCCATTTTTGTGAAGCCCACCGCCGGCAACGACAAGCTGATGCGCGACCCCTGTATTATCCGGGGCGGCGACGGCCGCTTTCACATGGTCTGGACGGTGAGCTGGAACGAGAAAGGCATCGGCTACGCCAGCTCCCCGGATTTGCTCCACTGGTCGGAGCAGCAGTTTATACCCGTGATGGCGCACGAGCCCGAGGCCCGCAACACCTGGGCCCCGGAGATTACCTATGATGCCCGGACAAAGGAGTATATGATTTACTGGGCTTCCACCGTCACGGGCCTGTACCCCGAAACGCAGTCCACGGCCGACAATGGGTATAACCACCGCATGTACTATACCACGACCAGGGACTTCGCGCGTTTCTCAGACACGAAGCTACTCTACGAGCCGGGCTTCAACGTGATCGATGCCACCATAGTGCCCGAGGGTGACCGGTATGTGATGTTCCTGAAAGACGAAACCCGCGAGCCTGCCGCCAAGAACCTGAGGATAGCCTACGCCGACCACCTGACCGGCCCCTACAGCCCCGCCAGCCCCGCCATCACGGGCAAGTACTGGGCAGAAGGCCCCACAACGCTGAAAGTGAATGACAAGTGGCTGGTTTACTTCGACAAGTATACCGAGCACAGCATGGGCGCAGTGCAGTCTGAGAACCTGAAAGACTGGGAGGATATCTCGGCGCAAATCTCCTTTCCGAAGGGCATGCGCCACGGCACCATCTTTACCGTCACCAGAGCGGAATTCGAAAAGCTGCAGTAACCGGAGCAGCTGCGGGGCAGCGGTAAAGTAAGCCATTTAATTTATCAAGAGGCACCAGGTAACTCTTTTCAAACTCCCCTCCTTTTTTCAAGGAGGGGTGCCGCAGGCGGGGTGGTTTTTTTCGGGCGCGAGAGTAAAGCGGATTACACTCATTAACTCCAGATCGAAGCAATAAGCTCCCCGGTTTTTGCCCCCCTATTTCATCTTCATTATCTCGGTGCCTGCCAGCAGGAAGCAGCCGAGGCCGTAGTCCTCAAAATCAGGTTTGCTGGTATAGGTCACGGGCTGGCCGTCTTTGGGCTCCTTGCCGGTGCCCTGCACATACCCCAGAAAACCGTTGGGGTGCACCGCCTCCTTTTCCATCGCGTTCCAGGCCTTTGTGATCACCGGGTTGTATACCTCCGGGGCCAGCAAGCCGTTGTTTACGCCCCAGGCCATGCCATACACAAAAAGGGCTGTGCCGGTAGTCTCTTTCCCGCCGAAGTGGTTGGGGTCGTGGAGGCTCACGTTCCAGAAGCCGTCCGGGCGCTGAAGCGGCACCAGCGCTTGCATCATCTCGAGGTACGTCTGCTGGTATTCGTCGCGGTGCGGGGCGTTTTTCGGCATAATGTCCAGCACGCGCACGAGTGCCGCCACCACCCAGCCGTTGCCCCTCGACCAATAGCAGTCTTCGCCGTTGGGCGCTGTGTATGGGGCCACAAAATCGGCGTCGCGCCACCACAGGCTGTCCTCCGGGTTATATAGCCCCCCGCCGATCTCGGTTTTGGCAGCGTTGTACAGGTCATACATCTTCTCGAAATACGCATCGTCCTGCTTGAGCACGCCCAGCTTCGCGTACACGGGCATGGCCATTTGCAGGGCATCAATCCAGTGCCAGTCGTCTTTCTTGTCGGAGTATACCATGCTATCGACGGAGGCCTTGATGTCGCGAATGCGCTCAGGTTTTGGGTCAATCTGGTATAGGTCGAGGTAGGTTTGCCCGGCAGCCTGGTCGTCGGCGTCGCGGGTATGCACCCCGTTGCGGAGGCCCCAGTTGTGCTTCTCACCCCATTCCACGGCATAGTCGTAGTAGCGCTGCTGCGGGTCGGCCGCATATAGGGCCATCAGCCCCTCGTAGTACACGGCGCGCGTCCAGAGGTTGCTGGGGCGTGTTTTGTTGGTTACCACCTCCTTACCTGGGTCGGGCCACTTCTGCATGAAGTAGGCATTGGCCAGCGTGAGGGTCTTCAGCACTTCATTCTTCTTCGGCAACTCTTTTGCCGGTTTCTGCGCCACGCAGGCAAACAGGCAGAGGCATACCAGGATACTCTTGGGAAAAGGTAATTTAAAAGTGCGCATGCTTTTTTTCTTCTGATTCGTTCGTTTTTATCCTTCGTGGCTCAGGCGGTGCCCACGGGAAATCTGAGCAAGATGTACTTGCCCCGTAGCTCGTGAATCCACCTTAAAGCACCTCAAATTAACGCGAAAAGGCAAGTCCCCTATCCTGCTCTATCCTGTAAACCCGCAGCCAGCTGCTGTCCTCAACCAAAAACCAACTTGCCACTACAGGTCAGGGCAGGATAGCTTTTTGGCCGTGCGTTTCTATTTTTGATAAACTGCATGCACGTGCGCGCAGCCATCTACTTAACCGACGCTCCATGATCAAAAATGGCCTTCTTTCGCTTTCCATCGCGTGTTTGTGCGGCGCTGTGGTTTCCTGCCAGTCAGGGGATAAAACGCAGCCTCAGGAAATCACGCTCACCAACCGTTCCGCCATCAGCCTCACCGACAAAGGCATCGCGATAAAACGCGCTGCGCTGACGGCCATCCCGGAGGGTATGAATTTCCCGCTTTTGCTGACCGGACAGGGCGACACAGTGGCGGTGCAGGCTGACGACCTGGACGGCGACCAAGAGTGGGACGAGCTTTTTTTTGTGACTGACCTGCCGGCAAACGGAACCCAGACGCTGCACCTGTCGTGGCTGGCCACGCAGCCCAGGTATACCCCCCGCACCAGCGTCCGGTTCGGGAAGCGCACCTCACAAAACACGCCCGTGCAGGCCCGCACCAGCGACACCCTGCTTGCCAACCAGCTGCCCAAAAGCGCAGGGTATGGCTACCAGCCCTACCAGACCGACGGCCCGACCTGGGAGAATGACAAGGTGGGCTTTCGCCATTATTTCGACGGCCGCAACGCAAAGGACATCTTCGGAAAGCGGGTGTCCTATATGTCGCCTGAGACGGTGGGTATAAATGCCGCCGGGGAGGTGGAAGACAACTACCACGTGATGGAAGCCTGGGGCCGGGATGTGATGGCGGTGGGCAACTCAACGGGCATTGGCGGTATTGCCCTGATGATCGGGGACACGCCCT
Source organism: Pontibacter sp. E15-1 (assembly GCF_022601975.1). GTDB lineage: Bacteria > Bacteroidota > Bacteroidia > Cytophagales > Hymenobacteraceae > Pontibacter. The sequence continues at coordinate 107,934 of NZ_JAKVIR010000018.1, forward strand.
ACCGCCTGGGCGTCACGGCCGCCGACTCGGTCAACAACATAGAAAGCACCACGCTGCGGCTTGTGTGCGAGGGGCCAGTGCGCTCGGCGCTGCGCCTGGGCTATACCAACTGGCAGCCCGACGGCACGGCGCGGCGGTATACCCTCTCGGAGCAGCCCACGATCTGGCCCGGCATGTATGCCTACCGCAACACGGCCAGCGTGTCGGGTTTGCAGGGCGACGAAACGCTGCTGATCGGGATGAACAACCTGGACCCATCCGGCCAGGTGACCGAGATTGACGTGGACGACACCTGGGTGGTGCTGCTGACGCATGACCGCGAGACGTATAACAACGAATGGCTGCTGGGCCTGGCGCTCATCCTCCCGAAAGACGCTTACCTGGGGTATACCGCGGCCCCGGATACCGGTAACCTGTCTCGGGCGTACTTTGCCAAAATGAAGGCGCAGGAAAACCAGCCCGTGACCTATTACGCCGTGGGAGGCTGGGAAATGAGCGATGAGAAATTCAAGAGCGAGGCAGGATTCAAGGCCTACGTGCAAAACCTCGCCCGCCAACTGGCAGCTGAAGTGGATATAGAAATAAAGTGATCCGCTGGGACACACTCATCGGGATACCCTCATTGGGATACACTCCTGTAGAGACGCAAAATTTTGCGTCTTGGGTATGGGTTGGGTATGGGTTAAGTCCAGGCGCAGAGTAGCAAATGATCACCCTGTATACCCTTTCCTTTCAAGTGGTATAAGACGCAAAATTTTGCGTCTCTACGACTGATGGGTCTATATGAAGAACAGACCGGTCAGCACAGGACGGTTCGCTGGCTTTTCCTGCCGATATTATCGGACATTGGCCGTGGCGGTGCTAAAACCTGGTAATTCAGACTGGCAATGGTGGCGGACGATAACGATGGCAAAAACTAAATTTGAAACCGATGAAAAATGTAGCTGATTATACCCTCAATCGTAACCGGCAGGGGGCAAGCAAAATAGTATGGCGCGCCTGTCTCGCGCTGTCGCTGGCAGCCGTGCTCCAGCCCGCGCAGGCGCAGACGACCCCGGCCAAGGTGTCGGACACCACCACGCCCCTGCACGCCATGCAGCCCGACTACCCCACCCCTTACGGTCAAGCCACGGCAAAGGACGTGACGCAGGTGTTGCTGCGGGTACATGCTTACCTCGATGCCGCCACCCCGGCCCGGCTGCTCGACAAGGAAACCGGAAAGCCCGTCACGGATCTCAAGAAGCTTAGCCCTTCCACCGTCATCGAGCAGGGAGACTTCCGGTTGACCAGCTACGAGTGGGGCGTGACGTACGCGGGCATGCTGCTGGCGGGTGAGGCCACCGGCGATGCCCGTTTCACCAAATATACCGCCCAGCGGCTGAGCTTCCTGGCCGACCTGGCCCCCTACTACCGCAAGGAAATCAAGAAAAACCCTGAACTTGATACCCCGCTCCGGCAGGTGCTGCAGCCCCACGCCCTGGATGACGCCGGGGCCATGGCCGCCGCCATGATCAAGGCGAGCCGCGCCGGGGTAACCAAAGCAGACGTGCGCCCCCTCATCGACAACTACATCGACTACATCATGAACAAGGAGTTCCGGCTGGCCGACGGCACCCTGGCGCGCAACCGCCCCTTGCCAAACACCGTTTGGCTGGACGACATGTTCATGAGCGTGCCTGCCCTGGCCCAAATGGGCAAGCTGACCGGTGAGCAGCGCTACTATGACGAGGCCGTGAAACAGGTCGTGCAAATCTCAGAGCGCATGTTCAACAAAGAGAAAGGGCTGTATATGCACGGCTGGGTGCAGGGTATGGAGCCGCACCCGCAGTTCCATTGGGCACGCGCCAACGGCTGGGCCGTTATGACGCTGGTGGAGCTGCTGGACGTGCTGCCCCAGAACCACTCCGGCTACCCTAAAGTGCTGGCGCAGCTGCGTGCGCACGTGGCGGGGCTTGCTGCCTACCAGGCTGGCGAAGGCTTCTGGCACCAGCTCCTGGACCGCAACAACTCATATCTGGAGACCTCTGCCACCGCTATTTATACCTACTCCATTGCCCGGGCCATTAACCGCGGCTGGATCGACAGGCAAGCTTACGGTCCGATGGTGCTGCTGGCCTGGAACGCTGTGGCAACCCAGGTAAACGCCAAAGGCCAGGTGGAGGGAACCTGCGTGGGTACGGGTATGGCCTTCGACCCGGCTTTCTACTTTTACCGCCCCATCAGTGTGTATGCCGCCCATGGGTATGGCCCCGTGCTGCTGGCCGGCGCCGAGATCATCCACCTGCTGAAGGGCAGCAAATACGAAATAAACGACAGCGCGGTACAGTTTTCAGCCCGCTAGCTTATTCCTTTTCCACGCATTTATCCATACACCGCACCCATGAAACGGAGCTTTTTGAACTTCCTCCTATACCCCTTCCTTCCACAGAAGGCAGCCCTGCTGGCTACCCTCTGCTGCCTGGCTGCAGGCTGCAAAACCACACAGCCCGAAGAGGCGGCTACCATCACGGCAACCGCAGCTATACCTCCCGCTGCTTCCTCCGCGCTTCTGAAAAAGTTTGACTTTGGCTCCGGGGCTGTAGCGGAAGGGTATGATCAGGTGCTTCCGGGCACGGCGTATACGGCGGCGCGTGGGTATGGCCTCATCTCCAAATCACCCCTGGAGGCCATCAGCAGGAAAGGGAAAGATGCCCTGAAAAGCGACTTTATCACGAGCAGTGCCCCTTTTTACTTCACCGTGGACTTGCCCGAGGGCAACTATGAGGTGACCGTGCTGCTCGGCGATGCGGAAGGAACCTCTAAAACCACCGTCAAAGCTGAGTCGCGGCGGCTGATGCTGGAAGACGTGCAGACGCCTGCCGGCAAAGTGGAGGCCCATACCTTCGTGGTGAACGTGCGTACGCCCAAAATCAATGAGCAGGAAAGCATACGGCTGAAATCCAGGGAAGTGAACTACCTGAACTGGGACGACAAACTGACGCTGGAGTTTAACAACGACCGCCCTGCTGTGGCTGCCATCGAGATCAGGGAAGTAGAAGATATAATCACGGTGTACCTGGCGGGCAACTCCACGGTGGTAGACCAGGAGTATGAGCCCTGGGCCGCCTGGGGGCAGATGGTGCCGCGCTTTTTTAAACCTGGCGTGGTGGTGGCCAACTATGCCGAGTCCGGGGAAACCCTCAAGGCTTTCGTCGGTGAAAAAAGGCTGGAGAAAGTGCTCAGCGTGATCAAACCCAACGACTACCTGTTCATCGAGTTTGCCCACAACGACCAGAAGCCCGGCTCCTCGCACGTCGATCCGTTTACAACCTACAAGGAGATGCTGAAGCACTTTATTGCCGAAGCCCGGGAACGTGGGGCGATACCGGTGTTGGTTACCTCGATGCATCGCCGCAATTTCGACGGGGCCGGAAAGATTGTGAACACGCTGGGAGATTACCCGGAGGCGGTGCGCCAGACGGCCCAGGAAGAGAACGTGGCCGTGATTGACCTGAACGCCATGAGCAAGCAGTTTTATGAGGCGATGGGCCCTGAAAACTCAAAGAAAGCCTTTGTGCACTATCCGGCCAACACGTTTCCGGGTCAGGACAAGGCCCTGGAGGACAACACCCACTTCAGCACCTACGGCGCGTATCAACTTGCCAGGGGCATTGTGGAGGGTATAAAGAGCAACAACCTGAAGCTCGCTGCTTACTTGCGGGAGGATGTCCGCCCCTTCGACCCCGCCCACCCCGACGCCTTTGCCAACTGGGCCCTTCCCCAAAGCCCGGACGTGACCGCCGTGAAACCGGATGGGAATTGAAGCTGGCTATTCGAGGATGTGACTTCATGATTTACCAAGGACTCCTTTCACCCAGGATCGTTTCGGATACCAATAGCGAGTGGGTTGTGCCTATTGGAGTATTTTCGTGCAGTATTGATACAAACTTCCATACCCCATCAGGTGCTACCCAATCATACCACCCAACAGCTCTCCATCCCCTTACTGCTCTGCACGCTGGCGCAAGCGTCCGCTTGTGCCGCTACCGCTACTAGTACTCAACCAATTTAATGACCAGAATTAGCGGTTGTTTTTATATGTATAGAAACGGCTTTTAGGCCTCATTTCTAATTCTTAATTTCTAATTTTTAATTTGGCAAAGCACTAGCATAGTGAGCACAAGCGGACGCTTGCGCCATAGTAATAGAGAGGGTTTAGCTTTGAAGGGCGCTTTGCTGCTCTTTACCGCTGCGCAGTCGACTTATCGGGGTGGAGGGGCACCAGCATGAGGTCGCTGTCGGTGAGCAGGCTGGAGTTGAAGAGCACCCACTTGCCGTCGGGGCTGATGGACTGGTGGGCGTGGGCCTGGCTGGAGAACGGGCTTTTGGTGGTAGGCCGATGCCCGGTGGTGAGCAGCGTGGCTTCCCCGGTTTCAATGTTGAGGCGGTAGATATTGCCATCAAATGAGTCGCCCACAGCCCATTTCAAATCTTTGGTGCCCGCGCTGTGCCAGTAGCCTCCTGATTCTTTCGCCTGTCCCAGCAGCCTGGCCTCGTTGGTCCGGGTGTTCAGCAGCTTGATGCCTGTCGGGTTTTTCCTGAGTCGGTCCAGATGCCCCATCACGTTGAACAGCACATAGTCTGGGGCGGCAAACACCTCGTGCGTCACCCACTCGTCGTCTTTCTCTTTGTAGATCGGGCGGTTTTGTACGTTGCCCTGCTTATCGACATTCAGTAGCCACATCCGTTGGGGTGAATCGCCGCCGGTTTCCCAGCAATACATCATTTCGCCTGACACGAACGGATTCGCCTGAAAATGACCTGTCCGGAAAGGCACCTCTGCCAGCTTCGTGGTTTTGTTGGTGTCAAATTCCACACTGTAGATGGCCGAGCGATTTTCGCCTTCTTTCGTCGAGAAAAAAATCCTGTTATCGTTTATGTCCAGGCACATGCCGCCGGGCTTCAGGGCGTCGGGCAGCGTGGCCACCACCTTTTCATACCCTGTCACGTCCTGCACCTTCTTCCGCTCGCTGTCAGCCAGCAGTTTCCCCAGGCTGAATTCAATCACCTGGTTGTCCCGGATATAAAAGGCCACGTTTTTTTTGTTTCCGAGCAGCAGGTCTTTTGTGTTCGCCCCGGTTGTTACCTGCACAATCTCGTGGGTGTCCATGGATATGGCATAAAACTGCCGCCCACTCCGAGCATCGCGGTTGCTGGCGAAGGTCACGTTGCCTCCTGCCGCCGTGTTGCGGTTCGAGCTGAAAACGATGTATTTCCCATCGGCGGTCCAGTTCGGATGATCCTGGTAGATCTTGGAGCTGCTGTGCCGGGAGGTGGTGAGCGCCGTCACCTTCACGCCCGTGACGGGGTCCACAATCGTGAGGCTTTCGGAGGGGAAGCGCTGGCCGAAGATGTCCGTGCCCGCCATATCGAAGGTATGGTCTACGTGCGCCCGGTCGGCGTAATCAACGCCGTTGACCACCTGCGCCTGCGCCACCGGGTTTATCGCCAAGGCGCAAAGACCGACAAAGGCCAACTTTATACCGGCCTGGCAGGGGCGGCGAAGCACCCGTGAGAGAATAGCTGAGGCAAAATATGGTTTAGGCATAGTTTCGGGTTTTAGTGATGCGTGTTTACTTGAGGCATTGAAAGCAATTCAGTAAGGGGTATGGCCGAAGCCACCCTGGGAAAAGGTGGGAGGAGAAGCTGCCTGCCACACGTGGGATACCTCTATCCACGCGGGCAGACAGCCCCAAAACCGGCTGCATGCCCTAAGAGCAACAGCCGGCCACTACCACCTCAAAATCAGTACCCCGCGTTTTGCTGCAGTTTCGGGTTGGCGTCAATGGCGCGGCTCGGAATCGGGTAGAGCACCCGGAAAGGCTCGGAGGCCTCCTTGAATTCCCAGGCATTGGTGAACTTCCCAAACCGGATCAGGTCCCTCCTTCTGGACATCTCGAACGTGAGTTCTCTGCCCCGCTCCTCAAACACGTCATTCAGGGTGAGGGAGCTTAGCACAGAGGCGTTGCTCCGGGTCCTGATCTGGTTGATGAGGGGCAGCGCCGCCCCAAAGTTGCCTTGCCGGGCCAGGGCCTCGGCCTTTACCAGCAGCACGTCCGCGTAGCGGATAAAAGCGATATCGTTGCCGGCGTTGCCTCCGTTGGTGTTCGGGTCCAGCCCCCACTTGATCCACTTCTCGCCCGCGTTCATGGGCTGGTTACGGATGCCCGTGGCCGGTATGATAACGTAGGGCACAGGGTCGCCTTTGGAAACACCCGGCTTGTAGAGCTGCGAGTTATTGTCCGGCACGATGCGCTCCACCAGCACGGTTTCGCCGGTTCTGGGGTCTTTCAGCTCGCCCGGGGTCATGAACATGCCTTTCCGCGCGTCCTGGTCTTCATACAGGGCCACCACAGACGGGCGGGTGCCAAAGCCGTTTTGGGGGGTATAGGGCAAGCCAAACAGACCGCCGCTAATGCCCGGAAGCACTTTCTGCACCAGCGGGTGGCCGATGCCCCCGGGGATGTTGGGGGTATAAATCCCGCCGAAGATAAACTCCTTGTTCTCCTCGTTGTCGTGCTTAAAGTTGTCGAAGTAATCGGGCAGCAGGATGTAGGCACCCGAGTTGATCACCAGGTCGGCGTATTCGATGGCCCCGTCGAGCTGCGCCGTGCCGGTATACACCTCGGCATTCAGGTACACGGTGGCCAGCAGCGCATACACCGCCTCTTTGGTCAGGCGGCCGTAATACTGGCCTCCTACCTCCGTCTGCGAGGGCAGGTCGGCGGCGGCCTCTTTGAGTTCCGCCACTACAAAGTTAAAGACCTCGGTCCGGGTGTTCTGCTCGGGCAGGTTATTGGGGTCTACCTTGGGCTCCGTAAAAATGGGCACGTTGCCGAACAGGTCCATCAGGTAAAAATAGGCATAGGCGCGCAGGGCTTTCAGCTCGGCTTTGGCCCCTCCCACCCCTTCGAGTTTGGAGGCATCCAGCGCCGCGATCAGGGCGTTGGCCTGGCCCACCGTCTGGAAGAAAGTGTTCCAGGTGCCGTTCAGGTAGTTGTGGTCCGGGCCCCACTTGTGCTCCATCAGTTGCTCAAAATCGTTGTTGGCCCACCAGCCCTGAATCTTGCCGTGCGTCAGCACCTGGTCCGCTGAAAGCTCCAGTGTGCGGTACTCCACCCCCATACCCGAAATCTGGGCAAAGTTGCGGTATACCCCGGACAGGGAGGAGAGCACCTGGGTTTCGCTGGTATAAAACGTCTCGGGGGTATACACCGAGTATACCTCCTCGTCGAGCTCGCAGCTCGGCAAGGCCAGCAACAGGGCCGCCGCCAACACCACTACTTTCTTATTTTTATAGAATCTGAAATTGATCATCTCGCTAAAATTTAAACTGTGTTACACAACCGCTAAAAAGAGAAACTGCCACCTAGCTGCAGCACGCGCGGCCGCGGATACGAAAGGTAGTCGATGCCGATCGGGGCGATGCCTCCCTGGTTGGTGTTGGTCCGCACCTCGGGGTCGAAGCCGGTATAGTCCGTCAGCACGAACAGGTTCTGGCCCGTCACATACACCCGGGCACGCTGCAGGTAGGGTATGGCCGTGGTGCTGAAGGTATAGCCCACGCTCACGTTGTCCAGCCGCAAATAGCTGGCGTCTTCTATCCACCTGGAGGAGAATTGCGGAATCTGCGCGCGGCTCACGTTGTTGTCGAGGGCCGAGCGGAGGATGTTGATGCCCGGTGCAGAGTTGGGGTAGGAGAATTCGGCGGCTGTGTTGTTGAGCACGTCGTTGCCCACCACTCCCCGGAGGGTCGCGCTGGCGTCGAACTGCTTCCAGCGCACCGTGTTGGTGAAGCCGTACAGGAAATCCGGCTGCGCGTCCCCGATCACCACTAAATCCGCCCCGTCCACACCGTCTGCGTCCAGGTAGGTTTCCATACCGTTGTCGTCGAAACCGGTGAACTTCCGGCCGTAAAACGTGCCCAGGGGCAGCCCCGGCCGGATAATCTGCGTCTGGCCGCCGTTGCTCACCACGCCCGACAAAGGGGAAGTCCGGATCTCATCCCGCGAGAACTGGTCGTTGGACAGGGAGATGACCTCGTTGCGATTGCGGGATATGTTGAAGTTGGCGTCCCACTGCAGGTCCTCGTTCCGGATGATACTCGCGTTCAGGGCAAGCTCAACCCCCTTGTTCTCCACCTCGCCCACGTTGGCCCACTGGCTTTGCACCACCGAGGGAGACGCCGTGGAGAACTGCAGAAGCAGGTTGCTGGTGTGCTTTCGGTAATAGTCCAGCGAGCCGGTCAGGCGCTCTTCCCAGATGCCGAAGTCCACGCCCAGGTTCAGCTGGCTCGTCTGCTCCCACTGCAGGTCGGGGTTGGCGAAGTTGGTGGGCAATACACTGGGTATGGCCTCGCCGCCCAGCACGTATACCGACGAGCCCGCGATGGACAGCTGCTGGCGGTATAAATCATTGGGGATCTCCTGGTTACCCGTGATGCCATACCCAGCCCGCACTTTCAGGTTGCTGATAGGCGAGGATCCCAAAAATTCCTCTTCAGACAGGATCCAGGCGAGGGCACCCGAGGGGAAAAGCCCCCAGCGGTTGTTCTCCCCAAACCGGCTCGACCCGTCGTTGCGCAGGGTAAAGGTCACCAGATAGCGGTCTTTCAGCTTGTAATTCACACGGCCGAACACGGAGCTCAGCCGGTTGGCCGATTTGTAGGAGGTGTTCGACAGGATTTTGCCGGACTGGATCAGGTTCCACTTCACGGCGCTCGACACGAACCTGTTTGCCTCCGTAAAGGTAAACTCGCTCACGAAGCGCTGGAAAGAGTACCCGCCCAGCACGCTCAGGTTGCTGCCCGGCGTGATGTCTTTGCTGAAGTTCAAGGTCGTCTCGATCAGCGAGCTGTAGTTCTTGAGCTTATTGATGGAAGCCCTGCCGCCCTCTGTTTCCCCGGCCGGGTGCGATGCCGGCACGTTGGTGAACCGCTCCACCGACTCGTTGGAGTGGCCCATGTTCACTTTAAAGGTCAGCGAGTTCAGGATGTCGTAAGAGACGTTGGCGTTCCCCAGAAACAGGTCTGTGTTGCGCTCATCGTCCACGTCCACCCACGACACCGGGTTGATCCGAAGCTCGCCTAGCTGGTAAAAGCTCCCGTCGGGGTTGCGCACCGGCAGCGTGGGCGACCAGCGCAGGGCATCCTTCAGTATATTGCCGCCCTCGTTGTTGATGTTGGAGGAGATCGGGGTGTTGTCTTCAAATATCTTTCCGTAGGTCATGTTAACGCTGACCCTGAGCTTGTTGTCCAGGGCCTGGTGGTTGGCATTGAACCTGCCGGTATACTTCTTCAGGCCCGACGACGAGATAACGCCCTGCTGGGAGGTATACCCGGCCGATGCCCGGTAGTTGCTGGTGGCGCTTCCGCCGCCAAACGCAAGGTTGTGGTTCTGGCTCAGGGCAGTCCGGAAAATCTCATCCTGCCATTTGGTGTCGGCGCCCTCGTCGGGGTAGGCCAGGTTGTTGTTTTCAGCGAAGTCCCTGTACTCGGCGGCAGACAGGAACGGCAGTGTCTTGCGCACGGTTGAGGTGCCCACATACGCGTCGTAGGTTACAGACTCGCCCACTTTCTTGCTTTTGGTGGTGATGATGATCACGCCGTTTGCGCCCCTGGAACCATAGATGGCGGTGGCTGAGGCGTCTTTCAGGATGTCAATCGACTCGATGTCCGCCGGGTTTAAGGTGTTGAGCGGGTTGGAGGGCTGCGACGAAAACGGAGAGCTGCCCTGCATCGACGACACAAACATATTGGCCGTGCCAAACTGCAGCGGCACGCCGTCTACCACGTACAGCGGGTCGTTGCCCGCAGAGATGGAGTTGGCCCCCCGGATGCGCACCGTAGAAGCCGAGCCTGGCTGGCCGCTGTCTTGCACAATGTTCACGCCGGCCACTTTGCCCTGCATAAGCTGCTCAGGTGCCACGGCCACGCCGGGGTTAAAGTCTTTGGCGCTCACCGAGGACACGGCCCCGGTCACATCCTTTCTGCGTTGCGTGCCATACCCCACCACCACTACTTCTTCCAGGGCTTTTATGTCTGGCGCAAGCTGCACGTCAAGCACGGCCCTGCCGTTGATGGCCACCTCCTGAGGGGTATAGCCGATAAAAGAGAACACCAAGGTGCCCGTCGCCGGTGCCGCGAGGGTATACGTGCCGTCCACGGCGGTAACGGTGCCCGTGGTCGTGCCTTTCAGGGCAATGCTGACGCCGGGCAAAGCCTCCCGGCCATCCGACGAGGTTACCTTCCCGGAAACAGTTGTCTGGGCGAAGGCCGTGAGTTGGGCCAGGCACAGCACGACTGTCAGGAGTAAGCTGCTTCTAAAGGAATCATATAGTTTACCCATATTTCTTTATGTTTTGGTTGAGGTGATTGTTCGGAGGAGAAAAAATCGCAGCGGTTGCGTTCGCTGCACCTTAGGGTCGGAAGTCTGCAAGCCTGCGTCCGGAGCCTCCGTGCGCTGCTGCATTTTCCAATTTTAGCCAATCCGATACAGAAGCCTATCCTGCGGTATCCCGCCCTTCAGCACTTTAGCGTTTTTTTTTCTTCAAGGCTTTTGCGGCATGCGGCGGGGAACGCCTGCGAAGAGACTCCTCCGAAAACCCACACCGCTCCCCATACAGGATAGCGCAGGACAGAAAGTCGGCGAGTTTCCCTTACCTTTCGTGTTGCATATTCGCCTGAAACTGACGTAACCCGATGTTGAATCCTCCTGACAAAAGAAAATCACCCCAGTTATACCTATTGGCCATCCTCTTTGCCCTGCTTCCGCTCAGCTTGGCCGCACAGTCGGGGGCTACCGGCAAACTGGCCCCCATGCCCTTGTTCGCCGACCCTGTGTTCGACGGGGCTGCCGACCCGGTGGTGATCTGGAATAAGCAGGAAAAGAAGTGGTTTATGTTTTATACCAACCGCCGCGCCACCGACGCGACAGCCACTGGCGTGACCTGGGTGCACGGCACCCGCATCGGGATTGCCGAGTCGGTGGACGGGGGAGCCACCTGGGCCTACCGCGACACGGCCAACATTACCTACCGCTCGGACGCAGGCTATACCCACTGGGCCCCCGAGGTGATCGAGCACAACGGTTTATACCATATGTACCTGACCTATGTGCCGGGCGTCTTCGCCGACTGTAACCATCCCCGCCAGATTGTGCACCTCACCAGCACCGATTTGCTCACCTGGGATTATCAGTCCACGCTGCCGCTGGTGAACGACAAGGTGATTGATGCCTGTGTATACCGCCTGCCGAATGGCAGCTGGCGCATGTGGTATAACAACGAGCGCGACGGCAAATCCATTTACTACGCCGACAGTCAAGACCTATACCAGTGGCAGGACAAGGGCAAGGCTGTGGCCGCACACGGCGAGGGGCCCAAGGTTTTTCGCTGGAAAGGAAAGTACTGGATGGTGATTGACCTGTGGAAAGGCCTGGGCATATACAGCTCGGATGACCTGCTGACCTGGCAGGCACAGGAAGAACGCCTGCTCGAGCATCCCGGAAAAGGCAAGGACGACCAGGCAATCGGCGGCCACCCTGACGTGGTGATCAGCGGCGACAGGGCCTATCTGTTTTATTTCACGCACCCCGGCCGCTCGAAAGCCGCTCCCGCCCCCGAAGAAAGCGTTGCCGCCAAGCGCAGCGTGATCCAGGTAACCGAACTGCACTACACCGATGGCCAGCTAACTTGCGACCGGGATACGCCAACGTACGTCCACCTGAAAAAACCGAAACCGCCGCGGCAGGCCCGCACCCGCTAGACCTCTGGCAATGAGCAGGTTAATACTTTATACTTAGTACACTACAGCTCTTCCGGACTTCCCAGTCCGGAAGCCACCTGCCGGGGATTTCCTAATCCCCGTGGTCCTGCTAACGCGGATTAGGAAATCCGCTTCAGGAAAAGTTTCGGATTAGGAAATCCGAAACAGCGGGTTGGAGACTTAGAACCTGGAAATTACACAGAGGACTTCTGCAACAAGAAGGAGTCAATTTACCGAGTAAACATTTTAATATGAAAATACAGCCTATCGCCTTTCTCTTTGTTCTGTCAGTTCTGGTTATTGCCTTCGCTGGCTTTAGGGGGAAAACCGTTCCCGACGAATTTACCCCGCCGGCCTGGGCGAAAGAAGTGGGTGCCCGGAAACTGCCTGCCCGGAAAAAGGGGTATGACGTGACGAAATACGGCGCCGTGAACGACGGGAAGACGCTGAACACGAAAGCCATACAGGCCACCATCGATGCCTGCGCGGCCAGGGGCGGCGGCATTGTCACCTTCAGGCCCGGCGACTACCTCACCGGCTCCATCTACCTGAAAAAAGGCGTGCACTTGCGAATTGATGCGGGCGTGCAACTGCTGGGAAGCCAGAACCTGGCCGACTACCCAGAGATCGACACGCGCGTGGCGGGCATCGAAATGAAGTGGCCCTCTGCGCTGATTAATGTGCTGGACCAGGAGAACGTCGCTATCTCGGGCAAAGGCGTGGTGCATGCGCAGGGCAAGCCGTTCTGGGATGCCTACTGGAACCTGCGCAAGGAGTATGAGCCCAAAGGGCTGCGCTGGATCGTGGACTACGACGCCAAACGCCCGCGCACGCTGCTCGTCTCGGAGTCGTCGGATGTTACAATCAAAGACATCACGATGAAACAAGCGGGCTTCTGGACGATTCATGTCCTCTACTCCGACCACGTGACGGTAGACGGCGTGGTGATCCAGAACAACATCGACGGGCATGGCCCCAGCACCGACGGCATCGACATCGACTCTTCTTCCTACGTGCTGGTGCAAAACTGCGACATCGACTGCAACGACGACAACTTCTGCCTGAAGGCGGGCCGCGACTGGGATGGCCTGCGCGTGAACCGGCCCACGGAGTATGTGGTGATCCGGGACTGCATTTCGCGGGCGGGCGGCGGCCTGATTACCTTCGGCAGCGAGACCTCGGGCGGTATCCGGCATGTGCTGGCGTATAACCTGAAGGCCAAGGGCACCGGGGTGGGCATCCGCTTTAAGTCAGCCACCACCCGGGGCGGCACGGTGGAAGACATTTATATGCAGGATATCGAGATGAATGGCGTGAAAGTGCCGATTGAGGTGTCGATGAACTGGAACCCCAGCTACAGCTATTCCACCTTGCCAGAGGGGTATACCTACGACTCGATTCCGCAGCACTGGAAAACCATGCTACACAAGGTTGAGCCCGAAGAACTGGGCATCCCCAAATTCAAAGATGTATACATCTCCGACATCCGGGTGCAGCATGCCGAGAAAGCCCTTTCGGCCAGTGGCATCGCACAATCCTCCATCGAGAATTTCAGGTTCCGGAACATTTCGATTGAGGCCAGCACAGCCGGTGAAATTGCCTACGCCGAAGACTGGAAATTCGACGGCTTCTCTCTCCAGACAAAAGACAACAGCACGCTTACCGTGGAGCACAGCTCGAATATGGATTTATAGTGGTTTTTGCTGATGCTGTGCGGGTATAGCATATATCGTTTTGGTGCCCTGTCCAAATCTTCTGCTTCGTAGGGACAGGTCGCGACCTGTCCAATCGTGCTCATACCCATCTACATGCGGCCATTGCTGCTTGATGTATAAATGGCGGTATGCCCCTACAAAGCCTAATCTCCCTCTTCTGCTCTCTGCACAGGCCGATGCGCGGACAGGTCGCGACCTGTCCCTACGAGAGGGTGTATGTATAATCATAAGCTGAACTGGGGCACTTCTCAGCCTAAACTCACGTGCTGAAATATGCTTTTATTGTTTGCTCTGAATGTGGTACATTTAGTTTCATTACCATAAAACCGAATGAAGGTATTGCCCCTTACACTCTGCGCCATCCTACTGTCGTTTTCTGCGTTGGCCCAAAACCTATCACTCAGAAAGCTGAAGAAGCTTAGAAGGATGGATTCCGTTGAAATAGACCAGAAGCTGAAAAACAAGGGCTGGAGCTTTATATCCGATGCAAAGCCATCAGAAAAAATGATGGGGAAAGCCGTCTGGGCCTTTAACCCGACTGCCGAAGGCGCTGCTGCCTGGTGTGTTCTTTACTATTCTGATACAAGCCCCTCCCGTATTTTATACAATCTTTACGAAGGGAATTCCATTCAAAAGATTCAGAAGAAAATACGCCGACGCAACCCCCTACCTATCGCTGAGGGCCACACACTAAAAAGAGTAGAACAACTGGAATCCTATGCTGATTATCCTGTAAATGATACCGTGCTGCGGCTGTTGCATTACATACAACCGGGCGCTGACGGGGTTAAGATTTTCGATAAATCAGACTATTTAAAAGCTACAGAAAATGGCCGGCTATAATAAGTAATCGCGGAATTCGAAAGGATATAACGGTCTTAGCATTGTGTAATGTTATCAGAAAACCCTGTCTTGTAAATTCTGCTCTCCGCTTAACTCTTCCCGGTATAGGTATAAACAGGAAGGTCCCTGCTCATGATTTGACACACGAGCAGGGACCATCCTGTTTAGTAGCGGTGTTTAGCTTTTACCTGCTTTTTATCAGTTTAAACTGCTGCACCTGCCCCTTCGACATCACCTTGATCAGGTATAGCCCAGGCTTCAGGTCAGATCCTGTCTTGATGGACTGGTATGCACTGCCTTGTGCTACTTGCCGGCCTATCTGATCCCAGATCATATACGCAAAGGCACCTTCCGCTTCTATCACAAAATCGCTGGCAGTAGGGTTGGGGTAAACAACGGCGCTTGACATTTGCTGCACCTGATGCACTTCCGATACTGCAGTTACCATGCTACCGCTTGCCACAGCCAGACTAAACTGCTGGTTTTCGCCTCCGGTGTAGGCTGCCTGTTTCACATTCGCCCCGTCGGCTACAGAAGCGCCCAGCACCGTAAGGGACAGCCCGCTGTGCCTGTTCACAATGTTATAAGAGCCATTTTCCAACGCAATCAGGTTCCATTGCTGCCTGGCAGTTTCGGTATAGTCCCAGATCATCACATTGGATTCCTCGGAACCAACTTCCTCACCTTTAGCTCCTAAGGCGAGACCGCATTTGGTGTTGGTCAGGCGATAATACCCATCTCCCGTGCTACTGAGCTGCCATTGCTGCTGTGAGGTGATTCCGGCGGTGCGCTGTACCACATTTCCGTTACCGGAGTTGCCTGTGCAGGCTTTGTTCACATCCAACACCATCCCGCTGTGCAGCGCTGTCAGTATATAGCTGCTATTCTCCCACGTAGGGGTTGCCGCTGCTGCTTCAGAGTTAAACGCGCCCGTCGCGTCAGTCACTTTAATCCAGTACCAATACGTTACATCGTTTTGAGCGCTTTTGTCGGTATATGCCCTATCGTTGGCACTTACCGAAGCAATCCGCTCTCTGCCGTTAGGGTCTGCATCGGTGTCGCGTAAAATCTCCACGGCAACTACTCCCACAAAATTTTCCATGGTCCAGCTAAGGTCTACTTGCCTGTCGCTGCCCGAGGCAGCAAGCACCAGCTCTTTTTGTGGCGCAGCAGCTTTACTCTCCGGTGTGGCTGTGGCAGCCGCCGAGCCATGGTATTTGCCAGTCCAGTCCAGCACCTTCAGCCAATACCAGTAGGGTGTGCCGTTGGTTACGGTTTGGTCAGAGAACGCTGTATCGCCTGCTCCCACCGTGGCAATGCGACTTCTGCCGCTTGGGTTGGAGTCCGTATCCCTGAATATTTCAACGTGGCGGATGTCAACGTTTTCGATCACCCAGCTCAAATCCACTTTTCCATCATCTCCGGTGGCGGCAAGCTCTACTGAGGCAGGTTTAGGAGGCTCGACCACACCCTTTGGGGTTGCGCTGGCAGAAGCAGAGTTGACCACTTTCCCATTGGCATCAGATCCCTTTACCCAGTAATAGTACGTCGTGCCGTTTGTCAGACCCTCGTCTTCGTAGGATTTCACTATTCCGCCTAATTGGGCAATTCTGCTTCTGCCACTCGGATCGGGGTCGGTATCGCGGTATATCTCGACGTTTGTCATTTCAAATTTATGGGCCGACCAGCTTAAATAAGCTTTTGCATCGCCCCCGCTTGCAGAGAGGAATATCGAAGAAGTTTGCGTTCCGCTGTTTTGTACCAGCGCAATGGACGGTGTTGGCGGTGTCGCCATCCCCTCGCCCACGTAAAAACTCGTATGAGGCGGTTGGTTATACCCCACGTTCTGCCAGGCCACCGCCACCCGGTACTGCGGGTCGTGCATGAAGGTATAAAACCGGTGCTCTGTGGGGATGGTGGTGGTATACACGATCAGTTCCTCGTTGTTGTAGTGCCGGTAAATGATCTCTTCGCGCCAGTCGCCCAGGATGTCGGCACTTAAGCCCGGATTGGCCTTGGTGCCGTTGTTTTTATCAGCTCCGGTCTGGTACGCCGTCAGCAGCCTGCTTTTGGTGCCAGCCGTGTAATCCCATTTATCCAGCGTGGTGCCATCCAGAATCTCGCGCAGCAAGTCACCGTCCCACCAGTTGGCAAAATTCACGCTGGGCTTGGCCGTGGAAATCTGCTGTCCTGTAACCGTGTAAAGGCCTCCTGCAGATCCCCATGTTTCGTAGCCTTTGTGCCGCGGGTCGATGTCGGCGGTCAGGCCGCGCCCGATGTCGCCGGTGGCGGGCACGCCCCACAGCTTTTCGCCGGTGCGGGCATCGCGCAGCCAGAGCCCGTTGCCATCGTAAGCACTTTGGTCCTCGTGCGCTGTCCAGATTTCCAGGCCTGGCCGGTCCGGGTCCAGGTCGCCCACATGCATGGCATCGCCGTGTCCCAGCTCAGAGCTGTACAGCCCGGTGCCGTTGTCGTCCACGGTCATCGACCCAAAGATTACTTCATCCTTGCCGTCTCCGTCCACGTCCGCAATGCTTAGGCTGTGGTCGCCCTGCCCGGCGTACGCGCTGTTTCCGGGATTGTTGCTGTCAAACACCCAGCGTTGCGTCAGTTGTCCGTCGCGCCAGTCCCAGGCGGCCAGCACGGTGCGGGTATAGTAGCCCCTGGTCATGAGCAGGCTCGGGCGCTGCCCGTCGAAATAGCCCACACCAGCCAGAAAGCGGTCCACGCGGTTTCCGTAGTTATCGCCCCAATCAGACACGTTTCCTCGGGCGGGCACATAGTCGGCGGAGGCCATGGCCGCGCCCGTCTCGCCGTTGAAAACAGTCAGGAACTCGGGGCCAGAGAGGATATAGCCATACGGGGTGCGGTGGTCGGCGGTGGGGTTGCCCAGCACGGTACCGATTCCGTCCACGGTGCCGTCTGACGTCCGGAAGGCCACTTCCGCCTTGCCGTCGCTATCCAGGTCATACACCATAAACTGGGTATAATGCGCCCCGGCGCGTATGTTCTTGCCCAGGTCGATGCGCCACAGTTGGGTGCCGTTCATTTTGTAGGCGTCGATGTATACGTTGCCCGTGTAACCGCTCTGCGAGTTGTCCTTCGAGTTGGAGGGGTCCCACTTCAGGATGACCTCATACTCGCCGTCGCCATCCAGGTCGCCCACGCTACAGTCGTTAGGGCTGTAGGTAAAGGCTACGCCGTCGGGGGTGGTGCCGCCCGCGGGCCGTTGCAGCGGGATGCGCAGCTGCGCCTCGGCCCATACAGAGGCCGGGGCCGAAGCCGCCTGCTCTGCTCCGGCCAGCACCGGGCGAACGGTATAGATTTCGTTGGCGCTTGTCTGGTCGGTAAAGTTGGTGGCCGCGGTTATGGGCGTGGTGTTGACTTTGGTGGCCCCACGGTACAGGTTGAAGGCGATGTCGTTGGGGTCTGTGCCCAGCATGCGCCAGCTCACAAATACCTGGCTGCTGCTCGTCCGGACGGCCACGAGGCCGCGGCCCAGGTTCTCCATGTTCCGCTGCGCAAACGCAGCCGACACAAAGAGCAGCAGGAGTATCAGCAATCCGTATTTTTTGCTACTAAAAGATGGATGTGGGGAGTGTAAAGTAATTTTCATGCAGTAATTTTTTTTGACTTGAAAAGATTTTTTCTGAGTAACCTGGCCCAATCACCACGCATTATCCACCTCACTACCAGCAATTACACCTTCACAATGTATCCATTCAGTTACAGCCTGTTATCCTGTGGCATCCTGTATGCGCCTGTATTTATAAGCCGAAAAACTTCCCTTGAGGAATTCCTTTTTGATCTAAAGCAGAAGGCGCATCTTGTGGGATGCGCCTTCTGCTTTTTCACTGTATGAGCTGCCTGCTTTAATTCGTTTTATTATACCCCTATCAACAAAATGCTGTTAGATGAGTGATTGCAGCACCGGTATAAAATGACCTACACCTCCCAAGAGGGGAATACCGCCTACACAAAACAGGGTATGATTACCTGCTCTTAAAACAGTTCGTCTTTCACGGGGCGGCTGAATTGCTCTGGGGCAGAGTCATATGCCTCTGGCAGGCCGAAGTAAAAGTAAAGCGTGCGTTTGATCGGGCCGTTCACCTTGTTCATCTCGCCAAGCGGGCCGAGGTTACGGGTGTTGCTGCTGATGTTCAGGGCCAGTTTGGTACCCAGGGGCGGAATGTTGTCCAGGAATGAGATGTTGCCGGTTGGCAGCGTTGGATGCGGCTTCGCACCCGACAGCCCGTAAAAATCGAGGCGGCGCACGTACAGGTCATCCTCTTTGCTGGCCACCAGAAACTTACCCTCCACGGTGTTAAACTCCATCCAGGTCACGTCGGCGAAATAGCCTTTAAACTCCGGGTAAATCCAGGGGGCGCTGCCGGTATGGGTGTCGTTGTAGGCGTTCTCCCATACCCCAAGTTCCACACCCTGCTCCCGGTTTTTCCAGACGCGGTAAGGGCCTCTGCCCAGCCATTTTGCGCTAATCACAAAGTTCTCGGGGTAGGTAAAACTGATGCCGGTAAACTGATAGTCGCCGTTCAGGCTGTATGCATACTCCAGGCTCAGCCAGCCGCTCGGGTGCATCTTCCATTTGGCGTATTTCATGTCGCCGGTATACTGCACTTCCACCACGTGGCCATCGCTATCGGCGTAGTGCTTTACGCTGGCAACCGAAGATGTGCCAGCCACCATTACAGGGCCATTGCCAAAAGAAAGGTTCTTGCTTTTGGTGTTGGTCAGCTCCGAGATGGTGCCTTTTTTCTTGTTGAGTTTCACACCGATCTCGCCACCCTTCAGCGTAATAGTCGAGTCGGTTTCGGTCACCTCCACGCTGCTTTTGCCTTTTAGCGCCACAAGGCCATCCAGCAGTGTCTCGTTGTTTTTCGTGTTCCAGCTCCAGGTATAAAGCAGTTCCTGGTGCGGGTCAAACGCCGACAGCAGGAGCACGTCATAGTTTTTCCAGTCGGCGGGCAGGGTCAGTTTCAGATTGCCTTTCGCAACGGGCGCCAGAGCCGGACCAGCCCCGGTTCCCTGCTTCCGGATGGCATACCCCGTGGCGTTATCGCCTGGCTTGGGGTAATCGGCCAGCTGCCACTGAAACGTGCACTGGTTGAGGTTGGTGAAGTGGAAGCGGTTCTCTACCGGAATCACGCCGTTAAAATCTGCCGGTAGTTTGTCCAGTTTGATGTGCACCGGCGAGTAAATCTCTTTGATGGCAAAGAAGCTTCCCTCCTTTTCGCGGTGCGGCCCCATCAGGCCATCAGGCGCGTTCACCCGGTTCACGTCGATGATGCCGTTCTGGTCGGTGCGCACCACGCCTTCATCGGTCAGATCCCAGAGAAAGCCGCCCGCACCCAGTTTCGAGTTCCAGTGCAGTTCCCAGAAATCGGCCAGCGAAGTACCGCCCCCGCCATCGTCCTGGGAGTGTAGAAACTCGGTGGGCATGTAGATGTTCGGGCCTTCCAGCAGTTTTTTGGTGCTGTAGTAGTCTTCGTAATGGTTACAGTCGATGCCGTTGAATTCATTGCCCGGGCGGTGGTGGGCATGTATGACCGGGCGCTTCGAGAGGTCGTAAAAATGATAGTCGTCGTCCAGTTCCTTGTTGTGGCCGCCTTCGTTTCCGTTGCTCCAGAAGATGATGGACGGGTGGTTGGCATCTCGGATCGTCATTTCCTTCACGAGCGGTGCCCCGGCCTCGGTGCTGTAGGCATTCTGCCAGCCGGCCAACTCATCCAGCACATACAAACCCAGCGAGTCGCAGAGTTGCAGAAAGCTTTTGTCCGGCGGATAGTGTGAGCAGCGCACGGCGTTCATGTTCATTTCCTTCATCAGCTTCACGTCCATCAGGTCGATTTTGGCGTTGACCGAGCGGCCCGTTTCCGGCCACCATACGTGGCGGTTCACGCCCTTCATCTTGATCTTGGTGCCGTTGAGGTATATCCCGTCGCCCCCCCGGATCTCGATGGTCCGGAAACCGAACTTGCCTGTGGTCTGGTACAGCGTTTTCCGGCCAGCTTTGATGGACGTGCGCACGCTGTATAAATTCGGGGTTTCAGCGGTCCACTGCAGCGGGTTTGGCACGTTGGTTTGGAGGTTCACCATAGTGTCCGCACCAGCGATCGTGGCTTTTCCGGTGCTTACTACCTTGCCCTTGGCATCCAGAATCTCGGCCACCACCTCATGTTTTGCCTGCGGATTTTTCAGGTGCACGTTCATCGAGAAGGCACCATTCGCTTTCGCGTCGATGGCCGTGAACGCGATGTGCTCCTGCGGGAAAGCCTCGAGGTATACCGGCCTGAAAATGCCGCCGAAAATCCAGTAATCGGCCAGGCGTTCGGCGTTGTTCACCGACGGGGCGGCCGACATCTTGCTCACCGTCACTTCCAGCAGGTTCTCTTTGCCATACTCCAGTTTATCGCTGATGTTATACCTGAACTCATAGAACGCGCCCTGGTGGATCGGGCCAGCGGGCTTGCCGTTCACCTTCACCTCTGTGTCGGTCATGGAGCCCTCAAACACGATGTATACATCCTGCCCTTTCCAGTTGGCGGGCACCTGAAAGCGGTGCTTATACATGCCCTTCTCATCGGCAAAGCGGAAATTCTTGCCATAGGTCACATAGTCGCGACCATAGTTGTAGGTGCCAAACCCCTGCTGCTCCCAATGCGAGGGCACCTGAATCTGCGTCCAGTTACCGCTCTTCCGGCCGCCAGTCACCTGGAAGTCCCAGGCTACCGTGTTTTCGTTGTCGGTACCGGAGAGATATTTCACCTGGCGCTTGTCTGGCCCTTTGGCGTAGGCCGCTGCCATATCCAGCAGCAGGAAACTGAGCAATAGAAGTCTTCTGAGAAACATAAAATAGCGGGTCTTTTGAGGCGTGTTTTAGTTATGAAGTTTTATTTCACGACCAATTCATACCTCATTCCGGGTTTGGTTTTGAAGGTGGTGAGGTACTGTGTCTGGTCGTATAGCTGGGTTGGTGAACTGGTGGATTTTGTCTTTTTCACCCGCACTTTTTCATGCGTGCGGAGGGTACATTCGCCGCCTGTTTTTGAGGTGATGAAGGCCTGGGTCAGTTTGCCGTCCTTCCAGGTCATGTCTACCTCGAAAGCGCCTCTTGCCAGAAGCCCTTTCACGTGGCCGTCCTTCCAGGCGGTTGGCAGGGCGGGCAAAAGCTGTACTTCGCTTAGGTGGCTCTGCAACAGCATTTCGGCCACTCCGGCGGTCGCCCCGAAATTGCCGTCGATCTGGAACGGCGGGTGCGTGTCGAAGAGGTTGTTGAGAGTGGAGGTCTTGAGCAGCTCCTGGTACATTTTGTAGGCATGGTCGCCGTCGAGCAAGCGGGCCCAGAAGTTTATTTTCCAGGCTTTGCTCCAGCCGGTGCCGCCATCGCCGCGCATTTCCAGCGTTTCCCGGCTGGCTTCGGCCAGTTTTGCGTCCAGCAGCGGCGAGATTTCCCGCCCCGGGTGCAGGCCGAACAGGTGGGAGACATGGCGGTGCTCGGGGTCCTCATCCTCCCAATCGCCATACCACTCCACCAGGTTTCCTTTGCGGCCCACTTTCAACGGACTCAGCATGTTGCGCTTCTCTTTCAGCATCGCGGCATAGGGCTGGTCTATACCCAAAATCTCGCTGGCCTCAATCATGTTCGTGAACAGGTCCCAGATAATCTCCATATCCATGGCCGAGGCGATGGTCACGGTGCCTTTCGTGCCGTTGGGCAGAATGTATACATTTTCGGGGGAGGTGGAGGGTGCCGTGATCAGGTGGCCGTCTTTTTCTACCAGCCAGTCTAAGGCAAATGCTGTAGCGCCTTTCATCAGCGGGTAGGCGGTCTCACGCAGGTAGGCTTTATCCTGCGTGAAGCGGTAATGCTCGTACAAATGCTGGCTCAGCCAGGGGCTCCCCAGCAACCAGTTGGCCCATTTCGGGTCGCCGCTTCCCTCTCCCACCGGGTTCGTTTGCGACCAGATGTCCGAATTATGATGCACGGCCCAGCCATCCATGTTATAGTAATTTTGCGCGGTAGCCTCGCCGTTTTTCGCCATCCGTTTGATGTGTTCGAGCAGCGGCTGCGTCATTTCCGACAGGTTGGTCATCTCGGCGGGCCAGTAGTTCATCTGCAGGTTGATGTTGGTGGTAAAATTGCTGCGCCAGGGAGGCCGGATGTTCTGGTTCCAGATGCCCTGCAGGTTTGCCGGTATACCGCCGGGGCGTGAGGAGGAGATGAGCAGGTAGCGCCCGAACTGAAAATACAGCTCTTCGAGGTATGGATCGGCCTGCCCTTTCTGGTACGCCGCCAGCCGCTTGTCTGTCGGCATGTCGGAGCCCGCCTGGTTGGCCAGAGAAAGCGATACCCGGTTGAAGAACTGCTGATAATCCTGCACATGCGCCTTTTTCAGGGCATCGAAGCCTTTGGGTTCGGCGGCCCGCAAGTAGTCCGTCGCCAGTTTGGCTTCGTCTTTCCCCTCGCTGTCCGGGCATTTGTCATACCCGTTAAAGCTGGTAGCCCCGGAGATATACAGCACCGCCTCCGTCGCGTTGGAAATGGTCAGCACGCTGTCAGAAGTAATCACGGTTCCGTCCGGCGACACGGCTTTTACTCGAAACTGAAAGCGCATGCCCTTGCAGTGCAGACTGTCAGTATACACCAACGGCTTGGGCCTTCGGTTCTCGTCGTTGGTTATGCGGGCTTTTCCTTTCAGCACCAGTTCGTTGTCGGAAGTAATTTGCCGCTGAAAAGCGAGTTCGTGGTTCACACCCACGGTAAAATTCAGGGCTTTTGCCTTGTCTGCTTTCAGCCGGATCACCATCACCTGGTCCGGGGCTGAGGCGAACATCTCGCGGGTATAGGTCACGCCTCCCGCGGTAAAACGCGTGGTAGCGGTGGCCTCGTCAATGTTTAAGTCGCGGTAGTAATTGGTGGGTGTACCGTCGTAGGTTTGGTTTAAGCGCAGGTCGCCCAGCGGCTGATACATTTCGGTGTCTGGCCCCTGCATCTTGCGCAGCAGCCGCACGGCCTCCCCAATATTGTCTTTATACAGTTCCTCCCTGACGGGCTGCAGGTACTGCGGTGCTTCCGGGTTGGGGTTTAAGTCCACGGGGCCGCCAGTCCACAGCGTTTCCTCGTTCAGCTGGATCAGCTCGTTGCCCGGCCTCCCGAAGATCATCGCGCCCAGCCGCCCGTTCCCGATCGGGAGGGCTTCGTTCCAGTCTTTTGCCGGCTGGCTGTACCACAGCACGTGCTTTTGCTGCTGTCCGAGGCAGGAGCCTGCGCTAAGTAAACATACAAGAAGGTATAGGAGGAACTGTTTTTCTTTTCGATGCATGCGGACGATGTATGAAGCTTCCAGAGTGGCGTAGTGCCTGAATATCAAAAATACGAGCTTCTGCTTAAGAAACTATCCTGCTCTATCTTGCTATGTGTGTGACCATCGGTGAAGTATATGCAAGCTGTAGAAAACTTATCATCCTGCTTTACCCACCTCTCTCGTGAGCAAGGCTATTTTGTGCTGAATAAACTTCTATCATTATAGAATGGATTTTGCGCTTTGAAGTATTTTCTGCAGTGTTTACTATCTGCTGTTACAAAATGCCCTCTTTTGTCCCCCTTTGAAGGTAGGGCCGTTAAGTTCTAAGAATTTGCACCATGTCTTCACGTAAAGATTTAATATAGCAGAAAAACGATTCTCCCCTTGAGGGGAGTTAGAGGGGTGTTTGCTCTTTGCGGAAGGTTATTTTCGCTGGCTTTACACCCCTGCGGTCCCCTCAAGGGGACAATTTTCGTTAGAACTTAACGGCCCTACCCTTTGTAGGGGGTTAGGGGATGACACTCCCTGCGGACATTCATATGTGTGGTATTTTAGAAGCTGTTTCTCATCAAGCAAGAGCAGAAAGGGTTCTTCCGGCCGCCTTTCATCCCCCTGCCCCCTTCTTCTTAGAGGGCCCCTACCCCCAAGGGGGACTTTTACGAACTGCACGGCTCTCTTGCATAACAGCAGATTTGACTGTGCAAAATATGTTTGATAGTGGGGTCTAACTGCTCTTCAAGAAAAGTAAGGATATGCCTCAGTATTCATGAAGTTCGTGATTTTGGAGCCTGCGCCATGGATATGCGTATCGATCAATTGATATTGGTATAAAATTACAGAAACCTTGGGGTATGGATTCGCCGTTAGACTGCTCCAGTTGCCGCACTGCGCAACGACGAGCTAATTCACTATCTGCGTTTGCTTTTTGGTTTCCGGTATGGTAGAATAGGCCTTTTTCAATCCGCCCAGGTCAATCGTGATCTTGTCGAGTAGAACACCGGGGTCGATCAGGTATATTTTCAGGACATGCTTTCCCGTGCCTATTCGCTGATACGTTAGCCGCCGCTCGGCACTGTTCCGCAGCACGTTTTCCTTCCACTCCTCGCTTCTGCCGAAGGTCTGGAAATCCACGACTTCTACAGGTCCGTCGTCAATGGAAACCGCGTAGCGCATGCCGTGGGCTTTGGTAACCGGATGGGTGGGCAGCGTGGAAACCGTGATGGTTGGCGCAGCGGCAGTGAGGGTATAAAAATCATAGGCGACAAACGGCGCATGCTCTTTCACGCTTTCGGTTTCCCCTACAGGTTTAACCTCCAGCGGAAGCGCCATCAGGGCTTTGCCGGTATGGCCAAGCCCTTCCACCAGTTCCCAGCCTTTTGACTGTTTGTCCGTTTTGCGACTAAAGTTTTCTGCAAAGATGGAGACATAGCCGTTGCTCTCCGCAAAGCCTTCATATGCGGCAAACGCAGGGTCCGCCGGCTTTACCGCCTTCACCGCTACTCTGTAAGTTTTGCCTGCCCCTTTTAGGGTGATGTATCCGGTAGCTTCCTGCCGCTGGGAGATTTTGCTCCAGTCCACAGAAACCCAAATGCGTTGCTCTTTTTTTCCGAAGTCCGACGACAGCTTTCCGCGCTGCTCGGATAGGGTTATCCATTTCGCTGAGGAAGTTGCCCTCCATACAACCGGCTCGCTGCCCGTCAGGAACACATCCACAAAGTACCGCGGGCTGCCCCATGCATTGAAGGCGGGCAGGGCCAGGCCCTGGCGATCGACCAGCGAAGCATCTGCTGTAGCAAAGCCTTCCGGCGCTACGGCCCATATGCCAGTGCCATTTATGGAGTTCGCAGGCAGCACTGGTTTCTGGTACACAGGCAGGTTGCGCGGCGCCATCGACATCATGCCGTTCCATTTGCCGTTCGCCAGCTGGCGGTTATAGTAATCCGTCTCCGCTACAATGCTGTCATAGGCCTGGCTGGACAGTTGCGCGTAATCGGTGGCACTGGCCCGGTTTTGCAAGTTGTATAAGTGGCTTTTGTCGCGGAACAGGAATTTCTTGTTCATGAGCGAGGCCCCGACCACCGGGTAGTATACCAGCTCATAAAAGGCATCCGCATCTTTGGCGCTGATCTGGCGGCGCATTTCCTTTACCTGCTTTTCCAGGGCCTCATACCTGTCAAGGCGTCTTTGCGCCTCATCGCCGTAGTAGAAATGATTGTAGGCCGTAAAAGCGGTGGGCGTGGTGGGCTCTGTTCGGCTCCAGCCCATAAACTCCGGCCTGCGCTCAAACGCCAGGTCATAATACTCCCACAACACATCATGGATCAGCGCGGCCTGCTCTCCTCCAAATATATCTTCCACCCACTGCCTCAAATGCCTTTTCACGGCACCGCTTTCCTGAAAGCCCCTGGCATTGTAGGCCATGTCCAGGAACAGCTCGATGTTGTATTCCAGCGGTTTTATATCCCCCACATTCAGCACCCACAGCCGGTCAGCCTTCATGTGGTAGGCTTTCATCATTTCCTCACCAATCAGGGAGGGGTGCGTGGAACTGAGCCAGAGGTAGTCGTGGGGGCGGCCCCAGTAGGAGGCATGGTAGTATACCCCCGAACCGCCGCTGCGGCGCTGCTCCTCCGGGTTACTCAGCCGATGGATGTAGCCGTAGTTATCGTCGGGCCATACCAGCGTGATGTCTTCTGGCAGTTTCAGGCCCTGGTCATATATATCCAGCACTTCTTTGTAAGCCGTGAAAGCTTGCGGAACAGCGGACACATTGCTGTTTATATGTTTTTGCAGCATACCTCTTTGGTCCGCTATAGTCTGCTGCAGCATGGTAGCAGCCTCCGATGCGTTTTTGGCGCCCCTCATACCGCTGTCGTGTACGCCCCGCATGCCCATGGTATAGATGGCCTCCAGATCACTGGATTCTCTTACCCGCTTCTCCCAGTAATCCTGCACAGCGTTTTTGTTGTTGAAATAGTCGAAGTCTCCCATCGCTTTCTCATGCCACTCGCCCACGTTGTTGCGCAGCATCGGCTCGGCATGCGACGTGCCCACCAGGATGGCATAGGCGTCGGCCGTTTGGGGGTTTCCGGGATAATGAAAGAAGGCTTTGGTGCTGGGGTGCATGGCGGGCCAGATCAGGTTGGCTTTCAGTCGAAGCAGCAGCTCAAAGATTCGGGCATAGGTGTTCGGGCCGATGTCCTTGATGTCCGTGTCCATGTTTTGGGCGGCCCACGGCTGAAGCCCCCAGTCTTCGTCGTTCAGGAAGATGCCCCGGTATTTAACTGATGGCGGCCCCTGCACCAGCGCGCCTGGCGTGATATATAAATCAGCTTGCTGCTTTGGCTTCACGTCTGCCCACCAGTGCCAGGGCGACACACCCAACCGGCGCGACAGCTCGAACACCCCGAACGCCGTTCCCCGACGGTCGCTGCCGGCAATCACCAGGGCTTTCTCCACTTTGTCGGAAGGGTTGTTCACCACGGTGATGCTGAAGCTTTCCCATTTCCCCTCGATGCCACGGACATCCAGTTTCTGCTTTTTAACGAGTTGGTCTATCAAGCCAGACTGACTAATTGTGCCGATGATAACTGGAAAACCAGAAATATCCTCCCAACTGCTATCGTTCCTTACCGTTGCCTTTACCCCGGTTATACCTCGGATGTCCTCGCTGAAGGCCGCTGCCGCAAGGTGTACCACCTCCGCATCCTGCGCGTCTGTATAAACAGGCGCTGCTTTGGCCGCATGGGCCAGCGGGAAAACATCGGGCGAATACGCAGCAGTAACTTTGATTTGGCCGCTCGAGAGCTGCTGCGCCTGAAGTGGGTAGCCTGCCAGGCAAAAGATAAAAACGAAGCGTAGAGCTATGTTGGGCTTTTTAATTCGCATAGTTGAAATCCTTCATATGCGCGTGTATGTGTCTGTTGCCTTGAATCGTAGTAACCTTACTTTTATCCTTTTTAAAGGAGACTAAAATAAAGCAAAGCAGGAGCAGCAGGCACAGAACCGGGTTTCTCATGATTTAGGTTTATCCTTAAAATTAATTCTTTTCACCCTCACTATTTTTGCTTTGCCCGCTGTTGCTTCTTGCTCTTTTCTATCTCCACGGCATACACCTGGCTCTCGCCCTCAAAGTTGGCCCGGAAGATGACCCACTTGCCGTCCGGCGAGAAATGCACGTTGGGCTCCAGTTTGTAGTAGTGGTGCTTCATGTTCACCAAACGCTCTGACTTCAGCTGGTTGCCAAGTGGCCGGAACAGATAGATCCACATGCCGTCCGTTGCTTTGGCTACCTGCCCGGGGTCCCCGCCGTCACCGGCAAACAGCTGCTGGTCCGGCGAAACGTTAAAGTGGATGGACCACTCGTTCCGCTCCAACTGGTACTGTTTTTCCTTGCCTGTTTCCACGTCTGCGCCGGTCAGGTAGAAGGTCTTGCCGCGCGGCACCTGTTGGTCAAACCAGATCGTTTTGCCGTCCGGGCTAAAGAACTCATGCCCCGCAATCTCCCCTTCTACAGTGCGCGTGTGCATTTTCTTCACCGCGCCGCTTTGCATGTCATACGTCCAGATGCGGTCTACTTTATGCCAGGGGCCTTCGTGGCAGAACATAAGCAGGTCGGGGTTGGTGGGCGAGAACTGGATATGCCCCAGCCAGGTGTTCTCTTGGTGTATCTCCTGCATCTTGCCTGTCTCAAGGTGTATGGTGAACAGGGTATGCGGAATGTTGGCGTCGAAAATGCGGTTGAAGTAGTCGCTTTTCTCGGGATATTGTGCGTAGATCGCGTCTTTCTCGGGACCGGCGAAGCTGCCAGCCAATAAAGTCTCGTCGGCGTTGAGCGTGGAGATGCTTCCTTTGACATCCTCCGGGAAAACATACACCAGGCGTGTCTTCCTGGTATCGGTGTTGGTGGCGAACACACTGTCGCGGCTCTGGTAAAAAGCCTCCCTCAGCTTTCGGGCAATGATCTCCCCTTTTTTCTCGGATGCGTTGTCCGTCAGCTGTTCCGTTTTCAGCGTCTTCAGGTTAACGGTATAGAGCTGCTTGTTCCCCCTGGCATCGGTGCTGTAGTAAACCATCTTGTCGCCCTCGTTCCCGCTCTGCTTCAGAAACGGGTTGTTGTGGAAGTAGAAGCTGGCGTTGCTCCCCTCGTTCCGCGACAGGCGCACCACTTTATGCCCCGTGTCTTTGTCTATCCACTCCGGAGGCATGGGCTTGGCGGCACCTGTTTCCAGCACCTGCTGCGCAGTGGCATATAAACACCCGAAGGAGAGCTGCATGCCCACTAAAACTGAAACGACTTTATTTTTCATACCTCTTTTTTGTTAAGAGCATGTTCAATATCCATCCTTTGGAGGCGAAATTCAACAATGCGCTGATACGCGGCTATATTGCCCTGCTATAATTTCATACTGCGCGGCATAGTACCCGACCAATTCAATTACCAGAATTAGCTTTTGTTTTTAGATGCAGGACTTTCGCATCTAATCGAAACACGGCACGAAAGCAGCCTGCCGTTGTTGTGTGTTCTCACCAACAACTTGTTGGTGAGAACACACAAAAAACGCCGCAGTTGGGAAGTACGGAGGTGGAAAGAAACAGCGGTTATTACACAATTATA
>NZ_JAKVIR010000018.1:137244-145646 GCF_022601975.1 Pontibacter sp. E15-1
TGATGTCGCTCACAAAACGGCCCTGCTTGTCCACGATTGGAACCTGCTTGCCGTTCTCGTCGGTCCCAACAACTTGTTGGTGAGAACACACAACAACGGCAGCTTTGCGAAAGTCCTGAGATGCATAGAAACGGCTTTTATACCTCATTTCTAATGCTTAATTTCTAATTTTTAATTTTGTGCAGTCCTTCCCATCTGACTTTCCATTTGCCGTTATCCGGAAAGCCTGGTGCCGGCCTGTCGGGGGCGCCGTCCCGGGTGGGGTTCCATTGCCAGTTCGTCAGGATCTCATAGTAAGTCTTTTTATCACCACGGTGTCTATCTGCAGACGAAGCGGCAGGAGGCCGTACGCTCCCACTACCACCAGGTGGTCGCGGCGGTAAAAGTCGTCGGTATAGGCCTGGGGATGCGGCGGCCCGGAAAACAGCTGCCATCCTCATGCGTTTGCGGGGTTATCCTACCGCCGGCTTTCCAGGGTTCTTCCTTTCACTCCAGGCAGGAGCCATACTCCGTTTATACCTCCTTTACAGTGACGCATCGGAGCTGCTGCCTGGGGAAGTGCTGTATGGCGTGAGCGTGACGGGCCCCAGTAAACCGGAAAGCATGGGCTGCCAGACCGAGGCATCGAAGGGTTTGTAGTCGATGTTCACGAAGTTGATCTCGTGGTACTTCCGCCATTCTATTTTTTTCTGGTCCATGTCGCGGATGCGGTTGGCCATCAGGTTGGCTACCTCTACACGTAGCGTGTTTTTGCCCGGTTTCAGGTATTGCCCCACCCGCGCCCGGAAGGGGATGCCCCACAACGTGCCCACTTCCTGCCCGTTCAGCCAAACGCGCGCGCTCTCCCGCACCTCGCCAAGGTCCAGCACATACTCCCCGTTAATTTTGGCGGGCATGTTGAACGTGACGGTATAGGTTCCGGTTCCGGAGAAAGCCTCCGCTCTTTTATCCGGTAGGTTGGTCCAGGAGGTGAGTTGCTGGAGTGACTGTTCGGCGGGCAGCTCCGGACCTCCCTGCGTAAACTGCAGTTTCCAGTTGCCTTTCACCTCCAGCGGTGCGCCTTTGGTTTCGAGGTATTGCCAGGCCAGGGCACCCGGTGTCTGGCTTTCCGTGGCCCGCAGAATGAGCGCCTCCCCAGGCTGTAGCTGCACCCGCACCTCTGTTTTCCGATCCTTTACCGACGACATCGCCACGCCACTCCGGGC
The DNA here is from genome assembly GCF_022601975.1 of Pontibacter sp. E15-1. Lineage (GTDB taxonomy): Bacteria > Bacteroidota > Bacteroidia > Cytophagales > Hymenobacteraceae > Pontibacter. The sequence goes on from NZ_JAKVIR010000018.1 coordinate 138,450, forward strand.
GCTTTGTGGGTCCATCACCATCACCGATGTTGCAGCCATGTTCAGGGCGATGGTCTGGTCGATGGCTTTCGGGGTATGGTTCACCAGATAGTAGTATTTTCCGTCCTGTACCTGGCGGCGGATAAATTTCAGGCCCGTGTCGGTCAGCGACTCGCGCTGTATACCGGCATAGGTTAGCGCGCGCTGCACATCCTGGGCCAGTAGAATCTCCCCGGCACCTGTTTTCATCTGTCGGACTCCGTTGCCGGCGTCAGCAAAAGTCAGGGAAGCCTTCAGCTGCTGCAATTGCTCCTGGCGTTGCTTCAGATTGTGCAGCCCCGGCACCTCGGCGGGCAGCTGCTGCACCACAACGGTAGCGCCCTGGTTTGCCAGTGCGATGATGCGCTCCAGTGTTTCCACCGCCATATACCGCGCCTGGGGTATAACCAGCACTTTGTGCGTTGGGGCCGATGCGGCAGTCAAAAGCTGGCCATCCTGCACGGTGGTTTCCTGCAGCATCTTATCCGAAACGAAGTCAAGTGAATAGCCAGCGTCCATCAGCTCCCGCGACTGCTTGTAAAACTGCGTGGGGTGCAGCCACTCATCGATGTCGTGCACCTTGATCAGCATTTCCATACCCTCCGGCTTGCTCCACACATCATGAATCGGCCAGTATACCAGCAGCTCGTTGTCTGGCTGCCCGGACTGCAACACCGACTGCACCCGCGTAATGTAGCTGTTGAAACCGCTAAACTGGGGCCACAGGCTGTTTGCCGGCGTCAGGTTGAGCGAGGCGTAGAACAGCCAGCCCGGCCAGGCCACGTCTTCCGGCGAGTACGTTACGCCATGGTAAAAAACGTGATTCACGCCCGAAAGAAACACCTGCTCCACCTCCGGTTTCATCTGGGAGTAGGAGGTTTTGAAGTGCTCGCCCAGCCACGTAAAGGTTTCGCTCGAGATTAGCTTTTTGCCCGTTACATGCGCTGCCGAAGAAGCGAACTTGAGCATGATCGGGTCCGGGTCGACGTTGCGCACGTCGGCGCTGTCGCGGCGCAGGCCCGGAATCGGGAAATAGCTGGAGCCGAAGGTCTCGCACTCCGGAATGTCCACGGCGGCATACAAGTCGAGGAGGTTACCCGGTGAGCCGTGCGCCTGGTTTTTGGTGATGCTGTTGCGGGCGTGTGCCCAGGCGTTCCAGGGTTTGTAAAAGTTATCAAGCAACAGCTCGCCCATCGTTTCGCGGTAATCGGATTTGAGTCGGGCAACGGTTTCCGTGTGCGCCTCACTCACCAGCTCCCGCAGGTACAGGCGCAGGTCATACCCCCTGCGTTGGGCAAACTCCTCAAAAAACTCCGGCGACCAATCCGCCCCGTATACCTCGTAGCTGTCGTTGTAAAACGCCCTGACGCCGTAGTTCTGCTGCCCGAAGGCGCTGCTGAAGCGATCCAGATAGGTCTCCACTGCATCCGCGGAAAGATGGTTGAGGGTATACCCCACACCGCCCGGTGCCGCCCGCTTCACCATCTGCCGTGTTTTCCCGCTGAAAGCGGCATACAGCGTCCAGTTGCCACTATTCGGGCTCCAGTTCAGGGTGCCCTCCGCGCCTACCTTGTCAGTCAGGTTCAGGATGTCGCCCTTATCGTTGTAGGCCATCACGGCTTGCAGCGGCGCGCCCATTTCCAGCTGTTTCGGGTCCTGCAGCGTGATTTTCTCCTGTAGCCGCTGCCCGCCCTTTAAGCGATAGGTTTGAATGGCCAGTTTAGCGGCAGCGTACTGCGGCTTTACCTGCGGCCCGCCAAATGGCCAGCCTGTTCCCTGCGTCATGTCCACGGGCATCCCGTTAGCCTTCGCCTCCTGCACCGTGAAACCGAGGATGTCCATCCACTGCGGAGACAGGAAATCGATGTACCGGTCCTCATACCCCATGGCACCGTAAATGGGCGCGATCTCCACGCCCCCGATGCCCGATGCCGCATACTCCTGCAGCAGCCTGCTGATGTTCGGCTTGTCCACGGCGCTGCCCATCCACCACCAGCGCGTCCAGGGGCGGGCTTGGGGTGTTACCTCGGGCCATACCTGGTTTTTCGCCTCAGGCGCTGTTGTGTTTGCCACGGTTTCGGAGGCCTGCGGCTGGCGGCAGTTGGTGAGGAGAACGGTGCACAGGAGAAGCGCCGGGAGGTGTTTGAGTTTATATAGCATGTGTCGGAATACGAATTAGTAATTGAAAGCCGTCAATAAGTATTATTGAAATTAACATTGTTGTATTTGCCTAAGCTGTGTAGCGTCAGCTGAGCCAAGGCTTTATTCACTGCCTTATCCATAGTTCCAGTCTTTGCGCTCCTCGCCCGCGGGGGCGCCTTACGGGAAAACTGGTTAAGTTTTTACTTCGAGCAAATGAAAATCATGTCATCCTTGGCCGTGTTTCATGATAGAATTTTTTGTGTTTGGCATGACGCTATCACGCCATATAAAAGACTTCCTTTAAAGGCACACTCACCGGGGAGTTGTCCGGGTTTGTCTCCATCAGGTCGGCCATATAGGCCCACCATTTCTGCACTATCGCCGTGCTCCCCAGGTCCTGCGACGAGGCCCCGGCTTGTTTTTGCACGGCAAACAGGGTATTGGTCTCCGCATCCAGAAAGATCGTATAATCGCTTATCCCGGCCTCCTTCAGGAGGTGCGCCAGCTCCGGCCAAATTTCGTCGTGGCGCTTTTGATACTCGGCCTCGCATCCGGGCTTCAGTTTCATCTTAAAGGCAAATCGCTGCATTTTCTTTTTGGTTTTTTGTTGATGGCATTGACCCGGCAAGCTATATCCCTGAAAACGACAGGGCCGGGCACCCCTTACTTTCGCTTCCGCTGTTTGTCGTATGCCTCCAGTTGCGCAAAAGGCAATACCCCCGCACGCGCGGCCCAGGCGGCGTACTGTTGTTCCATGGTCTGCACTTTCTCCGGGAACTGGCTGCTTAGGTCGTGCAGCTCGGTGCGGTCGGTGCTGATGTCATACAGCGCCCACTCGTCCTCTGGGTAGACAGACACCAGCTTCCAGTCGCCCTGCCGGACGGCCCGGTTGCCTTCGTGCTCAAAGAAAATAGCCGCGTGCCCCGGCCACTCCTGCCCTTTCAAGAGCGGCACCATGCTGATTCCTTCCAGCGGCTTGACATTCCTCCCCTGATAAGTGTCCGGGTAGCGCACACCGGCCAGATCCAGGGTGGTGGCCATCAGGTCGATGATGTGTGCGGGCTGGTGGTTTACTTGCCCTGCTGGTATAACGCCCGGGTAATTGGCGATGAACGGCGTGGATATGCCGCCCTCGTGCTCCCAGCGCTTGAACTTGCGGAAGGGCGTGTTGCTGAGGTTGGCCCCCTCGTACTGGTATGCGGTGAAGGAGGTCGGGTCGCTGGCTGGCTTTTTACTGGCGGCCAGAATCTCAGGCGTGAAACCGGGCCCGTCAATCGCCTCGTAGCTGCCGCCGTTATCCGACAGAAACATGATGATCGTGTTCTGGTCCTCGCCCATGTCTTTGAGTTTCTGCCGAAGCCTGCCAATGTTCTGGTCCATGCGGTCGACCATGGCCGCGTAAACCGCCATCTTCGTTTCCCAGGTGCGCTTTTCCGCCGCCGTCAGCGACTCCCAGGCAGGCACGTTCCCGTCGCGGGGCGACAGCTGGGTTTCAGGACTGAGGATGCCCATGTTCTGCATCCGCCGGAAGCGCTCCTCCCGCAGGTTGTCCCAGCCCTTTTTATACGTCTCCTTATACCTGGCGATATCCTCGGGCAGCGCGTGCAGGGGCCAGTGCGGGGCGGTATAGGCCAGGTATAAAAAGAAAGGTTTGCCCTTTCCTTTGCCCTCTTCTATAAACCGGAGCGCATAATCGGTATAGGCGTCGGTGGCATAAAAGCCTTTTCCGGGGGTATAGGGGGCGTTATCCAGCGCATAGGTCAGGGTTTGGTTTGGGCGGTAGGGGCGGTTTCCGAAGTAGCTGTTCGCGCCGTCCAGCATCCCGAAGTAGCGGTCGAAGCCGTGCTTTAGCGGCCAGTGCTCCAGGCGGGCGTTGAGGTGCCATTTCCCGGCCATATAGGTGGTATACCCTCCTTCTTTCAGGGCCTCGGCCATGGTCACGCACTCCTCGTTGAGCATGCCCCGGTAAGCGGGTTGCTCCCGCTCGTTCACCATATGGCCCACCCCGGCCTGGTGCGGGTATAGCCCCGTGAGCAGGGAGGCGCGCGTGGGGCAGCAGCGGGAAGCGTTGTAGAACTGCGTCATCTTGAGACCACCTTCCGCCAGCGCATCCAGATGCGGCGTCCTGATCTCGGAACCAAAGCTGCCCAGGTCGGAATAGCCCATGTCATCCGCCAGAATGACGATGATGTTAGGCTGTGATTTCTGCGGCGTCAGGCTTAGCAAAAGCCCGGTCAGCGAAATCAGCGAGAGGTTCAGGATACGTTTCTGGATCATACTCAGTGCCCTATAGGTGGTGCGCATCGGGAGCCTTCGCTTTTGTTGAATGCCGCCCCGCACGCTTTTAGACGTTAAGTTTAAAGCTAGCGCTTTTGGGGCAAGGGATTATCCTGCTATGTCCTGCCTGCCTGCACACTTACAGATCGGCTATATAGCGGAGAAATTATACGTGGTTGGATTAGTAGTTTAGGCCAAAGCTTTCTTATCTTGGTTTAAAATGCACAGGTTACAATCAGATGGTTGCAGACGCAGCGTAATCACTTCCGAACAACTATGGAAGAGGTGAAGCTACCTGCGCATATAGTGACCATAACTGTATGTTCACGCTTTCGAGGTAGTTATGAGTAACTCTATAAATGAAATCTTTAAATACCTAAGTCCAGAGAGAGTTGATGTATTAGAGAATCAAGTATTAAGGTTCACTCAAGCTAACTATCTTAATGACCCATTTGAACATTTACCCTTCGTCTCTCAACTAGTTGACGAGGCTTATTCAGATAAGCTTTATAAGGAAACTTTAAACCCACTTTTGCAGCAGATTGCGAATAGGAAATTGTGCATTGATGATATTCCCAAGGAGTATAGAAATGCAATTCCCGATAATGTTAAAGAAGTAGTATTTAACTTTACTATTGGTGAAGCTCTAAACTTAATACCAGCTTTTCATCCTAAAAATTTGTTAAATCTCTTAGCAATAGAGGGAAACGACTTAGGTATTGATTACTCATCATTGCTAAAGGATAATTGGAATAATAAGTTTGGTGTATTAAGTCTTACCAAAAGTTATGACAACCTTACAATGTGGTCTCATTATACAAGAAACCATGAGGGCTTTGTTATAGAGTTTAACCCAAGAAACAATTACTTTAATAAAGCTAAAAATGAGAATAATTTAATTAGAAGGTTAAAAGAAGTTAAGTATTGCGAAGTAAGACCTAAATTAACACTTATCGACCCCAACATGAGAGAAGAGGAAATGTTAGAGTCTCTAATTCAAAATATACTTCTTACAAAAAGTAACCACTGGGAATACGAAGAGGAAGTTCGGTTCATTCAAACTTTAGAAGACTCAGATAAAGTACTAAAAACTAATAAGCAAGAAATTCATCTGTTTGGGTTTGATTCTTCAGCTATCAAATCTGTTTTCTTAGGAGTAAACATCAGTGCTTGCTTCAAGAACAATTTATTGCAAATACTTAATGAGCCTAGATACTTGCATGTGAATATCTTTCAAATGGTATTAAGTAGATCAGAATATAAAATCGAAGTTATTGAAGAAAGAGTAAACTCATAACCACATCTTTACATTAGCTACGCTATGGCAAAGCCCAGTACCGTTACCTGTTATTTGAATGAACGAAGAATTAGATATAAAAAAAAGATTTCTAAACTCATTAAAGCTTGGGACAGGTGAGACTTATCTATTGCAGAAAGAGTACCCTAAAGCTGATTTCTCTAGACAAATTGTAAAGGGAGCTGTGCAGAATTTTGCTTATGATCGGCAAAGTGAAGGTAGCAGGGCAAATTACATTTACGGTTTGATCAAAAAATCTAAAAACAGGCAGAAGATTGAACAATCCATATTAAGCAAGCTGCAAGTAAAGAAATCAGATTGGTATGGTCTTGACCATATGTGTGATCTAGCAGTTCTGTTTCATAAAGCTGGTAATCAGTATGCGAAGGAAGCACTAAGGAGCCGCTTTGAGAAAAACGGACTGGATGAATATGAATTCTGCGGGCAAGATCAGTTGATAGAGATAGAAGGACTTGCTGGGTTGCTGACAGTTGCGGAGGTTGTCGGGAAAACGCTTCTTAAAGACCAAGGCGACTGGGAAGATAGCTATCGAGTGGACAGCTTTCAGAAGAAGAACAAAGGTATAGACGTGTATCTTGAGCTGGAAAAAACGAGCAGAAACAATAAGTACATAAAAGCTTACCTTACTTCCATCACCCAAAATAAGTGGGGGCTCCCAAGAAAAAGAAAAGCAAAAATATTCAGCTATAGTTTAATTAAAGAGAGAATTGAAGCAGACAAGTTCCGGTTTATTTCGGAAGAAAAAGCCAATGAACTATCAGATGAAGAAGTTAAAAGGCTGGCAGAAGATTTCCTAAGGGAGAAAGACAAGTATAAACAAGAGCTTTTCTTGCGCTTCTTCAGCAAGATAAAGTTTCCTTTTGAGTACAAACCCATACTCAACATCGCTGGCGGTACGGACACTAGAAAATCAAGGCTTGTTGAATTCGCAGTAGATGCATTGAAGTTCTTTGGAGGAGAAGACATAAGGAAATTGGCTCTTCAAAAAATAGCTGAATATAAGAATCCATCCATTTACTTCCCTTTGCTAACAGGTACATACAGAGAAGGTGATTCTAGTCTATTGAATGAAGTAGCCAATCGGTCAAGAAATTTCGACTATATTCATTCTATAGTGTTTGGTATCATAGATATTTACCAAGCGAATCCCACAAAAGCGTGTAAGGCACCACTAGAGACCATCTATTCAGCGATGAACTGTGGGCTACACAGGTATACGATTTTAAAGATCTTGGAAGAGAACCAGGTCTTATCAAATAAAATCTTATCAGAGATGCAGTTTGACAGCTATAGTGAAATCAGGATACTCTACAGAAGTATAAGAAAAACATCAGGTAATCAGGTAGACGGCTCCACCAGCGTTAGCGGGAGTGTAATTTAAACTGTGTCATTTCATTATTTCAATTTACTGGCCCTGTTGGTGTACTGGTGTGAATCCTTAC
>NZ_JAKVIR010000019.1 GCF_022601975.1 Pontibacter sp. E15-1
AGTAAAGCTAGCTAAACAGTACCAAAAGGTAAATATAGATAACCCTTTGTCTAATAATTAAATTGGAGAAGCACTAGAGCAAACAGTTCGAACTACCTTTTCCAAACCCGTTGCAACCGAAACCAAACTTTTCCCAACCCAAAAGAAACCATCTGCACCTGCTTCCGATGTATCGAAATATCCCCCTTTTACGGGACAGCCCATCACCAGACGGGGCTGCCACTGCGTTGCTGTTGCGTTGTCAAATGTTGCTTTTTGTTGGCAACGTATCAGCTGAGCAATGGTGCACGACACGGAGTGAGGCATACAGATTAACACACATTGCTTTCTGGACGTCTGAAGCGCTTTTCGGGCTACTCTTTGGCTGCCAGCATCCCGGTTGATAAACCTTCGCGTGGCTATATGGGGCACGGCCATGCTAGTCTGTCCCATGGTGTCGAAGCGTTGCTTTCTGTTGCCGGTATATTGTTGCTCCCATGCTCCTCTGTCGAATGCCAGAAGCCGTGGCCGTCCCGCTACAGCAGAAGCTGCTTTTGGGTGTTTCAGTAAATTGGCGTATTTTGATACAGACAGGAGCAACACCGGGCAACAACACAGCAACAGTTTGCTAAAACGGCATTACAAATGCTATATCTGGTAAAATCATCCTTTGAAATGCAAGAAGGCACTGTTTCAGGTTTTTCGGTAACGGTGTCACAGGGTCATGCTGTCCTGGAGCAACATCAAGCAACAAAATTGCAATACGGAGCAACACTGTCTGATGCTTCGCACTGCTGTCTGATTCTGGCCAGCAACATTCATATCTGATGGCTCACTTCATGTTGCTTTTGCCTTGAGGTATATCGAGCTGATAATCAGGTCAGCGTAGTGGCAGAGGATATATTATTTTATTATATTTAGGTTTCTACAATAACTGTAGATCCGGTGTATATAAGATGTTGGAGTAGCCCATCAAATTATCTTCATATATAACGTAGCCAACAACTGTGTACGCCTGCTTTACTTCAACACGCTACTATTAAAGCCAAGGCCTTAACTAAACATGAAGAGTTGCTTCCCTTTTTGTTGACAAGCGTGATAGTGTAACTTAATAAACAGAAATTTACAAATGGAAAAGCTATCCATCAAGAATCTGATAGATTTCAGAAGAAAATCTCCACGAGGGCAACAGACCTTGATCAAAAATCTAAAGTTTCAGCAGAAATCAGATTCCGAAGGAGGCGGCGACTATTGGGTAAGGAGTATTAGCGCTTTGGGTAACACATTTAGGGAAAACGACAATCAGTTGATAAAAGACAAGATTGATCACTTGTCAAGTGATCACAGTGCTACTGCCCACAGAACCACAAAATTAATGTACGAGAGGAATATTAATATTCTTCAGAACTATGAGGATTTTGATTTTGATGAATGGAAACCTTCTAAAGACCTAAGATTTCTCCCCAAGCCAAAGACAAGATCCATATTGAACATAAACGGGCTACCTATTCAGGTTTTGCCGACCCATGTATTCGCATTTGATGATGACAAGGGTCCAAGATTGGGAGGGATATGGTTTGTCGCGAAGTTAGACGGCCTAACAAGAGAGGAGTTAGGCATGTATGCTGACGCACTTCATAGGTACTTGTGTGAACATTATTCTGAAGAATACACTATAGACCCTAATTACTGCTTGACCGTTGATGTCTTGAATTTGAAAGAGGCAAAATACAGTCAAATACTTAAAGGCGAGATACCAGCCTTACTAGCGTCTACAATTGATTCGATCAAATCAAGTTTATAATTTCATCAGTTTTAAGAGCTGGTTTGATCCTAACTGAGGTTAGCAAGACGTAAATTTTTGGACGACAGCCTCGCTCGTCGTCTATATCAGTGTGTTCTCATTTCTCAAGGCAACAAACAGAATTGCAGTGCAATTATAACAATTGCCTGGTGTTGCTAAATGAGCAACATCATCAGCAACACTAGGCAACGTGAAGCAATATTGGCAATATCATGACTAACCTCACAAGCTTGTACTGCTAAAACGGCCGTTTTCTGGGACAACGAAAAGCGTTGGTTTCGGTTTGAAATTAGTTTGGTCTTTGGGTGAAATGTGTTTAAAAACTGTAAGCCTATTTCAGAAGAAGGCCCACGAGTGAGATGAAGGGAGCTTTAATTTGTTAGCTGGCGCAACTAAGTCAGCAGCACACGAACTCCGCTTTATCGTGCAACAGCCTAACTAGTGTTCAGTCAAACCATTTTTGCTGGGTTTTTGTTGTATTCTTTATGGCAAAGCACAGGATAAAGTTAACAGACAAAGAAAGGGCAGACTTAGCCCATATCATCCGGCATCGCTCCTCGAAATCGGCCCAGGTCAGATGCAGCTACCTGCTGCTGGCCGCAGACGAGCAGGGGGACAAGCGCTGGACCGACGAGCGCATCGGCTCGGCCTATGGCGCGAGCGTCTCCACGATTGAGCGGCTCCGCCGCCGCTTCGTGGAGGAGGGCTTTGACACGGCCCTGCACGGCAAGAAGCGGGAGCCCCTGCGGGAAAAGCTGCTGGACGGGCGCGCAGAGGCCGCCCTGATCGCCTTGCGCTGCAGCGACCCGCCGCAAGGCCACCGGCAGTGGAGCCTGCGCCTGCTGGCGGACCGGATGGTGGCCCTGGAGCACGTGCCCCACATGAGCCACGAGAGCGTGCGGCAGCTGCTAAAAAAAACGAGCTCAAGCCCTGGCAGGTGAAGAGCTGGGTGATCCCCGAGGCCGGGCCGGAGTTTGTGTGCGGCATGGAGGGTGTGCTGGGGGTGTACGAGCGGCCCTATGACGCCCGCTTCCCGGTGGTCAACCTCGACGAGTCCCCCAAGCAGCTCATCAGCCAGGTGAGGAAGCCCTTCACAGACAGCGAGGGGGCCACTTACCAGGACTACGAGTACAGCCGGGAGGGAGTGGCCGACCTGTACATGATTGTCGAGGCGCAGGGAGGTGCTCGTGGAGGAGGACCACACAAGCCGGACGTATGCCAGGGTGGTGGCCCACATCGTGGAGGACATGTACCCCGGCGCCGAGCGGGTCACGCTGGTGGAAGACAACCTGAGCGCGCATAAATTAGCGGCACTCTATGAGGTCTACTCGCCCGAGAGGGCAAGAAGCATTATAGAAAAGCTGGAGGTGGTGCGGACACCCAAGCACGGTTCCTGGCTCAACATCGCCGAGTGCGAGCTGAGCGTGCTCACCAGGCAAGGCCTGGACAAAAGGGTGCCTGACAGGCAGACCCTGCAGCAGCAGGTGAAAGCCTGGTACAGCCAGCGGAACCAAAAGCAGACAAGGGTCAACTGGCAATTCACCACCAAAGACGCCCGGGTGAAACTCAAAAAACTTTACCCAGCAATAATCACTTGACTGAACACTAGTCGTAGATCCAAAAACAATTAAAAAAGCAAAGGCCCAATCCGAAGAGAAAGGGCTTTTGATAATATGTAATTGCCACTAATTGACCTGACACAACTGCTAACCTTTGTAGCAGAAGGCTTACAGGTTCATTTTTCTTTCGCAACCCCTCCATGGTTTAGTGAGAGGGGATTACGAAAGAAAAATGTTGTTTGGGAAATGTCAGGTTAACTAATGTTCAATGCCAGATAATGTCAGCTTACATCCTGACTATTGCATATAATTTTAATCTCCATAAAATTTGAGGTACATGTGAGGCTCTTCTAATGATTTGTTACAAAACTCATTAAGTTGATCTAATAGTAGAACCCTTTCTTCATCAACTACATCGCTGTCTGATCTCAGCTTATAAATATCATCAATAAGATCCTTAACTTGTAGACTATTAAAGGTTGTATCATCGTACAGATCGATATACTTGAAGACTTTAAATAAGTTAGGATTTTTATAGCAATAGTTTACCAGTCTATTTAACATTCCTTTGTTGTCCAATAAATTTGCAACTACTTTACCTTTGAAGTCTTCCACTTTGATAGTTAATGGCATAATTTAACTTTTAATTAATTGGTAGTCCAGGGAAAGCGGTGATAAGATCTCCTTTAGGACTCGTTATGACAGAGTAAACATTTGTAGGTTTTCCGGTTACAGCATCAAAACCAACATTACTTCTTGTTGTTACTACTCTAAGAATATTCCCATTAGCCTGCTTTACCATAGGCATATGTGTTGCTTGCTCAATTAATCCTTGTAGCTGTGTACGCGAACCAATGTAGAATTGGCTTTTACCTGCATACTTACTTAACTGTTGTGGGCCATGCTTTGCCATTATCCAATCAACCTGTTTAGCTCCTTGTCTAATAGACTGCCCTAATAGCCTCGAACGACTGAATCCATTGATGAAAACAGTACTACTTCTCGCTCCTCTAGCAAATAAACCAACTAAAGGATTAGGTATTGAAACAGTGACTTCTCCTGTTTCAGGATCTTTACCCTGTATCGAGGTAAATTCGTCTACTTTCTCCGCAACTTTATTTACTAGTCCCCAGAAAGAATCAGATATATAGTTATGTCTCCCTTCTGTTGTAGACACATCAAGACTATTACCTGTATTCTTTTTCTTATTGTCATCTCCACCGTTACTATTCCCAATTCCATACTGCTGCTGCACTTCATCCCAACCCACTTCTCTGTCACCATCCATGTACTTTCCAGTTTCCCAATTATATTGGGCTGCCATCCCTGTAGGATCTACAAAGAGCAATGGATTATTATGCACATAGTGGTAAGGCGTTTCACTATTGAACATGTCAGACAGTGGATCAACAGTATTAAATCTTCCGATCTGGGCATCGTACATCCTGGCCCCATAGTCCATCCAGTTGAGCCCCAGCTCGGTCTGCTTCTCCTTGCCGTTGTACTGGAATAAGTGGTCCGGCGTCCCCTGCTTTTCGATGCCGACGAGGTTGAGGCCCCAAGGGTCGTAGTGGTTCTCCTGCACGTCCAGCGTGCTGGACTCAATGCTCATGTCATCAAAATACACATCCTCTGTGCTCTCGCTGGCCAAGAACACCTCCAGGAAGCCGTCCTCCTCAGCCCGGTACTCCAGCCCGAGCCGCTCCCAGTTGCCGCGGGCCCCGCGCGTAATAGTCCTGTACTCGCTGCCAATATAGGCACCCGCGCTGTCATAGGCAACATAGCGCACGTAGGCAGCGGGCACCCCCTTCAGCTTCTGCACCACCTGCGGGGTGAGGGCAAGACCCACGCTAAGCAGCGGGAAGCGGCTTTTGCCTTTCGCCGCGACACCCTCGCTATGGCTTTGCGCCGCCTGTGTGGCAACACCGCCTATCAGCATCGCTGCTAGGCTCTTGACGATGCCTTTCCTGTCTTCGCGTTCATAGTGGCCGAACACCTCCACCTCGACCTTTTCGCCCTTCCTTACCTCCAGCCGACTGGAGGGCCCCAGTGCAAGGCCGTGGCGGGCGTTGAGCCGGGCTGCGTGCTCGCCGGTGCGGGCGTGGCCGCGATCCCGGCGCCTGGTCTGTGGTACGCGCTCAAATTTGCTTTCCTCCTCCTCGGAGTTCACCGGCTCCATGGTCAGGCCCTGCGAGTTGAGCACCATGTCCTTGAAGGTGAGGCGCAGGTTGCCCAGGTGGTCCTTGAGGTGGTACTCGTACTTCCACTTGTAGGTCTGGTCCGGCTGGTAGAGGGCCCTTCCCTCGGGGGTGTGCACGAACACCGGATCCCCTTGCTCGTACACGAAGCCCGCCGCGTAGTCGGTCGTACCGGTGAGCATGCCGCTCTCATACACCTTCTTCTGCAGCTTCTCCCCGGAGGCCGTGTAGGTGAACTCAATGCGGTTAACCGACAAACCGGCCGCGTCGACCGGACCCTCGAACTCGACGCGGAAGGGCAGGTTCAGGCGGTTGTAGGACACCTTGGTGATGCCCTTGTTGTCGTCCCGCTCCATGTTGCCGTTCTTGTCGTAGCCGTACTCCGGCCCGGCCGAGTACTTGCGGCCTCCCTTGTCCTCGAAGTCGTGCGTCGCGGCCGTAGTCTCCGTGTCGTCCACGCCCAGCAGCAGGTTACCCCTGCCCGGCGTGTAGTGGTAGGTGAGCGCGTCGAGCCGACCGTAGTCTTTGGGGCTGCCGGCACCGGAGATCATGCCCGCCCGGTTCATGAACTTGATGTTGCCGTTGGCGTCGTAGCCCACGCCCCACATGCGGAAGTCCTCCCCGTCCGCGGACGCGGTGTGGTAGCTTGCAGAGGTGATGCGATTAGCCTTGTCGTAGTCGTAGCTGTAGGCGCGCTGCCCGGTGCTGACGGAGGTCTGCCAGACCACCTCGGATATGTTGCCGTTGAAAAAGCCCTTTGCCGCCGTGGCCGCGCCCGTCTCGCCCCCCCTGTAGCTCCTTCCGCTGACCTGGTTATAGGAGAGCTCCATGCCGAACTTATCGTCGTCGTCGTCGTTTTTGTCGTCTCTGGTGAGCGTGGCGTTGTTGATGGAGGTGAGCCAGCCGCGGATGTTGTAGCGGAAGTCCACCGACTGCAGGAAATAGACGCGGGCGGCGTCCGTGGAGTGGAGCTTCTTGTCCACCAGCTGCCCCAGCTCGTTGTATTCCTGCTTTGCCAGCAGCACGGGAGCCTCGCCGTCGATGCTCTGGCTGGTGGTGAGCAGCCTGCCCATGTGGTCATAGGTGAACAGGTTTATCACCGTGCGCGTGGATGTGCCCGTGGTGTGCGTGAGCGTGGTTTCCTCCACCAGTCCCGACAGGTCGTCCCTGTAGCGGGTGGCCATGCGGTCGGTGCCGCCCAGGTGGTTGTCGGACACGCCCTCGAGCGGGCGGTACTCCCTGTCGTAGTAGCTCGCCGAGGTCAGCCACGCCCCCTTGGCAAGGCCCTCCATCCTGCGGACCCTGCCGCCCGTGGCAAGGCCCCGCACCCACACGGCCCTCAGGGCCGTGTTACCGGTAAAGGCAAAGGCTTTGATCTTCTCATAGTCATAGTTGTCATAGTAGGCGATGGTGAGCAGGTTCGCATCAGTCACGCCGCGCGGGTAGGCGTTGTTGAGCGTGTAGCCAACCTCTGCGTTGGCCAGATCGTCCTTTTCGAAGTGCACCGTCTCCTGGTTTAGCTCGCCCTGCACGGTGGCTAGGTCCTTGGCCATGGTAACGGTTCCCGTCATCACGGGGCGGCCCAGCGCGTCGTACTTGGTGAAAGTCCACTCGTCTCTGATCTGCTGCTCGGCGTCCTGCGTGAGCACGGGCAAGTCGCGCCGGTTGTAGGCGATCTGCACCGGACTGACGCCCGGGACCTGCTTCGTGACCATCCTTCTGCGGGCGTCGTAGCCGTAGGAGAAGCACCAGTTGGCCAAGAAGGCGGAGCCCTTGGGCAGCGCTATTCTCCCCGTGGCATCCGCTGGGGGGAAGTTGCCGCGCAGGCCCTCGGGCTGGATCACCAGCCGAAGGCTCCCGAAGTCGTCGTACACGTACTGCGTGACCATGAAGCCCGTTTCGGCGGTGACATCGGCGAAGGTCTCCGCCTCCTGCACCTTCTTCATCACCACGCGCCCCTGCATGTCCTTGTACTCCATCGTGAGGGCCTGCTGCTCGTCCCGCGCCTCGGACACGTATAGCGTGCCGGGGGCGTAGAAGCCCTGCAGGCGCCAGGAGGCGTTCACAAGAGTACCCGTGCAGGCAAACCCGGACGCGTCCGAGATTCCCTGCCCCTGCCCCTCCTCCATGCGCCAGTAGCCCGCAAGTCCATAGGTGCCGGGGGCGGTCACGCTGTGCACACCGGCCGCGATCTGGGCACCCGTCCTTGCCACGGCCCACACGTGCACCTCGTCGATGGCGCCCTTGAAAAGCTGCCCTCCACCCTGCCTACCGCCAATGCGGAAGTCATTCAGGGTAGGTTCAACGTCTGCGATAGTGCCGGAGGCCGGCAGGGCGTGAATTATCTTCCCGTTGATATAGGTCTTCACCTGCCCTCCCCCGTACACCACCGCCACGTGCGTCCACGCGTTCAGTGGGGCCACCGCCGTGGTGGTCGTCCATACCCAGCCCGGAGAGGAGTTGGCGAAGGCCCAGCGGATGGTGCCGTCCGGGTAGCGCGCGATCTCATACTCCCCCTCCTTGTTGACGATGATACCCTCAACTGCCGCCGTGGGGTAAATCCAGGCCTCAATGGTCATGGCGTTGTCCATTGCAAGGACTTCCTTGTCCCCCACCTGCAGATAGCTGTTGCTGCCCGAGAACTGCAGGGCACTGCCCATGGGGTTCTCGTGCTGGGAGCTCATGAAGCCCCCCTCGGCGGCCTCCCGCCACAGGCGCACCTCTCCCTTCCGGTTCGGGCGGTGGGCCAGCTTTACGGTATTGCCCGCGGCCGAGCCCGGCACCGGCTGCCAGGCGGCGCCCGGGGCCCCCTGCTCGGCTACGCGGTTCAGCGGGGAGTCTTCGAAGACGGTCTGGGCGTAGGGCACGTCGTTGTCTATCCTGTCTCCCGCGGCGGCGTAGAAGCTCTCCACCTTGGAAAGGGCGTCCGGCTTGTAGAAGCCGCTGGTGCCGCCCGTATAGGGCAGGTACTGGCGGGGCTGCCGGCCCAGCGCGTCATAGCCCATGGGCTGCACGATGTCGTTCCCCGCCGGGCTTGCCTGCGTGCTCACCTCCTGGATCGGGCGGCCCAGCCCGTCGAAATAGGCGATGTGCTGCCGGCGCTGGTCCGTGGTGAGCCCCTCCAGGTTCGCTACCGTCTTCTTTCCCCGGGCAATGATGGTGTTGGTGATGATGTGGTTCATGTTCTGGGCGACAGTAACAGTCACCGAGGCCGTGCTCACGCAGCCACCGGCGGAAGTAGCCGTGACGGTGTAGGTGGTCGTGGCTTCGGGGCTCGCGGTGACGCTGGCGCCCGAGGTGGCGCTAAGGCCCTCGGCCGGCGACCAGGAGTAGGTGCCAGAGCCGCTGGCCGTCAGCGTCACCGGGCTGCCGGCGTAGACCTCGGCTGAGGTGGGCGAGACGGCCACCTGCGGGGGAACGGTGCGGATCACGGTCGTAATGTCCCCGCTGTTGGAGCCGTAGCCCTCCGACACAACGTAGTAGGTGCCGGCCGCAAGCGTCTGCCGGAGCGAGGCGCGGCTGCTAGTTGGGCACGAGGGGCCGTAGTCGTCGTTATAGGCGATGCGATTGCCGCCCGCGTCCAGCAGGTGCAGATAGGTGTCGAAGCCCGAGTCGCAGTGGGAAATCTCCACCTCTGTACTATGGGCCAGCTCGAACCGGTAGTAGACCTCGTCGCTGGGCTGTCCGTAGAAGTTGCCGAAGCAGTTCGAAGTGCCAGTGTTTTTTGTGTCGGGGTCGGAGGCCCCGCAGCTGCTAAGGGTGCCCATTGGGATGGGGTTTGACAGGGTGGCCCCCTCCGGGCGGGTCCCGCAGGCAGAGAGGCTCAGCTGCGTGGTGATACTGCCGCTGTTGGAGCCGTAGCCCTCGGAGACCACATAGTAGGTGCCGGCCCCAAGCGTGCGCTTGATCGAAGAGGTCTGGCCCGTGCACAGTGGGCCCCCGTCGTCATTGCTCACAACGAGGTTGCCGTTCACGTCCAGCAGGTGCATGTAGGTGTCGAAGCCAGAGGCGCAGTGCGAGAGGAGCACCTCCTGCTGCGAGGCAAGGGTGAACTTGTAGTAGATGTCGTCGCTGGCCTGTCCGTACTCGTTGCCGTAGCCGTTGGCAGTCGCGTTGGAGAGCGTGCGGCCGTAGGGTGTGGCAGTGTAGGCGGAAAGGTCCCCAACCACGATCGGGTTGGAGAGGGTCGCCCCAACGGGCGCCACCTTCTTGACGGTCACGTACAGGGTGGCGCTGCTGTAGCCGTCTGTGTAGTCCACCCGCCAGGATCCCGCCGTGCCCCATCGGACATCCACGAAGTTATACTCCTCTCGGGTGATAGTGCCGCCCGTCACGCTCCAGGAGGGGAAACCGCCTGTCTCCCCGCTGTAGTAGTAGCGGTGGGTCTCCCCCTCCTGCACAACGGTTGGGCCGCTGATGGACTGGGCGGAGGCCCGCCCGGCGAGCAGGCAAAGGAAAAGAAGCAGGGCCAGGGTCATCCCCCTTGGCAGAGAGTAAGTTGCTTTCATATAGTATTTTATGCCTTTTATTGGAACGTCTTTTGAATGCATCGGCCGTGCCTATTTCCTGTAGATGTACTGCTGCTGCTTTAGGATATTGCCGTCCTGGTCCTTGACCAGGTGGAGCCGGCCGAAGGAATCGTACTCGTAATAGGTCACGCGCCCGTTCGGGTCCGTTACGCTCGTCACCCCCGCCAGGGGAGCGTAAGCATAAAGGGTCACTCTTGCATCAGGCAGCTGCGTGCGCAGGCCGTTGAGCATGTCTAGCTGGGCCTGGGAAGGCTCGGAGCTGACGGCCAACGCTTCCACCGCGGCGGCACCGCCCAATGCAGCCTCCACCTCTGCGTAGGGGGCGTTCTGCACCTGGGCGATTGGGTACTGTCCGCCGTAGCCCCACAGGTAGGCCACCGGCTGCCCGTCCGGAGCCTGACTCCCGTCCCCGGCAGTGAGTTCCCTGTCCACAGTCCTGAACTGGCGCAGGTTGCCCCTACTGTCATACTTGTCGTAAGCCACCCGCGCCGCGTACCGGCTGTCCGGGAAAAAGCCCTCCGGGGTGCCGCTCGGCCGCAGACCCACGGCCGGACGGTTGCTAAGGCTAAAGGATGCCTCCTCCACGGGCTTCTCCGTCTCCAGCAGGTGCTCGGAGGCCTTCAGGCCCTGCCCATCCTCCCGGTACTTGACCAGCCTGCCGCCGAGCACCCGCTGCGCCCCGCCCCTGTCTGTATACAGTACCTGCTCTACCGGGAAGGCCACCAGGTGGGCGGCTTTCATCTTCTCCAGGAAAGCCGTGCCTATCCCGTAGTCGTGCGGGTACAGCGTCAGCGTCCCCTCCCGCTGCCCGTCCGAGCGCAGCGTCTCCACGCGCGTGGGCTGCATGTGGGCCGGGTTCTCGTACCAGCGCTTTTCCACTGACTGCGTGTAAAGGGTCTCGTCGGAGGGGTCGAAGGTCCGGGTGATCACCGAGTCCAGGTGGTACCACTCCGAGAGGTTGGCGTAGGGATCCACCCAGTATTCGGTGTCCCCGCACCGGGTGCAGCCCGAGTAGTGGTCCTGCCTGAACTCAAAGCCGTACACTCGCACCAGGTCCCGGAACGTGTAGCGGTTAGAAACGCGCTGCAGCTTGTTGCCATTCGCCCCGTAGACCGTCTTGTCGTATAGCAGCCCGTTGCGGTGGGCCAGCACCGGCTCCAGGCCGTGCCGAAAGGTGGGATCCAGGTCGTCCTCCGACAGGCCGTAGACATAAACCGTCCTGCCCCCATCCCCGCTCTCGCCCAATAGCTCGGTTACCAGGCTGTAGCCCAGCCCGTAGTCGCTCGCATAGTAGAGCGGGACGTAGGAAAGGGCCGTGACCTCCAAGTACTCGGCGAAGCTGGTTCCCTTGTCAGTGCAAATGGTGAGCGACTCTCCTGTCTTGCCCGATGTGTAGTAGCCGTCGTCCTTAGTGTAAGTCCGCTCGTACCTTAGCTCCCGCAGCAGCGAGCCACTCGAGACGCCCGGGGAAACCTCGTACACGTACCGCTTCACCACGGGCGGGCCCTGCAGGCCGTCGGAGGCGATGCGCTCGATCCGCAGCCCGCCCGCGGCCACCTTCTGCAGCTCCCCGTCCGGGACCTGCTCGGTTTGCCTGGCCTGCAGGCTGAAAGAGATCTCGGCCTCCCCGCCCAGAATCTGCGCAGACAGGGAGTAGGTGCCCGGCTCCAGTCGGATCGCCGTGCCCGCAGCCAGGCAGTCGCCGTACTCCTGGCTATGCCCGTCGGGGAAGGTCAGGGTCACGAAGCCGCAGCCCTCCAACCCGCCCGGCTGGGTGCAGTTGAAGGTGCACCTGATGTCGACAGAGGTGGCCTCCGCCAGCGTGAAGGACGCGTTGTCCGTGCTGGTGGAGTTCCCGTAGCCGCTGTAGGTGTTCACGTACACCGAGGCCAGAAACTCGGTGCGGGTCCTGTACTGTATCATCCGCCGCTTGCCGTTGTAGTCGTGCTGCCCGTACTCGAATGTGCTCGTGCCCCCCGTGGGGTAGGTAACGCTCCTAAGGGCACCCATCCGCATGTAGTTGAAGTCCGGCTCGCGGTCCGCGCCCGGGTAAGGCACCCCGTCGTAGGTTAGCCCCGGCACCAGGTTTTGGTTGGCCTTGCCGTTGTAGAAGCCCCAGTGGTCCTGGGCCGAGGAGAGCCTGGAGGGCCAGCTGTCGTCCGACGCGGCGTAGTAGCCGAAGGCGTGGCGCTGCCCAGAGAGCGTTTCCCGCACCTCGTCCAGGCGCAGGCGCAGGCGGTTGGCCATCTCCGGGGCCACGCTGCCCGTGGCCGCCGCCGCCACGTCTGAGGGAGAGCCGAAGTAGCCCTGCCCTAGCCTGAAGTCCCGGACGACGGCCCCCTGGGGGTCTTTAGCGATGATCTGCACCAGCGCCTCGGGGCCCTCCGCCCCGGCAGCCAGGTAGGATGGCTTCCAAACGTCGCTCCTGCCGTTCACGGACGTGGAGAACTCCACGCTGCCGCCAGACGAGGTAATACTTGTCAGGCGCATCGCGTGCTGTGTGACCTCGTTCTTCTGGCAGATGCTCTGCTTGGTCTGGCTGCCCGTCCCCCACACCTTGTGGGAGATAGAGCCCCCTCCGTTCACCTCGTAGCGCATCGTGTAGCCCTCGTAGTTGAACCGGATCACGTCGCCCGTTGGGGAAATCACGGCCATCAGGAGCCAGGAGGTGACCGCGTCCATGGGCCGGGTGCTCGACAGACTCTGCTGATAGGAGCAGAAGCTGTTGCTCTCCGTGTACTCGGTCGCCCCCGCCCCCTCGAAGGAGCCCAGCACGTAGGTCACCCCGGCCTCGTCCCGGATACGCCACTGCTGGGAGACGGTCGGGCTGTCGAAGGGGTGGTCGATGTCGAGCTTGTCGCGCGCGGTGAGCAGCGGGGTCTTGTTTTTGTCGAAGAAGAACTTGCCCGAGCGCCCCAGCAGGTTGTAGTAGAACACGTCCGGATGCGTGTCCGTCTCCCCCTTTCGGATGCGCTCGTAATAGTCGGCGTTCTGCGGATCGCAGGCAGGGGCGTAGGGCGTGCCATCGGCGTTGAAGGCATCGCCCACGAAGAAGCCCTGCTCGTCGGGCAGGCCCCGCACCGAGCGCGTCACCGCCCCTCCTGCGTTAAGGCTCCAGCCCATGCCCACCCAGGTGGCCACCTCCTCCACCCGGACGCCCGAGGAGTTGTAGCCCAAGCTCACTGGCACGCTGATCCCCTTGCCGCCAAGCTCGAAGATAGGGATGCCCACGTTCGCCGCGCCCGTGTGCAGGGAGACGGGCACCTCGCCGTACCGACCTAGAGATGCCGCTTCAGGGGTAGGAGGTAACACCTTCGGCAAGTTCGGCGTGTAGCTGTCCTCGCTTTGCGCAAAGGCTTGTGTAAATGGTAAAAGCGTCAGTAGGAAGAGGAGAAGAGATGTAATGATCCGTTTTATCGCATCCATATCTTAAATGTCATTATCTTGAAAGGGAAAATTCCCTGCACCTGATTGTCAGGCAGGTATAAGCAAGAGCAAACATATAGTAATTAATATATATATAAAAGGTATTTTTTAACTCCTCTGTAACATGGGAAAACTAGGCGAAAGAGCGTCTCGCCGCTTTGGGTATAGCGATTTACAGGGAGTGAGGGATGATTATGGTCTTTCAAACAGAAACGTTTTTGTCCCTGTTTGTAACATGATGAGCGAATGACGGTGCTATTTTTTTTTGCGGCAGGCCTACCTCTGCGCAGGTATGATGGAGCTCTGTCTGGCAAGCCAATCAGAATTGAACGGTCTCAATGCTGTCGTTAAGCTGAGGCTACTTAAACAGGGGTATAACATCTTTTATGTAAAACAAAGTCACCGAGGAATTAGAGGAAGCAGGCCACTTGGCTATAATTCACTGCCTTCTTGGTTTGCCTCAAACAGCATATGCAGTTTTTGCTGGAGCAGCTCCTTATTTGGCAGCTGGGTCCTGTACTCGGCCACCAAGGCCGGGGATAGGTTCCTGCTCAGGGCGTACTCGACCACTTCTGTGTCCCTGTCTTTACAGAGTAGGATGCCGATGCTGGGGTTCTCGTTCGACTTCTTCACGTCCCGGTCCAGCGCCTCCAGGTAAAAGTTAAGCTGCCCCAGATGCTCCGGCTTGAACTTGTCGGCCTTCAGCTCAAAGGCGACCAGGCACTGCAAACCCCGGTGATAGAAAAGCAGGTCTATATAGAAATCGCTATTCCCGACCTGAAGCCTGTACTCTTCCCCCACAAACAAAAAGTCCCTGCCCAGCTCCAGAATGAAGCTCCTCATCTGGGCGATCAACGCTTTTTGAAGCACCCCCTCACTGTGCGGCTCCGGCAGGTTCAGAAACTCAAAGACATAGCTGTCCTTAAAGATATTCACCACCTCCTGGTCCAGTCCCTTGATCGCCGGCGGCTGGCTATGGTTCCCCAGCATCACCCTTTCGAACACGCCGCTGTTGATCTGCCTTTCCAGCTGCTTGACACTGTACTTCTCCTGAATGCAGAGGCGCAGGTAAAACTCCCGTTCCTCCTCCGTTCTGGCCCGTGACAGCAGCACCAGGTGATGAGTCCAGCTTACTTTGGCCAGCTCACTGCCGCTCAGGCTGCTTGACCCTAATTGTGTCATTGGCGATGACACAATTTGAGGCTCCTGCTCCCCGGCTGTCGGTGCCTGCGGTCCTGGCGATGGCGCTAAAGCGCTTGTGGAGTAGGTGTCATAGAATTGCTTCATACGGTACAGCCCCCTCCGGTTGAAGCCTTTCAGCTCCGGGTGGTTTCGTTTTAAGTAGGCGGCCAACTCATCGACTGTTTTCTCGCCCCAACTGGCGGTGGCGATCCGCCTGCTGATGTACTCCCCCACCTGCCAGTACAGATTGATCAGCTCTGTGTTGACGGCTCTCAGGGCACTGCTTCTGGCTTGTTGGATGAACGTAGTGATTTCAGAGAATTGGTCCTGTGACATGAAGAATCCGGTAAGGTGAACGGTCACAAAGGTAACACTTTGGCTCTCCTTGTCAACTACGGCTGTAGGGACATTGCATCACTCGCGGCTGGAGACGAAACGATGTGTGAAGCAAAACAGACCGTTTGCTGTTTAACATATCGCAAATTATAAGACCCTGTATATGCTTTAATTTTAAAGCATATACGCTTGCTACCATTAAAACCGTTGTATGTCTTAATAGATAAGAAACAGAGTTCTTCAGTCCGATGGCTAGCGACAAAGAAGAGCAGTAGGCAGTTGATAGTAGATTATCGTTCTATGTACAGAACGTCGGGTGTAGCCGTTAGAACTATCAAAGCATCGCTAAGTATTATAGTGAGAGCGATTGTGCCTGTTACACGCTTGACTGCCGCTGGCGAGAAACGCTACTTAGTGATGCCATAGACACAACGTTGGCCGTCTGTGATGATACGCCTAACTCTGTTAACCTCATATTCTTTGCCGATCAGCGATTTAAAGTTCTTGAACTCCGCTCTGCAAAAACCCTGTCGTTCGGTAGCCGATGCACAGATCGGATAATAGTTTTATGCATCGTCCTCTTTCTTCAATTCAGCTATATAGCCTTCCTCGGAGCGGATTTTGGCCAGTGTCTCCAACCGTTCTTCCAAGGTCGCAGCATTACTTAATTGCTATTCGTATCGTTGGCAGGTCTGATTTCCCCGGTTACCAATCAATAGTTGCAGAGCATTATCCCCTAGAAGGTTTCTCACGGACTGCAGTAATTCAGCGATCACCTGGGCAGGGGATCAGGAAGCCAGAACTGGCCCTTTTCGCTTAAAGCGTAAAATGTTGTCGATCGCCCCACACGCTCGCTCCTGGCAAAATTATGTACCAGGGCAAGGGCTCAATGTTCTGAAACATCGCGTCTATTGGCCAAAGAATTATAATTAACTAAATAACAGAACACTAGTATACTATTTCGTTTCAGTCGCTCCTGGGTAATGATCCTTGGCTAAAGCCATTTACTGACGATGTGCTAAAAGAGCTACCTGCCCAGGGAAAAAGAATGTACTGGTTTTTAGTCCCGCGTTTGTTGCAGATTACATAGAACCTACAATAGAAGTAGGCTTATAATCCAAAGAGAAGTTTGAATAAGCAGGTGGATAGCGCTGGCAATTGATAGAAAGCCTGAATACACATCCACTTTGGGTGGAGGCTGTTAAGCAAATTGTTTTAAATACAACGGTGCTTTAGATGAACTGGATAGTGGGCTACTACCATGCAATAAGGGTTGGTGGGCTGGTTACTGTGTTTTTGGTATTTACAAAAATACCTCTTCTGTCCCGGCCAATTACCGAAAGCAACCTAAGTTGGTTTTGAAAGTAAATGTTTAAAGGTATATATGTTGTTACATAAAGCAAAAACTATGAAGCAAAATAGAGTAGGCCGCATCATCCTCATGTCTGCGGCGGCATTTACGGCGGTGGGTGGATTCTTAGCCGATTGGAACAAAACCCATTTGTTTAACCCCCGATGGACTCCACACGCCAAGTTTCACGATGCCATGACCATTATGTTAGGTGCTTTGCTGGGTAGTAGCGGTTGGTACCTGTTGCAAAAGAAAGGTAACAACAACCAAACACAATTATTAGGGGGTGCCGTTCTCCCCAGCTTTTTCTGGATAGCCATGGCCACTAGCTTTGCTTTTCCCGGTGCTAAAGGTTTAGAAGCCGAGTTTCCAGACAAAATAAAAAAAATAGGTGGGATACCGCTAAATGAAGGTCTGCTCAGTACTATCATGCTTTCGGCTCTTGCTTTTGGCTATTCTATTGCCCGGAAGAAAGGCAGGTAGCATGGACGTTATAAATTATTAAAGGAACATACATCTGTCGCACTTCATCTTGCTGATTTAAAACAACGCCATTTATGTAGTTTCTGTCTTTATAAATCATTATATATATCATAATCGGCTTGTAAAGGGCATCAGGACAACGCATATGAAAATAGGACAAATGATGAGACGCCCAAGTGTCTCATCATTTGTAAATCTGCCATCATTGCTTTGTTGCAGTATTGCACCTCCTGTAATAGCTGCGATCCCTCCTGAAAATAGCGCAGAGAGTAATGGTGCAGTAGCCAGAAGAATGGGGCGATTACTTTTTTGTAGCTAAGCTTGATCGCCAGCTGTCGAAGGTGGTAGCGGTAATGCGCTCACCGGTTATTCCACTGCTTTCATCAGATGCCAGAAAGATAATTGGTGTGGCCATCACATCCGGATCAAGTAGCCGAAATCGGCTTTTGATTTCCTCTTTCGCCTGTTCGGGTATCATACCTGTTTCGGTGGCCCCGCCAGGCAGCAACATGTTTACATCAACGTGGTATTCCTTTAGGTCTTCAGCCATAATGTGGGAAAGGGAATCGGTACCTGCTCTTGACGGACCGTAGGGTACAAATCCTTTTCGCTTCATGGTTTCGTGGTTCATGGAGATGTTCACGATTTTGCCTTTGCCCTGCTCCAGAAACAGCGGAACAAAAGCTTTGGCAACCAGAAAGTAGCCGGTCAGATTGGTATCGATCAGGTCACGGAAGCCTGCGGCGCTAACCTGGTAAAAAGGCTGCGGTTTAGTTAGAAAATCCGGGTTAACCGTTCGCATCCCGATTCCAGCGTTGTTGACAAGCAGGTCTAATTTTCCCCACTGCTGCCGCACCCACTGCACAGCCTTTTCGATAGAATGCTCGTCCCGGACATCCATCTCCAGGGCATAGGCATCTAACTGCTGCTCTTTTAGCTGCGCCAGTGCTTTGTCCAACTTATCACTTTTGCGGGCCGTAATGGCAACGGAAGCACCAGCCTGCGCCAATGCTTTTGCCATAGCAAATCCCAATCCGCTGGAAGCGCCTGTTATCAGCGCCTTCTTTCCCTGTAAGGTTGATTCATTCATTTTTATCTGATTAAGTTTATTTTACACTTTTGCTACATACGGATGATTTCACTGACACTTTGCCCACGGATACCTTCTGCTTGAGCGAGTCATGCCCCCCGCCCCACCGCCTCTGCAAGCAGTGATGATCCACTGCTGTGAGAGCATTATATCAGTGAACAGCAGCAAAAGAATACTTAGCCGCCGCTAAACAAGTGCAGTTAGTAATTACGGCCTGGTTTGGGGGGGTATGGAAGTAGTTCTTTCTGAATAGCTTTGGCTGTTTTGCAGGAACAAACTCAACTTTACTACGTTTTTAAAGTGGGCGGCTTGTACTGCCTGCATAAATCAATTACTAAAATACCG
Source organism: Pontibacter sp. E15-1 (assembly GCF_022601975.1). Lineage (GTDB taxonomy): Bacteria > Bacteroidota > Bacteroidia > Cytophagales > Hymenobacteraceae > Pontibacter. Next base: position 18,283 of record NZ_JAKVIR010000019.1, read on the forward strand.
ACTACTAGATTATGAAAAAAAGAAAGCTAGGAAAACAAGGACCTGAAGTATCAGCCTTGGGCCTGGGCTGCATGGGCATGTCAGACTTTTACAGCAACCGCGATGATGCGGAGTCTGTTGCCACCATACACCGGGCACTGGAACTGGGCGTAAATTTTCTGGACACTGCCGACATGTATGGCGTGGGGGCGAACGAAGAGCTGGTGGGAAAGGCCATCAAAGACCGCCGCGATCAGGTGGTGCTGGCTACCAAGTTCGGCAACGTGCGCGGTGAGGATGGCAGCTACTTAGGAATAAACGGCAAGCCGGACTATGTAAAGAAGGCCTGCGAGGCAAGCCTGAAACGCCTGGGGGTAGACCATATCGACCTCTACTACCAACACCGCGTGGACCAGGATACACCCATTGAAGATACCGTAGGGGCCATGGCCGAGCTGGTGAAAGAGGGCAAGGTGCGCTTTCTCGGCTTATCAGAGGCCTCTGCCAACACCATCCGCAGGGCTAACAGCGTGCACCCGATCACAGCCTTGCAAACGGAGTATTCGCTCTGGAGCCGCGACGTGGAAGACGAGATACTTCCTGCCATCCGTGAGCTGGGTATAGGTTTCGTGCCATACAGTCCGCTTGGCAGGGGATTCCTGACCGGCCAGATAAAGCGCTTCGAAGACCTGCCGGAGGATGATTACAGACGGCACTCACCGCGTTTTCAGGGGGAGAACTTTCAGAAAAACATTGACCTGGTGAAAAAGATAGAGGATATAGCACGCCAGAAAGGTTGTACACCATCGCAATTGGCGCTTGCCTGGCTGCTGGCACAGGGAGAGGACATTGTGCCGATACCCGGCACCAAACGCAGAAAGTACCTGGAGGAAAATGTGGGGGCTGTGGACGTCTCGCTTACAGAAGAAGAGTTGCAGCAGATTGACAAGATTGCGCCACAAGGCGTAGCCGCCGGAGAACGCTACCAAAAAGATCAGATGTCGAGCCTGAATGTATAAAAGTTAGCTGCGTTTAAAAACAAGCGCTTCAGCCCGACGCATGTATTAAACCACCTGTGCCAAAAGTTCTGAAGACACAGGTGGTTTACTTTTGCTGCTAAGTTAAGCAGCGTATGTCACCTCATAATGCCGCACCATCTTATCAAAGCTAATGGTTATCTGCTGCACATGCTCCGGCACTCGTCGGCGAAACTTCGGATGGGCTCTATTACTACTTCACTGCCACAACCAGCCTTTTCACAGCCCGGCTTAAAGCTGTGTCTTTTTTGATCAGCCCGTTAAAGAGCAGGATGCCCGTTGTGGCGCACACTATACCTGCCAGCACGTCCAGCACGTAGTGGTGCGAGGTATAGACCGCCGCAAACCAGATACCCCCCGTAATGATGGTAAAGAGCACTTTGGCTACCACTTCCAGCCTGTTCTTTAAGGCATAGTAGAGCACGATGAGTGGATAGGCAGAGTGCAGTGAAGGCATGGCGGCAAACACATTGGAGCCTTTGGCATATAGCGAATAAAAGACCTTAATGCCAAAGAACTCATCGAAGCGCACCAAACCGGCCGTATTGCCCGGTGTTTCGGCGATAAAGTCAAAGCCATGCAGCTGCACATACCAGGGCGGCGCGGCCGGGTATAGGTAGTAGACTACAAAGCCGAGCAGGTTGACGAGCAGAAAAGTGAGCGAGAAGTACACAAACTGCTGTCGGTTCCAGAAGAACAGAAAGCCGGCAAAGGCAAGCGGCACCGGTATCCAGCTGAGGTAAAAGATACCGCTCAGCACATCCAGAAAGGTATGGCTGTGCAGCTGCCAGAATTCATTGGGAGTCAGTATAGCACCGCCGTCACGTATCCCGAACACAGCTTTCTCGGCATTATACAGGTCCTTGATGTGTACGGCATTGAACCAGTAGTTCGGGAAGGCCTTCATGTAATCGTAGAGCACCCAGAACACAATAAAGATCGAGAACCCGGTGATAAACTTACGGGTGATGGGCGTCGCAAAATACAGGGCGTTTGCCAGCCCCACCAGCACCAGCTGATCAGACTTGAACCCAACCAGCAGGTACGACAGCAGCAAATAGCCAACAGAAAGGGCAGCTACAACAAGGGCATTTTTCCGTTTTACTTTCGCCTTCCCCTCTGTTGCGGTAGTTGTTAAAGCCATTTTATTTTTTGTCAAAATCAGAACCGAAAATCTTGTCCCAGAGAGAAGAACTCACTCCGTAACCTTTTGTAGCATCGGAGTAGTGATGCAGCATGTGATGCTTTTTCAGCTTCATCCAGAACTCCCCTTTAAAGTTAAAGTGGTGCAGGGCGTAATGCGAAATATCATAAAAGAGGTATCCCAACAGAAAGGCTGCAAAAAAAGCGTACAGCTCCCCTCCCGACAGCAGTAGCGCAAACAGACAGTATAGCGCCGTGGCCATAGGTATGCTGGCAGATGGTGGCATCACCAGCCGCTTGGCATCGTTTGGGTAGTCATGGTGCACTCCGTGGAAGATAAAGTGTAGGCGCAGTGCCCACTTCGCCTTCGGCACATAATGAAAAACGAAGCGGTGCAGCACATACTCCGTCAACGTCCAGACAAACAAGCCAAGTGCGGCGTAGCCCATAAAGGCAAGCACAGACAGTTTCTCCACATGTAGCGCCAGCCAACTCAGGAAGAGGATGACCGGCACGTAAAGGTAGAGCGGCACCGTCCAGTGCACTTTGGACAGCGCCTCCATCCAATCATACCTGAACATCCTGACAGACTCCTGCGAGCTAGACACGAAATTCTTTTTCATCTGTAAACTAAGGTTTAAAATGTCCTGTTACTGCCTTTCCAGTAGCGGCATCGTGGCCGCTCAACTCAACATACAGCACATTGGGCACCCAAAATGTACCGCCTTCGATCCGCACAAACACGCGGTCCAAAATCACTTCTTTCTTGTTTAGCGTGGTATATACACGGTATTTGCCATCGGCTGTTTTGCGCAGGTATAGCGGCAGCTTTCCATAACTCACAAACTTGACCTCATAGTGGTCTTTGCCCAGTTTTTTGGTGTTCAGGCCATAGGCAAATTTGCGCTGAATATAGTTTAGCTCCTTACGCTCTCCGCCATCTGCATATCGGATCCAGAACGGGTAAATCGGCTCCGCTTCGTTTAACGCTCCTTGCGCCGTCCGGTTCAGTTCGTATACCACCGTGTTAGGATTTGGATCACGCTGCACATAAAACAGTAACTCCTTGATGCCCTTCGGTACCGGCAGGGTGTCAGTCTTCGCCTCGGCTATACCGGTTAAGTCACTACCACTGACACTATCTATACCTGTGCAAAACAGCAGGAGCGCCAGGTAAAAAATCTTTCTCACGTTGTTATACTTCTCCTTAGCGTGTTGCCATCTCTTTCTGCTCCATGGCTCTTTTGGAGTCCATCAGCCTGTTATAAGCCGTGATGTTCGTCATTACCGCCATCACGGTGATAGGCAGCGTAAACACCGACATTGTTTCGAACACATGGAATGGAATGCCCTCCACGTATACTTTGTAATCTGCCCCTACAAAGGAAGAGATTATACCGCAGGCAATTGCCGACACCCCTATCAGCACCACCCTTTCCGGGCGCTGCATCAGGCCTCCCTTGCACTCCACGCCCAGGCCTTCGGCCCGTGCCCTGGTATAGCTCACCATCATGGAGCCGATAAGAGCAATAAAGGCAAAAAGTGAACTCAGCAGGTAATGGTGGGCAATCAGGTAGTAGCAGATACCCATGAACATGATCATTTCGCTGTAGCGGTCGAGCACCGAATCGTACATGGCCCCGAAGGTGGACTTCATATTGCCGAGCCTGGCCACCTGCCCGTCGAGCATGTCGAACACGCCGGCAAACAGCACAAGCGCTCCGGCCCAGCCCACGTACTCGAGCTCGCCCCGGTTGCTGGTTTCCCCTCCCCAGATAAAAATGGCTGCAACCCCGATGTTCAGGATCAGCCCGGTGGTGGTAACCACATTGGGTGTGAATCCCAGCCTGATCAGTAACCGCACAAAGGGGTTAATGACCGAGTAGATTCCCTGCTGCAGGGCGTCACGAAGCGAGTTCTTGTCCATACTTTACCTGCTATTAATTTAAAAATCGAATTTAAATCTACCCCTTATACCTATATCTGACACATTAGGATGATCGAGATACGTCAGGCGTTTCACCACATCAATCCTGAAGAAGTTAAAGATGTTACCGATGCCCACACTGGCCTCCATGTAGGGCTTGTCCTCCAGCGTGTACGTCGCCTGCCGCCCGTCGTCAAAGGTCGGGAAGCGCAGCAGGTCGGGGTCGCCTTGCGGCATGTTCTCGCTGCGCACCTTGCCGTACAGCGCCTTAAAGGTAACAAACTCCCGTAGCTTCGTTTTCTTGAGCAGCGGTATTTTGTTAATGATAAAGCCGTTGAAGCTGTGGTCGATGTGCACACTCGCGTATTGGTCGCTGACAAACTCCAGGAAGTTCATCAGGTTGTATGACTGCAGCTGGTACGAATAGCTCTGGTTGGCGCGGTGAATCATCAGCAACGGGAACGGCACCTGCCCGAAAATGTATCCGCCTTCCGTTACCACGTCCGAATAGCCCAGCTGCGACAGGTAGAAGCGCTTGTACACGTTCAGGGCAACTTTCTGGTACTCGTATTCGCTATCGAGCAGACCTTTCATACCGGCCGCTGCCCGTAAGGTGAACACTGGATGCCGGTTAGCAACCGGCGTGCGGTACAGCTTGCCCTGGAAGAACTGCTCATTCGGAGCCCAGCGCAGCTCCAGCGAGGCCTCTGATGTGGTCAGTTGTGGCACATCCAGCAGCTCCATTTCGCCCGACGCTGTTTCCACATTGCGCACGTACTGCAGCGATCCTGCTGTTGCCTGCCGCCAGTTCTTGAAGCCAATCCTGTAGGAGAAGTGGTTCTCGAACTCGTGCAGGTAGTTAAGACTATAGGTCTCGTTGTAGAGCCATTTGTCGTTTTCGCCCCGCTTAAAGGAAAGCAGGAAGTTATCCTCCTGCACAAACTGCAGCTCCTGGCCGGGGATGTTGGTGTCTTTCTGGTAGCTTGCGCTGATAGACCGCACCGGAAACTCATAGATAGACCTGTCGGTGAGCGAATAGCTGCCGCCCAGGTAGTACTTCCACTTCTCATCTTTAAACCCGTAGGCGGCATAGGTCTCCAGCATGTACTTCTTGCTGAATGTGGTGGTGGTGCGGCCGCCAAAGCGCAGGCGGAACCCCTCTACCGGGTTAAAGCTGTAGAACGTGTTCAGAGGGCCAATCTCGATGTTCGGCCCCAGGCGCTTGTAGCCGGCAATCAGGGCAGTGGCCCAATCCATGGTCCGCTGAAACGACTTCATGTTCACCAGGCTGTCGATGTTGGTATAGGTTTTGGCCTCCACGGCTGTAAGGGAATCGTGGCGGCTGGCCTGCCAGAAGCTCTCGTCTTTGGCAATGGCACTCTCCACGCGCACCACGGCTTCGCCTTCGTACAGGGAAGCAGGCTGTGGCTCGTTCACCTTAAAGTCTTTGTATGATACAACACGCTCACCGTACATACCGGCATCGCTGTTCTGCGTAAGCCCGAAGTCGGTTTTGATCACGCTCTTGCTCAGATGGTAGCGCCCGTCCGGGTTCTTCTCGAAATCAAGGTTGATCTTCAGGTCGCGCACCCAGTTGATGCTCACGCTCTTTGCCACCTCCATCTCCACGCTCTGCACGGCATAGGTGCCGTCAATCGTCACAAGCAGCTTGCCCGTAAACATAAAGGCGGCAGGGTTGCGCGGCTCGAACCGAAGCTCTGCCAGCTTTCTGCCACTCTCCGTCGTGACGGTGTCTGTGAGGTAAAACTTATAGAAAGTAGGGGCCATATCGGCGATAGGGCTCAGGAACTGGTTCGTCAGGATCGTGATGTTGTTGTCGTAGATGTCGATATCCTGGTACATGTGCTGCATGTAAGAGGTAAAGCCCTTGTTGTCGATAAACTCACCGAAATCAACTTTCTTCTCGGCCTTCACAATCGTTTTTCTGGTCTCCGGGGCCTTGCGGTAATAATGCTCCGCCAGCTGCTCCTGCACAAAAAACGGCAACAGCGCCTTGCCCTCCAGCACGGTGGTGTCGAGGTTGCTGGTAATGAAGTCATACTTGCGCAGGAAGATGTTTCTTTTCAGCTTCTCCGGCGTGTTCACCAGTGACATCTGCGTTTTTTCGTACTCCTCGTACTGCACATAGTCGTAGTGCTCCGGCCGGTTCTGCTCCTTGTGGTCCACGATCTCCCGGATCAGGTCCACGGCCGGATTGTTCTTGTTGCTGTACTTCACCTTACGCTTCTTGCCAACCACGACCACCTCACTCAGCTGCTTGGCGCCGGTTTTAAGCTTCACGTCCAGCGTTTGCTCCTGCCCGGGCGACACACCCAGTGTTACGGTCTCGTATCCTAAATAAGAAAATTGTACCTTGTTTATACTTTGATTTGTTCTGATCAGGTAGTTGCCTTCAAAGTCGGTGCTGGTACCGATGCTGGTGCCCGGCACAAAAACCGACACCCCGATAAGCGCCTCATTCGAAACAGCATCCCTTACAGTGCCTTTTACAGTTGTAACGGCACCCTGTGCCATTACGGCGGTCGCATTTACACCTGAAACCACCAGTAACAGCGATAAAAGCAACCCGTTTATATATAGCTTATATATATTCCTACTTGAATACATATCGTTTTTGAATTAAATAGTTATAGAAAAAACCGACAAGCACGGACGTAATAACCTTGGAGTAGACATAGCTACCCCCTCCGTAATGCGTTATCACATACACGCCCGATGCATTAAGCAACAGGCTGCCGTTCCAGACCAGGAAATACTTGATTGCTTGTGCCGGTATAGTTTTGTCTGCAGCATGAAACACCCAAGTTCTGCCCAGGGTGAAATGTGTTACACCACCTGATACAGTGCCCACTGTGGTGCCGGCCAAATACCAGAAGCCGCACAGTTCCACAGCGATGATTGTCACCAGAAAATCGACAGCAGACGCTACCAGAGAGGCAGCCTGCGCCTTCAGGAAGGTGAACATTTAAAAAACCTTGTAGTATAAAAGTATCTGTAAAATTAAGTTCGCGTAAACGCCCGCCAATACGTCGTCCAGCATTACGCCTAGGCCTCCTTCCACACTCTCCAGCCTTCTTATAAAAAGCGGCTTCGCAATATCAAAGAACCTGAACAGGACCAAGCCTGCGCACAGGTACGGTAGTTTAACAGGTATAAACAACATGCTGATGCACATTCCCGCCACCTCGTCTATCACTACTTTCTTGTCGTCTTTGCCCCACAGCGGCTCAACCTCCGTGGCGGACCAGACGCCTACCCCCGTCAACAACAGCGTTATGATAGGGAGCCAAAGCACAAGCTGGCTCCCACCAGCCCATTGCGTGGCATACAGGCAAAGACAAACGGCTACGGCGGCTACCGTACCTCCTCCCTTTCCTATATAGCCGATGCCAAGGCTGGTGGAAACTAATTTGTGTATTCTAAGCACCTTAAATCTGTTAAAGCTCTTCCTCTACAAAGTCTTCGTAGTAGTCAAGGCCCAGGTGCGTAATCAGGTCCTCTCCCATCATGTGGCGAAGCGTGTTCTGCAGTTTAATCAGCTGCTTAAAGATGTCATGCTCCGGACGAAGGCCTTCTGCCGTTTGTGGCGACTTGTAGTAGAACGACAGCCACTCCTGGATTCCGCTCATGCCGGCACGCTGTGCCAGGTCAGTAAACAGGGCCAGGTCCAGCACGATTGGTGCTGCCAGAATAGAATCACGGCACAGGAAGTTGATCTTGATCTGCATCTTGTAACCGAGCCAGCCGAAGATGTCGATGTTGTCCCAGCTCTCTTTGTTGTCACCGTGAGGAGGGTAATAGTTGATGCGTACTTTGTGGTAGAGATCACCGTAAAGCTCCGGGTTGTCGTCTGGGTGCAGGATATCTTCCAGTACCCCCAGTTTGGAAACTTCCTTGGTTTTAAAGTTATCCGGATCGTCGAGGACCAGGCCGTCGCGGTTGCCCAGGATGTTGGACGAGAACCAGCCGTTGATGCCCAGCGCACGCGCTTGGAGGCCTGGAGCCACGATGGTTTTCATCAGCGTCTGGCCTGTTTTGAAGTCTTTACCGGAAATGGCTACGCCGTTCTCTTTGGCAAGCTCTACGATAGCGGGTATGTCAACTGTCAGGTTCGGCGCACCATTGGCGAAAGGTACACCCAGTTTCACAGCAGCATAGGCATAAATCATGCTAGGCGCAATGCGTGGATCATTGTTGCGAAGGCCCTCTTCAAATGCAGCTACGGTTCTGTGCACATCGCTTATTTCCGTATATACTTCCGTAGATCCGCACCACACGATCACCAGGCGGTCGCAACCGTTCACTTCCTTGAAGTTGCGCATGTCTTCCATCAGCGCTTCGGCCAGTTCATACTTGGTTGCTGCTAATTTCACGTTAGTACCATCTAGGTTGCGGGCATAGGATTTATCGAAAACCGCTTTCATCGGCTTTATAGCTTCCAGCTCCGGCTTGATGGAATGCAGCAGCATCGGTTCCAGCACCTTGGCGTTTGCAGCGGCTTCAAACACATTGTCTTCATACACGTCCCAGCCACCAAAAACGATATCGTTCAGGTTTGCCAGCGGCACAAAATCCTTGATCAGCGGGTTGCGGTTTTCTGTACGCTTGCCCAGACGGATGTTGCCCATCTGCGACAGTGAACCAATTGGCTGGGAGAACCCTCTACGGATAGCCTCCACACCTGCTATAAACGTGGTAGCAACTGCCCCTAAACCCGGTAGCAGGATACCTAAACGCCCTTCGGCTGGTTTTACTTGATATTCCATTTTATTTACTTGTATCTAAAACTGTTTTATATTTTTAAACTTAAAGCCAATTATGTTCTTTGTACCATTTTAAGGTCAGCGCCAGGCCATGCTCCAGGTCATATTCCGGTACAAAGCCCAAGTCATTTTTAATCTTATTGATGCTGCAGTTCCAGTTTTCAGCAGTCAGTTCATTCAGCTTTTCTTTGTTGAGCGCAGGTGTTTTACTGCTGGCCGTATAAGCTGCTTCCAGCAGGCTGGCCACTACAGTCATCATACCGATTGGAATATGAAACCTGACCGACTTTTTCCCGAGTACACGCTTTGTTATACTTGCCAGGGCATAACGGTCGTAGCTGTTGCCATCCGAAACATTGTAGCTGGCGTGATTTATACTTGCCTCCAATGCCAGCATCACCGCCTTTGCCAGGTCTTTTACATACACAAAGCTTAGCCACTGCGGCTTACGGCTGATGTAAGGTTCTACCCCCAGGTTCAGGGTCTTCAGGATGATGAAAATATCTTTTTCCCGGGGGCCGTACACCGCTGTGGGGCGAAGGATAGCCAGTGGCAGGCTTTTTAACTCCGACAGGTATTGTTCTGCCAGTAGTTTGCTCCTGCCATAAGCCGTTACCGGCTGTGCCCTGCTTTGCTCACAGATTGGCTTGGCGTCCGTATAACTCACCGGTCCCAGTGCTGCCAGGCTGCTGATGAACACAAACTTCTTCAGCCGGATATTTGCTTTTGTAGCCGCCAAGGCCAAATTCTGGGTATAGGTAGCGTTTACTTTGTTGTATTCCTGCGCTGTTTTGGCTTTGGTTATGCCCGCAGCATGAATGATGTAGTGGTACTGCTTCTCTTCCAGTTCCCTGACTAAAGCGCCTATATCGTTAAAGTCGAGCGCGGTATACTTAATATCGAAAGACACCAGATGGGCTACCTCACTGGAAGGACGCACGGCGGCGTATACCTCCAGCCCTGCCTGCACCGCAGCTTCCACCAGATGATAGCCTACAAACCCGCTTGCCCCTGTTATCAGTACCCGTTCCTTCATAGTGCCTTCTCGTAAATCCTGTACCTTTTGTATGGTTTGGCATCCATGTTCAGCAGGCCTTGGTTCATCATCACGTTGTTTTCCAGTATCCAGGAAGCTTCTGCCATTTTCATGTTTTTCTCGCGGTATTTTTGCATGGCCGTGCCATAAAACACTGCTTCGATACCCATTTTTCGGTAGCCTTCCACCACGCCCAGAGCAATGATGCGTACAGCATTTATCTTTTTGCGCAGCAGCAGCAACTTGAAAATGCCGGTTGGTAATAACCGACCCTTTCTGATCTTCTTGAGTACCTGGTTAATGTCTGGTATAGCCAGAGAAAACCCGATCATTTTGCCCTTATGCTCGGCTATAAGGCAGAAATCCGGATCTACCACCAGCTTCAGGTCCTTGGCCAGGTAATCAAATTCCTTGGGAGTCATCGGCACAAAGCCAAGATTTTTATCCCAGGCAGAATTATAGATCTCACGCAGGCTGGCTGCTTCTTGTTTATAGTTCTTCAGGTTGATCGGCCTGATAATGATATCTTTCTGTTCGAGCCGCTTCCGGATAACTTTTGACAGGCGATACGGCTTATCGTTGTAGTTCTGGGCCAGGAACTGGTAAGCCAGCAGGTCTACCTTTTTCTGAAGGCCCATCTTCTCCAGCAATTGGATATAATACTTATAGTTATAGGGCATCATCGCCATCGGCGAGCTGTCGAAGCCTTCCACTAGCAAACCACAGGTTTCATTGGTCGAGAAGTTAACAGGCCCAATCACCGTTTTAGCCCCTTTTGCATACAGCCACTGCTGCACTTCACTGAACAGCATGGCTGCTACCTCGCCATCATCCACGCAATCAAAAAAACCAAAGAAACCATCCTGAGTATTGTTGAAGGCATTGTGGTTGTTGTTAAGTATAGCCGCAACCCGACCTACTATTTTATTTCCCTGGTAAGCCAGGTATAGCTGCAGCACCGAATGCTCGTGAAACGGGTGTTTGCCTGGAGTTAACAGATCCTTCTGCGCGATATAAAGCTCGGGCACATAGTGCGGATCGTCTTTATACAAGGCATGAGGAAAGTCTATAAAGGCTTTCAGCTGTTGTTTTGTCTCAACAGGCAGCACTTTCTTCATAGGATGCATTTCGGGAGTTAATGCCAAGAAGCTTAAATGCTTCCGCTATTTTTGTTACGGCTTCCTCGATCTGGCTAAAGGTATGTGTCGCCATGATGGAAAGCCGCAGCAAGGTCGAATCGGCAGGCACGGCAGGCGCTACCACCGGGTTTACAAAAATGCCGTTGTCCTGCAGCACTTTTGTTACCTGGAAAGTATGGTCGTTGTCGCGCACATAGATTGGGATGATGGGCGTTTCCGTTGGCCCCAGCTCCAGTCCGGCGGCTGTTAGTAGTTGTATGGCATAGTTTGTATTTGACCAAAGTTGCAGCCGGCGCTCCGGCTCGGTTTGAATGATGTCCAATGCTGCCAGTGTACTGGCCACCGAAGCCGGCGACATACTGGCGCTGAAAATCAGTGAGCGGGCATGGTGCTTCAGGTACTGGATTGTGTCAAAATCGCTGGCAATGAAGCCACCTAAGGAAGCTAGGGATTTGCTGAAGGTTCCCATGATCAGATCGACTTGATCCGTCAGGCCAAAGTGGGAGGCGGTGCCAGCCCCTCTTTCCCCGATCACACCTAATCCGTGTGCGTCGTCTACCATGATGCTGCCTCCATAGCGCTCGGCAAGTGCCACGAGTTCAGGAAGTTTTACAATATCGCCTTCCATGCTGAATACCCCGTCCACCACGATCAGTTTAATAGCGTCTGATGGCAACCGGCTCAGCTTCTGCTCCAGATCCTGCATGTCGTTGTGCTTGTACTTGAGCACTTTCGAAAATGAAAGCCTGCTGCCATCGATAATGGAGGCGTGGTTATACTCGTCCAGTAAGATATAATCATTGCGGCCCGTGAGGCTGGAGATAACCCCCAGGTTAACCTGAAAACCAGTGCTAAAGACAAGGGCTGCATCTTTGCCCACGTACGCGGCTAACCGGTTCTCCAGTTCCAGGTGAATATCCAGGTTTCCGTTCAGGAAACGAGAGCCCGCGCACCCGGTACCATACATCTCGATGGCTTTTAATGCGGCTTCTTTTACTTTCGGGTGATTGGTGAGTCCCAGATAGGCATTTGACCCAAACATCAACACCTTCTTGCCATTTATAACCACTTCCGTATCCTGCGCAGACTCTATTGATCTGAAATAAGGATAGGCCCCCTGCGCCATCGCCCTTTCTGCTGCATGGTAAGCAGCACTTTTCTCGCGGGCGAGGATTTTCTCACGAAGTATTTTGCCCATCTGTGTAATACTTAACTTATTTAAAATAATATTCTTTCTATATAGCAATGTGGGTAAATCTGAGTTGATGGCCTTAAAACCTTGCCTTAAAGTAAAAAACAAGTTCTGAACTCGCTTTATAGTTTGTAACTAAAAGAACTTATAGTGATTTGGCTACCCATTATCATACACACGAATAACAAAGCATTTCTTCAATCTTTTAAACTAAAAGTGTATTTTGGTCTAAAAAAGCAGAAAAAAATTAGGCTTTGAGTCCTCTCAACAAAAGATTAGTTAGAATATCTATTCTGCTTTCTAAGTCTGCATACCTGTCTTCTATAATTAACCCAACCTTCAAACCACGCAAGGCACAGGTCATCGAAAAGGCAATAGCATCAACGTCATCCACTGTATAACCGGCAAATTCTCCTTTCTCAAGTCCTAAAATAAGGATATTGCGCACTGTGTTAATCTCCTTTCTTTGATATTGTCGGCTCAAGCCTACTAACCTTGGTATATTAGCCGAGATTTCGCGGAGCACTATTTTCCCGAGGATCGTTCTATTCTGCAACAGCTTAAAATTAGTAAGGCCGAAAACTATTAGCTTCTCTTCAGCAGTGTGCACCCTTCCCACTTCCTCTTGCAGGGCTCGAAACATTTCGTCCATCTCGTTGGTTACTACTTCGTCAAAGATTTCATCTTTGCTCTTATAGTAGTAGTAGAGCGTACTTTTACCCTTTCCTGCCGCTTTAGCAATATCCTCCATCGTGGTTTTACCCCATCCATAATGGATGAAAAGCTTCTTAGCCTCAGCCAGGATTTCGGCCTTTATGCTTTCATCTTTTCCGCTCAAACTGTATAGACTAAATTCGTTTTATGGTCCAAAGGTAAGCAAAAAATTAACACTCCAACTATTATTAAAGGGTATTTGTGAAGTATACTACATTATATCTTCTTATAATAAGTATTTCACGGACTCATCAGTTGGAGCTCTCACCCAAATGAACTTCTACTCTGATTGTCTTTAGGCCGCTGAGGCCTTGTAGTTCCTCCAACTCAAGATATTCAACCTCCCCCGTCAGGTAATGCAGCTTCTGCAAGTAAGTAATGTATCTGCTATATTCCTTCCCAACCTCAGCGCCGGAATACAAGATAGCGTATTTGCCAGGTTATGTGAGGCGCTCGCCCGTACCCTTGATATGCGCCCTATCAATTCGTTTATTCACCAATTGATACCGTGTGTTATAGGCACCTTCCACGTCAAATCGCTCACCTTCTAAAGTTTATTAGCCCACAGTTAGCCGCCTGATCAAGTTATCCAGAATTTCCTGCGTATAACCAATGCTTCTGGTATACTCCAGGCATAACTTATACTCCCTTTCTTCCACTTTGCCATCCTGCAGGACCATCATGATGAGGGCCTGGAGCTCGAGATGTTTATGCAGCCCTAGTTCTGGAACGATGAAAGCAAGGGAGGATAAGTTTTCAGCAATAGGAAGGGTGTCCTCCTGTGTCAGCCCTAGTTGTTCTCCTACCGTCAATAAGAAATCGCTTTCCGCATCATCTACATACTTATCAGCGACGGCTATTAGTACAAGATTCTGGAAAAAGGCAAGTTTCTTCTCCTTGGAATTTAGAAAGTTATTTACTATTGGTTTTGTATTCATTTCTATTCGATTTAAATTATTGGATTACTAATGAGGCGCTTACCCATTATCTAGGCAGCTCTTCTCTTAATGTGCTTCAGAATCAGGTGTATAAGATCCGACACGGTCAGATTAAGTGAGATATCCACCTCCTCCATTTCCACGTTATACCGCCATTCCACCGTATTCAGTAGCCAGTTTACATCCTGAATTGTTATAGGGAGCTCCCTTAACGTGCTATTGCGTGCGTGCCTAAAGTCCTGTGAGAGGTGCCATTCGGGTTTTAGAATGTGATAAATGCCCTCTGGTGTTCTTGATAAATTCGAGTGACGCATAATACTTTAAAACTAATTCTTTCTTTATTGGCTTGTTAACTACATATAGGCTGTAACCTATATTTTACCAGTCACAAGAGCGATACCCGTACCACTAAGTGGCTCGAACGAAATACCCATGTACTGGCAGAAATCCTGCAAGGTCAGTTGGCGTCCATTTTCGGGCATTGGCTTGTTATCCCCAGTTTCGTATATGGCGGCTTCACCTTAAGCACATCGTCGCGGGCTATCAGCGCTTCCTTATTACAGCAAAACTTATACTTGCTTAGCCTGTAACAGCAGGTACCCCTACAATGCTGCGCCACTTCTTACGCCAGTTGACTAGTCGGCGGCGGTTCATTTTGCCAAACCGGAAAAGCAATACCGCCAGCATGATCCATAAGCCTGCCATGACCACATAGCCCAGCATCTCCTGAGCCGTGACCAGCACGGCCTGTGGCATCACTGCACCGTAGAGACCCAATGAACCACCCGAAGTAGCGGCACGCGCCATGACGGCAGTATTGGTTACGTCCATGTGCTGGGCAAGCTGCTGCAGGTTCTCTACCTGCCCCTGGTACATGCCATAGGAAATGAGTGCCGAGAAAAAGGCAGGCCCCAGAAAGGAGCGGACTACCACCAGTACGGCGGCCGAAGAAAGCATCTCCATCATCTGCAACCCAACTGCGTTATAAACCCCCAGCCCCGCAAACAGCACCACCATGCCAAAGCCCCTGAGAGCTGATGCCATGTAAAAGTCATGCATGCCTGCGCCCGGGTTTACTTTGGTATAGAGCATCAAATACCCCAAGATAAAGGCCCCAAACCCAATCAGGATTAAACCTTTATGGTTGTGTTCGTACTTGTTCCAGAAAAAAAGCAGCAGGCCTCCAACTACCACACCTGGTATCATCCAGAGGTTAAGTATAGCATTAGTTTGGGCACTATACTTGAGTATACCTGAAGTGAGTGCACTTTGAATAGAACCTGCCGCCAGGAACAGCCCCGTCAGAAAGACCATCACAAGACTGGCCCATACATTCCGGATCTTAAGCATGCGCAGGTCCAGGTAAGGCTGTTCAACAGTGAATTGCCGTCTTACGAAGAGCAGCAACGTAATCACAAAACCGATGGTAGCGCCTTGTATATAAACCGAACTGAAGTAATCTTCCACCCTCGCAAAGACCAGCACATAGTTTAGCAGCATCAGCGATGTCGTCACCAAAAAGAAGCTTAGCAGATCCAATCCTTTTAAGGGAGCATAGGGCATTGTCCGGTCGTTGTGGTAGCAGATGACCACCAGCAGCAAACTAACCAGCAGCCCCGGCATCATAAAATAATAAGCATACTCCCAGCCAAAGGTATAAGACAGTTCCGCTGAGAAATAGGCTCCCAATTGCCCCAGGACAATGCTTATTGGGTAGAAAACCGCATAGAAACGCCCACGGTTACCATCCGGGCTGATCATCATCATGATCGGGATGATCACCTCCATCAACGTGAACATCTTCAGGGAGCCCATCACCAGGTTGCTAACTATAAGCACCACCGGAGAAGTCGTCAGGGCGCAGACCACCGACAGCAGCAGCATGCCGCTTAATGTAATCAACAGAATGGTGCGCCCTTTTAAAAAGCTCTTGATCTTAATCAGAAACGGGAAGACCACCATCATACCTATAGCAGAAGCATAGTTGGCCATCATCATATACTCGGTCATCGAGCCAAGTCCGCTGACCATGTCGTTGATGTTGGCGGTATAGAGGCCGTTGGAGGTAAGCGCTGTAATCGTGAGCACCAGGATCACCAGCAGCCCCACCGGCTTTGGTACCCAATCGTTAAAAAGTCCTTTGCGTACTTCTGACATCTTATAAAATTGCTTTCACCTCTACGTTCATACCTGCCCGCAGCTTCTCCAGATCGTCTTTACTATTCGCTTCTGTAAACTCGATGCGCACCGGGATGCGTTGCTGCACTTTCACGAAGTTACCAGTGGAGTTATCTACCGGAACAGCCGAGTATTTGGCACCTGTGGCCTCTGATATGGCAGTTATCTTCCCTTTATAAACTTTGCCTTCTATGGCATCCACGGTAATCTCAATGGGCTGGCCGATAGACAAATTCCCTGTCTGTGTCTCCTTGTAATTGGCTACTACCCACACCTGATCGCTGCGTACAATGCTGGCCAGTGCCTGGCCCGGCTGTATCAACTGGCCTTCCTGCATCGTGCGACGTCCCATCACCCCATCATAGGGCGCAGTAATCACCGTGTACTTTAGGTTCAGTTTTGCCATGTCCAGGGCAGCTTCGGCACGCTTGATGTTGGCATCGTTTACCGCCAGCCTGGAGCTAACTTCTTTGGTCGAAAGCTGCGTGGTCTGCTTTTGGCGCTCCAGCGCAGCCAAACGGGCCTTAGCAGCATCGTATTCCGTTTTCATCTGCTCGTATTGCTGGCGTGTCACGGCTTCGTCTTTTAGCAGGCTTTCGTAGCGTTTATAGTTCTGCTCCACGTTCCAGAGCCGAGCTCTTGCTTCGGCAATGTTGGCTTCCGATACCGCAATGTTGTTGCTCACGGTGTTTACACTTGAGCTGGTCACGTTTTTATTAGCCTGGGCATCAAGCAACGCGGCTTCAGCCTGTGCCAGCTGGATGCGGATTTCATTGTCGTTGATGACCACCAGCGTATCGCCCTTCTTAACCGACTGATGCTCTGTAAAGCGTATCTCATCAATGTAGCCACCCACCCGGGCGTTGATCGGGTTAATGAATTGCTCTACCTGGGCATCGTTAGTCACCTCGTTCTTGCTGAAATCAAAGTATAAACCGGCTACCCAGATCAGCCCACCTGCGATGGCCACCAGCAGTAAAAGATTAAGTATAATTTGCCCGGTTTTACGTTTTTTGGGCTTTGTATGCGTCGCGTGTGCGTTTGTATCTTGTGACATATGTGATCTGTAATTTCTATTAAAGGTTTCCGGCTAATCTTTCTAATTGGTAATAAGTATAAATGATGTTGGCATCAGCATTGGCCTTCTGCAGTTCCGCATCCAGCTTGGCATTGGTGGCATCCAGCATGTCTGCAAGTAGGGCCAGGTTGGCCAGGTATTTTTTTTCCACGATGCGGTAGTTTTCGTTGGCCAGGCGTACGCCATGCTCAAAGCTCTTGCTTCGCTCTCTGGCCTCGTTGTGCTTTATAAAGGCACTGTTCACTTCATTTTCGAGGTTCTGGCGTTGCAGCGTCAGGAGTTCCTGCTGCTGCACCTCCTGGGCCTTGGCCACCCCAATGGTATGCTTGGCGTTATAAAGCGATGAAATATTGAAATTTATACCCACACCGGCATTCCAGCCCTGCGAGTACATGTCCATCACTGGATTTGAACTGGTTATCGGCCTTATTGTAGAGTTTCCGGCCTGCAGGCTTATCGTTGGCAGTCTGTCGGCTTTTGCTATCTCCAGGTTCTTTTGGGCAATTTCAGTGTTTACCTGTCCTGCTTTTATATCCGGGAAGTCGTTGAGGGCCTGGGCCAGGTACGTGTCATAGTTCTGCACCTGCGGCAGGGTTTGTATAAAGGAAGAATCAGGGACAATGAATGTGCTAGCCGGCACCCCCACAATCTGACCTAACTGCTGGTTGGCAATCGTTAGGTTGTTGTTTACCTCCTGCAGCGCCATGTTCAGGTTCGTGATCTGCAGCTCGCTTCGTATCACGTCGTTGCGGGTCAGCATGCCTTCTTTGTACAGGTTCTGGATATTCTGAAGGCGCAGCTTTGCCAGGTCAATGTTGCGCTCGTAGGTTTCCCGTTGGTTCAGCAGGCGGTACATATCGGCATAGCGGCCCACCAGCAGCAGTTTTATATCGGCCCGGTTCTTCTCAAAAGTAAGCTGGGCCACCTGCTGGTTGAGCGCGGCTGCCTCTATACCCTTGTTAATAGCACCTCCCTTGAAAATAACCTGGCTGGCCTGCACGGCAAATGAGTTACCAAAATGGGGCATATCCACGCTGGCTACTTCGTTTAGTTTTGTATCCAGGATGCGGGCGTTACCAATGTAGCTGCCGGTTAAGTTAGCGCTCAGGCTTGGCCTTTTTTGAGTTTTGGCTACTTCCCGGCGCTGGTCCGCTATTTCTATACCTGCCCGCGAGACCTGCAGCTGCTGGCTGTTCTCTTCAGCCAGTGTAAACAGCTCCTCTATAGTATATACCTTCGGTTCCTGCTGCTGGGCAAAAGAGCCGGAGGCAAGAATAGAAAGTATAAGGCTCAGAGCGAAAGATTTATAATTCATAAAGTACTAAACAGTTAAATATTTAACTAATAGATCAAAAAATTTTATTTGTTCTGTTGCTCGAAATTCAGATAGATCGCCTCAAAAAGAATCAGCCCACTACCGATTAACTCACTTGGTATATTCCGGCCGGCGATCTCAAACATTTCTGTAATCCAGGGCATGATCAGGTCCTTCATCTCCTGACCTTCATCTGTCAGGGTAATGATTTTATTACGACGATCCTGGCTGTCTTCAGTCCGCTGCACCAGTTTCCGGCGCACCAAATTATCTAATAAATAGGTTAGACTGGCTTTATCTTTCAGGATGGCATCCGCTATTTCCTGCTGGTTTACGCCATCTTTTCCCCACAGAAATCGGAGCACCTGCAGCATCTCAAAGGTAATATTGACGTCGTGCTCCTTAAATTTTTGACGCATAAACCCCTTCATAGCCGAGGTCACCTTGGATAACTCGTGGAGAAAGTTTGCGAAATTTACGGTTGGAGTCTGGGTCATTTTCTAATTTAGGTTGCAAAGTTATAGGTTTAATAGTTAAACAACAAACTAATTTTAAAAATTGTTCTTTTTAAGTAAAATATATCTAGTGCATGAATCTGGCAAAGAGGTATGTTGAAGTGGAGGTTGATGCCAAGAGCAACACTTATAGAACCATTAATGGAGATACTCTTCTAAAGAGTCAAAATCCCTGTGGAAATGATCGATAATTCCATCCTTTGGTCTACACAATAAAGCTTAAAAACCCGCTTATTTGGATAAATAAGCGGGTTTTTTGTTTCCAGAGTAACATAAAAGTAACAAAAAAGATATTTACCGCTATTACTTCCCCTTTTTACTCTAGTTCTTAAACTCTTCTTTTGATTTCACTTATCAAGATTGGTCTCCATAAATATTATTTCAGTAGCCTACCACCCTACTAGTCCGCTTATAAACACTTTGACCCGTCCTAAATTATGTTTATCAGGACTAGACTGTTCTTTTCAAAAAATGTATTGACTACTTTTTGAGTTGCAGCAGTTCTCTGGTTGAGGCATATATCATAATATGTGTAGAGACATTAATGCAGACTCTACACATAGTAGGGATGTAAGGTAGCGATATGCTTGGTAGCAATATTGTATTAAGCTGACTTTTAGAACATGATTTTTCTATAAGTTGAACACGCTTAATTTTTAAAAAAGGAACTCAGCGAAAACACCGGACTCCAATTGAAAAACAAGGCTGTCAATGCTAATACTTTGTTACTGTGGCTGCCATTCCCGGCTTATCCAACATCTTTCTTTTCCCTCGCTTACCATATAGCTTTGCCCTTAGCACACGTAAAGACGTAAACCTTAGCTTTTCAAAGTGGTGCTGTAAAACAAAAACCATTATTCCTAACCCGGCTAAACTCACCAATCCAAATACTTTTTTATTTGCCGCAAGAACTGCATTCACCTGAAGGTTTTTATAGCCACCCAAAGCATTTTGAAGTGATAGAAGGTTTCCATCAAAATATACAGCAAGATTGTTTACGCTGTCCCATTGAAACTTATATTGAAGCCAAGAATATAAAGAAGTAAATAACGCAGTAGTGATAACACTCCTGAAAGTCATGACCAAGCCAATTGACTGCAGGAGCTGTTCCATAGGCAGCTTATCTAAAGTATAGAACCAAACAGCTATAAAAAGTACTGCCATCCCATAGCCTTTCAGCATCATGGGCAGAAACCAGTTCCCATAATTCATTTCCGGAACCATCATAAAATACATCATGACAGAATAGAGGAAAAAGGCTGCAAACCCTGAAAAGATAAGCATTTTCGTGGATCTTTCGCTTTTATACCAGGGATAGGAAACTATACCGCCAATCAATACGCCCGGGATCATCATTAGATTCAAAGAAGCGTTTGTTATCGCATCATATCCTAAGACACCTGAGGTATAAATACTTTGGATAGAACCTGTTCCAAGAAAAACGGCAGTAAACGCCAGCAGCAGTAATACATTCAACACATTGCTCTTTGTAAAGATCTCAAATGAGGCGTAAGGTCTTTTTAGATTTAGTTGTCGCAATGTCATCACAGCAAAACTGACTAACATACCCCAAAATGAAAATCTTATTGATTCTGACTGAAACCAGTTAAGTGTTTTGCCGAAAGAAAAGAAATAGGCTAGACACATCATCGATACAGAGAACAGCAAAATGCTTAACCAATCTACTTGAGAAAAAGGCAGCTTCCGGGAAAAACGTTTCTCGTGTATAAAAACGACACTTAACATGACCAGCAACAAGCAGATAGCCAAAGTTAGGTAATGCGGGTATTGCCAAGTTGTCTGATAAGCAAGTTTTATAATATAGTAGCCTGATACGTTTCCTAATATGATGGCAAATGGATAAAAAACAGCGTAAAACTTTCCCTTGCTCCCTTCGCCACTAATGATAGCCATAAGCGGCAGCATAAACTCCATGATTGGGAAAATCTTAAAGAACCCAATGATAAAAGAAGCAGCTACAATCACTTCAGGAACATTGGTTGTGGCAATTATGTAAGAGAAAACAGCGACTATGGAATAGGACACGACTAAAGTTTCCTTAACACGGAAGCGCATTTTTACCCTCAAAAAAAGGGTTAATGCTGCGGCTAACCCTATGGCAGCCGCATAGTTTGCCCAAACCAAATATTCAGGCATTGTTCCTAAATCGCCGGTCATCATGGCAATGTTGCCAGTGTAGACACTGCCAATGGATATGTTGATTACCGTAAAAACAATGATCAGCAGCAACTGCAACGGTTTTGGAACCCAATCTTTGAATAACCCCCTGTTGTAATCAGACATCATTTCGTGCTTTTCAGGGTTACGCTTACGTTCATACCTGCCCGAAGCTGCTGCAAATCCTCTTGCTTGGTGTCGGAATCAAACTCAATTCTTACAGGTATCCTTTGTTGCACCTTT
Organism: Pontibacter sp. E15-1; assembly: GCF_022601975.1. Taxonomy (GTDB): domain Bacteria; phylum Bacteroidota; class Bacteroidia; order Cytophagales; family Hymenobacteraceae; genus Pontibacter. The sequence continues at coordinate 39,679 of NZ_JAKVIR010000019.1, forward strand.
ACAAAGTTTCCGCTGGAATTGTCTACCGGTATATTGGAGTATTTTGCGCCGGTTGCTGCCGAGATGGCTGTAACCACACCTGTGAATTGCTGGCCATTCAATGCGTCAACTGTAATGTTCATTTTCTTGCCCAGCTTCACTTTTGACATTTGGTTTTCGAGAAAATTAGCGGTTATCCATTTCTGACCGTCCAGCACTATTGTTCCTAATTGCTGGCCGGGTTGCACCAATTGACCTTCGTTAATTAACCTTCTTCCCATGATGCCATCGTAAGGGGCCGTAATCACAGCATAAGAAAGATTGATCTTCGCCATTTCTAGCATAGCAGCAGTTCTTTTTATTTCTGCATCGTTTACACTAAGCCGGCTTTTGGTTTCACTGGTAGCAAAAGTTGCGCTGTGCTTTTGGCTTACCAAGGTTTCATAGGCAGCCTTGGTTGCATCGTACTCTGTTTTCACCTGGTCGTACTGTTGCCTTGTCACTGCCTCATCGGCTAAAAGGTTTTTATAACGCTTCAGGTTTTGCTCTGCGTTCCACAACCTTGCTTTAGCCCCGGATATATTGGCTTCTGCTACGTTAATATTGTTGGAAACTGTATTTATGCTTGACAAAGTCACTTCTCTTGCAGCAAGGGCATTTTGATAAGCTGCTTCCGCTTGGGCAACTTGTGTGCGAAGCTCACGGTCATCCAACACAACAAGCGTATCACCCTTCTTTACCCCTTGGTGTTCGTTGTACTGAATTTCTTTGATGTAACCTGATACTCTTGTATTGACAGGGTTTATAAATTCTTCGACCTGCGCCGAATTCGTGAAATTGTCTTCGTTAAGATGAAAATAATTTTGTATCAGCCAATAAAAGCCCCCCGCAGCAACTGTTAAAACAACTAAATTAATAACGGTTGTTTTGATCCTATTCAACTTTCTATCTTTCTTTTTTGAAGCATGTTTACTATGCTTCCCTTGCGCGGTTTCATGCGCTGTTTTAGTTGAAACCTCGACTTGTTTTTCTGTATTTTGCATGTTACGCTGCATTTTCTTGAAATTTAATTTTTATAGTGTCCCTGTTGCTCTTAGCAAGTTGGAGTATTGATAAAGCACGTTAATTTCAGCATTCGCGTACTGCAACTCTGCTTCTAATTTTGCATTGGTTGCATCCAGCATGTCTGCCTGTAGTGCTTGTTGGTTTAAATACTTCGCCTCAATAATGCGATAATTCTCATTGGCAAGCTTTTCACTTTCTTTAGAAATCTCTGCCTGCTTCATAGCTTCCTGAAACTTGAGGAATGAGGTATTTACCAAAATATCAAGGTTCTGCTGTTGCAAAAGCATTGCGTTTGTTGCCTGAGCGGCCTGCATTTTACTTAACTTTTCTTTTGTGCCGGTTTTAAATAGATTGTCGATATTATAACTGATCGAGATGCCTGCCTGCCAGGTGCTTGCGTATAAATCTTTTGCCGGAAGGGAGTTGGTAAGTGGTCGGTTCATATTGTAACCACCAACAGCAGCAACTGTGGGCATTCTCTCGCTTTTTGTTATCTCAACATTCTTTTCCGCCATAGCAATCGAGGTTTTGGCTGATTTGATAACGGGGTGATTTGTATGTGCCAAATCGAAGTAATACTGCAGATTGTTCAAGGCACCTATTTCTCCGGTATTTTCGTCTGGTACAATAAGCACATCCGGAGACAAACCAATAGCGGTAGTCAGTTGGTAATTGTGAGCCAAGCGGTTGTTTTCGATAACTAAAATTGCCTGGTCAAGATTTTTTATCATCAATTCTCCACGGATGACCTCATTTCTGGTGACCATGCCCTGTTGATACATCTTCTGCACATTATCCAGGCGCTGCTGTGCAAGTTTGCGGTTGTGCAGGTAGACTTCTCTTTGATTGATTGCTTTCTGTATATCGAGATAATTTGAAAGGACCAGGAACTTAATGTTTTGCTGGTCTCTCTCCAGATCGAGTTCAGAGATCTGTTCCCTCAGCTGCGAGATTTCTATTGACTTCTTAACCAAACCGCCTTTGTATAATACCTCAGACGCTTGTATGCCATAAGTGTTCCCAAAATGAGGCATTTCAAAACTTTCCACTTTCGAAAAGTTTTCATCCATCAATTTGATATTACCAACATAAAAGCTACTTGCACCTGCAGTGATTGTAGGTAGCTGTTGCAGCTCTGCAACTTTAGTTTGCTGGTTAGCGATCTTTACATTTGCTACGGATAATTTCAACTGTGCATGATTTTCAAGTGCAAGCTGCAGCACTTCTTCCAGCGGCATGATGCGCTGAGATGTTTGTGCGTTTGCATTCAAGAAAAAAAACATCAGAAAGAAAACTGATACCCTGTTTTTCAGTTTCATATTTACTTAAATTTTTACAGGGCAAAGGTAGATTCGAGAAGAGCCTCAAAAAATGGTGGGAATAATGAAAAGAATGTTCAAAAGTAAGATTCTATATTCTAAAATTGCGTCTATAACTGGTCGGTGTCTCTAAAACATGCTTTTTAAAGAAATGACTGAAAGCATACTGATCGCTAAACTTTAGGTCTGATGCTATTTCGTAGATTGATTTGTCCGTTGAAGAAAGCATTGCTTTGGCTTCCCTTAACAGCAAAGCGGAAATGATTTGCCCGGCTGTTTTCCCTGCTACCTCCTTAAGGACTGCAGACAAATGCCTTGAAGTAATGGAAAGTTTCCCTGCGTAAAAGGTGATGTCCCGCTGATTAAGATAATTCTCTTCCACTTCTTTCAAAAAGGTAAGTACAATTTCCTCCTTGCGGGAATTTTGTTTTGTTGACGATTTTGAGTAAGCCTCGACAATCTGGACAAATTGATAAAGAAGAGCTGAAAATAAATGGGTGCTTATCTCCTCGTTATGAGATTCGGAAGTTGGATTGCTAAGATTGGACTGTAAAAGTTCTGCAGTAATTACCATAGCAGAAAACTTTTCCGGAAGTGGTAGAAAGTGCCTTACTCTTTTGTTACTTAAATAAACATAAACATTCACCCGGTCTATTTTCAAAGGCAGTTTTTCAACATAATTCTTTGCAAAAGCTACCGCCATGATTTCTATGTCCTTACTTACTTCCAGTATTTCATAGACCTTCTTAGGGTCGATAATGTACACTGAATTTGCTGTAAGCGTAATGGTATGGAGGTTTTCAATAAAAACCAAGCTTCCCTTTTTAACAATGAAGAAGGCAGGGGCTTCAGGATGGTGAGGTCGGTTCACGACTAGGTAATCAAAAAGGGTATGCTCATCAAAGACTTTAATATCAAACGCCATACATTGTAGTTTTAAAACAACTAAACGAATCAAAGATGTTTACTATAGTAAGGCCTAGATATGTTAAATTATATACAACCTACCCTAAATATTTACCGGTGCATGGCATCCCATTCACTTTCCAACGATCTATTAAGTTCTCGCTTATCCTCAACATACGCTTCGACCACTGGCCACGATATGGAGTACTTCACCTTTGGAGTCACCGTCATATTTGCGAAGCTGTAAGCCCTTGTTCTTCTTTTATTTTCTTGCGGAGTTAAGTAAATCAACTGTGCGGCTTTTTTAGCCCACCTCATACGACAACTAAACCTTGTAAATATGGTTTGATAAGTCAATCCTGCGGTCTACCATAAGCAGAAAATCCGCCCCATCTATTGTAGAGCGGATTCGTGGTTGGATAAATTCACCCTTTGGTTTCGCACCAATATAGTAGAACCTTATCAAACAAGCGCCTTGCGCACGCGAGGCAAGACTTTGGTGCCAAGTAATTCAATGCTCTTCAGGAAGGTCTCGTGCGGCATGCCTCCAACATCCATCTGCAGGATCTGGCGGGAATGACCTAGCAGCTTATGGAGCTGAAGGATGCGGTCTGCCACCTCTTCAGGTCCACCTGCAAACACCATCCCCTTTTGCAGTTCAACTTCGCGACCCGAAGGCGCATCCATTTTCCGACCAATCTCTGCTGAGCCGGTCCGGAACATACGAAGCTCGTGTTCCAAGTAGATATTCCGGGCTTCATTATCCGTTTCACCAACAAATCCGTGCACGGCAACGGCAATGTCAGCTTCATTGGCAGCATGCCCCGCTTTAACCCAGGCATCGCGGAAGGCACGGCTATACTGTCCCCAATGCTCCGGCGTGCCACCCAGGATACCCAGGAACATGGGCACGCCGAGTTCGGCAGCCCGGTAAACAGAACCCGGACTTCCGCCGGTACCCAACCAGATCTTTAGAGGGTGTTCCGGCCGTGGAACAATCAAGGTATCACGAAGCGGCTTGCTACGGTGCGGACCTTCCCAGGTAACGCGTTCCTGCTTGTTTAATTGAAGTAACAATTCAAACTTGGAACTGAACAGCTTATCGTATTCGCTCGAATCCTGATCGAAGATCGAGAAGGTAATATCTGATGAACCCCGGCCTGCTACCATTTCGATACGCGCTGGCGCAATGGCTGCTGCTGTAGCTAGCTGCTGGAATACACGGATGGGGTCATCGGTGGAAAGCACATTGACTGCCGTACCGAGTTTGATCCGGCTGGTAGAGGCCGCTGCCAGGTTCACCAGCGCGGTTGGGGATGAAATTGGCATCGATTGGGTGTGGTGTTCGCCAAAGCCAAAAAAATCAAGCCCTACTTCTTCTGCCAGTTTCACTGCCTCCAGCACATCGCGGATGGCCTGCGCAGTAGTGCCGTAACTACCGTCTGCGTTGCGGGGCGTGTTCCCAAACGAGTATACCCCAAGTTCGAGCGTCTTTTTCTGTGCCATATACTATTAGAGAATCTGGTTATTAACTGCCAATGATAGGCATGGACCTTACATATTCCCGGTTGCTCAATTCTTTTAACACAAAGGCAGAAATGTCTGCCCGGGTGATTTTGAAACTGATCTTTTTATCTCCAAAGGTTACTTTCGCATTGCCGGTTGGGGCACCGTCCACCGGGGCAATGAATCGAACGATGGTCCAATCGAGTCCGGAAACTTTGGTAAGCTCACCAGAAGCCACAATCTCCTTATATGGTTTAGGAAGAAATAACCTTGCCATCACTTTTGGCAATACCGTAGCCACGGAAGTGTGGTCCTACTCGAAGGGTACGGCAGGGGTGGCAATGGTAATAAAGCGGGAAATTCCCAGCGCTTTCATGGCCTGAATAATATGCTTATGACCTGTGGCAATCGGCATTCCCGGATAAGAACGTTTCAGCGCAGGCCCCAGAAAACTGACCACTGCATCTGTACCTTTAATGGCTTCTTTAACCTGGTCAAAGTCCGACAACTCTCCCATAAAGATCTGGGAATTGTCTGCTTGCGGCAATCCTTCTGTTTTGCGGCTATACAGGTGCAGTTGGTGCCCCTCTCTCAACGCCTGCTCTACAAACAAACGGCCTATCGCGCCGCTGGCTCCAAATACTGCTATCTTCACGCTTAATTCGACTGAGGTGTTAAAACAAGCTCTTTTTTACCCGGTAGAAACAAGGCCTTATCTCGCAGGAAGGCAGAAACCCAGATAAGTACCAGTGGTATAAGGGCATTTAGTGGTGCGGCATGTGATAACTCTGTAGCCAGTGCACCGGCAAAGTAGCTGGCCAGCAAAATAAAGCCAAGTCGCATGGTTTTAGGGAAAGCAAACAAGGCTGCGAAAACAATCTCTGCTATGCCCAGCATGATCCGGTATTGCCCCACGCCTACTGCTTCCAGCGCTTTTGCACCTTCTGCACCGCCGGCTAATTTCATAATGCCGCTAAAGGCTACCATAGCTACTGCAAGTACAGAGATAATGATGGTGATGATTCTAACTATTTTCATTTTAAGTTGATTGAAAGATAAAGGATAAATAAGTAAAGAATGGCTGCACCATTTGCCGATATAACAATCTATAAACTGATGGTGCAGCCACCTTTATAGATTGATTATTACAGTTGATAAGCTGTTTTCAGGAAATCCTGAACCGTCTGCGCTTTTCTTCCCAGTATTGTTTCCAGATCAGTAGCAGGGAAATCAAACTCGCCCTGGGCAATGGCTACACAAAAGGTTGCAGCACCTTGGATCATCTCGTCCGGAACACCGTAGCTTTTCAACTGCTCGCTGTAGACGCCCGGTGAAGGTGAAACATACTGGATCGTTTTGCCGGATAGGTCGCTGAGCATGCCGGCAATGTCCTGGAAGGAATAAGCCACAGGGCCACCCATTTCATAAACCTTGTTTTCGTGCTCTTCTGTAGTAAGCAGCACAGCACCTGCGGCTGCCAGATCATGACGGCCGGCATACGAAGCCTTCCCATCACCGGCTGGCAGGAAAATAGTGCCCGTTTCAATTACCTTATCGCCCATAAACATTGGCAGAATATCGGTATACAAGCCATTCTTTAAGATGGTATAAGTAAGACCTGATGCCTTGATCAGGTTATCTGTTTTCCAATGCGCATCAGCTACCAGGGCAATTGGTGAGGAACCATCTTCCAATTTGCGCTGGGCGCTTGTGTAAAAGATGTGGTCCACCTTAGCTTCTACGGCAGCTTTTACTACGTTCTCATGCTGGGCAAAGCGGTTCATTATATCGCTCGAAGAAACGAAGTATAGTTTATCTACTCCCTGAAATCTGCCACTAAGGATTCATACTCGTTGTAATCCCCTTGAATTACGTTTATCCCTTTTGCCTTCAGTTCTTCCGCTTTTGCAAGGTCCCGCACCAGGACAGAAATATTACCTGCATTTGTTTTATGAAGCAGTTCTGTTACAACTGCCTGGCCTAATTGTCCGGTAGCACCGGTTACTAAAATCTTGCTCATGGTTTTAATTACTTTGTTGATATTACAAAATTACCTAAATTTGCTTTCCAAAAGTTAGTAATTACCATAAGGTTAGTAGTTACCTTTAGGTTAGTTAAGTAAAATGCGATGAACATAGCAGATCATAAAACAGACAAACCTACCGCCCAGCAATGCACAGCTAGCCTGGGGGCAGTAGCAGACGCACTTTATGCCATTGGCGGGAAATGGAAGCTGCGCATCATCATAGCGCTGTCAGAAGGCAACAAGCGCTTTAATGAACTGCAGCGGAGAGTAGAGGGGATTTCAGCGAAAGTACTTTCAAATGAGCTGAAAGAGCTGGAGATGAACGGCTTTATCAGCCGCACGGTTTATACCGGCACGCCGGTGGTGGTGGAATACGAGTTGACGGAATACAGCAACACGCTGCAGGATGTGATGCACTCGCTCAGCGAATGGGGAGCCATGCACCGGGAAAGAATCATGAAGGGGCTGCATACACCCGTGAAGAATTAGATTAGTAACAGTTTGAAATTAAACCACCTTAATCCTGTCTATGTTTCTCACACAATATTATTCGATTAACCAACTTACTTGTAGATGGGGAATTCGGGAAAGGCATGTATTGCTTATAACACCTATTATGTAAAATAGTCTATTCTCTTTTATCATGATTTCGGGTTTATTCAGTACAAAGGCAAACCCACCCATTGAGAGGTAGCCAGAGAACTTTACCAACATGAATTTTATATTTCATCTCGCTTAAAGCTGTTTAGAAATTGCAGGTACCTCTTCATTGGTATACTAAGATAAGGCATACTGTGGAAGTGTTGGGCCGTGCGCGCGAGTAAAGGTAGACTGGTCCATGATGCCGCACTGCACCCCCGCAAACGTATGCTCGGCCTTCTGGGCAAATTTCACCAGGCTGGCCTTGTCTACATTCAAATTAAAGAGTTGGATGAGGGCTTACGCAGCCCCGCACTCCAGCGCATCCGAAGAAGAAAGGCCCGCCTCCATGGAAATGTCGCCGCCAAAAGCACAGTCGAAGCCGCCGATTTGGTGGCCGGCCTGCTGCAGTTGGTCAACCACGTCCAAGATATAATTAGCCCACGATACCGGTGAGGGCTTTAATCCTTCCAAACCAGCCTCAGCCGTCTCGTCCAGATAAAAAGCAAAGAGGCGAATGGTTGAGGTGTCGTTTTTGGCAACCGCCAGCACCATTTGCTTGTCGTTGGCAGTCGAGAGTACAAAGCCCTCGTTGTAGTCGGTGTGCTCGCCGATCAGGTTGTTTCTGCCGGGGGAGCGAACAAGCAAAGGTTCCGAATGGAACAAGGTTGTAAATTTTGCTCCTATTGCGTTTGCAAGCATGAGAATTTATCATTTATATATCTGTGCCCTACAAAAGCACAGCTGTCCCGTCAGGTTTTTGCATATAGCCTTACCAGTTCAAAACAGGCAGCTTCCTTTTTTCTATTATTGGGCTATTACTTAGCTTTCTCACAATTTACCAGAATTAGTGCTCAAATACATTGCCCTAATAGCCCTGCACTTAAGAAAACTTTTCCTGTAACATTTGCAATTAATGCTTCAGTCTAATATTCTAAGAACAATGGGAACTGGCGCAGTATGCTACAGAATTAGCTCGCTTTTTCTGAGTTAGCTAAAAACATATACCGTGTCTACTATTGTAAATTCGCCGCTTAACAACGTGCCAAAGGTGATGAATTCGCTGTAACTGGCGTTTGAAAGCCAATAGCACCTTTATTGAGAAGAGTGCTTTCATATATAATAAACATTGTTATATATTTATTATATATATATAAATTTGGTGAAAGCAAACCCAGCTTATCGATGAAAAAAATATTTCTGCTGCCTATCCTTTTCCTGATGCTATTGACTTCATGTAAAGAGTTAGAAAACATCGAGCCTCTAAGTGAGCAGATACAGGGGAAATGGAACAGTGTCAAGGAAACGCGTCAGTACTATAATGAAGAAAACCAGGAGCTTCATGTTACAAACTATGATTATCATAGATATTGGGAGTTTATGGCTGACTCAACATTTTTTAATAAGTGGCATCCAAACTCAGCTGGTTCAAAGATGAGGTATTCAGTATATCCCCAGGATGGAAAAAACTACATTGAATTAAAAGTCTCCCTACATAACTTGTTTGAGGTGAAAATCTTAGGTGACCGTATGACGTGGGTGGGCAAATTTATGGATCAGATTTATTACGAGGACAATGAGGACCGAACATTGGTGAGGGCGCATCATGAGATTTACACCATAGAATTCGAAAGAGAATAACCGGAAATTGTTAGAACTAAAACATTAACCTTATAGCCTATAGCACTCTCAAAGCACATGTAACGCTTGTTTCAAAAAGAAGTGGTTGGATGCCGGAGGTTTCCGGCTCACCTGTTAAAGTCCTTGAGGGCCGTATAAAAAAGGCAATACCCGTTCAGCACATCACTCAAGAAACGTAATGTGACGTCGCAACAAGACCGGAGAGTAGCTTTGGGAAAGAAGCATGCAATCTATGGTAGGCTAACACGGTCTATTAAAACGTCTGTATTAAAGTACGCAAATGGCAGGCACATAAGTAACTCTTTTGACAGAATTTAGCTGACTAACAGCAGCAGATGGAGAATATCTGCCGGAATTGGCTGAAAATTTCAAGTCCCATTCCGCTTCCTCTTATTCCTCCATGATGATATCGTTGGAACTGATCCTGGTATCGCTAGGTCTTACTGGATGTTTTTTCAGGCAGTCTCAGCCTGGTTGTTCACGACCTCGACGTTATTTTGCTCATTCTTTTTTAGCTTGACCTCGGTCATCTTCGGACAAAGGCAAAGCGCCCCATTGAGGAGTGGCCCGAGAACTTCATTTTGCATGGTGTCTCGTGTAAAGTTGTTTAGAAATCGCGGCTAGCTCTTCCCTACTGCCTGCGCTACAGGCAAGGACACTGCCTAAGCAACAGGCAGTGTTCGGCAGGATGATAAAGTTTGAATGCGCCTGTTCTTTTACTGTAAAGCAGTGCCTTTAGCCTCCTAACGCCAAGGCGTTCCACGACACCTGGGACGTTACCCCTGTGGCTCCCTTTTACGTTGGCAAAAGGGATTCTTAAAGCCCAGAAGGCATACGACCACTTCTGGGTGCAACCGTTTGGCAAAGGAGCATTAATGCTTTATGGCTGCTGGCGAGTTGTGGGGAGGGCGCTGTTTCATTACAGCAGCTGTTCTTTCGCCCTTTTATAGCTTTATCCTGTCTCCCTCCTATTTCGTTGTCTTTTATACGAGCGCCTTCATGTTCTTTCCCTAGCTATGTTTATCATATTGTGTTACTGTAATACGCAACGACAATAATACAGGATGACAGTAATGAATTATTACGAACACATCATAATTCTGCGTGACAGTATAACCGTATGATTTCTTTTAATAAGGGGATACTCTTCTGTTTTGTCCTGGCATCTCCCCTTTTGCTCGTTTCCCAATCCTGAGTTTTATTAAGGCTTTCTTTATAGCCGCAGCACGGCTTTGGCCAGCGATCCTCATTTCGGACGATATGCTGTATCGGCTGCATGTTCTTTACAAAGGGGTGGAGCAATAAAATATATGTTCCCTGCCCTAACAGGGTTGTATCCGAAACGAGGAGACTTTGCTGCAAGGCGAAGTTCGCTAGTGGGTATTTTAGCTTATTGCTCCAAAAAAAGCGTGTATGCTCGCCTGGGATGATAGAAACTCTATGGCATTGCTGCTTGGCTCTTTGGTAAGCTGCTCTAGTTGGGTATGGGACGCAGGCACGGAGGCTATGCACCCCCCTTTTTTAAGTAGGTAACTGGGGATTACCAGGACCCCGTACGCCCTCTCCCCTCTCCTTTTTAGAAACATTTGCACTTAGGAGTATCTGGGCGAGAAGGTTCAATATTCTAGAAACCCCCTCCACAGGTAAGCTTTTAGATCGCATATTATAGTATAACACGCCTGCTGTAATATAATAATACATAAGCACAGTAGTTAAATAATTCGGAAATGAAGTAACACCGTAATACTGATATGCAGTAATACGGTAATAAAATATACTTATGACAGATTCCCATACATACAGGCACGTTGTATTGCTGGGTGATGCCTTGGTTCTGGATGGTGCTTTGGTCTCCTGCCACGCAGGGCCAAGTCCTTTCCCATTGCCCGGTCTATTGTTATTCTTTAGAAGGCATAGCAGTTGAAATGCCTAGGGCTTAGGGTGTGCCGTGGCATGACGGTATTGGTGCAAGAATGTAAGTTTATAATTCGGTATTACAGTAAAATTGTAATACCGAAAAGGTTTGGCAAAGGGGGGAATGGCAGATGAAATTGAACTAGGGATCTGAACGGCAGGGAAGTGCCCTTAACCCAAATCGTAATATCCTTTCAGGAGGCTTTAAAGTCATCTCTGCATGTATAGCCCCATATCCCTGGGTACGTGCAGGCTCTGACTCATCTCTGGTGTAACCGCAAAGGCCACAGACTAACGGGATGTGGGCTGGGTTCGTTTACCGTAATAATGAAAAAAGGCATTATGGTAATAGTGTATTACCATAATGCCTTAAGAGGATAATCAGCACCAGAGGCTTACAGCTCCAGCGGGCTGTCATCCGGTATCGGGTCAAAATCCTTGCCTTTCAAGGCCTCCTGCAGAATGGCCTCTACAATTTCAGACCTGTCCTTGCGGGCATGGTAGGCCCACCGCTCAATCTTATCCGCCAGGGCCGGAAGCAGGGAGTAGGTGACGATGTCTTTCTTCCTTCCGTTTTTCCCCTGTTTCCGGTAGTGGTACTCCACGGTCTTCGGTTTGTTCCTGGCCTTCAGGTCATCGGCGAAATCGTTCTTAGCCATAGCGTTCAATCAATTCAAGTGTTAATTTATGATAATCCTCCGCCCCATTGCAACCAGGGTCATAGGAGAAGATGTCCTTGTGTTTGAGCTGCGCCTCGTACAGCTTGTTGTTCTCGCGGATGTAGGAGTTAAAGGTCTTGTAGTCCGGATCACTTTTGATGGCGTTGGCGATCGCCTGCAGCGCCATTCCCCGTTTCTTCTCGTTGTAGCGCGTCAACACGATTCCCCCCAGCTCCAGGCCGGTGTCTTCTGCAATATTGTTGCAGTGCCCGATGAGAGTATCGATCCCGTCATAGCTGAAGAACTCAGATTGCATCGGCATGATGTAGTAATCCGAGGCATAAAGCGCATTGTAGGTCATCAGGCCCAGGTGGGGAGGGGTGTCGATGAGCACATAGTCGTAGTGGCCCGTCACATGCTTCTTAATGGCCTTGCGGAGGATATCCTCGCGGCGCGGCTTGCCGGCGATCGCCTCCTCGAACTCCAACAGCGACTTCACGGAGGGAATCAGGTCCAACCGATCGCCCACCGAGACAATGGCATCCTGCACGCCCGAAGCCCCAGTCAGCAAATGGCCTACATGGAAGCTGCCTTCATAGGTGAAACAGGCGCTCAGGTTGGCCTGTGCGTCCATATCAATTAAGAGCACTTTTTTTCCCTGGCGCGCCAAACCGGCCCCCAGGTTAGCGGCAGTGGTGGACTTGCCCACGCCTCCTTTGTTCTGCGCAATGGTGATAACCTTTGTCATGCGTTTCTCCCGTACTGTTATAGCGCTGCAAGATAGTAAAACAAAGATACGGTACAATGGGAATGTTGTAAATATGTCATACCGTAATCATGTTATACAGTATGAATTCATGTGAAATCAGCTCCCATACACTGTTAACAGGCGGGACGGTATGGCCTGTACAGGATCTCGGCACCACCCCCTTGCTGGCAGAGGCAACTAATCGGAAAAGAAAGAAGAGCCGCAGTGGCCAGTCCAGTAGGCAACACAAGCGCTGGCAGGGTAGGAGGAGGGGGAACAAATAGTGGTACACTGGACGGCTGTTTCGGGGTGAAGAGCTAAAAGGCACAAGAACGCTTCGTAATTATTCGTTGCCTGAGATAACCACGAACCAACGGACCACAAGGGAGTCTTACCATTGTTTTGTCATACTGCCATGCGAAGATACGGTAAGACAAGGTTGACACCCGTGAAGCACGAGGCAAGAGGGACTCCCTAAATGGCCCCAGGCACTCTTGAAGCAGCCATCGGGCCAAGTACGCACGACACTGTCCCCGAATGAAATGGTATATGGGCCCAAAGGCTGCACGCTCCTCTTGACGGTACTGCCCTGGTAGATTTGGCGCCGCTGCCCATACCCGCCAAAGGGCACCTAAGCAGGAAAGCACGTCGTGATATTGTGAGAAGCACTGAGCGAGGCACAGACGAAAGGTGAGAACTGCTGAGTCAAAAGAAGGCCAGCACACGAAAGATGAGAGATACTAAGTCAATAACGCATGAAAGAAGGAGAAATTGATACAATATCCTCCCTAAACAGCCCTGACTGCGTAGTTCTCACCTTTACTCAGTGTTTCTCACCTTTGGTGACTCAGTGATTCTCTCTTTTAAGCCCCATTCGGCTCAGTGGTCCTCATACTTCCCTTACTTACTCTATATAATGTATTTAAAATAGTAATATAAAATATACGTATCTTTTATGTGGATTAGAAGAAACCCGCAGGATGTGGATAAGTTAGCAGAAGGGATGGAAACGAAAAAACGAGGTTCGCAGAACCGGCTCCGCACACCGGGCGCGAAATATGAGAGATACTGAGTAGCTATTGCAATTGCAGTGGTACCCGCTTACCTTAGACTTCATGGAGGAGCAACTCTCAATGTTTTCCCTCGGTCCTGAGGGGATGGTGGTACCGACGCACGCGACGCCTATCACACTGCGGGGCGATGCACAGGTCGCGCTCTCTAACTTCCTGTTAAACGGGCAGTTCAGGCTCAATTACATTGAGTGGCGCCTGTTCTTCGCCATGCTCTCCTGCATTGACGAAACCGACACCGAGTTCAAGGACTATTTCATCCGTGTACAGGACATCATTGAACTGGCCGACCTAAAATCCGGCAGCCACCTCTACGAAGAGGTTAGCAAGAACATCAAGAGCCTGATGAGCCATGTTGTGGAGTGGGAGGAGGGCCCTAACACCACGCGTTACGCCCACTTGGTCACAGACGCCACCTACTACAAGAAGCAGGGTATAGTCAAAATAACCCCACACACGGACATGAAACCGCACCTGCTGCAGCTCCGCAAAGAGTTCACCCAGGCCCAGCTCAAGCAGTGCATCCGGTTCTCCAGCACCTACACGTCCAGGATTTACATGCTGCTCAAGCAGTTTGACTCCCCCAAGGCGGGCTATCGAATTATGAGTGTTACTGAGTTCAGGTTCAAGCTCGGCCTGGACTATACCGAAAAGCTGAGCAAGGGAAAGGAGGTGGAGTATCACCTTTACCCCAAATACTCCGATCTCCGGCGCTGGGTCCTTGCTCCGGCACTGAAGGAAATCGCCAAGACGGACATCCCCTTCGAATTCACGCCGATTAAAACGGGCCGCAAGGTGACGGCCATCAAGTTTACCCTGCTCAAGGGGAAAAAACTCAGGGCGGCCCACGCTGGGCCCGCAGAGCAGGAGCAACTCACTGAGCGACAGGCCATGGCGTATGCCCGCATGTCAAAATTCAGGTTCACGGATTACCAAATCCGGCGGATACTCCAAAACGGGAACCTCAGCGATATTAACAAAGCCTGCTATGAAGTAGAAAACACCAACTTCAACAAGCTTGGCCATGCCATCGAAAACAAAACGGCCTATGCCTACGGGATTTTCAAGAAAAAATTCGGACTAGACTAGCCCTCAGTAATCCCGAAACGCAATACGAGGCGAACGCGCTTGCCAGGGCTTGCGTTTTGAGACTGCCTCGTGCCGCTAGTTTCGGTTTCACTCATTTTTTCTCACTTTTCAGGCGAATTCGCGGGTTTTGCGTATCTTAGGCTATCCAAAATCACGCCTGCGATGAAAGCCAGCATCACCTCACAATCCCCTCCGTATCACGCCTTTGCCCATTCTGATTTTGGGATGGACACCCTGCAGACAAAGGTCTTCACACACCTACTCGAGCAAGCCACCCACTATGACCAGGGGATGCCCCTCCGGATAGGTTTGGAGGAGGTTTTGGGGACCAACCCGAACGAGCAGCACTACACCCTGCTCGAGGAGGCCCTTCACGACTTGGCTGGAAAGCGCCTGACGAAACCGGGCCCCAACCGCAGTAGCATGGGCTATTACCCGCTTTTCGAGTACCTGACCTTCAGCCAGGCGGAGGGTGGCTACCTGGAAGCGCTTTTCTCCCCCCACGCCCGAGAGGAGCTGCAGGAGTTGACCAGCGCTTTCTCCCTGAAAGAGATCGCCAGCCTCGTCATGCTGCGTCACAGCCACACCCAGCGCCTGTTCTGGTTCCTGCGCGCTTCCGTCGCCGCGCGCAAGGTGGAGGTTTCAGTGGAGGAGCTCAAGGAGGTGGTGCTTGGGGTGCGCAAATACCGGCAGCGCGATGCCGAATACGAGCGCTACTACGATTTTAAGACGCGCGTGGTGGACCAGGCCATCAAGACTATCCGCGACAGGGGGCTGCTGGAAATCCGCTACCGGGAACACAGACACAAGCGTGTGGTGGTCAAGCTGGTGCTCACCGTAAACTACTGCAGGCCCCCCAGCCCGGCCCAGACTGCCCCTGCCCAGCTTATCCTTTTCCCCTCCGTCGCGCAGTGACTGGCACCGGCTACCACAGGCGGCAGTTTCCGCTCGTGTGGTTTGTTTGGTGACGATATCCAACCTTCAGAAGGATGCTGGACAAGTATTGGCTACGCCAAAGCATGAGCTAGGCCGTCAACGCCTTCATGAAGTCCTAGCTTTAGCTTTGAAACGGCTGAAGCTAGGACAGTGCTTTTGAAAACAGGCAGGATGCCCAGACAGAGATATTCGAGTACACCCTGCCCGACCAAGAGCAGCAGGCCTGACGGAAATATGTTAGTCAGACAAACCATGCCGACGCCTGCCAGCTGAACGATTTCACCGGGCAGCTGGACGAACTCTACATCCGGGGGCAAATCACTTCGGAAGAGCAGCGGGAGATCTTTACCCTCAAGCACCTGGGACGACGGTAGCGGTGTTGGCGGCTACCGCCCGATGTCTTGGCCGCCGCTCCGCCCTTTTTCTCGCTCACTCGGTAGGCGCTGGCGTGATTGCGCAGCAGCTCCTTCTGTTCCTCTTTGAGCTCCCTGCGCCTGAGTTGGAGGACACGTCCGTTTTCTCTTCTGTGGCTAATTTGAAGCGCTCCTGCGCGCTTTGCTCGCATCGAGATGGTGTTGAGTGTCCAGCGCCGTACAGTGCGGCAAATCGCTTAATGCGGCCTCCTGCACCCGCGGCCGCTGACACATGTGCCAGCCCTCTGAGTTGTAGACTGCCGTGCT
The DNA here is from genome assembly GCF_022601975.1 of Pontibacter sp. E15-1. Classification (GTDB taxonomy): domain Bacteria; phylum Bacteroidota; class Bacteroidia; order Cytophagales; family Hymenobacteraceae; genus Pontibacter. The sequence continues at coordinate 55,856 of NZ_JAKVIR010000019.1, forward strand.
TCTCTATTCCCTGACTCATCTCCACTTTGTTGCCCCCTAGCTACCAGATCGCCCCTCTACCAGGGGCCACCACCACCGCGTGCAGGTGCGGGGGCTTCTCGTCCAGGTGCAGCACCAGGTTCTCCTTGCCCAACACCTATACTACGAACTGGTGGTCAGCCTTCAGCCAGCCCTTCATCTGCCTCAATCGCTTTGATGCCCGCATGGGGCACGATGTATGGGGCAGGGGCGAAGGGCTGCTTCAAGCGCCGCCTTGAGCATGGGTGTAACTGCAGGTAGGCTCCTTTTTACCGCGAGTAGCAAAGCGCAAGGCGCAAATTAATTGTCAACCGATACTTAACCAGAAATACATATTATTTAATACATAATATGTATTACGTTTTACGTATTACACTTTACGTATTACACTTTACGTATTACACTTTACGTTTTACGTATTACACTTTACGTATTATGTAAAACGTAAAGTGTGTTTTTTAAGCTCATTCGCGCAAATCACGCGTTTTAAATTGAATCACCGGCTGGCAAGTTCATTCTCTTTTTCCAACAGCGCCAGCATTTGCCTTTCCTGTTAAAAGCTAATATTTTATCGGCCTGCCCAAAAGCATGATTTTTCCCCTTGTGTGGAAAGACCGTCGTGATTTGTGTCTCTAAAGCAGCTCCGGGATTTGGATTGCAAGATGTGTTTTGAGTAACTCAAAACCTCTTGCCATGACCCGGCTCCGCCGGAACATGGGAGAAAATAACTCGCGACTCGTTATTTTTTGGCACTTGGAAAAATGCCAATGGGAAATGAGAAGAAAGGCAAAGGCGGCAGGCCCAAAATGAACCCAAACAAGAAACGAAGCGTCAGTGTTATGCTTTGTTTCACCGCCGCAGAGCATGCAAAGCTGATGGAGGAAATAGCAGAATCGAACTGCAGCGAGCTTGCAGATTACCCCCGGGGAAAGCCCAAAATGCGGGAGGACAGGTTCATCTATAACCCGCGCAAGGTACTCAACGAGTTGGAGGCAATAGGAAAAGAAGCCGGGGCCATCAGTAAAAAACATTAACCAACTTGCCTAGCATGGCAACTGTATGAAGAAGAACAGCCTGGTAAAGCCGCAGGTGATCGCGCAGCACGCCGTGCAGCTCAGGAAGCTTACCGAGGCAGAGATACACATGCGGAAGGTCATCCGCGGGTTTTTTAAGGGAGGGGAGGAGGACGTGCTGACGAGGCCTTCTCCGGGGGCTGCCTCAGCCCGATAGCCTGTTGCTTTGCTCATAGACGCACGTCCAGCCGTCGCCGTCAAAGAGCTGGTTGCGCACCGGGGCCCCGCTTGCGGCCGCCCTTCGGCTCAGGATCCGCCCGATGACCGGCATCTGCCGCCCGGCCAGTTCCTCGGCCGCGGGCCTGCCGGTCACATCGTCCCAATGGTCGAAGAAGCCCTCCACCTCCCAGTTGGAGTTGATGCCGAAGGCCCACTGGCGAACCCGCAGCGCCTCCCCCTCCCAGAGCCTGGTGACGCGGAGGCGGAAGTCCACCCCCTTGGCGCCCCTGTCCTTTCTGACGAAGGCGCGCACGCTGTCGCGCCCGTAGAGGGAGAGGTCCTCCAGCAGTTGCTCGATGACACAGGAGAGCTCCTCGTTCTCCAGGTGGACAGGGTAAAGCTTCTGGCCGCCCCTTGTCATCTGCTCGTTTCTGATGATGCCTTTTCTCATGCGATGCTCTTTTTTATGGTGCCGGCGCAGCGCCCGGTCCTGTGCCTGGGCCGCCGGCAGGGCGTTTACCGCACCTCGTTGAGGAACCTCTCAAAGAGGGCAAGCAGTTTTTGGCAGTCCTTTTCGGTCAGCCGCTGATTGCCCGTCCCCGACAGCACCTCATGGAGCTTGTTGCTGAGCGTCTGTTTGGAGTGCTTCTGGTTGGGGAACAGGTCATCGGCTATGGCCGCGTTGTTTATGTAGCGGTGTGTCAGCAGTTTCTTTGCGTTCATCTCGGAGTTTCTTATCAGGTTTGCCATATATTATACTATGTATAATATAATATGTTTATTTTAAAAGGTAAAATATAAGAGCGCTTGTTCGGACTTTTCGGGAAAACCGCAATATCAGGACATGGAAAGAGATTCGACGGACCTTAGGCTCCGGGCCATCGGGGAGAGAATCAGGCAGCTGCGGGTGGAGCGGGGCTACAGTTCTTACGAAAACTTCGCCTTTGACAACGGCCTGCCGCGCGTGGGCTACGGGCGGCACGAAAAGGGGGCCAACCTAACCATGGCCAGCCTGCTGCGCATCCTCGACATCCACGGGGTCACGCTCCGGGAGTTCTTCTCTGGTTTGGACATTTGATTCTGTGTCTGTGGGGGAGGCACAGAAGGGAAAAGGGTGAGGGCCGCTCTCTGTCCTGTGCCCTTACCCTAGATTTCCTTTTCCGGGGAGCAAAGGCGGCTCGGCCAACCCAGGATCCCTTGCCTTTGAAGCGCGGCCCCTTTAGAGAGTGCTGGCCAAGATGTTCATCAAACTGCCCGATTGCCTGTGCTGCTGCGATTACAGGCAGTGTTCAATAAGTATTTTAATATAGAAGCTGTTTAGAGTTTTAAGAACTTCCAAAGAATTAGGTAGGTAAAAGTGTTTGGAAAGACATCTTGAACCTAAACCTAATTCGATGGAAGTCATAAGCGAAGATAGCATTAACCGCTGGATTTTGCCTCACCTGAGTATGGGCAAAAGAGGGTCTAAACTGCAGGCTAAGGCCGCCGAGATCGTTTCAGCCATTCTCTACAGGCTTAAAACGGGCTGCCAGTGGCGGGAGCTTCCGACAAAAGAGTTCTTTTCGGGCAGGCGCCTGAGTTGGCAGGGGGTGTACCACCATTTCAGGAAGTGGTCGGCCGACGGCAGCCTGAGAAGCGTCTGGACAGGGCTGCTCAGGAGCCAGCGCAGGCTGCTCAACCTCTCCTCGGTGCAGTTGGACGGGAGTCAGACCGTCTGCAAGAACGGAGGGGAGCATGTGAGCTATCAGGCCAGGAAGGCCGCCCAGAGCTGCAACAGCCTGTTTCTCTCTGACAGCAAGGGGCTCATGCTGGCCTGCAGCGGGCCGATCGCAGGAGCGCATCATGACCTGTTTGAAATAGAGCAGGTCATGGCCGAGCTGTGCGGGCTATTGGCAGAGGCGGGCATCGAGACAGAGGGCCTGTTCCTCAACGCTGACGCGGGCTTTGACTCCCAAGCCTTCAGGAGCCTGTGCTCGGAGATGAAGATCGAGGCAAACGTTGCCTTTAACCCCAGAAACGGGGGAGGGAATGGAGAGTATGTTTATTTTGACGAGGAGCTCTTTAAAAACAGGACCGTCATTGAGCATGCAAACGCCTGGCTCGACGGCTTCAAGGCCCTGCTCATACGCTTTGAGACAAAGGCACAGCACTGGCTGGACCTGCACTTACTGGCTTTTACTGTGCTCTTTATCCGGAAAATAAGTAAAATTGAAAAACGCTAAACAGCTTCATAAATAATCGATAGTCAAGTGTTATTTCACATTCACTGATCTCCGGCCACAGGTATATAACGCCTCTACTTGGGAGTTGACAAGGAGTGAGAATGTGACATTTTTGTAACTAACCTTTTACCATATACCTTCCATGTCACAGGACCAATTCTCTGAGATCACAACGCTTATCCAGCAAGCCAGGAGCAATGCGCTGAGCGCCGTCAACACGGAACTGATCAATTCTGTATTGGCAGGTGGGGGAGTACATCAGCAGGCGGATTGCCACCGCCAGTTGGGGCGAGAAAACGGTTGATAAGCTTGCCGCCTCTTAAAAAGAAACCACCCAGAGCTGAAAGGCTTCAACCAGAAGGGGCTCTATCGTATGAAGCAATTCTATGACACCTACTCTAGAAGTTATTTAGCGCCATCGTCAAGGGAAAAATCACAAACAGCCGAAGATCAGGGTTCTCAGATTGTGTCATCGGCAATTACACAATCTGAGAACCCTGATCTTCGGGAAGCAGAAAAAGAAAACCTTTATTCGTATATTTCGATATTGATTCTCGGTAGGCGATACCCCTGCTTGCCTGTAGTTTCTGACACTTCTTAGCTTCGCCATGGTCCAATCTGTACGAACAGCGATTCTTACGCTCCTTCTGCTTTCTTTTGCACTTCTGGCCTACAGTCAGAAGTGGGAGTGGGCCCGAAGCGCCGGTAGCTCCGGTTTTGACAAAGGAGTGTCCGTGGCGGTTGATGCGGCGGGCAACAACTATATGGCTGGTGAATTCGAGGGTACGATTGCATTTGGCGGCTTCACCCTGAGAAGCGCAGGAGGGACAGATATCTTCCTCGTCAAACACGACGCGCATGGGAGGGTGCTGTGGGCCAAACAAGCAGGCGGTACCGGGGGTGAGAGTGTCAGAGGCATCGCAGTAAACACGGTGGGGGAGGTCTATATTACGGGAGGCTTTCTGCAGCCCATCAGCTTCGGGAGTATCACGCTTGTCAGCGGCGTCAACTATAACGACGGGTATGGCAGCCTTTACAATGTCTTCGTCGCCAAGTTTAACGCCAGTGGCGGCATAGCCTGGGCCGTGAATCCGGTTGGCAACCGGATTCACGGCCAGAGCATTGGGGTAGACGCCGCCGGCAACGCGTATGTCACCGGAACTTACCATTCCAAGGCCGTTTTTGGCAAGACCACGCTGGAGCCCTCTCTGTTTGCCTACGACAATTCCTTTATCGTTAAGTATGACGCCAGCGGCAGGCAGGTGTGGGCAAAGAGTATCGGGGGAAACTGCTATAGCGCCGCGATCAGGGTAGAGGCGTCAGGAAACTTCTTCCTGACGGGTCGCTTCACCATTTATGCTGAATTCGGTGCTGCCAAACTAGAGTCGGCCTACGGCACCGCCGTGTTCGTGGCCAAGTACGATAGGGACGGCCGGGGGCTGTGGGCAAGCCAGGGGGACGGTACCGGTAGCAGCCTCGTGAACGACATTGCTTTCGACGCGGCGGGCAACAGCTACGTGACAGGCTATTTTACATACGACATCGCCTTCGGGGCGGAATCGTTGGCCAGTGCCGGTAAAATAGATGCATTTGTGGCAAAGCACTCCCCCCGGGCGCCCACGGTGGTGCTGGGCGTTTTGCCGGCTTCCGCTCTTTGTGCCGGTTCTCCGGCCGAGGTACCGTTTGTCTACACCGGCTCATTTGCCGCAGACAACGTCTTTACTATACAGCTCTCAGACGCTGCGGGCTCCTTCGCCTCACCCCTGGCTATTGGGAGCGGGACGATAAACCCAATAGCTGTTGCCATCCCGGCCTCTGTGCCCCCCGGCAGCAGCTACCGGATGCGGGTGGTGGCTGACATGCCGTCCGTGGTGAGTGGGGAGATGGGCGCCAACTTGACGATCGCCGCTGTGCCGGAAGTCGCAGCCGGAGCCGATGAAGCGGTCTGCGTCGGGGCAGGCGCCTTCGCCTTAAGTGGTTTCAGTCCGGCGGGCGGCACCTGGTCGGGCGAGGGGGTGAGCGCCGTTGGTGTCTTTGATCCGTCGAAGGTAGCGTCAGGCCCCTATACACTTACTTACACCGTGCGTTCGGGGAGCTGCAGCAGCAGCGCCTCCAAAACCGTGACTGTGGGCGCGCTGCCGATTTTGGTTGCTGCGGCTGTGCCGACGGCCTGTAGTGGGAAGCTGGGAGTCGCCGGGTTCGCCCCGCTTACAGTCAGCTTCACGAACGTCACGTCAGGAGCGACGCGCTACCTCTGGGATTTCGGCGATGGAGCCACTTCCACTGAGCAGGCGCCCAGCCACCTCTATAGCGAGAGCGGCACCTACCGGGTGGCGCTGACTGCCTATAATGGCGATGGCTGCCCTCAGGGCGCGCAAGTGGCAGAAGTGACGGTAGAGAGCCGGCAACAGATCCCCAATATTATCACTCCGAATGGCGACGGCATGAATGAAGCCTTTGTAGTGGAGGTGTCCTGCCTTCCCTTGGAACTGCAGGTATACAGCCGCTCGGGCCGGTTGGTCCTCCAGAAGCACGGTTACCAGAATGATTGGAGCGGAGAAGGGCTAGCGAATGGCACGTACTATTACCTTCTGCGCGATGCAGGTGGCGTGACCTGGAAAGGATGGGTGGAAGTTCTCAGGTAGATGCGCCTTAATAGGCTTTGTTCTAGATGCTTTAATATATTTATATATTAAAGCATCTAGTCCTATAATTTACCTTATGTTAAGTACAAACTTTCTAGAACAGAAAATTTTAGAAAGCTGCCTACTCAAAAAGATTCTTAGATCTTCCGAAGCATCTCCACACACGTAAGTCGGCCTTAAAATAAATGCATGGTTACTCCCTTGGCAGCTACAGTAAAGGTACTGTCCAATTGCCCTTTTGGTGCAAAGGATTCCATTCAAGTTAAATTAGACTCGTCGGGTACAGCACTCTTGAAACCGCTTTTGCCTCAATCCCTACTCATCAGAGGAGCTAAGCATTTTCTTAGCACTACCCATGACAGTGGGGGCAATAACAGCTGCGGAGGAAACAATCAAAGCTGCGCCTGTGAGACAGTAAATGCAGATTTTCTTCTGCTTAAAGAACATTCTGTAGGTCATCTTCACCGCACCCATCGCATGTCCCATGGATACTGCTCCCAACAACAGATCAAACACTGGCTTTCTGCCCGACTTCTCGCTTCCCCCGGCTGTGGCCAAAGCCATTTTAACAGAGAACAGCAAGTTGCTAACTACGGCATCAGGTAACCCCATTTTAAAAGCCGCTTTGGAGGTATTGACGGCTAGGGTGTCAAACACCTCCGGGTACGGGATGTCGGGTAATCTCCTGACCACGCCTGACTGCAGTAAAGAGACTAGGTTAAAGTCTGCCATACCAATTGCTGACAGCAGCATCAGCTGTCTTCTTCTGTCCATACCCTCTGAGTGGTCTTTACGGAGTGCGTCTCTAATTTCAGCTGCTTTCATAGTTTTTAGTATTGTAGATCAAAGAAGTAAAATTACTTGTTCATCATGAGTCAGGCCTTCATTCTAAATCATTACCTCACCGAAGGGTAATACCTCAAGGCAAAGACTCTGACTCCATGAACTTAAATGTTTTAGCATACACTTAAATAAAGTTACGTAGCAAAGCTATATCTGTTTTAGATTCCTTTTCAGATACCCCGTATGTCTAAAGCAACAGTTATAATGATCTATAGCTTGTTTTAACACTCTACCATAAAATAAGACGATGCATGAACTCAGATAATAATACCGAACTCCACTGGCCTGCTATTCGAGACTTAGCTTTGATTGGTGACTGCAAAACGACAGCTGTTCTTACTACACAAGGAAACATTGTTTGGCATTGCCCTGGGCGGTTTGATAACCCTTCTTTATTTGCCTCTTTACTGGATGCAGGGAAAGGCGGGGCATGGCGCTTTTTACCCCTAAGCGCTGCCTATCAAAAGAGGAGCTATAAGGACAACTCAGCCGTGCTGCAAACCTACTTCAGCCGCCGCGAGAAGCAAATGGTCCTGACTGACTTCATGCCTGTCCAGCACAAAATAAAAGGCATTTGCAGAGTCCTCACTTCGGTTTTTGAGGATGTGGATTTCGTACTTGAGCCGGCTCCCCTTTATGGACAGGAAGAGCCGACGGTTGAGCTAAAGGATGACCATGCCATTATCAATTTAAAGTACAGGCTTTACAGCTCCCACAAAATAACTTTAGAGCGTGGAGCGCTTAGAGTAGCTGTCAAGAAAGAAGAGGAAGCATGGCTTGTGCTTTCCACGGATGAGTACTCCTTACTATCTCTGAAGGATATTCTGGAAGCAGAGCAGGCAACGCTTGCTTTCTGGGAGGAGCTAGCTTCCAACATTACCTACAAGGGCCCTTATCAGAAGCTGTTCTACGATTCCCTGCGGGCGCTTCGCTTATTAACGCACCAGGAATCCGGAGGCATTTTAGCGGCAGCCACCACTTCCCTGCCAGAGGTACTGGGAGGAAGCCGCAACTATGACTACCGCTATGTCTGGCTGCGCGACACTGCGATGATTGTTCGGGCACTAACCCGAGCGGATAGTAACGGCGAGGAAGGAAGCCGCTTTTTAGACTTTGTCTGCACTGCCCATCGGCATCAGGAGAAGAAGATGATTTTTCCATTTTATACTGTTGATAAAGAGAAGGCCCCAGCGGAAGAAAGCCTGAACCTGGAAGGCTACTATAACAGCCAACCTGTAAGGATAGGAAACGGGGCGAACAGCCAGCTGCAGCTGGATGCGAACGGCAACGTGCTTTTGGCTGCCCATGAGATTTATAAAAAGCAAGGCGAAAGGAAGCACTGGAAAGTTGTAAGCGAAATTGCTGACTTCCTCTCTGAAAATTGGGACAAAGAGGATTATGGCATCTGGGAGGAAGAAGAAAAAAGGCATTACACGTCCAGCAAGGTAATTGCAGCCCTTGGACTGGAAAGTGTGGCCACCTATGCAGATGAAGAACAGGCAAAGAAATGGAGGAATGCCGCCAAAGAAATACGACAGTTTGTAAAAGAGCATTGCATGACACCGAAGGGGGCTTATGCCGTGGCAGCCCGAGAGAAGGGCGTGGACGTGTCGGCGGCTTTGTTTCCGCTGTGGGGTTATGCAGCTGTGGATGCACCGGAAATGGTGGCCACTATAAAAGAACTGGAAGCCAATTACCAGCAAGGTAATCTGTTCCGACGTCACCTGCTTTGCTTTGATTCAAGGAAGGAGGGAATGTTTCTGGCAGGTTCTCTGTGGATGGCCCAGTGTTACATCAGGTTGGGGAAACGGGAACGTTTCCATGAGGTAATGGGTGCCGTGGAAGACTACATCAACGACCTGGGGCTTGCAGCGGAAGAGGCATTTTTGGATGGAGGCATGATGGCGGGCAACTTTCCCCAAGCTTTTGTGCACTCTTCGCTTATCTGCACTATTATCGACTATAAAAATTCTCTTTCCAACAGCGCTTCGTAACTTCTTGTGCCTGATCAACTCCAGCCTATAAAAGGAGTGACATTTATCACCTAAAATCCAAACTTATAATCGATGCTTGCGTTATTTAATTAACTGCTTTAAGCAATTAATTAAATAAGAAAGTATTATGATCACTTTAAAGGATGTATTCATAGGAGGAGTGGCTGGTGTAGTAGGCACTATGGCTATGCCCGTAGTAACTAAGCTTATGTACAGGCATGAATCGCAGGAAAAAAAAGACCTGGAAGAAAAGCTGCGGCCTGAGCCCCCTTTTAAAACCATGACAAAGAAAATTGTCCATGGAGTAAATGTCAACCCCTCTAAAGAGACCATGAGAACTCTGTCTATGGGCATGCACTGGGGCTATGGTATCGCCTGGGGTGTTCTTTATGGGGCCTTACGCAAAAAGTATCCAGTCCTCTCGAAGTTTGGGGGCGCCCTGTTCGGCACGCTGTTCTTCCTTATTGGCGATGAGTTAGTGAATACAGCTTTCAAAATCACCCCTCCCCCACAGAAGTTCCCGATTGATGCGCACGTGCGTGGGCTGATGGGACACCTAACCTTCACTGCCGCCGCGGAAGGAACATGCAAGTTGCTTCATAAAGTAGTCTGAGATGCAGGCAGGATGGTATAGAGACTAATCATTTAACCTGGTTACCTCTGGCCGATATAACAGGCCGTGGCTTGAACAGTTCTTAGTCTTGTCAAAGGACACTTCCTTTCCATACCCTGGTTCTTAAGGTAACCATCAACAGGAAATACTAAAAAGCTATGGAACGCACAGCATTTGCTATCATCGGCCTGGGAAAAATGGGCAAGAACCTCGCACTGAACGCCCTTGACAAAGGCTTTGAGGTTGTAGGCATTAATCGATCAAGCTTACCGGAGGAACTAGAAGGCAAAGACATAGCACACTTAAAAGATAAAAGTAAAATCACGGATTATCTTCAAAGAACACGTATTGTCTTTCTCTATTTACCGGCAGGACCAGTGGTTGATACAGTCATCGAAGACCTAAGCCAGGTACTCGAGCCGGGGGATGTAATAGTGGACGGAGGGAACTCCTACTGGGGTGATTCCCTCAGAAGAGCTGAATTTTTAAAAGCAAGGGGTATCCTCTTCTCCGATTGTGGCACAAGTGGAGGCGTAAGAGGAGCACGCTATGGAGCCAGCTTCATGTTTGGCGGAGAGCAGGAAGTAGCGGATATCATTATGCCTATCTTAAAGCGCCTTGCTGTTCCGGAAGGTGTAGTCCACACTGGGCCAAGTGGCTCTGGCCACTTTGTCAAACTGGTGCACAACGGAATAGAGTTTGGCATGATGCAGGCTATAGGCGAGGGTGTTGATTTGCTGGAGAACTTTCGGCATAAGCTAAACCTACCCTCTATTCTACATGCCTGGAACCACGGATCTGTTATTCGCTCCTGGCTCATTGAGCTGTTAGAAGAGCAACTAAGCGAGCAGAAGGGCATGGAAGGTATCCCTGGCTATATTGAAGATACCGGCGAGGTAAACTGGCTCGTCGATGATGCTATGCGCATGGAAGTGCCCGTGCCGGTTATATCTCAGTCTGTCATGCAGTTGTTTATATCGCGCGACAAAAATAAAACTTGGGCAAAAGCAATCGCCATGATGCGCCACGGTTTTGGTCAGCATCCTTTCGGACCAAATGAAGGAATAAAAAGAGGGCGAGGGAAAGATAGAATCTCGCCGTACCCTGGCAAATCATAAAGCAATCTTCTACTAAGCCCACTTTCCGCACCCTGTCTTATAACTATTTGATTTATAACTTCATGTTAAATCGTATGCTTTAATATTTATTTTTAAACCGCTCATTGTTAATATCTTACAATCAAGGTACGGAAAGTGGGTTAAGTATTTTAATTGAACCTTAAATTAGAAAGGAGACAAAAATGGAAGACAAACTAGAAGGAAATGAAATGAAGCAGAACTTCATAGAAAAGGCAGTGTCTAAGTTGGCAGGAGGAACTCACAGTGCTGACAGCCCAAAGGATATGGATATTCAGGTGGGGCGTGAATACGGCCGTACCCAATACAGCGAAGAGCCTGAAAGTATGTATGAAAAAAAGCGTCATACACGAAAGACTCTGAACGCGAGTGAATACTATGCTGTTACGCAAGGCTTCCTAAGAGAGTATGTCTGTATGGGACAGTGTAACCTTTACATTCAGACCTTAAAGAATCCAATGATAAAACAATCAATGGAAACCTACAGGCACGATGTATGTGAGCCTAACCTGACGGAGATGAAAAATATTCTGGAAGAGGGGGGGTATGAGTTGCCAGCGCCTTACAATGCTAAAACAGATGCAAAAACCGTGGAAGAATTGGGAAGCATAGAAACTGAGGCAATTGATGATAGAATGATTTTAGTCGGCCACATTTTTTCTGTGGAAGCTTTCATGAACCGCTGGAACAGGGGTGCAGCATTAAGCCACCGAGCTGAAGTCAGAGACGCTTTTATCAGAAATTATCACCGGGCCAACAGATGGCATTTGGCTGCCATTGTCATGGCTGAGAAGATGCAATTCATAGAGGCTCAACCAGAAATTATAAAATAGCCGTAAAGGCTCCCTCTCCTAAAAGAGGGGGCCTTTACCTAAGGTATCAACGATGGAAAATTCAAACAATAAAGGAAACAAAGCATTTATTTTATTTGGTGTCCTGCATCTCTTGTGCTGCGGTATTCCCCTTCTGTTGCTATCAGGCGTTTCGCTTGCATTTCTGACTCCCACCTGGCCTGTTGCGGGTGCAACACTGGCTGTAGTAGGCGTGATAGGTTTTATCTGGTACCTGAAGAGAGGGTGCCCTACTTGTCCAAGAAATGAAGGCGGATGCAATGGCAACTGTAAAATAAGAGATATGAATAAGAGCCAAGCTGCCACAAGTAGAGAAGTAAAATCCTGAACGACTGAAATCTTTGTGGGTTATTTGACCTGTAAAGGAAACAAAGGCTCTACTGTTTAAGAGTGAAGGAACAAGGCTGAACCGTAACAAAAGGCTTTCAATGGAAACATGCGCAAGATGCAAGGGGAAATTTCCTGGCCCCGGAGTAGAAAAAAACGGGGAGATTTATTGCTGCGACAAATGCGCGGGAGGACCCGGCAAAATGATGCTTAGAGTTGTTCCGGTGGTTTTAGGAGTTTTTGGACTGGGATTCTTCACCGGATATGTGACACAAAGAAAGTATCTCCAATAAACGCTTCTGCTCACGGCAGGCTAAGCGGATGGAGATCAGAGACATTCCGTTGAGGGTGCCAACCTAAATAAAACAATTCATCGGGGTTCCTTTACGTCTTAGACTGTTTCGATATTGCGCCAACTCAAGCCTTTATGAAGCGAGGCCGGTACTAATATGCTCTGGAGGAAAGGAAAATACATGACAGGTACAGTGAATGCTCCAAGGGATAGCAATGAATAAATTCAAGAAGACAAGATGAAGGAACAAAGCCTAACAGACAATATGGAATATCAACCGATAGAAGACCATGGAGCCATAGGGGATTTGAAAACGGTAGCACTTGTCGGTCTCAATGGCTCCATCGACTTCATGTGTTTACCCGATTTTGACTCGCCCTCCATTTTTGCCTCCTTATTAGACAAAGACAAAGGAGGGTACTTTCAGATTTGCCCTCACCTTCAGGGTATGAAGTTAAAACAATTGTATCTGCCAGACACCAATGTGCTCCTGACCAGGTTCTTATGTGAAGACGGTGTTGGAGAAATCACGGACTTTATGCCTGTAGGCGACCCGTCTGCAGGAAGTGTTCTAGTCCGAAGGCTCACAAATGTAAGGGGTGCGCTTACCTACAGGTTACACTGCCGCCCACGGTTTAATTATGCAAGATCAACCCACGAAGCAGAAGTAGTAAATGAGCAGGAGATCTTGTTTAGGAGCGCGGGAGAAGACGGAGTGGTCGTGCGCCTCAAAAGCACAGTTCCTTTAAAAGTATTAGAAGGAGACGGCTTTGCAGAATTCACACTAAGGACAGGAGAAGTTGCCGATTTTATTTTAGAAATCGCCAAACCAGATGAAGTAACGTTAAGTGGTGCAAAAGGCTACGTAGAACAGGGCTTGGCCGCAACCGTAAGCTACTGGAGAAGGTGGGTACGCAAGTCAACATACAGAGGCAGATGGCAGGAAGCAGTGAACCGGTCTGCTCTTGCTTTAAAACTTTTAACATCTCAAAAGTACGGTTCCGTGATCGCCGCCCCTACGTTCTCCTTGCCCGAGAAGATTGGGGGCGTTAGAAATTGGGATTACAGGTACACATGGGTACGGGATGCCTCCTTTACTGTTTACGCTTTGGTAAGGCTTGGCTTCAAAGAAGAGGCAGGGGCATTCATGAAGTGGGTGGAACAGCGGTGTGAAGACATCGGAGACGGAGGGGCTTTGGGCCTGATGTACACCATTGACGGCAGGAAAGAGCTGATAGAGGCGGAGCTGGCCCATTTAGAGGGGTACAGAAAGTCAGCACCTGTACGAATAGGCAACAATGCTTACGGGCAACTACAGCTGGATATTTACGGGGAGCTACTGGACTCCATCTACCTGTACAACAAGTATGGAGAACCCATCTCTCAGCATCTTTGGCGTGATGTTACCCGGCATGTTGATTGGCTCTGCGATAACTGGCAACAGGCGGATCATGGCATATGGGAGGTCAGGGGCGGCAAGAAGGAGTTCCTGTATTCCCGGCTCATGAGCTGGGTAGCGTTTGACAGAGCGATCAAAATTGCCGAATCCCGCTCCTTCCCCTTTCCTGAACAACGCTGGCAGGCAGAAAGAGACAAAATATACAACTCCATATTCAGTGAGTTCTGGGATCCTGAGATCGCCTCCTTTGTACAGTTCAAAGGCTCGAAAGCAGTGGATGCATCAATTCTATTGATGCCTATGGTCAAGTTCATCAGCCCAAAGGACCCGCTCTGGCTGTCCACGCTACGTTATATTGAGAAGGAGCTTGTCTCTGATTCCCTGGTATTCAGGTATCACCCGGAGAAGGCGGCGAGTGATGGCTTTGGTGGAAATGAAGGTACTTTTTCAATGACCAGCTTCTGGTATGTAGAAAATTTATCCAGAACCGGTGAACTACAGAAAGCAAGGCTCTATTTTGAGAAGATGCTTGGTTACGCCAATCATGTTGGCCTCTTTTCGGAACAGTTGGGACATTGTGGGGAACATTTAGGTAATTTCCCTCAGGCGTTCACTCACCTTGGATTAATCAGCGCAGCCTGCGACTTAAACAGGAAGCTCGATGCAGAGGTAGATAAAGGGGAATAAGAAGGCATGCAAGATGATAACAAAAGAAGGGTGCCAGGGTAGTTAGAGAAAAATTTCCATTAGCTGGTCAGAAACATGAAGAGTGGCTATTGCAGTAGCCTAAGGCTCGTGGGCGCATCTGTCAAGGGAGGTAATCTTCTTTTTACTCAAAGTTGATTTCAACTAAAAAAGCGGCATTTGATGGAATGGTTCTAATACATACTGTGTAGTGGTTCTATAGATCCGCTACAGCTATAGGCCTGTCAGAAGTTAGACATTTCTAATCTTTGGCAGGCATTCTTTTTTTTCCTGTATTTGCTGAGATTTCGTTCCCGGCTGTAATTCTGCTCACGTATCGGTTCTTTGGCGGGGTCATACTTTGCCTCTATGTCTTCCCACAGTGGGGTCAGAGCAGACTTTTCGGTGATAATATCCATAGGCGTTTTGCCCTTCAGGGAACTGTGGGAACGGTGCCAGTTGTAATGAAACTGCCATTCCTCCAGCCTGTCGTTCAGGCATGGATCCTTCAGATTAGCCGTCATGTAAAACTCCTGCAGGTCCGTCTGGTGGCTTCGCTCCACTTTGCCGTTCAGGTGGGGAGAGCGAGGTTTGATGGGCCTGAACTTGATGCCGTACTCCTGCAGTATCTCCTGAAAAGCGATGCCGAAGAACTCCCTGCCCCTGTCAGTTTGCACCCGCTGTATAGGAAATGGCATTTGCTCTACCACCCGCTCGAGAAAGTCCACAGTGTTTTTGGCTGTTCTCCTGGAATAAGTGTGCAGTACTCTGAAGCGGCTACAATCGTCAATAGCCGTATATTGGTAAATACCTGTATCAATCTTACAGACATCCATCTGTACCCTTTCTCCCGGAATATCTTTGGTGTAGCGCTTAAACTCTTTCTTCTTGCGGTATCGCTTGAGCAACTTCATATCGTACTTCTCAAGCATCCTGGCAACAGAAGAGGGGGAGATTTTGATCTGGTAATGCTGCAGAAGGTGTGAGCAGATCCTTATTTTGCCAAAGCGGCAGGTGTCCCTAATGTCCAGAATCAGGTTGATTACATCATCATCCCATTTTTGTCGGGCTAACCTATGAGGTCTTCTGGAACGGTCCGCCAGCCCTTCATCTGGCAGGCGCTTGAGCCACCGCTGCAGCGTGGAGCGGGCGATGCCGCAGCGAAGGGCAGCTTTGCTGACAGAGCCTAGCTGCTGGTAAACCCTTATCCAATCCTCTCTTGCTTTCTGCTTCTGCTCCTCTTTTTTCATAGCGACACAGGCAAAAAAAAGCTGTGGATTTATGGATAACTCTGTCGAGTTACCCACAAGTCCACAGCAGTAATAATAGTAATATCCTTAGATTAAATCAACAGGTAAAAATGTAGCGAATCTGTTGGACCTTCACACATACTGATAGGTGTTCATAAAAGGCAAATTTCTTATTTAAACTTACTGTCGTATGCTGGTTCTGCTCGGCTGTGAGTATTTCTTGGCTAAAGATAGGTATGTCTTTTTCATCTAAAACCAGGAGCTTTAAGTTCGCCGGAGCTAATCTTTCTACTA
Organism: Pontibacter sp. E15-1; assembly: GCF_022601975.1. Taxonomy (GTDB): domain Bacteria; phylum Bacteroidota; class Bacteroidia; order Cytophagales; family Hymenobacteraceae; genus Pontibacter. The sequence goes on from NZ_JAKVIR010000019.1 coordinate 71,656, forward strand.
AGCGAATAGTTTTTATTTCTAAACTTCTTCGTTTGTTGTTTCCTTCGATTCGGAAGGATGAGTTAAAATGTGTAAGCTTTACAGTTTCCATTTTCCTTTATCAGGTGTTCTTATTCGCAGGTACAACTGTACCCGGCTGGATGAAACAGTACATCCAGGGTCCTTTACTGTCGTGAGAAGCCGGAGTCAGTTCCTGCCACACCATCGAATAGCTAGGCTCAGAACGCTGGAATATTAACTCTATCTCTAAATGTTGGCCAGGCTGTTGATAAGCAAAGAAAAAGCCGGTCTCCCTAAAGCCATGTGCCGACAGTTCCTCGAGAAACCTTATGTTCTTAGAAGCTTCAGCCCAGGAACCTTGATCAGGACTGCTTACGGCCATCACCTGTATACAAAATTGGCCTTTGCCTGCTCTTTCAAAAATATAGATATCAAGAATGGCTTCCTGGGAAACAGCTTCGTATGGCTCCAGCACAACGGCTGTTGCTTTCCGCTCAACCTGTACCCCATAGTTCTCTAGGGACAGAGCTCCATCTAAATAGGAAACCAGCTCATGCCTTAATCCGGCTGTATTGTACAGCTCCACATGGAGAAGGGTCCTGAATTCAGAAACAAAATCTTTGATAAGGGGTTCTAAAAGCATATGGTTAATTGGCAAGACGGAAAATATGTATGGCAGTAATAGAAAGGTAGAGGTTTAAAAGCTTAGGAATCACCTAAAAAGGTTAGGGCCTGGGCAGGGCACAGGGTTAACGGATAATAGGAGAGTTTTGCCTTTCTTAGCCCTTCAATTCCTAAATCCTCTTCCCTGTTTATGTATTGATACCCCCTTGCAAAAATATATTTAGCTGTTTCCCTATTGATCATTTGATATAAGCCTTTGTATTCCCTTATTGCTTTTTCAAAATGAACGACACAGGTCGTGGGATTCAGGTTTTCGAACAGGGAAAAGGCTACAGGATCCTGATCTATCCTTACTAGAATCCCATGCTGCTCCAATAGTGTGAAATGGTTTAAAACAAATTCTAAAACCTTGAGTTCCTGTCCAAGAAAAGAGTTTGTATCTGCTTTGTCCGGAGTATATACCTTTTGTAAAACCTCAAAGCAGCCCGATACATTTTCCTGGGAAACTGATTCGCTGGTCCAATTGTACTTGTTCTCAAACTGATAGAGCAGATTACGCTTAGGCTGATAGCGTTTGCCTTCTAACTTGGCCAGATCTTCAGCCGAGTAAATGTAATTGTCCATATCCCGGTATTCAGTCCGCTCAAAATGAGAAATAAACTCTGGGTACCTTTTTATGAAAGATTCAGAAACACCATATATTTTCAATTTGTAGCTGAGCGTTGCAGCATACCGGAGAATCTCCTGCTGCAGTTCAGAGCCAAATTCTCCAACGGGTTGTAACAGATGCTCTTGCTTGTCTTCCGGGGTTATAAACTTTATCAGGAGGGTCTGACCAGAAACAGTCCATTGATAATGATAGACCGTTTCCCAGGAAACAAGGCTGGAAAAAGTGAAAGCTGAAAGGCAAAAGGAAGAATATTCGCGCAAAAGAGCTTTGATCTCTTCTTTATCTTCCATTGTCACCTTTTTGAAGTCTTTGTTCACCATTGTGTTAAATTCATAGGGATCGTGAAGGCCTGGAGCGTCTCTTCGGCATGGGCAGGCTCCTTAGGAAACAAGCCGAAGAAAATGCCTGCACGTTGCTCGAATGGTTCATACTGTTCTATCAAGTGGTGGCTACTACAGGGGCACGGTTTATTTTTGTTTACCATTACGCAGCGCAGCAGCTCAATTTCGATACATCCATTGTAAAGGACAAAGCAGCCAGTTTGATACCCTCACTTAATGTCAGGTAAGGGTGAAATGTGGCGATCAAGTCATGTACAGGGATGTTATACCTGATGGCAAGGCCTACTTCTACCGAAAGCTCACTTCCCTCTGGAGCCAGAATTCTTGCCCCTAACAGCAGGTTCGTTTCCGGGTTTCTGATCAGCTTTATAAAGCCTCTGGTATCCAGGGCAGCGATGCTTCTTGGGACTTCAGTAAGTGGAAGAACGGTCACTTGGTAAGGAATGCCCCTCAGCTCTGCCTCTCTTTCGTCCATGCCTACCCCAGCTACTTGCGGGTCAGTGAACACCACCCAGGAAAGCCCATTGAAATTCACTTCCTGTTTTGGCTGATAAAAAGCGTTCTGCAGGGCGAGCCCTCCTTCATAAGCTGCTGTATAGACAAAGGCGGGCAGGCTGGTAACGTCCCCAACAGCAAAAACATCCGGGTTAGAAGTTTGCAGGTAAGCATCCACGAGCACGTGTCCCCTTTCATCCACTGTTACTCCTACTTTGTCCAGGGCTAACTCTTCTGTATTTGCTTTTGTGCCTGTCGCCACTAAGAGGTGAGAGGCTTCAATGGTAGGTGTGGCGCCTGCCCTTTCATATGCCACTTTTATGCTGTCGCCTTCCTGCCAGATCCTGTTTATTGTGCTGCCTGTCAGGAACTGGATACCGTCCTCCTCCATGTATCTTCTTAACTCGCTGGTAAGGTCCTCGGCCTCTTTTGAAAGGATGTTCTCTGAGCGCTGCAATATGATAACCCTTGTTCCCAGGCGGCTGTAAGCCTGGGCGATTTCCAAGCCAATATAGCCAGCACCCAGAATGATCATGGACTCGGGCTGCTCTTCCATGTCAAAGAGCGTTTCGTTAGTCAAGGACGGGACTGCGTCCAGTCCTTCAATAGGTGGGATATAGGTTGTTGCGCCGGTAGCTATAATTACTTTAAGCGCCCCGTATTGTTCACCGTCAACTTCAATGGTGCGTTCGCCTACAAAGGCTGCGAAGCCTTCTATGATCTTCACATAAGGCAGCTCCTTTAGTATATCGATGTATTTGCGCTGCTGCATGTCTGCAACCAGTTCCTTTTTCTGGCGAATTATCTCTTTGAAGTCCACCTTCGGCTGCTGGGGCATTACCCCTCTGAAAGAGGAATAGGAGGCTTTGTGAACAGCCTCTCCCGCTCTTATCAAAAACTTAGAGGGCACACAACCCACGTTCACGCATGTTCCTCCAACTGGGAGACCGCCATTTACAATTAAGGTTTTGATCTCCTGGTCATTGGCTTTGATCGCTGCTGCAAAGGCTGCAGAGCCACCACCTATAATAATTAACTCATACTTATTCTCCGGAGAAACATTAAAGCTTGCCATAGTTAAACACATTAGTAGTCAGGTATTCTATATTTATTCAGCTGTTGCTTTTCTTTATTTTGATTCTATAACCGCACCTTAATTTTACATAATCTTTTCAATCATGTCAGGAAGCCCGGCTTCAGAAGCTTTCATTGAAGGCCAGTAGAGGCATCCCCCAGGGGCACCCAGGCCCTTGACCCACACATTCTTCACACTCAATTCTTGCCCTGCCTGCCCCTCTTATCTTTACCCGAATCGGTGGCCGGCTTCCGCAGAGCGTACCATACCAGGCCTGTCATGCCGACGAGAGTGGCTACCGTTATAATGACTGCCCAGGGTAAAATTAGAGAAGTAACTGAGTGACCCATTAGCATGAGCACAACCGGCAATCCGCAGCAAAGAAGATGCAGAAGGCCGAAAAACATAACAGCTCCCCAGCCTAACCTATTTTCTGACTTCATGGAAAAAGGCTTACACAGGCATTAGAATATGTATTTGGGGTAAAGGGCAACAACTAAACAGGAGGCAGCTAAAAGGCTGCCCCCTGTTTAGTTGTTGCCTTATTTTGACGGGTTGCTGGAAGCAATCACATTGTCATTCTTGTCCTTGACATTCAGTTTACTCCCGTCATGCTCAACGCAGCAGAAGTAATGGCCCTGGGCATCACTGACATTCAGCCTATTGCCTGCTTGCTCTGTGCTGAACAGCACTTTGCCGGACTGATCCTTGATTTCGTTTTTCATAGCTCTTTGGTTAAGTGTTTAAATACTTGCTTAAATTGTTTTACGACTCGATGCCCTAATGGTTGGCTATATAAGCTCAGATTCATTCTTAGGCTACTTATGATCACAACCTAAACAATAGCACTGATCGCAGGATATGTTCCTCTCCATTGTAGTTCCTGCCGTGTTAATCAAATAGTCTTTCTTTGAGGTGAAGGGAGTGATAACCTTTTAAAGGAAAAGGCGTTGAAAATAACAATTGTAAATTAATTAATTAAGTACTTAAATATAGTAGTCGTTAAATAAAATAGTATGGCGGAATTTGATGTAATCGTAATCGGCACTGGATCAGGAGGCACATCTGTTGCTAGTAAATGTGCTTCGGCGGGGAAAAAAGTAGCCGTCATTGATTCACTCCCTTTCGGCGGCACATGTGCCCTGCGAGGCTGTGACCCTAAAAAAGTCCTGGTGGGCATTACCCACGCCCTTGACCTTTCCGAGAGACTGCGCCATAAAGGTGTTAAAACCCCTGCCTCGCTCTCCTGGGAAGATATGATGCGGTTCAAGCGCACCTTCACCGAGCCCGTACCTTCAAGAAAGGAGAAAAGCCTACATAAGAAAGACATTACTACCTACCATGGCCGGGCCCGCTTTACATCGGAAAATACCCTCGAGATAAACGGGGAAACCCTGCGGGCAGACAAGTTTGTGCTGGCCAATGGGGCAAAGCCTATGAAGCTGTCTATTCCCGGCGAAGAGCTGGTGATAGACAGCACAGACTTCTTGGACCTGGAGGAGCTTCCGGATGACATATTGCTGATTGGTGGGGGCTACATCGCCTTTGAGTTCGGACACCTGGCCGCCAGGATGGGGGCAAAGGTAAAGATCATACAGCGCGGTGAACGGCCCCTGAAAAACTTTGATGCGGATCTGGTAAATAACCTTGTAAAGGCTACCCAGGAATTGGGGGTTGAGGTTATTCTGAATACAGAGGTAAAAGGGATAGCCAAGGAAAACGGGAAACTTATTGTACGTGCAACATCTGCCGGCAAGGAAATAAGCTTTTCTACTTCGCTAGCTGTACACGCGGCAGGTAGGGTTGCTGATATAGAGGATTTACAGTTGGAAAAGGTCAATGTCTCCCATGGCAGAAGAGGCGTAAAAGTCAACGAGTACATGCAGAGCGTCTCCAACCCCAATGTCTATGCCAGCGGGGATGTCAACGACAAAGGTTTGCCGTTGACCCCTGTTGCCGGCAAGGAGGGCCTTGTTGCAGCCAGTAACCTGCTGAAAGGGAACCATAAGAAAATCGAGTATGGCCATATTCCTTCCAATGTGTTCACCATTCCTGCCCTGGCTGCTGTGGGGCTTACAGAACAGGAGGCGCAAAGGCAGGGACTGAACTATAAAGTTAAAACCGAGGAAACAACCGGGTGGTTTTCGTCCAGGCGCCTTAATGAGCCCATCTCGGCTTACAAGGTTCTCCTGGACAAGGAAACAGACCAGATCCTTGGCGCGCATCTACTGGGCCCACATGCTGAAGAGGTGATCAACATTTTTGCAGTGGCCATGAATGCTAAGGTGAAAGGAAGTGAGCTGAAAAAAATGATTTTCTCTTATCCAACTAATGCTTCGGACATTGTATACATGGTTTAATTAGATGCTGAGCAGAGGATCTGCAGCAGCACATGTGGTTCTTCCGGCTTTTTAGCGCAAACTAAGAAATTACAAGTTTGCCAAATAATTAATTGTTTGATTTTCAATTGGTTATGCAACGACATGTGGTTAAATCTGACTTTTATCGCTAAAAAGCCGGAAGAACCCACATGTTACTATACTTAACTCAAAGAAATGAATATGAACGATATGATGGAAAACTGCTGTGGCGACATGGGCATCTTTATGTGGATATGGATGATCCTATTTTTGGTTATTGCAATACTCCTTATTGCCTGGCTGTTTAAGCAGATCAAAAAGAGGTAAATGTCATGCCATGGGTGTCTTTATGCAGGATCGGCGCCACAATGAAAAGGAATGATTCCTTGCCGGCACAGAACCCAGGAGGAACATCAGTCTGAGGGAAAACAGAAATTAAGCATGCAGAAAGGATGGAGAAAGAAAACAAAAAGGACATAGTCGTCATCACGGGAGCTTCCGCCGGGTTAGGGCGGGCCATTGCAAAGGAGTTTGCCAGCCATGGGGCACGGGTGGCCCTGCTGGCCCGGGGAAAGGGCAGGCTCGAGGCTGCCAAAAAAGAGATAGAGGAAATGGGCGGCGAGGCATTAACTTTCTCTGTGGATGTGGCCAACGCTGAGCAATTAGACGCGGTAGCCTCTCAGGTAGAGGAGAAATGGGGGCCGATAGATGTGTGGGTGAACAATGCCATGGTAGGGGTACTAAGTCCGGTAAAGGAGATGAAGCCGGAAGAATACAAAAGGGTAACAGAAGTCAACTACCTGGGGCAGGTGTATAGCACGCTGGCAGCCCTGAAGCGTATGCTGCCCAGAGACAGGGGCAGTATCGTGCTGGTGGGTTCAGCTCTGGCCTACAGAGGCATACCGCTTCAGTCTGCCTACTGTGCCTCCAAGCATGCCGTGCAGGGATTCTTCGACTCCCTGAGAACAGAGCTGCTGCACGATAAAAGCAACGTGCGCGTGACTATGCCGCAGCTGCCAGCCATGAACACCCCTCAGTTTGATTAGGCACGCAACAAAATGCCAAACAAGCCCCGCCCAATGGGCACCATTTACCAGCCTGAAGTCTCGGCCAGGGCCATCTATTATTCAGCCTACCATGACGTAAGGGAGTTTATGGTGGGAACCTCTACGCTGGTGGCGGTTGTAGGCAACAAGCTGTTTCCCGGGATAGGTGACAGATATCTAGCGATGACAGGCTATAAGGGCCAGCTGACATCGGAGAAGGCGGAGGACAAACCGGACAATCTGTTCGAACCGGTGGAAGGAGAATACGGGGCGCACGGCCGGTTCGATTCAAAAGCGAAATCAGAAAGCAAGGAAGTCTGGCTGGGCATGCACCCGAAGGTTCCCATTGCTGCCGCCCTCTTTGCCGGAGTCGCTGCCATAGCGCTTCTTTACAATGCCGGGTCGACTGAATAAGCAAGGCGTATGTTTGTTGAAGGAATGCGTAGCGCCATAAAGTTGGCTTTATCACTCTACTCAAGTACAGCAGCCAAAACACGCTTCAACATTTTTTTGGCAACAAAGCAGTTCACATCTTATTGTTATAAAATATGCAACGACTAAAAGGGCAATCGGCGCTTGTTACGGGCTCAAGCTCGGGAATCGGGAAAGCCATGGCACTGGCCATGGCCAGAGAAGGAGCAAATGTGGTCATAAACTTTCACAGCAATGAAAGCAGTGCCCAGCAAATAGTAGAAGAGATAACATCAGAAGGAGGAAACGCCATTGCCATAGGCGCTGATGTCAGCAAAGAGGCCGACGTCAAGAGAATGTTCGGGCGAATGTTCGAGGCCTTCGGCACCATCGATATTCTTGTCAACAACGCCGGGCTGCAGAAAGACGCATCCTTTGTAGATATGACGTTAGATGACTGGGAGAAAGTGATCGGAATCAATCTGACAGGACAGTTTCTGTGCGCCAGGGAGGCGGCCAAAGAGTTTATCCGCCGTGGAGTCGTCGAAGGGCGCTCTGTTGCTGCCGGTAAAATTATTTGCATCAGCTCCGTGCATGAAGTGATTCCCTGGGCGGGCCATGTCAACTATGCCGCTTCAAAAGGAGGCGTCATGCTGCTCATGAAGTCCATCGCGCAGGAGCTTGCACCTTATAAAATTAGGGTAAACAGTATCGCGCCAGGGGCCATAAAAACGCCCATTAACAGATCTGCCTGGGCAGACCCGGAATCAGAGAAGAAACTCCTCGAACTGATTCCGTATGGCAGGGTGGGCGTTCCTGAAGATATTGCCAATGCCGCTGTCTGGCTCGCTTCCGATGATTCAGACTATGTGCATGGTGAAACGCTGGTCATTGACGGAGGCATGACACTTTATCCTGGCTTTGTAGGTAACGGATAAGCTTTGCAATTATAAAAAGTTATGCTGCGTCATTATCTTTCCCTTACAGGATCTGAGAAGATTTCAGGATGGCTCTATGAAGGTCAACAGCACCCTCTGCCGCCACGCACGAATGTGTAAAAATCTTCCACGTGAGAAATTTTAGCATCTGGGTTTTCCGACAGCCATTTTGCAGCGGTTTCCTGGTTTGCAAAAAAATGGGAGCGCTGGCAAAAGCTGTCGCTTATGTGGCAGCTATCCGCATCTTCCACCCACGAAACAGAAAGCGGAACCGGATCAGTCCACTCCAGAAAATCCTCGTTTACAGAGAGCTTAATCAACTCCCCATTAACAGGGTCTTTTGATTCTATCAAGGCGGAGAAAGACAAAAATTGTGGCAGTAAGATGGCGTCAGCCGCACACCAGGTGTAAAGGGTTCTATTCTGCACTATCAATTTATGCTGTGTAGGCACTAATGACAGGCCAAGGAAGCCTACCACCCGTCCCTGGGCATCCACCTCTCCGTAGGAAGCCAAAGCTTCCTGAGCTTCAGCAGCATCCATATGAAGCAGCTCGGCAAAACGATCCACAGGCAGCGGCTCGCCATTCATCAGATGTGCATAGACTGCTTCGCTCCCACGCTGCCCAGCCTCGCTGATCTGTAGCTCAAACCGCTTTATAAGGGGGCTGCAACTCTCCTTCATTACTTTCCTGATTTATATTTATGGTTACATGAAAAAGGGGGCATTTGGTTGCCCCCTTGGTTATAGCTTAACTCGCACAGCAACTCAGCTCCGACACATCCTTATTAAATGTGATGGCCGCCAGTTTGATTCCCTCCGACAGGGTCAGATATGGGTGGAACGCATCGGCCAGTTCCGCTACAGTCATGCCTGCTTTAATGGCCAGGCTTAGTTGCATGGCCAGCTCACCTCCTTCGGGCGCAATAATCCTACCCCCGATGAGCCTGTCGTTTTCCGTGTTTCTAATAAGTTTGATAAAGCCCCTGGTATCTAAGGCTGCCTGTGCTCGGGGCACTTCGGAGAGTGGAATGGTACTGGTCTCAAAAGGAATACCCGCCTGCGCTGCCTCCCTCTCATCCAAGCCTGCGCCGGCTACCTGCGGGTCCGTAAAAACCACCCACGGAAGAGCCGTGTAATCTACAATGTCACCGGAACTTTTAAAGGCGTTCAGCACTGCTACCTTGCCCTCTTTGGCTGCCGTATAAACAAATGCCGGCGTAGCAGTGCAGTCTCCGGCGGCATAGATGTGGCTCACATTCGTCTCCTGCCTTTCGTTCACCTGTATGTGCCCCGATGGCAGAAGCGCTATGCCTACTTTATCTATACCCATGTTAAAGGTATTGGCCTTTGCTCCTGTGGCCACTAAGATATGCGACCCTTCAACGAATCCTTCATTTGTAAAGGCCCTGACTTTGCCTCCCTGTCTTTCAAATCTTTCAATCCGTACATTGGTCCGGATGTCAATACTCTCATTTCTGAAGTGTGTGGTCAGTTCATCGGTAATGTCTGCGGCCTGTGTCCTCAATATTCTCTCGGATCTGTGGAGTATGGTTACTTTCGTGCCGAAACGGTTGTAGGCCTGCGCGATTTCCAAGGCAATGTATCCCGCCCCCAGCACAAGAAGGTGCTCCGGCTGTTCTTCCAGATCAAACAGACTCTCGTTAGTAAGGTATCCTGCCTCCTTCAATCCTTCTATTGCCGGCACGTTGGTAGTGGCTCCGGTAGCCAACAAGAACTTCATTCCTTTGTACTGTTTCCCGTTTACTTCAATGGTGTGGGCATCCACGAACCTGGCCCAGCCTTCCAGCACTTCTACCGTATCCAGTTGGTTTACCACATCCACGTATTTCTTCTTTTGCAGCGCAGCTACCAGTTCTTTTTTCTGCCTGATGATGGCCTTATAATCCACTTCAGGCGTTGCCGACGACACACCCTTAAAAGGGGAATGCATCGCCTTGTGTATCTGCTCCGCATTCCGGATCAGATGCTTGGAAGGCACACAGCCCACGTTCACGCAGGTCCCTCCAATATCCAGCCCTGCATTCACCATCAGCACAGACAAGCCCATTTCCGCCGCGGCGGAGGAAGCTGAGAATGCTGCAGAGCCTCCTCCAATGATGATCAGATCGTACTGGCCTTTTCCGGCACCCTCCACGTTTCCACCCGCTGCATTTTTTACTTTATAGTTGCCCTGGTTCACCGTTTGGATGATTTCATCTTTTGTGATGGTTTCAGGGTCAAAAGTAAAGGTGCCTTTCCCGTTTTTATAACTCACTTCCTTACTATAGATACCGGCCCTATTTTCGAACTCCTTCTCAATGGAAGCGGCACAGTGGTCACAGGTCATGCCTTCGATTTCAAGCTCAAGCTCTTCCTGGCTTCTGCCACGAGGTGCAGCTTCAACTTCACCTGTCACCTGATAGCCTTTCATGCTGTTCACAGCCTCTATAATTTGCTGCTTAGACACCTTCTGAGGGTCAAATGTAAAAGAGCCCAAACCATCTTTATAACTTACATGCTGGTCTAGCACACCTTTAATACTGCCGGCTTTTTTCTCAATACCCGCAGCACAATGATCACAGGTCATTCCTGAGATTTTTAACACTACCTCTTCGCCTGCAGCCTTACTGGAGTCCTTTTCATTAGATTTATCTGAGAACATATTTTTTATTTTATTCATAAACTTTCACTTCTATTAAAGTTGCCAGCTTACATGGATTAAAAGAAAGGCCGGTTTAGCTTTTTTTCCGGGCTTTATCCTTTACTACCTCCACTGTGTATGGAGTATTCTTTTCTATGGCTTCAATAATCGCCTGTGGCTTCGTTTTGTCCGGGTTATAGTCTACAACCGCAATATCACCAGGGTATTCTACTGTACTACCCACCACGCCCGGGGTTTGGCTTAAAACCTTGTGCACGTGGCTGGCACAACCGGCACAGGTCATACCGGTGACCTTCAGTTTTACTGTTTCGGCCTTCTCCTGCTTTACTCCTTGTTTCACACTGTTTCCATTGCTGGTTACTGCCATGGCTGTACTCTTTGGCTTGCAGCATTGGGCTTGGGCATTCAGGCTAAAACTAAGCGTAAAGCCCAGAACTAAAAGAATCAAAAATAATTTTTGCATAACGTGTCTGAATTATCGATTAATATTTTACTGTTGAACAATCTCCATTTTGGTTACCTTATACCCCACTTCTTTTTCTATGACCTCTTTTAAGGCATCGGGGCCTACCACGGAAGCATCGTATTTCACCAGGGCAGTGCCTGTCTGATAGTCAGAGTTTGCCTCTATAACTCCTGCCTTACTTGTTAAAGCATAATTCACGCTGCTTTCACAGCCTTCGCAGGTCATTCCCTGTATGCGAAGACTCGCTTCCTGTAAATCAGCCTTCGCCACCACTGCTACATCTTTTGCCGGAGCCAGGAAAAAAGCGTCAGAGTAGTAAGGAAAAGAAAGCAACAAGACAGCCAATGCCGTTACAATTCCCAGGAAAGTCTTGGACTGCAGGAACGGCTTCTCTTCCTCATCGTCACAGGCACAGTCTACCGCTGCCTTTTTAGGCTTAAGCTTTTGATACCAGGCAAAGCCCAGCACCAACACCGTCAGCCCGATCAGGTAAGGACGAAAAGGCTCCATCCAGGAGAAAGCGGATGCAGCCCCCCCTATACCGGCTATGATAGCTAAGATGGGCGTAATGCAGCATAATGAGGCCAGAAAGGCCGCTCCCAGTGTGGCTCCTATCCATTTTGAATTTGACTCTGTTCTTTCCATAGCTATTCTACTGTTTGCTCACTGGATGCTGTTAGTTCCTTTAATAAAGGCAGGATTAGCTGTATGTTTTCCTCTACAGCAGAATAGAACACCGTCTGCCCCACCTTTTTGTCTTTCACCAGGCCACCGTCCTTCAGTTTTCTCAAATGCTGCGAAATAGCAGGAACAGTCATCTCCAGCACGTCACTCAGATCGCAGGGGCACATTTGCTCTTCCTTATACAGCAGAAACAAAATGTTTAACCTCACGGCATTCCCGGCCAGGCTCATCATCCCTGCCATCTGCCGTACCTTTCCCTCTACTCCTGCTATATCCTGCTTACACTGCTTTATCTGGTTTTCATCGGCCAGCACCCGGATACATCCTTGGTTTTTCATTTTTAAATATCTAAGCAATATCTTAAATTACAAACGCAATATTAGAGTAAAAGTTTCATTTAAGCAATCTCTTAAATTAAAAACTTGCTTTGCCAGTAGAATATGCCCTTATGGGGGCGGCACTGGTGATAAGCTTTGTTTTAATGCTAAAAGACAGGGGCTCTAAAGCCTGTTTCAGAACACCAAAACAAAAGAGAACTTACCACATTCATTTTACTTGCTCTCCTATGTTTCGACCTGCTAGCGCTCCGGACACAGCCTCGAAGGGCTTACGCTGTATTTTGAAACGGCTTTTGGGCGAAACTGAAAATGTGGCTTGATAATTTATAGGCACCGGTACTAAACATTGTTCTCCTATTTAGAATAGCAAAAACGGCTGGGGAGGTTTGAAGCAGGATTACATTATATCCTACCTTTAAATACTTTAGAACAGTCAGATCTGGAGATAATAATTAGTATAAGCGCACTTTGTCAAGTTTAATAACATAAAAACTTGACAATCCAAAATGATAATGCTTATCTTTGAATGTGGTTATACGCTACAGAGGAAGCAGAACATGAGCATCATGCAACAAGTCCGGGAAAGAATTGAACAGGCCCAACCCGGTCAGCTGCTGACTTACGCTGATTTTCAGGTAAATGATAGCCAGCTAGAAGCCTTGGCGGCGGCACTTAGCCGCCTGGCCAGGCAAGGAGTGATCAACCGGCTGGCAAAAGGCCGCTACTATAAGCCAAAGGAAACTGTTTTCGGGAAAGTAAAACCATCTGAAAAGGAGATCATCAAGAGCCTGAGCACCTCCAAAGGCAAAGTTAAAGGGTACGAGAGCGGTTTGGGGCTCTACAACCAGCTGGGCCTGACCACGCAGGTTCCTCAGGAGGTGACGCTGATGACACGCAAGCAGCGCCGGGTGGCGAATGTCGGGAAAACCAAGATCCGTTATATTCAGAGCCCCACCCACTTCAAGGAGTCTGACATTGACAAGCTTCAAGTCCTAGACGCACTGCGCGGTTACAAGAAGATTCCGGACCGCAACAGCGAAAAGACGATCCTTATTCTGCTCGAGTATATCAGAAAATTAGCCGAAGGCGACATGGACCGGCTCTTAGAGCTGGCGCTGGACTACAACCCCGCTACCCGTGCCCTGCTGGGAGCCCTGCTGGAGCAGCTAGGCTATGCACAGGAGGCGGATAGGCTAAGGCAGTCGCTTAACCCACTGACCAAATACAAACTGGGCATTAGCGATAGCATATTGCCCAACAGAAAAGACTGGAATATCATATGAATCTGCACCAAAACCCGGAGGTGTTCCGGGACGCCATCACGGCCACGGCAGAGGCCCTGCAGATCAGGGATATGTATGTGGAGAAAGACTACTGGGTGACGCTGGTGCTCTATAGGCTGGCCCACTCCCCCTACGTGGAGCAGGCTATCTTCAAGGGCGGCACCTCCCTATCCAAGGCCTACAACCTGATTGAGCGCTTTTCAGAGGACATCGATTTGGCCATCAACGCCGACGAAGGCATGACCAACAACCAGGTCATGCAGCTGATCCGCAAGATATCAAAAGAGATCACGAAGGATATGGTGGAGGTAGATGATCCGCACCGGACCAGCAAGGGCTCCCGCTTCCGCAAAACACTGCACGACTACGGTGCCTCTGTGCAGGGAGACTATGGCCAGGCAACTGACAAGATTCTGGTCGAAATCAACTCCTTTGCCAGCCCTAATCCACACCAGCTGATGCCAATCAAGACCTACATCAGCCAGTTTATGGCTCAACGTGGTTTGCTGGACCTGATTCGCCAGTACGAGCTAGAGCCTTTTGAGGTGAATGTGGTCAGTCTGGAGCGCACCTTCACAGAGAAGGTGCTGGCCCTGGTGCGGGCTTCTTATGCCGAAAACCCGGTAGATGAATTAGGTAGCAAGATTCGCCATGTATACGACCTGCACGCCATGCTAAAAGCACCTGCAGTGACCGCTTTCCTGCACAGCGAGGACTTCTTTCAAATGATAAAGGCCGTACAGGCCGATGATGCCCGAAACAGCGAGTTTCAGGGCGACTGGGCCATGCAGCCGTTGGATGCCTGCCTGCTGTTCGCCGACGTGAGAGGAGCCTGGAATTCTTTAGAGACGGCCTACCAGCAGGAATTCCGCTCCCTCGTGTATGGCTCACTGCCTGACCCAGAGGAGATTATTGCCGTCTTGGGAGCGGTCGCTGCACGCCACCAGGTATTTGGAGGCAGGAAGAGTTAAGTCAGATAGGTGGCATTGACTTAGTGTAATTAGTCCCACAAGCTGTGGGATTAACTGCTCCTCAAACTATAGAATTAAATAATAAGAAATCGCACAGGCCGTGCATGGCCACTTTTCCTGGTAATACCACGCTATATCTCACCGGCTATTGGTTGGCTTCGAAGGTAAAGTATTGGTTTCCCTCCTGTATAAGCGTAGGTTTTCTTATCAGTCTGCTTCCCTTCTTTGTATCCTGTGATTTCCAATTCCATGGCGGCCGGCAGAGTCTTCACCGTCGAGAAACCATGGGTCTGGGTATGAAATCCCGTGACGCCCTCGCCTCATAGGAATAGTTCTCCTCTGTCAGGTGTTCCTGTTCCTACTCTCTTTCCCTCCGCCCTGTTATAACGCTTGTGGATATGCTTTGGGAGCACAGCTGTTTAACTGTATCACCAACTCATCTCATTAATCAAAATACCAGTTTAATTTGTGAGACGGCAATTCGGGACCCACTATATACAGATCTTGCATATTGCTTACAAGTATCGCTAAAACGGCCATTTTTTGAGAATACCAAGTAACCTATCTCAGTGCTAAGACAGTTAGCTAATTTACCACTTTAGAGGCACATTGAAGACTATTACTTTACTATCTTGAGCAATGAAAAAAAGAGATGTGTTCTTATTTGGAGCTGGAGCTGTAATAGATTGGAAAGGTCCCACAACTAACTATTTAACAGAGCGCATAAGAAACACTGGGGGTAAAACGAAAACAGGCCAATACATCACAGATAAAATCTACCAGATACTGTTAGAGGAATGTAAACTCAAGAAAGATGAAGTAAATTTTGAAACGGTCATTAGTGTAGTGGAAGAGTTGATTGTATACTACACAGGCTATTCAGGTACCGATAGTAAATTATCACTTGCCTTTCCTTTTCTTTCTCCATCCGCTCTACTTAACGATATAATAAATATTGAAAAAAAAGATGAAAAAGGGAATCAGCTAACCAATTTAAGCTCTAACTATAGACTGATACTTGAGGGGGAGGATACGCCAGAGCAGTACTTTTTAAAAGGCCAGCTGACAAAGATAATATCCCTTATAATGGCTGATGTTATAAACTACAGCTATTATACTAATTCAAAAAAAGTCATAGTAGAAAATGAATCAAACAAGCAGCTCAATGATGCTTTCGCTAACTGGATTAAAATCAGTCTAAGTTCTGAGAGGGTGGTCAGGATCTATACGTTAAATTATGACCGGCTCTTTAAAGTTATTTTAGAAAATAGGGGAGTACCACTTTTTGAAGGATTCACAAACACAGGGGCAGCAATTGAACCGAATGCATATCATAGACCAGATTTAAAACGCCTTTATGAGCATGACTTCTCGTGCCATTATAACCTACATGGTTCTGCCAGTTGGCATGTAAGTTCATTGAACAAACATGGTATGCCATCTCATGAGTATTATTTAACGAACAACGGCCCATTGATTACAGGAAATGGTGATGTGGCAACTATTCAAATTGAGAAAGGGAAAAACATTATTCTAACTCCTATCATAACAGGCTATCAGAAAACACAAAAAACAGCCATTACACCTTTCAAACAAATGCAAGCAGCCTTTGACAAAGACTGTATGTTTGCCAATCACTTATTTATCATAGGCTACTCTTTTGGAGATGCCCATATAAATGAATCAATTCGAAATGCCTTAAAAGAGAACGAGGAACTTCAGGTAACAATCGTTGACCCTAATTTTATAAAGGGAAATATGTACGGAAAACTTTGGGAAGACTTGTTCTCGCATACAAGTTTCATTCCTGAACCTATGTGTACAGACCAGAAAGAAAGGGGCTTATATACTTGCTTGCAGGGTCGGATTAGAGTGTACACAAAATTCTTTTCTGATTTCCTAGAAGGAATTGCTCCTTTAGAATAATCTGGGGTTTCATTAGCTTACCTGTTCAACCTATAACACGCACACATGATGCATATTATGGCACAGGTAGTTAAGGGCAAATTCGGGCAATTTTCTCTTTTAGCCATGGTTCTTGCTTAGCATAACTGTAGTTATGAGAGCAACTGCCCCATATGCTGGAATCGAGTTGTAAAGTCTTGGCACTTTGGGAGGGAAAGAGAAGCTATTGGCAGAATATTTTATTTTGTCTAAGAAGCAGGTTTATGATGTTATATTACGACCATAAAAGGTTATTGCTTACTACTTAATGTAATATGGAACAAAGAGAATCTGAGATTAAAAGAATTCAAGACCTTTTACCTATTATTTCCGCTTGGTCTGTAATGTTTTCTTGTATTAGTATCTATAGTTATTACTTCAAGTTTAATATAAATATTTTCCAGTATTTAGATTTTACAGAATTAATACTTCTTTCATTACCTGAATTTGTAGTCACTATAGCTGTTTTAATGTTTTTCGTTTTTGTTTCACAATTTCATCCTTTTCAAAGCTTTTCTGATGATACATCTGATCCTTTAGATATGGGTCCTGAGAGTAATCTTAAAATTTTTGCTTACCCTTTATACGCTGCTATTATAATAACTCCATTCCTATTTCTTATTGATACTACAGTAGGACTAAATAACTTTTTCAAAGTAGTTCTAAGGTATGCGATAGTTATGATTGTAGTAGGCTTGCCAATTTATTTAAGTGGTTTATACATTTACAATAGAAAGGAAAAAAAACAGACGTTGACTGTCCTCCTAATATTCCTCATATTCTGGAGTATTTGTATATCTATTATTTTAGGGATAACAAAGTATGAAAGAATAAAAGCAAGCCCTACAGGGAGCAGTATTGTTTACAATAATACTTATATAAGATCAACCAAAGAATACTATTATATAGGGCATACTAAGAATTATGTTTTCTATCATAATGACTCTTCAAGAGTAACCGATGTATTTCCTGCTTCATTGGTTACTAAAATGTCACTGAAGTAATATAGTCATAAAAATATTTTAAAGATTTGTTGACATCAGCTTACATACATTGCCTTTGTGGTTAGTTATAAATTTTTAGCTCTTTCTATTTAACATAGAGCGGCTTTCTAAGGCCGGCTCCCACGAACAGGAGCCGGCCTTGTTAATATTTACACTTGTTATACCTGAATCCCATAAAATTCTCCTTTTGCCTGAGACAATAAAACCAGGGGCAAACACGAATCAAACCTACCAACGAAAAGCCTACTCTTCAGCCTAACGCCGCTGTTTCCTCATCTTGGTCTCCCTCAGCAGGACTGGTGACAACACGGTCTTCACCGCGCACCAACGTATTTTCAACCAGAAAGCAACCTAAAATCAACCAAAGACCAACTCGAAATCAATCACGAATCAACACACCAGGGGGCTCTGATGCGCTGTTACCAAGTGTGTATTAGCTAAACAAAATTCGGCCGCTTCTTGATGCAACCTATTTCGAGACGGGGCAAAGTAATAGAAAAGCCACTGACTCGTCCTGAAAAAAGTTGACAGTTTACACTATTAATCCTATACCAGGTTGACAGCTGTTTCTTAATCCTGCCAGCCCTTTACACCTTATACCGTCACCATAGGTAAGGGGTTCTGGCAACGACAAGCCTTCTTGGCCTGCACCTTACTGCATGGGCACCTCCTTTCCCTTCTTGGCAGCATAATAGTTTTTCCAGTGTCTCTTCAGCTCGCCGGTCCTGCCGTGCGCCTCCACAGGCGTGAGCATGTCCACACTAGAGTGAGGGCGCTGATGGTTGTAGATGCTCACTGCCGTGGCTACGGCTAGCTGAGCAGCCGCCAAGTCAGCATACACCGTCTCCAGGAGCTCCTGCTTGAGGACACCATTCACCCGCTCGGCCAGCGCGTTCTCCAGCGGGTCGCCGCTCTGGGTCATGGAGATGGCGATGCGCCGCTGCTGCAGCAGCCTGACATACCCCTGGCTACAGTACTGGATACCCCTGGCTACAGTACTGGATACCCCTGTCGGAGTGGTGGATTAGATACCCCTGCATGGGGCAGCTGGCTAGGGCTATCTCCAAGGCCCGGATGCATCCCCCGGCGGTAAGATTCTCGCTTAAGTAAAAGCCGACGATTTTGCGGCTGTAAGCATCGGTGATCAGGCTCAGGTAGGAGAAGCCTACCTCCAGGTGAATATAGGTGATGTCGCTCACCCATAGCTGCCCGGCTGCTTTGGGCACAAAACCCACAGTCAGGTTCTCGTACTTGTGAAGCCAGTGACCAGAGAAAGTAGTCTGGGGCTTAGAACGCCTTCTCTTCCTGATAAGCAGATCGTGCCCACGCAAGAGTTCGAAAAAAGCGTCTCGGCCTATTTCAATGTTATGGGCAGCCATAAAGGGTGACATCATCACAAGCAGTTTGCGCGCCCCCAGCCGCTTCTGAGTGCGACGGATTCGCAGCACTTCTTGCACTAGCAGGTCCTCTTGCAGGACTTGCTGCTGCCTCGTTTTGATATGTTGGTAATACGCCTGTCTACTGTAACCAAACAAGCGGCAAAGCACTCCAACTACTTGGAAGGGCGTTCTTTGCTCCACTCTCAGGATTGCTTGGTACCAGACTTTTTTAGGATGGAAGTTCCGAGCTCCTCCTCGGCTATACGGATCGCTTCCTGCAGGGCCTGGTTGTAGAGCCGGGCTTTGCGCAGCTCAGATTGCAGGGTCTCGACATTGGTCGGCAGCTTGTCTGTGGGCAGTTCCCGCAGCAGCCTGGCTCTTCTGATTTTGTGTGGTTTTTTCATGCGCCCTTGGTATTGTTTTACCCAGCGGTGCAGGCTTCGGTAATCTACTCCACATCTATCGGCCACTTCTCGGTAGCTCTGCCCGGAAGTCAGGTACTCTGCTACAATACGTTCTCTTAATGTTTTGTCCTTCATTTTCGTTGACTTTTTGTCAACCTATTTCAGGACTAGACACACTGCACCAGGTGCTGTGGCTTTTCTATTACTTTGAATTTCGGGGGTAAAGCGCTTTCAGGAAGTCGTAAACAAAGTCCTTTATCTAGTCTCCCTAGTTCAGGAAGGGGCACGAAACGCCTATCCTATTTTGCCCTTAGTGCTTCAGTAGCTTCGCTGAGGCGGGGTCGTAATAATAGTCGCTGATAGTGCTGTCTTTGATTTTCTCTACCATCTCATTAATAATGAAGACCGGAACCAAGAACCACTCCCGAGCCTTTACAGGCTTTCCAAAACGATCCTTTATTTCAACATCCAGTTTTGCCGCCCCGAAAAACTTGTGAATGATGTTCTCAAGCTTTGTGCGGTTGATATTAGCCAGTTTATATGTGGCGATGATTTCCACATCCGCCATAAGGAAGGTCGGGTCATTCTTTACATTCACTAGCCGTTTCTTCACATCCCCTCCTGTCACACCTATTTTATGAATAATCTCCCTGTTCTCTTTGACGAGCGGATGGTCGGACAAACTGCGAAGCACATATATGGTACCGCTGTCCAGATCATCTTCGCTGTTTTCGCCTGAGAAGAGCGGCCCGGAGGTAGGATCGGTGATGAACCTGCTTGTTTCATCCTTGTACATGGCGCGGATAAGGGACCTCAGCAGAAGATTACTTTCAGTGCCGTTGGCATAAATAACCCGCAGGCGGGCATCATCTTCCCCATTGGGCGCTTTTATCGTTTCTCCCATCTCGGCTATATAAGCCATTTGCCCGCCGATGATGAGAAATTGCCCTACTTTAAGCGTTGTTTTGGTAAAACCAGCGTCCTTTCTAAAGTGAACGGTGTTTCTGAGCCCTGTGTCAACCTCTTTTTTTATCGCCTCAAATAGCGGTTTGAACTGCTCGAAGTCTTTGCAGTGGGTGCGATTGGCAATTTCCTCCACAGCCCTTTTTTCTGCGCGGGGCATTACGTGTGTTAACCTGGTGATGGAATCCGCCTCGTTTTCATCCACACCGAGTTGCGCAAGCAACTCATCATCATCTATATTGTCCGGAACCTCCGTCGCCGGGTTATGATGGACGTCCAAAAGATTCT
The DNA here is from genome assembly GCF_022601975.1 of Pontibacter sp. E15-1. GTDB lineage: Bacteria > Bacteroidota > Bacteroidia > Cytophagales > Hymenobacteraceae > Pontibacter. Next base: position 92,004 of record NZ_JAKVIR010000019.1, read on the forward strand.
GATGGTCCAGGTCCTTGAGAAGGGTCCTGCACTCTTCCTGTCTGCGGATCTGGTCGAGCCGAACGGCGTACAGCCTCTCAAAAATATCTTTGTCCTCCCCGTGTTCCGGTAAACGGCCTTGCGCTACCACAAAGGCTTGGATTTCCTCAAATCCGGCCATGATCCGCTCTTCCCGCGCAGTGTGCTTAACGGCTTTTTTGGCTTCGACCTCGACACCGAGTTCTGCCAAAAGCGCATCATCTTCATCGGTGAATTTCTTTTTATCAGCCATTTCTTTCCTCAGCTTTTATACGAGCCAGCACCGCTATGCCCTGGGCCATGCGTTGCTCCCATGGGTCAGCAGATTTGATATCGGGCAATTTGCCCCGCTCATTCTTGAACTTCAACGCCCTTTTGGCAAGATCCCTTGCCTCCTCCAGTGATATGTCCGGTTTTTTACCTGAGATAACCTCTGCCATGGCTTTTAGGCTCTGCTCTGTCATGGCCTTGGATAAAATTGAATAGGCTTCACTGAAGGGGTTTATGCTATCAATCCAGTCCACATCAAGGTCGCGCACATCCATCGTGAATTTGCGTATCCCGTCGATCAAGGCAGTATTCCCCCGACCGCTCAGCTCAGGGTCGTTATTGAGTGCTTCCTTCGCCTTTTGTGTCAGGTTGAGTGCGGCAATGGCATGCTCCCTCACAGCTTCCAAATCTTCATTATCCAGTTCTGGGTATCTGTCTTTGATAATTTTCCCCATTCGGACTTGGGTCAGCTCCTGAGGCACTACCTCTGGGTCAAACAAGCCGCGTTCAATGGTTTGCTTGTCCTGCGCAAAAGCGGCGATCACCTCATTGAGGTCTTCCTTGCAAATGCGCTGCGCATCCTGGCTCTTCGGCATGGAAAGCCCTTTGATTTCAATTTGGAACTGGCCGGTCTCTTCATTGAAACCGACATTCTCCTTGTCCGGATTATAGCCTCCTTCTCCGTAATCGAATCCCTCAAGCGGACCGTTCTGCGGTTGCTTCGGTGTGAAATTGAATCGTGGCGCCAGCACCTGTTCCATCAGTAAGCTAGCAGAGATGGCTTTCAGCGTATCATTGACGGCGTCCGTAACCGCCCCTTCCGAGGCATCCGGCTCTGCAATCAGATTCGTGAAGCGCGCATGGGTTTTATTCGGGGCATCCCGCGTGGCGCGCCCGATGATCTGTACAATCTCCGTTAGGCTGGAGCGATAGCCTACCGTGAGCGCATGCTCGCACCATATCCAGTCAAAGCCCTCTTTTGCCATGCCAAGCGCAATGATAATGTCAACGTGGTCACGGTTCCTTTTCGCTTCTGGCATTTTCAATGCCGCAGAAACCCTATTTCGCTTTGCGGCATCATCATCGACCAGGTCAGCAATACGTATGGTCTTGCCCTCCGGTGTTTTGACCAAGTGAAAGCCGGTCACAGGGTCAGTGCCCTGCCATTCTCCCAATTCTTCGATAATATGCTCGACTTCCTTGATCTTATCACCCATACTCTCGCGTGAATTGACGTTGGGTATGTGAATGATGGTCTTCTCATTCGGGTTAAGCACACTTAGAATCTCATCCGCATAAGCCCCGCTGTAGAAGTAGTAGCCGATATTCAGCGTCTTGAGGTATTCATAGCCGTTGAGCTGTTCGTAATACGTATAAGTGACCGTATCGAATTTGGCTTCGTCTTCAGGCATCAACACAGGGTTTGCATCCCCGCGGAAATAAGAGCCGGTCATGGCCACAATGTGTGCCTTGTCCCGTGCAACTAATTGCCTGAGGTGCGAGCCGAGAACATTCCCTTCGTCGGCACTAACATGGTGGAACTCATCTATTGCAATCAGCCGGTCGTCAAAGGCCTCAACACCTAAACGCTCTACTGCAAAGCGGAAGGTGGAGTGTGTGCAGACCAATACTTCGTCTTCACTTCCAAGGAAAGACTGAACTGATTTGACCTTGCTGCCATCTTCACCAGGCGCGTTGCAAAGATTCCATTTAGGCTCCACATGCCAGTCGTGGTGGTAGCCGAATTTTGTAAGCGGTTCATTGGCAAAGCTGGAGCCGATAGACTTTTCCGGTACGGCGATGATGGCTTGCTTGATGCCTTGATTGTTGAGTTTATCCAGCGCGATAAACATCAAAGCACGGCTTTTACCGGAGGCCGGAGGCGATTTGATTAACAGATACTGTTCACCGCGCTTCTCATAGGCACGCTCCTGCATCGCCCGCATGCCCAGCTCGTTCGATTTGGTCGAGCTGCCGGTGCCTTTGTAATTGACAGTAACGGAGGGTATAGACTTTTTCTCTGTCATGCTGACTTTCCTTTTTTAGTCATTTTAGTATAAAGATCGAAGAGTTTCTCAAGACGCTCAGTATCATTTTTAAACAGTCGACCAATATAGATACGCTCTAATACTTCATCATTACGGTCATGGGCATGCCGTAAATCTTCAGGCATTTTTTCAGGATCATAAAGGTCAGCAATTGTGGCTGGGAAATGCCGTTCCCGTGCAACCAAGATTTCTTCGGCACAGGTAGTTAAATCCTCTTTGTTTTTCTCGGTAAGTAGCGGTACTGGAAACGTATTCCAGCCAAGTGTATTTGAATACCTAATCCGGGTTTCCAATTGTCCGCACACAGCTTTAATCCATACTAAATGAATACGTGAAGATATTAGTGACATATTCCATAGTGGAGCATTATACATACCAAATGCACTATCTGCTAAGATGGATTTTTTAGGTAATAAACCTACTGGTATATATAGTCTATGTTCAGAACTGACTCTTGGGATTATGAAAATTGTTTCATCTCCAGTTTGTCTTACTTGTTGGAATAAGTGAGGTGTAAGTGCACCATCTTTTGTAAGCTTCTTTTTACTTTTATTTCGAAATATTTTAACTCTATCTAATCGCTCTTTGATTTCATTGTTCTTTATAGCTTCATCGAGCTTCTCATTGTTAATCCAAACACAATATCTTGAATTGCCCTTAATAAATTCAGCAGAGCCAAAGTAAGGATGAAAGAACTTTATAGAATTTGGATCAGAAATTTGAAGTCGCCTATAATCTTTACCATCTAAAATTAAATTACCACCATCAACAGCTTTATTTCCGTTTACCATTTCAGATAATTTTAAGAGCGGCCTTGTTTCTGGTTTAACAATTATATCTCTCCCAGCAATAAGATATGAATTGATTTCATTAACCGCTCTGCTTACAGACTGTCCATTAGTATCCACACTAAATATATGGCATGTATTCCTTGGTTTTGAGGTTATTCCAACAATAACAACTGTCACGCCAGCATTATATGCTGCGAGATTGGACCATTTAAATGAAGTATGCGCAAAAAATATGGACTGCCCTCTTGAATATAGTAAAGGCCATAGCCTAGCAACTTGTTCGCCCTGACATATGGAATTAGTGCTAACAAATGCACATGATGCATCGGTATGTATTGCGTATTCAGAAAATTTAAAGAACCAACCAGATATATAATCCAATGATTTCCACGTGTCTGTGATATTAGCAAAAACCGAAGCCATATCAGATTTTTGGTCGTTATTTTGCTCTGTACCCCCTTTATATGGTGGGTTTCCACAAATATAAGTTTCTCCGCCTTCATTCTCGAAGTCGATTTCTGCTTGATCGAGAGAAGTACTGAACAAGTCATCTCTATAAATCTTAACATCTGTACCTGTGGGAGGACATACAGAAAGCCAGTTAATTCTTAGAGCATTTCCACAGGTAATCCAATTTTCAGCGTTAAGTGGTAGGAACTCGGCTAAGGCCAGTTGTTGTCCGCGATATAAAACATCACATTGAAATTCAGCAATAATTAGGGCCAGTCTCGCAATTTCCGCTGAAAAGTGTCGCAGTTCAATCCCTCTAAAATTAGTTAGCGGAATTTCAGTTGGCCGTTCACTTTCACTGCGCCGCTTGTTGATTTCATACTCGATTTCCCGCATTTGTTTATAGGCGATCACCAGAAAATTCCCAGATCCACAAGCCGGATCAAACACGCGAATGCGCGCTATGCGTTTGCGTAAGTTTAGTAGTTTTCTAGCATTATCTCCGGCCTCATCCAGCTGCGCTCGCAAATCATCTAGAAAGAGTGGGTTCAATACCTTTAGGATATTGGGCACGGAAGTGTAGTGCATGCCCAATTCACCGCGTTCCTCCTCATCCGCGACTGCCTGAATCATGGAGCCAAAAATATCCGGGTTGATTTTCTTCCAGTCCAGATTACCAACATGGAGCAAATAGGATCGAGCTATCTTTGAAAATTTGGGCGTTTCAGTTGATCCAGAAAACAACTCACCGTTTACATACGGGAATTTAGATGCCCAATTTTTGATTTTCTTCTCAGGGCGCTCGTTCTGCTTGGTATCCATCGCCCGAAATATTTCACTGATAACCTCATGCGTATCGGATGCGTCACTTGCACTCATCTGCTGCACGGTTGCTGTGAAAAGGCTGTCACCTATGAAAATATCTGTGTCCTCGGCAAAGAAACAGAATATCAAACGTGCCAAGAAATGATTCATATCCTGGCGGCGTTCCGCCTTTGCCCATTCCGGATTGTGGCGCAGCAACTCGATATAAAGCTTGTTTAGACGACTTGTGGCCTTAATATCAAAGGCGTTTTCACGGATTTGTTTAACAGTGCTGATCCCGGCCAGAGGTAAGAAGAAACCAAAATAATTGTGAAAATCTGGGTAAGCACAAGCAACAGTATCACCGCTGTTTAAGTCTTCGGCCTGGAACTCCCTGCCGTCAGTGGCAAGTACAAATTTAGCCTTGGCCTTTATGGTAGCTGGGCTTTCGCGCAGCTGGCTCAGAGCTTCCGGAACAGTGCCTTCTTCACATACAGCAATATGGATGTTATTGCGTTGGAGAACACCGCCCGCGATATCAGACTTATTATTGGTACCCGTTCGTAGAAGCTTTATCGTTGTAGGCTTATTCCCAAAAGCTTCCAGGAACGCATACGGAAACTCAGCAGCAACAAAAGGCTGTTCTGCCAACAGGGAAATAGCTTCTTCAATTTCAACCGCATTCATTTTTATTTCATATAGTGTCAAACTGCAGTCACCGGTACAGCTTTAGAATATTGTTCAACTACTCTAAAACTATCGGCTTTGAGTTTGAGCAGTATTGACTAACTTATTATTGCAATAGGGTTAGCAATTTACTTAAAATCTGAAGACCGATTTTATTAGTTATGATTTAATAAAGGTGTATTGCTATTTGTCAGGAGCAGCAGGTGTTATAGGACAGGCACACTGCAAACATATCGACAAACAGGGCAAAAGCAACCGGTGCCGCAACGCGCATCGTTAACTACTGTTATGTAAAGTAGAAGCGGTTTACAAAGGAAGCTCTATGTTAATCTATTTATTTCTGAGTTTAAATTAGCTTTCTATCTAACCATCTATGCAGGTATTTGCTGAAGAATTCCCTATTTTATGACCCTAACCATATATAGTGAGCCATGATAAGTAATCCCAAGTTAGCCAGTATTTTATTAGAATGGCCCTACACTGACCAGTTGATGACCAGTGGTATTGCTAACTTGGAAGAAGCTGTAGGCAACCTGCTGAAACGTACGCATACACACCAAAAATTTACTTTTGGCGTGGAAAACAGCGTAATCGGCACTTCAGACGAGAACCCCTGCGGAGAAAACGGCTGCATGATTGGCGATATGCCCTTGCTGCGGCCTGACGCGTGGGAATTCAAGAAAATCTATGGGCGTTATATGCCGGTGCTCCGGCCTCTCTTAGCTGCGAAAGCACAGGAATGGGCAAAGGGGATGGATACAAGTAGCCCCGTAGGAGTTGGCAGTCAGTTAGGAGAAGAAATCAATTCTATGATAAGTGCCATGTGGTGGTTCAAGATTACAAACGAAATGTACAACCACCATTTCTTGCCACTCGATGATTACTTGGATATTGAACCATACTGGGCAAGTCACGCAATTGAAGCACTTAAGGATATAAATGTCTATGGTGGGGATTACTTTTACGAGGACGCCAACGAGATGCAGATAGCATACAACATAAATAGTTTTATAAGAAAACTCAAGGCCACCTGGCCAGACATCAAGGAAGAGTGGCATAAACTGCATGGGGAGAGAAAGACATGTTCGTAAACTCTACGGCAGACATAGAGAATGACTTGAGAAGATGCTGTTCCAATGCTACCTCGGCAACCCTGAAAAACTATCTTCACCGCATCCTGCTTAATGCTCAGACGCTCGAAAATGTTATTTTGCCATTTCGTACTGCTCTTCTTCGAGCCAGGAAACCTCTATAGCAGAACTTTAGAACATGCCCCGCGTCAAGGCGGTGACTAACGCGTTGCGCTCCCATGATGTGCTAGCAGCCGATGACATCAAGCGCCAGAACCAAGAGATTACAAAACAAATTGGAGCTGTAAGCACGCTCAAGCAGTTTTGAACCCACTGTTATCATCTGCTGCTTTATTCTTAAATTGTGATCTGCAAGAAGAGACAGATGGATATAGAAACAGTAAACAAAATCAAACGCTTGGCAATTATTGCCCTCGCTTCTGATGATGAGTTAATTGAGACCATTGTGCTGAAGGGTGGCAATGCCATTGACATCGCCTACCATGATTCCACCAAGTCCGTTTCTAGGACGTCCTATGACCTGGACTTTTCTATCGAGGATGGAGATTTCAAAGAGGATTTGGAATCAATAAAGGTAAGAATAGAGAAAACGTTAGTTCAGACCTTTGGCGAGAACGGCTATGTGGTGATTGACTACAAGTTCATCAATAAGCCTAAGACTGTCAGAGAGCCTGTGGCTGATTTCTGGGGAGGCTACCTGGTCACCTTCAAGGTCATTGGGCAGGAAGAGTATGATAAGCACTTGGGCAACCCTGATCACCAAAGAAGACTGGCTGTTCCTTTGAAGCCTGACCACTCCTCTAAATTCGAGCTCGAGTTTAGCAAGTTCGAATATGTCGCAGACAAAGCGGCCGTGGATGTAGACGGCTACACCATCTATGTCTATACCCCGGAAATGATCGTTTTTGAGAAGGTGAGAGCCCTATGCCAGCAGTTGCCCCAGTATGCTGAGGTGATCAAGTCCCATTCGCCAAGGGCCCGGGCAAGGGATTTCTACGATATCTACTTAATCATAGAGTCTTGCGGCATAACGGTGGATACAGAGCACAATATCCAGCTTCTAAAGCACATCTTTGAGGCCAAGCGGGTTCCCCTTGAATTCATTCAGGAAATAAAGAATAACAAGAGCATTCACCAGGACAACTGGGAAAGCGTCAAGGACACGGTGTCGCAAACTGAGGAATTGGGGGACTTCGATTTTTACTTCGACTATGTGGTCTCCAAATTTGAACCCATTACATTCCCTTAGGATAGTAGAGCTTCCAGTCCGCTGAGTACTCCTTCTCTGTTATCTCATAGGTTAGGTAGAAGTCGAACTCCTTGCTTCTACTGCGCAGCTCCTCGAGTTTCTTCCCCTTATACCCAGCCCGCTCCAAGTAAAACCCGACAGACTGGTGATAGGGGTATATGAATTTCATCCTGTCCAGCGTCGCAACAAGCTTATTGATGGATAAGCCCTGCCCAAGCGCGCTTTTGTAGGCCTCCAGAACAGAGAAAACACCGCCAGCATACCCCGGCCTTACAGTGATGTCAATAAGGGTCCTTTCGATGTTGGTGACAGGGACATGTTCTGCAGAATAAACCCCTAATCTGTTGGTGAACATGCCGTTCAGCATCACGAAGGTATAGTCCCCATAGATGGCTCTGGAAGACGCCTTTCTTTGGGGTTTGGAAAATGCCGCATCAATGCCTCCTTGGGTCAGCGTTCTGTCAACACTCGCCTTGGGGGCCTGCTCAAAGGTGATATAAATCGTTTTGGGAACCTGGGTGGTCAGGCCATTCACCCACACGGCGGAGTAATGAGACAGGTATGATTTATTGACCAGTGATGCGGCTATCTGCAGTATAGAGGCGTCCTTCACCATGAAGCGCTCTTTGTCCGAGACGTATCCTTCAAAAGATATCTCAACCTTCTTTAAGATTTCTTTTTTAACGAGTTGATCAATAAACTTGTCTGCATATGTCGACAGGGGCAATCTCCAAACTGCCCTCCTCTCTTCCAGGATCTCCGCCACTTGATCTTTGGTGAACACCTTGCGCACTCCCTGCTTGAAGAAGGACCTTATGTTGTTTTCTGCAACAGCAAATCTTGATTTCCCTGCCATAGGTGCTTGTAAATCTCTTCTTACATACAGTAAGTATATATACTTACTGTAAAGTTAGGGAAATAGATTCAAAAAAGCAACAATATCATGAATTAGGGGATTCTAGAGGGGTTTAGAGGAGAATTTAATGTGGTATAACAAGTATATATACTTGTTATACCCAAAGTTAATGGAATTTGTTTAGAAAGTCAACTAAATATTTTATGTGTGGCTCTTCTGTAAATAATATTCAACCTATAGCCTTAGAATTATAGACACCTAGGAGACGCATATATTGGAAACTACTATTAAACATAAGCCTACAACACATAATTAAGCACTTACGATTGTTTGTCATTGCGTAAATACATCAAAGCTTAAGGTATTTATTTGTGACAATACGGCACAAAAGATGAATGGGCTGGGCCCTCCGTTATAACATACTGAGCAATACAGGATAACGCTTTAAAATAGTATCACTGGGTGCTGTTCGCGCCCGCGTGGTTGGCTGATCTTTGGCCCTACAACTGAAGATATGACCATAACAGCACAAGAGGTAAATTTAACAGAGGAGGACGGTGAGCAAGATGGATATAATCCCCTGCCTTTGCTTAACGCAGTTAAGATATAAGACAGAGGCGCTTCACAAGCTTGAAAGCTTGGGGAGAGCTTCTGTCTTTTGGGGGCCTACGCACCCATGAAAAACCCGTCCTGCCCAAAACCTTGGCTTGGACGTACCTTTGCAGTTGCGCGGCACGGTGGCACTCATACTGGTTTTGATAGCCTGAGAAGCGCCATTTTTCTGTCTTTTTTTTTTCCAGAGGGCCTCTGTAAATTTACAGTAGCGCGCTTACGGAGACAGAAGAGAGGCACTTATTCAAGCTTTTAAAGCCGGAGGAGTGCCTCTCTTATTTCAGTACCGAATGGTGCTAATAAAATGTCCTAATGCGAATACCGGACGTGCAGTAGCTTTGCCCGGGGCTTTAGGGAATAGGAGAGGCACAAGCTTTAAAGCTATAGTAGTGTCTCCGAGTACTTGGCCAAGATGTACGGCATTGACAGGGGCAAAAGTGCTGTAAAGAACTGATTTACAAAAAAGTGTATGCACATAGCGTACATTTTGAGGAACTGCGCAGACCCTGTCCTTTGATCGTTTTTAGAGCCGGTTTGGCTTTATGGCTTATAGAAGAGAGGCACTGCTTATCAATCTAAGCGGTGTACTATGTCCAAACGTAAGCGAAACAACAAGTCTCTGCCTGCCACTCCCCGGCGCGGTATTGGGGGCGCATCATGCCAAGTAATGCCGGCTCCTGATCGGCGTGACTGCTGGCTGGTCCGACAGCTCCTTAAACTTGAGAGGAGCCACTTCACCTCTCAGGTAGCAAAGGTGAATGATGCGCTCGCGCGCCTTTGGCCTATCTATAAGAAGTGGCTCCTTCCTCTGTATTACCTGCTGCTCGCCATCGTTGCCTATGCTGTCATACAGGATCCAGCATATACGTTCTGCACTTTGCTCATCAATTACGTTGTAGTGAAAGTAAAGGGATGGTTCACCGGCTCCGGATAGCTTGGACAAGACACCGCTTAGATTTTATAGAACCCTTGTGCTTACCTAAAACGTCATCGCGCATAACACCACATCATCTCTACCGCCTGCAGCTATTCGGCCTAGATCCCTGGTATCGGTAGAACTAAAAAAAGGCGCACACTCTCCCGCGCACGCCTCTCTTAGGGTCGTTGTTTATCATTACAGTTTCTCTATGATATTCAAGGCAACTATCACCATGCTGGCAGCAAATGCTATCTGACCTGTGGCAACACAAACCAGAATGATAAACAGTGCCATAACAAGCGCAAACACTTTAGCTAAAATTCCTATTTCCATATTATTCTCCTTTCTGGTTGTATTGTACGGCGGCACCCTACCTGTTTAGTTTAACAATCCATTTCTCACAGCCTCTAACTCAGACGATTTGTTGCATCGGCCAGTAGTTAAATCAATCATATGTTTTATTTATGAGAAATAGGTACTGCGGTACTAAACAGTATAGGAAATTACCTGAACCTGAGGCGGAAACAATTTAACTTTTTTGCTTTTACTGGGTATAGGTGCCAGTAACGACTAAACCAAGATGAAAAGACACAACCGAATCACAGTCCCAGGGGCTGAGGAATTTGACGAACTGAAGGATGCAGTAGCCAAACTGCAGGAAGAGATAGGCATCATTAACCTAGTACTGCGTCACATCGGGTGGATTGGAGCCCAGCAGGTAATGGACATGAAGTTGCCGGGCCTCTCCACCTGGAAAGGCTTGAACAGCGCGGCTGACCGTGGCGATCTGGTGATCGACAAAAGCAAGAAGAAAGCGCGGGTATCGGTTAAGTCACTCCTGGATCTGCTTCGCAAAAAAGGGTACCTCCATAGAGACACTTCACTCCCAGGTTAGCATCTTCCCCCATCTCCTCGCTTCTCCTGCTGAACAGCTCCCTTAGTTCCCGGTAAAAGGACTCAGGCAAAGGCGTGTTTGTCTCCAGTGTTTTGACCTGACAGAACATCGCAGACTTCTCCTCGTCTTTTCTTATAGGCTCATCGTAATAGCCGAAGCACTTGGTTTGCAGGTCGCGGTAGTTTATCTGATGGGTAGTATTGATGTAACGCGTCTAACTTAGACTTACTGCGCTAATCTTCCCAGCAACGCTGTGATATTAGGTATAACGTTCTCCCCAATCTTCTTGTAGCCATCCCTCAATGACAAGCTATACGTAAGGTTTCCTACTTCTTTTATTTGCTCCTGAAGGGACTGGATATGCTCTCGAGTCTTGGTAATCTTCTCTTCGGTAGTCCCGTCTCTCTCAATGCCATAAGCATGCATCTCTCTATTGGGCTTTATGTCAATCAGCTGGTTTGTCTTCTTGAAGTTGTCATCTGTGACCTCCAAATCGAAATATTCTGTTGAGCTAGAGTTGACCCTATACTGGCAACGCAAGCTAAACTCCACCCTACCCTGTGAGGCAATGAAGTATTTGCTTTGCGGGCTGCTCCTCGTGTCTTCCTTGGTTGACACCGTTAACCCTTTCGATTGGAAGTACCTCAGAAATTCGGCACCGATCTCTTCTATTGCAGAACGGTAGCTTTTGAAGAATGCGGTGGTCAGCTGGTGGTTTAGCTCATTCATTGTTCTCTCTAAGCCCATCAGCTCGTTGACTTGTCCAATGTTTATCATCCCTATTTGTCTATATATTTTACTGTATAAATATAGGAAAAATTAAGGCCCGGGGTTGGCGTGTCCCCCACTATTTTCTTGCGTATTTCTGCACAATCTATTTAGCCGTCCTATCCAATTGCTCATTCCCAAAGGGCACCGGCTTCACGAACGGGAACTCTAACCCGGCATATTCTCTTTACATAATCTTACTTATCGGCTGAACCACCACAACAGGCATCAATTCAATATATAATCAGATTAGAAGCGACTTTTATAAATAGATAGATAATAAAGTTTAGAGGACGCTCCCAATGTGACTACCAGTTGTGATGGCTATAATCCATTCGAATAAATCATGAACGCATCTGTGTTTACAACAGATAGTCCACGGAGAACACATGGGCTATAATAAAGGTTAAAACATCACGGCAAATATTTTCATAGAGCCGATGCATTTGACGTATACATTTCCTTTCTATCCCCGTTCGTGAAGGTTAACACCGCCTGATCTAGGACCGCGACGGCGAGCACTTCCCCCCCCTGCCGCTGCTGCATGAAAGCTTGGGCCTCCGCTTCTCCTTTCGACTTCCTAATTAAAAAATCTCTGGCCGAGCTAGGGGTTTTTGAAATTATCTCACCTTATAACATTTTACAAACGTCCGTTTATGTCATGTCAAAACTGGCTTAGTTTTTACTAAAAGTTTATAGTCACCGGTAGTTTTAGGCTTAGATAGTAGAGGGTCTTATTGGAGGTGTACTTGGTCCCCTTGTTGGAGACGCCCGGACGCAGGTTCTACCCCGCGCGCCACTTATGGTGAAGGCCCTGGAGCCCGCGCAGCTCCTCTTGTCTGGCCGTGAGGATGCGCTGCTCAGGGCAAGCCTTGTCGCACATGGCCCGGCGGTCAGCGCTGCTGAAGGTTCTCACCTGCCGGAGGCGGGCCTCGAGCTGCTCGGCAGGGACCTTCAGCTCCAGTGAGCCCATCAATGCGTTGGCCTTGACTAAAGCCGAATCGATCGCTTGGGTGTGGCCTGAGACCATGCCGGCCTCCGCGCACAGGGACCGCTCGGCAAGCTTCGAGCCGCAGATTATACGAAAGCGGGAAACGGTGCTGGCCGGAAACCTCGAGCCCCGCATCCTCAGAACGAAACAAGCTCGCAGGAAAGAAGACTTGCCAAAGCAGGACGTTTACCAAGGTCACTTGCCCGGTTATACAAAATAGTACTTATCTACTTACCTCTCAATTTTTCTCCGATGAACACATTCGAAAAATTCAATCAGCTGGCCCAGCAGGTGACCGCGCAGCTGGAGTAGGGGAAGGTGCCCTGGCAGCGACCCTGGGCCACGGACGGACGGCCTAAGAACTACCTGCCCCGCCCGCAGTGGCCATGGCCGCTTAAACGCTGCGAAGGGCTGTCTTTTGAACGGGCAGCCCTTCGCATGAAGTGGTGCTGCGAGGCAGCGTTGTGTACAGCTTCAGCAGGACTTGACCACTTCGCTCCTTTTGACTACAATGTGGTATTGTTGCACTACAGCCGTACAGTATGACAGCAATGTATTCATACATGCCTTCAAAGCCAGCGGATAACGTGGCATTAGGCAGTTTTTCACCAGAGGATTTGGGTTGTAGGCAACAAGGCATGATGGTTTCTGAAGGAGCGCACGAGCTTCATGGCATTACAATGATTTTGCTCTTTTTTAGAGAAACAGGCTTTTTTCTCACGATTCTGCTTTTCCTGATTTTCAGGCAGCGGTTTGCGCTTGCAAGGTGCTTGGTGTTCGCTTAGCCTATCAGGTGCTTCCCTATGGACAGCACCTTCGTGAAAGCCGGGCAGTCATTGGTGCAGAACCAGCCGGTGGCAAGATGCGTTAAGCGTCAGTACAGCAGTTTAAGGGTGTGCCGGCTACGGTTCCGCCAGTTTCAGGACAGCACCTCACCGGTTTGCGGCACATAGTAATAAAGCCAGCGTTGCACTCCCTCCGCCGTTTGACGAAGATCCACACCTCATCGAACTGGACGGAGAATATCTTTCAAGGCGGGGCCTAAACGCACACATTTCCGTCTCCTGCTTCAGCCACCCAAGCACCATCTGCCGGTACACGACGTGACCTGCTCAATGTCGCGGATGTCGGAGTTTCTGACCAGCATCCGCAGCATGAGGGTGACGCCGCTTAAAAAAAATCCCCGCCTCTCTAAGTTTTTCCGACTTTAGACGACTAATTGGAAAAACAAGCATTTTGAAAGAGCAATTTCTTTTACGCATCACCCAGCATCAAGGCCTGATCTTCAAGGTGTGCAATATGTATTGCAACACAAAAGAAGACAGAGAGGATCTTTTTCAGGACGTTGTGCTCCAGTTGTGGCGCTCCTACCCCTCCTTTCATGGAGAATCGAAGGTAACTACCTGGATGTACCGGGTTGCCTTGAACACGGCCATCTCCAGAGTGAGAAAGGATACCAAAAAAGAGAAGTTCGCAACGCTGGGCACAGAGGCCTTTGAGGTGCCTTCGCTGGAAGGCGATACAGATGAGAATTTGCTGTTGATGTACCAGGGAATCAAGCAACTCTCCCAAGTGGACCAGGCATTGACATTGCTTTATCTGGATGATTGCAGCTACAAAGAAATAGCCGAGATCATGGGGCTCTCAGAATCGAACGTGGGATTTAAGTTAAATAAAATCAAAGCCAGGTTAAGAACACTGGTGAATACTGCACTTACAACTATAGGATAACATGGAACTGGAGGAATTTAAAGCGCACTGGAAAGCTGTCCAGCAGGAAGATATAAAACAACAGGAACACACGCCTGAAGCACTGAATCAGATTATCAAAAACACAACCAACACCATGGGGGAACTGCAGGAAAAGAGCAGCTATTGGAGAACAATCGGGAGCTGGAACAGTGGCCTGATGCTCCTGCTGGTTATTGGCTATTGCTCTATGCTCTATTATAGAGGCGAGGCTGTTCAAACGATTATAGAAAAGCTTCCCCTGCTTGCTGTAATAGTTGTTTTTGCCTTGTTTTCGAATTGGGTTTATAAACGGCAGGAAGATATCTTTTCAGCTACTACTAACGAAAGCCTGAAAGAAGGGATCAGAAACACCTTACTGAGTTTCAAGAGGTACTACCGTTTCACTAATTCCGTTTTCCTTCTCCTGGCTCCTGTGGCATTCTATGCGGTGTTCGAGTTGTTCCTCACTGGATTGGCGCTGCCTCTCTCCTCCATAATATTTATTTCTTTTGCCTTAACCGGCCTTTCTTTCTTATTGAGGTACGTGTATTACCGCACGATTTATTTTAGTAGGATAAAAGCAATGGAGACAAACCTAAGGGAGTTGGAAAATGCACATTAACCCCTCAACTACTATAGTATAGCCCTTTAAACACTAAATCTAAACCCCTAAATCTTAAACCATGAAACATCTTTTACTTACCCTCGCGTTTGCCTTTACTTCCCTGACCTTGGCTGCTCAAAGTTTTGAAGGCAAGATCGTCTACCAAAATACCTATAAAAGCAAATCCCCTGAGCTCTCCGATGAACAGCTTAACTTAATGATGGGGACCGAGCAAAGCTGGTATCTGAAGGGTGGAGATTATAAATCAGAGACAAATGGCATGCTGATGCTTTGGCAGTTATACCTGGGCAGAGACAACAGGCTTTACAGTAAGTTTGCAAATACTGACATGGTGGTTTGGAATGACGGTGCCGCGAATGCTGATGAGGTGATAAAAACCGAACTTCGCAAGGGGGCAGTTGAGATACTGGGTTATACGTGTGATGAACTGGTGCTGACCTGCAAGAGTGGCGTGCAGAAATATTATTTCAGCTCTCAACTAGCGGTAGACACCAAGTTGTTTCAAAACCATCTCTACGGGAATTGGTTTGCCTATCTTACAAAAGCCAATGCCGTTCCCTTAAAAATCGTTATTGAGTCGCCTCAGTTTGCATTGGAGAGCGTGGCGACACTGGTACAGCCGATGAAACTAAGCGCCAAGCTGTTTGCGCTTCCTGCCAATGTGCCGACTATGAAGAGTCCATATTAGAAGGAGGTATAGGCAACGGCCAGGGCTTCCGAATCCCAATGCAGTAAGGTTCATAATCCCATTCTTTGGTCTACTGGAAGGGAAAAGTGATTCTTTTGATCGCTTTTCCCTTTTTCTTTTTGAGCCAAAAACCGCTATATCACGCTGAAAAGGGCGGAAAAGCCGTTCACCCGCGGGGTTCAATACCCCTCGTTTTCACGCTCATGCCACACCCCTTCCGGAAACACCATCATTAGAGAGCACGCGCTGCAACAGTATTCCTGTAAAATGCATATAAAACCAATACAGTAAGGACAGCCACTCCAATCCACGCAGTAATTATGATTTGTGGACTAGCTACCACGTCAATCTCCCGGTGTTTTAAGATGATGCCGTAGAGCGCCCAAATGCCAATCAGCCCCACAACTGGGTTAGACCTGCTCATAACCACTGAGGATACGATAAGCGCAGCCACGGCTACGATGATGACTGCCCAGGTTCCTTCACTCAGACCAAAGCCGCCCCATGCAGCGCCAACCAAGGCCGAGCTGATATTCGCTACTGTCGCGATAATGATCCAACCGAAGTATAAGCTCAAAGGCACCTGTGTGAGCCAGCGCGAGGCTGCAGAGTGGGCAGTATTATAAATATTCAATCGCAGGTGTATGGCCAGGAGCGTGATAAACTGCAGGATGATCAGTAACACCGATACCGCCAGCCATTCGTTCACCCAGGCAATCGTCCAGAGGCCGGTAGCCAGGTTGTTGCCCATGAAGAGATAACCAATTCTTTGCAACGCAACATTCGCTTCATGATCGGGAGACGCTTTGAAAGCCTTTATCAGATGGCAGGCACAAAAGGCTAACAGACCGAGGTAAATAAGGCCCCAGATCGAAAAGGTTACTCCAGCAGGCGTGAAAAGCGCGGGATAGCTTGCCGACACCTCCCCTATGGTCTGGCTGTTAAAGAGCCTGAGTTGCGTTAATTGCGAGAGAACTAAATGCACCAGGAAGAAAACAGTGTTCAGAACAGCAAGCGTCTTGATATTTTTCATTGGCTATAGTTATAGGACGATTAAGCACGCCTATCATACAGACTTAAAATTCCACGATAAAACCGAGCGTAGGCACTAGGTTTCCACTACTATCCTTCAGGATAAACGGAATGGCATTGCTTCCGTCCAGGCGCAGGTCCTGCCCATCGGTAGTAGCGAAGCCCGTGTTCTCGGCGTTCCGCTCAAAAGTATAACGGTCAAACCCGGGCGTTTTGCTGGCCAGCACGTTGGCTACGTCCAGGAACAGGTCGAGCGTGATGCGGTTGAAGTTCCATTTTTTGTCTATCCGAACATCAAGCTGACTGAAGGGACGCAAACGCTCCGTGTTCAGCCTGCTGTAGTCGAGTATACCCACCCCCAGCGAGGCATAGTTTCTTTGGGAGACCTCCAGGTCGAACGGGGTGGCGGGTGCTCCGCCGGCATACCTGTATTTCACCCCCAGCTCCCAGTTTCGGGGCAGTTTCTTGCCAAGCAACCCGGATACCAGGTGACGGTAATCCCAGGCGCTGGAAACATACTGGCCATCTGCACCGGCAAACTCACTGACCACATAGGTATAGGACAGCACCGAGAATACACTGCCAGTCAGTTTTTTCTGTAGGTAGAACTCCGCCCCGTACGCCCTGCCTTTGCCGTTTGTGATAACCTCCTCGTTGCCGATAGAGCCAAAGTCACCGCCCTGGTTTGCCAGCGAGATACCATCGCGCACCGACACCGGATAGTTGCTGTAGTCCTTGTAAAATCCCTCCAGCGTAAAACGCAGGTCCTGCCTCGGCAGAAATTCCGTACCCAGCACGTAATGCACAGACCGAATGTAATCGGCGGATTTATTCAGGTAGTTACTGTTCTCCTGGTAGCCCAATACGGTATAAGTGGGCAGCTTGTAGTAAATACCGGAGGAGGCATTTACCGTCCACCTATCGTTAAGCAGGTATGAAATGGCCAAACGCGGCGAAAGCGTTTTCATCGGGTTTGCCCCCTCTTCGGTGAAAGAGTTCATGTCGGTCCGGATACCCAGCGATAGACCCAGTTTATTGTCCAATACTGATTTCGACACCTGCCCAAACAGGCCATACCTCCAAAAGTCCAGGTTGGTATCGTAATTCACCGTAACCCCCGGCTGCACCAGGTTGTTCTGCTCATCGCGCAGCTCCTTCCGGATCACGCTGAAAATATCGTTTGTGAACTGCACGTACTGCCCAGACAGGCCATAGGCATACTTAAACCCGTTTTTATACTTATTAACGTCCAGCCGGAGCTTGTTCTCAGTTTCGCGTGAATTCGAGTTAAGTGTCAGCGGCCTGTCCTCTCCTTCCTCGGTTGCCTCGTATTTTTTAAGGTCGATGTTAAACGCATTGCGGCTCAGGGCCAGGTTCACGTAGCCGTCATTTATCAGCCGCTTTAAGCCTACGCCAACGGTATAATTCCACTGGTTATTTAATGGAATGGAGCGCAGGATATACTCATTTTCAGGGGTGCTGTTGCGAGGCACGCCAAACGAAAACTCGTCGATGGCACCCACGCCGATAAAAGAGAGCGACGTTTTCTCGCTCAGTTTATGGTCTATTTTATACTGAAAATCCCAGTAGTTAGGGCGGATGGGCAGGTCCAGAAGCTTGAAGAGGAACTGCAGGTATGACCTGCGTGCAGAAAGCAGGTAAGTGGTTTTCGCTCCGATCGGGCCCTCTAGGGTAGTAGCAAACTCCGATCCGCTGAGGCGGACGTTTCCTGAGAAGCGCTCCGGGTTGCCATAACGCTGCCGGAACTCGAACACCGAAGCCAGCGCATTGTCGTAGCGCGCATCAAAGGCCGAAGAACTTACTTTCAGGTCTTCGATAAAAGACACGTTCAGGATACCGGTGGCCCCGCCCGCACTCCCCTGCGTGGTAAAATGGTTGATCAACGGAATCTCAATGCCATCCAGGTAATAGACGTTTTCGCTGGGCGCGCCTCCCCGAATGATCAGGTCGTTACGGCCACCCGAACCGCTTGTGGCAACTCCGGGCAACACTTGCACCACCTTGGATATATCGAAATTACCGCCGGGGTTGCTGCGGATTTCCTCCGTGGTCAGGCTCTGCACCGAAAGCGGCGTGATCAGATCGGCCACGGCGGCGCTTTGCCTCCGGTTCGCCACAATCTCCACTTCTTTTAGCTTGCTGGAGGCAGGACGCAACTCAAAATTGATGATCTGCAGGTTACCTGCTGTCACGTTGATGTTATACTTGACCTGCGGCTCATACCCCAAATAGGACGTTTGCACCGTATAACTGCCCACGGGTATGTTTTCCAGGCGATAGACGCCATTCTCGTTGGTGGCCGTGCCAAGCGTTCCATCCCCTAACTGTAGTGTAACCCCAATGAGTGGCTGCTGTGTGTTCACATCCCGCACGGTACCGGTAATTCCACCGGTTTGGGCCTGACAAATGAAGGGCAACAGGATAAGGATAAGCAGTAGATTCCGCAGCATAGTATCGTCTTTTTAGGATACTGCTAGTACATCTTTGAATGTATTTTGTTTTTAGCCTAACCTGTTTTTTGAAAGCAAGTGTGGTTAAAGTTAATCGACATAAATGGACAAGACCACACATTGGATGCGCTAATATCGTTGGGTTTCATTAAGTAAACCATGCCTGCTCTCGTAAACACCAGGGCAATATTACCAGAACACCCCATAGGGTAATTCTCCAATCCCCTCATACCCTAGCTGCAAAGGCAATGCAAGGAAAGTCCTAACTACCAATAATTTACTATGGGGAATATACACAGCTTGTACTTGGACGTAGTAGGGTATCGAAGCTACTGCCGAAATGATGTTAGCTGCCCCGGAAGCAAAACGACCTAAAAATAGTAATCTTAAGATGCCTTCCCATGAATCACTGGCACGCCAAACCCAAAGAGGAAATACTCGCTGAGCTGGGCACTCTGCCCTCCGGACTCACGGAGGAGCAAGCCCTTGCCATACGCCAGGAAGCTGGGCCTAACAAGCTGGAGGAAAAAAAGAAGAAAAGCCCTCTCAAGATGCTCTTCCAGCAGTTCACCGAAACCATGGTGGTCATCCTGATCGTCGCGGCCATGCTCTCACTTCTGCTGGGCAAGACAACAGAGGCGGTGGCCATACTGGCTATCGTGGTGCTGTTTGGCTTACTTGGGTTCATACAGGAGTACCGGGCCGACCGTGCCATGGATGCCCTGAACCGCATGGTGGTGCCAAAGGTAAGGGTAAGGCGCAACCAGAAAGTAAAAGAAATTCCCGCGACAGACCTGGTGCCCGGAGACATTGTGGAGCTTGAGGCGGGTAATGTGGTCCCGGCTGACCTTCGGATAACGGAGTCCTTTAACCTCAGGATACAGGAAGCGGCACTTACAGGCGAGTCCGAACCCATAGAGAAAAGCCCGGCCCCGCTTCCCGACGAGGACATCCCCTTGGGCGATCGGAAAAACATGGCCTATATGGGCACGGTGGTCACCTACGGAAGAGGCGTGGGCGTCGCCGTGACGACCGGGATGAAAACAGAGCTGGGGAAGATCGCCGGTATGATCAGCGCCGTGGAAGCGGAGAAGACCCCTCTGCAGGGAAAGCTGGACAAGCTTGGCAAAATGCTGGCGCTGTTCGGGGCCGCCGCAGCCGCCCTGATCTTCGGGGTAGGCATGCTGATGGGCGAGGCGGCCGTGGACATGTTCCTGACTGCCGTGAGCGTGGCGGTGGCGGTGGTGCCCGAGGGGCTTCCGGCCGTGGTCACCATCACGCTGGCGCTTGGCAGCCAGCGCATGCTAAAGCGAAACGCCCTGATCCGGAAGCTTCCCGCCGTGGAGACGCTGGGCTCCGTTACGGTGATTTGCTCTGACAAGACGGGCACCCTCACAGAGAACAAGATGACCGTAACCATCGTGGACCTGCCGGAAGGCACTGTGACGGTGAAACCTGAGGTTTCCTTAGAAATTGCGGACACGCTTGCAAGCGGACTTGACTTTGCGCTCGCTCTGTCGGTGCTGTGCAATGACGCCTCGCACGAGCGTGACGGAGGCACCTACGCAGAGCAAGTGATTGGGGACCCCACGGAAACGGCCCTGCTGGTGGCCGGCGCTAAAAGAGACATTCACAAGGAGCTGCTATACGAGCCCCTGCCCAGGGTGAACGAGGTGCCCTTCGACAGCGACAGAAAGCGGATGTCTACAATCCACCAGGTCTCAGGGGCTTTGCCCCTTTACCTGCAGGCGATACAAGGCAGCCCTTTCATGCTCAGTGCCAAAGGCGCCCCTGACTCCCTTTTAGCGGTCTCAGGCGCCGTGTGGCTTAAAGGGGAAAAAGTGCCGCTTGACACCGCGTGGCGGGAGCGGATCCTGGAGGCAAACGCCGCACTTGCCAACAAAGGGATGCGGGTGCTAGGGCTTGCCTTTCGCCTGTTGGAATCGCCAAGCAGCGACGCCAGCATTGAGCAGGACCTTGTCTTCGTAGGCCTGGTGGGCATCATCGACCCGCCACGGCAGGAGGCCAAGGCTGCGGTGGAGCAATGCCGGCAAGCGGGTATACGGCCTGTCATGATCACCGGCGACCATCCGCTTACCGCCGCGGCCATCGGCAGGGAGCTCCGCTTCGCTTCGCACAGCGACCCCGTGACCGGGGAGATGATTCAGAAAGCCGATGAGCAAGAGCTTATGGCGCTCACAGCAAAGTCATCGGTTTACGCGCGCGTGTCGCCTGAGGACAAGCTGAGAATCGTCAGCGCGCTCCGGAGCCAGGGGGAGATCGTGGCCATGACCGGTGACGGGGTGAACGACGCGCCAGCACTGCGACAAGCCGACATTGGCGTGGCGATGGGCATAACGGGCACGGACGTGGCCAAGGAGGCCGCTGACATGGTACTGCTGGATGACAATTTCTCCACAATCGTGGCCGCTGTGGAGGAAGGCAGGGTGATCTTCGACAACCTCCTCCGGTTTATCAGGTTTTCACTGGCGGGCAATGTCGGTAAAGTACTGATCATGCTCTTGGGCCCCGTGTTCGGAATGGTGATTGCCTTGCAGCCTTTGCAATTGCTTTGGCTTAACCTCCTCACGGATGGATTGCTCGGCCTGGGGCTGGGCACTGAACCCGCCGAAAAGGACACTATGAAGCGACCGCCCAGGAACCCGGAGAAGGGCGCTTTGGAGAAACGGGACTTTGTGCAGATGGCCATCACAGGGGCAACCATTGCGGCAGTTTCGCTCGGCCTGGCATTAGCTTACTATAACCCTGCTGACCCAAATGACCTTAAATGGCAAACCATGATATTTGCCACCGTGGGCTTCTCTCAGGTTTTTCAGGCCCTTGCGCTTCGGTCCTCGGCCCGGTCGGCTTTCGCCCTTTTGAATAACCCCCTTATGGCTATCGTGGTGGGGTTGGCCATCGCGTTGCAGCTTTTGGTTATTTACCTGCCCGGTTTAGAGGAATTTTTCAAGCTGATACCCTTATCGGCAGAGGATATGCTCTACTCGGTTGCCGCAGGAAGCGTGACTTTCATCGTCATCAGGGTGATGCGGGCAACTCTGAAAGGTTCCTGAAGGGAAAGCACGCAGAAACGGCACTGCCTGTATGGTTTTCGTTCTCCGTGTAGTTTCAGTCATTGGCCGGCGCCCCCCCTCTGCAGGGAAGCGCCGGCACTCCCTGAATGTAAGCAACTGGCTGGTGGAAAGCTTTGCTGCCTGTGCCATCCTTTTTAAGCCCAAAAAGGTATATACTCTGGCACTGTCACACCGCAAAGGCATGAAAATAGTCATTCTGATACTACTCACCCTACTCAACGGGTTTTTCGCACTTTCCGAGCTGTCCATCATCTCGGTGAACAAGCACCGGGTAGCGCAGCGGGCAAAGCAGGGAAGCAAGGGGGCGAAGGCCGTCCTGAAGCTGCTTGACACGCCTGAGGAGTTCCTCTCGGCCATACAGGTGGGTATCACCCTGATTGCCATTGTCTCCGGTGCCTATGGAGGGGCGGCCCTGTCGGGCGATGTGGAGGCCTGGCTGTTGGGTGTCCCTTTCCTGGCGCCCTACGCAGACACACTGTCCATTGTGCTGGTTGTCGGCCTGATCACCTACTTTTCCATTGTGGTGGGCGAGCTGATACCCAAGTCGGCGGCGCTCGGCAACGCTGACGCGATCGCCATTGCCGTTTCGCCCGCCATACAAGTTTTCACCAAGGCCACCATGCCGCTGGTAAAGTTGCTCTCCGGCTCCACCAACCTCGCCATAAAGCTGCTGGGCATAAAGGAGCCATCAGAGGAGAGTATGTCGGAGGAGGAAGTCAGGCAGGTCATCCTAACCGCAGGGAGGCAGGGCATTCTGGCCAAGGAGGAGATCCAGCTGCACCAGAACATCTTCTCTTACGCCGAGCAGCGGGCAAGGCACCTGCGAACGCACCGACAGGGGGTGGAGTTTGTGGACCTTAACCAACCGCTTGAGGCCATACGGGCATCCATCGCGCAAAGCGCGCATTCCAAATTCCCGGCCACAGCGGACGGCTTAGACCACGTGGTGGGCATCTTGACTGCCAAGCGGTTCTATGAGTACATGGCGGGCAAAAAGGAGGAACCGCTCAGGAGCGTGCTGCAGCGGCCGATCCTTGTCCCGGAGACCATGCGGGCAAGCGAAGTGCTCAATGTCTTCAAGCAGGAAAAGCAGTACATTGGCATCGTGGTGGACGAGTACGGCACTGTGGAAGGCGTCATCACGGTGCACGACATTCTGGAGGCGATTGTGGGCGACATGCCCGATGTGGATGAGGCGGGCGATCCCAAGGTGGTCGTCCGGCGGGACGGCTCCCTGCTGGTGAGCGGCTCGGTCAGTATACACGAGTTGAACCGGAGTCTTAGGCGGGAGCTGATCAGAGGCGACGACGCCAAATACGCCACGCTGGCCGGCTTTGTTTCCTACACCCTTGGCAGGCTCCCCGCTACGGGAGACAGCGTGCAGGTGAACGGCTACGAGCTGGAGGTTGTCGATATGGACGGTTACCGGGTGGACAAACTCATCCTAAAGCAAAGTGACCCTACGGAAGCCATGTAATGTATGGCAGGGTGCCGACGGCGACGGCAGCAGACGCCTAAGCAGCGGGGGAATGTGCAGGTCTGTTGTTAAGTATAGAGAACGGATATTGTTTTAGCTTCTGAACTTGCCTTTTTAACCTTATCAAAATCTGCTTTTGTCACCTTTTGAATCGAGTACTGAACGGCCGCTTTTCCCTGTTCTTCGGTTGGTTTTTCAGTTTCGTTAATTAACTGAATACTGTTTTCTGTCACTGCAGTTTCAGCTTTTTTACTACTACAACTGCATATGAATGTTAATAACAGCAAAGGCAGAAGAATTCTTTTCATAATTTAAATTTTGGCCAACGGTTAGTACAGGCTGCGAGCGAGGCGTAGCCGAATATGGAGCCTGTGTAGGGTTAGGCTTTGTCATTCTCTTGGCTTATTAAGCTCATGCTTCTACTTATCCATGAAAGCCTATTTACTGCTTCTTAATTCAACAATCTTATTCATAGTCTCGGGGTACTCCTTTATAGTAACAGCTTTTTCATAAAACTCTATTGCCTTTATTTTGTCTCCCAGCCTTTCGTAATACTGACCCATGCTGCTATACACGTTATAGCTGTTAGGGTAGTTCTCCATGTTCAGCTTTAAAAAATCATATACTTTTTTAGGTATCTTACGGTTCATACAAGCTAAGGCAAAGCTATATACCATTTCCTCAGGAGGCAGCACTATACCTACTTATCCCACTTTGTCGGATAAGTAGGTATAGTGCTGCCTTACAAAGTCTGCATGAAAAGTGGAGGCTTCCACACCTTCACCTGGTATTGGTAAGGATTCATACTTTAGTAATGTTCGCAGCGCATCATTTTCAGCCATCAAGGGTACTGTGAAATGATTTTCTCCCCTATAATACTTCCATGTCAGAGCAGTAGCTTCTCCATCCCGCGCAAAGCAAGCGCCACCCGCGTATAACTGGATAAACCTGCTCACCAGGTGAAACAAAGCAAACAGAGTAATATCAGTAACCAGAGTAGGGAAAGAAAGGGGAATGCTTTGCAAAAACGACTTCCACAAAGCTACCTCACGGCTGCGTCTGTCAGAGATGTCTGTCCAGCAGCTTCCGGAGGCTGGCATACTCCGGCTGCCCCAGCACGTCCAGCCCCCCGCCGGTCGCCAGCTCCACGGCCCGGTGGCACTGCCCCAGCCGGTGGAGCATGGGCTGTATCTGCTGGTTGTAGTAGTTGAAGAAGGCGTAGACGTCCCGCACCGAGCAAGGCAGCTTGTAGCCGGCAGCGGAGGAGACGATGAGCACGCCCTCGTCCCGAACCGGCCCCACCACCAGAGAGCGGAACCGGTGCTCTGTGAAGTTTTCGTACTGAAAGGAGTTGAGGTGCTGCAGCAGCTCGTGGGTGTGGACGTAGCGGGTACGGTAGTTGTAGGTGAAAACCAGCAGCAGGTACTCCACAAATGCCACCCGGCTTTTGATGACCGGGTCCTCGCTGCCTGCATGCCGCAGGAGAAAATCCCGCGCCCGCAGCTGCGCGGCGGCGGTGACGGCCTCGTCCCGCGCGTCCGCCCTCCCTTCGTCGGTGTCGACGGTGTAGGGCACATACCCCTCCGGCCAGCGCACCACCCCCGCGCACTTCCCGGCCAGCTCCCTTTCTACATCCGTGTCAGACAGACCGGCGTGAAACGCGTTGAGGCTTTCGCCCAGGAAGGCCGCCAGCTGCAGTAGCGGCTCCTCTTCTCCATCAGAGAAGGTGAAGGGGGCCGGGGAGAAGAGGTCCACCCTGTGGTTTTCCTGTATGTAACGGCGGAAACTCTCCATGGACTCGGGTGTGCCCAGCGGGCTGGCTATAACGCTTAGCTCTGGGACGGTGCGGTAGATGTTGTTGTAGATCAGCCCGGAGAGGAACTTGTAAAAGGTATCCTTGTATTGCAGCGGCGACTTCTGGTGCAGCTTGCGCTTGTCCACCAGCAGGGCGTGAAAGGAAAAGTTCAATTCCTTTAGTTCCTTTATAAACCTGTGGCGTTGCACTATTCCGGGCTCGACTTTCGGGAGGCTAACGCTCCCTTGCGGGAAGTGCCGCCTCCTAATTCTGAGGTACCCCTCCTCCACTTCCCTTTTGTGCTCTTCCTTCACCAGCACTGCCGTGACGGAGAAGTGCGCATCACCCGGACTCTCGAAGGAGAAGCCGTGCGCCCCCGCCCCGCTTACAAAACCTACCTTGGCCATACCTCTATTATATATAGTGTACCTGAGCTCCGAGGTCACCCCGGAATCTCTCTGAAGATACTAATAATATTGACATCTGCTATATTTAGCTAACTGAATTGGGAAGCAACGCTTTGTCAAAGTTTTTAAACGGTCGTTTAAGAAGCTTGACAAATCCGATTTTAGCGGTAACTTTGTCATGTTTCAGACAAAAGGGGAAAAATGATGGGAAACTACGTGGCCTACTACCGCGTCTCGACCAAGGCGCAGGGCCAGAGCGGGCTCGGGCTGGAGGCGCAGCGCGCCGCCGTGCGCCGCTTCGCAAAGGCCGGGGAGGAAATACTTGAGGAGTTCACCGAGGTGGAGTCGGGCAAGCGCGACTCCCGCGAGCAGCTGCGGGCGGCCATCGCCCTAGCCAAGGCCCGGCAGGCCACGCTGCTCATCGCCAAGCTCGACCGCCTCAGCCGCAACGCCGGCTTCATCTTCACGCTCCGCGACAGCGGCGTGGACTTCGTCTGCGCCGACATGCCCGAGGCAAACACCCTCACCATCGGCATCTTCGCCGTGCTCGCCCAGCACGAGCGCGAGCTCATCTCCCAGCGCACCAAGGCTGCGCTGTCAGCCAAGAAGGAACAGGGCTTCCGGCTGGGCTCCCCACAGAACCTGGACGAGGCGGCGCGGCGGAAGGGGCTGGAGACCCGCCAACAGAACGCCTTGTCCAACAAGGCCAACCGGCAGGCCTCCCGCCTGGTGCGGATCTACCGGGAGCAGGGCTACACCTTTCAGCGTATCGCCGACGAGCTCAACGGCGAGGGGTACCTGACACGCAACGGCAAGCCGTTCCGGAAAGGGACGGTGCACTACCTCTATCAAAAAGACCTCACCCCTGCCTCCTGAAAGCCGCAGTGACTTGGCCGTACCTACTCCTTATATATATAAGGAGTGCGTTTGTAAAGGGAAGCGTTCTTTGTTGCAGAAAGCGACATAGAAGGAAAATATGATATTGAGGTGGTTCTATAAGACGTTTATCAACATGCAGCAGAAACCTGGAAACTCAACGCAGCCTCCTGCCAGCCCTAACACCTATGCATTGGTGTCTAACTTTTTTAAGCACCTTTTACATGAGCACCTTTTACATTTACAGCAACGCATTAACACCTGTCTCGTATCATTATAATATAATTTATTATAAATTACTAAACATCATTAACCCCGGCCACAGTATGCCCATCACCTTGTAGAGGAGCCTGTGCAGAATTTTTTTACTATTGGGTTCTTAAAATCAAGCGCTATTTTACCACTTCCGTGGGTAAACCTTCTCCACCTATACCCTTAGCTCCGCGTCCTCCCGCTCTACAGCGTTGATCCCTGAGCCTGCAATGCAGGATTGATCCGACTGATCCTTCACTATAACTTATTTGGATATGGCAGTAGAATTAGAAATTCAAGACGGTAATCCCTGGTGGATGAGCCCGGATCTTTGGGCTGTACCGGGGATAGACCCAGAAAGCCCTCCGGGGAGCCCTATCGTCGGGCAGCCCTGCTACCTTTGGGCGCGTGTCCGGAACAACGGGTCTAGCACAGCAACCAACGCTACCGTCAGGTACTACTGGGCCAACCCCGCTGTAGGGTTTGACCGCAGCACCGCCAACCTTATCGGCAGCTCTTATGTCACCCTGGAGCCCGGAGAGGCGCGAGACGTGCTGTGCCTTACCCCTTGGCACCCGGAGTTCGTCAACAACGGCCATGAATGCATTCTAGGGGAAGCGTTCTTGCCTGGGGTGGATCCTATACTCAACACCCCTGTTTTCAATGTGCCCACAGATCGCCATGTCGCACAGCGAAATCTCAGCGTTGTCACAGCGGCGCGGATGATGTTTATGTTCTCGTTTGCCATACACAATCCACAAAGAAAGCCCGGCAAGTTCCAACTCAGGGTAGAAACAGGAAACATGGAACAGCTTAAGCCCCTGCAACGGCACCTGGGCGTTAACTTTCAATTACCCGAGCTAACTGGAAATCTGGTAAAGCACGCCTTCATACCCACGCCCTGTGCTACAGACAGCATCGAGGAAACTCTTCAGCAAGGCTCTCCATTGGAGCCGGTTCAGATAGAAGCCGGACAGAGGACAGGGATGACGCTGATAGGCCAAATCACCGAGGGTGCTGTGCTCATACACATCGAACAGATTGCTGACGAGGCTACAGTGGGGGGCATTAGCGTGCTTGTATTACCTGACGCTACCTGATGAACAACACCTTAAACAAAATCTATCATGGCTGCCATTACCATTCCAAACCGTCCCTTCTCCACTGAAATCATCACGGGCTTGATGTTGCCTGACGGGATTTTCGAAACCACACTTGGAAAGCAGCGAATCAACGCTCATTTCACGAACACAGGGACAGGCACTATCGCTTCCTCGGAAATCTACCTAGAGAGCGCCTCACACCCCAATATCGTAGTCACCCCCAGAACCCACTTTGTTTCCGGCATGAACGGGAACGCTTCCCGGGTCCTGTCCTGGGAGGCCAACTTCACAGGTGTGCCGGCAGGTGCCTATTATGTGAGCTTCATTGTAAAAGAGGACTCAGGAGAAAGCCGTATCATCAAAAAAATATTCGTGACCCAGGTACAGTTCGACGCCGCCACGGGCACGGTGTCAGCCGTGGTTCCCGAAGGCACGTTCCGGGTGAAGTTCACAGACCTGGTCCAGCCTCATGGCGGCTGTTGTGGCGGATCGAAAGGCAGACGCAAAACCCAAAGCGAGAATCCGCGCACGAATGCCACCGTTAATGACCCGAAAAGCTCACTTGTTGAATTCGCGCGCTCCTTCAACCGCTTTGGGGACCTATTTTCGGGCCATGACCCTGAATTCACCTTCTGCACCGTGGGCTACCTTCCGCTCAGGCTGGAGGCATCCCTGACCCCCAGCCCGGCATTTCCGGGGCAGTACGGTGACCTGCCTTTTCAAGATCCGTGGTGGAAGGTCGTGTTGGCCATCATTGCAGTACTCCTGCTTATCGGGGCCGCCATTGCTGAGGCCGTTGATGGTACGGGCAGCGTGGGAGTTACCGCAGGCGGCACGTTCGATGAAACCACAGGCGATGCGGAATGCTGTAGCGTGGGCGCCTCCGGGGGAGGGACGAGTTATGTTGCTGCGGGGTTAGTGGCCGCCGCTGCCGCCGTGGCCACGGCGGCAGCGGCCTCTGACATCCGCGACCCGTTCCGGAGGGGCCAGGACAATACCGTTCCTGCCCCGGGGGAACTGACACTAAGCGAGTCTGTGAAAATGCTGTTTAGGTACCCTGAGCCGGTAACTTTAGGCAAACCCTTTTCAGCCGGCCTGGATTGGACCTACACCCGGGTGACTACGGGTAATACCTATACTTTTGATGCCAGTGATACCAACCAGAACATACACGTGCTTTCCAAATATGAAATATCAGCCCCGGAAGTGGTGCGGACTTACAAGCGTGAACCTTTCCTTGTAGAAGCGAAGTTTTTTGATCAGGGAGGGCAACAGTTGAAGGGCAACGCATTGTTTGCACAATGTTTCCTTATTGGTCCGAATGGGCAATATGAGAGTTTTGTCTTGCAGGATGATGGCGCAAACCCGGATTCCGCAGCTTCCGACGGGGTGTACACAGGCATATACTTCTTTAACCAGAAGCATAAGCCACAAGGCCTATGGACTTATTTCGTGATAGCTCAGGATGTCAATAACGCACAACCCGAAATGTCTCCTGAAGATGCCGCCCAAATTATAGGGGGCATGGTGCTGACCCATCAACTTACCCTAACATTCACCAATGAGGAGTGTGCTTTGGTGCCAGACGGGCATGTGCAGGTATTCTGATGGATCAATGCTGTCATGTAGGTTCTAAGCCAACATCAAGACTCAATCCAGGGTGAGTGTAGAGGCTGTTTTAAAACCCATCCAGGCTGAAAAAGCAAACATCGTAAAACCGGCTAAACGCTGAGGAAATAGTTTTATGGCTATGATGTCTGTTCCTAAAATGGCTCTTAAATAGGTCGCAAAACAGTTCCTTAGGTTTTTTTCCTTTATTTTGGCCGATTTTGTGTCAACCTGTTTTAACACTAATCCACATGTATGATGTATTTGTTTGCTATGCTTTCATGTAAACATTCTAGGTAGTGTACTAGAAGTAAGGATGAGATATCTGGGGAATTAGCAATGAAAAGCAGGAGATATAGAATAGAGATTGCCAAACCTTTATTTT
Source organism: Pontibacter sp. E15-1 (assembly GCF_022601975.1). Classification (GTDB taxonomy): domain Bacteria; phylum Bacteroidota; class Bacteroidia; order Cytophagales; family Hymenobacteraceae; genus Pontibacter. Next base: position 121,998 of record NZ_JAKVIR010000019.1, read on the forward strand.
ATATGACCACCTGTCTCCACTGCTATAGCCTTAATATAGTGAAAAACGGTAAAAGCTACTACGGAAAGCAGAACTATAAATGCCGTTATTGCTGCAGGCAGGCAGTAGAGCGAGCGCCCGAGAAGCTTTATAGCGGTGATGACTTGTTAAAGTCGTTGCTGTTGGAGCGTGTCCCTCTACATGCCATAGCCCGTGTTCTGAAAATGGATAATCCGGAGTATACTGACCCCACCATCCGTAAGTAAATAGAGCCGGATTTAGTGGTTGCTGCACCAGGTAACTTCTGACATTCCGGCGGATACTGACCCCTCGGGTAGCAGCAAAAGGCGGTAAACATTCCGGAGCAAGTTGACCCCTGGGTAAATTTCGGAGCAAGCTGACCCCATTGCTGTAACTATTGAATAGGTTTTGGTTCTTTGGTGCTATCACCAAAAGAGCGCACCGATGGCAGGAAAACCAAAACCCATGAGCCAGATAAAACAACTTCTCCAACTCCACCAGCAGGGAAAAGGCATCAAGTTCATTGCCCGCAGCCTTGCCATCAGCAAGAACACGGTCAAGGCCTACCTGGCCCGGACGGCTGCCCTGCCCGAGAGCATTCCGCTGCTGCTGGCTTTGGAAGACCCGGTGCTGGAGGCCAGATACCATGCCGGCAACCCCGCCTACAAAGACGAGCGGTTCGAGTTCCTGAAAAGTCATTTTGATTACTACACCCAGCAGCTCAAGCTGGTGGGCGTCAACCGCCGGCTGCTCTGGCAGGAATACCGCCAGCAGCGGCCACAGGGCTACAGCTACACCCAGTTCTGCTTTCACCTCTCCCAGCACCTGCTGGCCCGCAAGCCATCCATGGTGCTCCAGCACCAGCCGGCGGAGAAGCTCTTCATTGACTTTGCCGGAAAGAAGCTCTGCTATACCGATGCCGCGACCGGAGAGGTGATCGACTGCCATGTCTTTGCCGCCTGTCTGCCCTACTCAGACTACAGCTTTGCCATGGCTGTCCGGAGCCAGAGCATCTCCGACTTTCTCTATGCCCTGGGCTGCTGCCTGCATGAATTGGGAGGCGTGCCGCAGGTTCTGGTGCCGGATAATCTGAAGGCGGCTGTCACCAAAGCCAGCCGCTACGAGCCTGACATCAACCGGTCTATGGAAGACTTCGCCAACCACTACCGCACCACTGTCGTGCCGGCCCGGGCACGCAAGCCTAAGGACAAGGCACTGGTGGAGAACCAGGTAAAGCTGCTCTACACCCGTGTCTATGCCCGCCTGCGCAACCGGCAGTTCTTTGACCTTCCCTCTCTCAACCAGGCTATCGCGGAGAAGGTGAAAGAGCACAACCAGACCAGGATGCAGCAAAAGCCCTGGAGCCGGGAAGAGCGTTTTCTCTCCACGGAAAAGCACTTGCTCTCACCCTTGCCCCGGCAGACGTTCGAGCTCAAGCATTACCGGGAACTGAAGGTGGCACAGAACAACCATGTCTACCTGTCAGAGGACAAGCACTACTACAGCGTTCCCTACTCCCATATCGGCACCAGGGTAAAACTCATCTACACCCGCTCCCTGGTCCGTGTCTACAGCAAGGGAGAGCAGATAGCCGTGCATGCAAGGAGCTGCCAGCCCAGTGGCTACTCCACCAGCAAAGAGCACCTGTGCTCGCACCACCGGCATTACCTGGAGCGCAGCCCGGAGTACTACCTGGAGAAGGCCGGGAAAAAGTCGGCGGTGCTCTGCCAGTTCATCGAGCTGCTCTTCGGGCAGAAGCGTTACCCCGAGCAGGTGTACCGCACCTGCGACGGCTTGCTGCGCCTGCAGAGCAAGGCGGCACCGGAGGACTTTGACAGAGCCTGCCGTCTGGCCATCGAGTGCCAGAGCTACTCTTACCGCTTCGTACGCAATGTGCTGGAAAACAAGATGGCCTCCCATGCAGGGGAGCCAAAGCAGGATACGCCCTTGCCGGTGCACCAGAACATCCGGGGCCGGGACTATTACGCCCAGACAACCATTCATTTTTAACCACTTTAACCTATACACCATTATGATGCAGATTGAATCACAACTCCACCGCCTGCGCCTGCACGGCATGGGCCGCAGCTGGCAGGCACTGCTGGAAACCCGTAAAAGCCACGAGCTCAGCTTAAGCGAAGGGCTGGCCCTCTTGCTGCAGGCAGAGGAAGAGGACAGGGCCAACAGGCGCTTTGAGCAGCTGAAGAAGAATGCCCGCTTCCGCTACCAGGCCTCTGTGGAGGAGCTGCGGCTGGAGGCCTCGCGGGGGCTGGACAAGGGGCTGATACTGGGTCTTGCCACGGGTGAGTACCTGGCCAAGGCAGAGTCAGTGCTCATCAGCGGGGCCACCGGCTGCGGCAAGAGTTTTCTGGCCTGGGCGCTGGGGCACCAGGCCTGCGCCCAGGGCTACAAAGTAGCGTACTACAACGTGCAGAAGCTGCTGTTGCGCACCAAGATGGCCCGCCTGGACGGCACCATCTACAAGTTCCTGGAGCGGCTCTCTAAGATGGACCTGCTGATACTCGACGACTTCGGCCTGACGCACCTGGAGCAGCAGCGCCTGGACCTGATGGAGATAATCGAGGACCGCCATGCAAAGGCCTCCACTATTATCGCCAGCCAGTTGCCGGTAGCCAGTTGGTATGATGTGATTGGGGAGGAAACCATAGCCGATGCCATTCTCGACCGCCTGGTGCACACCTCGTACAGAATCGAGCTGAGAGGTGAAAGTCTGAGAAAAAAACAGTAAAATTGTCAGTCCATCGGACGCAATAAGCAAAACCTATCTCAAGGGGTCAGCATCACCGGAATATCTAGGTGACAGGGCTGGTGGTGGGATTCCATCTGGGGGAGCGAAACACAGAAGGCGCTGAAGGGCTGTGGTTGAGCATCCCAGAGAGGGTACGGGAGAGAGCGCTGATTTTCACGGATGGACTGGAGGCCTATGGTGCTGTCTTTGCTAAAGGACAGCACCAGCCAGAGGGCAAGAAGGAGACGACAAAGATGGAGCGGCTCAATAACACCCTGCGCCAGAGATGTGCTAGACTAGTGAGGAAGACCCTTTCCTTCTCCAGGTCTTGGGAAAACCACCGATTAGCTATACGATACTTCCTGCACTACTACAACATTGTAAACTGGCAAAAACACCATCCTTACTTTAAAGACAGTACCCTTTAAAGACAGTACCCTTTTCTTGCTAATCAAAGGTATTGTCAACCTTAGGTATTTTCTTACAAACTCTTTCCACGTTTGGCATTCATAAAACCTTAGGAACTCATTTTGCAAATTTTGGGTCTCTGGATGCGTTTCCATAAACTCAAAACTGATTTCCTCACTTTTAGGAGTATTACTATTAACCTAAGTTGTGTGGTAGAGATCCTATGAATAAAAAAGGCATGGCACGTAATATTTAGTGACCAAACTAAATGTATTACCGCCATGCCCGACTTTACCGCCACCGATTTACAGGACGTGTTCGTCTATGCAATAATAGACGAATACTTGC
>NZ_JAKVIR010000001.1 GCF_022601975.1 Pontibacter sp. E15-1
TCGGTGCGCGAGGCCTGGAAGTAGGGCAGCGAGGAGACCACGTGCACCCCGTGGGCCTTGAAGAACTCCGGCAGGTCGTGGTATTTCTTGTTGGCCAGGATGATGGTCAGGTTACAGCGCACGATCACCTGCCGACCGAGTTTATAGAGCTCCTCCACAAACCAGCGGAAGTCGGGGTTCATCTCCGGGGCCCCGCCCGTCAGGTCCACCGTCGTTACCTGGGGAGAGTGCCCCAGGGCATCCAGGCAAAGGTGCATGGTTTCGCGGGTCATGATCTCCTTGCGGTCCGGGCCGGCGTCCACGTGGCAGTGCTTGCAGGTCTGGTTGCACATCTTGCCCATGTTCACCTGCAGGATGCTGGTGCCCGTGGGACGCAGCGGAAAGAGCCCTTGCTCGCGCAGCTTACCGGCAAAGGCCGGGAACTGCTCCCCCTGGCTGCTGGGCTGCTGGAGCACATCCAGCTGAATGAGCGGGTCGGCGTAAGCGTGTTCTTGTTTTTTAAGGGATTTTATCGTGGAACCCATTGGTTATTGTTTACTTGATTCATCTTTTTGCATCCAACAAACTATCCCCAAATACGACTGCAGCGGCATGAATGGATTGCAGCCGTTTGCGGTCTTCGCTTTTCAAAAAATTCTTCTGAACTTTAAACAGCAGATAGTATGAATGCTTTCCTAAAGGTATAGAAACAAGCAAGCGTTTATTGTCGTGAAGATGACAAATCAGGAAGTTAAAGCAGTTATACGGTGGATAAATGGAGCTCGGGAAGCAACGGGTCCGAGCTGATAGCCAGGGTATACCCGCCGCCTCACGGAATCCGCGTTTGCGGCATTGCCCGCCAGTCTATTCGTTTTCAGCGAAAGCTGTTTTGTAGTCTATCACAGCACCAATCAGCGAGGCGTGTACAAAGGATTGCGGAATATTACCCAAAAACTCTCCGGTTTCCGGATCGCCCTCCTCTGGCATCAGGCCCACATCGTTCATGAATCTCAGGGCTGCCTCCAGAATCTGCTCTACCTTTTCGCGGTTGCCGCGCATGACCCAGTACTGCGCCACCCAGAAAGTGCCCGCCAGAAAAGCGCCTTCCTTCCGCGAGTCGAATTCTACCAGATGCCTGCGGTAAAGGTTGTTTTGGCTATACTCCTGCTCAAGCCTGGCCATGGTCTTCAGCATTTGCGGGGTGTCGGCATCCGTAAATCCCCAGATCGGGAAAAGCACCGCGCTCACATCCACCGCCTCACTTCCGGCATACACAGCATAGGCCCCATCCGAAGTGATGCAGTTGTCGGCTACATACTGCCTGATGCGGGCAGCGGTTTCCAGCCAACGCTTTTTTTCTGCTTCATCCTCAGAGTGGTCGGCGATGTACTCCAAACTGACAGCGGCGACGACCTTGCTGGAGCTATACTGGTGTTTTTCTGTTTCCTCCCATATACCGTGGTCGGGCTTGTCCCAATTCTCCACCAGAAAATCGGCCATGGCTTGCACCGTTTCCCAGTGTTCTCTTGTGTTATAGCGGTTGTAAATAACCTTGGCCGCGATGATCACATTGCTGTTGGCATCCAGTTGCAGTTGGCTGTTCGCACCGTTCCCATACCGTACCGGTGTGCTGTTTTTATATCCTTCAAAATCAACGGCCTGCTCCATACCGGCGGGTTGCTCGTCCAGGGTGAGCATGGGCACCACCGGTTCGGGGATGCGGTGCATGGCCGAGCAGATGAAGCTCAGGAATTTTCGCTCTTCCTCCCCATCGCTGCCCGCCCGGGCCAGCGCACTCACGATCATGGCCGCGTCGCGGAGCCATACATACCGGTAGTCGTAATTGCGTTTGCCGCCGAGCACCTCTGGCAACGAGGTGGTGGCTGCCGCGATGATGCCTCCGTTCTGGGCATAGGTAAGCATGCGCAGCAAACGTAGCGACTTGGAAACGGCATCGGCGTAGGGGCCCGTGTAGGTGATGTGGCCCGCAATTTCGCGCCAGTTTTCCAGGGTTAGTTCCCGGCTTTCGCGCAGGCGGGTCTCGGGTTTATCCAAGGCTCTTTCTGACAGTACAAACCAGGCTGCCTCGCCTGCTGGCACTGCGCACACAATCATACCTTCCTCTAAATGCAGCGGATGCGAGGCATATACATGGTAATCGTAGGCCACCACCACATGGCGGGTATCCTTCAAATCTGGCAGGGCAGGCTGGCGGTTGTAGTTTGGCCGGACATCGATTTCCATCCTGTAGGGTACGGGGGCTTTGGAAGCTGTCCGGCAGATGCCATAAAAGCTCCCGTACAGCGGCATCCAATCCTCTAAGACAAGGCTGTCGGTTTCAGCAACGAAATAGGTCTGCAGAAGCCCGCTGTCTTCAAGATAGGCCCGTTTTTGGAATTGCATGCCTGGCAAGTTCATCCTCCAGGCTCCCCCCTGCCCCGCATCAAGCAAAGAGGCGAAAAAGGAAGGCTCATCAAAACGCCTGGGGCAATACCACACAATGTTGCCGCCCTTGTCTATCATGGCGCAGGTGCGGCGGTCGCCGATCATGCCCAGGTCCTGGATCATCACTTTCTTATCGTGCATACGTGTTGTGTTTTTTGGATGTATGATTTGCCCATACCCATACCCTCACCTGATTCCGCTGGTTGAGGGTATGGGTATGGGTTTTGGTACATGTCTGAACGTGGGGTGCGCACTCGTAGTTATAGGCCGGGACCGCGCAAGACGCTTCCCAACCCTTGCTACGCGCGCATCCGGCTGCTGTGCTTATTTTCTCAGATAATTGCCATCGGCCCATAAAGCCTTGCCGCTCCGGACGTATGCTAAAGAAGGGCAGCGGCGATTCTGAGGTAGTTTTCTGGATGTTGTTTGCCATAAAAACAGTAATTTTAAGCCAACTCAAGAAAAACATGGCTCAAACAAAACTCTGGCATCTGGAAAACTTCAGCATGCTCAGCATCCTAAGCAAGGCGGAAATGAAAGCCCTGGACGCGATGGCGGTGATGCGCAACATGCCGAAGAACCAGGTCATTTACTTTCCGGAAGACACCTCGAACACGGTTTTTCTGCTGAAGGCGGGCAAGGTCAAAATCTCAAAAATGTCGGAGTCTGGCAAGGAGATGATTCTGGCCCTGCTTGGCCCGGGTGAGATTTTCGGGGAGCTCTCCATCACGGGGCAAACCAAGCGCGAGGAGATTGCCGAGGCAACGGAAGACGCCGTGATCTGCTCTGTCAGCATCTCCGATTTCCAGCAGATGATGGAGATGAACCCCAAGTTTAACCTGCAGGTCACCAAGCTCATCGGGTTCAGGCTGAAGAAAATTCAAAGCCGCCTGGAGAACCTGATCTTCAAGACGGCCGACCAGCGGGTGCGCTTCTTTATCAAGGAGCTAGCCGAAGAGCATGGCCGCGAGATCCTCAACAACCCCGAGGAGCGCGTCGTGAAAATGCGGCTCACCCACGACGACATCGCCAAGCTGTCCGCCACCAGCCGCCAAACGGTCACCACCGTCCTCAACGACCTCGAAAAGCACGGCACCATTTCCTACGATCGCAACCGGATTTTCGTGAGGCAGTTCAGCCAACTGTAGTCAGCGACGGCTTACTGATTTTTCAGCTTCAATTCCCGGCGCAATGGGGCATGCTCGTTTTTGTTCTTCGTCCAGTAATCGGTGATGAGCTTGGCTTTTCGGGTGGCGCGGCTTACCTCTTCTTTCCCGCCATCCAGGCGTCTGATCTCTTCCCAACCCACAATCTCATACGGGAAGCCAACGGTATAATAAATGCGCAGCTCACGGGGGTAGTTTTTATACCTCACCGTGAGCATTTTAAGGCCTTTCGCCGAATAACCCGCCATACCAGTGGGGGCATCGGTTTTACGGATCGTCGCGTCTTCTGCCTCCAGGGGCTCGTGCGTGAGGCGCTGGTCCAGCAGGCCGGGTATAAGTTTCAGGTCGCCGGTTGGCACCTGGTTTGGGTTCAGGCGCAGCAGCGTCCAGATGTTATCTTCCGGCATCGCGTCAAGCGTCAGGTTCTGGTCACTCTCTTTTTCGAAATAAGAAAACAGCTGCGCCCTGTATACACCCGCCTCCCGGTTGAGCTGCGTAAAGGTATGGCCGCACCACTCCTGCGAGCTGGCCGTTACCTTCACCGCCGGAATGCTGTCGTACACCGGCGTAAACACCGAGAGCATCATGGAATAAGGGTAGATGCCGGTCACGAACTTTTTGGTCATGTTCATCTTCAGCACCTTCTGGGCATCCCGCTGGTTTCGTTGGGGCTCATCCAGCTTCACCTGTTTGTCTTTGGAGAAATCCTCGGTCACAAAGATCAGCACTGCCTCTGCATCCCGCTTTTCGCCGTAGCGGTATTGCTCCAGATCATACGTGTTCAGCTCCGCCTTCCCCTGGTACCAGTAATCGCCGAACGTATCGAAATCGAGGGTGCGGGCGACATCATCAGAAGCAGTGGTGGCATCATCTCCAGGCTTGCAGGCTGCCACAAAAAGCAGCAAGAAAAGTAGGTGTTTCATAAGTCTCAGCGTTTGCTGAAAGCCTCCTCAGCAACAAGCGCTTTCCAGCGTCCTGCTTAAGGCCTCTTTCAGTTGGTCAAGCGATTTTATCCCGTTTAGTTCATCGGCCTCAAGCAAAACCTCGATACGGTTGTCCCCTGACTTGAGCGCAATTACCGGGTAGTCTTTTCGGATCGGGGCAAATTTCCACTCGTTCCGATACACGAATTCCACCTCTATGGGCAGTTGCTGAATATAGTCCGCCCATTCCTTCTTCATCGTGAACTTACCATACGTCAGGGCGCAGAGGCTACAGGCGTAGGTGTCCGGTGAAATGATCTTGTGCGCGAAGTCGGTGAGTTTATTGAAGTAGCCCGTCTCGGCATTGTATACGAATTGCAGTTTCTGCGTCATGGTCTGTGGGGTTTAGGGTTGGGTGGAAGGTATAACTTCTGCGTGCCTCCCTCACTGCGTGCCCGTGGCGTTCCTCAAAAACGGCCGATGGAGCGTTGCGTAGCTCCTGCTGTAAGAACTCACGCGGTATGCAATTGTTTTATTTGCGCTTTGCGCACGTGGGTGTTCGCTTTCGAAAACGTAGTATGAACTTGCTCATTAAAAAGACTCGTTGCCGACCAGAATCGGGATATCGGTGATACGCGTTTGCTCAGGCCCGTTTTCGAGCTTCAGCACGCCGCGCGGACAAACGGAGGCGCACACGCCACAGCCCACGCACGAGGCCCGCACGATGTTCTGACCGCGCTGCGCATACCAGCGCACATCGATGCCCATCTCGCAGTAGGTGGAGCAATTGCCGCAGGAGATGCACTGCCCGCCATTTGTGGTAATGCGGAACCGTGATTTGAAGCGCTGCACAATGCCCAGGTAAGCCGCCAGCGGGCACCCGAAGCGGCACCACATCCGGTTGCCCATCAGGGGGTAAAAGCCCACGCCCACCACTCCGGCAAAAGCGGCCCCGATCAGGAAGCCATACCATTGGTGCAGCACACCGGTGGCCTGGCCCAGCAAGGCAAAACCCGAAAAGTAGTTGGCAATGGTCACGAGGGTCATCACGACGGCAAACACCAGCACGCTGTGCACCATGATGCGCTCAATGCTCCAGGCTTTCAAGGATTTGTCGGAGAGGTGCCGGTAGGGGTCGCCGGCGGTTTCGGCCAGGCCGCCGCAGCCGCACACCCAGCTGCAGTACCAGCGCTTTCCATAGAAATAGGTCATCAGCGGCACGCCCAGTATAATCAGCAGGATGCCCCAGACAAACATAAACATACCGATGGTGCCACTGCTCACCATACTCTCGACGCGGTAATCGAAAAAGAAGGTATAATCGAGGGGCCAGATGTTTTTGAAGTCGTGCCAGGGCTTGTTGAGCAACACCAATATCTCGGGGAGCAGAAAAGCAAAACTCAACTGGAAAAACATGACGGAGGATGTGCGGAGGGTCTGGTACTTATTGCCCCGGTACTTGCGGAACATCCGGATGCCCATCACCAGGATGGCAAGGGTATAAATGGTGCCGTACAGGAACCACTGGCTGGCCGGACCGCCCGACAAAAAGCGACTCAGCGGGTCCACAAGCAGCGTCCAGTTGACGATGTAGGCCGGAAACCAGTAAAGCACCACGTAGAGCAGAATGAGGTATACCCCAAGCGTTATCCCAATCACGCCGCGCGCCTTGTTAGAGGAGAACATGATCCCATCGTGCTTGATGCCGGCTGTCTCGTTGCGGTAGAGCGGCAGTATATACAGCAGCGCGCCAGCCGTGCCCAGGATCACGGTGAGCAGTAGCCATACCCCCCTGTTCTCCTTCACGATGCCCTCGCTGGCGGCTTTTGTGGCAGCAAAGGTATAGTCGTCCCAGATCACGCGGTCCCATTGCTCATTTTCCTGCTGCCGGGTATTGTAGGCGTCAAAGTACTTGTTGAAATCGCTCACGAAGGCGAAGCTGCTGCCATAGGTCTTGCCCAGCATGGGCTTCAGTTCTGTGCGCAGCACCGTGTAATTCTGCTCACTGCTTACTTCCTGCAGTTTCGCCTCCGTGAGTTGGTACTCGCCTAAAAAGAGCAGTGCGTTGAAAAAGAGCAACGCCATTAAAAATAACCCGAGACCGACTTTCTGTATTGCTTTCATGATGATGCGTTATAATCCGAAAATGGCCAGCAGCCCTTTTTTCTTGTTTTTCTTTGGCTTCAGGCTGGTGCCAAACTGTGTGTTGAAGGCCTGCAAAATCTGCGGGTGGAACCTGTCATAAAACTCCGGATCGAAGTTGGCCTCCTGCAAGCGCTCCATCACAGCTTCCACGGGGGTATGCTGCTGCAGCGCCTCATCAAAAAAAGCGTGCCGGAGGCGCAAGCCAAACGCGTTTATACCCTGCAGCTGCCGACTTTCGCTGTTAAACAAGGCCCGGAAGCATTTTTTGCCGTCGGGGTGCTCCCAGTAGAACGAGTCCACGGGCTCCTCCCACGTGTTGGGCACCTGTCCATATGTCTGGTATTCGATGTCGAGGAATTTGGCGGAGTTAAACCAGGGACCGGGTTTATACGGTACAGGCTCCGCGGCAATTGTGCGAGCCAGTGTTTCGCCGTGCATGCGGCCGGTATACCATACCTGCTCAACCGGACGGCGGAGCGGCGGCGGAGTGCGGTACTCCACACAGTCGCCGATGGCGTACACGTCGGGGATGTTGGTGGCAAAAAACGCATCCACCAGAATGCCCTTGTTCACTTCCAGCGCCGTGTTTTTTACCAGGTCGATGTTCGGGCTCACGCCAGCCGTCAGGCCCACGAACTGGCACGGGATCTCCTCGCCAGCTTTGGTCATGACAGCCCGCACGTTGCCTGCCTCATCCTCCAGTATACTGTCCAGTTCCTCCCCTAGTCGCAGGTCGATGTGGTGCTCCCGTATGTGGCGCCCTACCAGTTCGGCTTCCTCCTTCGGAAGCACATTGTCCCAGAAACGCTGCTCCCGCACCAGAAACGTGACGGGTATTTTGCGGCTGCGCAGCATCTCGGCCATTTCTATCCCGATCAGGCCGCCGCCCACCACCACGGCACGCGCACAATTCTGGGTATGGGCCTCCATGCTCTCCAGGTCCTGAAAACTGTACAGGCCCTGCACCCCTTTGAGGTCCTGGCCCGGCCAGCCGAACTTGTTTGTTTTGGAGCCCAGGGCCAGAATCAGGGTGTCGTATGGTATAGGTTCCTGTTGTTTTAACTGCAACTGCTTCTGCTCAAAATCAACCTGCGTCACCCAATCGTGCACCAGGCACAGGCGATTCTTTTCCCAGAACCAATCCTCGTAGGGCTTTGTGTGGGCATACTTCATATGCCCCATGTAGATATACATCAGGGCGGTGCGGGAGAAGAAGTGCTCGGTTTCGCCGGAGACAATCGTGATTTGGGCCGCGCTGTCGCGTTTGCGCAAATGCCGTGCGCAGGTGATGCCCGAGATTCCGTTCCCGATGATCACGATGCGGCTCCCTTTTCCATTCGTGCAGAAATCCCCGATTGCTTTTGTCTCCTTCATGTCCGTTTACTTAACCTGATGTAGCCAGTTGTAATAGCGTTCTTTTATTAGCTGTGGCGGTGCCTGCTTCCAATAAAGCCTGAAGCAGCGGTAATTGGCTAAATTTACTTTTAAATAACTGTTTTGCCTGTATTTTCTGGATGAAACCAGCACATCTTTTGGCAGCACGTGGTAGCCGTAAACGGGCATCAGCCGATGGACGAGCTCAAAATCCTCCATAATGCAAAAGCTTTCGTTGAAGCCGCCCATCGTTTCGAACACCTTTTTGGGCAGGTATAGCGTTTGGTCCCCGCCGCCGCTGAAGGCCGTCACGAAGCGTGAAAAATAGGAGTTAAGCGCCAGCAGCCAGTTTCCGGGCGTCAGCTTTAGCCGGTAGCACCCTATCCAGTGGCCTGCATCCAGCGCTTGGTTAATGTCGGCCACTAGCGTCAGGGGTGGCAGGCAGTCGGCGTGCACAAAGCAGAGCACCTTTCCGGTGGCGGCCCGCGCCCCTGCGTTCAGTTGCACTGCGCGGCAGGCGGCGCTGGTTCGCAGCAGCCTGATGCCCCGGGGCATTTCCCCTGAAAGGTTATCGGCGCTGCCGCCTGCCACCACCAGTATTTCCAACATGTCCGGATGATCGGCCAGGGCCAAATGCCGGAGCAGCGCCTGCAGCACCTCGCTGTCGTTATAAACAGGTATGATGACGCTAACTTTCCGCATACCTACTCGTTCAGGCTCCAGTCATAGTCCATGTACGAGATCTTCGCACCCGGCTTGATTTTGGTGGTTGCGTATTTGTTCAGGAAATCCACCAGGCTCCCTTTTTTGGTAAAATCGCCTTTAAACCAGCTGAAGATCTGCGACACCTCTGCTTTGTCCGCTGTGATTTTGTTCCGTGAGGGGTCATTGATAAAGGCCTTGGCCTGCTCGCTCAGCTGCCTGTCTAACTTACTCGCCACGAAGGCCTCGTTGCGAAGCGGCGGGCACGAAAACGAGGCACAGTTGATGGCGAAGTGGATGCGCGGGTCGTCGAACTCCTTGCGCAAAATCTTGTGCTCGATCTCATCCAGGCTCGCCTCCTGCCCTCCAATCCTGAAGAATTTCTTGTGCCATACGGTATTGATGCCCGGCACCTTCAGCGTGGGGTGCAAGTCCTGGATACTTTTCAGCGGATAGTTGTCTATGATCAGCTTGACGGTATAGGCGTTGTAGGCGTTTATCCAATAGGCCATCTGCTCCTCCCTGCTCCACTTCTGCTTGTCGGGCGGGGTGCTGCTGATGGCGCTCAGGTAGCGCTGCAGCTTAGCTTTGTCGCGGATAAAGCCTTTGTAGTCGACGATGCCGGATTTGCTCACGTGCTGCTGCAGCAACTCGTCCCAGGCTTGGTGCGAGGGGGGCGTTGTGCCCTGGGCTTCCAGCGTGGAGGAACCCTGGCAACTGCCGGTCAGAAATGTCAGGAGCAATAAAATCAGTATTCTCATGGGTATGAATTTTGAATATATATCTAAGAGCATGTTTAAAATTCATCTTTTGGGCTGCAAATTGTTCATAAAGGAACCTGACTTCACCTTTTTATCACCCCATAGCGCTGCTATGCGGCTCAAAAAACGCTTCGCCAGAACCCTTCCTGAACAATTTTCGCTTCCAAAAACGAAATTTAAACATGCCCTAAAGTAGCCTTTCTGCAGCAAGCATACTGTCGGCTAACCGACTTTTCCGCGCTTAACGCTACATACGAAGCAGAACAGCTCATTTTCGGGCGATGCCACCTAAATGCTGAAGGTGGTATACAGCCCAAACCGGTATAGCTGCCAGAATCATACCACCTGCGCCCCGAAAGCAATCGCGTACTGGTGCATCAGCTGTGTAAAAGACACTGTCTGGCGGCGGGGCACCCTCTTGCTTTTATGATGAAACAACCATCGGGTGGAAAAAAAATTGTCTGTCTTTATAAAGCACAGCAGGCAGCGGAGCGGCAGCACCGACGTAAGCCACTGTACCCAACCGGTGGCCAGCGACCTCCGCACAATGCCCGCCTGCCGCTGGTGGATGGTGGTGAGGATAGCGGTATCAAAGCCCTTTTCCGGGAACGTGCCAGGGGCTACAAAAAAAAGCACATCGCCTTTGGCTTCAAAAGCGCCAGCCTCCAGGCATGCCCGATGGCCTGCGCCCGCAAACACCAGCACCCGCACCTTTCCGGTTTCCTCCAACTGTTGTAACGGCAGGTTTTCTGAGGCACCGACAAATATAACCTCCTTTATATGTGCAGGCGAACTGTTGTTGCGCACTGCTTGGAGCAATGCCTGCGCATACCCCACGCTTTCGTGCAGCGGCACGATTACGCTTATCTTCATCCCGGTAATTGCTGAGCCCACTGCAGATTCATCCATACCTACAAAGAAAACAGGATCAAAGCGGAAGAGTTGTCGGGTAGATGACAAATACCCCATTCGAATCGGCATACTTTCGTATGCTAGGAAACACGCTGGTGCCTCACCCTGGAGTCACATTGCGGATCGAATGCACTGTATTAACATAAAACACAACCAATGAAGCTTATTTATCTGGCCCTGGCCACCCTTCTTGTTACTGCCTGTCAGCCTGCCGAGGACAACGCTGCCCATACCACCGAAGCGAACGCGCAGGAATACCCGTCTTATTTCAAAGAGGTGCTGGACGCGCACGGAGGATTGGAGAAATGGAAGCAGTTCGGCAGCATGCAATACCAGATCACGAAAAAGGGCGAGACCGAAACGCATCTCATCGACCTGAAGAACCGCAAAGATTTAGTAAAAGCGGACAAGTATACCATTGGCTATGATGGCCATCAGGTATGGGTGAGCCCGAACAAGGCGGCCTTCCCTGATCAGTCGGCCACATTTTACCACAACCTATACTTCTACTTCCACGCCATGCCCTTTGTGCTGGCAGACCCCGGCGTGAACTATGAAAAACTGGATACGATCTCGGTGCAGGGCAAAACCTACAACGTGATCGGCATTTCGTTCGGATCGGGCGTGGGAGAAACGCCGGAGGACCAGTATCAGCTGTTCATCGACCCGGCTACAAACCGGATGGCATGGCTGCTGTACACGATCACGTACTTCGACAAAAAGCAGAGCGATGAGTTTAAAGCCCTGAAATTCGAGGATTACAAAGAAAACCAGGGCCTCCTTTTCCCGACAAAACTCACGAGCTACAAGTATGAGAATGGCCAGATAGGCGACCTGCGGTATGGCTTCACGTTTGATGGGCTAGCGTTGAAAAAGGAGCAGCCAGACCAGGCGCAGTTCGAGAAACCGGAGAATGCCGAAGTTGATTCTGGCGAATAAGCATCTCCGAAATGAATATGTTTCTGCTACACCCGCTGTTACGGATTTCTTAATCCGTAACTTTTCCTGAAGCGGATTTCCTAATCCGCGTTAGCAGGACCACGGGGATTAGGAAATCCCCGGCAGGTGGCTTCCGGACTGGGAAGTCCGGAAGAGCCGTGAGAGTTCTTTAAGTATGATTTTGGATAATTTCCTAGCCGCTATGCATCACCAGCACCCAAATTAGCAGCAGCTTTTGTTTTGCTGGATGGGCGGGCAGGCCACCGAGCCGTAGGAACAGTACACGCAGCAGTCGCCGGGCAAGGGCTTGAGCACTTCGTTACAATTCTCGCACTCGTAAAAATACTGACAGGCGTCTGTCGGCATGGATTCTTCTTTGCTGTGCCCGCACTTTGGGCAGGTAATCAGGGAGGTGTCTTTTATCGCTTGCATGCTTATTCTTTTCCTTTAACACTTACTTTATACCCCGTTTTGCGGGCGGCTTCCACAAGCTGCTGCGGTTTTACCTTGGTGCTGTCGTAGGTTACAGTGGCGCTGCCGGCTTTGTAGGAGGTGTTTACCCCAGACACGCCGGGCAGTTTGCCGACTTCCTGATTCACGTGGGCCTCACACCCCGAGCAGGTCATCCCTTTAACCTCCAATTGCACGGTTTGCTGAAAGCCTGTTTGGACCATGCTGCTCTTTGCCGGTTGCTTGTAAAAGGCATCGGCATAATACGGGAAGCTCAGGAACAGGAGAGCCATGACGGAGACCATGAGCAGGAACTTGTTCGATTTTACCAGTGAAGGCTTATCGTCGTCCTCGCAGGCGCAGTCAGCGGCAGTTTTGGCCGGTTTTAAACGCTGGTACCAGGCGGCCGAAAGCAGTATAACTGTAAGTCCGATCAGGTATGGGCGCAAGGGCTCTAGCCAATCAAATGCAGACAGGGCACCTGCGGCACCTCCCACGATGGCCAGCAACGGGGCTATACAGCAAACGGAAGCCAGCACCGCGGCCAGGAGGCCTCCTCCCATAAATTTGGTTTGAACGCTACTTTTCATAATATTTCTACTTTTGAGGCAGATGCCCGTTGTATGTGCTGAAATAAAGGCCGGATAATTTCCAGATGCTCATCTTTCAGGGAATAAAACACCGTCTGGCCCACCTTCTTGCTTTTGATGATGTGGGCGTCTTTGAGCTTGCGAAGCTGCTGCGAAACCGCAGGCATCGTCATCTGCAGGACATCGCTGATATCACAAACACACAGTTCCCCCTCTTCTTCCAGCAAATAAAGTATTTGCAGCCTGGTTTCACTCCCGGCAAGGCTTAGCACCTGACTTAGCCGCTGAATATGTTCCTGTGCTGCCAACAGTTTCTGGGTACAGGCCTCCAGCCTTTCCTTGTCGGCATACACTCGAATACACGCTTTATCTTCTTCCATCTTTCAACTTTATACAACAAATGTAAACATTATACAGTAATTAAGCAAGTACTTAAATATACGTTATATGAGAAAATACGATGTGTTTGTGATTGGGGCTGGCATGGCCGGTGCCGCTGTTGCCAAAAAGTGCGCTTCCAAAGGATTGAAAACCGCCATTTCTGATTACAGACCTTACGGCGGCACCTGTGCCCTGCGCGGCTGCGACCCAAAAAAAGTGTTAGTGGATGCAGCCAACCTGCATGAAAAGACCCGGTTACACCTTGGCAAAGGCCTGGATGGCGATAGCAGTATAAATTGGCAGGCTCTGATGGCATTTAAAAACACCTTCACCGACCCAGTACCCGAAAAGATGGAAAAGGGCTTCGGGAAAGCCGGAATAGACACCTACCACTGCCCCATCTCTTTCGTGGATGAAAAAACGCTGCAGGCAGGTGATGAGCAGATAAGCGCAGAGAAGATCGTGGTCGTGACAGGGGCCAGGCCGCGCCAACTGGATATAGCCGGTAAGGAGCATACCATCACCAGCGATGATTTTCTGAACCTCGACAAGCTACCCAGGCACATCACGTTTCTGGGCGGCGGCTATATCTCCTTTGAATTTGCGCACTTGGTAGCTCGCGCAGGAATAAGCGTCACGATCATCGACCACGGCGCCCATGCCCTGAAGCACTTCGAGCAGGATATGGTAAAGCACGTTTTGCGTGTCTCCAAAGAGGCTGGCATTGATGTAAAACTGAACACAGCGGCACGGGAGATCAAAGCGCAGGGCAAGGGGTATGCACTTACCCTGGTGAACGGAGGCGATGAACAAACCCTTGAAACCGGGCTGGTGGTGCGTGCCATCGGGCGCGTGCCCGAAACCGAACAGCTTGCACTGGACAAAGGGAACGTAACCCACAGCAAGAAGGGGATTGCCGTAAATGAGTTCCTACAGAGCACCTCTAACCCGCGCGTTTATGCCGCTGGCGATGTGGCCGATACAGCCGGGCTGCCCCTGACGCCGATCGCAGTTTACGAAGGGCATGTACTCGCCTCCAACGTTGTAAAAGGCAATAACCGGAAACTCAATTACTCTGAAATACCGACAGTGGTGTTCACTATTCCAGCTCTTGCTTCGGTGGGGCTTACCGAGGAACAAGCTATTGCGCAGGACCTGAATTTTAAGGTGAGTACCGGAGACGCCACAAAATGGTATAACGGGCGCCGCACCCAGGCAAAAGCATACGCTTACAAAGTGCTGACAGACAAAGAAAATAATACCATAATAGGGGCACACCTCGTTGGGCCACACGCCGAAGAAACCATCAACCTGTTCGCGCTGGCCATGAAAGGCGGGATGCAGGCAAGGGATATTCAGAGCTTCCCTTTCTCCTACCCTACCATGGGGTCTGATGTGGCCTATATGGTATAGGGAGAACTAAGCCGCTGGCATAAAAGCAGGGCTGCAGCTAACAGGAACGCCTATTTGTATATCTCAGAATCAGGGTAAAATGCCAGCCAGGCGAAGGCCAGGTGATTGCTATGCGGCTCCGTAGGGAGCTGCCTTCCTTGTAGCGGCCCGGCTATGCTGCGTCCGGTAACATCCCAGACAGAGCCTGTTTGCTCGTCCACAAAATCATTCCCCTTTTTCAGGAAAGTCAGCTTGCGCCCGTTTAAAACGGCATTGAAAAGCGTGGCCGTGCCCACCTTCCGGGAGCGACTGATATCCCGCTCGTCCAGCACCGACACGGTGCCGGAGGTATAGAAGATCACGATGTGCTTGCCCTCAAAAGAATCGTTTACCACGCCTTTCTTCGCGATGGCCGAGAAGGGGTAAATCTTGCGTTTGCCCTTGCTTTCCACATCCACCACGCGCTCCATGGCGGGTAGCCGCTTGTCTACCAAGCCTTGCTTGATAAAAACATCGTACGGGGTGTTTCCCGGTTGGTCATACCCTGCGTACGGGTTTGTGCCATAGCTCCTTTCAGCACCCGCCACGCCTGTGTTCCGCGACAGAATCTGGCCGTGGGGGTAGCGCTGAAAAAACTCCGCCACCGAGATCACCAGCGAGGGGATCACCTTCAGCTCTGTCCCTGCCAGTTTGCCAACCAGCGCCTCGCCCGTCAGCTGCTGCCACCACGACTCTGTCTGGGTATCATACATCACCATGTCGCTGTGGCGCAGCATCCCCGACACCTCAAAGTGCAGCACATGCTCCTGCCCCAGGTGCCGGACACGCCGGCTGTAGACCACACTGGCATTGCATAGCGGGCAGTACGTGACCAGGATCGGCTCTCCGCCCATCGTGTCGTTGGCGATTTCGTGCACGGTCAGCACGTTCAGGGGGTATGCTCTGGCTTGTCCGTCCAGCGTGATGCTGATGACCGGCTCGTGCCTGAAATACATGGGCAATCCCTCCTTTGCCGGCACAAATTTTGGGTTGTTGAGCACCGGGAAAGTCCCTTTGGGCACCGCCACCGTGAACGCCGCCAGCGGGACCGATTTCTTTGTCGTGTCGGTCTTCCAACGGTAAGGGATCTGGCGTGGGTTCTGCAGCTGGGCATGAGCAGTCTGAGAGAGGATAGCCATCGTTGTGGCCAGAAAAAGGATAAGGGTATAATGCGTCATGATGGGATTGCCTTTAAGTCTGTACATACCATTTCACAGCATTAATCACGCCTAAAAAACCAAGCATTTTTTATACCTACCTATAAAACAAGGTATTACCCATAAACAATGCCCATACATACCCGTACACTAGAGTATGCACAAAACCTATTTTGAATATGGTTTTTAGCACAAAGAACAATCGGTGCGCTGTTTCTGCTTCGTCAGGCAATTCAAAAACAGACACACGCAACCTGTAGCTATACCCACCATACCCCGAAACGAAACGCCTTTTTTTTAACCGGGATTATTACCCACACAGGCAGCAGATGCCGGATAAAAACCAGAATCTTCATTGGATGTTTCACTAAACTACTTACAACCATGAAAGCAATCAACATGAAAGCGGCAGTTCTTGCCGGTATTATTGCGGGACTTATATTTTTGGTACTCGAGATGGTGATGGTGCCTCTGTTTCTGGGGGGTAGCCCATGGGGGCCGCCGCGCATGATCGGGGCCATTGCACTGGGCAAAGGCGTGCTCCCACCTCCCGCCACGTTTGATATTGGGGTCGTGCTGGTGGCCATTGTGCTGCACATGATTCTCTCCATCGTTTATGCCGCGGTCATTGGCTTCCTGGTGAAGGGCATGACGCTGACGAAAGCACTGGCGGTGGGTGCCGTCATTGGCCTGGTTATCTACTTCGTGAACTTCTACGTCATGACCGGCATCTTCCCATGGTTTGCCATGGCCCGAAACTGGGTATCAGCATTCGCGCATGTCAGTTTTGGTATCGGGGCCGCCTGGGCCTATAAAGGGCTGCAGGAGCACCATACAACCCATGAAAACCCCAGTGCCAAAACGATCTAAAGCCAAGATCAGATGTATGAAAAAAGGACAGCCCTGCAGGAATATCCGTTTCCTACAGGGCTGCCCTTTTTGGCTGCTTACCGAACAGTCACTCCCCGGATCGAGTATACCCACTACAAAGCAAGAAAAACGAAACGCTATGAAAAAGCAAACCAAGAAAAAGAGCAAAATGAACAAAAATGTTGACAGCACCGAGACCACGATAGCCCGTACTGCGGGCGGCATCGGGATTGGCGTTGTGGCCGGATTGGTGGGCACCGCCGTGCTAACCGCCGCGCAGATGCTAGAAATGCAGATCAGCGGGCGTGAACCCAGCAACACGCCTTACAAAGCCGTGAAAAAAACCTTCGGCATCAAGGCACAGTCGGAGGAGGACAAAGAACTCCTGACCAACGTGACCCACTTCGCCTACGGCACCACCTGGGGTATACCTCGGGGCATCATGGCCGCCTTCGGCACCAACAGCATCGCGGGCACCACCGCACACTTCAGCGCCGTGTGGGGCACCGAGCTGGGCATGCTGCCAGCCATGGACGTGTCGGAGCCGATTACCAAATGGTCGACCAAAGCCATTGCCCAGGACGCTATGTTTCATGCTATCTACGCTGTGGCCACGGGCCTAACAGCCGATGCGCTGGCGACATGGCTCCGGAAATCCTATCGAAAAAAGTAACAGCAGCCAGATATTTCCTCCAAAGCCCACTTCCCGTTTTGCACTGATCTATCAAAGGACCCAGCGCAGCGGCAGGTGGGCTTTGCCATACCCACGCGGCGAGAGAAAATGCGTTATGTCGCGTGGCAGACAAATTCATACCTGCCGGCTTCGCACCTTTGTAGCGTAGTTTTTCCCACAAAACAATTCGGCAGGACGCCGGTTGGTTGTTGTGATCAGGACATCCTGCATCCGGGAAAATCCCGAACCATACACGAAACTTTACATTACACTACACCTCACAATGGATAACCAGAAATTCAAAACATCTTTGAACGCAGTAACTTTAGATAACGCCAACGACGCACAAAAGCCTCTACTGGAGACATCCCAAAAACAAATGGGTATGATCCCGAACATGTATGCCAATATGGTCAACTCGCCGGGCGTGATGGAAACCTATGCCGTGGGCTACGACCGTTTCCGCAAGAACAGCGGCTTCTCGCCGGTAGAGCAGGAAGTGGTCTTCGTCACGATCAGTGTGGAAAACGGATGCGAGTATTGCGCCGCCGCGCACAGCTACATAGCCGACAACGTGTCGAAGGTGCCGGTGGAGGTGACCAATGCCATTCGCGACGGCAAGCAAATCGAGGACGCCAAGCTGAATGCGCTGGCCACGTTTACACGCGTGATGTTCGACAAGCGCGGCAACCCTTCGCACAGCGAGGTGCAGGCATTTACGGAAGCCGGGTATGCGGAGCAGCACGTCCTGGAGATTATCCTCGCTCTGGCCGTGAAGACACTCAGCAACTACTCCAACCATATCTTCGGCACTGAAGTGGATGCGGTGTTCAGCGGCCGCGCCTGGAGCAAGAACTAATCCTCCGGTGCAGCTAAATAACAGAAGCTAAAGCGTAAGACAATGGCTTTTTCGGGAGGAGGGTATACAGCGCCCTTGCCCGGAGAAGCCATTGTTTTTTTAGAGTATGATCTTAACTGAGATTGAAAACTGCGCTTATGAAAAGCATCAACCCCTGGAAATTTAACCCGGCTGGCCCAATCCCGTTCAGGAAACCACAGCACTCCATAACGGCCATACATAGGTATGGCGCATTTCCTAAGCAAACGCACTACGTTTATACCTATATGGCCAAGGCCAGATTTTAAAGCCCATACCCCCATGCAAGCAAACAAGCTATA
The DNA here is from genome assembly GCF_022601975.1 of Pontibacter sp. E15-1. GTDB lineage: Bacteria > Bacteroidota > Bacteroidia > Cytophagales > Hymenobacteraceae > Pontibacter. The sequence continues at coordinate 18,078 of NZ_JAKVIR010000001.1, forward strand.
CTTCAAAAACAGCAAAGGCATCCAGCTCAGCGGCCACCTGGACCTGCCTGCCGACCAAAAGCCGCATAATTTTGTGCTGTTCGCCCACTGCTTTACGTGCAACAAAAACTTCAATGCGGTCCGGAATGTAAGCCGGGCGCTCACGCTGCGGGGGTTCGGGGTTTTTCAGATCGATTTTACCGGGCTTGGGGCAAGCAAGGGGGATTTTGCAGACTCAAACTTTTCGGGCAATGTAGCCGATTTGGTGGCCGCGGCACACTTTCTGGAGGAGGCTTACCAAAGCCCGACACTGGTGATAGGGCACTCGCTGGGCGGGGCAGCGGCTATCGTGGCGGCTTCGCAGCTGGATTCTGTGCGGGCCGTCGCGACAATCGGGGCGCCCGCTTCGCCCCAGCACGTAGCCCATCTGTTCCAGGCCAACTTGCAGGAGATCAATCAAACCGGTGAGGCGCTTGTCAATATTGGCGGCAGGCCCTTTACCATCAAAAAGCAGTTTCTGGACGATCTTTCGGAGCAGACGTTTCCGCAGATGCTCCGACACCTGCGCAAGTCCCTCCTTGTGCTGCATTCTCCGCAGGACACCGTGGTGGGCATCGAGAACGCCTCGATGCTGTTTACCCAGGCCCACCACCCGAAAAGTTTCGTTTCACTGGATGGGGCCGATCACCTGCTGAACCGCGAGGAGGACTCGCTGTATGCCGGCGATGTGATCGCCTCGTGGGCCAGGCGCTACCTCCCGGCCCGGCCCGTTCCCGAGCTTCACAGTGTTCATGAGGTGGTTGCGCTGCTGCAACAAGACGCTGCCTATACCACCACCATCAAGGCTGGCGACCATTACCTGACGGCCGACGAGCCCGTGGCGGTACAGGGCAAGAACTTCGGCCCTACTCCATACCAGCTGGTGGCCTCCGGGCTGGCTGCCTGCTCCGCCATGACGGTTAAAATGTACGCTGCCCGCAAGGGTTGGCCGCTGGAGGACATTGAGGTGCACATAACGTACAAAAAAGACCATGCCGACGACTCCATACATGAGGAAGACCAAAGCGCGAAAATTGACATCTTTGAAAGGGAGATCAAAATGACTGGCCCTCTGGACGAGACGCAGCTGCAACGGCTCCTGGAAATCGCAGACAAATGCCCCGTCCACAAGACCCTGCATAGCGAGGTGCTCGTCCGGACAAAGCTGATGAAGGGACAGGTATAAAGCGGATCTTTTGCTGCGGGCAGTAGGGCTACATAAACCAGCACGCACACCCCGAAATGCGGATGACAGTTCTCTGGCGCTCGTAGTGCAGCGGATTGCAAGGTGTGATGCGGTTCTCGCCTGCGGCTCCTGCCCTCAACGGAGTTGGGCTTCTCAGTTTATAAAGCGCTGGATACCAAAATCCTCGCCCTGCTGCAATTCCGGAAACCTTGGCGGCTCTCTTCGGTAGATAAGGTGGCACCCGGCGCATGCGCAGTTGGGCAAATTAGCGCACCGGGGCACTGCCACCGCTCAAAACCGACACCTGTATGAATGCTGAAGAACAAAGACTGGCTGAAAACTATACCACCGGGAAAGGCGGCTGGCTGAAGTGGGGCCCCTACCTGAGCGAGCGCCAATGGGGCACGGTGCGCGAGGACTACAGTGCCGAGGGCAATGCCTGGACGTATTTCCCGCACGACCATGCCCGTAGCAGGGCATATCGCTGGGGGGAGGATGGCATCGCGGGGATCAGCGACCACCGGCAGCACATCTGCTTTGCCATTGCCCTCTGGAACCACCAGGACCCGATCCTGAAGGAGCGGCTGTATGGGCTCACCGGTAAGGAAGGCAACCATGGGGAGGATGTGAAAGAGCTATACTATTACCTCGACAACACCCCCACCCATACGTACATGAAGCACCTGTACAAGTATCCGCAGCAGGCTTTCCCGTACGCGAAGCTTCTGGAGCAGAACAGCGCACGCGGCTACCACGACCCCGAGTATGAGCTTCTGGATACAGGCATTTTCGACGAGGGCAGGTACTTCGACGTGTTCACGGAGTATGCCAAAGCCTCGGAAGAGGACATCTGCATCCGGATCACCCTCTGTAACCGCGGCCAGGACCCCGCCCCCATTACGTTGCTGCCCACACTCTGGTGCAGCAACCGGTGGAGTTTTGGGCTAGCGTCCGAAAAACCCGTGATCCGCCTCGGCAACCAGGACGCCGCATATGGCTGTGCCACGCTGCTATACCCCAAGGTCGGTGCCTACTCGCTGTATTTTGACACCCCCACACAGTGCCTCTTCACCGAGAACGACACCAACAAGGAACGGCTGTTTGATTACCCCAACGCAACCCCTTTCGTGAAAGACGCTTTCCATGATGTGGTGGTGGGCGACAGTCCAGAGCTGCTGCACGGCAACACAGCCGGGACAAAGTTTGCCCCGGTCTACCGCTTTGACGTGGCTGGCGGGGAGCAGAAAGTGGTGCAGTTGCGACTGCGCAGGCAGGACACGGACGGAGAGCCGTTTGGGCCGGGCTTCAACGCTCTTTTCAGGCAGCGCATCCAGGAGGCTGATCAGTTTTATGGCGACATCGCGAAAACCAATGACCCCGAAGAACTGCTGATCCAACGGCAGGCGCTGGCGGGGATGCTCTGGAGCAAGCAGTATTACAACTACGACGTGCCCCGCTGGCTCTCCGGCGACCCCGGGCAGCCGCCTCCACCCGACAGTCGCTACAACGGCAGGAACACCCACTGGAACACCCTGAACAACGAGGACATCATCTCCATGCCCGATAAATGGGAATACCCCTGGTATGCCGCCTGGGATCTGGGATTTCATTGTGTGGCGCTGGCGATGGTGGATCTGGACTTTGCGAAAAGCCAGCTGATTCTTTTCCTGCGGGAATGGTATATGCACCCGAACGGGCAGCTGCCCGCCTATGAGTGGAGTTTCGACGACGTGAACCCGCCGGTGCATGCCTGGAGTTGCCTGGAGGTATACCGGATCGACCAACAGAAAACTGGCCGGGCAGATTACCATTTCCTGGAGAAGGCGTTTCACAAACTGCTGATAAACTTTACTTGGTGGGTGAACCGGAAAGACAGCCAGGGCAACAACATCTTCGAGGGCGGCTTTCTGGGCCTCGACAATATCGGCGTGTTTGACCGCAGCGAGCACATACCCGGCGGGGGCACGCTGGAACAGGCCGACGGCACCGCCTGGATGGCCATGTACAGCCTGAACATGCTGGAAATAGCCCTGGAGCTCTCGCAGTATAACAAGAGCTATGAGGATGTGGCCACCAAGTTTTTTGAGCACTTTATCTATATCACCGAGTCCCTGAACCAGATACACGAGCACTGGGCGGGCTCCTGGGACGAAGAGGATAGCTTTTTTTATGATGTGCTCGCGCTACCCAACGGCACCAACATCCCCATCAAAATCCGCTCGCTGGTTGGCCTGACGACCCTGTTCGCGGTCTTGATCCTGAAAAAAGAGCAGTTTGAGCAGCTGCCTGATTTTTATGGCCGCCTGAAGTGGTTCCAGAAATACCGACGGAAGAACAAAGCCTACCGGGTGATCGAGAACGATCAGGAAAACGAGGACATACTCCTGTCGCTGGTGCCCCGGGATCGGCTCAAGAAACTCATGCAAGCCCTGCTCTCCGAAACAGAGTTTCTGGCCCCCGGCGGCATCAGGTCGCTCTCTAAAATACACACCACCCCCTACATACTAACTGTTGATGGGGAGTCCTTTTCGTTGGACTATCAGCCGGGCGAGGCTAACTCCCCGCTGTTTGGCGGCAACTCCAATTGGCGGGGCCCTGTCTGGTTTCCGGTGAACTACCTGCTCATACAGTCGCTGGAGAAGCACTGCGCCTACTTCGAAGGGACCTGCAAGGTAGAGTACCCAACGGGCTCGGGCACCCTGCTATCCCTGTCGGAGGTGGCGGACGAGCTCAGCAAGCGCCTCATCTCAGTTTTTAAGGCAGACAACCAGGGGAACCGCCGGGTAAACGGGGCGCATGCCATATACCGCGAAGACCCGCACTTCAAAGACCTCATCCTCTTTTATGAGTATTTCCACGGAGACACCTGTCAGGGCCTTGGGGCGTCTCATCAGACAGGCTGGACCGGGCTGGTAGCCGAACTCATCAACCGGACGAAAACGTAACCCATCTCCTACAATATGAATAAATTAGGATAATACGTGGCGAGTTTCATCCCCGCCCCCCCCCTTCTTCGTTGAGGGGCGCTACCCCAAGGGGACAAAGAACGACATTACGTAAGAGTAGGTATAACTACCAAAATCCAATGATGAGCACATATAGCCTTTCCTTTCAAGTAGTGCTATTCCACTCCTCGGAGGGGAATTTCGGAATAATGTAATTTCGCTTTATTGGGGATAGGGCCTTCTTGGGAGGAATAGGTAAGTCAGGAGAATAGATTTATTAAGCTTTTGTAAATCGCGACTCGGGAAAACGATTTATCTCAGCCGCTTTTCGGCCTACTGGCGAGAAGACGCAGCAAGGGCAAAGAGAGCTATTGAATTTTATTTTGAGCGAAACCTCAAACCGTTTTTATGCGGGTAATGAGGCTATTCCGGCTTCTGCCTGTGCCTTCCGAAGGGTGACATGAAACGCCGTGGCTATGCCTTCCCGGCTTTCCAGCCTGATGCTGCCCTGCAGGCTTTCCACAAAATCCTTGCTGAGCATCAGTCCTAACCCGGTGCCCTTCTCCCTGGCTGTACCCAGGGTAGTATGGCGGCTCCCTTTAAACAAACGCTCCATCTCGGCTGCCGACATTCCTTTGCCATTGTCACTTACGCTGATTACGATGGTATGCTCCTGTTCCTCTGACGTTACCCGCACCTGCCCTCCCGGGTACGAAAACTTCAGGGCATTCATGAGCAGGTTGCGCAGCACGAAGCTCAGCCGTTCTTTATCGGCCAGGCCGAAGGTGCCGCCATTCACTGTGTTCTCGATCGAAATGTCTTTTTGCTTTGCCATGCCTTGCAGCAACTGCACGTTCTCCTGCACCAAAAGCTGGAGGTTCAGGGGCTCCAACGCGATCTCCTCCCCTTCCATCTGGGCTTTCGACCACAGCAGCAGATTTTGCAGCAGCGCCATCACACCTCCCATTTCATGGCGCATCATCCCCAGCACCCGCAGCCGCTCTGCCTCCGGGATTGGCTGCGTCAGCAACAGGTCCAGTACGCTATGCACCGACGAAAGCGGGCCCCGCAGGTCATGGGAGATGATGGAAAAGAGCCTGCTTTTCAATTGGTTTGCCTCTTCCAGCCGCTTGTTCTGCTCGGCCATGGCCTGGTATAGCTTGTCGAGCTCGGCAGCGCTATGCTGGATCAATGCGTTTTTTAGCTCAAGCTCGACGCTATACTCCTTCACCTTACGGTAAAAATTATACCATACCAAGGCCAGCGAAGCCAGGAGCAGAAGCGCCATCGTGCCCGCCAGCAGGATATAGTTGGTGTTTCGGGCAAGGCGCTCGGCCTGTAATGCTTTCTTTTCGGCAAGCAGTTGTCCTTCCTGCTTTTGCCTGAGGATATCGAGGAAATCGAGGGTATAGTTCTTCTCCTTCTCGTAAACCTCTTTCTGCTTGGCTATCTGCACCGCCTGCCAGTGCACCAACTCCTCCCGGTTATCCTGTAGCCGGAATACGCTGATCAGTTCCTCCACCGCATCTATCATCAGTTGAGAGGCGGAGATGGCTTCCGCATCCCGCCAGGCGGCCTCACCATAGGCAATGGCCGCTGCATAGTCGTTCTTGCGGCTGGCCACCTGCGCCAATTTACTCTCCGCCAGCGACATCCCATACCGGTCGTTTGCCTGCCTGTCAAGATCCAGCGCCTTTATAAAGCTTGCCTCTGCCGCCTGCAAGTGGTTCTGTTTCAAATGCACCAGCCCCCGGTGGAAGTAAGCTTTCTTGAGGCCGTAGGTATACCCCACCTGCTGACTCTCCCGCTGCGCAGCATCAAGTAAAGCCAGGGCTTCCGGTATCTTGTGCTGCTTTAGTTTAAAAAGGGCGAGGCTGTTCTTTATATTGACGGCATCTTTCGCCTCATTGAGCAGGGTGAACTGTTCCAGCGCCTGCAGGTATAGCGTTTCGGCCTGCTTCGGTTCATCTCCCTGGGCAAAGGCATTGGCCAGTTGCTGGTTTGCGCGGGCAATATTCAGCGTGTCGAGAATGCTCCGGCTCAGCTCCAGGGATGTATAGTAGAGCGACAGGGCCCGCTTGTCATACCCATTCTGCATATAGATGCCGCCCTCGTAAAGCGCATTGATGGCTTGCCCCCGCACGTAGCGTTGATTATCTGCCAAGACAGAGGCCCTGTGAAGCAAATCAAAGGCGCGCTGCAGGTCATGGCTTTTCACTTTAAAAGCAAGGTCGTTTAATGAATCCACGGTATGGGCAACAGACGCCGCCACGGCAGGCTGCAACAGGGCCGACTTTTTAACCTGCACCGTTGCGCCGCCAACGCAGACGTTTACCATGAAACAAAACGCAAAAACTAAGAATGATTTCACCAGGGAGGGAGTAAGATTACCAATGACGCCTACTAATTTATAATATTCCAAATATTAAATTATTTTAATTTAAGCGCCATCATGCTTAATATATATTGAACAAAAATAATAACATCACCTAAAAAACAATCAGGTATCCTGAAATGTTTTGGAACAATGGATGCTATAAAATGCTCAAATAATACGCAATAAATATGTACACGCATTTCGGTAAGCCTTTAATTCTTAAAATTACATAAGTTCTTATTGCATATTATTCACACAGTATAAAAACCAATCATTTAATGCGCCAAGATATATAATTATACTTATCAAAGTATATAAATTACAATATATAAAACATTTTCACTGCTATCTGCATATTTTAAGTAAACTAACGGTATGAAATCCCATTCGTTTTTCTGATTCGTTCTTAAAAGCAACGGGGTTCTCCGGCACGCGTGTTTTAACATATCCCTTTCGCCGATTCACCCGTCTTACAACGTAGCCGGGATTTCCATATAAGCCATTGGAAAAGAATGCTGCACCTACCCTAAACGCACAAACCCGGATGTGGTGCATACAGCAGAAGCTATACGCACCACATCCGGGTTTTACAAAATATTTTTTTATCAGAGCACTACACCGGCTATCCGGCTGTAGGCACGGCCTCTTTCGCCATAAATTTATGCACTTTGTCCACCATGTCGCGGGAGCCGATGAGCAGCGGGCAGCGTTGGTGCAATTCCGTTGGGGTTTTGTCGAGGATGCGCCCGGAGCCGTCTGTGGCTTTGCCGCCCGCCTGCTCCACAATCATAGCCAGCGCGTTGCACTCATACACCAGGCGCAGCTTGCCGTTCGGGTAGTTGGTGGTAGGCGGGTAAATGTAGATACCGCCCTTAAGCAGGTTGCGGTGGAAGTCGGCCACCAGCGAGCCAATGTAGCGCCCGGTATAATTCTGCTCCTTGCAGTAGTCCAGATACGCCCTCACCCCTTCCGGGAAGCTCCTGATGTTGCCCTCGTTGCAGGAGTAGATCTTCCCCTCTCTCGGGGTACTGATGAGCGGGTGCGAGAGGAAGAACTCACCGAGCGAAGGCTCATACGTAAAGCCGTTCACGCCGCAGCCAGTGGTATACACCAGCATGGTGGAGGAGCCGAAGATGATATAGCCTGCGGCCACTTGTTTGGCGCCTTTCTGCAGGCAGTCGGCCAGGGTGCCGTCGTCACCAGCCTCAGACACACGCCTGTACACGGAGAAGATCGTGCCGATGGCCACGTTCACGTCGATGTTGGAGGAGCCATCCAGTGGGTCGATGGCCACGATGTACTTTCCGTTTGTGTTGCCCGTCTGGATGAGATGGTCCTCCTCCTCCGAGATGACGGTGCATACCTCGCCGCCGTTGCGCAGCGCCCGGATAAAGCGGATATTGGCGATCACGTCGAGCTTCTGCTGCTCCTCGCCCTGCACATTCTGCTGCCCGAAAGTGCCCGCCAGGGCGATCAGGCCTGCCCGGTTAATCTCCCGGTTCACGATCTTGGTGGCCAGGGCGATGTCGCGGAGCAACTGCGACAGCTCTCCGGTGGCATACGGGAACTCTTCCTGCTTGCGCATAATGAACCTGTCCAGCGTTGTGCCTACAGGTATTGCTAACTGATCATCCATAGCGTTTAATTTTTAATTTTCAAGAAACTGCAAAATTGTGATGCTCCCCTGCCAGAGGTATGAGCACGTTTATGATTCATACTATGGGCTGCAAAATGCCCATTAAGGAGCCTGGCTTCGCTACCGTTTAAGAGCATGTTTAAATTTCGTTTTTGGAAGCGAAAATTGTTCAGGAAGGGTTCTGGCGAAGCGTTTTTTGAGCCGCATAGCAGCGCTATGGGGTGATAAAAAGGCGAAGTCAGGTTCCTTAATGGACAATTTGCAGCCCAAAAGATGAATTTTAAACATGCTCTAAGGTTGTTTATTGGCTGCCACCGTTTTCACCATCACCTGCAAGATGCCAGCGGGAGGCAGGGTATACTTCTCCTGTTTTTTACCGCCAGCGGTCAGTGTGATCACCTCAGCGCTAAGCGACGTAACGGTTAACGTCCCTCCTTCCAGAGCGAGCATAATGTCGCGGGGCGCATCCAGCGTCAGCGAGAGGTCAGGCAGCTGTATGCTTCGGCAGCCGAAGAGGACAAACGCTCCCTTTTTTGCCAGGCCGTGCGCTGCTTCCAGGCGTATCTGCGAGTCTTTGGCGGTATAGTTTTGCGCGAACACCTGCCAGTCTCCCACCTTTTCTTCAGATGGGCTTTGCGCCGAGGCGATGCGGTTGGAATAGCCTTTGTAGGGGCGCAGCACCGTCAGGTAAGTAAAGTTTTTGGCAGGCACGGCCTGGTATACCACCCTGTTCTTGCCATTGTTGCCGGCAAGCGACAACGCTTTAACAGGCGTTAACTGGAGGATATCGAGGCCAGTGGCGTCTCCAAAATTGGCTCTGGCCAACGCCGGGGCATCTTCCAGGGAGTAATTGCCCTGCCATACCTGCTGGTAGCGGTGCTCCTCCGGACTCTGGAATTCGTCTTTCACGATCCAGAATTCATCTTTCAGGAAAAGCACCTTGCGGGTATACCTGATCGCCTGCTTCTGAAAGCCGTTGTGCGAGCCGATAAACAAATCATACCCAGCGGCAGGGAGCCATACCTTGACATTGGCCTGGGGCAATTCCGCGAATTTGCCAAAGCCACTGCCGCCTTCGTTTCCTTTCCATTTCTGGCCCTGCGGCATAGAGTCTGCCAGCGCCACGTTTTTCACCCACGAGTTTTTGAACAACTCCAAGTCCGGAAGCGAATACCGTACCTGGTAATTGGGCAGCAGCGGCACCCCATAGGCATAGGCCTGCACGCCTAACACATCGCCGTGCTGGTGATCGGGTTTCTGTTTAGACACGCCCGTGGAGATGACCATATACATATCCTCGGGGTTCCACCCGTCACGCATCACGTAATACCCGGTTTCGGGCAGGGCGGTGGAGGTAAAAGCCGGGGCCTGGGTGCGTATATTTTTAAGGTCATCCAGTTGGTCTGTGGGGGTATACCAGTAATACTCGCTGCTGATGCCGGCAGACGCGAAGTAGCCATAGGCCGGATCTCGGAAAAGCAGGTACCCCAGCAGCATGGCCTCCCCTATCTCGTTTTGCGTCGCCCAGGGTTCATCCGTGTCGTCCTGCAGCACCGGGCCGTTTTTATTGGGCAGCGCAATTGCGGCCAGCGCCGTAAACATGCGCTGCAGGGTTGCGGCCCACTGGGCATCCACTGGCATGTTGTTTTTACGGGCCAGTTGGTATACCATAAAGTAGTTGTCGATGTCGCCGATATGGTAATGCACGGTGCGCTCAAACTGAAAGCCGTCCGGGTTCACCTCTTTCTCCAGGTGTTCGCCCAATAGTTTCATGGCATGGGCATACCATTTGTCCGCTCCCTCAACCTCCGGGAAAAGGATGGCGATCATCGCCAGGGCCGTCATGCCCTTGGTCTGGTGGTTGCCGTAGCTAAACTGCTGGTTCTCGCGGTACAGGAACGCGGCATGGTGCAGAAACGTCCGGATCAGCAGGAGCTGCTCATCGTCGGAGTACTGGTCAGAGGCCAGAAAGGCATGGTGGGCAAACAGCCAGTTCAGCATGCGGTTGCCGCCCCTGAAGGCCTCGTAGGTGCCGTTACCGTCTTCCAGCGTCTCTACTTTATGGGCATTAAAGGCAGTGTTGAGGGAGGCTACCTGCTCCGTGAAGTAATTGATGTACCGCTCGTCCTGGGTGATGAAATAGCTGAGGGCCATGTCGGGGGCCTTGTGCTGGCGCGACAGGTGCCGGACGGCATAGGCGTTCACCGCTTCCCCTTTCAGATTTTTGAAGGGAAGCTTCCAGTTAGTCTGGGCCGGATAAAGGTCCATGTGCCCGTGCGCACTAACCGGGTGGGCAGCCTTCTTATCCGGGAAACGGGCCAGGTAATCCGCCAGCCTATCGTCAAAATGCTGCCAGTTAAAGTAGTAGCGCTGCGCGGCTTTTTGCCGGAAGTAGTTTGCGAGTTCCTTTTTAGCTTTCTCCTGATTTCTTTTTCCGCCTTTCTGATAAAGTTGCGTGAGCTGGGTTAGCGCAGGGTCAGCCGTTTTCTTCAGAACGGTAAACAGTTCTCCGTCGCGCAGCACCCGGTCGGCTGGCACCTGCGCCTGAGCCGCCACGCTGCCAAGGTTTGCCAGCACACACAGCGCCAGTAAGGCAGCCACCCGAAATACCAGGCAAGACCTAAGCCGAGGCGCTGTGGCGATGGAAGGTGTATACATTATTCTTTGGCGGTTATGGTAAGTTGCGTTTCGTCTCATAGGGTTCATTGGTGCTACTGCTTGGCTGGCTAGGTATCGCCTATAAATTTTGCTTCAGGGCTGCCCTGGGTCCATACCAGTGCGTGCCCGACCAGCGTACGTTCTTGCCATCCAGGGTTAGCTGGCAGGGGCTTTCCTGATTTGGGCCAGTGGCCAGCAAAAGGATTTTCTGCTCGCCAGATGCAAAGGCTATCTCCAGGGCCATTCCGGTGGTCGATTTGCCCACCAGCGAAACCCCCTTCAACTGACTGGCAGTCTGCCCCGTCGCTTTTGTACCCGGAGTATGCTTGCCGTGTGGCTCGATGACCGATACAAAGGTGTGCTGCCTCGCTTCCGGTATCCGGAGCAGCAGCCCCGGCTCTTTTCGTAAATTGTCGTCCGGATCCTGAGCGCCAATCCGAGTGAACAGGATTTCGGTAGCAGCGGTAGAAGCCGTGGTGAGGGTATAAAATAGCCCGTTGTGTTGCCAGGTTACCTGCGCGGGCTGGTTGCCGGGCTTTGCGATGGCGGTAAGTTGCAGGTGCTCATACCCGTTGGCTTTGCCCAAAGGAGACGTGCCCAGCGCTTTCCGCTCAAAGGTAGTGGCCGTGATATCGCCCAGGTAATAATAGGGCAAATCATACTGGTGGCTGCTCTCCGAGGCAACGTCAAATACATCCACCACCACCGGGTGTTCGAGCACGGAATCCTGGATCATGGCCACGTAGCGCTTCATCGTCACGCCCGGATATGCCCCTTCCGCAATGGCGGCGGTAAGTTGTACCTCTGGGGTCTTGCTGTCAAAGTAAAGTGTGCGTGGGGCCATGCGCTCCGACAAACGGATATCGCCGCCAAAGTGCGACTGCCCGTCCACGACGAGGGTATTGTGTGCCACGGTTTGCTGCGCCCACGTTTTGTTTTCGGGCAAGTAGCGGCCGCCGTCTTTGTCCGGGTTATTCACGAAGCGCACCGCCCCATAGTCCTGCAAAACCTCCTGCCCCTGATCATACAGCAGCAGCGAAAGCTTGTCATAATGCCCGTGGCTCAGGCCATGCGCGCTATACTTCATCACGGCGCAGGTATGATCCTGCCCACCGCCGCTCCGCAGAATGCCAATTCCGCCTTCCGTTCCCTGGGCCCCGTCGCGCAAAACCACGGAATGCCACCTGAAGGGCGCTGCCAGTCCTTTGCTGATCGCGGCGGCAATCTCCACCCCCTCCGCCGTCAAAATCACCCGCCCCTGTGTTTCTGCGATGCTCAGTAATTCGGGGTTCTTCGCATACCCATATACCAGGTCAACGGCATACACCATTTCATCGGTGGTAAGGTCTTCGCCCTTGATCGCATCGTTCAACGGGAAGAACGTGTTCTTGTAAGTAAGCTGCAGCGTGGCCTGCACCGCTTTCACCAGCACGCTGTCGCGGTAAGCGAAAATGTTAAGCGCTGGCTGCCGGTGCCCGATGGCTTTGGCAAAAAGCACAAACGGCATCATGGCATAGCGCTGGTAGTAGGGCCCTTCGGTATAATAGCCGTCCGGGGAGAAAAGCTGGTCCAGCTGGGCCAGGAACCCGCCTTTGCCGTCTTTCGCTAACCCGCGCAACGCTTGCTCCACCAACTCCTGTTTTCCTGTCACATACCCGGTCATGCCCACGGCTGCCACCGCCCAAGTGCCATGGTTGTGGATGCGGTTGAAAGAATAGGCTGACCCTTCGGAAAGAAACTCTGCCATCGGGTAAAAAAGCGCTTTGTTCAGGGTGGTGATGTCGTCTTTGCCCAGCCAGTCATACACACAGTCGTAAGCCTGGATGGTGTGCACCAGCCACACACAGTCGTTCAGGCTCTGCCAGAAAAGCTTACCGGGTGTTTTGGAGGTCGCGGCCGGGTGCAGTGGCAAGATGGTATAGATCTTTGCGTACGCCAGCAGCATGTCCTTCACATACCGGGCATACCGTTCATCCTTTGTTATCTGGTATACCATACCCGCCGCATACATCGCTTTATAATTCTTCTGATGCTGCCTGTGGGTGCGTCCTCCCCCCGCATCCCGTGGAAAGGGCACGTCCAGTTTTGCCTTTAGCGCCTTGTCAGCTTCCTTTTTCAGCTCCTCATACGAACTGTCCAACAACGGATACCGCCCGAGGCTCTGCCTGATTTGCTGCACCCCCTGCTTTGTCAGGACAAGCGATGGATGGGTACCTCTGGATGCTGGCTGCGCCTGGGCCATACCCTGCTGCCACAGCACGACAAAACTGAACAACAAAACAAGAAAACGGTAGCTATGCGCCATGCTGTGTGCGTCAGAAGGGTGATGATTTTATAAAAATGCCGCTGCGTCTGCGCCCCAACGCGCCACTGTAAGCATTGTCAATCAGATAGCTTGCTTATACCAGGTGGGTCCTGCCGACGCTGGTGTGACAGGAAGCTCAATGTCTGGGGCGCCTTTCTCTTTCCAGATGCCGTTTTTTCCTTTTACATAGGCTTGGGAACTTCGCTTAAAGCCCTCCAGGCTGGTTGTAGCCCCGATGTTATACCTGTTCTCGCGGAAGGTGATGCCCGGCAAGGGGTGAGCCATTTCGTATACCGCCTTCACCCTGGGGTTGTAAAAGGTGTTCCCGGAGATCAGCGTGCGCTCAGGTTGCAGAATTTGCTGTGCCCTGCTGCCCACGCCCAGCTGCCAGCTGCTGCAAAACAGGAAAACATTGTCTCTGACCGTTACATCGCGCACCTGGTGGTAGCCGTTCAGCGGGGAGTTCACCACGCCGTTCATCACCACCAGGCTGGACTTGTTCTCGCTTCCGTTCAGTTCCTGCAAGTGGTTGCCATATACCTGATGGCCCTGGTTGATGACGCGGATGCCTCCGGTCTCTTTGACGTTGTTGCCAATAAAGTAATTCTGCCGGATGGTGTTGTTGTTACCGTGCCGCAGCACCACGGCCCCCTTCGACTCATAGAACACGTTGTCCTGAATCACATTCTCCGCTGATTTAATGGAGATGATTTCGGCCTCGCCATCGCACCTAAAGAAATAGTTCTGCTCCACCACCGTCTGCGACGTATGCATGGAGTGCTCTGAGGTGCCAATGCGAATGGTCTCGCCGCCATTTTGTCCCAGCCGGGGCCTGTGGCCAAAGTAGTTATGGTCTATGCGGTGGCGGTTTTCCCGGCTGGCCGTGTCGCTGAGCCATACCACCAGCGTCGTTCCTTCGCTTTTTTTGCCTTCCAGCAGGTTATGGTCGAAGCGGTTGTTTTTGCCGTACAGGTTCACCCATTTCTCATCTTCCCCCACATTGCTGTAATCCTGAATAACACAGTCGGTCACCCGGCAGTTGTTCGCCACCGACTTAGCGTCTTTTCGAAAGGAAACAATGCTTTTGGAGGGGGCGATTCCGTTTTTGAAGTGCAGCCCGTGTACCTCCAGGTATTCGCCCGCGATGCTGAGCTCACTTTGCCCGCTCAAAACAACTTTCCCCTTTTCCTCAGCGGTGAGCACGATGGGGGCGTTGGCCTGGCCGTGGCCCTGAAACAGAATGGCGGCATTCTCCCACTTTCCGTTCGCCATCACCAGCGTATCGCCGGGCTGGGCTTTGGAGATAGCGGCCTTCAGCTCGGCAGGCGTTCTGACAAGCACGCGCGTGCCCCTTGCTTTCCAGGCAATGCTTATACTTGCACAGCCAAGCAGCAGTGCAAGTATAAGTCCTTTAGTATAGTGTCTCATAACTATGTGTTTATACCTCAAGCGCCTTTGGCCTTCCGTTCTAGAAAGCATCTGTCAGGTCTACTGCGCCAACGCCTGTCAGCACTTTATCCGTGATCGAAATCCAGTCTATGTTCACTTCCAGCGGCACATTCGTTTGGCTATCCACCAGAAAGTTGATGCGGGTATACTTGTCTGCGGCCACGGCTGCCTCCGTCACGGTTGGCGCCAGGTCTGAAAGCCGCACAGCGATAAGGGCCCACTGCTTGCCATCCTCCCCAAAGGTTGCCTTGTACTTCTCCGGGCTCAGGTTGCTCAGTTTCAGCGAGTAGCTGTCGTTCTTGGTCAGGTATAGCTTGACGGTGGGTGTGGTGTTGTTCACGTTCAGCCAGAAGTGCAGCACCGGCTGGCCGCCCGCATTGTTGGTATACATGCTCGTCCAGGACGAGTTTTCCTGCTTATCGAAGCGGATATAAGAGACAGAGCTTCCGCCTGCATCGCCGGTGCCGTCAAGCATCTCGAGGTGGTAATATGCGCTTCCTGCCGGGAAGGCCGGCTGTGCGGCCGTGCCGTTGATTGTGCTGCTCACCGTGAAGGCCGACTTGCCGATGGTAACCGCCGACAGGCTCTGGTCCTCAAAATCAAAGTAGGTTTCCACGTTGGATGCGATGTAGGCGACCGGATGCTCCACAACCTGCTGCTGCCCGTTGGCAGTATACTGCAGCTTGATAGTGGTATTACCCGTAGTGTTTCCGGCAGCCACAAAAGAGAGGGAGCCTGCCTGCTTGTCGGTCACGGTGGCCTCAGTAGTACCGATGAACACTTTCTCCACCATGTTCAGGTTGTCCCCTTCCAGCACATAGCTCTTTCCCTTGATCAGGAGCGGTGTCCAGTTGTTTACGCGCGGCGAAGGCGTGAGCACCTGCAAGCCACGCTTGACGGCCACTTCCTCGCGGCCCGTTTGTGTAAAGTAGGTATAGGAGATGTCCACCACCTGATCGTTGTCGAACAAGGGCACCAGCACGGCCATGGAGGCTTCCCGCTGGTACACGATGGTCGCTTCCTTTCCGCCGAACAGCACTTTGTCAATCACGTTGAGCTTCGTGCCGCCCAGGATGACCACATCATTCGCGTAAGCCTCTTCCTTGATGTCAGAGAGCTCGCTTTGCACCGCGGGCACCGGATAGCTTATCTGGATGGTGCCGGCAGAGACGCCCTCTTTTTTAGCCGCCGTGAGCACGCTGATCTTTCCGCCCTTTGCCTCGGGGGCCACCTGAATGATCAGCTGGTTGCTGTTTACCCGGCGTTGGATCGGGCAAAGCACCCCGCCGATGTAGGCGCTGTCCACGAAGTTGAGGTTCTCCCCATACACCGTGACCAGCTCCTTCACATCTGCCACTTCCGGCTCAAAGGAAGAGATGACCGGGCTCACGCCCTGAATCTCCTCCATGGTCTGGTCTATTTCCTCGCCGTAGCAGGACGACAAAAGCAGTAGCATCACAAGAAACTGAACCACCTTGTTTTGGGCTCCTGCGTGGTATAATCGTATTGCGCTGTTCATATAGTAACGTGATTTTATAAGTACATAATTCAGAAGTGGCTGCCTTGAAAACTCCGGGTTAGTACCCGATATTCTGGGTCACCCTCGGGTTCACATCAATCTCAAACTGGGGGATCGGCAATACCAGCTGCCAGTCGGCAATGGGGCCGGTGCTGAAAAAGCCCTGCTCCGGATTGTTATAGTATGGCTCTGTCTGGAAGTGCGCGTTCATCACGGACTTCGCCAGCCCGAGGCGCAGCAGGTCGAACCAGCGCTGGTTCTCAAAGGCGAACTCCAGTCTCCTCTCCTTTGCCAGAGAAAGAATAAAGTTGTAGTAATTGCCGGCGTTTTCTGCGGTATAGGGCTCGCTGCCCTGCACGGAGCGGCTGTGTACCCTGTTCAGATACCCGATGGCTTCTGCGGTTGGCGCGCCGTTGTTCTCGTTAATCGCCTCCGCAAGCAGCAGCAGCACATCCGAGTAGCGCAGGATAGGCCAGTCGTTTTCCGCATCCTCCTCCACGGCAAACTTCGACAGGTACTTGGTGATGTACTTGATGTTGTTCACCTTGCCGTTCTTGCCGATCCAGGTTTCTGCCATAGAGGCTGCTTTTCTTGTCTGGTCACCATTCTGCACATAGGTATTAGTGATGTCCTCGGTGGGGTAGTTGTATTCTTCCCCGTCGCCCGTCACCACATAGTTCTCGCTGTTGTCCGGGCCGAACAGGTTGGCAAACGGCGACCCCAGCCCCACGTTTCCGGAGGTATAGCGCACCGCAAACAGGATCTCGTTGCTGTATTCGTTGTTGATGTCGAACACCGAGGCATAGGAGCTCTGCAGGTTGTAATTGCCTTGTGCCGCCACTTCGCGCAGCAGCGTTTCCGCCTTGCTTACCCGGTCACTGCCTTTCACGGTCAGGAGGGCCTTGGCCCAGAGCGCCTGCGCCGCCCACTTCGTCACGCGGCCTTTCGCGGCGGTGGCCTGCAGCATTCCGGTTGCCTGCTCCAGGTCCTGCAGCAGGAACTCGTATACCTCTGCCTCTGTGCTGCGCTTGTAATCCTTCTTGATCGCCTCCTGGCCTGTCACGGAATGGTCCACGATGAAGACGCCGCCCCACAGGCGCACCAGGTTGAAGTACGCCAGGGCGCGCATAAACCTGGCTTCGCCTTCATACTGTCCGCGCAGCGTGGGGTCGCTCACCACGGCTATGTTGTCCAGCACGTCGTTGGCCAGGGCAATGGTGGTATAGGCAGACCGCCAGTAATTCTCCACGTATTCGTTCAGAGAGTTCACCACAAAGCGGTCCAGGTCTCTGACGGTGGTGTGCCGCGCCACGCTCGCGTTTGGCGTCACGGAGGTGTTATCGGAGCGGATCTCGGTGAGCGCCCATTCATCCTGCTGCATGTTGTGCAGGCTGTTGTAAGTGGCGATCAGGGCCTGGTTTATGTCTTGCGCGTTTTGATAGAAGCGCCCCTCCTCTACCTGCGATATGGGATGCAGGTCAAGTTGTTCCTCGCAGGAAGAGACGAAAAAGCTCGCCACTACCATACAAACACACATGCCTGAGCTCTTTACTACTCTGTTTATATTTTTCATTGTCTTGCAGCTTAAAATTTCAAATCAACACCCATAGAAAGCGTGCGCTGAACAGGGTATGCCCCACGCTGGTAGCCCACGATGAGCGGGGACTGGTATACCCCGCTGGTCATCAACCCTTCTGGGTTCAGGCCGGTATAGTCGTCTGCCATCAGGTACAGCAGGTTGTAGCCCGAGAAGTATACCCTGATGTTCTCCAGTTTCATTTTGGCCGCGAATGCCTGTGGCACGCTGTAGCCAAGCACGGCGCTGCGCAACGACACGTAAGAGGCGTCCTGCACCAGATAATCTGTGTTCACCCAGTCGCGCCCGTTTTTCTCGCGTGGCTTGGAGGCAGCGTAGTCGGGGCTGAACCAGCGTCCGTCCGTGAAGTCGTGGTGCAGGTAGCGTGTCTCGGTATAGTAGCCGTCTCCGCTGAACACCTCAGCTCCCTGGGATCCCTCGAACACGATGCTCAGATCAAAGCTCTTCCAGGTAACCCGGTTAGTGAAGCCCCAGGTAAAGTCCGGGAACGGGCTGCCCAGCCCAATGCGGTCTTTGGCGTCGATCACACCGTCGTTGTTCACGTCCGCGACACGGATGCCGCCGGGGGCGTCTTCGGCGGAGTGCGGGTTGGCGTTGATCTCGTCCTGGTTCTGCCATACGCCGATCATTTTATACCCATAGAACTGCACCATCTGCTCCCCTACTTTCGAGATGTACTGCTCGCCACGCTCACCGGTGTTGATGAACTGCGCCGCGCCGCCTACAGAAAGCAGCTTGTTCTTGTTAGCGGCCAGGTTGCCACCGATCTGCCAGGACAGCTCCGGCTTGGTGAGCGCAAAGGCGTTTAGCGAAAGCTCTATTCCCTTGTTCTCCACGCGGCCGACGTTGTTCCAGAAATTGCGGTAGCCCGAGGTGGCCGTGATGTTCTGCATGTACAGCAAATCCTGCGTCACGGACTGGTAATAGTCTGCCGTGAGCGACAGCCGGTTCGAGAAGAAGCCGAGGTCTATGCCATAGTCAAACTCCAGCGTTTTCTCCCACGTGATCGCGTCGTTCGATATCGTCTCGTTGATCTGCCCCAGGCCCTGCGCCACGCTGCCAATGCCGTCGCCAAACACGTAGTTCGCTCCAGACAATGTATTCACGTTCACGTAGTTGTCGATGTTGTTATTGCCCGTCAGGCCCACGCTGAAGCGCATCTTAAACTGGTTCACGGCATTCAGCTTGTCGGCCCAGAAAGCCTCGTTTGCGATGTTCCAGCCCAGGGAGGCCGAAGGGAACCAGCCATACTTGCGCTCGTCGCCGAACCGCGATGAACCGTCTGTCCGCATCGCCACCGACAACAGGTACCGGTCATCGTAGGCATAGTTCACGCGCCCCAGATACGAGATAAGCGCATCCTCCTCTTTCAGGGTATAGGTGTTGGCCAGGTTGATGGTGGTGGCCGCATTCACGGTCGGCACATAGTCAGTTGGCTGCTGCGATCCTTCGAGCGAAGAATACTTGTAGTCTGTGTACTGATAGGTAAAGCCCCCCAGCGCGTTGATGCTGTGCTTGGCTTTCTCCCAGTTATAGTTCAATGTGTTCTCGTTAAGGATGTCTTTGGAGAGCAGGGTGCTGTTAGACGACAGCCGCAGACCAGAGTCGTCGGCCTCGGAGTTGCGCCATCTGTCAAAGTCGCGGTACTTGATGTAGGTACCCAGCGTGGTCTTGAAGCGCAGGTTTTTGATGATATCCCATTGCAGGTAGGAGTTGGCCACCAGGCGGTAATCGTCCTGCACGCGCCACTCGTTTTCCATACGCGAAATCGGATTGTTGTTGCCCGTTCCCCAGATGTTGGAGTTTGTCACGGTCTGCTCGTTGCCCTCCGCATCGGTATAGGTCAAGGCGATGTTTCGGTAATGCCGGCCGTGGGCATACTCCCCGATGCCGTAGCCTGTGGCCGCAGAGGTATAGGCGTTGTGCCGCACCGGCGACCAGGTGTGCGTCCGGGTAAAGTCCGCGTAGGGCACCGACGACTTGCGGTTTGTGGTATAAGTCGGTTTCAGGTCAAGCCCGATCCGCACTTTTTTGTTGAGCTTGGCATTTACCTTGGCAGATAGGTTAAAGCGCTCCAGGGTATTGTCCTTTAGCATGCCCTGGTCGTCCACATACTGGCCCGAGATAAAGTAATTGATGTTGCTTCCGCCGCCAGACACGTTCATCAGGTAGCTTTTCATGGTCGTTATGTCGCGTGTCGCCTCGTCCTGCCAGTCAGTCACCCCGGAGTTGTCGGCAATCAGGCGCATCATTCTTTCACGCGATGAAAAATCAAGCACCTTGGCCTCCCTGTTTTCTCTTGTCGCCTTCGCGTTTTCAATCAGTTGGTTTTCCCGGAGCAGCATGTCCGTGTATTCGTACGCGTCCATCACATCCTCTTTCTTATAAAAGGATTTCACACCGAAGGAGGATTGAAAATTATAGCTCGGCTGATTTTCCTTGCCCTCTTTGGTAGTGACCAAAATCACGCCGTTCGCTCCCCTCGAGCCATAGATGGCCGTAGAGCTGGCGTCCTTCAGCACCTCGATAGACGCAATGCTGGCCGCGTTCACAAACTCAAGGCCGTCGTTGGTCGGGTAGCCGTCTACCACCACCAGCGGAGAACTGCCCGCGCTGATGGAACTCACCCCTCTGATACTGATCTCCGGGGCTTCGCCT
The DNA here is from genome assembly GCF_022601975.1 of Pontibacter sp. E15-1. GTDB lineage: Bacteria > Bacteroidota > Bacteroidia > Cytophagales > Hymenobacteraceae > Pontibacter. The sequence continues at coordinate 38,426 of NZ_JAKVIR010000001.1, forward strand.
ACCTCGGAGGTGGTGTTCTGCACTTTCACACCGGCAATCTGGCCCTGCATGGCCTGGTCAACCCGCGAGACGGCTATCTGCTCCATGTTTTTGTTCTCCAGCCTGGCCACAGAGCCCGTCAGGTGCGATTTTTTCTGCTCGCCATACCCCACCACCACTACTTCTTCCAGCTGGGTCATGTCGGATTGCAGCACCACGTCTACCACGGCCTTGTCTGCCACTGGCACCTCGCTGCTCTTAAAGCCGATGTAGCGAAAGACCAGCGTATTTCCGGAAGCTGCCTTAATCTCAAACGCCCCATCCGCCCCGGTCACGGTGCCTGTGGCTGTGCCCTGCACCATTACCGTGACACCTGGCAACGGCTCACCACCGGTGTCTGTCACCTTGCCGGTAACAACTTTTCCCGCCTGGTCGCCCGGGGCACTTTGGCCGAAGCTGTAAGCGGAATTTAAAAGAAGGAGCATGAGCACTAGCAGAACGCTTAGCGCTGGCCCCCTTTCGGCTTTTGGATGTAACAAGTTTTGCATTTCTATAGGTGTTTTAAGATTAATTCAGTTTCACACAGAAGCGATTGATTGGTATACTATTAATTGGTTAACCAATATAAGGATGATTTTTTAAATATCCCAGCGTTGAGTAGGTTTATTTCTTTATTATTTTACAAAGTGATTTAGTACTTACTTACTGAATTGGGCGGTTTTCTGCAATTGCGCCGTTTCTGAGGCTTTTTTGCAAGTGGCTGACCTGGTTTTGATTAGCCTGAAACGCGCGCTCCGCGGATAATTTTGATATGCTGCAATGCCTCCGAAACAGATTGTTCGATGGCCTTGTAATCGTATTCGCCAGCTGTGGCCTTTATCAGCTTCGAGCCAGCCCCCACGCAAGTGACACCGGCCTTGAACCAGGTTGCCAGGCTTTCCGGGTCCATGGCTACGCCCCCTGTGGGCATCACCTTGGTCCAGGGGCAGGGGCCTTTGATGGCGGCGATAAAGGCGGGGTTTATACTCTCTCCCGGGAAAAGCTTCACAATCTCCGCTCCCAGTTCTTCTGCCTTTGAAATTTCGGTTAAGGTCTGGCAACCAGGCAACCACAGCACTTTTCTGCGGTTGCACGCAATCGCGATATCTTCCCGAAGCACGGGGGTGACGATGAACTCTGCGCCGAGTTGCATATAAAGCGCCGCCGTGCCGGCATCTGTCACCGACCCGATCCCGAGGATAAGGCCCGGCAGCGCCGCGTGGGCATGCTTCACCAGTTCGGCGAACACCTCGTGCGCGAAGTCCCCTCTGTTTGTAAACTCGATCACCCGGGCGCCACCGGCATAGCAGCTGTCCAGTATTTTCTTGCCTACCGCCGCGTCTGCCTGGTAAAACAGGGGGATCAGGCCGGTCGCCTCCATGGTCAGGGCCACGTCTATTCTTGTTTTTCTTGCCATTTTGTTTTTTTAACGGGATACCCGGGCCGCCACAGAGGCGCCCTCCAGCATGTGCAGCACATCTGCAGCTTTTACCAAATTCGCGTCCCCTTCTATGCTGTGTTTCAGGGCCGAAGCCGCCACGGCGTAGTTCAGGGCTTTCTGTGCATCATTTTCGAAATTTAGCAGGCCATAAATCAGCCCTGCCATAAAGGAGTCGCCGCCGCCAACCCGGTCAATAATCGGGTTCAACTCATAGGTGGGCGAGGTGTATGCCTCCCCGTCCTGCAGCAACAGCCCTCCCCAGGAGTTATGGCTGGCATTTACGGTGCGGCGCAGGGTGGATACGGCGGTTTTGATCTGTGGGAAGGCCTGCACCAGCTGCCGTAACACTGCCTCGTTGTAGGCTGGGTCATCGATGTGATAACCCGATGCCGCTATACCGAAATAATGCCGGGCGTCGTCGGGGTTGGCCAGCACCACGTGGGTATAGGCCATGAGCTCCGCCATAATAGCTTGGGGAGAAACCCCATACCGCCACAATTTGCTTCTGTAATTGAGGTCGCAGGATACGGTTAGGCCCAGGCTGTGGGCTACTTTTATACCCTCCAGGCACGCGTCTGCGGCCCCCTGCGATACGGCCGGCGTAATGCCCGACCAGTGAAACCAGTCGTGCCCGGCAAGCTGCGCCTCCCAATCGATCATACCTGGCTTTAGCTCCGCAAAGGCGGAATGTGCCCGGTCGTAGATCACTTTGCTGGACCTAAAGCCTGCGCCGCTTTCCAGAAAGTATACCCCAAGGCGGTCGCCTCCGGTGTATACCCCTTGCGTACCCACGCCGTGCCTGCGCAGCTCCTGCAGCACACACTCGCCTAAGTCGTTGGCCGGCACCCGGCTAACCAGGGAGGCGGGTATGCCAAAAGTAGCCAATGAGACCGCGACATTGGCCTCAGCACCTCCATAACACGCGTTAAAATTAGCGGACTGTCCGAACAGCTTGTTTCCGGGGGTGGAAAGCCGCAGCATCACTTCCCCAAAGCAGGCTACTTTTTTCATAAGGCTTTATGTTAATTATGAGCAGAAAACACCACCAGTAATGTCGATGTTGGTGCCAATAGCACGACCACCTCCAGTTGCTGTAGCTAGTTTTCCTTCTAAACTCACAATGTCTTTTATTACAATAGTCTGATACTGATTCTCAAAGTATTTTATATACCAAGAGCCTGTCCACCACCTACTTGTATTGTCTCGGCGGTAATAAACGATGCATCTTTACTAGCCAAAAAAGCCACAACAGAAGCCACCTCTTCGGGCTTGCCTAACCTCCCCAGCATAATATTGTCCTTCCATGAAGCGAAAACCTCAGGCTTGGTGGATTTGATTTGGGCGTGGAAGGGCGTATCTATGGTACCAGGAGACACGGCATTTACTCTGATGCCGTATTCGGCTAAATCTTTAGCTAGTGCTCTGGTTATGGCATGAACCCCGGCTTTCGAAGTGCCATAGATACCCGCTCCAGGTCCGCCAGCATTCCACCCTGCGTTTGACGTGTAATTGATTATCGAAGCATTTTCTCCTTTTTTAAGATAAGGGATGGCCGCTCTTGAGGTAAAAAACACTGAATCAAGGTTTAGCGCCATCACTTTCCTGTAGAACTCAGTAGTCATTTCTTCAAATCTTGACCTACCCCCTAGTCCTCCGGCATTATTTACCAAGACATCGATTCTACCATAGTTTTCGCCAATTCTATTAAAATTGCCGTTCACCTCATCCTCATTGGTAACATCAAAACCATAAAATTCTGCTTTGATGCCTTCTTTACGCAGCTCTTCGACCTTCTCAGCCCCAGCTTTTTCATCGATACCATTTAAGATTACAGTAAAATTATCTTTACCTAACCTTTTTGCCACCTCAAACCCAATACCTCCTGTGGCACCCGTTATGACAGCTACTCTATTTTCAGATTGATTTTCCATTGTCCTTTATGATTTAATTAGGAGTGTTATAAATTATTTATTGCAAAATTAGTTTAGTACTGTTTCTTGTTTTGATTTCAGCGTGATCGGCTTAATCTCTCCGCTCAACACCCATACCGCCAGTATGGCCACCGGAACCAGCACGGCCCCCAGCACAAAGAAGGGCACATAGGAGTCGACTGTGATCACGGGCACCAACCACGTAGTGATGAGAGTGCCCAGGATGGCAGCTGAACCACTGACACCGGCCAATGAGCCCACCGATTTGCCCGAGAAAAAGTCGCTGGGCAGGGTCTGGATGTTGCCGATGGCGATCTGAAACCCGAACAGGATGACGGCAATCAGCAACACAGCAGTTAGAGGCGTAGCGGCGAACGCGGTTAAGATCAGGGCAGGCAGCATGATAACGCCCCCTAACGTGATGATCACCTTGCGTGTCCGGTCAACACTCCAGCCGTTTCTGAGCCAGTAGCCGGCCAGCCAGCCTCCGAAAAGGCTGCCGATGGCGGCCCCCACGTAGGGCACCCAGGCAAAGAAACCTATCTGCTTCACGTCGAAGCCAAACCTGTCGGCCAGGTAAATGGGGAGCCAGGACACAAACAGCCACCAAACCGGGTCTATGAAAAACCGCGTTGCGATCACGGCCCAGCTCTGGCGGTAGCGCAGCATCTCTAACCAGCCCGGCGCATAGTCGTCTGCCGGCTCATTCGGGTTTTCCACTGCCTTCTGCCCCGACAGGATGTACTGCCGCTCCTCCTCTGTCAGCCAGGGATGCGTGGCCGGAGGCGCTTTGTATATAATCAGCCAGGGGATGATCCAGATGGCGCCCAGTCCGGCGATCAGTACAAATGTGGCCCGCCACCCCACAGCCACGTAGAGCAAAGCGATGATTGGCGCGGACACGACGGCACCGATGGATGCGCCCGAGTTGAAGATGCCCTGGGCAAAGGCCCGCTCCCGGATCGGGAACCACTCGGCATTACTCTTGGTGGCACCCGGCCAGTTGCCAGCCTCACCGAAGCCCAGCGTAAACCTGAAAATCCCGAAGGAAGTGACTGACTTAGCCACAGCGTGCAGGGCGATAGAGGCCGACCAGATGACAATGGACAGTAAAAACCCGGCCCTGGTGCCCAGGCTGTCGAATATCTTGCCGAAGGCAGACTGCCCTACCGCATAGGCCACCATAAAAAAGGAAAGGATCAGGGCATAGTCCTCTTTGCCCAGGTCCAGGTCTGCGGCAATTCCGGGCCACATCACGGCCAGGGCGTTTCTGTCGATGTAATTGATTACAGTAGCCGTGCCTACCAGGCTTACTATAACCCATCTTAAGCCTTTTACTTTCATGGTGTTGGCGTTTCAGGTTTTAAAAAATCTTCCCGGGCGGGGCTGAACACATCGATGAGCACGCCCGCTTCCTGGCAAACCGCGCCGTGGTATACATGCGGGGGGATATAAAACCCGTCGCCTGTGCGCAGTACTTTCTTCTCGCCGTCTATCTCCACCTCAAAGGCACCGCTTACCACGTAGGTCGCCTGGGCATGGAAGTGCTCGTGCACCGTCCCCACACTTCCCGCCTCGAACATAACTTTCGCCATCAGAATGGTTCCGTCATACCCCATCAACTGGCGCTTCACGCCCGGGGCTACTGTTTCCCATTCCAACTCCTGACCAAACAGGTACTCTTGACTTTGCTGCTGCATATCTTTATTTTTTTAGTTTCAAATAGGTATATGGGCCGTTCCAGGTGAGGGTGGTTGCCTGGGTTTTCACTTTGTGCTTTGCCTTGCCCGCCGGGTCGGCGGCAAGCGCAAAGGCCCGCACGTCTCCTTTTTTTGTCTCGATCCAGATGATCTTCACCCCGTTCTGCTCTTCCAGGCGCAACGACTTTATCTGGCTGTTGGCCTGCCTGGTATACTCCTCCCGGGCATTGGACTCGCCATGGGGCTCTAGCAGCGAGACGAATACGACCGGTGCTGTGATGTTCTTTTTCCGGAGGATCAGGCCCGGCTCGTTGCGGAGGTTGAAGTTCGGGTCGTTGGCGCCGATGCGCGTGAAGAGCATTTCCGTGTTCTCGCTCCCGATCGTGGAGTAGGTATAAAATCTGTCGCCGTTGAGCCAGGTGACCTGCGCCGTGCCCGCCGGAACCGGGCCCTGGGCTACCTGCCATAAATGCTCATACCCGTTTGCCTGCCCCACCGCCTGCAGCTGCTTACTGTTGCTCTGCACCTTCACGTTGGTGTCCATCAACTGCCCCTGGTAGTATAGGGGCAAATCATACTGCTGCTGCGGCTGTTTGGAGCGCACCTCAAACACGTCCAGCACCACCGGGTACTCAAAAGCCTCATCCCGGATCATGGCCATGGTGCGGGTAAAATCCACCCCAGGGTATACCTCCTTTATCTCGGCAGACATCACCTGGATGTCTTCTTTGGACGCATCGAAAAAGCGGGATGTTGGGAACGACTTCATCGACACGTCATAGTCGCCCTTGAAATGGCTTTCCTCGTTCACCAGCACCGTGTTGTGTGCCACTGTTTGCTTGGCCCATGTCTTGTTTTCCGGCAGGTAATGCCCGCCATACTTCGCCTCCACGTTAAGGTAGCGGGCCGCCCCGTAATCCTGCACGATCTCGGTGCCGTTGTCGTAGAACATCCACGAGAGCTTGTCGTAATGGCCGTGCCCCATCCCCTGCGAGGTATACTTCATCACCAACGCCTCGTCTTTTGCATTTTTCCCGGAGCGAAGCACGCCAACAGCGCCCTCGGTTCCCTTTGCCCCATCGCGCAGCTCAAGCGAGCGGAAAGCGAAGGGCTGCGCCTGTTTGTCTGCCAGCGCCCGGGCCACCTGCACGCCTTCGCCTGAGAGGATGACCTCCTGCTGCTTTTCGGCGATCGACAGAAACCCCTTGTCCTGGGTATGGGCATAGGCAATGTCGGTGGCATACACCAGCTCTATCGAGCTGAGGTCTTTCTCCTTGATCGCGTCGTTGAACGGGAAGAACTTGTTGGCATAGGTAAGCTGGATACCGGTTCGGATGGCCTTCAGCAGGATGCCGTCGCGGTAGTCGAAGATCTTGCGTTGCGGCTCGTTGTTGGCGATGGCCTGGGCAAACACCACGAAGGGCATCAGCGCATACCGCTGGTAGTATGGGCCCTCGGTATAGTAGCCGTCCGGCGAGAACAGCTGGTCCAGCTGCGCCATAAAACCGCCGTTGCCTTTCTGGTCCAGGCCGTAGAGCGCCTGCTTCACCAACTCCTGATTCCCAGTCACATACCCGGTCATACCCACGGCCGCAACGGCCCAGGTGCCATGGTTGTGGATCTTGTTAAAGGTCTCGGCCGACTCTTCGGACAGGAACCGGGCGGCCGGGAAAAACACGTTTTTCTCCAGATGCTGTATTTCCTGCTGGCTCAGCTTGCCTTTGATGGCGTCGTAGGCCTGTATGGTATACACTAGCCACACGCAGTCGTTGAGGCTCTGCCAGAACAGCTTGCCCGGCGATTGCTCTTTGCGCTCCGGGTGCAGGCCGAGGGTTGGGTATAGCTTAGCATAAGCGTTCAGCATATCCTTCACGTACTGCAGGTACTTCTCCTCTCCGGTCACCTGAAAGAGCACGCCTGCCTGGTGCATGGCCTTGTAGTTGCGCTTGTGCTGCTCGTGCGTAAACCCGCCGCCCGCATCTTTGGGCACTGGCACGTTTATACCCTCTTTCAGCAGCGGGTCGGTGCTTTCTTTCATCTCCCGGAACGAGGAAGTGAGCAAGGGCGCGTTTCCCAGGGTGCTTTTGATGGCTGCAACCCCGTCCGGCGTCAGGATGAGCCGTGGGTACTGCTGCTGGCCCTGGGCCCGGAGCGGCGTCTGCGCCATACCTGCGAGAATCGCAACCATCACAAAACAAGCCTTGAAGAACTGTTGAACTACCGTCATCTAGTATAGGTTTTTTTCGTTTGAACTGAGGAATCCGTTATTCCAGAGGGCACCGAGCGGCTTTCCGTCGCTGCCTTTCCCGAGCAGCGTAGCGCCTGGCTTCAGCTGAAAGTTGCCCTTTTCGGGGGCTGTGTATTCCGGCTTCACGGCAAACATGTGTTTCCCGGTCACGTCGTTGTAGAAGGATTCAATTTTGCCGGAGCGGTACAGGTTACAGTAGTCGATTTTGTTATGCGCCCACCGCGAGCTCTCGAACAGCACGGCCCTGCCCCCTTTGCCGCTGTCGCTGAAAATGCTGTTGCGCACCTCCGCCCACTGCACCCCGATCAGGCGCAGCACCGAACCAAGCTCTGTGTTATTGACCTGGTTGAAGGTGCAATGGTCTACCGTCAGAAAGGGCCCGGCGGTGCTCTCATCGTTGCCACCCCGGTATAGGTCCAGGGCACTGCCCATCACGGCATCAAAAAGGCAGTTGCTGATCGTCACGGACTCGGCGTTATACTTCCCTTTGTCCTCTTTTTCGGCAGCCAGGTTGATCGCCACGCCGGATATATCCTGAAAAGTGGAGTTGGTGAAAGAAATGGTGTCGGCAAAAGTGCTTTGGTATGCCCGGAAAGCACCTGCGCTGGACTCGTTAAAGCCGTAAAATGCGCAGTTGTCTACAAAGAGGTTGTAGTGCCTGATCATGGGTTTGGTGCTGGTGCGAATGGCGTTTTCCGCGATACCCCCCTCCGAGAAACCGTTGAAAGCAATCCCCTCCACCCGGATGCTTCCCCCCTTCTGGATACTGAGCAGCGCCATTCCGGAATCGTTATAGGCCATATTCACTACCGGCCGGGAGGAAAGGCCCGCTTTTGCGCGTATGGTTAGCGTATGCGGCAGTGTCAGCGTCTGGTTGATCACATACTCCCCAGCCTCCTGCAGCTCGATTATATCGCCCTCCGTGGAGTTCAAAACGGCTTTCTCCAGCGCGTTTGCTGCGCGTGTAACCTTTGTAATGATTTGCGTTGCCCGCGCTTTTTCCGGTGTATACCAGCTCACGCCGGTTGTGGCGGCATCGGCCGGCAATGCCGGGGCAAGTGTGCCATCTGCCGATGCCCACAGCCCTTGAGCGTTTTTGGAAAGGGAAAGCTTTACGCGCTCAAACCCTTTCTCCTTGAAGCTTGCTGAAGCCGTGACCACCTTATTATCTGCAAACGTGACGCCGCTGATGTCGTCCAGGGCCTTGAAAACCGTTTCGGAGCCTGGGTTGTAGAAGATATTGTGCCGGACCTTGACATTCTGCGGAACGGCGGTCCGCTCGTTGTCGCTGCCAACCCCAAACGTTACGTTGGCGCAGTTGATAAAGGCATTGTCTTCAATCAGCACGTCCTTCACCTGGTGGTAGCGGTTGATGGAGGAGTTCGGCACGCCGTTCATCACCCCCAGCGCAGAAAAGAACCGGTCGCCCTCCAAACCCTGAAAGTAGTTGTTCCGGATGGTATGGCCTGCGTTGATCACGCGGATGCCCCCCGTATTTCTCCGGTTGTTACCTATAAAGTAGTTGCCTTCCACGAGGTTGTTGTTGCCGTGGCGCAGCGCCAGCACCCCCTCCGACTCATAAAAGGTGTTGTTGCGGATGATGTTGTCGCCGGACTTGACGGAAACCACCTCTACCTCGCCGTTGCAGCGGTAGAAGTAATTGTTCTCCACGATGGTATGGCTGGAGGTTAGCGAAAACGTGGATGTGCCGATACGCATTGTCTCGCCCCCGTTGGAACCCAGCCGCGGCCGTTCGCCAAAATAGTTATGGTCTATGCGGTGGTGATTTTGCTGGCTCGCCTCGCTGTTCAGCCTGACCACCAGCGTCACCCCGCTGTTGAGTTTGTTGTTCAGGTAGGTATGGTCCACGCGGTTGTTTCGCCCGTAGAGCTCTACCCAATAGTCGCTCTTGAACCGGTCTTCCTGGTTATAGCCATCAATCACACAGGCGGTTACCCGGCAGTTGTTGGCCAGGTTATCCTTGTCCTTTCTAAAGGAGATTACCGCATCATCCGGCGTGTGCCCGTTTACAAACACCAACCCCGACACCACCAGGTATTCCCCGGCAATCTTCAGACTTGATTTCCCCTCTAACCTAACCGCACCCGGCTTTTCCGCCATCAGCACAATAGGCTTGTCTGCTGTTCCTCTCGCCTCAAACACCAGGCGAGCATCTGTCCAGCTGCCCGCCGCCATGCGCATGGTATCCCCGGGCTGGGCCGCAGCCACGGCAGCTGCAAACGTGCTTTGGCTGACAGCAGCGCTGCCAGCGGACGGCGTACTTACCTGTGCTGTGCTGCAGGATGCTACCGTTAGCGCAGTTTGTATAAGTATAAGGATCAGCTTTTTCATGTGTTTATCTATAAATGCTATTCAGAAGCGGCACTCAATCTGTTTCCCTCTGGTGATTGCGCCCGCACTTACTTTCTTTGGCAATCCGTAATGTGCTGGCAGCTATTCCACTAAGGTACACATTTTTGGTTTACATGCAATTGGTTAACCAATATTTTGAGTAAAAAAATCTTCTGTGGCTCAGTTCGCAGTAGGATGGTATAAGATCCCGTTCGAATTTATCAGGGTAACGCGGGTATGCGCCTTGCTGGCACAATTTATAAAGTTGATAAATCCTGGTTATACCAGCGGCGCCGGCATAACCAGGTAATGGGTAAGGAAGGCTAAAAGTAATACTGCGGGCTTTATACCGGTGCAGGACACCAAAACGCCTGCAAGTGGTATAAAGCTATATGCTATGCGTTTTTGAAACTTGAAATACCTTTCAGATGCGCGCTCATCGCGAGTTCTGCCTTATCCGGATCCTGGTCCTGGATATGCTTCAGGATAGTCATGTGTTCCTCCAGGGCTCCGTAAGGCTTGCCCCCTCCACACACATTCTGCTCGGTAAAGTGCGTGAGAATATCCGGGGTGACAATCAGCATCAGCGACTTGAGCACGCTGTTCTTGCTTGCCTCCGCTATCCGGATATGAAACATCAGGTCTTCATCAATGCCCTGCTTTCCGTTTTCAACCTTCGCGCGATAGGCGTCCAGCGCCTTTTCCAGGTCGATCAGGTCGTCTGCAGTTCTGCGCATGGCTGCCAACCGCACCGTCTGCTTTTCCAATATCAATCGGGTTTCGATCAACGATTGAAAATCGTGCCCTTCCAACATCAGCACATCCGTGATCAGGCCCTCCAGCGCGGTTATACCCAGGCCTGCCACAACCGTCCCGCTTTGCGGCAGCGTCTTCACGATACCGTAGAACTCTAGCTTGCGAATGGCGTCCCGGACATAACTTCTCCCCACGCCCAGCTTCTCACACAACTGGCGCTCCGGCGGCAATTTATCCCCCGGCTGCAGTTGCCCCGACGAGATAAGCTGCTTAATCTGCTTGATGATCTTGTCAGCAGGTTTTTCAACTACTATTTCCCGAAAATTATTTATAACCTCCATAATCTTATGCTAAGTTTGACTGCTAACCAGTAATTGGTTAACCAATATTAAGCAAACTATTTGTGAATTTCAAGTGGTTTGGCATTTTTATTTGCTGGACAGGCGCTGTTTCGTCATGAGTGGAGTTGCTGCTCGTCGCCTTTTTTAAACACCTTGAACAGAAAATAGAAGGACGGAAGCACCAACAGCAAGCCCACAAACAGAGCGATCACCAACTGGTAAAGGGTGGCGTAGGGTGCCTGGGTATTGTAAAAGGTGAGGTGGTTGCCGTTCCGCTCATACACCAGTATAGGGAACTGGATGGCGAACCACCCCAGCATCACCAACGTCACATGCACACTCACGGCTGCCCTGAGCTTCAGCGCGTCCGGGTGGCGGAACAGATAGAAGATAACGGGCGTGAGCAGGACCACGATGCCAAAGGCGGCGATGCTTAGGCGCGAGGCAAAGAAGGCGTTGGACAGGTGGTGATCCTCCGCCTCAGCAGTGGCGAAAACGAGCATCCCCATGGCTAGGGTCAGGAGCAGGAACACCTTTGCTAGCCGGGTATACCTTTTCTGCTCGATCGGGTAGGTGGCCTCGCTTATCAGGAACACCGCCGCGATATAGCCAAAGAGCGCGGCCGAGAACAAGCCCATCGAGAGGCAGAACACATTGAACCAGGGCATAATATACTGTTCGTAAAAGCTTCCTGTATTCTCCAGGCTGATCTTCCCAAGGATCATGGCGCCCAGGGTGATGCCCAGGAAAACAGGGGTCACAAAGCTCGACACCTTAAAGAAGAAGGTATAGTATTTATGGCTGCTGTCGTGTGTCACGTCGTAGTGGCGAAACGTGAACGAGGACCCGCGCAGGACAATGCCGAGCAGCACGACCATCAGCGGGATGTGCAGCGCCACGCTGATGGCAGCATATACCTGTGGGAAGCCCGAGAACAGGATCACTATGGCGAGGATAAGCCATACATGGTTTGCCTCCCAAACAGGCGCAATCGCCTTCGAGATGGTCCGCTCCCCTTTCCTGCCGGCAAACGTCTCCACTATGCCCGCCCCGAAGTCAGCCCCTCCGAGCAGGGTATATAAAATGAAGGAAACGCCGAGTATGATGATAATGATCTGCAGCATGGCTCAGTCTTTTTTTCTTGCCGACGGATAGTAGGTTTCGATGGTGGCTATTTGCCTGCGCATGAGCCAGACAAGGATCAGGGTTAGCAGCACGTATACAGTCGTGATGGTATAGAAGGAGTACTGCAGCCCCGGCATGGGCGACACGGCGTCTTTGGTTTTCATCACCCCATAGATCACCCAGGGCTGGCGGCCTACCTCGGTCACTGTCCAGCCCGCTTCCACAGCGATAAAGCCGAGCGGCGTCAGGCAGGCGATAAACGTCAGCCACCAGGTGCTGGAGAGGAGGTGCTTCCAGCGGGCGCTGAACACCAGAAACAGCAAGCCCGCGAAGGCAAGCAGAAAGCCGATCCCCACCATTATCTGGAAGGCAATATGGGTGATGAGCACCGGTGGCCTTTCCGATTTCGGGAACTGGTCGAGACCGATCACCTCCGACTCAAAATCGCCATGGGCCAGGAAACTGAGGAACCCGGGAACATGGATCGCATAGTCTACCCGCTCCTCCTGTTCGTTGGGTATACCGCCTATCACCAGGTCGGCGGGTTTGCTTGTATGGTATAAGGCCTCGAGCGCGGCCAGCTTTGCCGGCTGCCTTTCGGCCACGTCTTTGGCCGAGATGTCCCCGCTAATGGGTTGCAGAAAGGCCGCCACCGCGCCAAACGACAAGGCTATTCTGACCGCCGTCCGGTGGAAAGTGTTTCCCCTGTCTTTCAGCAGCAGAAACGCGTGCACACCGGCCACGGCAAACGAGGTGGCCACAAAGGCGGCCAGCGTCATGTGGAGCGCCTGCGAGAACCAGGCATCGTTGAACATCGCGGCAACGGGGTCAATGTTGGTTGCCTCGCCGTTCTCCCACGTAAACCCGGCAGGGCTGTTCATCCAGGCATTGGCGGCCACCACAAATATCCCGGACATGACGCCGGAAATACCCACCACAACCCCTGACAGCCAGTGGGCCCATTTGTTCAGCCTGTCCCAGCCGTACAGGAAAACGCCCAGTGCGATGGCCTCCACAAAAAAGGCGGTGCCTTCCCACGAAAAGGGCATCCCGATGATGGGGCCGGCATGTTTCATGAAGCCGGGAAAGAGCAGGCCCAGCTCGAACGACAGGACCGTGCCGGACACTGCGCCCACCGCAAAGAAGATAGCCACACCTTTCGACCACGCCTTGGCTATGTCGATGTATTCCTGCTTCTGGGTGCGCAGCCACTTCCATTCGCTAAACGCCATCAGCACGGGCATGGTCATGCCGATGCAGGCGAACACGATGTGCCACCCTAAGGATACCGCCATCTGCAGGCGAGCTGCTAAAAGATCGTCCATGAGCTGTATTTTAAACCCGGGTTTTCGATGCGGCCAAAGCCCTTCCGGGGGCGTTGGCTATTGACATTTTACCCTTGACGTGAGCGTTTTTAGAATTCAGGAACAGCCATTAGGGCTATATAACTGAAGTTGCGATCAACTGCTATGTATAAACCCACCCATACCCCAAGAAATGTTTTTTTTACTTTTCCCGCATTCCCTCCTCGGAGGGATGGGTAAACCTAGGTGAAAGTTTTTCCTGTATGTATAAATTGCACCTTCGGTGAAGTAGGGCTATTGCGCAATCTCATTTTTGTATGTCGGTCCAAAATCATGACATGCAAAAATTAAAAAGCCTTTTGTTCAGCCTAATGCTAACGTCGAGCTACGTTAATTTCGCAACTGTAACATTGCGTGTTGAGGTATGAAGTTAGCAAAAATTCAGAGAGATAGGGTATACACCTTTTCAGCGCATGTATAAAATTTGCTTCCGGAGGCGAAAATCATTCAGCAAACAGTAAGCATTGCGGCCTTTATAGCCCTTGGCAAAGAATGGATTCACAAAGCAAATTGGCCAAAACCAGCGCGGGCAGACCCGATGGCCTAACCGCTTTTTTTGTCTCTTTTACTTCACCACCTGTGGCTCCAGGCCAGATACATCCAGGGTTTCTGTGTGTGTTTCGATTAGGTGTCAGAAATCGATCAACACTATAAAGGTATGGGGAGGCATCCAGCATAAAACGCATCAGGATCTAGCCGCAGGTAATCTTCGTCATTCTTTCAACCCATACCCTTCCTTAATTATACTTCACTTCTCGGGTATGATCGTGCTGCCGACACAGTTCATACCTATCTCTTGCCCCACGGGCGGCATCCATACCCCATACAAGAATGTCTATGACATCCGTCATTTTCGCTGGTGAGCAGGGTCATAGCGGAGCGGCGGCCCTTTGCCTACCTTTCAACTCCAAATAATTGCTACCGTCAGGCCCCTCGACTAAGCGGCCGACCGACGCATGTATACCCGAATATTTATACACTTATCTGTAAAAAGACACATTATATGGCACAAGACACCTTGCACACATTTCATATACCCGTTATGGGGCTGGCATTCTCCATCGACACACCGCTTAAAGTTGCCCGCTTTGGCATTGCATCCGCTCTCTCGCTGGCCGACGACGCCCTGCTGGAGCAGATGCGCGCCTACTACAGCCGGAAATACGATCTCCCATACCAGCCCATTGCACCGAAGGACGACGATTACCGGGCCAGGCGCATCACGGCCTGCCTGAACATGGTGCAGGAAGTGGTGCAGCTACAAATGCAAAAACTGCGTGACGAAGCGTTTACACCTGCCTCGGAGCTGACAAATTACTTCGAGATGCTGCCAGACACGGCCACCTTGAAAGCGCGATACAACCAGATGCGCCATACTTCGGCGCAGCCGGAAAAGCTACAGCTGCAGCAGGAACTCCGCGCCGCCCTCGTGCCGGGCAGCATCGATGTGAACATCATGACAAAGCTTGACAAAACTAATTACGATCAGCACGGGAAGCCGCTGCCTCAGGAATTTTCTGATGCAACGGCAGCCCTGCGCGGTTTCGCCAACAGCAACCTGCACGCATCGGTCATCTTCTCGGCGGGTATGAACATGCGCCTGTTTGGTTCTATGGAGCAGTACCCGTGCTTTTTGCCAAATGCGGCCGGCGTTTTCGAGAAGAAGATCATCCTGAAGGTAAGCGACTACCGCTCGGCGATGGTACAGGGAAAGGTGCTGGCCAAGAAAGGGCTTTGGGTATCGGAGTTTCGGGTGGAGTCTGGCCTGAACTGCGGTGGCCACGCTTTTGCCACCGATGGCTACCTGCTGGGCCCCATACTGGAGGAGTTTAAGCAAAACCGGGAGGCGCTGCGCCTTGAGCTTTACAGCATCTGGTGCTCGGCGCTTGCCAGCAAGGGTATACACGTTCCGGTCGATATCCCGGGGCAGCGCGTCACGGTGCAGGGCGGCATCGGCACGGCACAGGAGCACAGGTTCCTGCTGCAGCATTATGGCCTGGATGCCACCGGCTGGGGGACCCCTTTTCTGCTGGTGCCTGAGGCAACCACCGTTGACGGGGCAACGCTGCTCCAACTGGCTGCAGCGCGGGAGGACGATCTGTACCTGAGCCCGATCTCCCCGCTGGGCGTGCCGTTCAACGCGCTCCGAAACACGTCCGGCGAACGGCTGAAGAATGCCCGCATCGGGCAAGGCAAACCGGGAAGCCCCTGCATCAAAAAGCACCTGGTATCGGACATGGAGTTTACAGAACAGCCTCTTTGCACGGCCTCGCGCCAATACCAGCGCCGAAAGCTGGAGCAGCTGCGAGCCACACATTCTGACGCGGCGACGTATCTGGCGGAAGAGGCGAAAGTACTGGCAAAGGAGTGCCTGTGCGATGGACTGGCCAACGCTGCCACACAGGTATTCATTGCCAGTAAAAAAGCGGCCACGCGCGCCGTGACTGTTTGCCCGGGACCCAATCTGGCCTACTTCTCAGGCGTGTTCAAACTGCGGGAAATGGTAGACCATATCTATGGCCGGTTCAACGCGCTGAACACCACATACCGGCCGCACATGTTTGTGAATGAGCTGCGGATGTATGTCGCCTACTGGACAAAAAAGAGAGAAGACGAGTTACTGCTGCTCTCCGACCGGCAGTATAAATACCTGCAAAACTTCCGGGAAAGTCTGCTGAAAGGGATACAGTATTACAGGCAGCAACTGCCCGCGCTGTATAAAGATGACGTGGCCCGGCAGGTGATGACGCTAAAAGAGTTGCTGGAAGCCGAGCAAGACTTACAACTTGCCGAGGTCACGGCTTCATAAATACTGTTTAATCCACCAGAGTGGTTCAGGAAGGTATACCCGTTGGTATAGCTAGAGTACTGGCTATTCGCATCAGCCCAACAGAACCAACACAGCTGGCCATTTCCGTGAGTTACTGCTCCCGGAAATGGCCGGCTGTTTGTGCGGGGTTTTGGGATCTTGCAACTTCGCATTTTATAACTTTAACTCGGAAATATAACGGTTACTTCTAAACTTGAACAACCTTGTTATCATAGCTGGCTTTGCGCTCCACGCCTGGGGTAGGGGCCCTTCTTAAGCTGGGGCGCGTTTTCCCGCTCGGCACTGTGTAGTTGAAGCTGCCGGGGGGTAGGGGCCCTCTTTCGCTCTGCTCAGGCTGCCTCACTACGTTCGGCACCGCAACACCTACAAGAAGAGGGCCCCTACCCCCGGTGCCTCCCGGGAAAACTGGGAATCATTTTGCCCTGATCTAGCTAAACTGTACTTTCCCAAAGCATAAATATTTATTTGATAGCAGGTTAATGTAAAGCTATGCCCGAGTTCACGGTTTTATACATGCCGCCCGGGTATGGGCTGAAGCAGTACAGAATGTTGAGGCATCCATACCTCCCCGATCATCAACGGAATGCGAACGCGCGCCGATAGCCCTGCGATACAAAAACCGCATAGCACCAAAGCTTGCATCGTAAAAGCGAGGGGGTATAAATTTTAGTTTTGGGCGTTCTCAGGTTCCAGATTGAACAAGGCGCTAAGGCTGTCCGATAATTGGCCCGGTTCGCCGCGCTGGCAGGCTGCCTTCAGTTCCATGGCAGGCAGTTTAACGATCTTGTTCAGCATGCGCTGCGTCACGGCATCCAGGAGTTGCGCCTGCTCGTCGTTGAGCTTTTTCACGTAACGGGCCAGTTCCTGCTGCCTGATCTGTTCGAGGTAGCCCTTGAACCGCTGAATGACGGGGGAAAAAGCCATCTCCTCGGCCCATACCGTAAAGTCGGCAACTGCCTCTGCTATAAGTAGCTCCACTGCCGGTACAGACGCCAGCCGCAACGCCAGCGTTTCGGAAGTGCGGTTCCGTATGGTGTCGATGTTGTATACCGAAATGCCGGGCAGGTTCTCCAGCGCCGCATCTATACTGCGCGGCATCGAGAGGTCCAGAAACACCCTGGGCTTGTGCGGGGATGCGGCTACCCGCTCTTTTGAAATGAAAAAGCAATCGCCGGGCACACTCGATATCACCACATCTGCCTTTTCCATCTCCTGCCATACATCCTCCCAATACACGGCGCGGGCTCCTACCCGTTGGGCCAACTCAAGGGCTTTGTGGTGCGTTCTGTTTACCACGGTAAGCTGCTTTATCCGCGATTTCCGGAAGTTGAGGCACACATCGCGGCCGATTTCCCCCAGCCCCACCAACAGCACGCGCGGATGGGCTATGTTTGCTGTCAGGGTTTCAACCATCTCCACGGTAGCATAGGCTACGGAGGCGGCCCCATCGCGAAAGTTTGTCGTGTTCACTGCCTGCTTGTTTGCATGAAAAACGGTGTGCAGCAGGCGGTGCAGCAACGGGCCTACCGCATTGGCCTCCGATGCCCAGTGGTACGCGTTTTTTACCTGGTTCATAATCTGCATATCGCCTACCACCTGCGACTCCAGCCCGAGTGCCACCCGGAACAGGTGCGTCATGGCGGCTTTAGGATCGTTGATCGCCTTGAAGTAGGGCAAAATCCCTTTAGTGGCAATGAAGCCTTTTTCGAGGGCAATAAGTTTCACGAGCTCGTGTGTGCACGCCTTTTCAGCGGTATAGTATACCTCGGTGCGGTTGCAGGTAGACAGCACCATCACTTCCGTGCAGGCAGTATACTCTTTCACCTTGTCCAGCAGGTTTCGGCAGCCGACCTCGTTCAGGGATACAGCCTCCCGGATGGCGATGGGGGCATTTTTATAGGATAATGTCAGTACTCTTAAGGTTGCATGCATCTTTCTCCGCGGTTTACAGGCAAAGTTGTGCAAAACAACAGTCAAAAAAGATGATGCTTGTCAGTGCGCGGCATGATCCTGAACAGCGCAGAATAGCAGGGATTGGCTGAAACCCGGGATTACAAAAGAGGTATGGCGCCTGCCTTTAGTTCCGCATGCTTCGCAGTTTGTCCGCGTTGATGATGGTGATCTTGCTGCCCTGGCTTTTGATCAGCTTCTCGTCCTTAAAGTCAGCCAGGGTGCGGATTACGGTTTCTTTAGAGGCCCCCACAATACTGGCCAGGTCTTCCCGCGAGATCGTCACCTCCGACTCCGTGCGCTGGGCGTTACCGGCATACTGCTTCTCGACAAACAGCAGCGCCTCGGCCACCCGCTTCCTAACGGAGTTATAAGCCAGCCTCAGCAGCCGCTCCTCGCGCTCGGCCAGATTGTCCGACAGGATTTTGATGAACTGGTTTGCCACCAGGCGGTTGCTGTGCAGCAGCAGGAAGAAGTCTTCCTTCGAGATGATGTAAATCTCGGCATCCTCCATCACCACCGCCGACTCCCGGTAGGCGGTATCCTCAATCAGGTCGAGGTACCCGATAAAATCGCCGGCTTTGTAGAGGTTGGTGATATACTCCCGGCCATCCGCATTCGATTTGTAGCTTTTTACCTTGCCCTGGTTCAGGAAATAGAGCGCATTCGGGTAGTTGCCCTCCAGAAACAGCGTCTGTTTCTTTTTAAAGCGCTGCAGTTTCTTTTTGTCCGATGTCAGTTTCTCCAGGTTCTCCTGCCCTTTGGCCTCCTGCAGAAAATCACTGAGCCCTTCGGCGTTCTTCTGGAAACCTGACTTGAGTGTTTCGCTCTTTTTCAGGCGCATCTCCACCGCATCCAGCAGTTCCAGATCGTCAAACGGCTTGATCAGGTAGTCGTCGGCGCCCAGGTTCATCCCTTTCCGGAAGTCTTCTTTTTCAGATTTCGCGGTCAGGAAAATAAACGGGATACTGGCCGTGGCCGTGTTTCCGCTTAGCATGCGCAGCACGCCATACCCATCCAGTTGCGGCATCATGATGTCGCAGATAATCAGGTCCGGTAGTTCGCGTTTGGCCAGTTCCACACCGGCTTTCCCGTTCTCGGCCTCCAGCACCTCGTAACTGGCCAGCGCTAAAATCTCAGCGATGTTCTCGCGTATCTCAAATTGATCCTCTATCAGCAATATCTTTTTCATGGTGCTATGCTTGCGGAAGCGTTACAGTAAACGTGGTGCCCTTGCCTACCTCACTCTGGTAATCAAGCGCGCCCCCCATTATGGTCACGTATTTTTTTACGATGTTCAGCCCCAGGCCGGTCCCTTGGATGTTGGTCACGTTCTGGGCCCGGAAAAACGGTGTGAACAGGTGCGCCTTGTCCGCCTCCGGTATACCGATGCCCTCGTCCTGCACGGTTACCCGTATCGCGTCGTCCTGTATGGCGGTGGCAAACCTGATTTCCTTGTGATCGGCGGAGTACTTGCTCGCGTTGGACAGCAGGTTGAACAGCACATTCTTCAGCAGCTGCTTGTCCAGCACAGTGGCGGAGCCGTTGCCCTGGTGGGTATACACGATCCGCTGCCCCAGCTTCAGCACCCCCTGCGCCTCCTCGGCCACCTCGGCCGCGAAAGTCTCCAGGTCGAAAGCGGTCGGGACATTGTAGATCTTGCCCTCCTCTATCCGGCTGATGGACAGGAAATCGTTAAGGATGCCCGTCAGGTTGCTCACCGCCGACTTGATCCGGCCCACGTGTTTCATGCGCTTGTCGTCGTCCTCGGCGGTTTTATACTTCCCGATGAGCGACGCCGACGAGAGCACCGTGCTGAGCGGGGTGCGGAACTCGTGGGAGGCGATGGTCACGAACCTGGACTTCAGCTCGTGCAGTTCCTTTTCCTTCTGCAGGGCCTTGCGTACTTCCTGGTCTGCTTCGTACAGGCTCCTGTTGGTCTGCTCCAGCTTCCGGATGGCGGCGCCGAGCTCCTGCGTGCGCTCCTTCACGCGTTGCTCCAGCTCAGCGTTCAGGCGTTGGATCACGGCCAGGCTTTTGGCGTGCTCTATGCTATACCGTATAGAGCGTTCCAGCTCGTTGGGGTTGAGGGTGCCTTTGACGAGGTAATCGAGGGCACCGGCACGCATGGCCTTTTCATCGGTTTCGCGGTCGCTCTGTCCGGTCAGGAGTATAAACGGGGCCTTGCTCTGCTGCCGGATGGCCTCTTTGATCAGCTCCAGGCCGTCGCGGGCGCCCAACCGGTAATCCACCAGGTAAATATCGTGGTGCCGCCGGGCAATAATTTCCAGCGCCTCATTAAAAGAGCCGGTCCACTCCAGCACATAGTTGCGCCCCGGAATGTCGTCTATGATGTCCCGGGTGATGATGAAGTCATCCTCATCATCGTCGACCAGCAAAATGCGAATTTTATCCAGCATGAAAAGGGGTATGGTATAGGGCTACAGTTTGGGCAACTCCACTATCTCAAACCAGTATTTGCTCAACGTCTTCATCACATCCACCAAAGAGGCAAACGTGACCGGTTTGGTGATAAACGAGCTTACCCCCAGGTCGTAGGTTCGGAGGATGTCCTCTTCGGCCTTCGAGGTGGTGAGCACCACCACCGGTATCAGGCGCAGGCGGTCATCCGCCTTGATCTCCTTCAGCGCCTCCCGGCCATCCTTCTTGGGCATGTTCAGGTCCAGCAGGATGAGGCCCGGCATGGGGTGGCTGCTCAGGTCAGCGTACTTGCCCCGGTGGTGCAGGTAGTCCATCAGCTCCTCCCCGTTCTCCACAAAGTGGATGTTGTTTTTCAGGCGGCTTTCCTCCAACGCGTCTTTCACCAGCATGCGGTCTTCTGCGTCGTCGTCGGCAATCAGTATGATGATCGATTTTTTATCAGACATAGTTCTGGCGTTATTCCTCAGGATGTTTTAAGGCAAGTGTAATGATAAAGCGGGTACCGACGCCCGGCTGACTCCGCGCGGTTATATCCCCCCCGTGGCGTATGGCTATCTTGCGGCACACCGCCAGCCCGATGCCAGAGCCCTCGTAGCGCTGCCCCTCCAGGCGCTGGAAGATGTTGAAGATGCGGTCCAGGTATTTTTCATCGAAGCCGATCCCGTTGTCCTCTATATATATCTCGGCCACCTCATCGCCGGGCGTGGCGGTCAGGTGCGCCTGGCGCTGCAGGCTTTTGGCGTAGATGTTGATGATCGGGCTCTCGCTCTCTTTCCGGAACTTGATGGCGTTGCTGAGCAGGTTCTGGAAGAGCTGGCGCATCTGGGTGGGCTCGGCCTCAATTTCAGGCAGCGGCGAGCGTATGATTTCCGTGCCGGTCTGCTCAATCGTCACTTCCAGGTCCGAGATGACCTCGGTCAGGATCTCGTCCAGCTTAACCCGCACGAAGGGCCTTGACTTGGCCGTGACCCTGGAGAAGTCCAACAGGTCGTTGATCAGGTTCTGCATGCGCGAAGCCGCGTTCAGCATGCGGTCCACGTAGTCTCTGCCCTGCCCGCTCAGGTTATCGTACTCTTTCGTCTTCAGCCTGTCGCCGAAGGCCTGTATCTTGCGCAACGGCTCCTGCAGGTCATGCGACGAGACGTAGGCAAAATCCTGGAGCTCGCGGTTGCTGCGCTCCAGTTCGGCAGCGTAGCGGCGCAAACGCTCTTCGGTTAACTTCTGTTTGGTGATGTCGTGCACGAAACCGGTATACACCTTGCGGTCAGCCAGTTGCACCTCACTGATGCTCAGGTAAAACGGAAACACGGAGCCGTCCTTTCGCTTGCCCGTCACCTCGCGGCCAATCCCGATAATGCGTTTTTCGCCGGTTGTCTGGTAATGGTGGATGTAGCCATCGTGGCGGCTGCTGTCCGGCTCGGGCATCAGTATGTTGATGCTTTTCCCCAGCAGCTCCGCCGCATCATACCCAAACAGCCTGGCCGCCGAGGGATTCACCATCTCGATGATGCCGCGGGTGTCGATGGTGATGATGCCGTCAACCGCTGCCTGGATGATGGAGTTGATCTTGTTCTCGCTCTCGCGCAGGGCCGTTTCGGCTTTCTTGAGCTCGGTGATATCGTGCACGATGCCCGTGAACAGCTGCTTGTCCTTTAAGCGCACCTCGCTGATGCTCAGCAGAAACGGAAACACGGAGCCGTCTTTCTTCCTGCCCAGCACCTCGCGCCCCTTGCCTATTATCTGTCCTACACCGGTGCGGTGATAATTCTCGATATACTGGTCGTGCTGGCTGCGGTCCGGCTCCGGCATCAGCATCTTCACGTTCCGGCCGATAACCTCTTCCGGGGCATAGCCGAAAATCCGCGCCGCGGCGGGGTTAACAGTTTCGACAATCCCCTTGCTGTCGATGGTAATGATACCATCAATGGCCGTGTCGATGATTGCTTTTAGCCGGGTGCTGTTTTCCATGCGCTGCTCGTAGTGGTTCGAAGGTGCTTCCAAGAAGCAAAAGTTTTGTTAAAAATAGCCTCTCCGACAAAGAATTGCTAAAGAAACCTGCATGCATTGCGGTTACATGACAAATATCACCTTTGGAGTTGCCCGGTGTCATCAGGCAGGAGGCCGGCATCACCTACTTTTATACCTCTAAAACAAACTGATTCCCAAACGCTATGGCTCCCTTCGGCAACAAGAGCCGAGGCCGGTTAGTTGCCGAAGCATTTATACCTGCAGTTCCCATGAAAAACGTACTCCTTGCCCTGGACCTTTCAGAATACGCCCAGACTATTGCGCTGCATACTGCTGAACTGGCACAGCGCGCCGAAGCGCGGCTCATTCTTTTTTACGCCTTTACTCCGGCTTCGCCAACAGAAGACGAGGCAAGTTGCCCCCCGAACGAAAGATGCATCCAAGCCAGCCTCGACAACCTGGCGCACAGGCTGCATCAGCAAACCAGGGTGTCGGTCACGCGCCTGGTCAAGCCGGGTATACCGCCAGCGGTGATTTTTGAGGTGGCCAACGGCGTGAAAGCGGACCTCGTGGTAATCTGCCGCAACAACTGCGCCTGCACGGCTGCCATAACAGTAGCCCCGCCTCTGGCCGTACAAATCAACTATAAGCAGGTTCCGGTGCTCACGGTTGCCACCTCCGCCGATCCGCTAATGATCAAAGCCGCACTTGCCCAGCACATCCACCTCCCCGACTGCACCGCTTCATCCCGCTTAGATAATCTGTAGCAGCGCGTAATCGCGATAACTAACACTTATTTAAGTGATTAACTACTATGTATAAACCCACCCCTGCCCCTCCGAGTAGGGGAATCTTGTAGGGAAAAATTTAGAAGCTTTCGAACACCTAAAACCATCCATGCTACTTACTTTTTTGTCATCCTGAAAGGATCTTGTTAGAAGAGGGCCCCTACCCCCGCAAGTCGCAATTGCTTAACCTCCCTTCCACCAAGATTCTTTACAGAATGACAATGGGTTTTAATGCTTTAAATGCTTCCTGTTTTTTCCCTACAAGATTAGCTTTGAAGGGCCCATACCCCCATGAGGGGAATTTCGACAACAGTGAAAAATTTACCTCTTGGGTGATGGTGGGTAAAACAGACTGAGAGTTTTATCCAGCTTTTGCAAATCGCAGCTTGGGTTAATCAGCTGTTAGCGGGTTAAGATTTATACATCAAAACCCCCAGTAACCATACCCTCCACGTCTTAAGAAATGGCGACCAGCCGCTTTCGGCTGACCTACGGTAGCTTTAGGATGACACCTGACGCCTCGGCTTTTTTGTTGGCACAGCTGGCACACTGCCCTGCGCATGGCTTCTTCTTCAGCTGCCTGAAAGTAAGGATCGGGAAGCGCGTGTGGTAGGCCATGGTTTTGATGTAGTTGCTGCTGAACAGGCGCTGCATCAGGTAATTGTCCTGGGTGGCAAGGATCAGCATGCTGGCTGCCGACTTTTCTGCAAAGTCCGTGATTCCCTCCAGTTGGTCCTCTTCCTCCAGCAGCTTGAGCGACACGATTTCGCCCCCGAGTAGCTTCTCGATTTTCCGCATGGCGGCTTTGTAGCTGCTCAGGTTCTGGCGCTCTGCCCGGGTATATACATGCACCAGCGTCAAGTTTGCGCCCGCCTGCGTTGCAAAGCCAGCTATCTGCCGTAACACGCTTGCCTCCTGATCGGTGAAATCTGTGGCAAAAACCAGGTTCTCCAGCTTCTGGTATGTGGC
The DNA here is from genome assembly GCF_022601975.1 of Pontibacter sp. E15-1. GTDB lineage: Bacteria > Bacteroidota > Bacteroidia > Cytophagales > Hymenobacteraceae > Pontibacter. Next base: position 62,649 of record NZ_JAKVIR010000001.1, read on the forward strand.
GGTACAAGGCACCGCCATCACCGGGCAGCTCACTAACTCCATGATGGAGGCGGCATTATTCGGGTCGTTCCGCTCCGCTTCCTGATGTAAAACACAGGTTTCCATCAGCACCAGATCTACACTAAAGTCCCGGACCACGGTTTGTACGCATTCGCTCAGGCTGCCTGGCCGCACCACACACTCAAAAGGCACCCACGCTGCGCTGGATTGCTGACTTTCTCCGAGGAGGCGCCCGCCAAAAGCGCGCAGCTGCTGCATACCCTGACTTTGCTGCGTTAATGTCAGGCCTTCGGTGCCGAGGGTATGGAGCAGCAGGAGCTCTGCCCCAAGCGTGCTGGCCAGGTGTCCGGCGTAGCGCAGCAGGTTGCTGCCTGCCTTATCAAATTGGATGGGCACCAACACCCGCTTCATGTTCTCAGTTTTGCACATAGGTATAGCTCAAGGTCGTGTATGTATAAATTATTTCAGCGTATGATGATGCGCGGTAACAGGTTCCGCGTTGCTAGCTTCCGCTGGTTTCGTGCAGCAGCTTATTTCTGTTTTGTGCGCAGCCGTCACCACCACTTTCGGGCTCAAAAACGGAATCCCGAGCCCCAGGCCCCGCACGATAAACAGCAGGGCGAGGGTGATCCCGACATAGGGCACGGCCCTGTTGAACGTGCCGCGCATTTTCAGGCTGATGCGCTTGCCAGACAACGACACGAGGAGCATCAGCGGCAAGGTGCCTAGCCCGAACAGCGCCATATAGCCCATGGCACCGCCTATACCCGGCGCGCTTATGGCGCCCGCCAGCGCGATGTAGACAAACCCGCAAGGCAGCAGCCCGTTCAGCAGGCCGACCATAAACAAGGCACCGAGCGAGTTTTTCCGGAAGAAGTAGCCGATCTGGTGCCGTACCCAGGCCATCAGTTTGTCGGTGCCGAGCCAACGGGTATACCGGCCTTTGCGGGCAGCGGGCAAAACAAGCAGCAACAGTATGAGCACCCCGGAAACGATGGATACCGTCTGTTGCAGGCCAGCCAGCTGCAGTGTCTCGCCAAAAGCCCCCGCCAGTGCCCCCAACGAGGCGTAAGTCACGATCCGGCCGCAATTGTACAGGAGCCGGCCAGCGTAGTACCGCCAGCCGGAACTCCCGACAAAGGGCAGCGCCACGGCGATAGGGCCGCACATCCCGACGCAGTGGAAGCTGCCAACTAACCCAAAAAGTAAACCGGCCCAGATCATGGCCTGGTTACTTGTATGGCTTGCTCTGCAAAATAGGCCACATCGCCCACCGCGAAGTGCACGCGTACTTTCCAGCGCCCTTTCTCTAGCGCGGCGGCGTCAACCATCTGGCTCAGGTCGCGCCCCACCTGTAGCGGCAGTTCCTGGTCCAGCGCATTGTCTGAAGGGCGGAAAAGAATGATCTTCCCATGTATGGCCTGGCCTTTAAAGCTCTCGGGGAGCTGCACCAGGATGCGCTGCCCCGCCCGGTCAAAGGCCACGGCAACGTCTCCAGCCGCTTTTGTTCTGCCCACCATGTTAATGTGGTCCTGATACCGGATCTCCCGTTCGTAATAGTCTGTGCTTACCAGGTCCACCTCCAGGTGCATGGCCCTGTACACGAACATGGCAATATACCCCATAAACAGCGCCATGACCGCCACAACAGCGTATGGCCAGAGCGTGAAGGGCGTATTTTCTGCGGTAGTCTTCATTTCATTTTTCGTTTATCGTTTTTCGTTGGCCAGCACGCTATTGCGCCGGGCCCAGAAACTTGGTCTTTTGAGTGGTGATCAGTTCATCACCCCGGAACACGCCGATCTCTATCTCAGAGTTTAAGCCGGTAAGTTGCTCCTTCGGAATCTCAGTGAAGAAAACGCCCTCTGCAATGCCCTGCGCCGGCAGCACCAGCGCGTTGCCCACCACCTCAATCGTGCCCTGCTTGTGGAGCAGCCGGAGCGTGAGCGGTGCCGCGCGGTTTGTTTTGTTGATGACGGAGATGTTGTACAGGTTGCGGACATGCCCCTGCGCTGTTTGCTGGTAGAGCTGCCCCGGCGTGCGCAGGATGGTCGCCTCGGCCTCGTCGCGGGTGAGCAGCAGGGTGGTGAGCGCCGACAGCAGCACAACCAGCACCGCCGTGTAGCCCAGCACCCGCGTGGTAAAGAACTTCCACTCCCTGCCCTCGGCGATGCCTTCCTCAGATTCGTAGCGGATCAGTCCCTCGGGCTTGTCGATCATGCGCATGATGTCGTTGCAGGCGTCGATGCAGGCGGTGCAGTTGATGCACTCCAGCTGCTGCGCCCCGTTGCGGATGTCTATACCCGTTGGGCATACCTGTACGCACTGGTGGCAGTCAATGCAGTCGCCCTCGGTGCGCGCCTGGTTCTTGCGCAGTTTCCCGCGCGGCTCGCCACGGCCGTAGTCGTAGGCGACCACCACGGTTTTTTTGTCTTGCATCACGCCTTGCAGGCGGCCATAAGGGCAAACGATGGTGCAAACCTGCTCCCGAAAAAAAGCAAACACCCCGTAAAACACGCCCGTAAATGCCAGCAAGGTACCAAAGCCTGCCAGGTGGTGCAGCGGGCCTTCCGTGATAATCTGGCGCAGTTCCTCCACACCGATGATGTAAGCCAGGAAGGTGTTGGCAATCAGGAAAGAGAGTAGCAGAAACACGGCTGTTTTGGCGCTTTTCTTCAGGATCTTCTCGGTGTTCCAGGGCATCTTGTCCAGGGCGCGCTGCTTGGTGCTGTCCCCTTCTATGGCGTACTCGATGCGGCGGAACACCATCTCCATGAAAATAGTCTGTGGGCATACCCAGCCGCAGAACACGCGCCCATACACCACCGTGAAGAGGATGATGAAAACGACCAGCACCAGGAAGGCCAGCACCAACAGGAAGAAATCCTGCGGCCAGAAAAGCACGCCGAAAATCACGAACTTACGCTCCACCACGTTCAGCATCAGCAGCGGCAAGCCGTTGATCCTGATAAAAGGCCCGGCAAAAAAGAGCGCCAGCAGCAGGTAACTGACGTATTTTCGGTAGCTGTAGAGTCGGCCTTTCGGCTTTTTGGGGTATACCCAAACGCGTTTGCCCTGCTCATCTACTGTCGAAACATGGTCCCGGAACTCGTCGGGGGCGGTATGGATTTTACTTGCCATGGCAGTGAATTAAAAGTTTGGCAGTTAGAAGGTTTGGAAGTTAGAGAGCTCTAATATGCTGTCAATCCTGACTCAGACAAACCAGCGGAGGCAAGGCTGGCAAGAGCAGAAAGTGTTTTTTAACTTTCTAACTTCCAAACCTTCTAACTTTCTACATTTTCTCTCCCTGCGGCTCTTTTGCGTTTGCGGGGTTTGTGCCTTGCAAGCTCAGGATGTAGCTCGATACTTCCAGGATCTGGTCTTTGGTGAGCTTTCCTTGCCAGGGCACCATCCCTTTGGCCGGCACCCCGAACTTCACGGTTTTAAAGATGTCGTTCACGTCGCCGCCGTGCATCCAGTAATCATCTGTCAGGTTCGGGCCGACCACCCCCTGCCCTTCCTGGCCGTGGCAGGCGGCACAGTTCGTGCTGAAGATTGATTTCCCGGACGCCAGCGCGGCGGCGTCTGTCAGCGCTTCGTAGTTGGTCACTGCATTGGGGTCATCGGCATTGCTGGCCGCAAACAGCGCGGCCTGTTCCATCTCCATGGTATACTCCTCTATTTGGAGCGCCCCCGTCCTGAACACGTGGTAGTGCAGCATATACCCGACGGCAAACACAATGCTCACATAAAACATGGTTTTCCACCAGGGCGGCAGGTCATTGTCGTATTCCTGTATCCCGTCGAAGTCGTGGTTGGAGTGGATCTCGTCTTTTGCGGTGCCAGTTACCACGCTCGCGTCGCCGCGCAGCAGAAACAACACGCGCCCGGCAAAGGAACTGCGGAAGGCTTCGTCGTAGATTGAGTCGCCCAGCATGGGTATAAACAGGCGGAAAAGCATGACCAGCACGCTGATCATCAACAGGACAATGACTGCCGACAGGGCAATGATGAATAGCAGCGCAGGCGGAAGGTCCAGCCAGGCAACCTCCTGAGCTGCCACAGCTTCCTGGGCGTGGGCTGCCGGCGCAACCGCCAGCAATATAGTGGCCGCCAGCCCAAGGGCCAGGCCGCTTTTTCGGAACAATTGGTATATAGAGTTCATGGGCGTACTTCGTCAAGGGTGGTGTCTTCGTCTTCATTTCCGCAGGCAAAGTGGCTCATTGCCTGCACATGCTTTTTGTCCAGCAGGGCCACGTACACGAGCAGGCCCAGGAAAAACAGGAAGAAGATACTGAACGAGATCAGCGGGTATATTTCGATGCCGTCAATGGCTTGCAAAACGTTTTTATACATAGCTTTTTGGAGTTTTGGGACACAGGACGCAAGACACAGGATGTAAGACTTTTGTTCTCCATACCTGGCTTTTCAGGCAGTGCAGGTGAAAGCAATTTTTCAGCGCCTCCTATCTTGTGTCTTGTGTCTAATGTCTTATGTCTAATTTTCTTCTTTCACTTTAATATCGGTGCCCAGGCGTTGCAGATAGGCAATGAGGGCCACGATCTCTTTGTCGGGCTTCACGTCTATGCCTTCTTTCTTCAGGTCTGCCGCCACGGTGTTGGCCTGCGCCATCAGCTCTTCGTTGGCATTGGCGATGTAGGTGTCCTCGTAAGGCACGCCCAGCTTTTTCAGCGTCTCCAGTTTCGCCTGTGTCGTGCTCAGGTCGATTTCCTGCTCAAACAGCCAGGGATAAGGCGGCATGATGGAGCCCGGCGACATGGAGGTTGGATCCAGCATGTGGTTGTAGTGCCAGCTGTGCGGGTACTTGCCGCCCACGCGGTGCAGGTCCGGCCCGGTGCGCTTGGAGCCCCACAGGAAGTTGTGGTCGTACACGAACTCGCCTGCCTTGGAGTACTCGCCGTAGCGCTCGGTTTCAGAGCGGAAGGGGCGCACCATCTGGGTATGGCAGTTCACGCAGCCTTCTTTTATATATAAGTCGCGGCCCTGCAGCTCCAGCGAGGTGTAAGGCTTCACGCTGGCAATGGTCGGCACATTCGACTTGATAACGAAGGCAGGTATAAACTCTACCAGACCGCCGATCAGGATGGCAACCGTGGCGAAGATGGCCATCTGCGTGGGGCGCTTCTCGATCCAGCTGTGCCAGTGGCCGGCATTCAGGCTCTCGGAGGGCGCGGCTTTGGGTACTTCGGTGCGCTCGTTGGCAACCAGGCGACCAGTCTTAACGGTTTTATACAGGTTGTATACCATCAGGAACACCCCACTCAGGTAGAACAAGCCCCCTACGCCGCGCATGTAATACATTGGCACGATCTGCAGCACCGTCTCCAGGAAGTTCGGGTACTGCAGGGTGCCTTCTGCGGTAAACTGCTTCCACATCAGGCCTTGCGTGAAACCGGCCCAGTACATGGGTATGGCGTAGAAGAGGATGCCCAGCGTGCCCAGCCAGAAGTGCGCATTGGCCAGTTTCTTTGAGTGCAGCTGTGTTTTGTACAGGCGTGGGAACAGCCAGTATAGCATGGCAAATGTCAGGAAGCCGTTCCATCCCAGCGCCCCCACGTGTACGTGCGCCACAATCCAGTCGGTGAAGTGGGCGATGGCGTTCACGTTCTTCAGCGAAAGCATCGGGCCTTCGAAGGTGGCCATACCATAAGCCGTGATCGCCACCACCATAAACTTGAGCACCGGCTCTTCGCGCACCTTGTCCCAGGCCCCGCGCAGGGTAAGCAAACCGTTGATCATACCCCCCCAGCTCGGGGCGAGCAACATGATAGAAAACACTACCCCCAGCGACTGCGCCCAGTCCGGCAGCGAGGTATACAGCAGGTGGTGCGGGCCTGCCCAGATATAGATGAAGATCAGCGACCAGAAGTGTATGATAGACAGGCGGTAGGAGTATACCGGGCGGTTGGCGGCCTTGGGCAGGAAGTAGTACATCAGGCCCAGGAACGGCGTGGTCAGGAAGAACGCCACCGCGTTGTGGCCATACCACCATTGCACCAGCGCATCCTGCACGCCGGCATAACCGGAGTAGCTCTTGAACAGGTTAACCGGCATCTCATACGAGTTCACGATGTGCAGCACTGCCACCGTCAGGAAAGTGGCGATGTAGAACCAGATGGCCACATACATGTGCTTCTCGCGGCGCTTGGCAAGCGTGCCGAACATGTTCCAGCCAAACACCACCCAGATCAGCGTGATGGCGATATCAATTGGCCACTCCAGCTCGGCATATTCTTTCGAGGTGGTAATGCCCAGCGGAAGCGTGATCACGGCAGCCACGATGATCAGCTGCCAGCCCCAGAAGTTGATCTTGCTAAGCAGGTCGCTGTACATGCGGGCCTTGCAGAGGCGCTGCAGCGAGTAGTATACCCCCATGAAGATGGCGTTGCCCACGAAAGCGAAGATAACGGCGTTGGTGTGCAGGGGCCGCACCCGGCCGAAGGTGGTATACTGGGTGCCCATGTTCACGTCGGGGTTAGCCAGCTGGAAGGCGATGATCACCCCGATCAGCATGCCGGCGATGCCCCAGAACACGGTGGCGATCCCAAAATCCCGAACGATCCTGTTGTCATAGAAGAAGGTGTCGGTCGCCACCCGGTCAGGCGTTTTTCTGAATACTTCTACTAGATTAGTTGACATGTGCGGTGTCCTCCATTTTTGTTTGCGTATGCGATTGATTGTTTTTATGAAGTGCCGTTTCGGCGAGTGGACCAGCCGATGCAGGGTCTGATTCACATGTCAAAATTCGGCAGGAACGGCTTCTGAAAAGATGACCAAAGTCAGTATTTGCACTGATTGATATCAGCAGCAGGCAGGTATAAATAGAATGATACCAGGGAGGATTAAAGGGTATAACTCACTTAAAAATGGCATTTTATACCACTGCCGCACTACTACGGCACAAAATGAATAAGTGAGGCACACGAACTTGTGACAGCGTTGGACCGATACGAAAAGTCATACACGCTCACTTATTGCAGGAACTTAAGGAGTTTTCTCTGATTGGAACTGCTGACTCCCTTGCCACTACCTTAAGCCCGAGCAGATGCGCCGGCAAAGGGAACTGGAGGCAAGAAAGTGGAAAAAGAAAACCTCCAATAGCAAAGGCATCGGAGGTCACAAATTAAAAAGGGACTTCGTCTCAAAACCGCCAACTTATTTCAGGACGAGACAGTTACAGGAACCGTAGGCTGACTTACCCATTAGTTCTCTGGCACCAAAGTATATATCACCCACATCACGACCGTTTCTTATAGCTGAACACCGCCCATGCATTCAGTACCACGGCAAAGCCGATTATGGTCAACAGCTGTTGGCGAATTTCAGATAGCCCTGCCCCCTTCAGCACCACCAGCCGGATAACGTCTATGAAGTAGGCAACTGGGTTCAGGAGCGTGACCAACTGCGCCCACTCCGGCATGCTGTCTATGGACGTATAAAGACCGCTGAGCAGGATAAAGACCATCATCATAAAGAAGGAAATAAGCATGGCCTGCTGCTGGCTGTCGGCGTAGGAAGAGATAAGCAGCCCGAGCCCCAGCACTGCCAGCAGGTAGATAGCCGCAAACACATAGATTGTAACAAAGCTGCCAACCGGCACAATGCCATACACCACCCAGGAAAGAAAGAACCCGACTGTCAGCACCACCAAACCGAGAATCCAGAAGGGGATCAGCTTGCCCAGTATAAAATGATGTTTCTTGATCGGAGTTACGTTTATCTGCTCCATGGTACCCACCTCCTTCTCCCGCACAATATTAAGCGCTGTGAGGAATGAGCCGACCAGCGTCACCAGAATCACCAGGATTCCCGGCACCATAAAGTATTGGTAGTTCATGAAGGGGTTGAACCAGTTGGAGGGCACGATTTCTATGCGTGTCTCGGGGTTGAACCGTGGCAACTGTACCCAGTTCAGCCGTACTTCGCGGTTGTAGTCCTGAATAATCGTCCGCAGGTAAGCGCCTCCCAGGTTGGCTTTCACTCCATTGATCGCGTTGAGCGCCATAAACAGGGTCGCCTCATTCTCGCGTACCAGCGTCCGCTCAAACCGTGGCGGGATCTCCAGGATCAGGTCCGCCCTGTCTTCTTCCACCTCGTGCATGGCATCTGCAAAGGATTGTGTGTAAGTGTTCAGTAAAAAGTACCCCGAGGCGGTGATCTTGTGTACCAGTTCCTGTGAGTATGGCGAATTATCATGGTCTACGATGCTGAGGCGGATGTTCTTCATCTCGTAGTCTGCCGCCCAGGGCAATACAACCAGCTGCAAAATCGGCATGACGAAAATCATGCGAAGGATGGCCTTGTCCCGGAAGATTTGCCGGAACTCCTTTTGAAGTAGAAACAGTAGCGTCCTCATGCGAGCCGTATCTTAAATTTTTTGATACTCATAAACAGGAAGAACAGCAGCATACCCGATAGTATAAGCGTCTCCTTCCACACAGCTTCCATCCCGACTCCTTTAATCATCACAGAGCGCACGATGATATAGTACCACTTGGCGGGAACCAGGTGGGATAAAAGCTGTAAAATGGTTGGCATGTTCTCAATGGGGAACATAAAGCCGCTGAGCATGAGGGCGGGCAGGAACATACCGGTAAGTGAGATGAACATAGCCGTCTGCTGCGAGTCTGTTATGGCAGAGATTAGCAGGCCCAGCGCCAGCGAGGTTACCGTAAAGAGTATGCTTTGGAGTACCAGCAAAGTGAGGCTTCCGTTAATGGGCACATCCAGCACAAAATAACTTAACATCAGGATAGTGGCAATATTTATCAGGGAGAGCAGCAGGTACGGAACGGCCTTTGCCGTGACGATTTTCATCGGCTGTACCGGCGAAACCAGCAGCACTTCCATCGTACCGGTTTCCTTCTCCCGCACAATGGTGATGGCCGTCATCATGGTACAGACCAGCATGAGCACCATCGCCATCACACCGGGCACAAAGCTATAGGCGCCTTTCAGTTGGGGGTTATAGAGCATCCGAAACTGAGTGGTAATGGTATAGGGGAGATTGCGGCCATCGGTGATCCGGTCCTGAAAATCCAGAATGACCGCAGCCGCATAGTTTGTCAGGGTGTTAGCGACGTTAGGGTCTGAGGCATCCGCGATCAGCTGCACCTGGGCATTGTGGAGGTGGAGCAGATCGGAGCCAAAATTTGGGGGAAGCACAACCGCCATTTTAATGTTTCCCTTTTTAAACTCCTCTTCCACCTCCTGATAAGACCGCAGGCGCTTTTCTATATTGAAATAGCGGCTGGCCTGCAGTTCGGCAATGAGGGAGGAAGTTGCCTCGTCTTTAGACTGGTCAAACACGGCGATGTCAGCATTCTTTACCTCGTTGGTGAGGGCAAAGCCAAAGATAACCACCAGAATCACCGGCATGCCCAGCAGAATGAACATCGTGCGCGGATCGCGGAAAATGTGATAGAACTCTTTCCTTACAAAGGAAATGAACTGTTTCATGCGTTCGCTCTTTTAAATACGTATGGGCTGCCACTTCATGGCTGGTGTTTAATCTGCCCTGGTAGCTTTTCTGGCCAGCTTGATGAATACATCCTCCATGCTGCCCACCTCATACTGCTGCTTCAGATTTTTCGGGGTATCCAGGGCATCGATGCGGCCATCCACCATAATGGAAACGCGGTTGCAGTATTCCGCCTCGTCCATGTAGTGCGTCGTCACGAAAACCGTGATACCCGACTCTGCCGCCTCATAAATCATGGTCCAGAACTCCCGCCGCGTGACAGGGTCCACACCGCCGGTAGGTTCGTCCAGGAAAACGATTTCCGGCTCATGGAATATCGCCACCGAGAAAGCCAGCTTCTGTTTCCAGCCCAGCGGCAACGACTTCACCAGCTTGTTCTCCTCCTCCTTCAGGCGCAGCTGGTGTAGCAGCCGCGCTGTGTTGTCCTTGATGAACTGGTCACTCATCCCATAAATGCCCGCGAAGAACCGGATATTCTCCCGCACTGTCAGATCTTCGTAGAGCGAAAATTTTTGGCTCATATAGCCAATGCTACGCTTTATCTGCTCAGTTTGCCGGTATACATCAAAGCCTGCCACGGTAGCCTCGCCGTCCGAAGGTATAGACAGGCCGCTCAGCATGCGGATGGCCGTGGTTTTACCGGCACCGTTAGCTCCCAGAAATCCGAAAATCTCCCCCTTCTCCACCTCAAAAGAGATGGCATCCACGGCTGTGAAATCGCCGAAGCGTTTGGTCAGCTGATTTGCTGTGATTACCTTTTCTTTATCTATTCCCATCAAGAGTCCGTTTTCATTAGCGCTATAAAACAATCTTCCACATCAGGCTTAATTTGCTGTAGCTCCAGCGACTCATGCTGCTGTTCCTGCAGGTACGCCTGCAGTTCCTGCTGCTGGTTCTCCTTTTGCAGCACGGCATGGTGGTACTCCCCGAACGCATAGCTGTCGAACAGGCCGGGGAAACTCTGCAGGTCCTTCAGGAGGCGAAACATATTATCTGCCTTGACGGCCACCAGGGGATTTTCAAAGTCCCTGATGATGCCTTCCGGCGTGTTAATCGACATAATCTCACCGGTCTGTATCAGCGCCACGCGGTCGCAGAGGCTGGCTTCATCCATGTAGGGGGTGGAGACCAGTATGGTTATCCCCTGCTCCTTTAGCTTTCGCAGCATCTCCCAGAACTCCTTCCGCGACACGGCATCCACCCCGGTGGTGGGCTCATCCAGGAACAGTACAGAAGGCCGGTGAATCAGCGCGCAGCTCAGTGCCAGCTTCTGCTTCATACCTCCCGACAGCTTGCCTGCCTTTCGGTCTTTGAAGGGCTCGATCTGCTCATAAATATCCTTGATCAAGTCGTAGTTTTCCCCTACCGTGGTATGGAAGATGGTCGCGAAGAACTTCAGGTTCTCCTCTACCGTCAGGTCCTGGTAAAGCGAGAAGCGACCCGGCATATACCCTACCCGCTTCCGTATTTCCCTGTAGTCCTCCACCACGTCATACCCATCTACCTGCGCCTGGCCGCCTTCAGGCACCAGCAGCGTTGTCAGGATGCGGAAGAGCGAGGTCTTCCCGGCACCATCCGGCCCAATGATCCCGAACAGCTCCCCTCGCTCCACCTCAAAGGAAACCCCTTTCAGCGCATGCGTCACCTCCTTTTTGGTGCCATAGCGCTTCTCCAGGTTATCGGCTTTCACAGCTGTGCTCATTTCTCCTCCTCTCCTTCCCCCGACAACCTGACTTCTCCATACATACCTACCTTCAGGTAGCCGTCATTCTTCACCCGAACTTTTATGGCATAAACCAGGTTTGCGCGTTCCTCTTTCGTCTGTATGGTTTTTGGAGTGAATTCTGCTTTATCCGAAACCCAGGTTATGGTGCCAGGCAGTTCTTTGTAGCCTTCTCCCTGGTCTACGAACACGTTTACCTGCTGTCCCAGCCGCACCTGCGGCAGCTGACTGCCGGTGATGTAGGCACGCAGGGTCATGGTGGAGAGGTCTGCTATTTTGTAAAGGGGCTTGCCCGGTGCAGTAATCTCCCCCTCCTCGGCGTAGGTAGAAAGCACGGTGCCACTGACCGGGTTGGTGATGCTGGCGTCGTCCAGTTGGTTCTCCAGCTGTGCCACGCGTTTCTGCAGCGGCTTGTTTTCGCTCAGTATACCACGGTTCTGGGTGTAAGTGGCAGTGCGTTGCACGTTTATCTGCTGCTGCGTTACCTCCATCTGCCCTTTCAGCACATCTATCTGCGAATTTATATCGTCGAGCTGCTTGCCTGTGGCAGCGTCGGCGGCGATGAGGTTCTGCGTGCGTTTCTGCTCCCGCTCCAGCGCAGCCAGTTGTGCCTTCTGTACCTTTAACTGGTTCCAGAGCAATTCTATCTGCGGCTGCACATCCAGGGTTTTCTCCTGCAGGGCTTCTATGCTTGCCTCCACTTGCTCCTTCTGCAGCACCAGGTTCTGCGCATCAATCGCCCCGACCACCTTTCCTGCTGCCAGCTGCTGCCCCTCTTCCACGGTAAAGGAGTCAATCCTGCCACCCAGTTCTGAAGAAACGATCACTTCATCGGCCTCAAAGGTACCGGTGGCGTCAAATTCCGGCTCATCGCTACCGCAACCGGAAAGTAGTAGCCCAATTACCAGCGTATACAAAAACTGCGTCTTTCTCATAAAACAAAATATTCAGGTTAGTGGCCAAGTAGGGTACTATAGGTGATCTTTGCCTGTAACAGTTGCAGTTGGTGCAGGATAAGGGTAAGCCTGGCCTGATCCTCGGCATATACCTCGCGCAGGTAGTCGTTGGCGGTTATCACCCCGTTCTCCAGCTGGGCATTGGCAGCGGCCTTTACTTTCCTGCGCAACGCCGCAATCTCCCTGTCGGTCTCCAAAAGCTGCGCTAGCTTCTCTATCTCGGCTTGCTGCTGCTTCAGCTGCGCATTTGTGTTGAGCAGAAAAGTTTCGCGTTGCACCTCTGTCAGCTGCTGCTGCACAGCAAGTATTCGTTTGTCGTTCCGGTAAGTATAGAAATTGCTGATAGACCAATTCAACCGAACCCCTCCCATATACCACCAGTCTGCTCCATTCTGCAGGAAATTAAGACCTGGATTTCCATACCCGCTTTGCCCAAACAGACTTGTCTTAGGCAGGTTGCGGGCTAATATCAGCTTATTCTGCTGCTCCAGTAGTGTTCGTTGGGTGGAGTATAGTTTCAGCTCCGGGCGCTGTATCTCAGCTTTACCGGCAAGCTCTGTTTCAGCAGGAACGGCAAGTGTAACGCTTTCAACCAGTGTCTGTCCCAGGAAGAGGGAAAGCGTCTGCAGCGTGGCCTGGCGGGAGGCCTGCAGTTCAGTCCGGCGCTGGGTATTTTTAAGAAGTTCAGCTTGCAGCAGGTATAAATTTGACTTGAAGCTCACCCCGTTTTTTACCTGCGCGTCCACCTTCCGGATACCTGCCTCCAAATCCTGCTGCACCAGATTTACCTGTTCCAGCTGCTGGTCCAATAGAAGGGTGCCCAGGTACAGCTGATTTATGCGTTCCCGGAGCTTATGCAGCTCCACTTCAACCTGCTGCGTTTCTACGGCTGTGCTTAATTGCGCTACGTTCTTTTGCTGCCGTATAACCCCGCCGTCGTAAACCAGCTGGTTCACATCGGCAGTTATCCTGTATTGCTCTTTAGGTGGCGAGGGAATCTCCATGTTGGGCAGCTCTAAGGGCACATTCGTGACATCCGATTGGTAAGTAGCCTGCCCATTAACAGAGAGTTGGGGCAGGTAGCCTTTGTTCAGCCTGTCCAGCGTGTACTGCTCCGTTTGCCGCAGCAGGTCGCGCTGCCGCGTAATTGGGTAGTTTTGCTGTGCCAGTTCCTGGGCCTTCTCTAATGTGAGCGTTGGCATTTGTTGGGCATAGAGGCCACAAGGCACCAGGCCTGCCAGAAGCAGTAGCAGCTTAATCGTTCTATTCAACCATTCACTTAACCGCGGCATAAACTCAGTTTGCATGGACAACTTATTTCTTATTATCAGTTTTACGCATCCCATTCTTTTATGAGTGCTATCTATTATATATTACATCTTGTTTTAGGCTTCAAACAATGTATTTGTGTGTGAATGTTCACTAACTAATATGCCTCTAAAAAAAGTCAGTTCCTTTTAAAACTGACTCAAGATCGAGGCCAGGAGCAAGTGGTTTTCTCAGTTATCAGTTAAGATGAGAAAAACAGGTATACAACAAAAATCACTGGGTATATCGGCAATACACACTTATTATACTATATTGATTGTTCACTTTTTCTTTATGATAATTAATAAGGCATCCAGGAGCTTGTTTCCATCTTCATGAATATCGGCCTTAAAACCTGACAGCCGCCACTTCAACATCTGTAGCCTGAAGGAGGCCATCACAACATGTGTCAGCATTTCGGCCGTAACTTCATCCGTAAAAACACCTGATTGCTGGCCATCTACCAAGGTGGGCAGCAAATGACTCATTTTTACTTTCATTATTTTAAGCAAAGCCTCATTAATTCTCTGACTTTCTTCCATTAGCCCATCTGAAAGCACGGCAACCACAAAATATGGCTTCTGCTCAAAGAACATAAACTGACTTTGGAACAGGGCCCTAAATTTCTCTTCAGGAGTTCCAGCACCCTCACTTACTTTAGTAAAGCGTTCATCCATTTTTTCAGCCAGGTAATTCAACATGGCCACAATGATATCTTCCTTACTAGAGAAATGACGATAAATGGCACTTTCAGAAAACTTCATCTCTTTCGCCATGTTCTTTATGGTCAGGCCGCTAACACCAGATGCAGAAAGTATCTTTCCAGCTGCTTCTATTATTTCTAGTTGCCTGTATGTTACATCTGTAGTCATGGAGAATCAACATTATTCTTTGAGAGTGAACGTTCACTCTCAAAGAAAGACATAAATTTCTGCCGATGCAAGGTTTCCCCTGAAAATAAAAAAAGAGACTCTTTCTTTACACTCCAACTTAAAACAAAGAGTAGGTTTAAATTTCATTTTTGGAAGCGAAAAATGTTCAGGAAGGGTTCTGACGAGGCGTTTTTTGAGCCGCATAGCAGCGTTATGGGGCGATAAAAAGGTGAAGTCAGGTTCCTTGATGGACGTTTTGTAGCCCAAAAGATGAATTTTAAACATGCTCTTAGGCCAATTTCGAGCAACTTAATGTCTAAATCCTGTAGAATAGGCTATAACTTCAGTTTTAGATATCCCCAATCAAAAACAGCTGTAGTATAGTAGAGGTACCGGCAGCAATCCGTTGCGTAGAAAGCGCAGCGGCTACAAGCTACAGCTTTTCGTCTTCTCCGGGCTTGCGGGCCGGTGCCGGTTCATCATCAAACAGCATGCGCACCGCCGGGGTATAATCGTCGTCATACTGGCCGGTGCGCACCGCCCATAAAAACGCGCCCAGGAAAAGCGCGGCCACCGTTATACTAATCCCGATCATCAGAAAAATTATGTACATGGATTCTGGTATGTATAGGTATAAATTGAAATCACAAAGCAAGCAGCTACCGGACCGGAAGCCCAGCCTACAGTCCGGCCCGTTTTGCGGCGATTTTCACTGACAGCGTGGCGAACACGATCACGCTGAGCGAGCTGATGGGCATGAGTATAGCCGAGGCGATGGGGGAAAACAGCCCCTGCACCGCCAGCGACAAGCCGATGACATTGTACACCAGCGACACGGCAAACGCAGCCAGGATGATCCGCATGCTTGTTTTGGAGAAGCGCAGGAACTTACTCAGCCGGTCGAAGGCGGAGGCATCCAGAATCGCGTCGCAGGAGGGCGAGAAGTTGGTGATGCTGTTGGTCAGGGCTATACCGGCATCGCTCTGGCGCAAGGCCCCGGCGTCGTTCAGCCCGTCACCCACCATCAACACCTTGTGGCGGTGACTTTGGAGTTGCTGTATGTACTCCAGCTTTTGTACCGGGCTCTGACTGAAATTGAGCGCTGCCTCAGCCCCCAGCAGTTTCTGCAGGCGCGCCCGCTCATGGTCGTTGTCGCCGGAAAGCACCGCAATGCGCTTGTCGCTCAGTTCGGTCAGGATGCCTTTCAGGCCCTGCCGATACACATTGTAGAAGGTATAATAGCCCAGCACTACACCGTCCACAGCGATGTATACACTCGTTTTCAGGGAATCTGAGGTATGGCCCGGCGCAATGCCCAAATAGGCGGCAGACCCGGCGCGGATGAAACTGCCATTCACTTTGCCCGACACCCCTTTGCCAGCATACTCCTGAAAATCATCCACATCCGTGGTGTCGGCTGGCAGGCTCTGGAAAATACGCTGGCTGAGCGGGTGCGTGGAGTGGCGCAGCACCGATTTTATACCCTGCTCCTGGGCACTTGTAAGCGCTTTGCCGGTATAGCCCAACTCCGCAGCGCTGGTCTCGGTCAGGGTGCCCGTCTTGTCGAAAACAACGGTGTCGATGCTGGCGAGCGCCTCTACCACCGCCGTGTTTTTCAGGTAAAACTTGTTCTTGCCGAACACCCGCAGGGTATGGCCGTGCACAAAAGGCGCGGCCAGCGACAGCGCGCACGGGCAGGCGATGATCAGCACTGAGGTAAAGGATTTCATGGCCATGTTCAGGTCGCGCGGCACCCAGTAGGCAAGCGCCCCGGCGGCAATCAGCAGCGTGGCGATGATAAACCACTTGCCCGCCACGTTGGAATAGGTGCTCACGCGCTGCTCCTCGTTCTTGGAGAACACGCTGTCGTTCCACAGCTGGGTCAGGTAACTCTGCGAGACTTCCTTTACCACTTCCAGCTCGATGCTCTCCCCCACCTGCCGTCCGCCGGCGTAAATCACCTCGCCCGCCACCATCTCCACGGGTTCCGACTCGCCGCTCACAAAGCTATAGTCAATCCGGGCGGAGCCGCACAGCAAGAGGGCATCTGCCGGTAGCAGCTCCTGGTTGCGGATCCTGACGCGGTCGCCCACCTTCAGGTTCCGAACCGCTACAGCAGCTTCCGCCTCATCGCGCAGCACCGTTACCGATACCGGAAAATAGGCGGTATAATCTCTGTCGAAGGAAAGCGTGTCGTAGGTTTTCTGCTGGAAGTATTTGCCAATCAGCATAAAGAACACCAGGCCAGTGAAGGAGTCGAAATAGCCCGGGCCGGTACCGGTAACGACCTGATAGAAGCTGACTGTAAAAAGCGCCAGCAGGCCGGTGGCAATGGGCACGTCTATGTTCACCATCCGCTGTTTTATACCCCCCACCGCCGAAGTAAAGAAACCACGCGCACTGTACAGGAGCACCGGCAGCGAGAGCAGCAGGCTCAAATATCCGAAAAAGGTGCCGTATGTGCGCTGCAGCCCGTCTGTCACGGAGAGGTACTCCGGGAAAGCCAGCAGCATCACGTTCCCGAAACAAAAGCCCGCGATTCCCAGCTTGTACAGGAGCGTGCGATTCGGCTTGCTGGTCTTCCTGCCATCTGTGTCGGCCAGGGTAATTTCCGGCTCATAGCCGATCCGGGCCAGGAGCGCCACGACCTCGCGCAGCGTGGTTTGCTGGTGCAGAAAAGTGAGCGAGATCTCCTTGCGCATGAAATTTACCCGAGACTCTGAAATACCCGGGTTCAGCCTGAAAAGGTTTTCCAGCAGCCAGATGCAGGAGCTGCAATGCATCTGGGGCACGTGAAAGGTGAGCTTGCAGATGGAGTCGTTGCGGAAATTGATCAACTGGGCGGCCACGCCGGCATCATCGAGGTAAGCAAAGCGGGCTTCCTGCTGTAGGGCTTTGCCCGTTATGCCCGGGTTTTGCTCCAGGGTATAATAGGTGCAGAGGTTGTTGTCCTCCAGCAGTTCGTAAACGGTTTTGCAACCGGCACAGCAAAAGGATTTCCCGTGTGCGAGTATCAGTTCATCAACGCATTCATCCCCGCAATGATAGCAGTACTGAACATCGGTTAGAAGTGCGGTTTCCATCTCAGTTTTCCTTTATATATGGTATAAAGGTAGCGGGAGGCGCTGTCGGAAAAGATGACAAGTGTCACCCGTTGCCCTGATCCTGATCAGCAGGAAAAGGTGCCGGGGTTGTTTTTGATTGGGGTATACGGCATTAAATGGACTTGCTGAACACCTGCTGCTCGGCAGTGTTCGCCGTTTCGCGCAGCCTGCGGTCGAATTTGGCGCACACGTTGCGCACAAAGGCCTGGCCCGCCGCGGTTATCGTGAGCCTGTCTTCTGAAAGCACGATCAGTTGCTCTTCGGCCATCTGCTGCAGCTCCGCCAGGGCGTTGGCGTCTACGCTCTGCAGCAGCCTCTCGTTCAGCTCAAGCTCACCGCGACAGGCAAGCTGTAGGATGGCCTCTTTCAGCAGCAGGTCTTCTTCGCTCAGAAAGTGCCCTTTCAGCGCGGCCAGTTCTCCGGCGGCTATCGCTTGCTGGTAGGCCTCCACCGTTTTCAGGTTCTGCATGTAAGCATACCTGGCATCGCTGATAGAGGACGTGCCCAGGCCAAGGAGCAGTTCTGTCGGGCATGTGGTATAGCCCATAAAGTTGCGGTGCAGCTCCTTCCGCTGGTATGCCTTGTACAGGGCATCCTGCGGCAAGGCAAAGTGATCCATGCCGATGTCGGTATACCCGAGCGCCCGGAATCTTCGGAGGCCGAGCTCGTAAAGGGCGCGTTTCGCGGCGTTGTCGGGCAGATCTTTTTCGGCATAGCTGCGTTGGCCCGGCTTTACCCAGGGCACATGCGCGTACGAGTAAAAGGCAATACGGTCCGGCATCAGCGCAGCCACCTTGTCAATCGTGTCGCCCACGGTCTCCAGGGTCTGGTGAGGCAACCCGTAGATCAGGTCGAAATTCACGGACGCGTAGCCGATGCTGCGGGCCGCTTCGGTAACGCGCCTCACGTTTTCGAAGGGCTGCACACGGTTGATCGTGACCTGCACTTTCGGGTCGAAATCCTGAATACCGTAACTCACCCTCCGAAACCCAAGGTCATAGAGCGTTTGCAGGTGCTCGGCCGTGGTGTTGTTCGGATGGCCCTCGAAGCTGAACTCTTTTTCCGGGTGAAATTCTGCCCCGGCATAAATCCCCTCCAGCAGTTTGCGCAGGTTCGCCGGTTTGAAAAAGGTAGGCGTGCCTCCGCCCAGGTGCACCTCGCGCAGAATGGGCTTTTCGGGAAAATGGCGCGAGTACTGCCCCCACTCCCGCAAAACAGCCTGTATATACCCCTCCTCTACCCCGTGGTTTTTAGTGATCCGGGTATTGCAGCCGCAATAGGTGCAAAGCTGCTCACAAAACGGCAGGTGTATATACAGGCTTATACCCTTCGTGGCATTCGAGGCGACAAAGGTATGTTTTACCACGTCCATCCAGCGCTTTGCATCGGGCGCGGCCTGGCTCCAGTAAGGCACGGCAGGGTAACTGGTATAGCGCGGTGCGGGCACGTTGTATTTCTGAATCAGAGACTCTTTTTGCGTATGCTGCATTTTTCTGCGCATAAAAGATTTGACTTTTACACTCCGGCAAAGTACAGCGAAATCAGCCAGTGCCTGACTGATGCCCGACAGGCGAGGGAATGATTTATATCACTTTTCTGATAATCCTGGTTCCGGATGGGTTGGCTGGTGGGTTGGCTAACCAGGCTCTGCTACGGCCTAAGTTTATATCTCATACCTACCTCATACCTACTCAGCGTCAAGAGCGACACACCGAAGTATGCACCGCCTTATGTATTACAGCGTAGCTGCTGAATCAGCCCAGTATTTTGGCCCCGGTTCATTAGGCAGATGGCCTTTTTATACTGAAGATGACTGGTGAGGTAGCTACAACTCGCATAAAACGGGTCGTGTAGGTTTTTTTTCTGTAATAAATAAATAAATTTTTGCCTCCCCCCCTGGTGGTTGATGTACATTGCTTAGAACCATTAAATAAGGCACGGTTTGTTTTCATACAGTGGTTTAGCTGCTGTGCCTGCAGGATTTTATTTAAAAATTATAAAACTATGAAGAAGGTCAGCAAAGAGATGCAAGCGTGCATCGACGCATGTTACCGCTCCGTTACAGCCGCCAAAGTCTGCTTAGACGTACATATGGGGGAGCCAGATATGAAAAAATGTCACCAGCTCTGCCTGGATGCCATTGATATGGCCACAGCCTGTGCCAGCATGTGCGCAGCTAGTTCCGACTACGTGAGACAGGTTGGCAAGCTGTGCGCCCAGGTGTGCAGCGATTGTGCAGATGCCTGTGCCAAGTTCGACAGTGAAGTGTGCCAGGAGTGTGCCAAGGCATGCCGCGACTGTGCCGATAAATGCGGCATGCTGGCGTAGGCGCCTTATAGTCTGATTAAGAGCGTGCTTAAAATTCATCTTTTGGGCTGCAAACTGTCCATCGAGGAATCTGACTTAACCTTTTTAGCGCCCCATAGCGTTGCTATTCGGCTCAAATAACGCTTCGCCAGAAACCTTCCTGAACGTTTTTTGCTTTCAAACACGCAAAGCATACCTGCTCTAAACATGAAAGACCTGGCAAACTGTGCCGGGTCTTTTCTGTAAACTTGTTTAGCCAAAATTAACGAAGCTTCATGTTACCCAAAGATTTAACCAGAGACATAAAGAACCGCCTGAAAAGTATAAGCGGGCAGGTAGACGGTATCACCAGAATGCTGGATGAGGACAAATCACCCAAAGCCATACTCCTGCAGCTGAAGTCGGTGGAGAGCGCACTGCAGAAAGCGCACCACCTGCTGCTGGACGAGGTGTACCGAAAGACACTAGCCATCCAGATCGTAAATGCGCGGAACTCCTGCCCGGGCGACTGCGGCAACGAAGACAAGATTGAGGCGCTCCGGCGACAGTTCCCCGACCTGAAACTGGAAGAACTGACGCTTAAGATGGAGGAGCTAGAGGAACTTACCCAGTGGCTGGAGAAGTACCTGAAAGAAGAAAAAAAAGTATAGGGTGCGCACTCCGCAGAGAAAAGAGCTCCTGGCGATCGTGCTATTGGCGTTCCCCCTTAACTTACTTTGGGAAAACCTGCATGCACCACTTTATGAGAATGTCCTCCTCTCCATGCAAAAGTTTATGCTACTATGCACGCTAGCTGATATCCTGATTACGCTGCTGATCTATGCTTTTGTTGGCCTCCTGCTGCAGGAACCGCGTTGGCTGAGCAAAATGAGCTGGCGGAAAGTGCTCCTTGCCTTGTCGGTGAGTATGGTAACGGCTGTCACCATGGAGAAAATCCCCTTGCTCCTTGGCTGGTGGGGCTATAGTGCCCGCATGCCACTGCTGCCATGGGTACAGGTAGGGCTCACACCGTTCCTGCAGATCAGCTTGTTGCCTCTGCTCACTTTATTGCTTGGCTCTTTTTTCTCTACTTTTGGAAAACGAGGCTAAATTCAATTTGCACACCCCCCTCCCCTAGGCCATAACTTTCGGCACAATCCCAACCTCGGATTATCGCGCATCACATAAAATTTAAAAACCAACCTTTATCAAGATGGCAACAGAAACAATTCAGCTGAAAGTCTCCGGGCTGATGTGCTCGTTCTGCACCATGAGCGTAGAGACTGCCTTAAAACGTTATGCAGGCATAAAGAGTGTGATGGTTAACCTGGTGCATGGCATTGTGCTGGTGGAGGCCGACACTGCGCAGATAACCAGAGAGCAGCTAACCGAAGCCGTAGAGCGGCTAGGTTACAGTGTGTCCAGCTCGGAGGTGCAGCAGTACAAGGCCGATGAAGATTTGTTTCAGGTCATTAAGCAGCGGGGCGCTATCGGCATGGCACTTTCCATCGTGGATCTGCTGATTGACCCGATCAATATTTTTGGCTTGCCAGCGCTATACAGAGCCTGGTTTAGTTTTGGAGTAGCGCTAACGGTGCTGTTGTGGGTGGGGTATCCCATCCTTCGCAAAACCATAATGGCCATTAGCCAGCGGGTGATCAATGCCAATGTGTTGCTATCGGCTGGCGCCTGGGGCTCATTCATCATAGGAACGCTCTCCTTGTTCAGTCCTGACTGGCCAAACTTCCTTCCCGTTGCCTCATGGCTCATGTCGCTGCACCTTTTCTTTGCCTACTTCAAGTTAAATACGCGCAAGAAAGCATCTGAGGCGGTGCGGAAGCTCCTGTCATTGCAACCTGCCCGGGCAAGGGTGCTGCGTGGAAACCAGTTTGTAGACGTACTGACCAAAGATGTTTTGATGGAGGAAGTGGTAGAGGTGCGGCCTGGTGAGCGGATATCACTTGACGGGGAAGTGATCCAGGGTATAGCCAGTGTCGATGAGTCCAGCTTTACCGGCGAATCTGTGCCTGTCACGAAGGAAAAGGGCAGCGCGGTGATAGGAGGCACACTGAATCTGGACGGAGCCTTGCAGGTAAGGGTATCCAAAACCGGGGAAGACAGCTTCCTGAGCCAGATTGTCAGGCTGATGAGTTCAATTTCCGAGCGTAAGCCGCCGATAGAACTACTCGCAGACCGCTTGATGAACTATTACGGGCCGGTGGTCTTTATCGTCGCCGGGCTGTCTTTCGCAGCATGGGCTATCTTCACGGGTAATTACACCCAGGCCACGTTGGCACTGATCACGACGATCATCATGGGCTACCCTTGTGCACTGGGTATCACAACGCCAATGCTGGCGGCCATTGCAGGAGGCAAAGGTATTTCGATTGGCCTTTTGGTGAAAGCGAGTGAGGTGTTTTATGGGCTCTCTACGGTAAACACAGTCATATTCGACAAA
This sequence comes from Pontibacter sp. E15-1, assembly GCF_022601975.1. GTDB lineage: Bacteria > Bacteroidota > Bacteroidia > Cytophagales > Hymenobacteraceae > Pontibacter. The sequence continues at coordinate 84,858 of NZ_JAKVIR010000001.1, forward strand.
ACCGGCACACTCACCTATGGGAAACCCACTGTAACAAATGTAGAGACCTTTGGCCAAGAGCGGCTTGAAGTGCTCTCTTTATTGGCGGCAGTGGAGAGTAAGTCAGAACACCCTATTGGACAATCTATTGCTTTTTATGCCCAGCGCGAAGGTGCAACCAGCCGCGAAGTAGAGAATTTCAGGGCTGTTGCCGGGAAAGGAGTGAAAGCGACCTATCTGGGCGACGAAATACTTGCCGGAAAACCTTCTTTTCTGCTTGAAAATGGCATGCGGCTGCCAGAACAAGTCATGAACCGGATTGTCAGTCTTAGTGCCGAAGGCAAGACGGTGATAGGCATTACGATGCGGGAAAGCATCATGTGTATTATTGCGCTCCAGGACACCCCTCGGCGAGGTGCAGCGCGGGCTGTTCAGAAGCTTAATCAGAATGGCATCCATACGGTAATGCTTACCGGTGACGCGCAGGCCGTTGCCAGCGCCGTTGCCCAGGAGATTGGTATCCGGGAAGTGAAAGCAGAACTGCTGCCAACCGATAAAGTGGCGGCCATCACTAGCCTTCAGCAGCAAGGCAGAAGAGTGGCCATGGTGGGAGACGGCATAAACGACGCCCCTGCCCTGGCCCAAGCTGACGTGGGCATTGCCATCGCAGCAGGAACTGACGTGGCAATTGAGTCGGCAGGAGTTATCCTGATAGGGGATAAGCTAATTGACGTGGTAAATGCCCTAACGCTAGGGAAAGCCAGCTACCGCACCATGACCGGGAACGTGATCGTGGCGGTGCTTTTTAACGTGGTGGGCATGCTGCTGGCAGCCTTCGGCCTTATTACTCCACTACTGGCCATTGCCGTGATGATCGTAAGTATATTTGCCATCCTGCTGAACACTCTTCGCATCCGCAGCATTAAACTGGAAAAAGCGGAGGAGACCAGTTCGGAGGCCTTGGCTGAGGCGGTGTACAAAATTCCCGACATGGTGTGCGAAGGCTGCGCAGGAGCCGTTGCTGCCTGCCTGAAAGAACTGCGTGGCGTAAAGCGTATAAAGCCGAAAGTAACCCGGAAAGAGGTATACATCAGCTATGAACCCGCAAAAGTGACACCGGAGCAATTGAAAAACGCCATTACCACCGCGGGGTTTACAGCCCTGGAGGCTTAGTCCATGTATAAAACTAACCAAAACCAGTTTGCAGATGAAATTAATAACGCAAGTGAGTTCTTTTAGTAGCAAAGTGGCGGTTGTGCCACTAGTATTGCTGGCTGTTATGCTTGGGGGTTGCTCAGACCCAGAGCAAGTGCCGGGCGCGGCAACGCAGGATCTTTCTGCCTCCAAACTTAAACGTACCACTATACCCATTGAGGGGATGACCTGCAATGCCTGCGTGGCCAGTGTCAAGAGCAAGCTTAAATCTTTAGAGGGCGTGCAGCAAATTGAGGTGAGCCTGCAGCACCGTAACGTGACCTTTAGCTACCAACCGTCCGAATTGACGCCAAGTCAGGTGCAGCAGGCGATAAATGAGATCGGGTACAAGGCCGGCACACCTATAGAGGAAGGAGCCAAGCAGTGACTTTAGAGGACTTCTTTGGCAGTTTCGGGTCGGGCCTATCTGAAGCCTCATTCCTAAGCCTGGGAATTGCGCTGTTGGCAGGTATAGTATCCAGCGGCGTTTGTCCGTGCACGCTCCCGGTAGGGCTTGGTATGGCAGGACTGGTGAGCAGTAACACGGATGCAAGAAACCAAGGCGGGTTGCTGATTGCGGTGGCGTTCTTCATGGGCATTCTGGTGAACCTCACGCTGTTGGGTGCGCTTGCCGGAAAGCTTGGCGTGATTCTGACAGAATCTTTTGGTCGCTATTGGGCCCTGCTGATGGTCTTCGTCTCTCTGATAGCCGCCATAGTCGCTTTCTATGGCCCTCGCCTGCAGGTTAGCCGCCTGGCATCGCTCCGAAAGCCGGGTATGGGAGGGGCCTTTATGTATGGCTTTATCTTTAGCCTGGGCACCTCTGCCGCGCCGCTTTTGCTGCTGCTTTCCGTTGCGGCAGCCACCGCCGACCCGTACTACGGCTTATTGCTGGCATTTTTCTTCGGCTTGGGCAGGGGGCTTCCATTTCTATTGGTGGGCCTTTTTGCCGGGGCTGTGTCTCGGTTGGCGCGGCTATCCTGGCTTAGGCGCATCATTCAGGTTGTCAGCGGCTGTGCGCTGCTCTTTGTGGGGTTCTACTACGGCAAAGTTTTCCTCGATCTGATGCCTTAGGCGTTAAGTCTGCCTGTGTTTATTGATACGGGAGCGTATTTGGAGCCCAAAGCCCCAGGAATAAATCCCGCGCCTTAGCGCAAAAGCTTGTTGTCTAAAATAAGAGTCTAGTTGAGTCACCTTGTTTGCTTCCCCCCCACCCCACTGTTGTATCTTTGTATTACCCTTGCAAGGAATCAGATGTTAAACTAAAAGATAATAAGGTATGAAACGCAAAGTAGAAATTTTCACGGCTGGTTGCCCTGTGTGTGAGCCAGTTGTACAAATGGTAAAAGACCTGACATGCGACAGCTGCGATGTCACCGTTTATAACATGGCAGAAATGTGCGACGATAAGTCCTGCCTGGCCAAAGCGAAAGCGTATGGCGTAGTTAGAATGCCAGCCGTTGCCGTGGACGGCAAGCTGCTGAACTGCTGTCAGAATAACGCGATAACAAAAGAAGAGCTGATCAGCGCTGGCATTGGTCAGAACTAGCAGAAGTTAATTTAAAAAAGCACGGCAACGCTCCCATTGTGTGGGAGCGCTGCCGTGCTTTTAAGGACTACCTGCAAAGTAGTAGGTGCTGTATCCAGAAAATCCCCACGCTTACAGGCGGTTGAGTTCTTTAATTGCCACTACTGCGCGTTATACATTGCCGAAGCGTTCTGTTACCTGCACCGCTACTTGCAGCCCCCTCCGACACCTCCGCGAAAAACATTAAATCAGTGCGCTGCGACTCCGCCCATGTGTGCTTGACTATCAGTGGACCGACAGTGCCCCACCATAGGTGAATGGTCCTATTCCTGACCGCGCTGGCGGTCAGCCTCTTCACTGAAGAGAGCAGGCAACGCGTGACTCAACTGAGGCTGGAGCTTTGCGAACAGTTCAGCACGTAATCCTCAAATGAGATCAGTTTTTATGAGCTTTTTTGCCTTCTCAGTATTTTTACAATGCGGCTGTATATAATTTCTGATAAATTCCAGTTGTATCCATCAAAATCTGTGGTGTTTGTAAATTGAATCACAACTGTGTCGATGTCTTTGTGGTATTTTGCGATACTCTGATAGCCGGGAACCAGACCCGTATGCTCGTACACATAGATGGAGGTATAAATATCCTGTTCCCCCTCCTCAAATAAAGAGCCATCGTTTAATGCCCTCAGGAATGTACCCACATCGGCTGCGGTAGCCAGCATTCCCTGGTCCTCAGTTTTTAAATCGCTTTCATAGCCAACGTAATAGCCACTCATCACATCGTCTATATCCACATCACGAATGGACCCGAAGGTGTTTTTTAGTCCGAGAGGGGTCAATATTTCCTCCTTGATGTATTGGAATTTGCTATAGCCCACAACCTTTTCAATGAGTTCTGAAATCAACAAATAATTCGTGTTTGAATACGCATAGTCTTCACCTGGTTCAAAGTCAGCCGGCGAGTCCAGGATTAATTCAAGCGCTTCTTTGCTGCTTTTTGGTGGGTCAATCCAAAAGTTTGGGGTGTCCGTAAAATTAGGGATGCCACTCCGATGCTGCACCATCATTCTTAAGGAAATCTTATCCGCATTTTGAATTCGTCCGACAAGCTCTGGAAAATAATCGGCAAGCGTTTTATCCAAAGACAGGCGTTTGTCATTTACCAATTTGGTGATAGCAACAGCATCATATAACTTGCTGATACTGGCAATTTTGAACAATGAATGAGGATCGGCGGGTATCTTTTTCTCCCTGTTTTTCCATCCAGCAGCGTAAAAGGCTGGTTCCTTCCTTCCTTGATCTACATAGACAATAATCCCATCAAACCCATGATCAATTGCTTCATTTACTTGTTCCTGAACTGTGTCAGGTAGTGGTACTATCCAAGCCCATACCAAAACCCATGGCACGAAGAACAAGGAGCCTATGCTTGCAAGAATAAATACTATTCTGAGAATTCGTTTTGTTTGTTTCTTCATCATACTATTTCAGGACGGCGCACTTGCATTAAATTGCTCATAACATTTCGGATATGAATAGCAGCCGATTTGGAACACAAATTTTTTCGGATAAAAACAGACCATATTTGTATTTGCCTACTACTCGACCAATTTAATTACCAGAGTTAGCGTTTGTTTTTAGCTGAATAGAACCGGATTTTATGCCTTATTTCTAATTCTTAATTTCTAATTTGGCAAAGCACTACTTTAGTTATAGCGATTAAACCGCTATCATTTTTATCCTTAGTCAGGCTTCTGGCATTTTTCGCAGGTTGTATTTAATAGCTGTAATTTTTAGTTTTAACCACGTCCAATTATGATTCTCTAATTTCCATTCCGCTTTCAATTCCACAGGAATTTTTATACCATTCCGCTCTTCGGTTTTGTTTGCGGTAACCGTCCATTCCGTAGCTTCGGTATCATTTGCATCTTTATATCGCATTGCCACGAATTTTTTAAAATTGCCGGTTTCGTCAAAGTGGAAAACACCTGAACCTTTTGTTCCTCTATATTCCATTGTTGCTTTGGCGGAATATTCATCAATTGTTTCCCAAGAGATATAATGGCTTAAAGCCGAAGAAGGAAACCATACTATTTCGGCTAAATATCGCTGCAATGTTGCTTGATTTACCTTTTGATTGTTTTTAGCATTTGCAATCGGGAAGAGCGAAAACAGCTTTATTGTCATTTCTCCTTGCCCATTTTCAAATTTGTCTCTCCCGACCACATCTAACAATGGATTCATTTTTAGATTTACAGACCAATTAAAAGCAGGCGGTTCAATTGTGAAATACTGTTTAGCTTTGGCGTTGCTCCAATCTTTTTGCTCCGGTTTCATCAACATTTGTAAGTCTTGCTCTATATAAATATTGCAAACCGCTTCTTTACCAATTGTTCCGCTATTCAATAACCATTTCTGCACTACTGCCGGTAAGCCCGAAATCATTTTCTCCGTGAGGATGTACGTCTCTATCGTGTTTGAATTCTCAAACATTTTTGCTGTTTCATCACTCACTTTGCTCTTAAAGCGGAAAGTTAAATACGCGAGTACTATTGAAACGAAAATAATCAAATTTACAATTGTCCCGAATTTGGCATCACTCCAATAGTTTAGGATTAAAAACTGTGAAATAATAACGCCCACACTTCCGATTTTCCACCAATAGTGAGACTGGATTGACAAAAGAAATACGACAACAGCAAACAAGATAAAAGTCAACAACCATATTATTCCAAACGGTTTGGAAATCGGTTCAGAAATGGCATTAAACTCCGATAAACCAAATGCTTTTAGAAACCCGAACAAATGGATAATTCCGTGTAATCCAATTACTGTTATGAAAGCTATTCGCATTGTTCCTTTTGCTTGAGGCCGCCTAGGGTATAAGCGGAAGGCTATTCGGCTTATCTGCAGAATGCGTGGAGTAGAGTTGGCAGGTTAGCTTCGAGCTTCTGTACCTTTTGCAAACAAACCTTAGATCGCCCATTCCAGATCACTAAAGCATCTCCTGCATATGCTTTTTGATATTGGCATCCGCATATATTTTCTGAACCATAGCTCCATACAACTCCGCAAAGCGCTCGTTTTTAGCAAGATCACCAAAAAGAGACTGCTGTTTGATAAAGGCCAGCGGGTCTGTTATGGTCTGTTTCGCCGCTTCGTAAAGCTCGGTACTCAGGGCATCGATAATTTCGAGGGGCTGTCCATTTTTATCGGTTTGCTTATCACTGTAGTAGCACCAGGCAGCCATGACCAATGTTGCATACTCAATGCTTTTATCTGCGGCTAAATTTTCCTGAAGGGTCGCGATCAAAAATTTGGGCAACTTGGCAGAACTTTCCGAACAAATGCGGCTAACGCTGTCCTTTATGTTAGGATTGGCAAAGCGCGCCTCCAGACTGTCTTTGTATGCTGTCAGATCAATCCCTTTCACCTCATCCAAGACCGGGGTGGCCTCTTTATCCATAAACGCTCTCAGGTAAGTAACGAACGTTTTGTCTTCCATACAGGCATTAATGGTTTTGTGCCCGTGTAGCGCGCCCAAAATACCCAACACAGAATGGCCCGCGTTAAGCAGCCGGAGTTTCATTTTCTCATAGGGCTTCACATCGGGAACAAACTGCACCCCTACCTTTTCGAATTCGGGTCGCCCATCGGAAAATTTGTCCTCCACGACCCATTGTATGAATGGCTCACAGGTTACCGGCCACGCGTCCTCTATTCCGTATGTTTCCGCTACGTAAGCTATATCCGCTTGGGTGGTGACAGGCGTTATGCGGTCAACCATACTATTCGGGAAACATACCTCTCGTTCAATCCAGGTAGCCAATGCTGCATTCTGTTCCTTTGCAAATGATAATAACATAGCACGCGTTACATCGCCGTTGTGCTGAATATTATCGCAAGACAATACGGTGAATGCCTTTAGCCCTGCATCACGCCGTTTCTTTAGAGCGGCCGTTAAAAACCCATATACCGTTTTAGGGCTGTCAGGATTTTTTAAATCGTGTTGAGTATCAGGGTTCCCGAAGTCAAATTCCCCTGTCGAAGGGTTGAAATTATAGCCTCCTTCGGTAATGGTGAGCGAAACGATTTTGGTAGCAGAGTCGGCCATACGCGCTATGACGAACATAGGATCATCCACCCCCAGCAAGAAATCGGTAATCGAGCCTATAATCTGTGGCGCTATCGTTCCATCAGGGTGCTTCACGATAAGGGTATAAAGACCGTCTTGCATTTTAAGAACGTCGTGCATTTTTCTATCGCCTTCGCGCAACCCTATACCGCAGATGCCCCATGCAGGAGCATTCAATTTTTCCTGAAGCTTATGGGTATAAAACGCCTGGTGCGCCCGGTGAAAACCGCCGACACCAATATGCACCATACCTGCCTTTAGCTCATTTCTGGGGTAAGCAGGACATGGAATGCGGGCGGCAATTTGGTTCAGATTCTGTTGATTTAGTTGCAACGTGTTTTCCATAGTAATTATGCTTTTTTGTGTTTTCCCCGTTGCAGAACCCAATAGGCAGCAACGAAATAGACAATCGTACAGATAAAGGCGTACCGGTAAAATTGCTCACGATTTTGCAAGTACATGTTTTCATCAGAACTGCCAAATAGTACTATACTGGCCAATACTAAAATGATGATAAGCGCCATAATCGAGATGCTTTTAAGCACCCGTGAGAAAAGGGAGTGATCTTTTATATGCTTGTCCTCTAGTTTGGCTTTTTGCTCTTGAAACCTGGCGATATTTTCGTTCCGCATTGATTCCTGTTCCTCGGCTATAGGGTATTCTTTTTTAGCACCATAGCGTGCTGCCAGGAATGTATAGACAAGGATGGTGAAAACCCAGGTGGGGATAAACAAATAAAAGAAAGACATCGCATTAAGCGCGTTCAACCCAAACCCGAATATCAAGCCCAAAGCCCATGAAGCCACAGCGGGTGTGTTAAACGTCAATTCGCGGTAAGTCGCCCAATAACGGGTATACCCTATTCTGGGGAAAATTTGATGCTCGGCGAAGACAATCGCGCCTACAGGAACCACTATCAGGCCGGCATACGTCAACAGGGGCAGTATTTGGGAAAACACGAACGGGAAACATGCTATCGCTATTGTGACCAACCCAACCGTGAGGGTAGTTTTCATGCGCGAGTGGTTGTAGAAGATGGCCTGCGCAGCTAATCCTGCCCTATAAAGGTTCGTAATGGCTGTGGTCCAGCCCGCTACGATCACGATCACAAATCCAGACCAGCCCAGGGCATAGTAGGCAACGTCGCCTGGATCGAGTTCCACTATGGATTTCCCTAGTATTACGGCAGCCCCGGCTCCCATAATACCCGCTGCAATCCAGGCGACATAGTGCCCGAACATCATTCCGGTACTTGTGGCCAGCCCGTAAATCTTCTTTTTCGCGAAACGCAAAAGCGCCATGTCTATAAGGCCGAAGTGCGTAATGGTGTTGGCGGCCCAGGCGAAACCGATCACCTCAACTAACCCGATGCCCGGTTGGCCGTTACTGTCGATCCCTGTCCATATGGATTGATCGCCCAACGCTATAAAATCATTCCATCCGGCTGGCAATGGCTTGCCTAAAACTGCCAGGGATAGTGCGGGCAAAAGCACCATAGCCCCGCTGGTAAACATGGCGAACAACCAGGGAGCACAGATTCCGGAAAATTCAGAAACGGCATTAAACCCATAAATCGCGATAGAAACTACCACTACACCGACACCAAATACAATCAAAACAAACCAAAGATTTGTGGGGTACCAGTTTAGTTGGGCAGGTATGTCAAATGCAAAACGAACCGCCGTGGCCGATACCGTGATCATGGCAGCGGATATGACTGAAAAGATGACAACATTCGCCCAGTTGTAAAGCTTGGTCATCGAGTCGCCGGCGATCTTATTGAGATAGGTATAGAGGCTAAGCCGTGTGTCGACTGCAATAGGTGACGTAATCAGTGTCCAGCTGAGGACGGCCAGGACATTGCCAATCAGTAACCCCAACAAAATATCCATTGTCTTGGCACCCAGCGCGACAAATGTCGCCCCAATAACAAACTCGGTCGCGGCGACATGCTCGGCAGCATACAGTCCTGCAAAATGAGTCCAATCATGCAACTTATACTTGGCAATTGGCAATTGTTCTTCGTCAAGGTCTTCAAGTTGTTGAAAATCGTTGGTCGTTTTCATATTTTAACCTGGCGTTGGAAGTTAAATTCTTATAAAGTTTTGATGTAAGAGCTGCGCTTAATTTTGAAAACGTAATGATTTGATGCACCACGAAGTCTTATTTACAGGGCGAACGAGGCGCAGACGAGGTATGGCTTATATAAAAGAGCTTGTGTGCGCCTAGCAGGAGCACCTGATACTGAAGGTATTAAATTATTCAAGAGGGTACAAGTCTCTTTACGGGTAAGCTGGTAAAGCATGCTAGCTAACAGCAAGGTGGTTCGCCTGGTGCCGCTAGAAAACGAGCCGTATGCGCTTCGGAGGTATGGCTGGTGAAAGGGGCGGCTAAGCTTTCGTGAACCGCCGTATACGCAACCCATACGTATGGTGGTGCGAGCGGCGCACCCTAGCAGCTAACGCTGGCGGGGTATTCTACTCGGTTGTGCCTTCACTTTTGACGTTGCCTGGTTGGTGTTTTTTTATATTGTTTGGCTTGTAAAGGCATTCTTTTACTTCTGTATAATCTTCCTTTTTATCTGCAAGCACCATTAACGTATCGTTTGCTTTAATTTCGGTAGAACCACCTGGGCGAATGTATTCTTTATCACGCTTTATCATGATAATAAATGCGGATTTTGGAAAATTCAAATCAACAATTCTTTTGTTTACGGCAAAAAAGTCGGGCAAAATCTTAAATTCTTGCAGAGAAGATTTTGGCAGATCTAAAATGAATTTATCTATTTCGGTAATCTTTTTTAGTTTTTCAGGCAGGGCCACTTTTAGCCATTTTGCAAAGATTGACAACGTTGTCCCCTGAATTAGGATTGATGTTACTGAAATAAAAAATACGATATTGAAAATCATATTTGCTTTTTCAATTCCCGCCAAGAGTGGGTACGTGGCAAATACAATCGGAACAGCACCACGTAACCCCACCCAGGAAATATACAACCGTCTTCTTAGTTTCATTTTGAAAAAGATCAAGCTGAGAAAAACGCTTATAGGGCGAGCAACTAAGATCAGGAACAACGAAATAAGCAGTCCAATGCCGATATATGGAATTATTTGGGATGGGAAAACTAGTAGGCCTAGCGTAAGGAACAAGACAATTTGCATCAGCCAAGCCAAACCATCATACATTTTCAAAATGGTTTTCTTGTGTATAAGGTCCTGATTTCCTAAGTACACCGCACAAATGTATATGGCAAGAAAGCCGTTGCCACCGAAAAAATCAGTAGTCGAAAATGTGATGAACATCAGCGCAATAACCAAAACAGGGTATAACCCCTCAAAGTCAAGTTTGATTTTGTTGATGATGTATTTACTAAGAATTCCGAATACAAAGCCTGCAATGGCCCCCAAAATCATTTGCTGAAAAAATAAGGGGACAATGGAAACAATGCTTCGATCTTGGTTGATTACTAAAGTCAAAAAGGCAATAGTTAGCACATAGGCCATTGGATCGTTACTTCCACTTTCTAACTCTAATGTCGGTCTCAGATTTGTTTTCAGTGAGAGGCTCTTTGAACGCAAAATTGAGAACACGGCGGCTGCGTCAGTAGATGAAACGATTGCGCCTAAAAGCATACTTTCATAAATGGTAAAATCGGTAATAAACCAAACAAATGTCCCGAGTGAAAGGGCTGTCAGTAAAACGCCTAAGGTTGATAGAACAAGTCCTTCTTTGAGAATGGGTTTTATGGACTTCCAATCGGTATCGAGCCCCCCTGAAAACAAAATAAAGTTTAGTGAAACAACACCGATGAGTTGGGCTATTTTTGGGTCATCAAAGTGGATGCCGCCTATACCATCAGAACCTGCCAACATTCCGATAGCCAAAAAGAGTATTAAAGTCGGTACTCCAAATTTATAAGTTGTCTTACCTACGATAATGCTAATAAAAAGCAAGATAGAGCCAACTAATAGTATGTTTTCAATCGTTAAATCCATTCTTTATTTTTATATAAAAAAACTATTTATTGTTAAGAAACCCGTCAAATAGTTCTATTGTTTTTTCTGTGTTATCAACCATACCATATTAATTTAAAGTGGGGGCGGGCAGCATGGCAGCAAACGTACTTGGCTTTGCCGTGGTGTAGCTATAATAAAGATGTGGTTGTAGCAAGTTTTATTGTTTCACTTCAATTTCCACAGCTACTGTCTCCTTGTTCTTTAGTTTGGGGACCAAAGCATGGTAGGTAATAAGAAATAAAAGTAAAATAGCGAAGAATGGTTGTATTCTTTTCATAAGTATGGGTTAGGTATTTATAATGACAAACATAAAATTCTAACAGCTAAACTTATACAATAGCTGTCCTACTTATGACCCTGTCTTTCCTTGTTGGTTGCAAGGTTGTGTATTCCTTACCCATGTATAATTTTAGATAAGTTACACCTCATTGCAAACAGGAGTATTCTGTTCCTTCTGTCTGCACTATGTATGGAGGTAGCACGCGTAATTAAATCACATACAACTGCCTGAGTTAATAGCATGTTTGAATTTGTGATAGGGTAAAAAAGAGCGAGTCAATCCGTAAGTTAAATGTGACGAAAAATTCAAGTTTATGGAATCTCAGTATGAGAGACTTACTGACCCGCAATGGGCAGTGGTGAAGGCATCGCTGTCTGTAGAAAGGAAACGCAAACACTACTTGCGGGTTATAGGCAACGCTATTTTTTACATGCTCCGGGTGGGCGGGCAGTGGCCCCAAAGGGTACCTGCACCGCATGGAGACGACACTGGCCGATGTGGCCTACGAGAAGGTGTTCATGGAGTGGGTGGGCGAGAACCTGCTGGGCGTGGAGCTGGAGATCCGTTCCAAGCAGCCAGGCGCCGCGGGCTTTGTGCCGGTCAGATGGCGGTGGGTCACCGAGCGGGCTTTCGGCATGTTCAGCTTCTTCCGCAGGCTCGGCAAGGACCACGAAAAACGCCTGAAAGTGCCCAAAACTGGGCCTTGTGGCACAACTGCCGGGTGATATTAAACCGAACTGACTGAAAAACAGAAAGTTAAAATTTAAGCATACTCTAAAAGGCTGCGCATACTTGATGACGTAAAGTTTGCCGGCTGCCCTGTGGTTGCGACCTGTAGAAAACAAGGAAATTATTCAGCCCTGCCTATACATACCCGGCGGGCAAAGCACTAAAAAAACCAGGCCCGAACACTTTGGAACGGGCCTGGATGTGGAATTTACATAGAGATGCTAAATGCGCATGCATACTTGCCTTGCGGCACGTCAGGCGTTTTGATCACCAGCCCCTCGCTGGTCTGTTTCCAGTCTACTTTTGCGGAGGAGCCCAGCATTTTCACCTGCTTGATTTTGCTTCCTGCCAGGTACTTGCTCTTGCTGCCAAACGAGGTGATCTTGTACGAACCGTCTTTGCTGAAGTCCATGGCAATGGCGTAAACAGTATCGCCTTTTTTGGTGAACCGGAAGTCATCGCTGGTCAGCTCCTTGTTTTTGCCCTCTGTATGATGGCCAGTGGCCACCTCTGTTGGGCCCTCCCCGAAGATTACCCACGGTCGGGTGCCATAGATGGCCGCCCCGTTCGTTTTTAGCCAGTTGCCAATCTCCTTCAGAACAAGCTTCTGATCCTCAGGTATGGTGCCGTCAGCTTTCGGGCCCACGTTCAGCAGCAGGTTACCGTTTTTGCTCACGATGTCGATCAGGTCGTCCACGATGGTGTTCGGCGTTTTGGAGTCCCAGTTGGTAACGTGGCTCCAGGAGTTCTTCCCGATGGACGTGTCTGTCTGCCAAGGGTACGCGTTGATGTCAGACATCTTTCCTCTTTCAAGGTCCAGCACGTTGGTGCCCGGAGGGTATGACTCGAAACCGCCGAAGTTTTTGTTCTGCAGCACCACTTCCTTGCCCCACTCCAGGCCTTTGTTGTAGTAATAAGCCGCCAGTTTAGGGTGGTATGGCCGATACTCTGCTCTATCGAGCACAAAATCAAACCAGAGGATGTCCGGCTGGTAGTTGTCGATGATGTCTTTCGTTCTGGCCCACCACATCTCCAGGAACTGGCTGTCGGCGGGGGTATACGGCACGTGCGCCCTTCCATACAAATCAGCGTACGCGGGGTCTGAGGTGTCAAACTCAGGCTTGTGGTTAAAGTAGTCCCAGTTAAAGGCCAGGTGCGAAGAGGCACCGACTTTCAGGCCCTTTTTCTTCCCTGCCTTCACCAGCTCGCCCAAAACGTCTCGCTTGGGGCCCATGTCCTTCGCGTTCCAGCGGGTTACCTTCGAGGCATACATGGCAAAAGAGTCGTGGTGCTCTGCCACGGGCACGATATACTTCGCACCGGCATCCTGAAAGATGCGCACCCACTCGTCGGGGTTAAACTTCTCGGCCTTGAACATGGGTATAAAGTCTTTATACCCGAATTTGCCTGGCTGGCCATGCTTCTCCACATGGTACTTGTAAATGCCGGATGGCTCTTTCTGCATCACCTTGCCGTCGCCGCCCCATACCACCGAATCCTGGTACATGTTGCGCGGGTACCACTCACTTCCGTAAGCCGGCACACTGTACGGCCCCCAATGGATGAATATCCCGAGCTTCGCGTCTCGGAACCACTCCGGCGTTTCGTATTTCCGCAGCGAGTCCCAGTCGGGGGTATAGCTGGCTGCTGCTTTATCTGGCTTGCTTGCAGCGTTCTTCGTGCTGCCTTGCGCTATGATGATGTATGCTCCCATCGCCAGGAATAGCGCCAGGATCACACCGATGTATTTTGGCTTCATTTTCTTTCTTTATGATTAAAATCTCTCTACTTCCACTCCTAAATGGCCTCTTGCCGGACTCCTGTGTAGCGCAGCCCGGCAAGAGGCCCCTCACTCAGGACTCATTTTCGTAAATCATGATCTCGTCCAGGTACATGATGTATGGGCTTCCGTCATTTGATCCGATCATCTGGTAATGCAGTTTGAAATCGGCCCATCCCTCGGTGGTCGTGTTCAGGACCTGCCGCTTGGTGTGCCACTGGCCATCCAGCTCGGACCCGCAGCAGTTGCCGTTCCACATCTTCAGCGCATCCGACCAGGCGGCCCCGGGCTGCAGCCTGAACGTCCACTCGCCGCCAGCCCAGTTCCCGACAAATTTGTAGCTATACTCCAACACGTAGGTCTTGCCCGCCTCCAGGGCCGTCGGCACGACAGCGGATTGCAGCACATAGTTGTTTTGAGGGCTATTGGGCGCTGTCATTTTCAGGCTGTAGGCTCCCTTAAATGCGTTCTGGGTGGACAGTACAACGACTACTCCCGCAGGGTTTCCCCCTGTGGGGCCAGCCCAGTTAGGGCCAAGCGTGCCGCTCTCGAAAGTGCCGTATGGGAAGAGGTTCTTCTTGAAAACCGCCACTTCCATCGGGCCGAAGTCATCGATCGTGTATCCGTCTGTGGAGGAGATGGCCCCGTCAGTATAGGCAAGGGTGGCCTTCTGGCTGTTCTTGATGTTTGCGGAAGGGGTTATGTTGAGGATACTGGCGTCGTTTGCGTCCACGGCCACCTTTGCGAGGGCAGCAGGCTGGCCATCTACCTGAAGCGACAAGGCGCTGGCGGCATTTGCCAGCGTGCCCGCATCCACCTCTCTGCTAAAGAACACCTGCACCACGCCACCTTCGGTCTCGGCCACCTTGATGATCGCTACGGGTTCGGTGGATGGGATCACCTCCACAAAACCCTTTAGCAACACGGTGTCCGGCCGCCCGAACGGGCTCAGGCGAGACGTGATCAGCTGCACGTCGTAGGTGCCCAGCTTCTTGTAGAGCACGGCCACGGTGCTATCGCCCGGTGCGGTTCCGGCTGCCTCCGGCGATCCGCCCGAAAACTTCCATACCCGTGTGTCCGGTTTGCCCGTGCTGGCATCTTTGTAGTACACTAGGTTACCCGCCTCAATCGTGATTTTGCCGGTAGCCGGGTTGTACGCGCCGCTTTCGGCACCCGCCTTCGAGGTGGTATACCCGATGTTGGTGGTGATGGTATCCAGCACCGTGATGCTGAAGGTGGTGTCCAGCACAGTTTCTGAGCCGGCAAACGTAGCTTTGAGACGGACCTTCTGAATGCCTGTTTTGTTGAACTTGACATGTATGACATCCTTAACCGAAGTGGTGTCGTTGTTGTCGTTCATCACCTCGGCTCCTTCCGGCAGGCTCCACCTTCTCTCTTTCACACCCTGCGACAGGTCAGCGAAAGAGCTGAAGTCGCCTACCTGCAAGGTGGCCTTGCTGCGCGACACCACAGGGTCGGCAAAACTGCCGCCCGGCACTTCGTATTCTTTCTCGCAGGCATTTATACCCATTGCCAGTAACAGGAGCGCCGCTATTTTATATAGGTTATTTTTCATATTCTTCAACGTTTATTGTTTTACCAAATGCATTGGACTGAGCCACTTACCTTGTGTTTGCCTAAAGATTTGGGTTGGTTAGCTGCTCGGTTACCGGTATCGGGAAGTAATCGTGCAGGGCGGGGTTATAGTCCTGCGCGGCTTCCACAAACTCCTGCACCACAAAGAACTTCCCTTCATCACCGGGTTGGTACCACCGGATGTTCTGCCCGTCCAGCGTGAACTTCATGGCCGCCAGCCTGCTGTACTGCTCTTTAATCTTGCCCCATCGTCTCAGGCTTTCCCAGCGCAGGTCGTGGCCCTCAAACATCAGCTCCAGCGGTTGCTCCACCCACATAATGTGCTCCATCAGTGCGGTTGCGTCGTAGGCTGCCGCCTCCAGCTCTACCACGCCGGCGCGGTCGCGGATCTGGTTCACAAGCGCTAGTGCCTCCGAAACGCTGCCACCGGTTTGCAGCAACGTCTCAGCATAAAGCAGGTAAACTTCTGCCAGCCGGATCACCCGCTCGTTGATGCCCGAGTTCATCGTCAGGGGCTCACGCTCCATTTTCCAATTCTGGTACTTCTTCAGGTAAGATGCCTCGCGATTATTATACTCCCCCCCCTTGTCAGACGGCTTTTGGTATAAGGTAGAGCCCAGGTCGTTTGCAATGGCAATAGACGCGGATGTTCTGAGCGAGTACACATCATCCGCCTCATACCGCGGATCGGTAGGGTCCATGGGGTCTTCCTTGAAAAGCATGGTTACCCAATAGGATGGCATGATGACGCGGAAGCCTCCCCCTGTGGTTGACCCCAGGGTATAGTTCCGGTTCGTGCCCTCAGACCCGATAGGCCCGTCGTTGGCTCCATAGATGTTGCCCGACTTGGCAGTGGCTGAAAAAGGCACCTCAAATATTGACTCGGCGTTAAACTCATGCTCTTCGTCAAAGTTCCACCCGATGTCCGGGGTCAGGGAGTAGAGGTCAGGGCGGTCGATGACGGCTTTGAAGTAGCCTTTGGCTTTCTCATACTCCCCCTCATTGATCCACAGCTTCCCGAGCATCGCGCTGGCTGCTCCCCAGGTGGCTCTGCCCACGTTGTTTGCGTTCCAGGTTTTGGGAAGATGGGCCTCGGCATACTCAAAGTCTTCCAAAATCAGCTGGAAGACATCCTCTTTCGGAGCAGGCGACTTGCTGAAATCCTCCTTCACTTTTGGGGTAGACGTATGCAGAATCACGCTGCCGCCATTATACCCCTGGTAAAGAATGTAGTAAAAGAATCCGCGCAGGAACCTTGCCTGGGCCTCCACAGTCTGCCGCTGCTCCACATCCTGGATTACGCCCAGATGCTCCAGCACCTGGTTGGCCCGATAAACGCCTTCGTAAGCGCTATCCCATTTCTGCTTCACAACGCCGGTGTTATCATTGAATGTCAGTGTGTTGAGCGACCTGGCGTTGGCGTTCCAGTTGTTTGGGCGGCCCAGGTCTGAGCGCACCGGCAACTCTGTGGTTGCGGTGGCGCCCATCACCCCCTGAAACTGCAGGGCGGCATACGTGGCGATAAGCCCCTGCCCCACCTGGTCTGCGTCCTTCCAAAAGGAGTCGGCATTCAGGGCATTCGGGTTCACCTTGTCCAGGAAATCGTCTGTTTCGCAACCTGTGTTCAAAAACAACAGGCCGGCACACAAAAAGAGTTTGCTTATATTTTTCATAATAGATTCCGTCTTTTGATTAAAAATCGATGGTAACGCCTGTTCTGTAGGTTGCCGACACCGGGTACTTGCCTGTGTCGATGCTGTTGAGCAGTGGGTTGCTCGATGCCACCTCCGGGTCAAACCCGGTATAGTTCGTCCAGGTCACCGGGTTTTGCGCGCTCACGTAAAGCCTCACTTTGGCGATGTGCACCCGTTTTGTTAAGGTGCCTGGCAGCGTATACCCCAGAATCACGTTTCGAAGCCGCAGGAAAGAGCCGTCTTCCCTGAAATAATCAGAATAGGTGCGCACATTGGGGTGCTCCGAGTTTGTCCTGGGGCTTGGGATGTCAGAATCCGGGTTGTTGGGAGACCAGCCATACACCATATCCTTGTGGCGCTTCACCGAGTAGGCGTAGGCCTTCGGGCCGTTGTAAATTTCGGTTCCTTCCACCCCGTAGAACTGCACCGACAGGTCAAACTTCTTGTAGTCCATACCCAGGTTGAGGCCATACTCAAAATCCGGAAGGCCGCTTCCCGCAAATTCACGGTCGTCGTTGGTGATGGCGTTGTCGCCGTTGGTGTCCACGTACCGCAGGTCACCGAGCTGTGCCGACGGCACGATCTTCTGGTATTCTGTCAGCTCTTCCTGTGTTTTGACCACACCGGAGGTAGGAATCAGGAACAGAGAGCCAGCGGGCAGGCCTTCCTTGAAAACGGCAGCCGGTTCTGTCTGGTCCTGTCGGGTTATGATAGGCCAGCCGCCGTAAACTACCTGACCGTTCACCATCTGCGTCACTTTGTTCACGTTTTTGGTGAACGTGCCGTTTACCCTGAAGCCAATATCCCCGATGTTGTCCCTGAAGCCTGCGGCAATCTCAATTCCCTTGTTTTCCATGTTGCCCACGTTCTGGATAAAATCCTCGAAGTTGCCCCAGGCACCGCCAGACGGAGGCGTCCGCACTGGCAACAGCATGTCCTGCTTGTCCTGCTTGTACAGGTCAACGGTCAGGTCTCCGCGGCCTCCGAGGAACTGCAGGTCCACGCCAACGTTGTTCGAGATGTTGGTTTCCCACTTGATGCTTGGGTCAGCGAAACCGGGCTGGATCAGGCCGCTCACCAACTGGCCACCCAGAATGTAGTCGGCCGCCGACATTACCTGCGCGGCATAGGCATAGTTCGGGATGCGGTCGCTGCCTGTGCGGCCATACCCGTAGCGCACCTTAAACTCGTTCACGACTGTGCGCAGCGGCTCAAAAAACGGCTCTTCCGACACGTTCCAGCCCAACGACAGCGACGGGAACGTTGCCCATCTGTTCTCAGGACCAAACCGCGATGATCCGTCTCGGCGCACTACGGCGCTCAGCAAATACTTGGACTTGTAAGAGTACTGAAACCTTCCGAGCAAAGAAACGGAAGACCATTCGCTGAGGTCTTCTGCAGCCTGTGGGTCAAGGCCGTTGCTCAGGGTTGGCGTCTCGTTCGAGGACAGGCCCTGCACACGCACCCGCCGGGAGTTGTAGTCCTGCGTTTCGTAGGTGTTACCGGCCAGCAACGCTATCTTATGGTCGCCGAATGTTTTGGAATAGTTTGCCGTGTACTCCTGAATGGTGCGCATGTTGTACTGGTCGGTATACTGCAACCGCGGATTCAGATTACTGGCCACCTTGTTCAGCACCCCCTCCTGATCCAGGATGGTATAGCCCGGCTCAAAGTAACGCGCTGTGGCGTTCCAGATGGAGCCGCCAACGTTCGCTGCCAGGTCCAGCCCATCCAAAAGCTTGTAAGAGAGGCGCAGGTTGCCATTAAATGAGTTCTCCTCATTGTCAGACTCCTGCTTCAGCTTTCCGACAAAGCCTCCCAGCACCTCTGGGTTGGTGCCGCCGATCGTGATCACGTCATCGCGGGTGTTTGGCCCTTTTCTGTAAGGGGCTTGCCTAATGGCATCATACATCAACGCCCAGGGCTCGTTGTTTTTCACGCTGTGGCTCACGCCCAGCGTTGCCTGCGCCTTGAATTTGTCCTGCTCATACACGGTGTTGGTCCGAACCGACTGCTTTTCATACGAGCTGTTGATCAGGGAGCCGTCCTGCGAGAAAACCGTTCCCACCACATTAAATTTCAGTTGCTCTTTGCCCCCGCTGATGCTCAGGCTGTGGCTTTGCGTGGGTGCGTTGTCCACCTGAAGCTCATTCATCCAGTCTGTGTCATAGAAAAGTGCGTCCGGGTTGCTCTCGAGCGGGAAAAACCGGCCCGTGGTGTTAAAGCGCTGCTCCAGGTCGGTGATGTACAACGACTCCGCCGTGTTTGCCAGGTGGATGTCGGAGGTGATTTTCTGCACACCGTAGTATGAGTCCAGCGAAACCTGCATTCTGCCGGCCTTGCCGGTTTTCGTGGTGATCAGGATAACGCCCGCGGAGGCCCTTGTACCGTAAATGGCAGCCGAGGCGCCATCTTTCAACACCTCGATGGACTCAATCTCCTGGGGCGCGATGTTCGGGTTGGAGGCATAGGTTACCCCATCCACCACATACAAAGGCTCTGACCCTCCGGCCGAGAAAGAGGAAATACCCCGGATATTGATGATGGCGTTAGAGCCCGGAGACCCGCTGCTGTTGCGCACGCTCACACCGGCAAGCTGCCCTTGTATGGCGGTGGCAAAGTCTGAGGTGCCCAGCTTGTTGATTTCTTCGCTCTTGATCTGGGAGATGGCCCCGGTGGCCTCTCTTTTCAGCTGCTGCCCATACCCGATCACCACCACCTCGTCGAGGGCTTGCGCGTCAGTATCCAGCGACACGTCTACTCTGGACCTGCCGTTAAGGCTAACGGTTTTGGTTTTGAAGCTGATGAAGCTGAAGGTCAGCTCCGCGTTTGGGCTGGCCACGGTTAATTTATACCTTCCCTCCCCATCGGTCACGGTGCCGTTGCCTGTGGCTTTCACCAAAACGGTAACGCCGGGCAGCCCCTCAGCATTTTCGCTGGAGGTGACTTTGCCTTCTACTATAGTCTGCGAAAATCCATCAAAGTGGATCAGCAGCATCGCCATGAAAAGACACCACATAACTGTGCTGTGCGTTCCTGGCGATTTCAATCTTACGTGGAAATGCTTTCTCATAAGCTTTGGTTTATAGGTTTATGTTTCGTTTGTTAGGGGTGAAAACCTGGATTTGACTGAGATAAAATCGAGTAATACAAAGTTACCTATACCTGCAGACGCCCAGGGAAATTTTCGGGTTGAATGGCGGGGGAGGATTTACCGATAGGGGGTATATACTGTGTTTTGTAGAGGGGCTTTTTTAGCAGCGTACAGTAAAAACCCGATTCAGAGCGCCTAGAGCCCTTTTCTGGAAAGAAGTTTTTTGCCCCTTCATCAGGCAAAATTACAGTGAGCACTCACCTTTCAGTGTGCTCACATCAGATTAAAGTTATTTTGTTTTAGCGAAAGGTTCTACATATTTGTAGTCTGATGCTTTTTGCTTGGGCATGCCGTGCCGCCCCGACCGGATAGTGTTTCAGACACGCGTATCGTTTTGATGCGTCCCGCTCCAGCCCATACCTGCTACATGCGTGGAACCAGGCCACAGCATAC
Source organism: Pontibacter sp. E15-1 (assembly GCF_022601975.1). GTDB lineage: Bacteria > Bacteroidota > Bacteroidia > Cytophagales > Hymenobacteraceae > Pontibacter. Next base: position 105,335 of record NZ_JAKVIR010000001.1, read on the forward strand.
CGGAAGCGAAACAGAAGAAAGGGAAACGCAATGCTGCGGCACCTGGCGACAGCACTGCCTCTGGCAAGAAAGGTATATCGGAGGCAAACAACGCGCTGGAACAGATGCTGGATAACGTTGGTTGTATTTAGCGCTGGCCATTAATAAACCTACCATGAGATTATTATCTACACTTGCATTCTTACTGCTAATCAGTTTAGGATCATTTACTGGCCACACGCAGACCCCAAAATTTCATGGCGACTTTGACGTATACTCTACCAGGCACGGCCTGTCTCAAAACGATGTGCGGTGCCTGTTTCAGGATTCTTATGGCTTTATATGGATCGGGACGAACGGCGGGCTCAATCGCTTCGACGGGTACTCGTTCACGACGTACCAGAAGGAAGTAAGCTACCAGTCTATCTCCAGTAACCTCATCAGCAAGATCATAGAGGACGCCTACGGCAACCTCTGGATTGGGACAGACGACCAGGGGGTGATGTTCTTCCAGCGGGACACAGAGAAGTTCTTCCATATCAAGAACGACAAGGAAAACCCCAACCTGCTCACCGACAACCATATCCTGTCCATGCTGATAGACCAGAACCAGACGATCTGGGTGGGCACGACACATGGGCTCAACAAGATCAGGTTCGATTACAAAACCAAAAAGGCCAAGGTGGAGCACCTCGTCTCCTCCCCCAACAACCCCTCCTCTATCAGCCACAACACAATCTCCGGCATTTTTGAGGATGGCTTTGGCAATCTCTGGTTTGGCACGGCAAACGGGCTGAACCGTTATATCAACACAAAGAGCGGCAAGCCCCAGTTCATCCATTACAACAGCACGACCTCTGAGGCTATACGTGAGATTACCTCCAACGACACCAGCCTGCTGATCGCCTATACCTCAGCCGTGCTCGCGCTTCCTTTCAGGGAAATAAACAAGAACAACCCCACTTTCAGAACAGTCCTGAACCGATCCTACTCCGCTATCCTCTCCGACAAAAAGGGAAACATCTGGGGGATCAATACCAACGGCGCGCATGTGAGCTACCTGGAGGGCGGCAAGCGAAAGACGCAGGATTTTACCAGCAGCTGGTCTGACCCCAACAGCCTGAGCCGGAACGTGACCACTGCCATTCTCGAGGACCGATCGGGTATGATCTGGGTCGGTACGAACGGCGGCGGGCTCAACATGTACAACCCGAACAAAAAGAATTTCGAGCACTTTGAGAAGAACAAGTTCGAAAACAGCCTTTCCTACAACAAAATCAGGGCGGTGGAGGAAGACCCCATGGGCAACCTCTGGATTGGCACCGAGGGAGGCGGGCTAAACCTGCTGCCCCACACCAGCAGCAAAGCCTATGAGAACGGCTTTGTGCATTTCGACGTGAACCCGATGGGGGAAAACTATGTGTATGCCATTGAGGCTGCAACCTTCCAGGATAAAACCAGGATTTTCATCGGCACCGGGCACAACTCACACCTGGAAGTGCTGGATGCGCGTGATGTTGCACACGTGAAAAGAAGCGTTTTCAACCACATCGCCTTTAAAGCCCCTGTGTTTGCCCTGAAACAGGACTCTGATGGGATCTTGTGGGTCGGCACCTACGACAATGGCCTTTTCCGGGTGCAGTTTGATGCGCAGGGAGAGTATGAGAGGCATTCGCATTTCAAATACAGTCCGCGCGACGATTCCAGCCTTTCCTCCAACATCATCCGGAGCATCGCCGAAGACAGGCAAGGCAACATCTGGATCGGGACCGACAGGGGGATAAACAAAATCTCACGGACAGAGCGCCCCAAGGCATCCCCGAACTTTATCCGCTACATGCATAACCCGAACGACTCGCTTAGCCTAAGCTATAATTACATCCTGCCCATCTTTGTGTCTGAGGCAGGCAACGTGTGGGTGGGCACGCTTGGCGGCGGCCTGAACAAAATCATACCCGGAACTACCCCCAACAACGACAGGTTTGAGTGGATAACGACGCAGAACGGCTTGCCCAACAACGTCGTGAAATCGATTGAGGAGGACGAGGAGGGCAATCTTTGGATAGGGTCGAACGGTGGCCTCTCTAAGTTTAACCCAAAAACCAGGCAGATCGTCAACTTCGGGATCGGCGACGGGCTGCAGGATCTGGAGTATGGGGAGATCGCCTCCACGGCAAGAGCCTCCGGAGAGATGATCTTTGGGGGTGTCAATGGCTTCAATGTGTTTTACCCCGCCAAAATTTCAGAGGATGTCTCGACCGCGAATGTTGTTTTTACGGACCTGCAGATCCTCAACCGCACGGTAAACACAGGCGAAGAGGTAAACGGCCGCATCATCCTGGGGAAGAACATCAACGACCTTTCGGAGCTGCGCCTGAAGCATGACGAGAACAGCTTCTCGGTAAGCTTTGCCGCCCTGCACTACGCCACCCCCAAAAAAAATAAGTATGCCTACAAGCTGGACGGGTTTGACAATGAGTGGATTTATACCTCGGAGCAAAGCAGGATTGCCAAATACACGAACCTGGAGCCCGGCGATTATACCCTAAAAGTGAAGGCCAGCAACAGCGACGGCGTCTGGAACGACTCGCCCATCACGCTTGGCATTGTGGTGGCCCCGCCTATCTGGAAAACCAACTTCGCGATGGCTTGCTACTTCATTCTCTTTGTGCTGGCCCTGTGGTTTTCCAGGAGGTACTCCATCATCGTTAACACCAGAAAGAAGCATTTGCTGATGGAGCACCTGGAGAAAGAGAAGACCGAAGAGCTGAGCCAGCTGAAGCTGCAGTTCTTCACCAACATCTCGCACGAGTTCCGGACGCCCCTGACCCTGATTCTGGGCCTGATCGAGCGGCTCAAGAACACGCCGAACGCGTTCCGCGACGATGACCGGGTGGTTTACTACGAGAAGATTTACCGCAACTCGCAGGTACTCCTCAACCTGGTGAATCAGCTGCTGGACTTCCGGAAAATTGAGCAGGGAAAAACCAAGGTGCGCGTGGCCTACGGCGATATTGGCGAGTACACAAAGGGCCTCTGCGAGAATTTCAACGAGCTGGCCCGCAGGAATAGCATCGACTTTAACTTTATCTGCGAAACGGAGCTGAAAGGCTATTACGACCGCGACATCATTGAGCGCATCGTGTTTAACCTGCTCTCCAATGCCTTTAAGTTTACCAACCATGAGGGCGAGATCACCACAAGCCTTGAAAAAGACAAAACCCCTGGTTTCCTGCGCCTTGAGGTGTCAGACACCGGAATGGGGATGGACCCTGACGTGCAGGCGCACCTGTTCGAGCGGTTCTCGCATACCCACGTCAAGCGGGAACAGGGATCGGGCATTGGGCTGGCCTTTATCAAATCGCTGATAGAATTGTACCATGGCACCATCACCTTTGATTCGAAGCCGAATATCGGTACCACCTTTCGCGTGACGTTCCCCTATACCAGGGAGGCTTTTAAAAACGACATCCTGCTGGGAGAGGAAACCGGCCAGGCAGACACCAAAAAGGAAATGGACTGGATTCTGGACTTGGACCAGTCGATGGCCAAAAGCGAAACCGCCGCCACCGGCAACAAAGAGCACAATATCCTGCTGGTGGAGGACAATGAGGATATCCTGTTTTATCTCAGCGAGCACTTTAAGAACGCCTACAACATCTACATCGCCCATGAAGGCAAAGAGGCCCTGGAAATTTGCCTCCGGGAGCACATTGACCTGGTGGTGAGCGATGTGATGATGCCCGAGATGGATGGGCTGGAGTTCTGCGAGGCGCTCAAAAGCGATGACCGCATCAACCACATCCCAATTATCCTGCTCACAGCCAAGAAGTCTCCGGACAACAAAGTGAAGGGGTATGAAAAAGGCGCTGACGCCTATATCGCCAAGCCCTTCAACATGGTGGAGCTGGAGACGCGTATGGAAGCGCTCATCGCCTCCCGAAAGAATATCCTGGCCAAGCTCCGCAAGAACATCAGCCTCGAGCCATCTGAAATCGAGATTACCTCGCTGGATGAGAAATTCCTGAAGCGCGTGATTTCCTATATCGAAGAGAACATCGGGTTAACGGAGTTTACCGTGGAGATGCTGGCCAAAGAATGCGGCATGTCCCAGCTGCACCTCAACAAGAAACTCAAGGTGCTGGTAGGCCAGACGGCCAACGCGTTTGTCCGGAGCATTCGGTTGAAGCGCGCGGCCCAGCTTTTGGCTAAAAACCGCTATTCGGTAAACGAGGTGATGTATGAGGTAGGGTTTATGGACGCCAAGTACTTCAGGACGTGCTTCAAAAAAGAGTTCGGCACGCCCCCTTCTGAGTACCAGAAAAATGCGGTGGATGAGAGTGAGCATACAGACTTGCCTGAAGCAGAGAAAGTGTAGGCAGCCGCTACCGGTATACCCTGCTTACCCCACCCTGCATGAATTGCCCCACAGTCCTGAGCCCTGATTTTCTAGGCCAATGGGCTGTGCCAAAAGCTTTGGTAGCGCACGTTAGCCGCATGCCTCCCGCTACCGGCATACCCTGCTTTTCTGTTGGGGCAACCCATTGCGCATACTACTGTCCTTCTAACGTGCTAGTTTAGTTCAGAAGCTGTCAACTGATCACAGCCCCCGAAGCGCTGCCTGAGATGTTTTTGTGCTGCATCCAAGAAAAGGCAACGGGAGGGCGCTTCAGGCAGCTATGCATCCATTTACTTGACACCTTCCCCATGAACAGGCATACCCGTACATTGCTCTACCTCTGTATCCTGCTGCTATCGGCCTGCGGCGGTCCGGCTTACGCTAAAAGTAGGAGAAGCCAGGCTGAGAACCTGGTTTACCACCGACGCCGGAGAGTATTTCCCGGCTTACTACATTCGGGCTACTCGTGTCCATGACTAAACACCTACACCATACGCTATACATATCCATGAAAAAAATCAGCCTCGCTCTTCTTCTTTTGTTGCACACAGGGCTTTCCTGCCTCGGGCAACAGCCCAACGTGGTCGTGATTCTGGCCGATGACATTGGCACAGGCGACATCTCGTTCTACCAGCGGTTACACCCTGGCAACGTAATGGTGGAAACGCCTAACATCGACCGGTTGGCGCAGCATGGCATGTATTTTACCAATGCCCACGCCCCTGCCGCCCTTTGCGCGCCATCCCGTTACGCCATCATGACCGGAAACAACACCTATCGCAGTTACCAGCCCTGGGGGGTATGGGGAGCTTACGAGCGCTCTCCCATCGAACCGGGTCAGCTCACGCTGGGCAAACTGATGCAGCAGGCAGGGTATCACACCGCTTTTTTAGGCAAATGGCACATGGGCGGCGACTGGAACCGGAAAAGCGATACTACCCGGATTTACCGAAGCCCAAGAAAAGCCCCGGAAATGGATGTCGACATTACGAAACGCGTAGGAGGTGGCCCTTTGCAAAACGGGTTTGACTATGCGCTAACGCTTCCTTCCGGCGTGCAGGATGTGCCGTATGCGGTATATGAACACGGAAAGTGGACGCCCCTGAAACCGGGCGCTGAAATTGGCCTGATCACGCAAGAAAACATGCGTAAAATCGGGGTGGATCTGGACAAGGACGAAGGCCTTGGCGACCTGGCCTGGGATCCGCATACGATGGGGCCGCTGCTTGCCCAAAAAGCGGTCAGTTATATAGAGGAACAGTCCCGGAAAAAGCAGCCTTTTTTCATGTACTACAGCTCGCAGGCAGTGCATCTGCCGCATACCCCGCCAGCAACCCTGAACGGCAGAAAAATAGCCGGAAGCACCCCTGAAAAGCACCTCGACATGATTGTAGAGCTTGATGAGCAGGTGGGTATGATCGTGGATGCCCTGAAAGCAACCGGCAAGTATGAGAACACCCTGATCATCTTCACTTCAGACAACGGGGGATTAATGTTCCCAACCACCCTTGCTACTGGCCACCAACCTAACAGCATTTACCGCAGCGGCAAAAACAGCATTTACGAAGGAGGCCACCGGGTGCCCTTCATTGCCTCATGGCCGGGGAAAATAAAGGAAGGGCGCGCTTCGGACGAACTAGTGGTGGGGCTGGACATTATGGCTACCCTGGCAGGCATCAACAAACAGGGCATCCCGCAAGGCCAGGCACTGGACTCGCATAACTTATTGCCGCTTTTGCTTGGTAAACAAGGAGCGCACGGACATGCGTATCTGCTGCTTCAGGGCGGTACGGGGCATGAGGCATCCTACCATGAGGGAGACTGGAAACTGATTGTTCAACTAGACCCAGCAGATAAAACCGATCAGACCCGCACCCCCATCGCACTCTTCGACCTACGTAAAAATCCTTCGGAAATTGAGCAAAGCAACCTCCTCAATACCCTTCCGGAAAAGGCGCAGGAGCTTTTTAACAAGTATAACAAGCGCCGGGACATGGAAGGAAGGACTGCCTCGCTTCGTTAAACGTTAAAGCGTCGGCATACCGGTTTGCCGTCAGGGAGTGGCAGATAGTATACACAGCACATGTATAGATTTATACTACTATCAATTAGAATTTACACAGTCAAATTTGACGTTACGCAGGAGAGTCGTGAAGTTCGTAAAAGTCCCCCTTGGGGGTAGGGGCCCTCGACGAAGAAGGGGGCAGGGGGATGATAGGCGGCCGGAAGAACCTTGCCTGCTCTTGCTTGATGAGATATTGTTTCTAAAATATCTCACAGTAGATTGTCAGTAGGGAGTGTCATCCCCCTAACCCCCTTCAAAGGGTAGGGCCGTTAAGTTCTAAGAATTTGCACCATGTCTTCACGTAAAGATTTAATATAGCAGAAAAACGATTCTCCCCTTGAGGGGAGTTAGAGGGGTGTTTGCTCTTTGCGAAAGGTTATTTTTGCTGGCTTTACACCCCTGCGGTCCCCTCAAGGGGACAATTTTCGTTAGAACTTAACGGCACTACCTCTTGGGAGGGGGACTAAAGAGGGCATAGCGTAACAGAAAGCAATATACACTGCACGAAAATACTTCAATACGCTAAATCCATTCGATAATAGTATTATAAATGTGCTGTGTTTGCTTGTCCCGATTTTAAATCGTGATCATACCCCTATCAAACAGTTTATACCACTATCTATTGATTGTGGTAGTTTACCGTCTCTTGCTGTAAGAAACCAGGGAGTGGCCGTAATCGAGTAAAAATTTAACGAAAGGCTTTAGAAAATCCCGGCCGGTGCCTCTTCAAGTTCAACCTTAAAAGTGATGGCGTTTTTCGCGGGGTGCTCAGCGGGCAACTGAATTACCAGGCCGTCCTTCTCCTGCGTCCAGGTGAGTGGCTGGCCATAGCCAAGTATAGTGACAGCCTTGATTTTGTCGTTAATGATATGCTGGTCGCTACCAAGCGCCTTTAGCTTGATTGTCCCGCGTCCCTGCTCCCACTGTAGCATAAAAGCATACACCGTCGGGCCCTTTTGGGTATAGCGGAAGTCTTCTGCGGTAAAGCCGGTATCTTTCAGGTTGCCGTGCAGCACCATGTGCGCGTTGGTGGGGCCCTGCCCGAAAACGGCGAAAGGCCTGGTGCCGTAGATGGCTTCCCCGTTAACCTTTAGCCACTGCCCGATCTCCCGCAAATTGGCCTGCTGGTCGGCTGAGATGTTGCCGTGCACATCCGGGGCCACATTGAGCAGCAGGTTGCCGTTTTTGCTCACAATATCGATCAGGTCGTTTATGAGGCCTTTGGCGGGTTTGGTGGTCCACTTGCTGGTATATGACCACATCCAGCCACCCGGCGACATGTCGGTTTGCCAGGGCAGTTCCCGGATACGGTCGAGTTTTCCGCTTTCGATATCCAGCACGGCGGCCCCGTCAGGGATCGGCTTGTAGCTGATGTTTTTGTAATTCAGCACCACACCCTGCTTGCTTTTAGCGGCCTGGTTGTAGTAGTTGGCCAGCAGCTTTTTGCGCATTTCCTCGTACTCGGGGTTGCTAAAGCCCAGGTCGAACCACAACAGGTCAGGCTGGTAGAGCTTGATCATGTCCATGGTGCGGTCATACACGTTGTCGACATGCTCGGCGCTGTGCGGGTCTGTAATTTTGTGAGGCTTGCCGTAGAAATCCTCATACCTGGGGTCCGTGGTATCGGTTCCCTGGCGGTATCCCCACCAGTACCAGCCATAGGCGTAGTGCGAGGACATGCCCATTTTCATACCGGCCTTCCGGCCTGCTTCGAACAGCGCTCCCACAATATCCTTCTTCGGGCCCATGTTGGCGGCATTCCATTTGGTTTTGGTAGAGGCATACATGGCAAAACCGTCACAATGCTCTGCCACCGGCACTACATAGCGGGCACCCGCCTCCTCAAACAGGGCCATCCATTGCCGGGCATCAAAGTTCCCCCCGGTAAACTGGGGTATAAAATCCTTATACCCAAATTTTTCTGTGCCCCCGTAAGCTTCAATGTGATGCTGGAAGACGTCATTTTTACGGTCTGGATTGGGGTTTCCCTTGATATCGACGATGTTCTCGCGATACATGTGGTACCCATAGAAAGGGCCGAGGTAGTCTGGCACCACGTATGGGCCCCAATGGATGAATATCCCGAACTTGGCGTCGTGGAACCACTCCGGTGTTTTGTATTGCAGCAGCGACTCCCAGGTCGGCTTGTATTTCCTGGCCTGGGCCTGTGCCGGGTTTTGCACGAAAAGCAGCCCTACCAGAACAATCGCTTTCAGGATGTGTAATTTGCGCATCATCAAGTGGAGTTTTAAAATATAAATGATTGAAAGTTAGCGTGTGCCACAGAATCACCCGGCATCGCGCTTAAGGTATAAACCGCTTCAACGCAAAGGCATTCAGCCATACCCCCTTCTCTCCGTTTGCGTCCTCAAACCGTATTTCCACCGGACCGTTGCCATCGCAAGTGAACGAAAGATAGGTGCAGCCCGCGCCACTTTTGGGCAGGACCTTGCCTTCCGAAACAGTCACGGCCCCTTTTTCCGAAGTTCTGGCGGTGCGTAAGGTATAGCTGATCTGTTTCGCGTAGGGGATGTCCAACACGTTCAGGGATTTCAGGCGGTCTTTATTCGGGTCCATCGAGTCGGTGTTGGGTTTGGGCGCGTGGTGGTAGGTCGTGAGGGTATAGCTGCCCTTTGGCAACTTGTCGAACCTGAGCACGAGGCCTTCCGGATCGATCCCCATGACGCCTTCTCCCATGGCAAACCCATACTTGCCCATCACGTTCATCTCGCCGAGCGGCTTCATCACCCCCTCCGCAGAGGCGCAGCTTATCGTGGCGTCGAATCCGCCGAATGCCGGGAACGATTTCTGAAACACCGCTTCCTCGTCTCCTCCCGTCCAGGCTGTCCACCCGAATTGCACCAACTGGTCTTTGCCGCCAATGTCTGCCTGCAGCACGTCCACTTCTGTGTAGGGCTCCGTCACGGCAAGCTGCGAGTGCATGGGCACAGACTGGAAGCTTGCTTTGTCGTTTTTTAAGCCCTTCGCGGAGGCAGTAAGCGTTATTTTACCAGCCGTGGTGCCCGCTTTGATCAGGATGGGCGCATGGCCGTTGGCTGCCTTGACGGGGTTTGCGCCAATGGTTGTGCCGTCACCTACGATACTGGCTGGGCCTTTTACCGAAAAGGAAATCTCCTGCGCATTGTCTTTTATCACTGTCCCGTTTTCGTCTACCACATAAGCATAGCCAACCAGTATGTCTCCTCCGTCGGCTTCGAAAGCGCGGCCCACAGTATCGAGCGCCAGCTTGATGCCACTTGCCCTTCGGGGCGTGAACACCGACTTTTCTGCCATCACGCTGCCGCCTGCCCAGCCTTTCGCCGTCAGTTTGCCGGCTTCGTATCGCTGTATGCTAAACCTAAACGACGGGTGCTGCAAGCCTTTGTAAATACCGCTTTTATCCGGTCGCTGCCTTGCGATTTGCTTGCCGTTTAGGTACAAGCCTACCTCTTCAGCATTGCTGTATACCACCACCTCCTTTGTCTCGGGTTTCCACTCAGAGTCGATGTGCAGGTAGGGCTGTGCTTTCCTCTCGGCAGGAAACCAGGGCGTGATGCCGTAGGGGTGCCTGAAAACAGTCATTAGGCCACCAGGGCGCACTTTTTCGGGCCAGCGGCCCTCTGATGGGTGAAAGGTATAATAATCGTGCGCCGTCCAGGCAATCAGGCCTGTCTGAAGCGGATCAAGCACGTTCTGCGCCACCAGCTCAACACTTTCCGGGCCTTCCATGGCCAGCATGGGCTCATGCCGGTACCACTCCACCGGGCCGTATACCATCTGCCCGTAAATATCAGTCATCCCGGAGGTTTGCCACCCGGTCCAACGGCTGCTTTGGGAGGCTGTAAGCCGTGTGGGGTCCTCCTGCTTTACCGCCAGATGCACCTGCGGCACGTAGCCCCTGTGGTTTATACCTCCGCCCCAAATCACGACAGACGGATGGTTCCGGTGGTTGCGCACCATGGTACGGGCCGCCTTCTCCAGGTTATCGAACCAGGCAGCATTGCCGATGCTGATCCAGGTGGGGGCCTCTTCGTACACCAGTATGCCCAACTCGTCGCAGGCTTCCACCAGCGAATTGTCCTGTGGGTAGTGCGCCGTGCGCACCACGTTAAAGCCGAGTTCTTTAAACTGAAGCATGTCTTTTCTGTGCAGGGAGTTGGGTACCGCATCGCCAATGTACCCGAAGTGCTGATGCCGGTTTGCGCCGATCAGTTCAATGGGCTCTCCGTTTAACAGGAAGCCTTCCCGGGGATGCAGCTCAAACTTCCGGACACCCACTTTGCACTCTACCGCATCCAATAATTTGCCACCGCTGTACACACTGGTCTGCAGGCGGTACAGGTATGGATCGTGCGTAGACCATAGCCTCAGGTTTTCCTCGATGCCGCCAATCTGCGCAAACGCTGTCCTGCTGTTTGGGGCCACTTGCTGTTCGTTCGCCATTTTCAGCACCACCATCCCGTCCCGGTCGATCACCCGGTTTACCACTGTCAGGGTAGTGACGGTGTCTGTTTCGTTGTGCACCTGCGTTTTCACGTCCAGGGTGGCGTTTTTATTCACCGGGTCTACGGAGGGAGTCGTGAAGGTGACACCCGCGTTCATTTCCTCCCAGTTGAAAGTGATGCGCACGGGCGCTGTCGTGACCAGGTAAACATCCCGGTAAAGGCCGCTGAACTTCACATAGTCAAACGGGCCCGGGTCAGGCGGCACATCCATTCTTCACCGGTTGTCCACCAAAAGCGTCAGCTGGTTTTTGGCCCCTTTTTCCACAAAGGTCGATATGTCAAAATGAAAGGGCGTATACCCTCCTACTTTGTGCTGGCCAACGTGCTTTCCGTTCACCCATACATCCGTTACCTGGTGCGCCCCCTCAAACTCCACATACACCTTTTGGGCATCGGCGGGCACGGTAACGTCGCGGCGGTACCAGCCCACGTTCCGCTGGAAGGTTTCCTGGCTCTTCTCGTCTGTGCTATTGTTGAGGTTCAGCGACGCTAACTCCAGCGTGTGCGGCACATGCACCGTCTGCCAGTCAGCATCGTTCACGTTTTTCTGGTAATAAGTGGCCTCCGGATTACCGGCGAAAAACTTCCAGCCTATGTTCAGGGAGGTTTTAGTACGAGGCGATGGCTCATAGCCATTCGTTTTTTGGGCGTACAGCTTACCTGCTATCAGAAGGCAGGCACACAGCATCCAGAACCGTTGGGGCATAGCAATTAATGTTTAAATAGTTTCGTATAGGTATGGCCAGGTCAAGTCTGAACTTCTTAGCTGGCGTTCATGAGCACTCGCACAATTGGTTTGAAATTGCTTGCAGGCTGCACTTTTCTTGTCGACTCGCGCAGCACCAGGCTTGTCGGCAGATTCTCGAAGTGCACTTTCGGCGAGGTTGGGTTGGCGATGTGCCAGAGCAGTAATTCTGCGGCCCGCCTGCCCATGTTCTCCGCCGGCTGGTGCACCGTAGACAGTTTTGGGGACATATAGGTAGCCACGGGCTCATCGGCGAAACCAATGATGGACACATCCTCCGGTATAGATTTGCCATGATGCTTGAGGCGCTGCACTGCCTCAAAGGCCACATAGTCGTTAAAGCAAAGCAGGCCATCCACGTCATCGCTCAGGATCAGGGTTTCCAGCCTGGCTTTCCAGGTAGGGTCATCCACAGGCAGGATATACTTGTCCTGCACCAGCAGGCCATTTTGCTTCATGCCCTCTTTGTAACCCGTCAGCCGGGTAAAGCTCGTCGACAGGTTTTCGGGCCCGGCCAGGTGCACAATTTTCTTGCGGCCAGTTTGCACCATATGGGTAACCGCCTCCACGCAACCCGGGAAATCGTCCGTCAGCACATGCGAGGCATCCAGGTCTTCGCACATCCTGTCCAGGAAAACCACCGGAACGTTATCCTCCAGGGTCTCTAAAAAGTGGCTGAAGTCAGTGGTGCTGTGGGCATAGGACGCGATGATGCCGTCCACGCGCATGTTGTTAAGCATCCCGACAGCCTTTACCTCTTTCTCATGGCACTCTTCGTGCACGTTAATAAACAGGTGATACCCGTGTTCATTCACGACTTTGTTCACACCATCCAGCACCTTAGAGAAGTAGTGGTGCGTGAACTCGGGTAGTATGATCCCGATGTTTTTAGATTGCTTCCTGAGCAGGTTGATCGCAAACGGATTCGGTTTATACCCCCACTTGTTCGCCAGTTCAAGTATAGCCTTCCTGGTTTGGTCGCTCATCCTTCCTTCGTTGTTCAGCGCCCGCGAAACCGTTGAGGTAGATACGCCCAACTGGTTTGCCAAATCAACAATTTTTATTCTTCCGCCTGCCATAGTTGTGTGCCTTTGTTTTACCATTTCAAGGTACTGACAACCTACTGAACAGGCCGTGGTAGAATGTTGTGGAAAGCGGGGGTATTTTTAACAAAAGGGGCAGAAAACGCCAAAAAGCAGGTAAATTATCACTTTTTTTATTTTTATAGTGTGAGTAGTCGCTCACATCATGCGCCATCGGTGACAGGGATTCCGCTGTCGGCTTCGCTTTAAACACTGCCGCCGGGGAGGTATTATACCTGCCGAACATCAGGGCCGGAAGTGCCCATACCCTTGTATAGTTGGATGGAATTGTGGCTGTGTATCCAGAGTACCCAGCGATGACTTTTAAGGGGTTATTCAAGCTTGAAAATCTGATCCATCAACATCCACTTCTCCCCGTTTTTGGCCCAGGGCAGTTGCTGCTGGTAGTTCCACATCAGCTGCTCCCATTCCTGCACCGATGGGTTTTCGGCATCGGCGACGGCCTTTTTTTCAAAATCAAAGTTGTCTGCCACCTCCATAATCATAAACAGCCGATTGCCGATCAGGTAGATTTCCATGTCCAGAATCCCCGCCGACTTTATACTCTCTGTTATCTCAGGCCAGGCGTTTCCGCTGTCGTGGTATACCTTGTACTGCTCAATCAGTTCCGCATTATCTTTCAGGTCGCATGCAAGACAATATCTTTTCACTCTTCTACTGTTTAGGCTTTCTTGAATATTCATTTGCTGGTCTTCCATGGGTTGCACATGAAAATTGCGCCGGCAGACAAACTGCATGCGCTACATTTGTTTGCAGGCTATGCCAACCCACTTCTAGTTTCTCACTACCCGTTGGCTAAACCTTTTTCCATCTACCGTTACACTGACCAGGTACATACACTGCTTGATGTCGTCTGTGTTCAAGCGCATGAAACCATCCGAGAAAGGGATGCTTTTAGACAATACCTTCTTTCCGTCCATGGCATAGAGCACAACATCAGCCACATGGTTTTTTGCCTCCGGCACTTTAAACACGAGCTGATTTCTGAAAGGGTTGGGGTAAACGGCCCATTCGGTTGGCTCCGCATACGGCCTCATACCCAGCGGAATGTCAACGGCCGTGTCAAACTTGTCGAGTTGTAGAATCAGAGACGCCAGGTGCCCGCCCGCATCGGGGAAGGTAACCGTCACGGTGTTCGTTTCTGCCAGAAGGGAGTGGTGCACCGGCACCTCTATCATGCCGAAGAAATCCTCCCGGTTAGCCTGATCGTAGCCTTTCCAGTTGTCAGGCATCTGCACCGAGCGGCCGTTTACGGTAATTTTTGGCGACTTGGACATGGTGTGCTTCCGCCCAATGCTCATGCGCAGCACGCCATACCCGCTGCCTGCCGCCACCCCGCTAAACTTAAACGTGAGCGGCTGGTCTTTGGCAATAGGCTGCAAGTGTTTGTCGGCGTAGTATTTAGTGGTTTTGATGGCGTTGCCATAGCTGACAGCCTCATCCAGGGTAATGCTGAGAATTTTCGTTTCGCCCGGTATCAGTTCCAGCTCCGCAGGGGCCGTGGCCAGCGTTTCATCGGTATACTGTGGGCGCTGCTGATCATAAATCCTCAGCGAGCGCATCCGGGCACCTGATGCCTCAGGCAGGGCAGCCACCCCATCCAATCTGGCTATTTTGGTCTCATCAGCCAGGTTGTTGAGGGCAATGTGCAGCACGTTGCCGTCTAAAAACGCGTGGGTCTGCACATCCGGGTTCTGCGACCGGGCCAGCACCCGGTCGCCCTTTATACCGGCCCAAAGCTTGTAGAAGTAGATTCTGGCCGTAAAATCAAATTCTTGCGGGTCCGGCTGGCCGATGGTCACCGGTTTCCAGAGGGTTGCGCCATAGGGCTGGTAGTTGTTGGCGGCGGTTAAATGCCAGGTTGCCTTGTCCGTGATGAAGGGTATAGACAGGAGCAGGTCGTTCTGGCGGTCCAGCAGGTTGAAAAGCAGATGATTGATGGACTTGACACTCTGGATGCTTTTCACGTCGCTATACGCATCCGGGTACCCTTTCTCAATCCCGCCATATTCTGATATGGCGTGCGGTATGATTTTGCCCCACTTGGCGTAACTGTAGGTTTCGATCAGGTCCAGAATCGCCTCCGAGTTACTTCCGGATCTTCGGGTATCCTGGCCGGTTACGTTGATCCCATCGTAGAGGTGCGTGGCAAAGCCATCCATATGCTCGCCGGCCACATCCATAAACATTTTCATGCGACTGTCCCAATGCCCGAAATCCCATAACTCCACAGAGGGCCAGGCGCTGGAGTAACCGATTACTTTCATGTTCGCCAGTTCAGGGGTCTCGTGCAGCTTCTTGCCGATGGCGCCAAACCACTCCGCCATTCTCCGCCGCATCAGGGCATCGTCAGGCTGCTGCTCTTTAAACACATTGTCGCCGGCATGCACAAAAGGCTCGTTTATCGGCTCGTAGAACTCCGGCCTGCCACTCTGCTCTACGTGGTTTTTGTAGTATTCCGCGGCCCACTCGGCCGCTGCGTTCACGTCGATGTTATACCGGATCACATTCTGCGGATGGTCGGTTCCTACCAGCCCCTTCTTCACCTCGCGCACGGTGCCAGGTCCGGTTTTAGGCTGAGGGTACACGCCTACCTCCCCTGCCTTCTGCTTCGCGTAACTAAACGGCGACCAAAAGCTCCTTCCCACCGAAACATCGTAATCAGTCAGAAACTTACTGATGTCGGGGTCATTGTCGTTGCCGGAGTGGATCTTAAAGTACTTCTCCCGGTCTAACGCCGATTCGTCCCCGACAAAACGCTGGGTGGTCGGGTCTATTTGAACGATCACGGTTTCCTGCGCAAGGGCAAGGCTGCTGGTTGCGCACAATAAAAAAGCCAGCAAGGTGAGTTTGTAACGTATCTGCATGCGGGGGTCCTTTGGTTTTGATTTATACCTGTTTATACCTAATGTAGGCAGCCTGCGCCAATTCATACCGGGCAACCCTTTGCGCAGCAAGGCGTCGCCCGGTATGAATTGGCTAGTAGGACAAATCATAGGTTACGATGCTTAGGGTCTTACCTGTGCGCTTGTGAACAAGCCGTGCCTCCAGTTGGTAGTTTTTCGCTTTGTCCGGCACGAACTCCAGTTTGATGGTAGCGTGGCCCCTGCCATACCCCTGGTATGCATCCAGCACCTGCGCCTGCAGGTCATTGCCTTTCTTGTCTGCCAGTTCCCTGATGGTATACTGCAGCTTCGCGTTTTCATTGGCGGTGTACACATACTCTACCTCCAGGGCCTTGCCCTCAAAAACACTGCCCGGCACGTTGGTCAGTTCCAGCCTGTTTTCATAGAGATCAAGATCTGTTTCCGATTCCTTTACCCGCTGGTTGACAGGCACTAATTTGTAAGCGCGAATCCAGTCGTAGGAAGCGGTGTTCAGCTGATCGTTTCGCAGCTCATCCTCTGACGGCGCCGGTTGCCAGTCGTAGGTTTCGGTAACCATGTTGATGTGCATCGGCCGGTCAAAAGGCTGCTCCGAAACGTCTTTGCGGAACTTCACGGACTGATGGAATTTGCCATCAGCGAAAAAGGCCACTTCCTCGGCGTTTTTCCACCAGGCACCATAGGTATGGAAATCATCCGACACACTAGTCTGTAGCGTTGCGCCCGCCCCTTTCGAGATAAAGTTCTCCTTGCCTCCCTCGCATTTAATGTAGCGAAAGTGCGTGTTGGAGTTCATGCCATTGATAAACTTGTCGAACACGGGGTTTCCGCCCACACACTCCTGAATATCCAGTTCCTGGCTATACTGGTCTTTTGGGCAATCCGTGGATTTGAGGTTCACCTTGTCATTCGACATCCAGAAGGTGGTGGACATATTGAGTTTAGAGGCTTTGAACTTGCACTCGTAATAGCCAAAATGCGCAGCAGATTTAGACACCACCGCACCCCCATACATCGTGAAGCCATCCCTTGGTTTATCCAGCACGCCGCTCCTGATCAACAGCATGCCGTTCTGCTGGCTAACTGCCCCCGGCTCAAACAGGGCTGGCCTGCGTCCTTCCCAGCCGGGGTAGTGCGTGTACCACTTTCCTTTGTCCAGCCTGTTGCCGTCAAACTCATCGGAAAACTCGGCTTGCAGCACCCACCGGTACCCCAGGGGTGGCAGCGGAGGTATGGCGTAAAGCATGTTGGTGCATGCCATCAGAACTAGTAGCATAAAGGTTCTTTTCATCGTAGTTGGCTTTGTTTAATTTAACTTTTGTAGTAATCAGAACTTTCGCATCTAATCGAAACACGGAGCGAAAGCAGTCTGCAGCCTGCCGTTGTTGTGTGTTCTCACCAACAACTTGTTGGTCAAAAGACGCAACAAGGGCAGCTTTGCGAAAGTCCTGGTAATGTCGGTTAAGAGCATGGAATCAGGGCGTTCATTTTTAGACTTTGATATTAGATGCCATGTTGCTGCACGCTGCCTATATAACCATACAACCTGTGTTATATGCAACGGTAGATGCAACTTTAAGAGCGTGCAAGATGGGGGCGGCAGGCCATGCTTCAGAAGCAGTTGGCCTGCACTCTAAAAATTGCCCAACGCTTCTGGGTGAAACTGCTGCTTCATTCTAAAGCCTTTGATGTATTGCCAGTCGTAGCTCACATACTGATGCGTGAGGCCCCACTGCAGCGCCGCCAACGGAAATTTGTCGTTATCAACGGTTTTGTCTAAGCCAGCGGCGGGAGGCCCCCATTTGATGTGCGACATGATCTCGAAGTTTACCCCGTCCGGCGACCACTGAATGGTATTTCGCTCCGGACCGTCTGTGATAATCAAGGCTGCTATACCGCCTCGGTATGGCCACACACACAGCTCATGGCCACTGTTGGTGATCGGGTTAAACGCTGATTTCACGTAAGGCCCTTCCAACTTATCGGCAATGGCTACCCCCCATTTGATCTCGCGCCCGCCAAAGGTATTGTGCTCGCCCATTCGCTCACCTTTGTAATACAGGTAAAACTTATTGTTGAAGTATACCAGCGTAGGGTCGTGCACTTTGTGGCTGTCGAAAGAACCCTGCTTTTTAACCTTGAAGCGGCTATCCTCTTCCCCCAGCCACTCCCCGTCGTCGGTTGGGGAAAGAATGGGTTTGTCGAGTTTCACAAAAGGCCCCGCAGGTGAATCGGAGATGGCCATACCCACCTGATTTTTCACCCGGTTTACATAAGGGTACTTCACTGTCTGGTAAATCAGGATGTACTTGCCCTCGTGCATCAGTACCTGCGGTGTGAAAACAGACCGGTCATCGTAGGCACCCGCTGGCCCGCGCCCTACGGCCATGCCCTGCTCCTTCCAGGTTTCCCCATCCTCAGAGGTGGCATACCATACATCTGTCTTGTCCCACGGGAATACCTTGTTTTCAGGGTCGCCGGTTCCGAAGCCAGCTGTTTTGCCCGTTGCCTTCGAGTAGTAAACGTAGTACTTCCCATCCACCTTGATCAGGTCACTTGGGTCGCGGCGGGTCACACCTTCCTGATAGGCAAAGTCTCCTTTCAGTTCGTACGTTTCAAACTCTGCATACCAGTTTGGCCCTTTGGCATAATTCCGCTCCAGGGCACGCTTAGAGGCAGCGCTCAAATTACCTTCTTTCGGGATGGCCAAATACTCATACACCGAATCAGGTATGGCACTGTAATCGGTGGCGCTGTCTGACTGTGCGATTGGCTTTTCTGATTGGCAACCAGTGTAAAGCATACCGGTTAGCAGCATCATGAATGCGAGACTGGTGTTTTTCATATTTCAGGTATTGATTACCTCAATTTATCGATATTTTTTGTGTCCCCGTGCGCAACCCTTTTCCCTGCACGTGTCATCAACTCCCATCTTTTGCCATGAGGCTTAGGGTCTTGCCCTCCCGTGAAAGTTGGCTGCGCCATGCCCATGGTATGACGCAGGCACTTTGTCAGTAGAAGTAGTATGAATATCCTTGAAATCTGGAAGGTATGGACTCTATTCTGGAAGGTATGGACGCTATGGTGAAACGAATAAACTTCACAGGGACTTTGCCCCGCTCGCAGAGGCTTAATAGAGGCACTTGCAAGGCCGCAACCGCAAGTGCCCTGCGGCCGAGGTTACTGCTGTTTTTGATAATCCGGTCTTGTCGGGGCGGTGCGCACCTCCTCCCACAGCGAGGCCAGTTCCTGCGCTTCGCTGGTATGCTCCCCGATCACGTTCTGCTGCTCCGCCATGTCCTCTTTTAGGTGGTAGAGCCTTGGCGAAGTGCCCCATCCTGCCCTGACACCCTTGACTGCCAGCCAGTCTGGGGTTGCGCCTCCGGCGGTGATGTACTTCCAGCCGTTTTTGCGCACGGCGAAGGCATAGGCTTCTTCCACCAGATATGGCCTGGATTCGGTGCTGGCGGCTCTCCACGATTCCAGCATGTTAAAGCTGTCCGGGGCCTCGTTGCCTGCCAGGCTGTGGCCAACCAGCGAAGCAAAGGAGGCATACAAATCCACCTGGCTTAGCATCGCGTTGCTCTTGGTGCCCGGCTTTATCCTGCCTTTCCAGTACACGATGGTGGGTACGCGGGTGCCTGCCTCCAGCACACTGTATTTTCCCCCGCCAAAGTCACCGCTTGGTTTGTGTTCCCCTAACAGCTCCACGGCGCGGTCCGCGTAGCCGTCATCCAGCACAGGGCCGTTGTCCGACGTAAAAATCACGAGGGTGTTTTCCAGCAGCCCCTGCTGCGCTAAGGCGTCCATGAGTTCAGACACTGCCCAGTCCATCTGCAGAATCGCGTCTCCCCTTGGGCCCATGCCGCTCTTGCCGACAAAACGGCTGTTCGGCACACGCGGCACATGGATGTCGTGGAGGGCATAGTATAGGAAAAAAGGCTTGTCGTCAGCGGCTCCGATAAACTCTTTTGCCTTCGTGGAGAGCATGTCAGCCAGCGTCTCATCTTCCCACAGCGCGGACTCGCCGCCCTTCATGTAGCCGATGCGGCTAACGCCGTTGGTGATTGTGCCGCTGTGCTGCGGGTCAGCCCCCATCTTGAGCAGGTCGGGCCGCTCCATACCCGTAGGCCGGTCACTGATGTTCTCTGCATAGCTCACCTCCACCGGGTCGTTCGGGTCCAGGCCCACAATCTGCTGGTTCTCCATGTACACCGTCGGCACACGGTCACCTGTCGAGGGGAGGATGAAGCTGTAGTCGAAGCCGATCTCCTTCGGACCGGGCCCCACACGCTCATTCCAGTTGATATTGCCACGCCCCAGGCCAAGGTGCCATTTGCCAATAACGGCTGTGCGGTAGCCGTTTTGCTGCAGCATTTTGGGCAGGGTCGGGAGCTGCGGGTCGATGATCAGCGGGGCGTCTCCCGGAAGCACGGCGGCCTTGTTCCGGAACGCATAGCTCCCTGTCAGCAGCGAGTACCGGGAGGGGGTGCAGGTGGCTGCCGTGCAGTGGGCATCTGTAAACTGGGCACCTTCGGCGGCCAATTGGTCTATGGCAGGCGTCTTCAGCCCTTTGGCCCCATACACGCCAATATCTCCGTAGCCCACGTCATCAGAATAGATAATGACAATGTTGGGCTTGCTTTGCTTACTGCCATGGCCTTCTGATGCAGCAGAAGGGTTACTGCATGCAGCCAAACTTACTGAAGCAGCAAGTAAACTTAATAGGTAAATTCGCTTGATAACCATTCGTCAGTATAAGTTGAGCGCTGTAATTCTAACTTACTAAAAATACTTTTGCATTACTGCTGGATGACCAGCCGCACAGTCTGTGCCTGCTGCTTGTCATGGGCTGAAACCACCTACATTCCTTGGCGCATCGCCCACCGGCTGTTTTACTTTTCAACAGGCTTGTAAATCCGAATCCAATCCACTTTAAAGGTATGGTCTTCTTTCTTTGCGAGTTCACTGTCTGTTGGCGTAAAGGTGTCAGACTGTAGCCCCGAAGCCGGGCTTGACCTCCAGGTTTGGTCTTCGGTGTTGATGATGATATCCATTTCCTTGCTTAGGCCCGTGCGCGTGTCTACGCTGGTGTTGCCCGGCTCGGTGGCATTGGTGAAATGCTTTGGGTCTATCATCGCTTTGCCTGATACCGTCCGGACCAAGACCCCGTCGATATAGTACTCCAGGTGCCACGGGTCTTTCCAATACACCCCGTAGCGGTGAAAGTCCTCTCGCCAGGTTGTCCCGTTTTTATACCACGTTCCCGCGTCAAGGGGCTGGTAGTCCTGGAAGGGATTCCGCACAAAAACATGGTGGCTGATGTGAATTTTTTTCTCAAAATAAGAGTGATCTTTCTGCGCACTCTCCGAGTAAGCTGCACCGTAAGCCTCTACAATGTCTATCTCCTGCGTATCGTCGGGGCTCAGCAACCACACATCCGAGGCCAGGGTGGAGTTCATTACCTTGGCGCGCGCCTCTATGTACACAGGGTAAACCACCCTTGATTTGGAGGTGATGCAGCCCAGGTTGATTTTCTCCGAACCAGGCTTTCTGGAAGCGGGCAGCTGCAAATACCCACCGGCTACCAACGAATGGCTTCTATCCCACTCTGTCAGTCCGGGGCCTTTCCAGCCGTTGTGGTAAAAATCATCCCACTTAGCAAAGAAGGTGGTCCCTTTATTGTCTGCCAGTGCCTCGTACTCAAAATCGTCGGACATTTCCTGAAACTGCCATACCTTGTCCGCGCCAGCACTGGCGGGCACCGGAATGGACTTCCAGTCGCTTGCAGCAGTGGGTACTGGATCAGGCGTGTCTGTTGGCGAGGGATTTACAGAACCGCCGTTAGAAGCACAGTTGGAGCATGCAAACAAAACAACAGCGGATAGAACTGTAACGAAGGCTTTTTTTCTCATCATATGGTTTTCCGATAATAGGACCGATAGCTTTGATTAGTGGTTAAGCCACATATAGATAAAATTAGCACTGCACTTGTCCCTGAAGCGCCAGTTTGTGTTTTATCCAAATATGTAGGAAGCATAAGTATACAGGCTGCCTTGATACAAAAAGGCAGCCTGTATGAAAGGCTAAAAGTTGGTTAAGGCCTTAATTCTACTTCTGTTAGCGTGATATCGTCCATGTAAAACTGGAGAGGCTGCGGGTTATTTGGGTTCTCTCCGCGTATCATAAATCGATAGTTACCTGATTTAGGAAACTTAGCAAAGGTGGTACGCAGGAGCTTAATCGTCCCAATGCGCTGCAATCACCTTCTGGATGTGCGGATACTTTTCATCTGTCTCGTTCAGGGCTTCACGCTTTTCCTTCAACTGTGTTTTCAAGTCTGCGATAATGGCCTGGTAGGCTGGGTCGCCATACCGGTTATGGACCTCTTCCGGATCTTTGCTGAGGTCATAAAATTCCCAGGCGGCAGGTGTCTGTTCGATGAGGTATGACTCCTTCTGCCAGGGCATCGAAGGCTTTCCCATAACACGCATGTCGCTTGGCAGGCCATAGTAAAAGATGAGCTTGTACTCTTTTGTCCGGATGCCGAAGTGGGCCGGCACATCGTGGTGCATCAGGTGCATCCAATAGCGGTAATACGTAGCGGTTTGCGTCGATTCTGTTTTCTCTCCTTTGAGCACGGGCAGGAAGCTGTTTCCCTGCATATAGTCAGGCACCTGCCCACCAGCCATTGCCAGCATGGTAGGGGCGAAATCGGTGTTGTTGATGAGCGCCTGCGTGCGGCTACCCGGCTTAACCATGCCGGGGTAATGCACTATAAAAGGCATGCGCATCGACTCGTCATACATCCAGCGCTTGTCCATGTAGTCGTGTTCTCCCAGCATAAAGCCTTGGTCGCCGGTATAGATAATGATGGTGTTTTCCCAAAGTCCGTTCTCTTTGAGGTAGGCAAACAGTCTGCCCAGGTTGTCATCCACGCCCTTCACGCAGCGCAGGTAGCGCTTCAGGTATTCCTGATAAGCCAGGTGCGTGGCCTCCTTTTGATCAGACGACTTGATGTCATACTGCTTGGTGTAACTGCGGTATGGGTGCCGATCCGAAACTGAGGTGCCGATGCGGTGACTCAAGCTGTCGTTCTTGCCTTTCGTGGCCTCAGAGCCAAACTGGGGCTGTCCGTACAGGCTGGCTGGCTCCGGAATCTCTGTGTCTTCCAGGTAGCTGGCGTAGCGGGGGGCAAACTCAAAATCATCGTGCGGCGCTTTGTAATGGTGCATCAGGAAGAAGGGCTGGTCTTTGTCGCGCCTGTTTTTCAGCCAGTCCAGCGTTCTATCGGTGATAATGTCTGTGGAGTGCCCCTGGTAGGTAACCAGGTTATTGGGCCAGGCCCCCTCGTCTTTCTTACGGAAGTCCGGGTTAAAGTATTTCCCTTGTACCGGCAGCACCTCGTAGTAATCAAAGGCGGCTGGCTCATCAACCAAGTGCCACTTGCCGATGATGGCCGTCTGGTATCCAAGCTTCTTCATCTCCATCGGCAGGTACTGCTTTTCAGGGGGCAGGTGCCCGTCCAGATCAAGCACACCGTTGGCCTGGCTGTACTGCCCGGTCATCACACTGGCCCGGCTGGGCGTGCAGATAGAGTTGTTGCAGAACGCCTGCTCAAACACCATCCCCTCCTGGCCCAGCGCGTCCAGTACGGGTGTTGGGTTCAGTGCGGCCAGCCTGCTGCCGTAGATGCCAAAGGCCTGGGTGGTATGGTCATCCGACATGATGTAGAGGATGTTGGGCTTCTGCTGCGTTTCGGTTTCAGCTACCTCTTTCTGCGTTTGGCAGGAAGCAGACACAGCCAGCAGTGCCAGCGGCATGATAAAATTGAAAACCTTCCCTTTGTTGATAGAATTAAAAAACATAGCAAACCCAGACGGGCGTTTAGTTGCGTTTCGGTAACTGTTTTACTTTTTATAAATGTAGGCCACCCAGTCTTCATCCGGGTCTGTGGGCGGGAGGCCAAGGCTTCGCTTACCTCCGCCCCGAAGTGTTTTCACCTTTCCGTTTAGCATTTTGCCGCCTGCGCGCGGGTTATACCACTTCACGGTATAGCTTCCGCCAAACTGCTTCAGGTCGATCGTCGCTTCTCCCCCTGCTTCGAGGTATACCACATAGTGCCCGCCTTCCTGGGCAAAGCAGTAGCCCTTGGCAACAGACACCAGGTCGGGATGGGGCTGCATTGCATCGAGAGGGAGTTTCTGAAAAAAATCCGTAGCGTTGCTGGTCATGCGCCAGATGCGGTCGCGGCTGTGCCAGTCCTCGCAGTTGAGGTCGTTGTGCGGGTACTTATACCCAAAGTAATGCTCAATTCCGGCACCGCCTGCCATCAGGTTCGCCCAAATCACTTGCCGCCGCACGGTATCCTGCTGTCCGACATAGGTATCCGGCAGCACCCCGGTATCGGCAGGCCCGATTTCGTCAATCCACACAACCCACTTTTTACCCGCCTCTGCTGACTGTTTTCGCCAGTCAGCGGTTACCTGATATGCGTCTTTCAGGTGATGGATCTGGAACGAAACGCCATCCAGTTCGCTCTTGTCGCCGAGCAGGGGGGCCATGGTGCGCTCGTGGTCGCTCAACTCGGGCAGGGTATGGATAACCACCGGGTTTTGGTATGGGTCCAGCGCATGCATGTAACTGATCATATCCTTCCGGAGCTTGTCGGTCTGTCCGATGGGCGTCCAGGGGGCGATGCCATTCTCCTCGCCCATGTTCCAGATCAGGCCAGGGTGATGGGCAAAGCGGGCCACAAGTTCTCGGTAGTATAACTTGCGCTGAATCCCGGTCTGGCCGATATCCAGCAGGCACTCGTTTTCCGTTTCCTGGGTCACGACGTGCTTTACCAGGCCCAGCTTGCCCATGTGCGCGAAAACCAGGTCCCACTGGTCCAGTTTACTACAGTCAAAGCGGTAGCGCTCGTGTTCGTCTGTCCAGGGCCATACGTCTTTGCCATCGCCCATTACGTTCATCGTCAGGAAATAAACCGCGTTAATCCCCGTGGAGGAGAGGTAATTCAGCGCCCCGATCAGGTTCTTGCCTTTGCTTTTTTGCCAGGTTGGGTCGCCTTCCCTCCACTCCGAAGCGTGCGGCTCGAAGCGATGCTTTGCCGGTGTCTGGTCAAACTCGTAGTAGCCCAGGAGGTCTTCAGGGCTGTTGGCACCTCCTTTCACAAAGTATTCCCCTGTGCCTGCAAATTGCAGGTAGTGGCTGTCTGTATGCAGGAGCCGTCCTTTGGCCCGAAGGTCTTTCCCCGCCTTGTCTGATTTCGAGATCGCCAGTTTGCCTTTCGCACCGTCCGGTGCCATGGGGCCGCCATCGGAAGGGTTGTCGCTTATGGCTATGTTTTTGCCTTTTCGGAAAGACACCTGATAGGCCCACTCGCCCGGGTGTGGAGGCGCAAACCGGACCTGCCACTTGTTCCCCGACCGCGCTCCTGTCTGCCCTGCATTGCCGTCTGCGGCATAAAAGCCGGGAATCGTGAGCGTTTTGCTCCCATCGCTGAACGTGACTTCCATGCGGTAGTTCAGGAAAGGGTTCAGTGTATCAAACTCACTGGTCTCGGGCCCATCAAATGTGAGTGTGACACAATGCCAGGTCTTGAGTTCGCCCGTGATTTGCTGGGCAGACACCAGCCTACCAGTTAGGAGAAGTAAAACAAGAAGTACGTTTACAGTCTTATACATATAAATCGCTTTTTGTTAGTGAATGTAATATATCCAGAAAAATAAACCCAGGCTTGGGAAAAGGTTTGTGCAAGCCGCAGGTATATAGCCCGGGCGCTGAGTTAAAAGCAGCAGAAAATGGTCCCAAGGCGAGTTGACAAGTAAGCGAATGCCTTGGCAGCGCACTCAAACCTTACGCTGGGTTTACTATTGAGCGTTTCGCCAAAGGTCGCGAGTAAAGCTTATTCGTATTTATTTTTGGCTGATTTACAGACGATTATACTGATATCCAGGGTGATGGTTTACGAAATGCAATCGGCTGGCTGGTGAGTCTGACCCAGATTCTGTTGCACACGCTTTAGCCGCGCTTGTAACCGAGTTACGCCACCGTGGTCAGGAATCGTCCGTCCGTGGAAGCAACAACGGCTACTACATCCGGTAGCTTTATACCCATTTTTTTGAGTACCTAAATCGCCTGAAAAGCCATCGGGCCGTTGATGGCGACAATTCGGTCGAGAGGCACCGTCGCATCCAGAAGTATGTTAGTCTGTTGCACGCAGTTGGCCGATGAGCAATCGCAACATACCTAAAAAGTTTTCTACTCTACACCTTATATATGGTTATTCACTCAATTTATCCCGTTTTAGCAATAACAAAAATGTGCATGTTACAATTAAAGACTAATATTATCGTACATTGTGTTATATAGCCTCCACTCTAAGTTAGTTGGTGGGCACTGTCAATCTCTCCTCATACTGATTAAATTGATTGAAGTGTATGCATGAATTGGGCAAAGTCTTACTGGTTGACGACGACGCGGCACATACGTACTTAAGTGCACGTGCATTGTGCAAGGCAAACGCGATAGAGCAGGTATTTGAAGCGGAAAACGGAAGCAGGGCGCTTGAACTGCTTCTGAGTGAGGCGATGGACCTCATC
Source organism: Pontibacter sp. E15-1 (assembly GCF_022601975.1). GTDB lineage: Bacteria > Bacteroidota > Bacteroidia > Cytophagales > Hymenobacteraceae > Pontibacter. The sequence goes on from NZ_JAKVIR010000001.1 coordinate 131,623, forward strand.
TTGCTGGATGTGAATATGCCGGTTATGAATGGGTATGAATTTTTAGAGGCCCTTAAAAAGCTTGTGGAAACGACAGGTATTATCCCCCCTACCGTTGTCTTGATGACCACCTCTGAGAAATATGAAGGAAGTGACCGTGTCACCCAGAACCCGATGATAAAGGGGTTGCTAACCAAGCCGCTCACCAATGACCAGATAAACTACCTGGTCAGCTTTGCCGGGGTCGAAAGGCAAGTCTGAAGAGGGTCAATTATTCCTTTAGCCCTTGTGTAAATTAGTGATAAAATAGTTGCCCGACTGAATGCTGCCTACCAGGTCCTGTATGGTTTTGGTACTGAACACCCGGAGCAAATGATCGCGGTAGGCTTTTATGTCGTTGTGCAGCGGGCACGGGTGCTTATCGGAGCATTGTTTCATACCCATCCCGCACTTTTTAAAGTCTTCCAGGCCATCAATTGTACGAATCACCTCCAGTATGCTTATCTCGCTGCCAGGCCGGTGTAGGTAAAAGCCGCCTCCGGGCCCTTTCGCTGACGCGATCATACCCTTCCGCACTAAATCCTGCAGTATCTTGCCCATGAAATGAGTGGGCAATTCCAGATCTTTGGCTATTTCTTTTACCCCTATCCGCTGTCCCTGCCCATTGTTGAGTGCTATATACACGATGGCCCGCAGCGCATATTCTGTTGTTTTTGATAGCATGGCTTCTCATTTCTATACTCCGAACTATTTACGCATACGAAGGTATCATAACTTACCGAGCTGCCGCACTCCTTCCGCTGTAATCCTCTCAGGCGTCCACATCGGCAACCACACTAGCTCTACCTCTACCGCCATGTTCGGATAGCGCTTCAGCAGCAGTTGCTCTACCGCTGTTTTAAGGGTTCCGCTCATTGGGCAGCCCGGAGTGGTCAGCGTCAGCTCAATGTGTAGCGTATTATCTTTCAGGCTTACTTTATAAACAAGCCCAAGATCCACGATATTAATTCCTATTTCCGGGTCAATAACGCATTTGAGTGATTCTAACACATCCGACTCGATATCACCTGTTTGCATTTTCATAGGTAAAGGGTTTTAAGTCATGCGCTTTGTGCACCAGCATTTGAAACACATTGGCCGCGTAAAGCACAGCCGTTACGGTAAAGGCTATGGCACCACCGAGTATAACCTGCTGGTGCCGCAGCAACACCCCCGCCACCAGCAGCACAAAGCCAACCAGGTAACTGATATTCTGCCAGCGCAGCAAGGTATGACTGTACATGTCCTTCGGAAGCGGCGTTTTGCACTTGCCTACATGAGCTTCGTAAACATGCATCCAGACAATGAAGGGCAGCGTTTTAAAGGTTTGTCCCAAGATAAGCGCTGTTATAAAGCCCAGGAAAACAGATATCCCATACACCAGGTACACAGAGGACAAAACTCCCTGCGGCAGCCCCAGATCGATGCTAACCGCAAATACCAGCACCAGCGGCAAAAGCAGTAGTGCCAGCGCCACAAATGTCTGTTTCATCCCTAAGTCCATTTCCTTGCGCTGCATTGTTTTGCGGGCATCGCGGAGATATAGCAGAAAAAACACTGCGCCTACCGTTACGAGGGCTGCGTAAGGTGCCAGCAACCCTGTGCGCAGCACCATGTGATCCAAAATAAAAAGAACCAGCCCCGCATTGATACAGGCATAGGACCACGTCAGTTTTCCGGTGCCGACCGGATGCGCCAGCAGGAACATCGGGATCAGTTTGGCACCAACGCCTATGATCAGCAGCAGGAACCAGCCAGCCATCCCGATGTGGGCGTGAAGCTTAAGGTAGTGCACGTGCTCCTCCGGCAGAAACGGATAGGAGAAGTTCAGCGCCATCAGTAGGCCCACCAACCCCGTTACCAATAGCCATAGGGCAGAGGTAACGATAAAATCTGCCTCTACCGTCCATTTAGGTGCCCGGCGTGCCGTCTGGAACACGTTGATGTTGAACAGCAGAAAGGACAGAAACAAAAGGCAGGCCGCCACATGCATCACCCAGCTTACATCAAAATTCCAGAATGCATAAGCCAGCAGGATGGTACCGGTGCTTAGCAGCGCAAAGGTAAAATGAGCCAGTCGCTCGCTGTATAGTCTGCCCTCCAGCACCACGGGCAGCAACTGGTACAGCGCCCCAAAAATAAGCATCGTGGCCCAGCCTAGCACCGCCACATGCGTGATTGCCAGCAGCTTGGGGTGAAAGTAGTGCCCGCCAAAAGCATCCGTAGAGAAGAGCAGCAGCACGCTGAGCGACAAGAAAGCAAGCGCAGCAAAGGCAAAATGCGGCAACACGACCCATTTCCCCGGTGAGGTGGAGGTAGCGGCAGTGCTCATCGTTAATTTATTTGTGGATCAGTAAGTATACTTCGCCTGGGCCAGCTTCCAGTATGGCTACCGTGAAGCCGCGCTCCTCCAGCTGGGGCAACAGCAACTGCGGCACGCGCCGGTGATTTACGTGCAGGGCCCACCCAGCCGGCAGCTGCTCAAGCTCGCTTAGGATAGTCACCATTGGCTGTGGCATCTGTAAATGGCGTACATCTATGTTTTTCACCCTGTCGCCAAAGCATGTCAGTGCCTCCTCAAAGGTCTGCTCCTGCGCTGTGGTTTCTGTGGCTTTATGCGCTTCACTCCCATCTCCTGCCAGCCAGAAATACGTATGCACCAGGTCCGGGCCCTTTGGTTCTGTGTAACAAGCATAGCCCTTTTTATGGAGTATGGCGATTAGAGGAGCTGGCTCAAACGTGTTGATGAGCAGTAGCGCGTTGCTTCTGTTTAGCGCATCCACCGCGCTCATGATTTTCAGAAAAGGGTCATTGCCTTTGGTAATATCCTCACACACATCCAGGGAAATTATACTTGCCAAGGGCAATTGCGCCAGGAATGCGGGCTTGGGGGCAATAGTCTCTTTCGGCTGCACAGCGGGTGCCTTATTAGTGGTGGTGAAGCCAAGCGGGGCCAGCTTTTCAAAAAAATCCTCTACTCCACAACCGCCAATCCGGGCAGCATCGGCGATGGTTACCCGCGAGGCCAGTATCTTCCGGAGCAAGGGGTTGCGCAGCTTTTCAAAGTTCCTGTTGATGGAGGCGATGGCTTCTACAGCCTCAGGATTTACCTTTATCAGGGCAGATAGTTTAGTGTTTGCTTCTATGTTCATGGCTATACCCTGTTAACTGAATGGGCCCAGAACTCGGGGGTAAAGGTATCGTGCTGCACTGCGTGCCGGTGCTCCAGCAGTTTCCCTGCCGTTTCCAGCTCATTGGAGTTCACCACCGCCTGCAGGTATGGAAAAAGCTGCCGCTCTTCCCAGCGTATATGATTCACCAGGTCCTGCTGCAGCACTTTGAACAGGCCTTTGTTCATTGGGCTGCCCTCAGCAATCAAATCAATCATTGCCTTTAGCAGCCGGTGCTCTTCTTTCAGTTGCAGCTGCATAGGGTCTTCTTTGGGTAACAGTCGGTTCAGCATCCACTCCTCCTCCTCGCAGTGTACCTTCAGAATATTATTCCAGAAGTAATTTACATAGGAGCGCATCACCTGGAGGTCTGCACCGTTCTTTAGCCCCTGGCGCAGCTTCCAGCAGAACAACAAACCAAAATGGTGCTCCCTTGAAAGTGGCACCAGGCTTTTGTCTCTCTTTTGGGGTATAGTGGCCTCGTTCATGATCATGGTTTTTAGGGTCAGGATTGACAGAGTTTAAGGATTCGCAGAAGTTTACCCACAGAGGATACCCCACCCCAGACCCCCTCGGAAGTTTGGGGTGGGGTACCCGCTACAGCGGTAAGGCGCTAACAGTATCTGCCCGCGCTGCGGAATCTGTAAAACACTCCACAGACTCTGACAATCAATTTGACTTCAATGTTTCTTTCTCCAGCTCCAGTGCTTTGGGAAACAGGATGTTGTTTTCCAGGTGGATGTGGCGGTGCAGATCCTCCTCAAATTCCTGCAGCTTCTTGAAGGCAACGGTATAGGTAGCGCAGGCATCAGGCGGCAGCGTGTAGTTGTTTGTCTTCTCACGGATGGCCTCCAGCTCCTTCCCGGCTTGCTCGTGCTCCATCTCCATCATGTTAATCGGGTTTTGAATCGTGCCGAATGCCGGTTCATCTAATAGTATACCCTGCTTCTTCGCCTCATCCAGTTGCTTGATGTATGGGAACAACACGCGCTCCTCTTTCGGCATGTGCGCTTCCAGTTCGTTGGCCACATTCACGAAATGCCTGGCTACCTCCAACAATTCCGGGTGGCTCTTGCCGTGCACGCTGGCGATTTTGGTGGTGTACTCATACAGTGCCGGGATAGCCTCCCGCACATAGGTATGGTGCATGTTCACGATGTAGTCCGCCAGGAAGGACGGCTGCCAGTTGGCGTAGTCGGTTTCCCGTGCATTGGCTGTCGTGGTGGTGGAGGTGGTGTTCAGTTCATTCTCCAGCGCCTCTTTATCGACGCCCTTTTCCTCACAGGCCTGTGCCACGGTTTTTTTGCCACCGCAGCAGAAGTCAATGCCGTACTTCTTAAACACCTGCGCCTTCCGAAAATCACTGGCCACCAGCTCGCCAATTGTCTCGCCGTCAGCCTGGATAAGTTTGGTAATCTTCACCTCCCATACCTCTGGGCCCTGCGCCAGGTACTCCCACTTAAACGTGCTGCCGCGCTCGCCCAGCAGCTGGTAGTACAGTGGTTTCGGGTCGTGGTCGTTGTGGATGATAAAAGCTGCGCCGCCTTGCAGGCGATCAAACATCTCGAAAATAGTCGGGTGCTTCAGGCGTGGCTCTATGATGGTCACATCCAGTGTTTCTATGTTTTGTGTTGCCTCCATAAGGATTAAATTTTGATGTGTCATGGATATATTAACACTGTAAATGTATGGAACAGCCAGCAGAATAAAAGAGTGAAAAGTCTTTTATTAAGATGATCTTCATCATTCTTCTATGCAGGATTTGCAGACAGCTTCACCTCCTGTTATTCCATCTCGCCATACCAAAGCACTTCTACTCTATCAAAGTAAAAGCCCTCTCTCTCCTAAAGATTTGTCCTCCCACAGGCTATTTTCATTTAAACTTTTTGCAGCGGAGGGTTTAGCTTAGGGCCACACCCAACAAGGGGGCGACTCCTCCCACGCACCTGCGCAGCAAAAAAGAGCAGGATGCCGAGTGGCAAAAACACACTCATTCCCAAAAGTAGCTGGTGGTAATACTGTATCGCACCCCACCCTATCCAGAAGAGGACACCCTGCAAAAAGAGCAGTGCTTCTGTGCCGATAAAGGCAAGCACAAACAGTCCCATCCCCCACTTGCTCATGCTGTATCGGAAGCTTAGCCACCCCTGCTGCGCAAAGAAAGTAACTATAAAAAAACTGATAAAACCGATGAGCACCAGGTGCAGATAGCCTATGATAAAGAAGCGAAGCCGGAACGCTAAATCAGCCATGTAGGGGAAAGCGGTAGCCAGTTGCATGACGGTCTTCAGCGAAAAAGCAAGTGCCGCAAGTATAGCCAATCCGCGGGTCGACCGGGCAAACAGAGCGCTGACCTGATTATAGACGGGCAAAAGCATCAGCAGTAAAACGCCCCATGCCAGCACCTGCGCAAAAGCAGCGGTGCCCCCCGCTATGTAGACAATAGCATTTGGCTTCGTCCAGAGAACCGACAGCAGGTAAGCTGGCAGGCAGGCCCAGAACATGAGCCGGAAAATGAGCTTGCCGGATTTCCTGCTGAAGGAAATCCGGTAGTGCTCCAAGAGCCAGAAAAGCAGGCCCAGCACAGCAAACGTAAACCAACCATTGTAGAGAAAATGCAGGTAAAAATAGATCGTGTTGAAGTAAGCTACACTACCGCTATACCCCAACGCCATGATCGGTCCCATCGCCCATGGCCCCAAGGAAGATAGCGCCAGGAAGAAGAGCGCCGCTTTTACAAAAAGCAGGGAAAACCGGTGCCTGCCCTTGCTTAGCCTTGCCTTCTGGGTATCCTTTAGAAATCGGTAAATAAACCAGTAACTCAGCAGAATGTGGGCTGTGGAGAAAGTAATAGAAACTGCTCCATACCCTTGCACCGGAAAGCTGAGCAGCATCCCCAACACCGCCCCCTGCGACAGCCAGAACTGCCAGGTATACGTCTCCTTATCGGCCAGCTCTGCCGGTAAGAAAGCTGTAAGTAGCGCGATAAACATGGCCGAATAAAGCCAGCCGAGCAAAGCCACGTGTGAGTGGGCGTGCAGCAGGAACTTAAAGTTCAGGTCTGCAACGGGCGCCACAAATATCCACCGCAGCAACAGGCCCAGAAAGGCAACCACTACTAAGTTTAGTAGTGCCACCAGCAGCCAGGTTCTTTTTGCGTATAGGTTCACGTTCTACGTGTGTACTGTTTCAGGTAGTGGCTTCCGCCTTCACTCCTTTAGCGGCCAAAGTTTCCTGCACTAGTTTCAGCAGATCTTGCTGCAGGCTTTGGCTGCGGTCTTTTGCGTACCAAAGCTGTACCTGCTGTACAAGGGTATCATGGTCAGCGGCTGGGTTACTGGCTTTATATTGCAGCACCTTCTCCTGAATAGCAACCGGACACGGGCCCCATGTAAAGACCCGCTCACCGGTCTCCCCATCCACACAAATGAGCTTGGGAATTGAGCGGCTACCGTTCGTCAGGCAAGTGTTCATGAGGGCGGGGTTCTCGTCGCGCAGCAACACGGTCAGCGCAACGGAAGGGGCTTCTGCGGCGATACCCGCAATAGCCGGAAGCAACTGCGCCCCGTCCCCGCACCAGGCTTCCACCAGCACGAGCCAGCTCCAGTTAGGCTGGTGCTGCTGTAGTAGGCTTCCTAGCGTGGGCAAGAGAGAGAACTGCTTTTCCACCCGCTTCATGCGTTGCTGGTTAAGTTTTGTAAATGCTATTTTCTGTTTTGTCTGCTCGTTGCCCGTTGTTGACTGGTTACCTGTCAACTCTTCTGTCAGGGTTTTGTAAGCTTTATAGGTGAGCGGGTTCACCAGTTCCAGGGGTAGTGTATACTGCATATCAATCACTTTTGCTTGTCTGTACAAGTGTACTGATACTAAAGCAGGTATAAAATGACTTACATCACTTCCGCCCCTCTTCTGTTGCGGGTATAACAGGGGATATCAAAACTACTGCTATCAGCAATTATGAAAAGCGCGCAGGCAACTTTTCCTGCGCGCTCGCAGCGCACCAAAACACTTAACTCAATTCTGCCGCGGCAGGCACGCTACTCACAAATCTCTCCTTGAGAAGATCCTTCTTGAACTCAGCACCGGCACCAGTATCCATACCAGAAGCAGACCGAAGGCCAGCCCGATTCCCCACAAGCTGCCAAGTATACTTTTGTACAGTGCCCCGGTATACCCCATCAACGCAGAGACATCCAGGTGCAGCAGCACGATGATTCTTCCCAAGTCGACCGGGTTAAACGCTGTAAGGGCAAGAGTGGCATGCTCCAGCGGGTAATCGCTGAATGAGTAAAGTATGAACAGCACAATCCCATCATAAATCAAGGCGAAATAGAACCACAGCAGCAGCGCAATACCAATGCCTTTGGCTTTATCGCGGGTTATAACTGAGGCCAGAAAAGCCAGCGCCACGAAAATGAACGTGATAAAAACGCCTGTCAGCACCAGGTATAAGCCTGTTATACTTGCACCAAATAGCATTACCGGCAGGCCCACCCCAAGTATAAATGCCCCGGAAAGGGAACAGGACACACCCAGGTATTCGCTCATAAAGATCTTGCTGCGGTTGATCGGTTGCGCAACCAGCAGCTCCATGAACTCATAGGAGTTGTAAAAATGGGTGGTCGCAAACACAATGCTGATCAAGGGCACCGTGAGCAGCACCAGGTTTAACAGGCTAAGTATACCTTTATCCGGGCTGCCGCCCAGGTTAAATAACCCGACAGAAAGCAACAGCAGAAACAGGGTATAAGCCAGCACAATTTTGTTCCGGACGATATCGTAGAAAACGTATTTAATGATCTTGTTCATGGCTAGTCCTGCTCGTTCATGATTTTAGCAATAGCGCGGCTCAGGCGCTCTTCGTTGGCTTGGGCTTTGATGCCGGCAATGGTCTCGTGAAACTTGAGCTGACCGTCCATCAAACACAAAACCTCATCGGCCACTTCCTCTATCTCACTCATAATGTGGGAGGTGATCATGATCAGTTTGCCGCTCCTTTTCTCTTTCAGTATCTTGCACTTCAGGATCTCAGCCGAGACCGGGTCCAGGCCGGCAGTAGGCTCGTCAAGTATAAGTATCTGCGGGTTAAACATGAAAGCCAGCGCGGCACTTACTTTCTGCTTGGTACCACCAGACAAAGCGCCCATTCGTTTCTCGTATATCGCCTCCAGACCATACAGCCCAATCAGCTCCTCATCGATCTGCTTTACATCTTTCCGGATGTCGCGGATCATGCCGATCACCTGGCGTATCTTCATGTTCTCGGGGTAGCGGCCAATTTGTGGCATATACCCTATCTTACTGCGGTAAGCATGTTTTTTCAGCACACTTTCTCCATCTATTTTAATGTCGCCGCCATCCGGTAATACCATACCAAGTATACACTTGCTCATAGTAGTCTTGCCCGACGCATTCGGACCGATAATGGATATTGCCCGGCCTGCCTCGAAGCTTGCGCTCACATTTTTCAGCACCTGCAGTTTACCGTAGGACTTGCGTAAGTTTTCTATCGCTATCATAGTCTAATCTCCTCATCATGGGATGTTCATCAATAATATCCTCCGGTATGAAGCTCGGCAGCACTTTCTCAATGTTGTCCATCAGGTCTACCATAAAACTGCGCATAAACATCACCGAGGGCGGCACTTTCTCCACCAGCATCGAGTATAAACTCACCGGGCGGTAAGGCACGTCGCCCACCTTATCTTTATCCAGGTCATAGCCGCTGTACTTGTCCCAGTAGTTGTTCTCGAACTTGTTTAGGGCGGAGTTCCCGTTGGTGCTCACATCAAAAGAGTTGCCGGTAAAGTTGTTGTTCCTGAACGTGTCGTCCGTGCAACTGCTCAGCAGCCTTACGGCCCATCCGTTTCGGTCGAATGTGTTGCGCTGAATGTCCAGGCGGCTGGAGCTTTCCATATACATGCCTGCTGTGTTGCGGCGGAAAGTGTTGTTATAGATCACGCTGTTGGTAATCTCCTTCAGCAACAGGCCGTAGGCAGCGGCACCCCAGTTATCTTCAAACCTATTGTATTCCATCCGGATGTTTCGGGTATACATCACTGCCACACCGGCACCATTCTTCCGGAAGGTGTTATAGGTATACACATTGCCATCCGAGAACATGAAGTGCAGCCCGTAGCGCAGGTTATGCTGGCTCAGGTTATTTTTGATCCGGCTGTCTTTCACGAACTCCAGATAAATGCCATCGCGGTGCCCCTCTACCCTATTGTTTCGGATAATGGAGTTGTCGCAGTACCACAGGTGTATGGCATTGCCAAGCGACGACTCGTTCACGCCTTTCACATCCTTACCAATTACCGTGTTTCCTTCTATCAGGCAGTGGTCAGAATTCTGTAGATAAATGCCAAAGTAAGTATTCAGGATGGTGTTGTTTAAGATCCGGGCGTTGCTGCGCTCAATCACACGGATGGCGGCATCATCACGGGTATAGCTTGTCTCAATGTTTTTAAAGGTTAGGCCCTGTATCGTTACATTGTCAGCTGTAACGGTCAGTATCTGGCCTTTATAGTTTCCGTCGATCACCGGGTTGTTCTGCCCGATGAGCACAAGCGGCTTGTTGATCTCGATTCCAAACTCCTTGTATACACCATCATTAATCACTACCGTGTCGCCAGGTCTGGCTTTTTTCACGGCTTGTTTTACGGAAGTATAAGTGCATGTTTTGCACACCTTCAGCGTGCTGCCAAAGGCAGTTGTAACCCACAGGAGCAACACTAAAGTGGCAAGTAAATTTACGATAAGCTTATTCTGGTCTTTCATTGTTCTGAACGGCTTTAACTGCCTCATCCCAGCTTAATAGCCGACCGCCCTGCTCCTGCTGTATCTTAGAAGCGACAGCCTTGTCGGCAACAGCTGTCATGTACATACCCATTGGGCTAGGCAGTGCTTTGCTTTGTAAAAAATGCGCGCTGCGCGCATCGATCAATTCATTTGGCTGGGTATAATCCGTAACCAGTAAAAAGGCTGCTTTCCCGGCCAGTTCCGGCTGCTCGATTACGTAAGCCATCAGGCACTCCGAAGAGTCAAAGAAAAAGGGCTTTCCCTTGTCGTTCACAAGTTCGGCTCCGTAGCGGTTATCGGCCACCGTCATGTTACAGTGGGCGCAGTTGGCGGCACCGTAGGCAATTGGTTTTGGCTCGACCTGGCAACCACCCATCAGGGCAATTACCAGCATCAGGCCAAAGAGGTAAGCTAATGTTTTCATACCAGTGCACGTTTTGTACTTGCTTCTTGCTCTTTTGCGGCTTCTCTCCTGCCAAGGAAGTATACCAGCAACGAAATCGCTATTCCCAGGAAAATGCCCAGGCTACCCCATGCAGGTAAAGAAAGCGCTTCAAAATTCAACAGCATCTTACTGCCAAGCAGGGGCGGAATATAGGTCATGCCGGGCACTTTAATGGCAGCCTGCGGGTCTAAGTTGGTGCCGAACTCCACCAGCCAAAGGTAAAAGTCAAGTATACCTGCTGCACCGGCTATCATGAGCAGGACACTCCACCCTAGCACCAGCTTTCTTTTACCCAGCAAACCTACCATCACCCCGGCCGCCATAAAGAAGATCACGATGTAAGGCATGTACTGCAGCTCGGCAAAAGAATCGGCATGAATCGGTTTCATACCAATGTAATGGTTCAGGATGTTAAAGTTTTGAAGAACATGGTCAGAGCTGCCCCCTAGTTTATTCACCCAGATGTGCAGTTCAAGTCCTTCAGGGTATTGCGGGGCTTTCAGGTAGATCTTCCACATCGGGAACATAAACAGCAAGCCCAGAGATAATGCTGCCATAATCATCAGCACTCTGTTGTAAGCTTTCATCCTGGTAAGGGTTAAGGTGAAAAGAATCAATCAGAGGAGGCTGCGCTGGTACCCTCCTCTGATTGACAGTCGAGCCTTATTTCGAAGAGGCTACTGGTCCTGTTTTCTTCTTACCTGTTGAGAAGATAATCGGAACGTTGGATCCCTTTGGAGACACTCTGATGTAACCCTGCATTTCCTGGTGCAGTGCAGAGCAGAAGTCTGTGCAGTAGAACGGATACACCCCTGCTTTCTTCGGCACCCACTTCAGGGTCTGGGTAGCGCCTGGCATTATCAGGGCCTCTGCGTTGTTGGCACCCATTATCGCGAATCCGTGCGGCACATCCCAGTCCTGCTCCAGGTTAGTAACATGGAAGTATACCGTATCGCCTAGCTGCACACCTTCGATGTTGTCTGGTGTCATGTGGCTTCGGATCGCCGTCAATTTCACACGAATCGTATTCTTGCCTTCACGTGTCACGCTTGCATCTGCTTCTTTTTTCACGGCGTGCGGGTGCTTGTTATCTTCCAGCTTATGGAACTTCACGCTATTAGGAGCTATTTTATCAGCAACTATGGCTTGTGCGTAGTGCGGCTCAGCCACTGTAGGGAAATCAAGCAGAAGCTTCATTTTTTCGCCAGAGATGTCGATCAGCTGTGCAGAGTGCGCCAGCTCAGGACCAGTTGGCAGGTAACGGTCTTTGGTGATCTTGTTCATGGCCACCAGGTATTTGCCAAGTGGCTTTTTTGTGTCACCGCCAGGGATCATCAAGTGGCCGACAGAGTAGTAAACTGGGATTCTGTCAACTACTGTAAAGTCGCTAAGTTTCCATTTCACCACTTCTGATGACACAAACATAGAAGTATAGGCGTTTCCTTTACCGTCGAACTCAGTGTGCAATGGCCCTAAGCCTGGTTCCTTTACCTCAGCTGCCAGCACAGACTCATACTTCAGCACAGGGATGCCGTTCTTCTCGCCGTCGAAAGCTTTGTTCTTGATAGCATCCTGCATTTTAGAGAAAGAGAACACAGGGATTGATGAAGCAAGCTTGCCGCTTACCACCATGTGCTCACCTGTTGGGTCTACGTCGATACCGTGTGGTGATTTAGGGGCTGGCAACAGGTACATCATACCTGGGCACTCCTCCGGCAACAGGTAACGCACTTTCTTCTTCACAGTAGACTTGGCCATGTGCGTGTCCTTGTCCATTTTGTTGTGGTAGTAATTAGCAGGCATCTCGCGGGCCTTGCCCTCTTTGGCATATTTAGCCGCCAGTTTCCAGTTAATTGCTGCCAGGAAGTCCTTGTCGTTCTGAGATGCACCAACTTCCTTTAAAGTACCGGCCTTTTCAGTGTTATACGTGGTAAAGTACACCCAGTCTTCTGATGGGCCTTTACCGCCATTCGCCAGGTCATAGTCAAAGCCAGGCACCAGAATCTGGAAATCAAGTTCCATGTCGCCCTTCTCCTGATCTATTTTTATGAAAGAGATAGAGCCTTTGAACTCTTCGCTATATTTATCCAGGGCTATATCGCTTGTACCCCCTTTCATATCCAGTGGAACACTGAAACGCGTACCTGCAATCACGTACTCGTTGTTATTGGTTGGGTATGGAGAGCAGTGGTTACCTGCAGAGTTAGGGATTTCCATGATCTCTACCGTCTCGAAAGTCGTCAGGTCGATACGGGCCACACGCGGCGTGTTGTTACCGTTCACAAACAGCCAGCGGCCGTCCGTCATACCGTCGCTGCGCGAAAGTTTCGGGTGGTGCAAATCATCCCAGGGCACAAAACCGTGGGATGTCTGCAGCATGGCTTTGGACTCTTCGCTGTAGCCGTAGCCGTTCTCTCCGTGCTGCGTAAACACCGGTATGATCTTCAACAATCTCCCTGAAGGAAGGCCATAAACGGAAACCTGCCCGTTAAAGCCCCCAGAAAGGAAAGAGTAAAGCTCATCGTGCTTGCCTGGGGCAACATACACTGCAGCGGCTGCGTCAGACGAAAGCGCTGTGGCAGTGGCACCTGCGTTGTCACCGCCCATTTTGCTACATCCCTGTAGCGCCGCGCCGGCTGCCACTGCCATCAGCAGGGCGGCCTTAGGGGCTGCTTTCTTAAATTTGGTGATCAATTTTTCCATCGATGTATGGTTTGTAGATGTGTCGCTTATTAAATGGCTTGATCATTTTGTCTCAGGTACTCCAGAATTGATCTGGCATCCTTCTCGTTGACGTTTTGATTGGTCATCTGCGTTAAGTGCTCAGCCAGAAGCTTTTTAGCAGCCGGGTCTTTTTTGGTCATTTCCTCTGGGTTGATGATCATGTTCATAACCCACTCTGGCTTGCGTCTTTCTGTTACTCCAGCCAGGCCAGGCCCAACCACTTTCTGGTCGGATAGCTGATGGCAGGCAGAGCACTTTCCTTCAAAAAGCGACTTGCCTTCAGAGGCTAATGCCTCATCAATACCCTCCCCCATTTCTACTGATTTAACTGGTCCGATTCCTTTGCCATCATCGGCCTCTGTCGCTTCTGTTGCTGCTTCGTGCGCCAGACCTGGCTCTTCTGCCATAGCTGATTCTTGTTCTCCGGATGAGCAGCTAAAAAAGATAGTGCCGCTAAGGAGAACCGTAAAGCCCAACCTCACAGATTCGCCCAACCTTTTCCGAAGTGTGCTGCTTACTAATTTGCTCTTGTTTTTCATGGTAGACTACAAGTTAAAGGATAACTGTTCAGAGAGTTTTGGTGATTGTTGATACCACAAAGCTAGGCTTGACAGCACATAAAATAAAAGACGCTTATCTCTTCTATTATTGATTTATGTCATTTTCCCCAACTGCTTTGCGCAGGAACTTTGGGATTGCAAAGTGGGGAAGAAATGAAGTGAATTATCTTTTTGCTGTTAATTGTAAGTGCCGTGCAACAGGATTCAATAATTCTAAAACTATAATCATATGAAGTACAGAAATCTTTGGCTGGGATTTATAGCCGTCATCGTCGGGTCCTTTGCCGTGCTTGGCTACTACGGAATCGAGATTTATAGGGAAGCGCCCCCTATTCCACAAAAGGTGATCACGACATCGGGAAAAGTACTTTTCACAGAACAGGATATACAGGACGGCCAGAACGTATGGCAATCCACTGGCGGGCAGCAACTGGGCTCTGTCTGGGGCCATGGTGCCTACGTTGCCCCAGATTGGAGTGCGGATTGGCTGCACAAAGAGGCTATGTACTTTCTGGACACCTGGGCGCAGCAGGAAAAAAGCGTGACTTACGATGGCCTGGACGAAGAGGCAAAGGCAATGCTGGAGGCACGCCTGCAGAAGCAGCTTCGGGCCAACACCTATAACCCAGAAACCGGCGTGCTCACTGTGTCAGACCTTCGGGCTGAGGCTATTGCGGATGTGAGTAAGTACTATACCGGCCTCTTTATGGATGACCCGGCACTGGCAAAGCAGCGAGACGCCTTTGCGATGGCGGATAACACGGTGAAAGACCCTGTGCGTATGGAGAAGCTGAACGCTTTCTTCTTCTGGACTTCCTGGGCCTGCGTAACCGAGCGGCCGGGCAAAAACATCACCTATACCAATAACTGGCCCGCCGAGAAACTGGTAGCCAATGAGCCAAGCAGTGACCTGATCATCTGGACAGGCTTCAGTGTAATCATACTTATCGCGGGTGTAGGGTTACTGGCCTTTTACTATGCGTCTAACAAAGACGATGAAATCGACCATTCTAGGTTGCCGAAGAAAGACCCGCTGTTGGGTTTGGACGCCACCCCATCCATGAGGGCCACGCTCAAGTACTTCTGGGTCGTGACGGCGCTGATACTGGTACAGGTAACACTGGGCGTTGTGTCTGCGCACTATGGTGTGGAAGGGCAGGCGCTTTACGGTTTTCCGCTGGCCGAGTACCTTCCGTATTCTATTACCCGCACCTGGCACGTGCAGCTGGCCATCTTCTGGATCGCCACTTCCTGGCTGGCAACCGGGTTGTACATAGCGCCAGCTGTTTCGGGTCATGAGCCCAAATTCCAGCGCCTGGGCGTCAATTTCCTCTTCGTCTGCCTGCTCATTATTGTGGCTGGCTCGTTGGCTGGGCAGTGGTATGGAGTAATGCAGAAGCTGGGCTATACGGAGAACTTCTGGTTCGGCCACCAGGGGTATGAGTACGTGGACCTGGGCCGTTTCTGGCAAATCTTCCTGCTGGTCGGCCTGTTCGTATGGCTGGGGCTGATGGTTCGCGCCATCGTGCCCGCCTTCCGGAACGACGTGGAGGGGCGTCACCTGCTGGGCATGTTCCTGATCTCGTCGGCTGCCATTGCCATCTTTTATGCCTCCGGCCTGATGTGGGGGCAGCACACCAACCTGGCCATTGCTGAGTACTGGCGCTGGTGGGTGGTGCACCTGTGGGTAGAGGGCTTCTTCGAGGTGTTTGCCACAGTGGTCATCGCCTTCCTGTTTGTGCGCATGGGTCTCCTGGACACGAAACTGGCCACGGCCACCGTGCTTTTTTCTACCATCATCTTCCTGTTTGGCGGTATCATCGGAACGTTTCACCACCTGTACTTCAGCGGCACGCCTACAGCGGTAATGGCGCTGGGTGCCACGTTTAGCGCGCTGGAAGTAGTGCCCCTGGTGCTGATCGGCTTTGAGGCATACCATAACTTGAAAATCAGCAGTGCCACGGTATGGTTAAGGGCATACAAGTGGCCGATCTACAGCTTTGTGGCCGTGGCCTTCTGGAACCTGCTGGGTGCCGGTGTGTTTGGCTTCGTGATCAACCCGCCTATCGCGCTTTACTATATGCAGGGGCTAAACACAACGCCTGTCCATGCGCACACGGCCCTGTTTGGGGTGTATGGCATGCTCGGGATCGGCCTGATGCTGTTCGTGCTCAAAGGCCTTTCCGGCCGCCGCCGCTGGAAAGACGGTGTGATCCGCTTTGCCTTCTGGTCCATTAACGTTGGCCTGATCCTGATGGTGCTCATCAGTGTACTGCCAATCGGAATGATGCAAACCTGGGCCAGCGTGGAATACGGCCTGTGGTATGCCCGCTCCATGGAGTTTATGCAAACGGACACCATGGAGACGCTGCGCTGGCTACGGGTAGTGGGCGATACCATCTTCGCCAGCGGTGTGGTGGCCCTGGCCTGGTTCATCCTTGGCCTGAAAACAGGCTGGTCTATGGAGGAGGGCGAGGATGTGCAGGATATCGACCTGATTCACTCCGTCAGAGAAAAGACAATCAGTAAGTAAAACAGAGGAAAGGGTATAAACTGAGCGGTGTTAGAGGGTGGATTTATAGCCCTTTGACACCGCTCAGTTTATACCCTCCCAACTAGGATTACCGGCTGACACTTTAAAGATTTTCCATCGCATCTCGCTGCTTGCTGGTAGCAAACATGATGCCGCCAGAGGTGCTTTTCGTCACCTGCCTGGCGGAATATAAAAACGTTCCGGTAACAGGAAGCGAGTGGGGCTATCCCCTCTCGCTATGGTTATTGCGCCAGGTAAGCGCCGTCCACTGCATAATAAGACCCTGTCACGAAGGAAGCCTTGGCAGAGCTGAGCCACAGCACCAGTTCCGCCACCTCTTCGGCTTCGCCTAACCTGCCGATCGGGTGCAGCCGCGCCAGCGCCTCTTTTGCCTGCTGGTCAATTCCAGCTTCCGCAAGCAAAGGCGTGTTGATGAACGCCGGGCCGACGGCATTCACCCGAATCCCGCTGGCTGAATACTCCAGGGCGGCGTTTTTTGTGAGGCCCACCACGCCATGCTTTGCGGCTACGTAGGCCGCAGAGTTGGCAAAGCCGACCTGCCCCAATATGGAGGAATTGTTTACAATGGCCCCACTTCCCTGCCGTAGCATTTGCTGTATCTGGTATTTCATGCAGTAAAACACGCTGCTCAGATTAACCGCGATAACCTTGTTCCAGCCTTCAACACTCATCTCCCCGATGGGTTTTGCCTCGCCGCCTATGCCTGCATTGTTAAAGGCGATGTCGAGACTGCCGAAGCGGGCCACGGTTTTCTGCACCAGATCCTCCATCTCCGTCGGCATTGCCACATCCGCCCGCACGAAGGTGGCTTCGGCACCCATGCTTTTAATCTCTTCGGTCACCTCGTTGCCTAGCTGCTCGTCAATATCAGACAACATAACCTTCGCACCTTCCTGCGCATATAGTATGGCTGTTGCTTTTCCGATACCAGACGATGCGCCGGTTACGAGTGCCACTTTTCCTGTTAACTGCTTTCCCATGTGTTTCAATCTTATCCGTTAAAAAAGTTTTTTGTGGTGTTTGGCAAAGTGCACTGCGCAAATCGCCCAGCCTGGAATTTCCTGGCGTCTGTGCCTCGGGCTGTTTTCTGACTGCCTTCGCCGGGGCCAGTTTTGACGCTACACCATCTAACCCCGGCAGCTTGTTTTCAATATTGCCGGGGTTAGATGGTATAGCGTCACGTCGCCCTCCTATGCCCCGGACGGCAGCGCCAGCAGCGGGACAAAGGCCCTCGCCATCATGCGCTGTGTCAGGCTCTTGTTCAGGAGCATCTCCAGGAACGTGTGCCTCAGTGGCATGAGCACCAACAGGTCGCCGTGGCGCTGACGCATGAATTGCTCTATGGCATCGGCAGTATCCTCGCGCTGCCGGAACGTTACGTTGTAGTCTATATCCGGCAGGCACTCCCCGAGCGTTTCCAACGAAGCCGCGGCCTGCTCTTCTTCCTGTTGCCCCATCTCGCCTTTGTATAGATGCAACACCTGCAGCCGGGCATGGAATGCCCGCACAAACTCCCCCAGCATAGCCACCTCCCGGCGGGCGGGCAAGTTGGCCAGGTCGGCGGCGAAAACGACAGACTTGAACACTTCGAAACGGGCGTGGAGAGGTATGGCCAGCACCGGCACATGCGCCCCGCGCATGACCGAGAGCGTGGTGCGGCCCAGCAGGGCCCTTCTCAGGGCGCCCCCTCCCCGCATGCCCATCACCACCAGGTCTGCCCGCTGCGCTTCCACTGCCTTGAGTATCTCGTCAAACGCAAACCCGAACTTGCACACGCACCGGAGATCAGCCGCTGGCATTTCAGTCGGGGCATCACCCGCTGTTTCTGTGTGGCGTGCGCCATCATTAGCTAGTGGATGCACCTCCCTTCCTTGGTACGCCGACACGGCGCTTTTGCGCGCCAGCGTGGAACCCTGCAGCAGTGACAGCTGCGCCTCCTGCGCATAGGCCTCCAGCGCAAGCGTCTTTCCCCTCTCCAACTCACGTACCACTGCCGCATAGTCTGCCGCAGAGGGGAAAGAGAGCGGCTGGTAAAATGCGTGGAACAGCACGATCCGGGAACCGGTGACCTGTGCCATCTCAATGGCATAACCCAGGGCATGCCTCGCATCCTCTGAAAAATCGGTTGGCACTAAAATAGTCTCCATCGTCGCTGTATATTAAAGTTAAAAATTCCGGGCGCACAATCGCTGCGCATGCCCTCCCAAACACTACCGGAAATTTAAGAGACCCGCATCCAGGAAGCGATGACAGGCATCAGCAGGAAAGCTGACATATATCACCCTGAGTATCAATTCGTAGAAACAGCCTACAGGCGCATGAGGCTGGCCACCACGGAGAAGTAAAGGAAGGTATGGAAGCCCTGCTTCGAGGGCACCCAGAGTAGCGGAGAGCCCCTTTGAAAGAATGCAGTCAGGCCAAGGGCGAGCGGTATGCGAAGACAAGGTACAGAACAAGTAAAATCAACCTGCCAAAGAATCTAACTAATTATATATAACTATATTTATTTAATAAAAATGTTTGTAAAATATCATTTTGATATTAACTTTGATCTATATTCCACGCACCACCTGACCACATGCTCATATATAATGGTATTATCACGCTTGACTACACCCCCTCCACGGATGTGTTGGTGACTAGCATGCCGGACGTAAGGCAATTTGGGTTGTCTGAGGTCAGCTTTTGCCTGGGACTTATTGTGGAGAACATCACCAACTATGACATCAAGCACCTGCTGCTGGATTCCAGCAACTCCATAGTTGACGTAGAGGAACAGGCCTACAGAGCCATCAGCATGAAATTCGCCATGGACCTGATGGGCACCCGCCTCAAAAAGATAGCGCGGGTAGGTACCGCAGACGCCGTGCGGGAGGAAAAGGCCGCCAAGCTCTCCGCCGAGCTCACACAGGAGCTCAACCCGACCATGGTGTCGCAAAGCTTCTCCAGCCAGGCCGAGGCCATGGCCTGGCTGTTGTCCTCTGCGCGGGCCTGACAGGTTTGCAGCATAGGCGCTCTCATCTTTGGCCTCTTACTTCCCCTCCTCCCGGCAGCTTCCTGCCCGGGAACTAAACCCCTCTGGGATGAAAAAAGGCCTGAGACCGGCCCGTTTCAGTGCTGCGCCCCGCTTCCGTTGAGGAGCAGCAGGTACAGTGAAGTTTGGCCTATTCTGCATCTAACTACAAAAACGCGCACGATGGAAGCAATGAAGCATAGCAAACAAAACCAGGAAGTGACGCTGACCGATGCCACAGTGGTTGCACGGGTACTCGCCGGAGAGAATAGCAGCTGCGTGATTGGTCTATTGATTTAGGAAAGCAGGTTGCTCTAGGCATTATTCTTCTGTTTCCGGTTCCTAGAGCCACGCCCTCGATCACCTTGGCCACGATCCCTTTGCCCACTAACCGAAGATGCGTTGAGCATATTGCAAATCTAGTTGGTGTGCTTCCACGGCACCCATCGTGTTGGGAGTCTGCTCCTCTACACACTGCTCCAAAACAAGATGTGGGCGCACCTTTAAAGCCAAAAGCTCCTTCGCTAATCGCGTGTAGTCAATATCGCCTTCACCGAAGGTCTCAGACCAGGTCCCGTTTTTTGACTGGCGCAGGTGTACTTCGGCAATCCTGTTGCCATACAGGCGCATGACATCAAACAGCGCCAGTTGCGAGTTACCTGAGCCCCGGTATAGCCAGTGAGCTTCCAGGCACAGCGAGACAAGCCGCGGGTCAGTCGCAACCATCATATGATGAAACTCCCGTGCAGCACGCCGCATCTCTATATCATGATTGTGGTAAGCCAGCGTGATCCCGTGTTTCTGAAGCTCGGCCCCCATTTTATTCAGGTACCCGGCCTGCAGACTCAGTTCCGCATCGGTTTTATCCTCCTCTCCTCCCCAACGGATGGGGCTGGGGTTGGTCACGATTATTTTCACGCCTAGCGGCGCGGCGGCCTTGGCAATCGCCGTAACCTGTTTCAGGCTTTCAACGCCCTCCCTTTCTTTGTGTAGGGTACACCCCACATAAACCGAGCGCATCTCGATTTTATACTTCTTTAGAAGCGGTGCCAGCTGGTGTAGCTGCTCCACGTTCGTAACCGACGGCTCATACCCTGCAATGCCCGACTTGGCAAACTCGCCTATCGAAGCATCCAGATCCGCAAACCAATCGCGCTGCTGACGCTCATAGAAAGTTATCCAGGAATATTCGTTTGAGGCGAAGTGCAGTTTTCCTGCCGCCCCATTACTGGCCCACGCAGATGCGTCTGGAAGAAAGCTGGCGGCCGCCAGGCTCGTGAGGGCCCCAAGAAAGCTACGACGGTTTTGTATCATCAGATTATATGCTGGGGGATAAGGCATATCCCGGTATGTTTTCTATTTACAGTACGGTACAAAAAGAATAAGTGAGGCCCACGAACTTATTTTTAGAATTGGACCATCACGACAAGTCATGCACGCTCACTTATTGCACGAATTAGAGGAGGTTGTTCCTGATTGGAAGAACACCCAATTTGAAAGTACACTTTTTATGGTTGCACTATTGCTGGAGGATAAGACGGTAAATCTCTAGAGGCTGAAAGGCTCAGAAGGCAAGCTTTTGGGCAACAACACCAGGGAAGACAAACTGAATGATTCTGCAGATTGGCAGAAACGAAAAAGCCCGTAAATCGCTGATTCACGGGCTTTTGGTTGATGTTGGTATCGCTACCGGCAGAGAGAGCGGGATTCGAACCCGCGATACCCTTTTGAGGTATACACACTTTCCAGGCGTGCTCCTTCAACCACTCGGACACCTCTCTATTGGTGATGCAAATATACGGTATTTGTCAGGACACTTGCAAGCGCCAACCATAATCTGAAGACATTTACAGCAACGTTATTTCGCCGCGCAGGTCTTTCATGAGCAATTCCTTGGTTTTGGACTGCGGCAGTTGCTGGCCCAGCACAAACATCAGCTTGGTAATAGCCGCCTCCGTGGTAATGTCAGCTCCCCCGATCACGCCCATCTCCAGCAGGTAACGGCTGGTCTCATAGTGTCCCTGATCTACCCGGCCCTCATCGCACTGCGACACGTTCAGGATAAGGATGTCCCGGCCAATGGCCTCCGACAGCAGTTCCAGCAGCCATGGCGTGGTTGGGGCGTTTCCGGCCCCGTAGGTTTCCAGCACCACCCCGCGCAACTCCGGCGAAGTGAGGATGCTCTTCACCACGTATGGCGTTATACCCGGAAAAAGCTTGAGGATGGCCACCCGGTAGTCCATGTCGTAATGCACCTTTAGCGGCCGGCCGGTATGCGGCATGATGGCGGTACAGTTATAATCGATGTTGATGCCGGCTTTTGCCAACGCCGGGTGGTTCTCCGACTTAAAGGCGCTGAACTGGGTGCTCTCCACTTTTTTGGCCCTGTTACCCCGAAGCAGCAGGTTATGGAAAAAGATGCATACCTCCGGCACGGCACTCTCCCCTTCTACTTTGGTGGCTGCTATCTGCAGCGCCGTGATCAGGTTCTCGCGGGCATCCGTGCGAACGCGGCCAATCGGCACCTGCGCGCCCGTGAAGATGACAGGCTTCTGCAGGTTCTCCAGCATATAGCTCACGGCCGAGGCGCTGTAGGCCATGGTATCGGTGCCGTGCAGGATCACAAAGCCATCGTAGGCATCGTAGTTCTCCTCTATCAGGCGCACCATCATCATCCAGTCGGCGATAGACACGTTGGAGGAGTCGATGGCGGGCTCAATGCTCACGACGGTGAGCATATACTGGTACTGCTTCAGCTCGGGCACTTTTTGCAGTATCTGGCTGAAGTTGAAGGGCACCAGGTGCCTGGAGTCCTCATCAAGCACCATTCCGATGGTTCCGCCGGTATAAATGATCATGATGGACGCTTCGGGATGCTTGGGCGTCGCTACGTCGATGTGTACTTTAACTACTCCCATCTTTACAGCTTAAAAAGGTTCAGCGCATTTGCAGTGGTTCTTTCGGCCACCGCCTCAACAGGTTGCTGCATGAGCTCTGCCACGCGGTTTGCGATCAGGGGGAGGTATACGGGCTCGTTGCGCTTGCCGCGGTGCGGTGTGGGCGCCAGATAAGGGCAGTCGGTTTCTAACACCAGGTCGTCTAAGGTAACATGTGGCAACACCTGGTCCAGGCCGCCGTTCTTGAAGGTGGCCACTCCGCCAATACCCATCAGGAAGCCGAGCTCTTTCACTTTGCGGGCCTCTTCCGGGGTGCCGGAGAAGCAGTGGAACACCCCGCGCAGCGTGCCATCCTGAGCGGCGGCCAGTATCTCGTAGGTTTCGTCGAAGGAGTTGCGGGTGTGCAGCACGATGGGCAACTGGTGTTTTTTAGCCAAGGCAACCTGCACTTTCAGGGCCTCCTGCTGCTGGGGCAGGAATGATTTGTCCCAGTACAGGTCTGTGCCGCACTCGCCAATGGCCGCAAACGCGCGCTTGCCCAGCCACTCTTCCAGAAGGTATAACTCGCGCTCAAAATCCTTGTCCACGGAGGTTGGGTGCAGGCCCATCATCGGGATGCACAGCCCCGGGTACTTGGCTTCCGCCTCCAGCATGGCGTCGATGGAGGTATGGTCGATGTTGGGCATGTAAATTTTGCCTACCCCTGCCTCCTGCGCCCGCGCCACGGCACCGGGCCGGTCGTCATCAAACTTTTCAGAGTATATATGTGCGTGAGAATCAATTAAATTCATTGGTTATTTATGTCCGTGCCAGATAGTGAGCTTTGTGTCTTTATAACATTTGCAGCGGTAAGTTAGGAATTAAATTACGGAAACGCCGCACCTTTTACCCGCCCACTACCTCAAATCGAACCTTCAGGCAGAGTTGCAGACCATTTGCTCAGTACCTGCGGCCCTTCCAGACGATGCGGAGCGGCAGAAAGAAATACACGATCAGAAGCACCGACGAGACAACCAGGTATAACTCAAACACCACGTAAAACCACCAGGGCACTGTCTGTCCCAATCGCCGGAGGCATACCCTAAGGTAAAGGCTCTGCAGCAGGAGTTTGAAGCCAAAGACAGCGAGTGTCGCCCCAGCTGAGGTATAACTGAAAAAGGGCAGCAGCACGGGGTAATAGGCCGAGTGCAGCACAAAGATCACCACCATATACAGCGGCAGATGCATGGCCCCGCGCATCCAGCGCTTGCGCTGGTGCAGGAAGGAGGAAATGCTGGCGGCGGGAGTAGACAGGGCCAGCACCGAACGGCTATATATGTTCCGAAAGCCCCACCCTTTTTTTATAATGGCGTTAAAAATCGCGATATCCTCAGTGAGGGAAAAGGGTATGCCCCCGAAGCCTCCCACCGCCTCGTAGGCCTGCCGCCGCAGCAGCATGTTGTTGCCCATCGTAGACACCGGCAGCCGAAGGTCCGACACCACCTGCATCAGGCCCAGCACATACAGCCAGTCCAGTGCCTGCAGCCTGGCCCAGAGGCTGTCGCCGGCGATGGAGGTTATACCCGTCACGACCCCTACCCCCTCCTGCATCTGCGCCAGCATCGCCCTGACCCACTGTGGTGGCACGGCCACATCGGCATCCGTAAAAAGGAAAAAATCTGTTGTCGTGTGGTCTGTTAGTTGGGCCAGCACGTTGGCCTTGCCCCTGGTATGGCCTACCTCCTGCCCGATCGAAAGGCAGGCAAAGTTTGGCCGGTCCCGGATAAAGGCCTCCACCACGGCACGGGTCGCGTCTGTGGAGGCATCGTCACCAATCAGCACCTCCAGCCTGTCTTGCGGATAGTCGAGGCGGGAGATGGCTTGGAGGCAGCGCAGGATGGTATGCTCCTCGTTCCGGGCCGCGATCAGGATGCTGACGCGGGGCTGCTGTGTCAGGGGTTGCGGCGCGGTTTTCCGGTGAAGCAAGAGCAGGGCCAGCAGCACGATCAACAAAAGAAAGTAGAGGATGAAATAGCCTGCCGATACAATCATAGGGTTTCAAACGAATAGCCTAGCCGGGTGAAGTGCTCCAGAAAGCGCGGCAACACATACAGCAGGTTTGGCTTTGCTTTCAGGCTGTCGTGGAATACGATGATACTGCCGCTTTGGGTATGGCGGATGGCCATCTGCAGGCATTTTTCAGGGGAAAGCGTGGCGTCGTAGTCGTTGGTGAGCATGTCCCACATCACCAGTTCGTGGGTTGGGCGCAGGGCCCTTGCCTGGGCAGCGGTTATTCGGCCATAGGGAGGGCGAAACAGCTTTTTGGCTGCCCCCGGCTGCAAGGCATCCAACTCGGCCTGGCACAGGGCCGTGTTTTGCGCATACACATCTGGTGGCGTTTGCCAGCCTTTCAGGTGGTTGTGGGTATGGTTGCCCAATGCGTGGCCATGCGCCAGCGCCAGCTTTGCTACTTCGGGGTGTTTGACCAGGTTTTCGCCCACGCAAAAAAAAGTAGCCTTGGCGGCATACTGCTGCAGCTGCTCCAGCACCCAGGGCGTCAGCTCCGGGATTGGCCCATCATCGAACGTCAGATACAATGTTTTGCCCTGCCCCGCGCGCCGCCAGGTATAGCCAGGCATCAGTTTCCGGAGCAGCGAAGGCGTCTTGTAAAAACGGATCAAACGAGGTTGCTAATTGATGGTTGCTAATTGATTGTAGATGGTGGTTGCCGTTAAGAGCATGTTTAAAATTCATCTTTTGGGCTACAAAACGTCCATCAAGGAACCTGACTTCACCTTTTTATCGCCCCATAGCGCTGCTATGCAGCTCAAAAAACGCTTCGTCAGAACCCTTCCTGAACATTTTTCGCTTCCAAAAATGAAATTTAAACATGCTCTAAGCTTTATTGGACTGCCTTTACTTGTATCAGAAAAACAATCAACTATCAACAATCAAAATTACTTAAACCGGCAGGAAAGAAGCGTGATGTCATCGTTGAAGCTGACCTCCTCATTGAACAGCTTGATCGCGCTGAGGAGTTGCAGGTGCAACACCTTGGAGCTCAGGAAGCGGTTGCGCTTCATAAACTCGATGGTGCCCTCAATCCCAAACTCAGCCTCATCCTCGTCAAACACCTCGGTCAGGCCGTCGGTATAGCAAAGCAGGACCGCGTTGTTGGGCACCGTCACCTTGGCCACCGACATAAAAGGCAGCACATCGAATACGCCCAGCATGGTACAGCCGTCGTTGAGCAGCAGGTGCGAGTTGTTTTCGTAGAGCAGGATCGGGGCATTGTGGCCCGCGTTCACATAGGTCAGCTCGCGGGTTTGCCGGTTATATATGGCCAGGAACGTAGTGATGAACTTCTCGGCGATCGCGTTGCGGTAGATCAGGTTGTTGAGCTCGGTCACCACCGTGCCCAGGTCGGTGGTTTGCCGCAGGATGGTGCGCAGCCCGGCCTGGAAGTTGGACATCAGCAGGGAGGCCGGCACGCCCTTGCCCGACACGTCGGCCACGCAAAACAGGAACTGGTCCTGGTCAATCTCGATGTAGTCGTAATAATCGCCGCCGATGGAGGAATGCGGGATATAGCTGGCATGTATGGCCACGTCGCTGTCGTTGGGCAGCGACTTTGGGAAGAGCATCGTCTGCACCTCGCGGGCAATCTCGATCTCCCTCCGGATCGACTCCTGCGCCAGTCGCTGCCGCGCCATCTTATGGTTCTCAATAGCCACCAGCATGATGTTACTTACTGTCTGCACGAAGCCCAGCGCACCCATGTTCTGGTAATAAGGCTGTATCTTCCCGATCATGACAAAGGCCAGCACCTTGCCATTGTGGATAATGGGGATCACGATGTCGAAGGCGCGCCATTTCTTGTCCACGGGTAATTTGGCGGTCTTCGAGATCTCCTTCAGCGACCTGATGGCCTCCGGCAGGGGCTGGCGGGTAAAATCCTGCTCGGTGCCAAAACACACCTTGCACTCCCAGGCCTCATCCTGCACAAACAGCACGAGCCGGCTTATCTGGAGCTGGGCCAGCAGCGTGAAGCGGTATATCTTGTATAACGCGGGCTCTGGCAAGTTATCGTTGATCGCTTGGGTGATCTCAAGCAGGGCCGAAAGCTCCAGCTTCTTTAGATTCAGTTCCTGCTGCGTATTCGGAGTAATGATGTCAGGCATTCGAAATCGGGATTTTGGGATCATATGCATCGCGCAGGCCGTTGCCTAAAAGGTTGAAGGCCAACACCAGCACACTAATACAAACACTGGGTAAAACTACTAAAAAAAGACCAGCCCTGGCACCGATCAACTGAAAACCTTCATTCACCATCATCCCCCAGGAGGGGGCGGGCGGCTGCACGCCAAGACCCAAAAAACTGAGGCCAGCCTCGATCAGGATTGCGGAGGCGAAATTTGCCGTGGCTATAACAATCAGCGGGCCGAACATGTTTGGGAGCAGGTGAAAAAAAATGACCCTGTATTGCGGAACGCCCAGCACCTGAGCGGCTTCTATATACGTTTTCTCCTTCAGGCTGAGCACCTGCCCGCGCACGACGCGCGCCACCTCCACCCACATGGTCAGGCCCACCGCCACAAAAGCCACCCAGGCTCCCTTGCTGTCGAGGGCCAGGCTGATGGCAATCACGAGCATGATACCCGGCACCGACCAGACCACCGTCATC
This sequence comes from Pontibacter sp. E15-1, assembly GCF_022601975.1. Lineage (GTDB taxonomy): Bacteria > Bacteroidota > Bacteroidia > Cytophagales > Hymenobacteraceae > Pontibacter. The sequence goes on from NZ_JAKVIR010000001.1 coordinate 158,468, forward strand.
AGAAACAGCATGAGCTTGTCTACCCAGCCACCGAAATAGCCGCCCACGGCGCCCACCGTCACCCCCACCACCAACGAGATGAGCACCGCCACAAAGCCGATGCCCAGCGAGATGCGGGTACCCAGGATCAAGCGGCTGAGCACGTCGCGCCCGGCCTTGTCGGTGCCCAGCCAGAACGTCTCCCGGCTGATTTTATGAGCCTCCACGTACGCTTTATACCCCTCTGAATCAGTACCTTCCCCATCTTCATCTACAAGATCGCGTAAAGCATAAACGCGCTCCTGGTCGGCCATGGCATTGTTGCTCCGGAAAGGCTGTACCCGCAGGCTGTCTCCCCGAAAGCTATACCCCTCAATGGGCAGAAAGGTGTGCGTGGCGGGCTTACCGAAGAGCAAAGCGGTCAGCGGGTTTGTCTTCTGGCCGGTGCCAAAAGCCGTCGGGATGTGCAGTACTTGGGTGTTGAAGCCGGGCTGTTTCTTCTGGATCTGCACCATGCCGTTGTTGGCGTTGGGCGAGGGATCGGGCATAATGGCATAGCCCGCCACCGCCACCGCCACGGCAAACAGAATGACCAGCAGCCCGACCATGGCTGGCTTGTTTTGGAAAAGGCGCTGCCGGGCGTAATAGGAAGGAGACCGGGAAACCGGCTTCGGCTGAGTGCTCGCAGCCATCAGAGTGAGTTGTGGACGACCAGCCCAGCCTTGGTGGCCAGAAAATAGTATTGCTGGCAGTGCTGCCCAAACGCGTGCTCATCATACACGTAATCCGTGTCCGGGTCAGGGTATAGGATGCGCACATACCCCTGCCGAATCAGAGCCTGCAAGGCGGCGCACAGTTCCTCGTCGCTCAACGACAGGGTACTTTTCAGATCCGGGTAAGCCGTCACGAAATACAGCTCGTCCAGTAAGTCAAATTCGTTTTCACTCATGCGTTGCGTATTATTCTTCCTTTCCAGCGGTAACGCCCCAGCAGCCCCCAGACACCCGTTATCACCACGTAGGGGACGTACACGAGTTGCAGCGGCAGCATATACCAAAGATACTCCTGTTTGCCCAGGAAGCCCAGAATCTGCCTTAAAAATAAGAAATCCACGGCAAACTTCGCCACATAGGCCGCCACGAAAATCCAGAGGGGCAGGCTGCCAAACACCAGCAGGGCAAGCGCCAGGAAGAGCAAGAAGTTAACCAGAAACACGGCCAGCGCCACCAGCTGCACCCGCTGGCTCTGGTACGACTTCCACTTGCTTGCCCAACGCACCCGCTGCGACACAAAGGAAATCAGTGTTTTACGGGCTGATGTATAAACAATCGCTTTACTGTTTTTCAGGAAGGCTACTTTGCCCGGATACTGCTCGTGCACCTTGTGCAGCAGGAACTCATCGTCTCCGCTCGCAATGCCCTCGTTACCCGCAAAGCCCGCGACACTGTCGAAAATATCCTTCCGGTAGGCCAGGTTGGCCCCGTTGCACATATTGGGCCTTCCCATACCGATGGAGGCGCCCCCGATCCCTATCAGGCTGGAGAACTCCACCAACTGCATCTTCTCGAACAGACTGTGCGTGTTGTGGAAGCAGACGGGGCCGCTGATGAAATAGGGCTGCTGGAGGCGGTAGAGGTATGCGTACTGCCGCAGCCACTCCTGCCCCACCCGGCAATCGCCGTCAGTGAACACGAGCAGTTCGCCCTGCGCCAGTTCCACCCCTTTCTGCACCGCCGCCTTTTTCAGTTGCATGGCCGGGTAATCACGCAGCTGCAACATCCTTATATTCAGTTTTGAGCCACGTACGTATTCATGTATAAGTTCAACTGTATTGTCTTCGGAATGATCATCTACCACCAGCACCTCAATCAGTTCTTTCGGGTAATGCTGCCGGTCCAGATCCTGCAGCAGCATCAGAATGTTGGCCGCCTCATTCCGGACGGGTATGATGACGGAAAGGCGGAGCGCGGGGATAAAGGACGCGGGCGCGTCGGAGGTGGGCATCTCCTGCCAGGCAACAAGTCGGCGCAGGATGATCCAGGCGTAGGCCAGCAGCGAGAGCGAGAGCAGCCAGATCAAGCCGCCACCCCTTTCCGGGCCGCCAGCCGCAGCCGCAGCACAAACAGCAGCCCCACGGCACTGGGCACCGCGATGTTCAGCAGCCACAGGCTTAGGCTGGCGCTCAGCACCTGTAGCCGCGCCTGCCCCAGCAACCCGAACAGGTACATGGCCGACAGTTCCCGCACCCCCAGGTCGGAGAGCAGACTGACTGACGGCACCACCGACTTGAGGAAGAACGTGCCCGACACGCCGCTTACATACTCTATCGGGCGGAGCTGCACGCCAAACAGGACCAGCAACAGTATAAACTGCAGCAGAAACACCGTATAGCGGCCCAGCGAAAGAACCAGCAGCCGCGATAGTTCCGGGGTGCCGTAAGCAGACATGATGGAGAGATAGGGCACAAACCGCCGCAGCGGCCCGATGGCGGCAACCAGCGCCACCATGGCGCTGGCATTGTACAGGAGGAGCACCACCAGCACGTTCAGCGCCAGTAGTAACAGTATAGCACTCACGCAAGCAGCCGGATACAGCTCCCAGTAAAAGCGCAGGATGAAGTACCCAAGCCCCAGCGACCCTACCAGCACGGTGGCGACCAACTGGCAAAAGCGCCCCATAAAAATGGCCCCGATCGCCTCGAGCCGCTCGCGGCTTTTCAGCTCCAGCACACGACCGGCATAGTCGCCGAGGCGGTTTGGGGTGATGAAGCCCAGCGTCAGGCCCACCATCACGGCCCGGTATGCCCGCAGGAAGGTCATCTGCTCGATTTTCTGACCCAACAGCTGCCACTTGCGGGCCTCAAAGCCCCAGTTGAGGGGTATGAGCGCGGCGGTGAGCAGCAACAGCGGCCGCAGCGGGCTGCCCCAGGCATGCCGCACAATCCCGCGCCAGGTCAGGAAGGTGTCTGGGGCAGTGAAGGCCGCTTGGTAGAGCAGGCCGAGGGTAAGCGCGACCACCACCACTTTGCCAGCCAGCAAAAGGAATCTTCTGTTGCGAGTAATGTTCAAGATAATATGTCTATTTTTGCAGTCCTATGGCTTCTCCTCCCGCACTCCCCCCCAATAAATTCATCCTTGGCATCGACCCCGGCACACAGGTAATGGGGTATGGCCTGATTGAGGTGACAGGGTCTAAAGTGCGCGTGGTGCAGTATGGCGTCATTCATCTGAAGAGCTACAGCAACCACGCCATCAAGTTAAAGAAAATTTTTGACCGCATGATACAGCTCATCGACGAGTACCTGCCCGATGAGCTGGCCATCGAGTCTCCGTTTTTCGGCGTGAACGTGCAGAGCATGCTCAAGCTGGGCCGGGCCCAGGGCGTTGCCATCGCGGCCGCCCTCTCCCGCGACATCCCCTATGTGGAGTACGCCCCCAAAAAAGTGAAGCAGTCGGTGACCGGCAACGGCAACGCCTCCAAAGAGCAGGTGGCCAGCATGCTGGTGCAGATCCTGAAGATACAGCCCGACCCGAAGCTGCACGACGCGACCGATGCCCTGGGCGTGGCGCTGTGCCACCATTACCAGAAGGGAAACAACGCCAAGCAGGGCGGCAAGTCCTGGAAGAGCTTCGTAGTGGATAACCCCGACAGGCTGTCCACTAAATAATCCGCCGCGCATATACTGCCATACCTAAAAAAAGCGGGAGCCACCTTCTGGAAAGGTGGCTCCCGCTTTTTTAGGTATGAGCCGACGACGGCTTACAATTTTTTGAACGCATAGGTATAAACGCCCCGGCGCGAGGTAACCATGTTGCCGTTGGCATCGCGGTAACCGGCATAGTCCAGGAACTTCTCCCATACCATGGCCGTGTCGTTTTTAGCCGTGATTTTCCAGTAGTCCTGCATCTGGCCGTTCTTCGAGATCACCACATAGTCCGTGGCGCTGGTGTCGGGCAGGGCAAAGGTCAGCGTCTCTTTTCCGGACACGCCCGGGTGCGAGATCTCCATTTTGCTACCTTCGAAGTGGAAGCGCACATCTGTTGTGGAAGTGTCTTTGTGGGCTACCTGGCCCGCATCGTTATAGTAGTTGGTTGTCTGGAAGCTGTTGGACCAGTCGCCCTGCAGTTCCTGCTTTACATTTGTTTTTTCGTTCAGGACTACTTCTTCCTTATCTTTGTTGTCGCAGGAGGCAAGTAGCAGTACTAGCGCCGGCACAAGCAAGAATCGTTTCATAATAAATAGCTATAAGGGGATTTGGAAATATAGTGGAAAGCTACGCTTACGCAGGGCGGAAACCTTAGGTTCGATAAATTTTGCCGGTTTTGGGCACGGGAAGGTTACAGAGTTAATTTATACCTTTGCTGTGATTCACCGGATTCTTTTACAACCTTGTGCTTCGTTCGCGCCGTATGTGGGGTATGTCTTTTGACTGATTGCTCCTGCTGCCGGAAGCTATTACTCTGACCAATCCGGTTTTCATCTGACAACGAATGGATCCAAGCACAAATAAAAAAACGCCTGAAACCAGTACAAGCAAATACGTCATATCCCGTCGGTTTGACCGCATTTTCCTGGAGATTCACAGCATTTACGCTTTCAACCTGCGCTTTTTCAAGGAGGTTTTCTTTCCTCCCTACGAGTTTAAGGAAATTATCAAGCAGTGTTACGAGGTAGGCGTACGCTCACTTCCGCTCATCTCGGTCACCGCCTTTATCATCGGAATCGTGTTCACCAACCAGTCGCGGCCCTCGCTGCGCGACTTCGGGGCCACCTCGCTCCTCCCCGCCCTGATCTCGGTGGCGATTGTGCGGGCCATGGGCCCGCTGGTGACGGCCATCATCGCCTCGGGCAGGGTGGGCTCCAGCATTGGGGCCGAGCTGGGCTCGATGCGCGTGACCGAGCAGATAGACGCCATGGAGGTGTCTGCCACCAATCCGTATAAGTTTCTGGTCGTGAGCCGCGTGCTGGCCACCACCTTCATGATCCCGGCCCTGACCATGTATACCACGTTTGTGGCGCTGCTGGGGGGCTACCTCAACGTGCACCAGAACGAGCTCACCACCATCACCACCTTTTTCACGCAGGTGTTCGACGCCATCACCTTTCTCGACATCATCGCCTCGTCGGTGAAGTCGGTGCTGTTTGGCTTCACCATCGGGATGGTGGGCTGCTACAAGGGGTATAACTCGTCTAAGGGCACCGAGGGAGTGGGCAAAGCGGCCAACTCGTCGGTGGTGACGGCCATGTTCCTTGTCTTTATCGAAGAGCTGCTGGTGATGCAGGTTGTGAATGCCATTCGGGCTGTATAGCCTCTAGCCGACATGAAGAAGATAAACCCAAACATAAACCGAGACGACAAAGTGATCGCGATCCGGGGGCTCCAAAAGGCCTTCGACGATTTCGAGGTGCTCAAGTGCGTGGACCTGGACCTGTATAAGGGAGAGAACCTGGTGGTGCTGGGCCGCTCGGGCACTGGCAAGTCGGTGCTGATCAAGATCATCTCCGGCTTGTTGCAGGCCGACGAGGGGGAGCTCAACGTGCTCGGCGAGGACGTCAACAACCTCACGCCGCGCCAGATGGACGCCCTGCGCCTGAAGATCGGCTTCTCGTTTCAGAACAGCGCCCTCTACGACAGCATGACCGTGAAGGAGAACCTGGAGTTTCCGCTGGTGCGCCACTCCAAGCAAATGAACCAGCACGACCGCGACCGCGTGATCGATATTGTGCTGGAGGCGGTAGGCCTGTCGCAGGCCATGCACCAGATGCCCTCCGAGCTGTCCGGGGGGCAGCGCAAGCGCATCGGCATCGCCCGCACCCTCATCCTCAGGCCCGAGATCATGCTCTACGACGAGCCAACCGCCGGCCTGGACCCCATCACCTGTATCGAGATCAACAAGCTGATTAACGAGGTGCAGCGGCGGTTTAACACCTCCTCTATCATCATCACCCACGACCTGACCTGCGCCCGGGCCGTGGGCGACCGCGTGGTCATGCTCCTGGACGGGGAGTTTAAGCGCCAGGGCACGTTTGACGAGGTTTTCGCCACAGAGGACGAGCGAGTTAAAGCATTTTACAATTACAATTTCATAGACTAAATGAGCACTGCAGATAATAAACGCTCCGTACTTGTCGGGATTTTCGTATTAGTGGGCCTGGTTATTCTGGTTGCCGGCATCTTCATGCTGGCAGGGCAGCAGAAACGCTTCATCAGCTCTGTCTCGCTAAAGGCGGTGTTTGATGACGTGGCGGGCCTGAAATCCGGTAACAATGTATGGTTCTCGGGCGTGAAGATCGGGACGGTCAAAAAGATCGAGTTTTACGGCGACTCCCAGGTAGAGGTGACGCTGAGCGTGGAGGAGAGTGCCCAGCAGTATATCCGGAAGGATGCCGTGGCCCGCATCAGCTCCGAGAGCTTTATCGGCAACAAGAACATCGTGATTGAGGGCGGCACGCAGAAGGCCCCGCCCGTGCAGGACGGTGACCGCATCACGGCCGTCAACCCTCTCGACACCGACGAACTGGTAGAGACGCTGCAGAAGAACAACAACAACCTGGCGGCCATCACCAGCGACATCAAGCAGCTGACTTCCGGCCTTACCAAAGGCGAGGGCACCATGGGCAAGCTCCTGACTGACTCCACGCTTGCCAACGACATCGGGGCCATGGTAGCCAACCTGCAGCAGACCACGCAAAACACCGCGCGGGCCTCGCGGGCGCTCAACCAGTTCACGGCCAAGCTCAACACCCCCGGCGGACTGGCTAACCAGGCGCTGACAGACACCACGGTATACAGCCAGCTCCGCTCTTCTATGGCGCAGCTGCAGGAGGCGACGAACTCTGCCGCGGCCCTCACCGAGAACCTGCGCGAGACCAGCGCCAAACTCAACAACGAGCGCAACGCCATGGGCGTGCTGCTGACAGACGAGGAGTTTGCCCGCAACCTGAAAAACACCATGCAGAACCTGGAGACCAGCTCGGAGAAGTTTGACCAGAACATGGAGGCGCTCCAGAGCAACATCCTGTTCCGGGGTTTCTTTAAAAAGCAGGCAAAGGAAGAGGAAGAAAGGCTGGAAGAACTGCAAAAGCAACAATAGCAAATCCCGGCTCCGCAGCAGTAAACAAGAGGAAGCCTATACCTAAAAAGGGGCACATGCAGCTTGGTTGCATGTGCCCCTTTTTAGGTATAGGCTTTGTTTTATGCCTTGTAGGCAGCCTTAATCTTGTCGGCTACGTCCTCAAACTCCGCTTTGCTGAACTGCTGCTTGTTGGCAAAGTTCATGTCCTGCATGCTGTTGAGCGGAATCAGGTGCACGTGGGCATGCGGCACCTCAAGGCCAACCACGGCCACGCCGATGCGCTTGCAGGGCACGGCTTGCTCCACGGCCAGGGCCACTTTCTTGGCGAAAGCCATCAGCCCGAGGTATAGGTCGTCGTCGAGGTCAAAAAGGTAGTCTACCTGCTGTTTGGGAATCACGAGGGTATGGCCTTTGGCGGTCGGAAACACATCCAGAAAGGCAAGATAGCGGTCGTCTTCCGCCACTTTGTAAGCGGGGATCTCCCCATTTACGATCTTTGTGAATATGGACGCTTCCATGGCTTAACGGCTTATCTCCAGAATCTCGAACTGCAGTTTTCCGGCGGGCACGGTAATCTCGGCCACGTCGCCCACCGACTTGCCCAGCAGGCCCTTCCCGATCGGCGACTTCACCGAGATCTTGCCTGCCGCCAGGTTGGCCTCTTCCTCGGCCACCAGGGTATAATCTACCACGGTGTTGGTTTTCAGGTTCTTCAGCTTCACCTTCGACAGGATCAGGGCTTTGCTGGCATCCAGGCCTGACTCATCAACCAGGCGGGCATTGCCCACAATCTCTTCCATCTTAGAGATTTTAAGCTCCAGATGGCCCTGCGCGTCTTTGGCGGCATCGTATTCCGCGTTCTCACTCAGGTCACCTTTGTCGCGTGCCTCAGCCAATTGGTGGGCCACGGCGGAGCGGCCTTTCGTTTTGAGCTCAGCCAGTTCGTCTTTTAGTTTTTGCAAACCCTCAGCTGTGTAATAAGAAATCTTGCTCATAGTCAGTTCTCACGTTTAAAACACAAAAACAAAAAGAACGGTTATGGCTTGCATAACCGTTCTTTTTGCCAAATATGTACAATTATTTTTTCAATCTGATGCGGCGACAACAACCTGCAGCGCCAACGTATGGCATACGCTAAAATTTACTTATACCTCAAAGCACGGGCAACTCCCGGCACTCTGCTGTTTAGCAAATATACAAATTTTGCGACACAAGTAGCAAGTGGGTAATTTTATTGTTGATTGCCTACACCGCTATCACTTTGCGGATCTTCTCTACCAGCACCTTGTTAATCTCCACATAGGATTCGTGGGTCCAGCCTGCGATGTGGGGTGTCAGGATCACGTTGTCGGCGGCAGCCAGGAAGGCGAAGTTCTCCTGCTGCGCCGGGTTGAGGGTATGGAGCTTTTCGTTTTCCAGCACATCCAGGGCAGCTCCCTTCACCTTGCCGGACTGGAGCTGGCGCACCAGCGCGGCCTGGTCCACCACATCGCCCCGCGAGGTGTTCAGAAACCAAACAGGCTTCCGGAAACCCTCGAAAAAGGAATCGTTGGCCATACCCAGGTTTTCGGGGATGTATGGGATGTGAAAGCTGACCACATCGGCCTCTGCCTGCATCTCCTCCAGCGACACCTGCACTGTGGGCAATTGTATCTTCTCCGGCGCAAAACGGTCGTAGGCAATAACGCGGCAACCGAAGCCGCGCAGCACCTGCGCAAAGCTCTGGCCCATGTTGCCATACCCGACGATGCCTACCGTCATGCTGCTTACCTCGTCCCCGCGGTTCTCCTCGCGCCGCCATACCTTCTGCCGTACTTGGGTATGGCTTCGCGAGATGTTACGCACCAGCCCCAGCAACAGCCCCAGGGTAAACTCCCCTACCGCCTGGCGGTTGCCTTCGTTAGCCCCCAGCAGCGCGATATTCCGCGCCTGCAGCGCCTGCGCGTCTATGTTATCGACGCCAGCGCCCGCCCGCGCCACGAACTTCAGCGTATGGGCCAGCTCCAGGGTATCGGCGTTGATGCGCATTTTGCTGCGCACAATCAGGCCGTCGAAGCCCGCTAAAGCCTCTTTCACAGCTTCCGGCTTTATATCCGGCCTGTAATCGGCTTCCGCGCCGATGCGCTCAAGCATGGAGAAAATACTCTCGTGAATCTCGTCGATGATCAGGATGCGCATAATGAAGAGAATGCTTTAAAGGTTTTCGATAAGTTGAAAGGGGTTGAGCAGGCACTTTGCTAACCGGACGTAGGATCTACTTCTCTCCTTGCCCTGCAGCGCTAATTTCGTAAATATTACAAATTATACAGCACGTGTGCGATGCCGAAGTAAATGGCCAACCCCAAAAGGTCGTTTGCCGTGGTGATGAAAGGGCCTGCGGCAACAGCCGGGTTGATGCCGAACTTGTCCAGCACCATGGGGGTGATCGTGCCCATCAGTGAGGCCAGTATGACCACCGAGAACAGCGCCACCGACACCACGATCGACAGCTTCAGCTCGTTGCGAAAAAGATAGGTTAGAGCAAACACCAGAATCGAGATGATCAGGGCGTTCAGGAACGCCACCATCACCAGCTTCAGTATACGCTGGGCGAAGTTCTCGAACATCACGGCGTTAGAGGAAAGCGTCTGGATAATGATGGAAGACGACTGGATGCCCACGTTGCCGCCCGTGGCCGTGATGAGCGGCACGAACAAGGCCACCGCGGGCAGCATGGCGATATCAGCCTCAAACAGGCCCATGAACTGGGCCGCCAGCAAGCCACCTACCATCCCGATGATAAGCCAGGGAAGCCGCGAGCGCGAGATCCGGAACACGCTGTCGTCCTCTTCCACGTTCTCGGTTATACCGGTCATCAGCTGGCGACTGAGTTCGGCCTGCTCCTGCATCACGTCCACCACGTCGTCGATGGTGATCCGGCCCAGCAACCGGCCCTGTATGTTCACGACGGGTATGGCCTCCAGGTCGTAGCGTTGCATCGCGTTCACCACCTCGCTCTCATCCCGAAACGACTCGATGGAGATCACATCGGGGTTGTAGATGTCTTTTACCGGGGTATCGTCGCGGGTAAGCAGCAGCCGTTTAACGCTCACGCGGCCCACCAGTATGTCGCGGTTGTCGGTCACGTACACGGTATAGATGCGCTCCACGTTCTCGGCCTGCCGCCGGATTTCCTCGATGCACTGCCGCACGCGCCAGTTCAGGTTCACCTTAATGAGCTCTTTTCCCATCAGACCACCGGCGCAGTCCTCCTCGTAATGCAGCAGGTCCAGGATGTGCTCGGCTTTCTCCTCGTTGTCGAGCAGCGCGATCACCTCCTCCCGCGTCTGCACCGACAGCTCGTTCAGGATATCCACCGCGTCGTCAGAGTCCATCAGGTTGACGTAGCGGGCAATCTCGGCGCTGGTAAAATAGCCCAGGAAATCGGTCCGGATATCGTAGTCCAGGTCGCTGAGAATCTGGGCACCCGTGTCGGGGGGAAGCAGGTCGAGCACGTACTTCGACTCGTTCGTGTCCAGTTCGTAGAGCACGGTGGTCACGTCGGCCGGGTGCATATCGGCCATCGTGGTAAGGATAAAGTCGCTATCCTTCCGCTCGATAGCCTCTTCTACCTGCTCAATGTACTCGCGTGTGATCTCTACCTGCTGCATGGGCTACTGTAAGTTCTGCTCGATAAGTTTTGTCAGGGCCACAAAGTCCTGCACCGACAGCTGCTCTGCCCGCTTGTCGAAGACGGGCGCGGCTGTAACCTCCGGCGGAAGGTTATAGGTTTTGAGGGAGTTGCGCAGCGTTTTCCGGCGCGTGCCGAAACTCAGCTTCACCACCTGCTTGAACAGGTCCTCCCGGCAGTCGAGGCGCTCCACTTCGTTGCGTAGCAGGCTGAGCACCGCTGACTTTACCTTTGGCTTGGGATGAAACACATGCTCGCTCACGGTAAACTTGTAGTCGATGGTATAAAACGCCTGCAGTAGCACGCTCAGGATGCCGTAGGCCTTGGAGCCCGGCGGTGAGGCAAGGCGCTCGGCCACCTCTTTCTGGATCATACACACTACCTCCGGCACCACGTCGCGCTGCTCCAGCACTTTAAAGAAAATCTGGCTTGATATATTATAGGGGAAGTTGCCGATGATGGCGAACTTGCCCGGGAACAGCGTGCTCAGGTCCGTCTTCAGGAAGTCGGCCGAGATGATCCGGTCGCCGAGCTGCGGGAAATGCTCCTGCAGGTAGGCGATCGACTCGCGGTCAATATCCACCACCGTGGTGCGGTACGCCTCGTGCTGCAACAGGTACTGCGTCAGCACGCCCATACCCGGCCCGATCTCCAGCACATCCTTCACCCCCTGGTGCAGTGTCAGCTGCTCCACAATCTTTGTCGCAATGTTCTGATCCACCAGAAAGTGCTGGCCCAGGTGCTTCTTTGGTTTTACGTTGCCCACGTGGTGTTTTTTATGGTTTTGGGCCGCTGATGCATACATATCGGCGCAAACCCGTTATACTCTCAAGGTGCCGGAACAGCCAGGCCACAGCGGCCAGCCGCTTTTCGGATTCCGTATTATACTTGCTATATTGCAGCCTCAAAGATACGAACGACAAATGCCAACGCAACTCAAATACGATACAAGCTTCGCTAAAAACGCCAACCTCGCCATTGTGGTTGCCGCCGACGAGGCCAGCCAGCTGCCAGAGCTGCAGCCAGCCGAGCAGACATACGTGCAGCAGCAACTGGCACAGGAGGCCAAACTGATCTGCCTGAACCGCTACGAGAACCAGGTATACATCGTCGTTGCCCCTTCCGCCAAGACGGAAAACCTGAAGAAGGAAGCGCTGCGGAAGGCGGGCCATACCCTGCTCAAGCAGTTAAACGCGGCAAAGACAGCGCACATCACCGTGCTGGACAAAACCGCCTCGGAGGCGAGCCTGGCTTTGGCCGAGGGCCTGTTCCTGAGCAACTATCAGTTTATAAAGCACAAGACCAAAGATGCCAAGCCGAACGCCTTGCAGACCATCACCATCGCCGATGAGCAGGTGGGCGAGCAAGCGGTAACCGAGCTGGCCAACGTGCTGGAGGCGGTATGCACCGTGCGCGACCTCGTGAACGAGCCGCACAGCCACCAGACCGCCACGCAACTGGCCGAGCAGTTTGGGGATCTGGGCGAAGAGGCCGGCTTCAAAACCGATGTCCTGGACCTGATTAAGATACAGTCGCTGAAGATGGGCGGCCTGATAGCCGTAAACCAGGGCAGCGAGGAACCAGCCACCTTCAGTATACTCGAGTGGAAACCGGAAAACGCCAAAAACGCCAAACCGATCGTGCTGGTGGGCAAAGGGGTGGTATACGATACCGGAGGCCTGAGCCTGAAGCCGACCCCGCAGTCGATGGATTTCATGAAATCCGACATGGGAGGCGCGGCCGTGGTGGCCGGTGTGCTGTATGCCGTGGCTAAAAACAAGCTCCCGCTCCACATCATTGGCCTGGTGCCCGCCACCGACAACCGCCCCGGCCCGGGCGCGGTGGCCCCCGGCGACGTGATCACGATGCACAGCGGCCTGACCGTGGAGGTGATGAACACCGATGCCGAAGGGCGCCTGATACTGGCCGATGCCCTGAGCTTTGCCAAAAAGTATGACCCGGAACTGGTGCTTGACTTTGCCACCCTCACAGGCGCTGCCATGCGTGCCGTGGGCAAGGAAGGACTGGCAATAATGGGCACAGCCGGAGAAGAAACCATGACGGCCCTGAAAGCGGCTGGCGATGCCACGCATGAGCGCACCGTGGAGTTTCCGCTCTGGGACGAGTATAAAAAACAGCTGGAGTCTGACATAGCTGACCTGAAGAACCTGGGCGGGCCGGACGCAGGGCATATCACGGCCGGCAAGTTCCTGGAGGCGTTCACCGACTACCCGTGGGTACATTTTGACATTGCGGGCACCGCCTACCTGCACAGCGAAGACTCCTACCGTGGCAAAATGGCCACCGGTTCCGGCGTTCGGATAGTTTATAATTTCCTAAGCGCACTTGCTCGATAACCCCCCATGGATAAGAACAACAAAATCAGACTCGGCATCAGTATCGGAGACACCAACGGCATAGGCCCGGAGGTAATCGTGAAAACACTGGCCGACCAGCGTATCCTTAACTTTTGCATCCCGGTCATTTATGCCTCGGCAGACCTGCTGAAGCACGTCCGAAAAGCCCTGAATGCAGAGCACTTCAACTTTCAGGAGGTAGATTCGGCACAGGCGCTGGTGCCCCGCAAGATAAATGCCATCTCCTGCTGGGAGAACGAACTGGAGGTTAACCCGGGCCACCCGACACCGGAGTCCGGGCGGGCCTCGCTGGACTCGCTGCTGGCCGCCAGCCGCGACCTGAAGGCGGGCTTGCTGGACGGTATCGTAACTGCCCCGATCAACAAGGACAACATACAGGCCGAGGACTTCCGGTTCCCGGGCCATACCGAGTTCCTGACCGCTTACTTCGACGCGCCAGAGAGCCTGATGCTGCTGGTGAGCGGCGGCCTGCGCGTGGCCACGGTAACAGGCCACATGCCGCTGAAAGACGTGCCGACGCGCCTGACGGAGGAGTTGCTGCTCCGGAAAATGACTATTCTGCTGGACTCGCTGCGCAGAGACTTCGGCATTCTGAAGCCGCGCATAGCGGTGCTGGGCCTGAACCCGCATGCCGGGGAGCAGGGCCTGCTGGGCCGCGAAGAGGAGGAGATCATCCGCCCGGCCGTTGTGCACATGAAAGAGCGCGGCCACCTGGTGTTCGGCCCCTACCCCGCCGACGGCTTTTTCGGGATGCGCCAGTTCCAGCAAGTGGACGCCGTGCTGGCCATGTACCACGACCAAGGCTTGATTCCGTTTAAAACGCTGGCCTTTGAGAGCGGCGTGAATTATACTGCCGGGCTCCCGATAGTGCGCACCTCCCCAGACCATGGCACCGCCTACGACATTGCCGCTAAGCACGTTGCCAGCGAAACCTCATTCCGCGAGGCGCTGTTTCTGGCTTACGACATCGTTCGGATGCGAAAGGAGGCCGAAATGCCCGCAGTATAAATAGGATAGATAATTTTATTTATCAGAAATATCTTCTAATTTTGCATCTTGCAATAAAAAGTCGGTTGTGAAGAAGCTAAGAGACTATGAAATCGGCATCGCCAAACTCAGCAACAAGAAGCACTTGTATGAGTTTGAACTGGATGACTCCTTCTTCGATTTGTTCGGGAAAGAGATCATTCTGGGCGGCAACCTGATGGCACAAGTGGAGCTGGACAAGACGGAGTCGCTGCTTACCTTCCACATGCACATCAGGGGCCAGGTTCGCCTGGTTTGCGACCGAAGCCTGGATGAGTTTGACTATCCGCTGGAGGTAGACGGAACGTTCCGCATCCGGTATGGCGACGAGAACGCCGAGCTGGACGAGGACCTCTGGCAGATAACGTCGAACACGCAGTCTATCAACATCGCTCAGCACCTTTACGATTACATCGGGCTGGCCGTGCCGATGAAGAAGCTGCACCCGCGCTTTGTGGAGGAAACCGATGCGGATGACGATCAGGATATCCTGATCTACACTTCCGGAACGCGGGGAAGTGAAGACGACAGCGAGGACGATGACGACGATGAGGCAGACCCCCGCTGGGATGCGCTTCGCAACTTAAATTAGTGAATTACAGAAACATAAGCATAAACCAAAGTAAACTATTAACTAAAAATGGCACATCCTAAACGTAAGATTTCGAAGACCAGAAGAGATAAGAGAAGAACTCACCAGAAGCTCTCTGAGAAAGCCATTGCAATTTGCCCTACCACGGACACGCCCCACCTGTACCACCACGCTTATGTGGTAGAAGGAGACCTGTTCCACAAAGGCAAACTGGCAATCAAAAACTATACAGCTAACGCGCAGTAAGCAGTAGCCTGCTCAAGTTATAGTTCTGTATACTCCATAACACCCCCACTAAATGAGAATCGCTTTAGACGCTATGGGCGGCGATTTTGCACCTGAGGCAATTGTAAAGGGTGCAGTACTGGCTGCTCAGGAGCTCAGAGAGGACGAGGAAATCCTGCTTATCGGCAAGGAGGACGTCATTCACAATCTGCTCCGCGAGTACGGTTACACTGGCAGCAATATCTCGGTGAGGCATGCTTCGCAGGTAATTGAAATGGGCGAACACCCTACCAAAGCACTTACACAAAAGCCGGACTCAAGCATTGCCATAGGGTATGGCTTGCTGAAGGCGCAGAAAGCTGACGCATTCTGCAGTGCCGGTAACACCGGCGCAATGCTGGTGGGTGCCATGTTCAGCGTCAAATCGATTGAGGGGATCCTGAGGCCGTCTATCGCGGGCTTTGTGCCTAAATTGAATGGGGGCCTGGGCGTTATTCTGGATGTGGGGGCCAATGCCGACTGCAAGCCGGAAGTGTTGGAGCAGTTTGGGGAGATTGGCTCTATCTATGCCAAGTACGTGCTGGATATCCAGAACCCCAAGGTGGGCCTGATGAACCTTGGCGAGGAAGAAGGCAAGGGTACCGTGAACACGCAGGCTGCCCACCAGCGCCTGAAGGCAAACAAAGACATTAACTTTATCGGCAACATCGAAGGGCGCGATCTCTTCAACGACAAGGCGGATGTGATTGTGTGCGACGGCTATACCGGCAACATCATCGTGAAGATGGCTGAGTCGCTTTACGACATCCTGAATGAAAAAGGAATCAGCGACCCGTTCTTCGACAAGTTTAACTACGAGGCGGAGGGCGGAAGCCCGATTCTGGGCATCAACGGCAATGCCGTGATCGGCCATGGCGTATCCAGCCCCCGGGCGGTGTGCAACATGGTGCTGCAGGCCCAGAAGATGGTGGCCTCTAACATTTCTGAGCGCTTCAAGAAAAACTACAGCGTGTAACAGTCACGTTTACACGCGCTTCGCAACATAAGTCTTGGCATAGTCTGCACCGGGGATTCTTTTTAAGGAACCGGCAGGTTATGCCAAGTTTTTTTTATTAAATTGCCCTCCACAAAACATAATCACCCTAAGAAGGATCAAAATGAGTAAAATTACTGCTGCCATAACTGGCGTGAGTGGCTACGTCCCGGAATACGTGATGACGAACAAGGAGTTGGAGACCCTGGTTGATACGAACGACGAATGGATCACCTCCCGTACCGGCATAAAGGAAAGGCGCATTTTGAAGGGCGAGAACATGGGCACCTCCCAGATCGCCATACCGGCAGTAAAGGAACTTCTCAGAAAAACGAACACAAAGCCCGAGGAAGTGGACATGCTGATCTGCGCCACCACCACCCCGGACATGGTGTTCCCGGCCACCGCCAACCTGATCACGGCAGAAGTGGGCGCAGTAAACGCCTTCGGCTACGACTTGCAGGCGGCCTGTTCCGGTTTCCTGTTCGCGCTGGCCACTGGCGCAAAGTTCGTGGAGTCCGGGCAGTATAAAAAAGTCATCATCGTTGGGGCAGACAAGATGTCGTCCATCGTGGATTATACCGACCGCACGACGTGCATCATCTTCGGTGACGGCGGCGGAGCCGTGATGCTGGAGCCTAACACCGAGGGCCTCGGCGTGCAGGATCAGATTTTGAAGTCTGACGGCACGGGTGCCCCGTTCCTGCACATGAAGGCAGGCGGCAGCCGCAGACCGGCTACCATCGAAACGGTGGAGGGACGGGAGCATTTCGCCTTCCAGGAAGGCCAGCAGGTGTTCAAGTTCGCCGTGAAGGGTATGGCCGACGTGTCGGCGGAGGTGATGGAGCGCAACAACCTGACCGGCGACGATGTGGCCTGGCTGGTGCCGCACCAGGCAAACAAGCGCATCATTGAGGCGACTGCCAACCGCATGGGACTGAGCTCCGACAAAGTGATGCTCAACATCCACAAATACGGCAACACCACCAGCGGCACTATTCCGCTTTGCCTGTGGGAGTATGAGGACCAGCTGAAGAAAGGCGACAACGTGATACTGGCAGCTTTTGGCGGCGGGTTTACCTGGGGCTCGATATACCTGAAATGGGCGTACGATCCTAAATAAGCATTCATCCTGATGAACATACCGAAGGCGACTTTCTATAGTCGCCTTTTTTATTGCCTATGTATGGCTCAGCCGTGCTTACCAGTTATCATACATTCCATTTTGAAAGGTTTTATTGACAGGTTAACGTGATCTCGGAAACATCGCGGTGATATCAAGATTTGAAACTTCTTGTTTTCATAGCTTGCTTTGCGCTCCACGCCTGGGGTAGGGGCCCTTCTTAAGCTAGGGCGCGTTTTCCCGCTCGGCACTGTGTACATTTCCTGCCTATCGGCTGCCACTGGCATGGCACCGGAAATATACAAATAGAGGGCCCCTACCCCCGGTGCCTCCCGGAAAAACTGGGAATCATTTTGCTTTGTTCTGACAACAGAATATCCTCAATGGCTAGAAAATACATTTTGAAGTTACTTGAACTACAATAATTCCCGAATTCAGGTCAGGTTAAGAATACATACACCTCATATGCCCTTGCTGCGTGTGTTCACCTAGAAGCCAAAGTGCCGGTGATGCCCAGGAACGTATTGTTGGTGAAAAACACCAACAATGGCAGAGAGCAAAGCCAATTGCCAAGCATCTAGCGTATTAAGCCTTAAAAAAACACAGCCCCTCGCTATGTAAAACGAGGGGCTGTGCCGTTTATAGGTTTCCGCCAGTGCGGGAAAAATTTCAGGGTTTAACGTTTAGGGCATATACGACACTTCTACGCGAAAGCGGTTGTCGATGGCACCCAGCTTTTGGTATGCCTTCTTCGACAGGCGCACCAGCACTTTGTCGTTCGAGCCTGTGTCAGGGAGCTTGCCGATCACGCGCACATACACTACCTGTCCGTTCATGGCATTTTTCACCTGCATAATCGTGCCCACGGGAGCTGACTTGTGCAGCGCGAGATACTTGTTTGAGTCCGCTTTCGGGTCGATCATCTCTGCCATACCGCTTTCTATAATCTTTTTTAGGCCCGTGCTGCTTTCCTCTGCCTCAGAGGCATCGCCGGCAGCATCCGCTTCGGCCGGGGCAGTATCCCCCACCGGTCTAGATACCGGGGCTGGGGTGGTGGGCACGTTCTCTGTTGTCCTTGGCTTGGCCATCTCATCGTCTGCCTCGGGCACGTATACCGGCTGTTTGGTAGGCTGGGCAGTGCCCTTGCCCACAATCAGGCTGGAGCCGATGCTGATGCTGTTGTCCGCCAGTCCGTTCCAGCGCCGGATATCTTCTACCGCCACGCCATACATCTTCGAGATGGAGTAGAGCGTTTGCCGCGCCTCTACCGTATGCAGTTTATTGCCCGTGTTGTTTACGGTGTAGGTGCGGTTGCTGGCGGGCACGGCTTTGGCCGTAGAGGCCATCGGTGCGGGCACTGCGCTGGCTTTGCGCGGAATCAGCACAATCTCCCCTATTCTGATCGTGGTCTCCACGCTTGGGTTTGCCTCTACAATCTGCGAAACAGGCACGCTGTACTTTCGGGAGAGCGCATATAGCGTTTCTTTCGGATCTACCTTGTGCTGCACATAAAGTTTCCCATTCTTTCGCTCCACTCCAACGGAATCGCGGACAGCGGAAACGCCCAGGGCATTGGCTGAGAAAGAAATTACAGGTGCTAGGGCAAGCGTGATTAAAAAGGATCGTACCATGGGTAAAAATTAACAGGCTAAAAGACGGTATACCTCCAGATGGGCTTTATCCTTCAGGAAATATAAATCGTCCATAAAGATAAAAAAAGTATCCGAACCGATCCCAGTTAATCCGTCAGCGAGGACCGCTTTCAGGCATAAACTTCCAGTATGGTCGAACACAACGATGCAATTCTGATAACTGCCCCCGGGCGTGCGCCAGTACGAGCTGATGATAATGGCCTCCCCGGTTTCGGCATACTCGATGGCGAGTGCTGCGCCGTGCAGCTGCCGGGACTCCAGGAACTGCTGCACCTGCGTGAAATAGTCCTCCCCCTCCAGGTAGAGCACCGGATAGACAGCCTGCCGGAAACGCGCAGCACTATAGCGGGCCACTGCCTCGGCGGCCTCCTGCTGCGTAAGGTCCGTCCGCAGGCACGCGCCCGTGGCTGCCTGCAATTCCTGAAAGGCGGCTTCCGGCGCGTCGGCGGTATAGGCCAGCACGCCCTCCTCCGCCATCCCATAAAAAGCAAGGCCCGGCTCGTCCCAGGCGACGGCAAGAGTGGCAGCCTCCAGGGCCGTGATGCCCTTGTGCTGGCCTAGCTTGCGGTCGCCATACCCATGGAGGTATACATGGCCGTGCTGGGCATCCTCCAACCCTTGCCACCACGCCTTGCCCGACGGCACAGGCAACTGTTGCAACGCCAGGGTCTCCGTCTGGAGGGTATAAAAGTGGGCCAGCAGCAGGTCCGCGTCGCGCACCTCCAGGGCCAGGCGGCGGGCGGCAGTGTCGAGGCGGATGCGCCACACGGGCGCGCCAAAATCGTAGGTAAAGCGTAAGGGAAGTATATGCTGCAATTTTTTAGTAACTTATTGCCGGTATAAATGCCTTCACCAGCACACAAATTTATGAAAACCAATCCAAAGCATCAGTATCTCCGGGCGCTGTATCTGCTTCTCACCCTCCTGCTGCTGCCCAGCCTGTCGTTCGCGCAGGGCAAGCCCAAGGTGTTTGTGATGGAAGTGAAGTCTGAGATAGACCCGCGCACCAACCGCTATACCAAGATTGCCTTCGAGGCGGCCACCGAGGCCGGCGCCGATCATGTGCTGCTGGTGCTGGACACCTTTGGCGGGGCCCTGAACGATGCCGACGAGATCCGGAAGCGGATACTGAACTACCCGAAACCCGTGTATGTGTTTATCGATAACAACGCCGCCTCGGCCGGGGCCCTGATTTCGCTGGCATGCGACAGCATCTACATGTCGCCGGGGTCTAACATCGGTGCCGCCACCGTGGTGGGGGCCGACGGTGCGGCCGCACCCGGCAAATACCAAAGCTACATGCGCTCGATCATGCGCTCCACCGCAGAGGCCAACGGCAGGAACCCGCACATGGCCGAGGCGATGGTAGAAGCGAGCGTAGACAGCACGCTCTCTGCCGGGCAGGTGCTTACACTAACCACGACGGAGGCCGTGAAGTACGGTTTTTGCGACGGCGTGGCCAACGACGTGACGGGCGTGCTGGCGCAACTGCACCTGCAAAACGCCGAGGTCATACACTTCCAGCCTGGCACCGCCGATGGAATCATCTCCTTTTTCCTGAACCCCTTTATCAGCGGTATTCTTTTGCTCATCATCATCGGGGGGCTTTACTTTGAGCTGCAAACGCCTGGTGTGGGCTTTCCGCTGATGGCCGCCATTGTGGCTGGCATGTTTTACCTTGTGCCCTACTACCTGAACGGGCTGGCCGAGAACTGGGAGATCCTCATGTTCGTGGCGGGCTTTATCCTGATTCTGCTGGAGGTGTTCGTCATTCCGGGGTTTGGCATCACAGGCATCAGCGGCATTTTGCTGGCCGTGTTTGCGCTGGTGCTCATGATGGTCAACAATTATAACTTCGACTTCACGTTCGTGCCGTCTGAGGACCTCATGAAAAGCCTTATCTCGGTGGTGGTGGGTATGGTGGGCGCGGGCGTGCTGATCGCCCTCACCTGGAACCGGCTGGTTAGCAGCAAGGCCATGGACCGCGTGGTGCTCCGGAACAGCTTTCAAAGCGACGAGGGCTATCGCTCCACCACCTCGGCAGAACATCTGGTGGGCAAAAAAGGCATCGCCCATACCCGCATGAGCCCCACGGGCCGCGTGATGATCGACACGGTGATTTACGACGCCCAGGCCCGCGACGGCTTCATCGAAAAAGGCGACACCATCGAGGTGATTGACCAGAGCACCTTCTCGCTGCGCGTGAAAAAGCTAGGCTAGCACTCGACCAATTTAATACCAGAATTAGCATTCGTTTTTACTTGAAAAGAAACGGTTCTTATACCTCATTTCTAATTCTCAATTTCTAATTTGGCGAAGCACTACAGTAGCCTGCACCAGGCGCGCCCACTAGCCCGACCATAGCTTGTCTCTCTATCAACAGGTATACATGAACTACATTGATCTCCCCTCGCTGGAACAAAGAGGAGCGGCCATACGGGCAGACTTCTCCTCAAAACCTGTTTTCCGGTATGCCGTTATCGAGGATTTCTTTAGAGACGATCAGGCTGAGCGTATACAGTTGGCATACCCTTCCCTCACGCAGGGCCACTGGGACGGCACGACCTATATCGACCAAAAAAACAAGTTCCAGCAGCGTGTGTTTGACCAGGGCTCTTTGTTTGATGAGATATTCGCAGAACTGAACTCAGGCGCGTTCCTGAATTTTCTGGAGCAGGTTACCGGGATCAGGCAGTTGCAAAGCGACCCGTCACTTTTTGGCGGTGGCTTGCATCAGTCTACCACAGGGGCCTTCTTAAACGTGCACGTGGATTATAACCTGCATCCCCAAACTCAGTACCATCGCCGCCTGAATCTGCTGGTATACATGAACAGGGGCTGGCAGGAAGGGTATGGGGGAAACCTGGAACTGTGGGACATGCAGCAGCACCAGCTGCTCGATGAGATAGCGCCTGGTTTCAACCGCGCCGTTGTCTTCGAGACCAATCATGTTTCGTACCACGGCCATCCCAAACCACTGCAAACTCCCCGGGGCGTCAGCCGTAAATCCATCGCCACCTACTATTATACCCCCACGCGGCCGCAGCACGAACTAAAGGCGGCCCACAACACGCTATTTGTGAACACAGAGGGTATAAACGGGCAGTTCAAACGCCTAAAATCCGGACTCAAGGCACTCTTAGAGCGCGTCAGAACGAAATTTTAACAAAAGCTCAGTTTATACCTTCTTCCATACCTACCCCTATGCGCAACATATTCTGCCTGACAGCCTTCGTGCTAAGCATAAGTTTAATGGCATGCCAAACAAGCACAACTACCGATAAAAACCCGGAGGTGGCAACGGCCACGCTGCTCTGGACCGGCGAACTTGCGGCGGACGGCTGCGGGTTTGAGGTACTGCTCGATGGGAGAAAATACCTGCCGGAAAACGAAGACGCCATTGACGCACGGTATAAGGCAAACGCCCGCACAGAGGTGGAGCTTACGTTTGAGCGCCTGCCCGACCCCATCGACCGCCGTTGTGGCATGGTGCCGCAACCCCGCGTGATGGATGCCATCCGGATTATTTCGATCCGTCCGCGCTAAGGACCCGCGGCTTGGCATCGTGCCCTATACCATACCTGGCAGCTTTTGTTGGCGCGGCATGCAACCCTTTGGTTCACCACAGGGTCATCGGGGTATACCTATGAAAATAGCCATGAGAAGACTTTTTCTACTGAGCGTACATTTACTGACTGCCCTGCTGCTGTTCACCTCCTGCAACAAAGACGACGATGGCTGTTACGTGCCCGAAACAATCGAAGCGACCCTGCACTGGACCGGCGACTATGCCTTGGACGGATGCGGTTATATCCTGACGATTGGGGACACAGACTATAAGCCGAAAAATGAGGAGGATATTCCAGACACGTACAAGCAGCCGCCTATCACTGACGTAAACGTGCAAATTCTCCACTACAGTGAAAATGTGCGGGTGTGCCAGGCTGGGGTTGAGATGAAAAGCGTGAAAGTGCTGGAGCTTAGCAAGCGGTAACACAAAAGCGTGGCCTGTAGCGCTGGTATACTGCCGTCGCTTGTGTACCTTTAGGGTATAACCGATACGGTTCACTTAAACCCGTAAGCACGATGAAAGTCCTCGGCATCATACCCGCCCGCTACGCCAGCACCCGCTTCCCCGGAAAGCCCCTCACCGACATCCACGGCAAAAGCATGATCCGGCGGGTATATGAGCAGGCGAAAATGGCCGGTCTGGCCGAGGTACTGGTTGCGACGGATGATGACCGCATACGCACGCATGTGGAAGCATTTGGCGGGAAAGTAGTGATGACGGCTGCGCACCACCAAAGCGGCACCGACCGTTGCTTTGAGGCCTATCAACTGCATAATGTGCCGTATGAGTATGTCATCAACATTCAGGGAGACGAGCCCTTTATCCAGCCAGAGCAGATTGACCTGGTGGCCTCTTGCTTTGAGAACCCGCAGACCCAGCTGGCCACGCTGGTGAAGAAAATAGAGACGGCCGAAGAGCTCTTTAACTCCAACTCGCCCAAGGTGGTGCTGAACCTGGCAAAAGAGGCGCTGTACTTCAGCAGGCAGCCCATCCCCTACTGCCGCAACATCCCCAACGACATCTGGCACCAGCAGCATACCTATTTCAAGCACATCGGCATATATGGCTACCGGGCCGATATTCTGGAGCAGATCACACAGTTGCCTCCCTCCGGCCTCGAACTGGCAGAGTCGCTGGAGCAGCTGCGCTGGCTGGAGAACGGCTTCCGCATCACCACAGCCCTCACCACCTTCGAAACCTTCGGCATCGATACCCCCGAAGACTTGCAAAAGGTGCTGCCGCACCTTCTTTAGTTCCGAGTTCCGAGTTCCGAGTTACGGGTTCCGAGTTTAAAATTCAGCAAGCATTAACCCGGAACTCATAATTCGGAACTCGGAACTGATCTCACCCCCCCGCTTTTTTGGCTTTGTAGCCGGCAGCGTGGAGCACTTGTACCACTTTGTCGCGGAAATCGCCCTGGATTAGGATCTCGCCGTCTTTGGCTGACCCGCCGACGCCACACTTGCTTTTGAGGGTTTTGCCTAAGTCTTTCAGATCATCCTCGGTACCCACAAACCCCGCCACCAGGGTCACCTGCTTGCCCCCGCGCGCTTTCTTGTCGAGCATGACTTTCAGGTTCTGCTGCTGTGGCGGCAGCGTTTCTGCGGTATGATCTGGCTCGTAATCGTAGTTGAAGTCTGTGTTGGTGGAGTATACCACGCCCTGGCGGCCTTTTTTGCTGTTGTCTTTCATGAGGTGCTTTTTAATTGCTGTGTAATCACTTTCAGCGAGAGGGGCTGTATCTGCACGTCGAACGCCGAGGCTTTGCCCCTGAACTCCCCGTCTGCGTGGAACATCATCGGCTCCTCCGTCTCTACCTGCACACAGGATGTCTTAAAGTACTCAGCGCTGCCCGCGTGCGCCAGCTGGTTGGTGAGCATACAGTAGCTGAGGTTAAGTGCCTTGATGAAGTCGAGCCTGCGCACGAGGCAAACATCCAGCAGCCCATCCCGGATATCCGCCTGCGGGGCGATGTATGCATTGTTCCCGTACTGGGCGGCGTTGGCAAAGGCCATCACGAAACAGTCGGTGTCGATCACCTTCCCGTTGATGCTCGCCCGTACGGGCTGGTGCCTGTAATGGCGCACTTCCTTCATCACCAGTTCCACGTAACTCTGCAACCCGCGCTTTTTGCTCCCGGCAAACACCGAGCTGATGTAGGCATCAAACCCAATGCCCGCAGTCGTGAAAAACGGGTGCCCGTTGATGCTGCCGCTGTCGATAGTGGTGGCTTCCCCCTGATTCAGCACCCGCAGCGCACCATCCAGCGCCATGGGCACCAGCAGATGGCGCGCCAGGCCGTTCCCGGAGCCCTTGGGCAAAATAGCCAGCGCCGTGTCGGTATACAGCAGGCCGCGCGCCACCTCGTTCACGGTGCCGTCGCCACCCACGGCCACCACGATGGCGCAGCCGCTGTCGGCGGCCGCGCGCGCCAGCTCAGGCGCGTGCCCGGCGTACTCAGTGTATACGATATCGTGGGCAAACTTCTCCTGGTCCAGGTGCAGCAGGATCTGCGCCGAAACGTCCACCTTGCGCCGGGGCCCCGAGGTGGGGTTGATGATAAACCTGACATGTGGGCGTTTGGGCATAAGTCGTGTTTTGGGGCTTTCTACAAAATTACCCTTTCCGGCCGAATAATAAAAAAGCCTGGTGTTGGTATACATCAGGCTTTCGTAACGAAGTGCTTCGCTGCTATTTGAGCTGGAAGGTAAGCACCGGAATTCTGGTATGGTTAACCAGATCTTCAGCGATGCTGCCACTGAGTAGGTGCGAGAAGCCTGTCCGGCCGTGGGTGGCCAGCATGATCAGGTCGGCCCGGATGTCCTGCGCGAAGTGCATAATTCCCTCCTCTTCCAGCACATCATCATACACATTGGTGGTATAGTTCTGGAGCATGTTCTTTTTTGCGATCTCCTCCAGCTTCAGGTGCAGGTTGCCGCTCGACTCAAACGCACCGGGCGTGTTGATGTAGACGAGGTGAAGCCGGGCACCGAACAGTTGCTGAAAATGCTTGAACCGCGCCATGGCATGGCTTATCTCCCGCTTAAAATCTGAGGCTACCACAATCTCCCGCACATCAAAATGCAGGTGCCGGTGCTTTACCGTCAGGACCGGGCACTCGGCGGTGCGCACCACCTTCTCGGTGTTCGAGCCGAGCAGGAACTCATCCAGGCCACTGCTTCCCTTCGACCCCATCACCACCAGATCCACATTGTCCTGCTGTATGGTGCGCCTGATTTTGCTGATCGGCTTGTCTACGTCCACCTCCTGCACCACGTCCACCCCCTCGTGCTTCACCGACGCGGCCAGCTGCTTCATCTGCCCTTTCGTGGTTTCCAGAAGCTGCAGAACATACACCTGCTGCAGGTTGCCCGGCCGGATGACATCGCCCGTCGCGCTGAAGTCTGACATGGCGGGCGTTTCGATCACGTGCAGCAGCTTGATGGCCGCCCCGGTTCTGCGGGCGATGGCTACAGCCACTTCGAAGGCATAGTGTGCCTGCTCTGAAAAATCGGTGGGAACAAGAATGCGTTTCATAACAGATAGTGTGTTTAGTGGTGGACGTAAGTGCGCGGAAACCAGAAGGCGACTGCGCGAAATGAGGCCCCTGCACAGCAGGAACGTCTGTTTTGTCTTATACGGGTATAAAAAGCAAGAGCCCATCCGATATCGGATGGGCTCTTGCTTTTATATGTCCTGAAACTGCTGTTTCTTAGCCGATTATGGCAATCAGGTCAGCGGCGCGGTTAGAGTAACCAGCCTCGTTGTCGTACCAGCCCACCACTTTCACCAGTGTCTCGTTAGCAGAGGTCATCTCTGCGTCGAAGATACAAGAGTGCGTGTTGCCGATGATGTCCACAGACACGATTGGATCTTCTGTGTACTCCAGGATTCCCTTCATAGAACCTTCAGAAGCCTCTTTCATGGCAGCGTTGATTTCTTCTTTCGTGGCAGCCTTCTTCAGCACAACCGTCAGGTCAGTAAGAGAGCCATCCGGAATAGGCACGCGCATGGCTACCCCATCCAGTTTGCCTTTCAGGTGCGGCAACACGAGGCCTACCGCCTTGGCAGCACCCGTAGACGTTGGCACGATAGAAAGCGCGGCAGCACGGGCTCTGCGCAGGTCTTTGTGCGGTCCATCCTGCAGGCTCTGGTCAGCAGTGTACGCGTGTACCGTGGTGATGTAGCCCTTCTCGATGCCGAACTTGTCGTCCAGCACTTTCGCCATTGGCGCGAGGCAGTTGGTGGTGCAGGATGCGTTCGAAACGATTTGCTCATCGCCGTTCAGCACGTCCTGGTTTACGCCCAGTACCACAGTTTTCACGTTGCCTTTGGCAGGCGCCGAGATCACTACTTTGCGTGCGCCAGCCTCAATGTGGCCACCTGCGCTCACGTCATCCACAAAACGACCTGTGGACTCCAGCACTACGTCTACGCCTAACTTGCCCCAAGGCAGGTTTTTCGGATCGCGCTCCGCTGTGATCTGGATCTCCGTACCGTTTACCACGATACCGGTTTCTGTGGCCTTTACCGTGCCATTGAAACGACCGTGTACAGAGTCATATTTAAGGAGATGCGCAAGCGTCTTTGTATCGGTAAGGTCGTTGATGGCAACCACCTCTACGTTTTCTTTTTCAAGCAGCGCCCTAAACGTAAGCCTGCCAATACGGCCAAAACCGTTGATTGCAACTTTAATTTTAGACATGATATCTAGTTTTTGAGTTTTATTTATACTGCGAAGTTACAATATCCCATATTGTAAAACCAATATTTTTTTACAAACTGATTTATAATAGTTTACGAAATTGCGCGAATAGTTTACGTTTTTGACAAAAAAAATCTGCGCCATCGTTTTGCAAGTTGTCAAAGAGCCGTATATTTGCACCACAATTAGGCAGAACGGCCCGTTCGTCTAGGGGTTAGGACGCCAGATTTTCATTCTGGTAACAGGGGTTCGATTCCCCTACGGGCTACAGGAAAATCCCCTCAGTTAATTCTGAGGGGATTTTTTTATGCACTTCGGACACCAAATACTCAGAAGGTATAGCTGGTTTAAAATCATACCCCTTTTCAGAATCCTCAGCCCCCTATTATCACTCCTGTTACACTTGCAGCCTTATAGAACCTCAGGCCAAAACGCCGAAGTAAGTAAAGAAGCCACTGGAATTGAGGCACCCGCTGGTTGATGCTATACTGGCTTCCCGCTGGCAACCAACCTGTTGAAGACAAAATAGCGCATTTACAGAAATCTATATAATTCTCATAAAATACTGTATGATTTTCTGTACCTTAAAGGCTGTTTTAACAACGAGAATCCCTACGTGACCCAAAATACTACCCCTACCGCTAAAGCAAAGGAGGATATGCATTTGAAAAACGGACTCTGGAATGCAGCCAACATGCGGCACAAGCAGGAACTGCAGCAATCCCTATTCACGGATTCCGTAGTGGTAGAGACGCAAAATTTTGCGTCTCTACCACGCGAAGAACAACAGCAGCTAGCACTGGTGCTGGAAGATGGGTTGTTGTACCAGGTAAAGAGCGTAAACCGCCTGCTTCCGCAAAGTCGCGACGTGAGCTCAGAAGCCGAGTGAGACAACGGTGTTTAGTTTGAAGAAAGCTTCCTGCTGGAAAAGCGGATTTGGGAGAATCTGAGGAGATTAGGTTTATAATAATTTAATATTTCAAATGGACAAGGAACATCTTATAAAACAGATACAAGATTGGACTAATAGAATTCCTTTAGTAATACTAGGAAGTGGAGCCTCTGTGCCATATAACTTACCTACTATGTGGGAATTAGGAGATCATCTTTGTAGTTCTATATCTTTTAGTGATAAAGATTCCCAAGATCATTTTGATGCATTCAAAGCACATATAACAACTAATAATGATTTAGAAAAGGCTCTTTCTGAGGTAACAGTTAACCCTAAAGTCGAATCTGAAATTGTCTCCAAAACATGGGAGCTTATTAATCAGCGTGATTTATATGCTTATAATAAAATAATTGACGGAACCCATGAGATTATCCTTGCAAAACTTATTAAATATCTTCTTAATACAGCAAGTAGACGTGTCGCAATTGTCACAACAAATTATGACAGGATTGCGGAATATGCTGCTTGTATTGCTGGGGCATTTATATGTACCGGTTTCTCTCACAATTTTATTGGCTCTTTCTCCTCCTCAATACTTAAGAATAATTTTTCTAAAATACAAGGTTTTAATGGACATGTAAATATTTGGAAGGTGCATGGTTCATTAGATTGGTTTAAAACCAGTTCAGAAGATCACAAACAGTTTCCTCTAATTCCAAACATTCCTACCACTTTCATACCATCAATTGTTACACCCGGAATTAGCAAATACCAACACACACACAATGAACCATACAGAACTATCATAGCTCAATCTGATCAAGAGATAGAAGTGGCCTCTGGCTTTTTATGTATAGGTTATGGCTTCAATGATGAGCATGTCCAACCAAGGCTCATTAAACAGATTAGAGAAAGCAAACCGATTATAGTTATCACAAAGAAATTAACCCCTATGACCAAGGAATTGATTATTGGACATAATTGCAATAACTATATTCTGCTAGAAGAAGATACAAATCCATCACATACAAAAGTTTACTCATCACAATTCGGTGAGCAAACTTTTGAAGATTCATCATATTGGAATCTCCAACAATACTTAACCCTTGTAATTTAACCTTGTCATTAACCTACGTTGCAATGTCTTTACTGAATTTTAATACCGAAGAGTCTATTGGCTCTGTATATAGTGTGGATACTGCCACTTTAATAGTAAAAGTGAATGAACTTGATAAGTTACGGAAACTTCAAGTTAATCACTTAGTTGCTATTCAAAGTGCAAAGGCAGGCCAATCTCTAATAGGAATTATAAATAGAATTACAAGAAAAACAGCAGATGAAGGAAAAGAAGATGGGGAACTTTTGGAATTTAGCGGGCTTTCCAATACCGAAAATATCCTAAAAGTTAACTTGATAGGAACTTTAATTGACAGAATAGGCACAAAAACAAATGTGTTCAAGAGAAATCTGGATTCAGTTCCAGAAATTGAAGCTCTTTGCTTTTCAATTGAAGGAGATAATATTACAAAATTTATGCAAACTATTTCTTCAACAAGCAACTACACAATTCCCTTACAAATTGGCAGATATTCAATAAGTGAAAATGCCCATGCTTATCTAGATGGTAATAAACTTTTTCAAAGGCATGCAGTAATTGTGGGAAGTACTGGTTCAGGTAAGTCTTGGTGTGTGGCAAACTTGATAGAGCAAATTGCTAAGTTGCCGATGGCTAATTGTATTCTATTTGATATACACGGAGAATATAGTACTCCAAGTTTTCAAGCAAATGGTATTCAACATTTTAGAATAGCAAATCCATCTGATTTAACTCAAGATTCAAGATTAGAAAAAGGAATATTAATGCTACCCTACTGGTTGCTCACTTATGAGGAAATGCTAGCAATGCTCCTTGACAGAAGTGACAGCAATGCCCCAAATCAAGCAATGTTATTTTCCAAAATAGTTTTTAAGGAAAAACAAGAATACTTGACTTCCAATGGTGAATCAACCTTAGCCAATATAATTACAATTGATAGCCCTGTTCCTTATAAGATCGAAAATGTAATTAATGAATTAAAAAGGTTGGATGAAGAAATGGTGGCAGGGGCAAGAGCTGAAAAGCAAGGTGCATTTTTTGGCAAACTTACCAGATTTATTCAACGGCTTGAATCTAAGAGCCAAGATAAGAGACTTGGGTTTTTATTTGATCTTACCACAGATGAAATTGAAACTAATTGGCTAGAAAGGCTTTCAATTAGCTTAATGGCCTGTAGCCTTCAAAATCCAATCAATGCGGGAGTTAAAATTATTGACTTTTCCGAAGTTCCATCTGATATATTGCCCCTTGTTGTAGGACTAGTTGCGAGACTTGTATTTTCGGTTCAACAGTGGACTATGAGAGCTCAGCAACATCCAATTTCACTTCTATGTGATGAGGCACATCTATATATACCTGAAAGAATTAATCATGATTCTGCATCCGAGCTAGGTTTGAAATCTTTTGAAAGAATTGCAAAAGAAGGCAGGAAGTATGGAATTAGTCTTGTTGTAATTAGTCAAAGGCCTGCTGAAGTAAACAGAACAGTGCTCAGCCAATGCAATAACTTCATTTCTTTACGACTATCTAATGCTGAGGACCAAGCAGTAATCAAAAAACTACTTCCTGATAATCTTGCTGGCCTAACTGATGCACTACCAGTACTTGATATCGGCGAGGCATTAGTAGTTGGTGATGCTTCATTACTTCCAACCAGAATTCATCTTAATGAACCTACTTTAAAACCTGAAAGTGCTACTGTTAAATTTTGGGATGAGTGGTGCAAGGATACCAATAAGCAAGAAATTACTGTTGCTGTTAACAGTTTAATCAGGCAGTCTAAAATTTGACATCTTCATATATTTCCGCCGTTGTTGGTGTTATCACCAACAACTAACTCACGCTAGCCCCAAATGTTTGAGCATCAGCATATAGCCTTCTTCACCGCCACCATACTGGAGTGGAAACACCTGCTGAAGCCGTACAAGTATAAAGATATCATTCTGAAAAGCCTGCGGTTTCTGGTAGAGAACAAACAGGTGAAAATTTATGGATTCGTGATCATGCCGAACCACATCCATTTACTTTGGAAGCTGGAGGAGCCGCACAAAAGAGAAGACGTGCAGCGGGATTTCTTGAAGTACACGGCACAGCAGATAAAGTTTGACCTCATCAAGCATCATCCTGCTGTGCTTGAGAAGTTCAGAGTTGGGGCGAAAGACCGCCAGCACCAACTATGGGAGCGAAACCCGCTTTCGGTTTACCTCTACTCTACTGCTGTTACAGAACAGAAACTGGACTACATTCACAACAACCCAGTTCAGGAGAAGTGGCACTTGGCGGCGCTACCGGAGGAGTATCCCTACTCATCCGCTCGCTATTATTTTGAGAATGTGGATGAATTCGGATTCCTGACGCACTATAGGGACTAAAGCGGTGGCTCGCCGACTAAGTTGTTGCTGAGAACACCAACAACGGCGAATTCAAAAACCTGTTGAGCCAGGACACCACCGTGGAGGCCGCCTACAACCAAGTGCAGTAGTATACAATAGATATTCTATAGGTGTTTGAGTTCTGCGCGTGCAGTAGAGACGCAAAATATTGCGTCTCTACACCTTCGCTGAAATGCCTAGAACTGCAGGGCTGAAACTGGTGGGGTATGCAACAAACCCTATCGTATTGGATGATGAACCTTAACGCTAGCTGTTTTCAGGTTGCCCGATTTTTCAACCAGTCCCCGGCAAAGACTTGCCGCCACTCGGCTAACACATGAAGTGCCTTATACGAATAACAGGATCAGCGTCAGTACGATGCCTCCGATCGTGAAATAGATTCCTTTGCGGAAAATCGCTGTTTTGGGCATGAACATCCAGAAAGAGGAAATCACGAAGAAGAAGAGCGAGAGCCCAAAGAAGATGTTTAAGAAGTATAGCGGGTCCGAGGATTTGGCTTTGTGCAGGTGGGTCATCTTGTCCAAAACGGAGGGAAGTTCCTTTGTCGTGTACGCTGCCTCCCCGGTGCGTTTGTCGTACGTGCCATTCTCGAAATAAACGAGATCTCCCGCTTCTTTCTGCACCTTTAGCTGCCGAATTTTCAGGGCTTCTCCTAAATCTTTTGCATCCATACCAAGTGCGACCTGCTTCGTCACTAGTTTTTCCTGCTTCAGGAAATCTGTATCCCGAAAGATGAGCACAATTCCGCTGAGCGAGTATACGGCCATAATCCCTGCCAGGAAAAAGCCCAAATAGCGGTGCACTATGCGCATGGAGAAAAATTTACTGTTTGCCATCGTCTCGTGTAGCGTTAACTGATTTAGTGAAATGCCCAATCCGCAAATATACTCCTGGATTTTGCGGATTGGGCACGTGCTGGGCCAAAATTAAGCGATTTTTCAATCCATACCCCTAATCAAGACAAATCAGGCGGGCTAATTTTTTCAGGTTATCCCTTTGCGTTCCGCCTGCTGTCGTGGTCCTCTATTTCATATATCCTCTCTCTTTGTTTTCTGATGAAATGAAAAGGCCTTCCGGAAGATGCGGCACGGCATTGTGCCCCTCATGCGTTCAGGATTGCAGTGATTTTCCTTGGGTTGAGTAAGTATTTTCGGGAGTGGAATTATTGGCCGCGGCAGGAAACTTTTTTTATTTAAATTTGTCTGAAATTGAGTGAGTAACTGCTTAATCAATACGCTTGTGTTGCCAGAGCCCCGTTCTTGCCATCTCCATTATTCTTAAGCAGCCCGTATGACACAAACACTACTAACACTCGAGAAAAAGCGACTCAGCTTCTGGCAAATCTGGAACATGTGCTTCGGGTTTCTGGGCATCCAGTTCGGATTCGCCCTCCAAAATGCCAACGTCAGCCGTATCTTCGAGACGCTGGGCGGCACCGAAATCGCACTATACTGGCTGGCGGCTCCCGTCACGGGGCTACTTGTGCAGCCTGTAATCGGGTATATGAGCGACCGCACCTGGCACCCCAGACTCGGCCGGCGCAGGCAGTTCTTCCTGATAGGTGCCATACTGGCCTCTGCGGCCCTTTTCGTGATGCCGAACGCCTCCGTGCTCTGGATGGCTGTAGGGATGCTTTGGATCCTGGACTCGTCTATCAACATCTCCATGGAGCCTTTCCGGGCATTGGTGGGCGACCTGCTCCCCTCAAGCCAACGGACGCTTGGGTTCGCGATGCAGACCTTTTTCATTGGGGTTGGCGCCGTGGTGGCGTCGCTGCTGCCCTACATCTTCACCAACTGGTTTGGCATTTCGAACACTGCCCCTGAAGGCGTCATCCCTCCCTCCGTGAAATGGTCTTTCTATGTGGGCGGCGTGGTGTTCCTGTCTGCCGTGCTCTGGACGGTCTTTAAAACGGAGGAATACCCGCCAGAGGATATGGAGGAGTTTGAGGCCGAGAAGCGCAACACCACCTTCGGCGACGGCATCCGGGAAGCAGTGGTGGGTATTTTTAAGATGCCCAAAACCATGCTGCAGCTGGCTGCCGTGCAGTTTTTCTCCTGGTTTGCCCTTTTCTCGATGTGGATTTATACCACCAGCGCCCTGACCAGCCACGTGTACGGTGCCACGGACCCTACTTCTGCCCTGTATAACGAGGGGGCCGACTGGGTGGGCGTTTGCTTTGCCGTGTACAATGGCGTGTCTGCGGTGTTTGCGCTGCTGCTTCCCTTCCTGGCCAGGGCCACCAGCCGCAAGCTCACCCACCTGATCTGCCTTGTGCTGGGGGGCATCGGCCTGATTTCTATATACTTCATCACCAACCCCATGCTGCTGCTCGTGTCTATGGTGGGGGTAGGCATTGCCTGGGCAAGCATTCTCTCTATGCCCTATGCCATCCTGGCGGGGGCCTTGCCTGCTAAGCGTATGGGCTATTACATGGGTGTGTTCAACTTCTTTATCGTGATTCCGCAGATTGTGGCTGGCTCCATCCTGGGTTTTATGATGGACAGGTTCTTCGGGGGCGAGGCAATTTTTGCCCTGGTGCTGGGGGGCAGCTCCATGATCCTGGGCGGCTTTCTGACGCTGATTGTAAAAGACGTGGACGCGCACCGCGCCTAAACCAGACTTTGCCATACCTCCTTTGTGGCGTAAAGCTTAATTGCTAAAATTGAATCCCCGGCCCGTTGCCTTTCACCTTTGCGTGAGAAGCCAGCGGACCGGGGATTTTTAGTTTTCCCGCCTGCAAGGGTACAGCGCGGAGGTATGATGAAGGGTGCTCGAAAGATCGGGAAGCGCCGGTATGAATCTGTTACTCCCGAAGGATGGTTATGTTACGCAGTGCGCTCAATCTCTGCCTGCAATTGCTCGATGGAGATGGGTTTGATGAGGTAATTGTTGATCTCACTGTATCGCTTGGCCTTCTCCATATCCACCGGGTCGATAGAGCTTGTCACGATAAAAATGCAGATTGGTTTGGAGTTCGGGATTTGGATGAACTCATCCAGAAATTGCCATCCGTCCATAATCGGCATGTTCAGGTCCAGCAGGATCAGGTCTGGCAGCTTCTCCCCAGAAAGCATGATGCGTTTGAGGTTTTCGAAGGCATCCTTGCCATTGTGAAAAACCATAAAGCTTTCACAGAACTGGGCCATTTCCATGATAGTCCGTGTGCCGTAGACGAAGATTGGGTCATCATCGATGATACAGGCGATGTCAATTTTTTTCATGTTTTAAATATATCGTAAATACTGTTCCCTTATTTACCTCGCTGGAAACCTCTACCCTTCCGCCCATTGCCTCGATCTGGTTTTTCGTGATAAAAAGACCCACTCCCCGCGAGTCAGGCCTGTCGTGAAACGTCTTATACATGCCAAACAGCTTTTCTCTGTGCCTGGACAGGTCTATACCCAAACCGTTATCCTCTATCCTTAGGGCTATAAAGTCATTTTCGGCAGCGCAAGACAGCCTGATAAAACTGTCGGCTTCGTCAGCGCGGTACTTTATACCGTTCGTCAGGAAGTTGAGCAAAATACTGTCTACGTAGGCAGGTATGCCCAGTATCGTGACGCTAGGATCAATATCATTAAAAATAGTGACACCCGCCTCATTTGCCAGCGCAATTATGCTTTTAATCCCGCTCTCGGCTGCCTCGTTCAGGTTTATACCCCTGACGCTGTCGCTCACCGACAGGTTGATCTGGACCACCTCGTTCAGGTGCGCGATCGTTTCCTCCAGGTTAGACGAGGCTTTGGAGAGCAGCTTGATGAGTTCCAGTTGGGCGAGCTCGGGGTTCTTCTTAAACAGCAGATTCAGTAGCATGACGATGTTGCCGGAGTGCGATCGAAGGTTGTGGGAGACGATATGGGCGAAGTTGCGGAGCCGCTCGTTCTGGTCTTTGGTCACGTCCAGCAGCGATTGTATCTCTTTCTCCGCCTTTTTTATATGGCTGATATCGGTGGCGATAGCGAGGTAGCCCACGGTCTGGTGCTGCACCCGGATGCCCGTAACCGTGAGCTGCACCGGGAAGTGCGAGCCGTCCTTGCGCACCAACGTCCACTCCCTTGTCTCGAACCCCCTCTCGTCGGCTACCGCTAAGAGCGTCTGGAGCCCCTCGATGGACTGCCCCCTGTGGGCCGACAACTCCGCGCTACGCTGCTCCAGCTCTTCCCGCACGTGCAGCCTGTCGGCAGACGCCTGGTGGAGCAGCTCGTCTTTTCCGTAGCCCAGCAGGTTTTCGGCGCCCTTGTTAAACGACGTGATCACACCATCCACATCCATGCCGATAATGGAAACCTGTGTGCTGGCGTCCAGAAGGCTTTGCATCTTCGATACAGCCTCCTCCAGCGTTTTCTCCGCCTGCTTCTGCGACGTGATGTCCACGATCTGGGACACGAAGTAGAGCGGTTTGCCTGCCTCGTTCTTCACCATCGAAACAGCCAGAATGATATAAACGATACTGCCGTTTTTGTGGAAATATCTTTTCTCCAGATGATAGTAGGACCGTTTGCCATGGATTAGCTCGCTAAGCAAAACCAGGTCCGCATCCAGATCATCCGGGTGGGTCAGCTGCTGAAAGTTTGTCTTCAGCAATTCTCGCTGCGTGTACCCGAGCATAGCGCACAGGCTTGGGTTTACCTTCAGCCACTTTCCGTGCGCGTCGAGCAGGGCCATACCTACTGCGGTGTTCTCGAAGCTGCCCCGGAAAGTCTCTTCGTTAATGCGCAGCTGCTCCAGGGTCTGTTTCCTTTCCGTGATGTCGTGCATGGCCACCACAGCCCCCAGCACCTTCCCGTCTGGCTGCCGGAGCTGGGTACCCTGCACCGACAGGGTATAGGCAGGCTTGTTGCGTGGGGCCACCACAATCTCCTCTTCCACGAGGTTGCCTTCCCATAGCGTCTTTAAAAGCGGGATCTCCTCTTTTTTCAGGGGTGTTACGCCATCAGACTTATACAAGCTATAGTGGGCCTGGTACTCAGAAGGGGGTATGGTCTGAAGCGGGAGCCCATGAAACTCGCGCGTGGCCCGGTTAAACAAGGTAAGCTCGCCCTCTGCGTTGCAGGCGACAATCCCGACGTTGATGTTTTCCAGCACCGTCTCGAACAGGGTTTGCTTTTCGAGCAGTGCCTGCTCGGCGGTTTTGCTTTGCGTGATGTCTACGTGCGTGCCAAACATCATCAGGGGTTTTCCGTCGTTGGTCCAGCTGGTTATTTTGCCTCGGTCCAGCACCCATATCCAATGCCCCTGCTTGTGTTTCATGCGGCACTCACAGTTATAGTACTCCGACTTTTTCTCGAAGCACTCGTTCAGCAGCTTGTTGGAAAGCTCCATATCTTCGGGGTGGCACAGGTCAATCCATGTCTGGATGCTGATCGGGCTCAATTCCTCCAGGGTATACCCTACTATAGCCGCCCACCGCTGGTTGAACACCGTCTCGCCGGTTTGCACGTTCCACTCCCAGGTGCCGGCGTTTGTGCCTTGCAGCACATGCTGTAGCTTCTCCTTTTCCTGAAGCAAGGCTGTTTTGGCTACCTTCTCGGTATTAACGTCCTGAAACGTGCCGTAGAGCCGGGTACACTTTCCTTCGGCAAACTCCGTCTGCCCGATGGCCCGCACCCACCTGGACCGGCCCTGGTGGGTGCGAATACGCACCTTCACGTCGTAGGGCGTGCCGTGCTCTATTGCCCGCGCCACAACCTTGTTTATTTTCCGGATACTCTGCTCATCATCATAAAAGGTCAGGGCTGTTGCCAGGTCTGGCTCATAGTCTTCAGGTACTTCATGGATTTCCTTGGTTACCTTGCTCCAATGCACCGCAGAAGTAGGCAGGTCCACCTCCCAGTACCCCACCTTGGCAGCCGCGTTGCACCGTTCCATCGCCTGCGCCTGTCGTTTCAGGTCCGTGATGTCGATGTGGTATACCACGATGTGAGTGGGCGTATTGGTTTCGTTGTAAATGAGCTTGCCTGTTGCCCGTGTCCAGAAGGATGCACCGAACTTGCCCTTCAGCTCGATGTCACGGGTCATGCTGCGCCTCGGCTGCAGGAAATCTGCCACCAGTAGTTTTAGCTTTTCCGGGAGTATGGCATCCAGCAGCTGCGGCTCCTGCACCGCCAGATCATCGGATGTATACCCGAGCGTGGCCCAGAAATTTTCACTCACCTTGCTATTGTTCACTTCTTCAATGTCCAGCACCCACAGCCCGTCCATAGCTGCCTCCAGGTTAAAGGATGCCACATTCATCTCCTGCAGCATGTTGTCGAGGTTTTCTTTCATCACCACTCCCGTTGAAAATTAGATTGCGCAAACTGCCAGCACAGCTGCAAATTGAGTTTCAAAATACTCAATTCAATTTTACCTCCAACATTAATCGGAAATTAACTATATCTATTGTTATTAATATGATAGTTAACGCCCCATATAGTCTCTTTTAATAGCCTGGAGGGGTATAATACCGTAAGGCCTTATCTTGAAAGGATAAAATAAAAATTATCTTAATATAAAACAGCGCTAGTTTTTACTTCCTATGCTAAAAAAGAAGAGCGCCTCTACTTTGTTCATTGGCGGTTTATAGATTTTCCCCTTCAAGATTAGCTTCATAGGATGACAAAAAGTGAAATGCGTAACAATAGCTATTAGCTATACCCAAGAATATGACCTCTTCATCATCGAAAAGACTGTCTACACATGAAATCATTTTTATATGAGGGAAACTCCCAAAGAAAATTGCATCTTCATCTTTCGATCCGTAGGTATGGCCGTGCATTTCAGCATTTTATACAGCGCGGTGTTTGTCTCTTTGATAACAACCTAACCTATTTGACCACGTTGCAAATAAATAGATAGCAGTGCCAGCGCAACTGCATGCCAGCTTTATTTGGGTGCCGGATTTAAATTTCAACAGTAACTTATACATGTACCCATCCCGGTATCTCTGCCAACAAGGTGCCTGCCCTCTATTTGCTTGTTTCACCTCTTAACCCTTATTACTATGGCTACAGACAACGATTGGGAACAATGCAACTCTGAAACGTTCTGGGGAGAAGTGGCTCCCTGCTCGCACGTGCTACAGCTTTATGAAGACGATGAGGCACTGCTGAACCTGTTGGAAGACTTTGCTGTAGGCGGCTTTTCGGTGGATGACACGGTGATGGTTATTGCCACGCCTGAACACCTGGCCGAGCTAAAGAGAAGACTGCGTGAAGATGGATTGGATCTCGAAAAACTGTGCAGTTCCAACAAGTTCATCGCCATCAGTGCAGACGAGATGCTATCCAGGTTTATGCGGGAGGGTATGCCGGACGAGCAACTATTTATCCAGGCGGTCACCGGTGTATTCGACAATGTGCGCAACAGCAAACGGCACATCCGCGTTTTTGGGGAGATGGTGGCTATTTTATGGGAACAGAACAACCGCGAAGCCACCATACGCCTGGAGAATATGTGGAACGCTTTCTTCGAAAAAGAGTCGTTCGCTCTTTTCTGCGCATACCCCAAAAGCGAATTTTCTAACGAGGCAGCCTCCTCTCTCTCCTGCATTTGCAGCGCGCACGCCAAAATCATCTCCAACGTCGGCGCGCCCCGGTTCGATGTGTCTTATCAGAACACGACTACTCCCGGGCTTCGGGCCTGAAACATTAGCTGCCCCGGATAACCGCGCAAAAACCTCTGCTTAATCCTGCACACGGCACACTTACGCTATGCCGTCACATGCTATATCCGTAAAAAGTGTTGGCATTTACGGGTTGCGTGTGCAGCTTTCGAAAACGTGCCTGTAGCTTTGTGGCGGAAGTTTAAATAAAGCAGGTATGGCCGAAGAAATTATCCGGATAAACACAATTAGCCAGCTCCACGAGATGCTGGGGTATGAAAAGCCAAAGCACCCGCTGGTGAGCATCATCGATGTGTCCAAACTGCAGATCACCCCGGAAATGATTGGGCTGCGGCTCTCTGCAAACCTCTATTCGGTGGCCCTGAAGAGCGGCAGCTGTGGTATGAGGTATGGCAGAAACTACTATGACTTTGAAGAGGGTGTGCTGGTGTTCACAGGCCCTAACCAGGTGGTAACCGCCACCGAAAACTCAGCGCAGGACGCCGGGCAGGGCTGGATGCTTTTCTTTCATCCCGACCTGATTCGCACCTCCGCGCTCGGGGAGCATATCGAGGAGTATACCTTCTTTTCCTACGACGCGCACGAGGCGCTGCATTTGTCGGAGCAGGAGAAAAAGACCTTGACCGACCTGGTGGCCAACATCCGGCAGGAGTACGACCAGCGCATCGACAACCACAGCCAGCGCGTGATCGTGTCTGGGTTGGAACTACTGCTAAACTACTGCGCGCGCTTTTATGAGCGCCAGTTTAATACGCGCACCACTCAAAACAAGGATATCGTCTCGCAGGTTGACCGGCTCCTCAAAAGTTACTTTGCCGCAGACCTGATGGCTGAGTCCGGGACGCCAACCATACACTACCTGGCCGAGAAAGTGCACCTATCCCCAAACTACCTCAGCGACCTGCTCAAGAAAGAGACCGGCAGAAGCGCCAAAGACCATATCAACGACTTTCTGGTTGACAAAGCCAAGTACCTGCTCCTCAACAGCAACGACACGGTGAGTGAGATCGCCTATCGCCTCGGGTTCAACTACCCGCATTATTTCAGCCGCCTGTTCAAAACAAAAACGGGCCATACCCCCCAAAGCTACCGGGAGCAGAAATAGCATACCCTACCGCGTTACCAAATCACAGAAAAGGAAGCCCGAAAGCTTCCTTTTCTGTGCTACAGTACCTACGGTGCGATTCAGTAAAATGTGTTTTGCCTTCCGTGTTTCGTGTTCTTTTCCGGGTTTATTCCTGCAGACCTTTGTAGGGTAAGGTTTACAACAATTGACACTGAACAAAAACCATCGGAAATGAGCAAGACTATGTTATCATTACAGTAGCAAGTACCGGTATTGGAAAAAGCAATGGCCAAATTGATCTGGGTGAAAGGCTGAAACGTGGTGGTACCATGCACACCCCCGAAAAAGAAGAACTTAACAAACTGGACAACGTGCTGGTTACAAAGCTGAATGTGCTGGACCTAAGCTTCATTGAGGGGGGGCTCCTACACAGCGGCCACCGACGAAAGCGTCACCTTGCGCTACCGGGCTAGCGCAGATGCTGAGCAGCTAATCAGTGCCAGAAAGAGCTTGGATGAGGACGCGGTTTGTGAAAATGATCAAACAGCGGATTGGGCTCGACTAAACAAAATCAGGTGAGCGCTATACCTCCCGGCTGCGCTTGCCAGGGTATACCGGACCCGGACGGGCTGAAATTTTAGATGTATAAACCAATGAAAAACGCTATTATCACCGGGGCCACAGGCATGGCAGGGAGCCGGGTGCTGCAACACTGCCTCAAAAGCGACGAGATCGCCCAATACCGTTTGTCGCGAAGGCTATACCCTGTCCTCCGGCTCCTCGGTGAAAAATACAGCATCAAGAGCACCGAGCTTGCAGCCGCCATTTTCAGGGTAGGCCTGCGGGGCGCGCCATACGAAATCCTGGAGAACCAGGACATCCTCAAGCAGCTAAACTAACATGAACGCCATATTCAGCATGATACTTATACTCATCGGAAGCATCCTCAGCTTAAGCGTGGGCTACCTCTACCTAAACCCCCAGTTCGGAGGCCGCATCAGCGCCGAAGAAAAAGAGCGGTATACCCGCTCGGCCCAGTGGGACGGCGACAAGTTCGTGAACCAGACCACCACCGTGATGGACATTAGCCTGGGCACGCTGCCTGGTTTGCTGAAAGCGAACTTCACTGACAAAGAGAAGCGTGCGCCGAAGCAAGCCTTGCCCCTGGAGCGCTTCGACAGTTTAGCCTGGGTAAACGATACGTCCGCAACCCGGTTTATCTGGTTTGGCCATTCCACGGGTTTGATGCAAATGGCGGGCAAGAACCTGCTTATCGACCCCATGTTCGGGGCGGATGCCTCTCCCATCGCGCCTTTTCAGACAAAGCGGTACTCCGACAGCACCCTCTTTATCCTCGACAGACTGCCCGCGATTGACGCCGTTTTCATCACCCACGACCACTACGACCACCTGGACTACGACAGCTTCAGGAAGCTGAACGGAAAGGTGGGCCACTTTTACGTGCCGCTCGGTGTAAAGCGCCATTTGCTGCGCTGGGGCATCGCCAGCGATAAAATAACAGAGCTGGATTGGTGGGATGCGGCCTCGGTGGCAGGTATAGACGTCACGTTTGTGCCCTCACGCCATTTCTCGGGCCGTGGCTTGTCAGACCGTGGGGAGAGCCTTTGGGGCGGCTGGGTATTCAGCACTGCCGCAAGCAGGGTCTACTGGAGTGGCGACAGCGGGTATGGCGAGCACTTCAAGGAGATCGGGGCGAGACTCGGGCCTTTCGACTGGGCGTTTCTGGAGTGTGGCCAGTACAACAAACATTGGCACCATATCCATATGTACCCGGAGGAGTCGGTGCAAGCGGCCATTGACGTGAAGGCTAAGACCAGCATTCCGATACACTGGGGTGCTTTTACGCTCTCCCTCCACGACTGGAAAGACCCTGTGCAGCGGTTCAGCGCGGAAGCGGAAAGACGAGGCGTCCCGATCATGATGCCCCGTCTCGGGGAAGTTATCCAAGCCCCGGACACGACAGGGCAAACTTACTGGTGGCAGCAACACGAGTAAGCCCCAGGAGCTCCTGACTTTTTTATCTCTGTACCCCCACCATGGCCGCTAATTGTGGCGGCTTTGGTGGGGTATGGTATAATACCAGCATCCATTGATGAGCACGCAAGTCACTTGCTCAAATGCAAATGAAATCTCCCTGGCGCAAGCGTCAGCTTGTGCCTAACAATGCAATCTAACAAGCCGCCTAATAGCGGCACAATCGGACGCTTGCGCCAAGGTATGCGGATACCTTCAAAACACGAACCTCTTGAACGCTGCGGCATACCCTTACTTTTCTGACAGAGCTGTTAGAAGAAGGTAAGCTGTCGGTAAAGTTGATTGGGTAGAACCTGATGGGGCGGGGTTAAGGTATGGGAAATGGCAGCGTGAGCGATTTATACTGGCTCTCGGTTTCTTCCCGATCTATCCGCTGGCTGAAATTGAGCCGCTTAGCATGATCTGGCCTACTTCATAAAAGCTATAGGAACGGTATATCAATCGTTAAACAGCGGTTTATTGACAGCACCCTCCCCGAACAAAACTTCAGGATTTTCACTATATTTGTCTTGGTTGAAGTATATACCTATACTGTACCCCTGTGATTGCTGCATGAAAAGAACCAGACAAAACAAGAAAACCAGCCTTCCGACACTGCTCCTGTTAGCCGTGTTCGTGAGTCTGTATCTGGTGCAGTTTGTTTGCAGCCTGCCCCTTTTGGCACAGAAGCTTCAGCCGGTGCCTGCCCATACCGCTGTGCAAGGAAAAGCACACGAGGAGGGCCATGCACACGCCTCCCATACTGCAAC
Organism: Pontibacter sp. E15-1; assembly: GCF_022601975.1. Classification (GTDB taxonomy): domain Bacteria; phylum Bacteroidota; class Bacteroidia; order Cytophagales; family Hymenobacteraceae; genus Pontibacter. The sequence goes on from NZ_JAKVIR010000001.1 coordinate 201,355, forward strand.
GGCGGAGCACCATGGCGATGCCCATACCCATACCACCGACGCGCACGCTGAGTCATCTGAGGCAGACGGGCACTGTTGCGCTGAGCAGCAGTATGCCCCCTTTGTAAAGACCTCCGTGTCGGTGTATGTGTTGGCTCCGGCGCAAGCTGTGGCTCCTTTCATTACGCAGTTGTATCTGGCGATGCTGCACCTGCAGCACCGAATCGCTTCCCGTGCGGTGTCTCATTCCCCGCCAGAAGCCCCCCCGCCTAAAATCCCTGACATCAGGATATTTTTGCACTCCTTCCTTATCTGATATTCTCCTTTGCCTGTCCCGCGGCTAAGGCAGGAACATTGTGCCCTGTCCCGAACGCCCGGCCTTGCCATGAACCGCAGTTTCGCTATGCTATTTTAGCGAATTGCACCCGCATACCTGTCTCTGGCAAGCCCGTCCGAATAAAGAATATCAGATCAGTTTTGGCCATGCGCCTGTGTATAAACAGCTGCCTGGCCACGCAATACAAATTGTGCATATGGAAAAGGAGAACAAGCACCTGCAGGTGCTGCAAATAAAGAACATGGTCTGTCCGCGCTGCATTAAAGTGGTGCAGGACGACCTCAGTGCCCTTGGCCTTGAAGTGGAGGAAGTGCTGCTCGGCAGCGCAATCATCGTAACCAACGACGCGGTACCCATGCACGCGATAGAGGCGGCCCTGAAAAAAAACGGCTTTGAGCTACTCCACGACAAGCGGGAGGAGTTGGTGGAACACATCAAGCTGGCAGTAATCGACTTGATTTACCAGAATAAACTGGCGGCACTCAACATCTCTGTCTCCACCTATTTGGCGGATACGCTCGGGAAAGACTATGCTACGCTGAGCACGCTGTTTAAGGCAGCAGAGGGAGTCGCACTGAGCAAGTATGTCATTCTGCAGAAGGTAGAGCATGCCAAAGAGCTCCTCACCTACAACGAGGACAGCATTAGCAGCATTGCCGCCAAACTGGGGTATAAGAGCATGCAGCACCTTTCAAGTCAGTTTAAAGAGATAACGGGCGTCTCGCCAAACTACTACCGCAAACAAGGCGGCCTTGGCAGGCAAACCATCGACAACCTGCACGTGCGTCTCCCATAGCCACAATTTTGTAAAACTCCGCCACGAATCTGTAAAACAACCACTTGCGTGCCTAAGTACAAAAAGCAGGTTCCGGGGGATTTACCGCATTACTATTTCTAAACGTATGCCTCAACCATTACTTCCCTCTGGGATAAATCTTTACCTTATGAAAAAATTATTGTATCTGCCACTAATTGCTTTACTGTATACCCTGCTCAGTTGTAGCACCGCCCATGCCCACGGCGACGAGAAACACGAAAAAACAGCCAGCACCGCAGCGGAAGTCCTCCCGCCAGACAGTACCCATACCCAACCCACAGTCACGGCAGCGGCACAGCCGGCACAAGGCCAGGATGCGGAAAACGTGCGCGCCGCACTGGATGATTTCCCGAACAGGCACCCCTTGTTTGTGCATTTTCCGATAGTGTTGCTGTTAGTAGCGGCTGCAGTGCAATTGGCCAACACGATCTTCCTGAAAAAGGAGCTGGACTGGATCACCACGAGCCTTACTATCGTTAGTTTCGTGATGGCCTATTATGTGGCTGAGATTGCACACCCGCATACCTCGGGGCTTACCGAACGCGCCAAGCAGGTGCTGGAGCAGCACGACTTTTACGCCGAATGGACCATTTACCTAAGCGGCATCGCGGCGGGGGGACAACTGCTGAATCAGTTTCTATTTAAAGGAAAGCGCTGGAGCATCATCGCGGTGACGCTTCTGCTGGCCGGGGCTGCCTATTTCGTTTCCATGGCCGGGCATTACGGGGCACAACTCGTACATATTGAAGGCGTTGGCCCACAGGGAAATTACCTGGAGGCTGAACACGGGCACTAACAAAGTGTTTGCTGCCAGCTTCATTGTCTGGCATTTGGCAATTCCTATCACCTTTACACGAAACTATGAACAAGGACCATACGCATCACCAGAATTCTAAAAATCAAGCCGAACAGAAAGTTGACAAGATAGAGGAACGCCTGGAGGAGAAAACCCTGCACGGCCATACCGAGGCCATGCACAAGGACACCCGCCACCATCCGCCGCAAGACGAGCATGCGGAGCACGGGGGCGCCCACCACGACCATCACCGCATGATGATCGAGGACTTCAAGAAGCGTTTTTGGATCTCGCTTGCGCTATCTATACCTGTGGTTGTCCTGAGCCCAATGATACAGGGCATTGTGGGGTATACGCTGGATGTTCCTTTCAGCATGTTCATTTCCTTTGCCCTCTCCAGCATCATCTACTTTTATGGCGGCTGGCCATTCTTAAAGGGCCTGGCCGAGGAAGTGAAGAAAGGCGCACCCGGCATGATGACCCTGATCGGGGTGGCCATTACCGTGGCCTACCTCTACAGCACAGCCGTGGCTTTTGGCCTGGAGGGTATGGACTTTTTCTGGGAACTGGCCACCCTGATCGTGATTATGCTGCTGGGCCACTGGATTGAGATGCGCTCTGTGCTTGGGGCCTCCAAAGCACTGGAGTTGCTGGTCAGTATGATGCCCGACGAGGCGCAGGTGATCCGAAACGGGGAGACAGTTACGGTAAGTGTGGACGAGCTCCGGCCAGACGATATTATCCTGATAAAACCCGGTGAGAAAGTGCCCGCCGACGGCGTGGTGACGCAGGGAGAGAGTTACCTTAACGAGAGCATGCTGACCGGGGAAAGCAAACCGGTACAAAAGAAGGCTGACGACAAGGTGATCGGCGGCTCGATAAACGGCAACGGCTCGCTGCAGGTGCGCGTGCAGACTACCGGTAAGGACAGCTACCTGAACAAAGTGATTAAACTGGTGCAGGATGCCCAGAAGACAAAATCAGAGACGCAGCGGCTGGCCGACAAAGCTGCGAAATGGCTGACGTTTATAGCGCTCACGGCTGGCTTTGCCACCCTGTTTGCCTGGTGGATACTGGCTGGCTCTACGTTCGGCTTTGCCTTGGAGCGTATGGTTACCGTGATGGTCATCTCCTGCCCCCACGCGCTGGGCCTGGCCATACCCCTGGTAGTTGCCATCTCCACAGCCGTATCAGCAAACAACGGCCTCCTGATCCGTAACCGGACAGCTTTTGAGAACTCCAGAAAGATTACTACCATCATTTTCGACAAAACCGGCACCCTCACCCAGGGCTCACATGAGGTGGCGCAGGTGGTGGTGTTCGACAAGGCCTATACCGAGCAGGAGCTCCTTCGACTTGCTTCTGGCATCGAGCAAAATTCAGAGCATTATATCTCGCAGGGCATCCTGCGCAAAGTGAAAGCTGAGGGGATAGCCATACCTGCCTCCACTAAGTTTAACTACCTGCCGGGTAAAGGCCTGGAGGGCATTGTGGAAGGAAAGGATATAAAGGTGGTCGGCCCGAATTACATCAAGGAGTTTGGCGTGCAGGTGCCCGAAAGCCAGGCCGAGGAAGGTGTGGAAACGGTGGTCTACATTATGGTTGCGCAGCAAGTGGCTGGCTACATCACGATGCGCGACCAGATCAGGCCGGAGTCTGCGGAAGCAATCAGGATACTGAAAGAGAACGGCATCAAAAACCTGCTGCTAACCGGCGACAACGAACGCGTGGCCAAGAGCGTGAGCGACAAACTGGGTATGGACGGTTACATCGCCAATGTGCTGCCCCACGAAAAGCAGGAGAAAGTGAAGGAACTGCAGGCCAAAGGCGAATTTGTGGCCATGACCGGTGACGGCGTAAACGATGCCCCTGCCCTGGCGCAGGCCGATGTGGGCATCGCGGTGGGTTCCGGCACCGACGTGGCCGCTGAAACAGCGGACATCATTCTGGTCAACAGCAACCCCCAGGACATTGCCTCGCTCATACTCTTTGGAAAAGCTACGTATAAAAAGATGATCCAGAACCTGATCTGGGCAACCGGGTATAACGTCATCGCCCTTCCGCTGGCTGCCGGTGTGCTGTATCAGCAGGGCATTGTGGTCTCCCCTGCCATAGGCGCTGCCCTCATGAGTATGAGTACGGTCATCGTGGCCATTAATGCCCAACTGCTCCGCAAACAGATCAAGTAACTGCCCCGGGGCAATTAGACAAACAGGATTTTCCTACCTTAATTTATATAGCTATGAGAAATGCAATTTTAGTAACCTTCGTGATTTTAGTAATCGGTGCAACTGCCTGCCAGCCGGAAGCCAGTGTGCAAACCGTGATGGACAATGAGGCCCAACGCAAAGAAGTGTACAACATGATATTAGACAACGACGAGATGCACCAGGAGATGATGCAGACCATGCGTGACAAAAACATGGGCGACATGATGGGTGATGGCGGTATGATGGGCAAGGGCCGCATGATGGGTGACAGTGCCGGCATGATGGCTGGCATGGACAAGAGCCAAATGCAGATGATGATGCAAAAAATGATGGACGACTGTGCCAAAGACACAGCCAACTGCACCATGATGTCGGGCATGATGATGCAGCACGGCAGCATGATGCAGCATATGATGCAACAGATGCGCAAGAAAGGCATGATGGACGAAGGCTGCTACCAGAAAATGATGTCCAACATGAGCCAGATGAAAAAGTAAAGCAGGCGATGAGACAGCTGTAAAACGGCGTTTCATAGTATAAACCTCAAAAGGGTGGCCAGGGAAAACGGTGAAAGCCATTCCTGAGCCACCCTTTTTTTGCACCACAGCAGCCTACCCCCCCAGCGGGACGCTATACCTCAGGCAGCCTAATCGTACTGCTAAAATCACTAATTATCCTGTATCTGTGGAAGATGTTTTTATAGAAAGCCGATTAAAATTTACATAATTATTGCACCGCAGGTTTAGCACAAACTCTGGTTTTCGTTTGGCGTAATGTCATTGTGTTTAACTAAAAACAAGACTATGAACAAGCTTAAATTTTACACTGTAGTGCTTTTAACGGCACTGTTCTCGGTGGCCTGTAACAAGGATGAGGACGTTACCCCGGGAAGCATGGCTTTTCATGCGGAGATGGATGCTGCCATGCAAAAGATGGAGCAGGGTATGGCTGCTGTGGAGATGACCATGGACCCAGACGTTGACTTTGCCCATATGATGCTGCCCCACCACCAGGGCTCCATCGACATGTCGACCATCGTGCTGAAGTATGCCACGCATCCGGAGCTCAAGGAAATGGCGCAGAAGTTTATCGATGGAGATACCGAGAGCAAGGCCAGGCTGCAGGCTTTCCTGGATGCACACGGCGCCCCGGCACCGTCAGCTGGGGCGGAGTTTAAGCAGGAAATGGAGCAGGCGATGATGAAGATGAACCAAAACATGAAAGCCTACAACATGTCGAACGATCCGGACTACGACTTTGCTGAAACCATGACCCACCATCACCAGGGGGCGATAGACATGTCGCAGATCGAGTTAAAGCATGGCAAAGACCAACCTGCCCTTAACGAGGCAAAAATGATTATCGAACATCAACAGAAAGATATCGTGGACCTCGGCAAGTTCAGAAACGAACACGGCCAGCCCCGCTAATTGCTTTCCACGATACAGCTTGCTTGGCTAACGGATAAAAGTGTCAGCTATAAAAAAAGCGGTAAAAGGGTATGAGATGTAAACGCGCTCTCCCTTTTGCCGCTTTTTTTATACATGGTCTGGCCGCACAAAAATACCAGATTCCTGAATCTGTCGAAGTTGGCAGCATCCTGTCCGCCTGAGATTAAGAGGCGGATTTCACCGGTAGCTCAATCCCTACTTTGTCCCAGGAAATCCGGATGGCGCCTGCCGCATCTGATGTGCTGTTTACTTCATACTTCAGCCTCTCCTGATGCTGCTGCAGCGCGGTAGGTTTTACCTGAACACGCACAACATCATCTTTCTGATCATAGTTATCCGCCAGGTGCTGCTTAAAGTTTTTGTTGAGGATCACGGTCCACTCCTCACGGCCCGGGATCGTGAACAGGGCATACGTACCGGCCGGTATTTGCTGCCCGCCAATCACGAGCGCCTTATCTGTTTCCAGGGTAGTGGCCATGTGCGCACCCGTCACCCATACCTGGTCATAGGCCACCAGCCCGCCCCAGATGGTACGCCCTTTTACGCCGGGCGCATGGTATGCCAGCTTTAGGTTTGCCTCCCCAATGTTGCCTGTGGCTTCAGATGGAATACTGCCTTTAATGGTGTCCTGCAAGGCCGCTGTGTTTTCTTGTGCCTCTACCGCCACCGGTGCAGCCGGCTGCTCCTGCGCTGTTTCCTCGTTGCCATTTGTACAGGCCACAAACACAGCCGACGTGGTTGCTACCATTGCCAGTAGCCGAAATGCTCTCTTCATTGATTTTAGTTTTAGCGAGTTAGTAAAATTTGGTTTTATATTGATTGGACTCCTGCATAAAGCTACACTGCCCCTAGTTACTGAGCTTCTTTCTGACCTTTCGAACGGAAGGGGATGAAACGTAATACAGGAAAAATCCCGAGAGCACGGTAAACACTCCGAACAGCGAGAATGCCCTCAGCAGGATATTGCCAAAATTATCCCTTCCCTCAAAATCCATGGTGTGCAGCATCCACAGAAAGTCAAACATGCGCCATTGGTTGTGGCGGATTGCCTGGAATGTGCCGTGTTCGGCCGAGATATAAACGGTGCTATTCGGATCACTAAAGGTAATGGCCCAGGCGGGCAACGGCCGCTCGCGGTACTCGTGGTGCGAACCGACCTCTGTCAGGTATTCCACCCGTTCGATGGCAGCGGGCGCAATCACATTGCTTTTCGCAATCTCAACGGCCACCTCTTTGCCAAGCGGAGCCAACAGCTTCCCGGATGCTGCGTTTGCCAACTGTACTTTCACGTTGCTTTGCCCCATGCTGTGCGCGCCAGCTTCCTGAGCGGCATCGGCTGCGTTACCTCCCGTAAAATATCGGATCTGGTAGGTAGGCACGCCCAGTATATCAATCAGTTGGATCGAGTGAATCGAATCAACTTTGGTGGAGGCCTGCAGGCTATCCAAGGCCAACTGCGGCGAAACCAGCTTTACCGTGCCGGGGATGAATTTCTTCTCTTTGCGGAGATGATCGCCATGCACTTCGTCAATGTTATTCCAGCTGAAATAAAGTCCTCCGAGTGTCCAGAAAAGGAATTGAATGCCTAACACAATTCCAAGGTAGCGATGGGATTTACGGATGTAGTAGTTTTTGCTTTTGGCCATACCGAGCGAAGCTAATTATATTTTTTAAATTACCCAGTGCAGATATAAACAGACTTATATAAAATTCACTATTTGTCTAATTCAGTCTTATGATACCACTATCAAACCGGTTTGTGCTTTAAGCCTGCTTAACCGGAAGAAGCAAATGCAACCCACACCTACCCCTCCCAAGAGGGTATTTACAGTGGTATAAATTCATACCCAGGGCGTAAACCAAATTGCCATTTCGCAAAGGAGTCGAAATGGCAATTTGGTAAAGTTAAGACAAAACAAAAATAGCTAAATATTAGAATCGGGCCGAGAGTCCGCCCCCGGCCCCAAAGCGGTTGTCGTAACTGCCGGTCAGGGAGAAATTCTTGGACAGGAAATACTCCAGCCCCAGGTTCCAGGTAACTTCTTTTTTGAAGTTGTCCTCGATGCCAGACTCATTTCTCGGCAACTCGTTTCGCCAGCCAAAATCAGCCTGATACTCATACGTTCCGAACAAGGCCGTGCGAGGGAAAATCATGACCTCCCGGCTGAAGCTGATCTGCGGGCGCAACAGGTTGTCTATCCGCACATCTAGGTTAAACAGGTATGGCGTTAGATACCGTATACCCGCCACGGCCGTCACCTCAATATCGTCCATACTGTCTTCGGTTTCGTTTTCAGCGTTCACCCCTCCAAAAACCCGCAGGTAATCATACAGGTACCGTTCGTAGGTAAACTCGGCCTCCAGGTTCTTATTCCAGCCATACTCCGCACTCAGGTTAAACTGGTTCCGAAGGTTAGAAGTCACCAGGTTCAACTCAGTCATGTGGGAGGCGACATCCGCAATTCCCCAGGTAAAGTAGTGGTTGCTTTCGTTGGTCAGGATGCTCACCGGATAGCCTTTCATTCTTTCATCCCTCGGAGTGTCGTAGCTGAAAATCCGGGCCATGCCCGCATCCATGTGATACAGGATATGGCAATGGAAAAACCAGTCTCCGTACTCGTTGGCGTCAAACTCGATCACCACTTTCTGCATCGGCGCCACGTTTACGGTATGCTTGAGCGGCGAGTACTCCCCGTTCTCGTTGATCACCCGGAAGAAATGCCCGTGCAGGTGCATGGGGTGGTGCATCATGGTGAGGTTGTTCAGCGTGACGCGGGTAACCTCGCCCTTGTTTATCTTGATTTTGTCGTCTTCCTTCAGCGGCACCCCATTCATGCTCCAGATGTAGCGCACCATGTTGCCTGTTAAGTTCAGAAGGATTTCTTTCGTGGGTCTGTCGTCCTTAAAATCGGTTTTCTCAGGAGACCGCAGGTAGTCGTAGTTATACTCGGCAAACATATCCATTCCTTTCATGTCCCCGTGCCCCTGCATACCGGCCATAGACTTGCCTTTTTCCTGCTGCATATCCATGGCTGGCATCCCGGGCTCTGCTTTGCCCATATCGTGCTGCATATGTCCCTGCATCTTCTTTCCGGCCGCAGCTGTGTCTTTCTTTGCCTCCTGCATGCCCTCGTGGTGCATATTTGCCGGGTTATGTTTTGTGGTATCTTGTTTGGTTGCCGACATCGCTTTTTTCATTTCTCCCATAGGCGGGTGCATGTTGGAATGATCCATTTGTCTAGCGGCGGTGTCCTTTTTCATTTCTCCCATTTTGTGGGTGTCCGGCTTTGTTTTTTCCATGCCTTGCTGGTGCATCTGTGCATGGTTCATTTTACCGGATCCAGCCGTGTCTTTTTTCATCTCCCCCATGGTATGATTCATCCGGGTATGATCCATTTTATGGGATGCTGTCGTATCCGGCTGCATCTCGCCCATTTTCTGATGGTTCATATGCTCCATTTGTTGCATCGACGCCGTGTCTTTCTTCTCCCCGCCTGTTTCTGGCCCCATCTGCTTCATCCCCTCATGTTGGGAGTGGTCCATTTCATTCGTGCCTTTTTGGTCTATCTCGTCCATCCCCTGCATGTCGTCCATCTGCATACCATATTCCTGCATCATCTCGTGGGCTTCATCCTTTGAGGGTCTGAACTTAATAGCGGGTGCTCCCATCTTCATATCCATAGCCGCCATTTGCTGCATCATGGCGATTTTATCGGGTCTGGGCACATCCGGTGCACTTACCACCTGTCCCTTGCCCAGAAAGGCGGAGGTTTGTCCTGAGCCATCCTGCACAGAGGCGCGCACTTCCATTTTGCCGCTTTGCGGCACGGTAACTATAAAATCGTAGGTTTCGGCAACGGCGATGAAGGTTTTGTTGCGCCGAACGGGCACGACATCCAGGCCATCGGCGGCTACCAGGAGCGGGTCTTCCCCGCCGAAAGTAAGCCAGAACTGGCTGGAGGCCGCAGCGTTGATAAAGCGCAGCCTTACCTTCTGGCCCGGCTCAAACTCGGGATACTCCCGCGTAGGCTGTCCGTTGGTCAGGAAGGCCGGGTAGTATATATCCGCGATGTCGGCCCCATCCATGCGCTGTCGCCAGAAATTGAACTGAGCACCCAGAGCGCCCCGGGCTATCACACGGTTAAGCGGCGTTGCGGTGCCTTTTTTAATATCATACCATTCCAATCCCCTTTTAAGCGTCCTGAGCACGTTTTTGGGTTTCTCATAGGTCCAGTCAGACAGCACGATCACCAGGTCGGCATCGTAGGCAAGCGTCTTTTCTTTGGGCTCAATCTGGATAGAGCCATACACCCCTGACTGCTCTTGCAAACCGGTATGGGAGTGGTACCAGTAGGTGCCCGCCTGCTTCAGCGGAAACTCGTATTTCTGCGTTTTCCCGGGTTTGATGGGCGGCGTTGTCAGGTAAGGAACACCGTCGAAGAAGTTGGGAACCAGTAAGCCATGCCAGTGCACGGAGGTCTCCACATCCATCTCGTTTTTGACGTACATCACGGCATAGTCGCCCTCGGTAAAATGCAGGGTAGGGCCCGGAATGTCTCCGTTGATGGTCATCCCCATCGTTTTTTTGCCGGCGATGTTTACTTCTTTCTGGTTGATGGTAAGCTCATAGATAACTGTGTCGCGTTGCGCGAAAGCCTTACTGCCGGCAAAATTCAGGAAAGCAAACAGAAGGATAAGCAGGGTATTCGTTTTTGATACTTTCAAGGTGTGGGTGTGTAATGTCTTATATGTATACGGAATATGATAACCGCACCCCGGAGGCCCCATTCAAAAACAGCGCTACACATGGGTGCTTTATGTATACCTTGTTCTGAAAACGCATGTTTTATATATACCTCCCCTGCTGTTATAAAATTCACAGAAACTGAATGGCTGCTTTATGCCGACGAGCGCAGGTATAAATTTATACCTCCCCTGAAATCGCCACCTGCCGAAAGTATCCGCAAACTCCGGGCAATCCTTTCCGTTTAGTAGGAATCGTTTACTTATCCCCTGTATTTATGCACGTTCTTTACCTGACCTTTGGCATTTTACTGTTTGTTTTCACAGCTTTGGATATCATCAAAACCACTTTTTCATCGAATGGCGGGGGCTTGCTGACAAATATGGTATCAAAAGCCGTCTGGAAAACCTTCTTCTTTTCGGCTGGAAAAAACGGGCGCTCGAAGGTGTTGGAGTATGCAGGCCCCGCCGTGCTCATGATGGTGCTGCTGGCCTGGGTAACGGGGCTCTGGTCCGGACTGTTTTTGATGCTGCTCTCTGATGCTGACTCTGTAATTAAAAGCACCACGAAGGCAAGCACCGGTGCCCTGGAAAAACTATACTATGCGGGGTACACGCTTTCTACCCTGGGCGTCGGCGATTACGTTGCCTCCACTAATTTCTGGCGGGTTGTCACCAATGTGGCGGCGTACTCTGGGCTGGTTTTTATCACGGCCTCCATCACCTATTTTGTCCCGGTTCTGTCGGCGGTGGGGCTTCAGAGCAGGCTGAGTTTATACATCAGCGGCATGGGCACCACACCCCAGCAGATTCTGGCCAATAGCTGGAACGGCAAAGACTTCTCGTCTTTTTTTGACACGACCTCTGACCTGTGCCAGATGCTGATACAGCACACCATGAACCACCATTCATACCCCGTGATTCATTACTTCCACAACAGCAAGCCCAGGCTGGCCATTGCCCCGGCCATTGTGCTGCTGGATGAAACGTACCAGCTGCTGGAGAACTATGTCGCTGAGGACGCAAAAGAGGATATGCTCAAAATGTCGATGCTTCGGTCAACCTTAAACGCCTACCTGGATATGGTGCAAGGCCGCTTTCTGAAGCAGGCGGAAGCGAACGCAACCGCGCCATCTCCTGGCTTACATCAACTAACCGAGGCAGGTATTCCGCTTCAGGAGGCAAGGGGCAACAAAAGCCAGGAACTGAAGGAACGCAGAAAAATGCTGACAGTACTGCTCGAGAAAGATGGCTGGGGCTGGGCAGAGGTGTACCCGTCTTGACATAAACTCGGTAAATATGGAAGCAGTTTTTTTAAATACTCTTCCACGGCTCTGAAGCATTAGAAGCTGTTTTAAAACCTATTCAAGCGGGAAAGTAGAAATCCTTAAAAGTGGTTAAATGCCGCAGAAATGGCCTTTATGATTATAGTCTCTGCTTCTAAAATAGCTCTCGAATAGGTTTTAAAACAGCTTCTTAGGTATAAGCACCATTTTACTGTGAGGCGTGGAGTGCTCCAGAGCCTTATTAGATGAATGCCCCCTGCCGCACCCCAAGGCTGGCGTTTGTCTTCTGAATGGAGGCTTGCGCGTCAGCTTCGAGGCCAGTCAGCGCCCTGATCGCATCAATAGTTTCGGGAATGACAATGGCCTGATTGTCTACCAGATAGGCATAAAACAACTCATCTCCCACCACTTTCAGCATATCCTGCCAAAGAGCCACTTCATACATGTCGCCATACGGCCTGTCCAAAGCCAGCATCAGCTCTTTCACCGTGTTATTTGCCGACAGGCCGTCCTGGTAGTTGATCAGGGCAATTCTGGAGGAGTTTCCGAAAGCTTGTAAAACTTCCTCCTTGCTGGCACCTCTGGTTAGCTGCACGTTCCAGTAATGCAGGTGGCTCAGGGTTTCCGGCACTTTAACCGCCGCCGTGATCACATCCAGTTCCGGGTCTACGCTTTGCGCGTCAGGCCCCTGGTGGCTCGGGATTTCCTGTTCCGGCACCAGGGTGTTCATGATCCCGTTCAGATGACTCTCCCACGGGTCTGTGGCCCTCCGAAGCAGGGTGCCCCGCGCTTTCTTCAGCAGGCCTGCGTGTTTCAGGGCAGTCAGGGTACGAACAATAGAGGTGGTGTTGCAGGATACCACCCGCGTGGACTCCCGCCCCGCAGCGGTGTCATAGTTGTTTTCGGCGCTAAATGAATGGCCAGTGGTCTCGTGCTTTTCGCCCCCCTGCAGAATAAACTTCAGGCCCGCCTCTTTATACTTCCCCACGTTCTGGGCGGCGATTTTCTTGGGTGTGCAGTCTACCACGAGGTCGCAGCTTTTCAATAGCTCCGCGAGTGTTCCGCGCACTTCAATGCCCGCCTTTTCCATCTGTTCCCGGGCTGTGCCGTCGAAGGCGAAGACCGGAAAACCTTTAAGTGCCGCCACTTTAATGCGCCAGTCTGAAATCACATCGCACACGCCGGCAAGTTCCATGTCATCCTGCAGCCGAACGGCATCAGCCACCCGTTTGCCAATGACGCCATACCCATTGATGGCTACTTTTACTTTGTCTTTCATAGTTTGGAAACGTTATACTTGATTCATGCTTTATCCACCGGGACAGCCACAATTTCTCCTTTTCAAACAGGATGGCAATACGCCCAACCCCATGCACTTCCTATCGCAGATACTCTCTTTTACGTGCTCACCTTCAACAAAGCACATCTTTACACTTCTTTTAACGTAAAAAAATACATATATAACTTAAATAAAACACAAAATGTGGCATATGGGGGATGGGCATTACTGGGGAATGCACTGGTTCTGGTGGATTCTCTTCGTCATACTTACTTTGATGTTTTTCTATTGGCTTGCGAATGCAGTCGGTAGAAAAAGGCCAGGACAAAAGGAAGAAAGGGAATCGGCCCTGGATATTCTGAAGAGAAGATACGCTGCGGGGGAGATTGACACTGAGGAATTCAACACCAGGAAAAGAGAGCTGGAAAGAGGCCGTTAACTAGACTATGCCTATGAAAAAGCACCTACTCTGGATGATCATCGGCTGTACGCTTCCTCTCCTGCTGATATTCCTGGCTCCGGCTCTGTGGTTGAGTGGCAATGTATCGTTGTTCATTTTTATCATCGTCATGTTCGCCTGCCATTTGCTGATGCCGATGCACCATGGCGGGCCTAAACATGGGCAGCATAATCAAGGAGAACAATCACAGGAGATCAAAACAAGCAAAGATGGCGGGCCTGAACACGGGCAACATAAACCTTACCTGAACCACGATAGCTGAAGCCTATGAACCACATTGATGTCAAGAAGCTCGGGCTGGCCTTTGGCGCAACGGGAGCCATACTGTATTTGGGATGCATTCTGCTCATGGCCACAGTAGGCCACACCGGTACCGTAAAGTTCTTTAACAGTCTGCTTCACGGGCTCGACGTCTCGTCTGTTATCCGCATGGATGTTCCAGTCTGGGAGGCAGCCCTAGGTATAGCCCAAACCTTTATCCTGGGCTGGCTGATTGGGGCCTGCATTGCGGCTGTCTATAACGCTGCCTCGAGCCAACGGACAACGTAGCTCCGCTTTTTTATCTTGCTGCTTTTTCAGGTTAGGCAGTATTGCTACATAGCAAAACCAACAGTTATGCATACAAAATCAAAAGCTGCATTACCCATACTGCTCATTTTCGGATTGATAGTGCTGTATGGACCTTCAGTCTATCAGACAAAAGATTGGCAAGCACCACCGGAAGCAGACAAACTGACAAATCCTTTTCCCGGCAGTGCCGAAGCTGCTAAGAGCGGCAAGAAGCTATTTTCACAGAATTGCACTGTTTGCCATGGAGAGCAAGGGAAAGGGGATGGTATAGCAGCGGTAAGTTTAAACCCTCACCCTAAAAATCTTGTGGCTAAAAAATTCACCAGTCAGACGGACGGGGCTATTTTCTGGAAAATCTCTGAAGGGCGTTCGCCCATGCCTGGCTACAGAAATACGTTTACCGAAGCGCAACGGTGGCAACTGGTAAACTACATCAGAACTTTGAAAGGAAAGTAAAAGCCGGGTTTAACCTGATTCCTGCTAAGTCCTCCTCTCCAGCCAACCGCATCATTGCCTCTTACGCGGCTTCACCCTTCCGCTGGCCCCGAGATCAAGCAGTCCGGCTCCAGCACGACTCTACGGTTGCACCCTAAACCTGCCTGCCCGGTGCTGAGAACAGCGCTGGCTAAACTGCTTTCTCCGGAACAAACGATTTTATGCTGCCGGTCTCCTAAAAACACAGCACTATGAAAACAGCACAAATAGTCAGCGTCTGCATCGGTATACTGTTTATTCCATCCCTTGCTTTCGGCCAGGCGAATCAGACACAGTCACAGATGAACGAAAACAGGTTGAAGGAGTCTGGTGAGACAAAATTCTTATTGTCTGGGTATGGCTTCACGGGCTTCGAAAAAAAGGGTGATGAAAGCACTTTCGGCCCACTCGGGTTTTCACCTATTTTCCTCTGGAAGAAAACGGATCGACTGTTTTTTGAGGCAGAGTTGGAAGCAGAGATAGAAGACGGCGAATTTGATATTGGACTTGAATACGCTTCTATCTACTACAGGCTGAACGATTTCCTCATTGTTGGTGCGGGCAAATTCCTGACGCCTTTTGGCATATTCAGTGAACGGCTGCACCCCGCCTGGATTAACAAAATGGCGGAGAAACCCTTGGGCTTTAGCTCTGAAACAGGTATGGTTGGCCCAATGACATCGCTGGGTGCGCAGGCAAGGGGCGGCGCACCGCTCGGAAACACAAAAATCAACTACTCATTTTACATAGCCAACGGCCCAGGCTTGTTGACAGACGGAGACGAAGCAGGCAAACTGGATTTTAACAACCTCGGAGACAATAACCTGAACAAAGCGCTGGGTGGCAGAATCGGTTTCCTGCCTTTTTCTAATTCATCGTTAGAAATTGGCGCCTCGGGTCAGTTTGCAAAAGTGGGCGACAGGGAAAGCCCCTATAAAAAGATTGGAGCGGCTATGTATGCCGGCGATCTTTCTTATATATGGCATGCAAAAAGCATAAAAAGTGTGCTTGACTTGAAGGGGCAGTATAACTACCTGCATGTTGAAAGAACCGACTACTCCGACCTTAGGGGCAATTCCTATTCTTTTGACAACAACTCATCCGCCTACTTTCTGCAGGTGTCGCTCAGGCCTGTGAACGTTGATTCGGACATTCTAAAAAACGTCGAGCTTACCGGAAGATACTCAAGGCTCAAAACACCAGAAGGTAGCGAATGGCACAGAAAACAAAAGCAAACAACGCTCGGGATAAATTACTGGTTATCCTGGAGCTCTGTTGTAAAAGTAAACTATGCCATTGAGGATATAGAAGGAAGTGATTCTGAGAATGGGTTCTTCATTCAGTTTGCACTCGGTTTTTAACAAGTAAAAAATCATACAATGAAAACGGGCAATCTCATTATAGTCATTTTCACAGCCACAGTCTTGGTTCTTATCTTATTTGTAAACAGTTGTGCGCCTTCGGCTGAAGTGTCCGGCAAGCCTGGGGCACAGCTTTGGGCTGAAAACTGCCAGCGTTGCCACAACACCCCTCCGCCACTTGTCTATGATGACAAGCAATGGGATGCAGTTGTTACGCACATGCAAATACGGGCGAATATTACCCAGGAGGAAGCTGACAAAATTGTCGCTTTCCTGCAGGAGTCAAATTAGCGTATGTCAAGAATCAATCTTTCGGAAGCGATTATCAGTTAGGCACTTGGCACCACTTACGGTAGTGGGGCAGCTAGCTTCTTATTTTGCCCGCCATTATCTGGGCGTGGTTGATAGCCGCCACCAATATTACGCCCCCAAGTATGTTCCCGATCAGCGTGGGGAGGATATAATTGCCCAGCACCTCCAGCCAGGTAGCCTGTTGCAAGGCAGCAAGCGTGAACGTTTCCACGGCACCCGCAATCACGTGGCTAAAATGTCCCACGCCCACAATGTAAGTAATGATGATGATCACCCAGACACGCGCGGTTTCCGCGTAGGGCAACAGCCATACCATCAGGGCGATGAGCCAGCCGGCAAAAACTCCGCGTAGCAGCGTGGTGCCAAAACCGGGCTCCATCGCCTTTTTCCCGATCTCTTCGAAAGCCTTCAGCACGTGCGGGTCGAAGGCGGAGGTATGGGCAACGACCAGGGCAATGAGCAATGCCCCCAAAAGGTTGGCCAGCAGCACCACGCCCCAAAGCCGCCCTACATTTAAGAAGGTAGCCATGTCTTTGCGGTGCAGGAGGGGGAGTATGGGCGTGAGGGTGTTTTCGGTGAAGAGCTGCTGCTTGCCCAGGATCACGATCAGGAAGCCGATGCTGTACCCGAAACTGGAAACCAAAATACTCCACTCTGAATCGGGCAAATAAGCCTCCAACAAGCCCTCCGAAATCATGGAAAAGCCCATCGACAGGCCGGCAGCCAGGCCTGACCAGAACAGGGCGCCCGATGGGCGTTCCAGCTCGGATTCGGCTTCTTCATACACGATATCATGTATAGTCCGGGCAGAGGGCGTATGATCCAGGCCTGCCTCCTGCTGGCCGGTGGTATCAGTTGTTTCTTCTTTCATCATTTGAGGGAAATCCCGCTATAAACTGTCTGTTCCCTCCTGTGCGGCGCTGGGCTATACACAGCAATACTCTTTGAGGGCATCTTTGTAGGGTTTGCACAAGATAGCTTACGTGCAAATGCGTAAAACACAGGTATACCTGCAGGCGTTGTGGGTTTTCAGCTTTTATGTAACATCCTAAAAACACCCATTATACTGCCAATCAGCCCTCCAAGGGCCACCCCAACCGACGCCCCGACAAAGGTGGCAACCACATTGTCGGAGGCTGAAAACTGCCCCAGATCACGTATGGGCCATACCCCGGAGGCTACCATGTAGGCCAGCCATCCCAGCAAAACGCCCAAAAAAACTGCCCCGATAAGGGTAAATTTAGCAATGATGGGGTGATACACCGGCCGCCCCTCCGGGTCGTGGTTTACATACCCCACTACTAATTCCGCGTCTTTTTTATTCGAATGGTTGTTCATTTCTTCTGTAGTGTATCTGCTTGTGAAAGTGGCTTTTGAGCCTGAGGGTTCTGAAATGGCGATAGCAGGAAGTCCACCTGCTGTTGTGTGGCTTTCGACACTTTCGCCGTGTCGCCGATAATCCAGGCATAGTTCAGGATCGTCTCCTGGGGGCCTGTCGGGAACGGCTTCACCATGGTCAGGTAGGCGTCCACGGCTTTAGGCACACTATCCTGGGCCACGATCAGCATGGGGCCATGCTTGCCCATGTGCCCCAGCACAGCAGCCGGAATCATCCCCAGCATATCGCTTGCGTTTCCGATCACATAGTTGTGCCCGGCCTGTGCAATCCCCCATCCAAAACCTCTGGACTCCCAGTTCCACCACCAGCCGTAGTTACGGCCGAAGTCCTTATACCCGGCGTTCACGGTGTTGGAGGCATAGTAGTTTTTGCCGGCTATTCTTCTCACAAGCCCATACTGCCCCAACTCTTTGGCCACTTTGTCTGCTATCACGTCGGCTCCGCCTGTCAGGTAAATGTATGCGCCATGGTCTCCGGATCGCCTTTCCAGTATCTTTTTAGTGACGGCTGGGATAGAGTCTTTGTAGACCCAGGCGAAGCCCTTACCCATGTGCGCATTCCAGCCCATCGTTCCAAGGCCGTGTCTGAGTCCGTCCGGGTGATCGATGGCAGTCAGCACCACCTCATCCGGGTGGTCTGCCTTTAGGGCCGCCTGCCAACGATCCAGCACCTCTGCCAGTTGTATGGGATCGTCGGCGTTGAAGGCTCTGACTTTATACCCTAAAACCTCCTTTATCTTTCTGATTTCCGCAGCGGGCACGTTCACCGCGTACACGTCTATCCGCCCGTCCTGCAGCACACCATCCGGCTTCAGTCGCTTCATCTCCCGGAGCGTGGCCTCTGCGATATGTCCGTCTTTTGTCAGATACAGCAAGGGTGCATTCACAGGCATGTGCGTGATGCGGTGCATGGCCGTAAAAGCTATTTTCTCGTCTTGCGGGCAAAGCAATATTGCTCCAACGGCATTGTCTTCGCGGGTGGCAGGGTATACTGCCTGCGTCAGGAGTATGGCTTGCTCCTCCGGGGTGCTTCCGGGCAGCCGCACGGTATAGGCGGTAAAGTTCGCCTCGTTCTGCAAGGGCAAGTTGCCCGCACCGGGCGGTCCTTCTGTGGTGCCACACGCCGTCAGGGCCAGCAGCAAAGCGATGGAGCAGGTATAAAATAGTCGTATCATACGTTTCCTGGTTTTAAGTGAGATCGGATCATGAGCCAGTTGAAGGGCCAGGCCACAAGAAAGCCGACGAACGAAGCCAGCCACATCACCCCGAACCAAAGGATATCATCCTCCTTTGGCATCATCGGGATGTGGTACATGAGGGTCCACCAGGCGGTGGTCATCATGCCCAGACTGACGGCCAGCATACTCAATGCCGTGGTGACAAACGCCATCCGGATGAGTTTCGGCTTCGGCATGTCCATCATCATCTGCTTCATCGGGTATTGCACCATCGGCCACACGATCAGCACACTCAGCACATACATGGCGATCATCATGATGGGCATGCCCGCACCAAGCCAGAAAAAAGGCCCTTCTATCCACTCCGGGAAAAATAGCGGAAAACCGAACCACACCAGCAAAAACCCGATCGCGATCATGAGCGGGGCTCCATAGCCAATGCCCATGGCGGTTGCCGCCGCACTCTGGATATTCTGGGGCCTCAGCCAGTGCCATTTACCATCTTCGTCTTTATAGGCTGGTCTGCCGTAGGCGTTGATGTAGAGTATCGGCCCGAGCACCGGCACGATAAGCGCGGTCATGCCCCAGGCGATTTTAATGGGCATGTGAACCATGGGCAGGGTATAACTGCTGTGGATCATCACGAAGATGCCTGAGGCGATACCGAGTACCAGCAGCATGATGGCCAGCCCCTCCATATACCCCAACCCGATGGGTCCCATACTGGCGTAATCTGCCTTCTCCACTGAGAAGTCCAGCCGGCCCTGCGCCCCATAGCTTACCTTTGGGCTCACTACCCAAAAGTGCCTGAAGGGACCTTCAGCCGGTGTTACGAACCAGTCTGCGCGCTGCGACCAGACATAGCGGTCCAGCGCAGCGGGCAAGCCCCCCTCCTCGCCGGCATAAAGCAGGGAGGCATTGTTGCTGACGGCGTAAGGCAACGCGGCCAACCCTAGCAGCGCATCCGAAGGCGTGGTGACCACATAGTGAAAGTAGCCGGTGTTTCGGGTGTTGGTGCGCCCCCAGCCAAACTCATGCAGCTCGTCCCGGAACTCAGCCATCTTCACCGCGTGGTCAGCAAGGTCCTTTCCCGCAATTCGCTCTGCGTCTTTAAAGCCGTTGGCTACCGCTGAGGGTATAAACGACTCCGGTCCGATGACAAAAGCCTTCAGGTTGCTGTACTTTGCCTGGTCCTGAGCCGACACCTGGCCGTTCTGCACAAACACGACCGGAGAGCCATAGTAAAAGGCATAGTACACGGCGGGCAAAGCCCAGCGTAGGGCTTCTTCGTTGCCCGTGGGCAGCACCACGACATGTTTTGGCTCGAGGTTGGGTTTAATGCTTGCTTTTACAAAATCAGCCCAGTTTTCCGCTGTAGGGGCAGTTGGGGCTACCTGTGCCTCCTGGTAGGGTATAGCCGTTTTAAGATAGCCATGCAGGTCGGCGGCATTTGCAGCTACAAGGCGGGTCACGTTTTTGGTGTGTCCCATCATCCGGCCTTCCATAGCGCCCTTCTCCGTGAAGGGAGCCACTTCGAGGTCTTCCTTTAGTATATTTAGCAACCCAAAGCCTAGTATCAGCAAGATTAGGAAGGCAAGGACCGGGTATGTCCATTTCATAAGCAAACGGTTTTAGTTTAACACGAAGATCAAAAGCCAGATCAGGCCTCCCATACCGAGCGCCTGGTAAACGATGGCCAACCATTTCCGGATAGCGCCGTTCCTTTTGTGCCCCATGTATAGGTAACCGCCCACTAGGATCGTAACCAAAAGCACGACGATGGTATCCAACTGTTTCTCAGGCTTGTCTGTGATGATGGCAAAGAGTATAAGCGACACAAGCGCAAGGGCAAACGTGAGGGTATGGACCTTCACCAGCATTTGGGTAAGCGGCTTCCCCTGAAGCACGTGCGGCAAGAGAAGTGCTCCGGTTAGCATGGCTATAAAGAGGAAGATGACTGCGGCTATTTCCATTCTGTGATTATTTGTTTCGGTTATTTTGATTTACTCACCTTCCAGAGCACGCCGGTAAAAGGGTGCGCGTTCATACCATTGTCATCGAACTCCACCACCCCGAAATCCACAATATACAGGGCACCGTCGTGGCTCCACTCCAACTGGATGGGGCGCTCCAGGCCGCCCGTGCCTTTGGCTGAGGCGGGCAGGTTGTTCTTGTTATAGATAAAGTCGGTCGCCTCGCCGGTGGCAAGGTTTACCTGCTGCACTTTAAAGCCTGGCCAGTTATACTTTACCCCCGGTGGCGCATCCTCTTCTTGCGGCACGCCCTTCGGCAGCTTCGGGTGGAAGTCCTTTCCCTTGAAGAAGGGGACGATCACGCCGAACTCAGCCACCAGAATGTCCTGCTCCGGCACACCGAGGCTGCTGTTGCCAAACACCATACCCTCGGCGGCGCTGTGCACCGGCAGCAGTGCGACTGGCTGGCGCGGTTTGGTTTTCCCTTTCAGCAGCTTTCGGTGCGTCGCGTCGGTCAGGGCAAACTTGCGCACGTCTTCCTTTACCTCGAAGCGCTTGTCTGTGATCGGGATGCCGCTGTAAAAGTCGGGCCAGCCATACCACTCGCCGGGCACCACCTCGTACACCGGCTCATAGTCGAAGTACAGGCCGCGCGGCGGCATGGGGTTGGCGCTGTTCATGGTCGTGATCAGTTTTCCGGCTGGCGAGAAGCGGTAGCCGAAACTGGAGCGGAAGCCCCAGGCAATGCGTTTTAGGTCACTGCCGTCGGGGTTGCAGCTGTAAAAAGCGCCGTTGCAGATCTCCTCCCCATTAATCACCTGCCCCGCTTTGGTTTTCTGGCCAAGCGCCACATACACGCCCGTTTCTACCGAGTCGGCCTCCACGAGTTTCATCTTGTCGGTGGGCACCCAGTAATTCTGCCCAGTCAGGGTCACGTCTTCCCCGGGTATCTCGTGTGCTTCTGGTTTGTTAAAAGTGTCGATTACGTCTACCCAGTGCTTTTCCTGCACGCCGGAGTTGCCCTGCGTGGAGAGGAAAAAGTACATTTTACCATCTTTAAAAACAGGCTTGGCGTTCAGGAACTCTCCCCACGAGGGAAGCCCGTTGACGATGGTCTTAAACTCCTTTGTGGCCAGGTCATAGGTGGAGTAGCGTGACCGGTGCGAAATGTAGAGTTTACCGTCGTGGTAGGTTACGCCCGTGAGGGGTGGGATCAGGCCTTCCTCCATGTCGGCGGACGAGGCGTTGTCTCTGATATTATTCATGGGCACCACCCTGTCATAGAGTACGGTGGTGGTTCCATTGGGCATGAGTTGCAAAATACGGGCCTCCGGGGCCTGGTCGGGCTTGGTGCCATAGGTATGGCCGCCTGCCTCAGCGATATAAGCGATCCCCTTCTCATCGAAGGTTACATCTACGGGGTAGGTTAGCCCGGTGGCCACTGCCTCTATGGTTGTGCCCGCTGGCACGGCAATGTCGGCGGGGTTGAGCGGCCGCTTGCTCTCCTGCTGCACTGCGGCCACCTCGCCCCCTTCCTCCCCCCGGGTCTTGTCTTTCCCGGAGCAGGAAAACAGCAACGTGACCGAGGACAGAAAAACTAAACATTCAACAAACTTCCATTTTAAGGGGTATAACTTTTTCATGTTCATTGGTCCTTTAAAGTGAAGAAATCCTGGAAAACATTGTGGGCTTAAAGCGTGATACTTCCTGGTGTATCGCCCAAGGCTTTTTGTTATGCCGTCGTATAAAGAGCGCCCGTGTTTGCCAAGTTTATACCTCCCACATATGAAAGTTGTTTTATATATTCCTGCGTGATTTTTATAGATTAATGGCACGGGAGCCTGTGTTAAACGTTTGTCACCGGCTCATTTCAGAGCCTAAAGGATAGCGGTTATACCTCCTCCGGGCCCTGCCGCGTATCAGGTATATCTAACCGCGAAGAGCAGCCGCCGCTACGTTAGCCAAGACCCTGATTTTGCTGTGTGTCGCCCTTCTTCGCCCCAAAAGAAAACTGGAACCCCTAAAAAGCCTTGCCCATGAACCAGCTGACAGTAACCAAAGCCTCCGGCGAAAAAGCCCCTTTCTCGGTTGAGAAACTGAAGACTTCACTACGCAGATCGGGCGCAGCCGAGGCGGTGATACAGGATGTGCTGCAGGAACTGGAGCCCACGCTGTATGAAGGCATCTCAACCAAGAAAATTTACAAAAACGCCTATGCCATCCTGAAAAAGGAGTCTAAGCCCTCAGCCGCCCGGTATAGCCTGAAGAAAGGGATCATGCAGCTCGGCCCCTCCGGCTTTCCGTTCGAGAAATTTGTGGCTGAGCTGTTGAAGGCGCAGGGCTATACCACCGAGATCGGTATTTTTGTGGCGGGACAGTGTGTGCAGCACGAGATTGATGTGATCGCGGCCAGGGACGGGAAACGCTATATGATAGAGTGCAAATACCACAACCAGCACACCACCAAGTCCAATGTCCGGATCCCGATGTACATCCGGTCCAGATTCAAGGATGTGGAGATGGAGCCCGGTTCGGGGCAGGGAGAAGTAGTTCGCTTCCACCAGGCCTGGGTTGTGACCAATACCCGCTTCACCGACGATGCGATACGTTATGCCACCTGTATGCGCCTGCACCTGATAGGGTGGGACTTCCCGACGAAGGCTGGCCTGAAGGACATGGTGGACTCGTATGGCTTATACCCCCTCACCTGCCTTACCACGCTCTCTAAAGCCGAGAAGCAGGAATTGCTGGACATGAGGATCGTGCTGTGCAAAGAACTCCGGCACAACAAAAAACCACTGGCGCGGGCGGGCGTGAAAGAATCGCACCAGCAGGGGGTGCTGGACGAGGTGGAGAACCTGTGTGGCGGTTAAAGTTGAATCACTTTGCTGCCATTGGCCAGATCTTCATGCACCACAGCCTTTGCCCTGCGCCGCTTCACTAATTTAAACAGCTCCATCACCACCAGTATGACCGCACCACTCTTAGTACCTTCGTTGACAAGAGTACATAGATGAACTGGTATACCTTACTGAGGTGATGGGTAGCAATGGATGTGCCCCGGCTTACTTTTTTACCTGCCCGCTCTCTGCCTGCAGCATATTCTCGACACCGCGGAAAAAGGCATCGGGGTTAAAGGAGATACTGTCTATACCATGCGCTACAAGGAAGGAGGCATACTCAGGGTAATCGCTTGGGGCCTGGCCACACAGCCCGACTTTTTTACCAGTTTGCTTGGCCTTTTGCAGCGTCATCACGATCAGTTGCTGCACCGCCGCGTCAAAGGGCGAGAAGATATCGCTCAGCAAACTGGAGTCGCGGTCTGCGCCCAGCGTGAGTTGCGTGAGGTCGTTGGAGCCGATGGAAAAGCCATCGAAGTGCTCGGCAAACTGCTCTGCCAGCAGGGCATTGCTCGGTATCTCCACCATCACGTAAATCTCCAGCGCGTTCTCGCCCCGTTTCAACCCATACCCCGCCATCAGGTCAATCACTTTCTTGCCTTCCTCCACGGTTCTGCAAAACGGGATCATCAGCTTTACGTTGGTCAAACCCATCTCCTCGCGCACCTTTTTCATGGCCCTGCACTCCAGTTCAAAACCCTCCTGGTATAGCGGGTGGTAGTAACGTGATGCGCCTCGCAAACCGATCATCGGGTTCGACTCCTCGGGCTCAAACTTCCTGCCTCCTATCAGGTTGGCGTATTCGTTGGATTTGAAATCGCTCATGCGCACGATCACATCCTTTGGGTAAAATGCCGCCGCGATGATACTGGTGGCCTCCGCCAGTCTGGCCACAAAGTAGTCTTCTTTATTTGGGTAGTGGTGGGTAAGCTGCTCTATCTTTCCCCTGGCTTCGGGGTCCTCCACCTGGTCAAAATGCTTAAGCGCCATCGGATGAATCTGGATGGAATTGTTGATGATGAACTCCATGCGCATCAGTCCAACGCCGTCATTCGGCAGAAAGGAATATTTGAACGCCTGTTCCGGGTCTCCCAGGATTAGCATGGCCTTGGTGCGGGGCTTGCCGAGTTTGCTGAGGTCAGTTTTTTTCTCTTCCCACTCCAAACGGCCCTCGTATACATAGCCGGTCTCGCCCCCCGCCGACGACACCGTTACTTCCTGGCCATCCTGTATGGCGCTGGTGGCGTTGTTGGTGCCCAGCACCGCCACGGCCCCAACTTCCCTGGCCACGATGGCCGCGTGGCTCGTGCGGCCGCCCTGCTCCGTCACGATGGCGCTGGCTTTCTTGAGGATCGGGTCCCAGTCGGGGTCTGTTTTGGTGGTGACGAGCACCTCGCCTTCCTGCAGTTTATCAATCTCTTTGGGGGAGTTCAGAATGCGTGCAATGCCCGACACGATGCGGTTGCTCAGACCAATACCAGAACAAAGCACCTCGCTTTCTTCCTTTAGGGTATACTCAGTAAAACTAGCCTGGTCCTGCTGCTGACTTTTCACCGTTTCTGGCCGTGCCTGCACAATGAACAAGTCGCCAGTAAGGCCGTCCTTTGCCCACTCAATGTCCATGGCTTGCTTGTAATGCGCCTCTATGTCGTTTCCCCATTTGGCCAGCTGAATCACCTCGGCATCCTGCAGCACAAATTCATCCTGCTTTTCGGGCGGTGTGTCCAGGTTCACGATGGCATCGGTGGGGCTTTGCAATTCGCCCTCGCTTTTGGCAGCGTATACCATCGTCTTGGCTTTGCTCCCGAGTTTACGGGAGATGATCGGCTGGCTCGCCTTATCGATCATGGGTTTGAACACCACGAATTCATCGGTGTTGACGGCCCCCTGCACCACGTTCTCCCCTAAGCCCCATGAGCCGGAAATCACCACGACGTTTCTAAAGCCCGAATCCGGGTCGAGGGTGAACATGACGCCGGAGCAGGCTTCATCGGACCGGACCATGGTTTGCACCCCCACCGACAAGGCCACCTGCATGTGCTCAAAGCCGTTGTCGACCCTATACTTGATGGCCCTGTCCGTGAACAGGGATGCATAGCTGTGGTGGCAGGCTTTGTAAAGGTTTTCCAGTCCGCTCACGTTCAGGTAGGTTTCCAACTGGCCGGCAAAGCTGGCTTTGGGCAAGTCCTCGGCGGTGGCGCTGCTTCTAACGGCCAGCGATATTTCTTCCCCGTATTTCGACTTCAGATAGGTATAGCCCTCCTCGATTTCCTTCCGGATTTCGTTCGGGAACCTGGCCCCCAGCATGAGCGCCCTCGTCTGCTGCCCTACCTCCCCCAGGTTGCCGAAATGCTCTTTATCCAATGTATCCAGCACGGTACTCAATTGTTCCCGCAGGTTGTTCTGATCCAGAAAAAACCAGTAGGCGTCTGAGGTTGTCGCATACCCGTCGGGCACTTTTATACCCTTCGGGTTCAGTTGGTTATACATCTCGCCCAGCGAGGCATTCTTCCCCCCTACTTTACTTAAGTCATTATAACTGATCTCGTTGAATAGCTTGATGAAGTGTGCCATATAACTGCAGGTTAGACGAAGAAAACAAAACGCGTATTTCAGGTTAACACCGGGTGTCAGGTTACTACTCCGGAAATGAGTGCTGGAGGGTGTGCTCGGGCTGCGTGTAGACGCGGTAGGTATAGCATTATCTTACTAAGGATAACGGGTATTTTCATACCTAGTTTTGAGGATTGGCCTGGCTTGGCCTGTCTGCCATTTTTAACCGGATGAGTTTTTCTATGGATACGATTGTAAACAGCAACACTCCCGCCCCCACAATCCGTAGCCAGGACATGAGCCCAATCGGGCTGGAATGGAACAGCGTGTTCATAAAAGGGACATAGATGAAGAGTGCCTGAAAGAAAAACATGGCCAGAATACCGTAGTATATCCACATGTTGGAAAAATAACCTATCTGACGGAGTGGCCTGATAAGCGAACGGCAGTTTAGAAGATAGGCAGACTCAAGCACGACAAACACCGTGGCAGCTACTGTCTGGGCCTCTGCTAGAGAAGCTCCGAGTACACGCCACTCATACATATATAACCCAAAGGCTGCGAATAACAGTAAAAAACCAACCAAGAGTGTTCGCATGATTAACTCATAGTTAAGGATGGGCTCATTTGCGGGTCGTGGAGGGCGGTCCATGATATCAGGTTCTTTTGGTTCAAACGCCAGCATTAAGCCTAAAAACACGGCTGTGGTCATGTTGATCCACAGTATTTGGACCGGCTGCACAGGCAGATTCGTGCCGAAAGCGATGGCTGCTAAGATCACCAACCCCTCGCCCAGGTTAGTTGGCAGCGTCCAGGCGATAAACTTGGTCAGGTTATCAAACACGCCACGGCCTTCCTCCACGGCTCCCTCAATTGAAGAGAAGTTATCATCGGTCAGCACCATGTCAGCGGCGTCCTTGGCTACATCTGTCCCGGTAATGCCCATGGCGATGCCAATATTCGCCTGTTTTAAGGCAGGGCCGTCGTTTACGCCATCCCCGGTCATGGCTACTATCTTCCCGCGGGCCTGCAGCGCTTTTACCAGCCGAAGCTTCTGCTCCGGGGCAACACGGGCGAAAACAGAGGTATGCGCTACAAGTTCCTCTATCTCCTGATCTCCCAGCGTTTGGATTTCTCTACCTGTTACGGCCACCAGTCTTCCATTCTCGTGCTTCCCCTGCAGGCCAATTTGCCCTGCAATGGTGGAGGCCGTTACAGCATGGTCTCCGGTGATCATTTTAACGTCTATACCTGCTTTCTGGCATAGCTTTACTGCTTCGATCGCTTCTTTGCGGGGTGGGTCTATCATGCCTTGCAGGCCCAGAAAAATGAGGCTGTCTTCTACATCAGCATGGTGAATGGCACCTTGGTTTGCAGGGGCCTCCCTGGTAGCAAAAGCCAGGATGCGTAAGCCGAGGGCAGCCATGCGGTTTACTTCAGCGCTAACACTGTCTTTATCGATGGCGGCAAGCGCACCATCCGGATGCATCACAAGCGTGCTCCGGGCCAGTATGGCCTCTACGGAGCCCTTGATAAACATAACAGGCCGGTTAGCGGCATGTAACGTCGCCATGTACTGATACTCAGACTCAAAAGGAATCGTGTCAATGCGTGGAAGTTCCAGTTGTAGTTTTTCCTCTTGAAAACCCCATTTACGGGCTGTCACGAGCAAGGCACCTTCGGTGGGGTCTCCATCAATCTGCCATCGGTCCTCCTGCTGCCGCAAGGCACTATCGTTGCACAGCATCCCTGCCTTCAGGCACTGATCAAGCGCTATATTTAGATTTTTGTCTACAGCTGCTTCATCCCCCACAACATCCCCAGTTGGCTGATACCCCAAACCTGAAACTGTATAATAGCTTCCTCCGGCAAAAATCTCCTGAACGGTCATTTGGTTTTCGGTGAGCGTGCCAGTTTTGTCGGAGCAGATCACGTTAGTACTGCCTAACGTCTCCACAGCAACTAGTTTGCGGATGATGGCCCTCCTGGCTGCCATTTTAGACACGCCCAGCGCCAGCATGATCGTTACGGCCACAGGCAAACCCTCCGGAATGGTACCAACAGCCAGGGCCACGGCCACCATAAACATCTCCCCGGCCGTCTCGCCCCGTAACAGCCCTATGCCAAAAACAATGACGGACAGCGCCATGATAACCTTCAAAAGCAAATGGCTGAACTTCCTGATCTTAATAGTTAAAGGAGTTTGCAGGTCCTCGGCCCCGAGGATGGATTTTTGTATCTTCCCTACTTCCGAAGCGTCTCCGGTGGCCACAACGATGCCCTTCCCCTGGCCATAGGTAACCACTGTGGAGGCATAACCCAGGCAAAACCTGTCGCCTAACACTTCGTCTGCCGTTACAGGCTCCGTGTCTTTCTCGACAGCCAGCGATTCTCCGGTTAATGCCGACTCGTCTACTTTAAGGTCCCGGACATGTATAAAGCGCACATCAGCCGGAACCTTATCCCCGGATTGCAGCACCACCACATCTCCCGGCACAAGCTGTTGGGCATCTATAGTCTTTTTTGCACCGTCTCTAATTACCACAGCCCGCAAGGCCATGCTCTTCGAAAGGGCGTCTATCGCCTTTAGCGCCTTAGACTCCTGAATGTACCCGATGATCGCGTTGATGAAAACGACGGCAAAAATGACCAGTGCGTCCAGGTACTCCCCCAGGAATAACGTAACCACAGTGGCGACGAGTAAGATGTAAATTAAAGGCTGATTAAACTGGAGCAGGAATCTGATCAGGGCACTTTGCTCTTGCTTTGCCGTGATGCTATTAGGGCCATAGTGTGCTAACCTGGCCTCAGCTTCGCTACCTGTTAAGCCAGTGTTTTCTAACACCTGTAGTTGCCCCTCCACTTCCGTTTTGCTGAGGCTGTGCCAGTTTTGCTTCATCTCGTGCTGCATATCATTTGATTGGTTTGATTGATGATGGGCGCTTAACTAAAAGCCGTTCCTACTGAAAGTAGGATATCGTGTGTTTCGGCTATCGAATCATACCCTCAGGGTATAAGCGCAACCGTATAAATATGAGGTAGATTGACTAATTAGCTACTCATACGTATAACTTATCAAATAATATTTATTATTAAAAAAAATCACTGCAAAAGCTCTACAAACCGGCAGGATAGTTTACCACTTGTTTTGCCATCTACAACTCAAAACCCGCCTTCACCCATCCACAGCACAAAAGCCTGATGCCTGATGTATGGCATCGCACTTCCTTAAATTTATTTGCCCATGCCGGTAAAGCCAAATTGTGATGATTATGACACCCTACTTGCCAGTTTTAGTTGGGATTAGGAACAAACGGGTTTATTGGCGTGCCAGGTTTGGGGCCAATTTCCTGTTGTTTACAACCAACCCGGGGCTGCTTGCCCCTTTTAAGGATGCTGGTAATGAATGCGAAGGCTTCCTCCGGATTGACGCCATGCTTGAAAGCATTCTCGACAAAGGGAATCCGTATCAGCGAAGCTATTTTAAGCTTTGGATCAGGGCTACCGGTATTTACACAGGGCAGTTCCGTTACATTGTCTAACCTTTCGCGTTGGAGCTCAACAAAGCTGTCCAGGTACTGTAATTCCTTTTCCAGAGGCACAAACTGATCTTTAGTTTCGCCCATGACATAGCGCAACTTGTTAGATGGATGGGTAACACAGACCCTGTTTTAGGAGCATCTTCTCTGATGGAAAGCGCATAGATGTTTTGCTGGAAGCAATCGCTACGCTCAAGGGGTTGTAGACTTTCTCGCACTTGCTGTGTAGGAGGAAGGGAAAAAACAGCGCAATGATGAGATAAGCCCCTGAAATACCCGGACGTGCCTAAGAGCGTGCACCTTAGTTGCTTCAACAAAACAGCCTTACTCTTCTTGGGTAATAATCATGTCGTAGTCAATGGCCTGCTGCCTGAACCGCTCTACCAGCTTGGGTGCGGTAGATGCTTCGAAGGCATGCTTTCTGGAGGTAGGAACCCCGAACGCATCAAAGAATCGGCCAAATCCCTTGGGGCTCCAGGTTGTCAGCCACTCTGCCTCTTCCGGCCCACTGTTGCGGAAGGTATGCACTTTGCCGCTTGGCACGACGAGGCTATCTCCCTGGCTCAGGGTATGCCACTCTCCCTCCACCATCACCTCCAACTGCCCCTTCACAGCATAAAACAGCTCAGCCAGGTGGTTATGGTAATGCGGCGGCGGGCCTTTTACGTTGGGCATGGTATGGACCAGAGCCATGTCGAAGTCGCCGGGGGTATGAATCAGGCATACCTTGTGGCCCAGCACAAAGCGCGGTTCTATAGTAGTTTTCATGCGTGCAGCTCTGCAATGCCCGAAGTATGGATGCCTTGCTAATTGCAAAAACATCCCATGGGGTGCCCTGAAAGTAGGTTTAGTTAACTTTCGGTGTCGGGCCGGACATTCTGGTTATACCGGAACAGGTTGTTCGGGTCATATTTTGTCTTAATTTTCACCAGGCGGTCGTAGTTGGGGCCATACGCCAGACGGATACGGTTAGACTCCTCCCCAGTCAGGAAGTTGACATATACCCCGCCTGTGGCATAGGGCGCTGCGGCGTTGAATAATTCGCGTGCCCAATCCGTAACCTTCTTGTCATCGGAGGGGTCTTCCCAACGGCCATGCAGGTTCATCACAAAATTCGCGTCGCGGTGCGGGTATGCGGTGTCGGTGCTGGCGATGCGGTTTGTCTGGCCTCCCATCTGCCCAATGAAAATCTCTGTGAGTGGGGAGGGTAGGTTTTGGGTTGACACGATCAGCAGGTCCAGTAACGCTTCGTCCAGCTTTTCAAAGTTGTGGGACTTCCAGTAGTTGCGGGCACCGGGAGTAAGCAGCGGGTCGAATGCCTGCTGCCATTCTGCGTACTGGTGCGGCCCGATCACATCGGCAATGGGGTTTCCGAATTTTCTGAGGGGCTCCAGAATCCGCTCTCCCTCGCTCATCTCGCCTGCATGGAACGCTGCCAGTATCACAACCTCCTTGCCGTGCCACTCCTCGGGTATAAACGGAAGGGGCGGCGCCTTGCGCAACACAACCCATACCGACGTCTCATCGGGGAACGTAGCCACACACTCGCGGTAATGCTGCAGCACGTTTTTCGCGTCTTGCAGCGGGTGTATCAGCAGCCCGGACAGGACCTCAGGCCCAACGGGGTGTAGCGCGAACTCGAAGGAAGTAACCACCCCGAAGTTGCCTCCGCCGCCCCGAATGGCCCAAAACAAATCCTGGTTCTCGTCTTTGCTGGCGTGCAGGAGTTTGCCCTCGGCGGTCACCACTTCCGCGGAGAGGAGGCTATCTACGGTAAGGCCATACTTCCGGCTGAGCCAGCCAAAACCGCCCCCGAGGGTAAGCCCCGCAACGCCGGTGGTCGAGTTGATGCCTGTGGGTGTGGCGAGCCCGAATGCCTGGGCCTCACGGTCGAAATCTGCGAGCGTGCAGCCTGGCTCCACGTGCGCGATTTTGGCGTTGGGGTCGATCCGGACCTGACGCATCTGCTGCAGGTCAATCATCAGGCCATCGTCGCAGACCGCGTTTCCGGCTATATTGTGCCCCCCGCCCCGCACGGCCACCAACAGTTTGTGCCAGTTGGCAAAAGACACCGCGTGCATCACATCTTCTGCGGTGGTGCATCGCGCAATCATGCTTGGGTGCCGGTCTATCATGTCGTTCCATACCGTCCGGACCTCGTCGTATTTCTCCGAGGTTGGCGTTAGCAAATCGCCGTGCAGCGAATCCCTGAAATGTGAAAGATCCTGTTCTGAAATTTTTGAGGTAGCCCCTCCTAGTGATCCTGTTGCGTATGTGCTCATCTGTTTCTCCTCCAGTTCTTATACCTAATTTCAACTTTAGCACCCCCGGCGCTCTTCTTCCGCCAGCCACTGGCCGCTTTACCATGCATCCCTCATTGCGCAGAAAGTGCAGTGTTTTGTACGTATACAATTAATAAATGCACTTTAACAATTGTATATATTAAGTTAACCCATCCATTTAATGAGGAGGAATACCTAACTTCTGTACGATAGTGGCGCACGCATCCTGCACTATAAAAAGGAAATGCTGTCTGTTTCTAAGTATATTGAAAAGTGCATTTATGCTGTTTGTAGCTGAGACTGTCACAATGAGACGAGAATATAGCATCCTTCCGTGTTCATACCCACCCGGCCCACTTAAACCATTACCTTTGTCAAAATACTGCGTGATACCCGTGGAGCATAACACGTGATGTAGCGCCCGTCCACGGCCTGTCATTTTTGCATTGCATAGGCCTGTAGTTCCCCCATCCGTAGCATGTGCCACATAGCGTAATGGAGCGTACCAGCACAATTTTGTGGGCATTCCGGAAGTAACGATTTACCCGGAAAATCGTGGAACTACAGGAGGACTCGTGTAACAACTAAATCCCTACTCTCTTACATAAAGATGCATAAAACACTTTTACTTCTAACAGCCTTCCTGACAAGTTTGACCTGCTTTGCGCAGGCTCCGGACGAGAAGCCGGAGGACAAGCCGACACTGACGATCGGGGGCGCCTTGCGTTTTAACTACAATCTCTCGACCTGGAAAAAAGACCAGTTGGAACGTGGCGGCGACTTCGGCTACGACTTGTTCCGGATCAACGTGCAGTCGGCTTACAAAGGCATTAAGCTGAACGCCGAGTACCGCCTGTATTCCCAGGGCTTTGGCGGCGGCTTCCTGAAGCAGGGTTGGTTTGAGCACGATTTCTCGGACGTCTCCCAGATCCAGGTCGGCCTGAACCAGGTTCCGTTTGGTATACAGCAGTATAACTCCCACAACTGGTTCTTCAACCTGACCTATTACATTGGCTTTGAGGACGACCACGACATGGGGGTAAAGTACATCCACGACACGGGCCTTTGGCAGTGGCAGGCGGCTTACTACAAGAGTGCGGAGGAGTTTGTCTTCGGTTCCTCGGAGGCGAGCCCCAACCGGTATTCGTATGACATTACGGGCCGCAACAAAGAGAACAACCAGCTCAACCTGAAGGTGCTCCGGCGCGGCGGCGAGGACCGGGAACATGAACTGGGTGCCTCGGTGCAGGGCGGCCTGATCTATAACCTGGACACCGAAATGAACGGCACGCGGCATGCCGAGGCGCTGCACTATGAGTACAAACCCATCGATAGCCCCTGGAACGTGAAGCTGCAAGCCATGCGCTACCGCATCAACCCAAAGTACGCCGCTGACAACGACCTCGACTTTATCGAGATGGGTGCCTACGGCGCGAATTACAACGTAGCCACCAAAGGGGAAGTATACACGGCGGGTGTTTCCTACCACGTGCCCATTGAGTCGCGCTTGCTGCAGGGCATCACGCTCTACGACAACTATGGCTATTACAACAAAAGGGTAAGCGGCTTCGAGGACTCGCAGATGAACGTGCTGGGCGCGCTCTTTACCGCAGGGTCTATGTACATCTATACCGACGCGGCCTTTGGGTATAACCAGCCCTGGTTGGGCCCGCAGTGGCAGAATGGCTTTGCCAGCGGCACGCCCGGCGACACCGACTGGCACCTGCGCTTTAACATAAACATGGGATACTATTTCTAATACTTCTAAATATATAATTGATGAGTAAAGTAGCTAGGAGTGATACCAGGAAGTCGTTGGGGCTTGAAGTAAACGGCCCCGTTTTCTGGTCTTCCATCGTGATACTGGTGATAAGCATTGCGCTTGTCCTGATCTTCAGGGAGGGGGCAGAGGCGTTTTTCAGTGAGGTGCAGGCATCAGTTACCGCTAACATGGGGTGGCTGTTCATCCTGAGCGTGAACGTGTTTGTGGCGTTCTGCCTCTACATGGCCTTTGGCAAGTTCGGCGGCATACGGCTGGGCGGCAAAGAGGCCAAACCGGAGTTCAGCACCTCCTCGTGGTTTGCCATGCTGTTCAGCGCAGGTATGGGTATTGGCCTTTTGTTTTGGAGCATCGCCGAGCCGATCAACCATTTCCAGACGCCTCCTTTGGGGGAGCCCGGCACGCCTGCAGCGGCACGGCAAGCCATGAACTTCACGTTTCTGCACTGGGGTTTCCATGCCTGGGCCATATATGCCCTGGTGGGTTTGTCGCTAGCGTATTTTACCTATAGCCGCAAGCTGCCCCTCACCATACGCTCGGTGTTCTACCCTTTCCTGGGAGAGCGCATCCATGGCGTGATCGGCGACATCATCGATACCCTGGCGGTGATCGCCACGCTTTTCGGTCTGGCAACCTCGCTGGGTTTGGGTGTGAAACAGGTGGCAGCCGGTCTGCACCATGTGTTCCCGGTTATTGCCAGCGACGTCACGACCCAGATTATCCTGATCGCTGTCATCACGGGTATTGCCACCATTTCGGTGGTAACCGGTGTCGATAAAGGCGTGCGAATTTTGAGCGAGTGGAATATCCGCATTGCTCTGGTGCTCCTGCTAGCTGTGTTGATTCTAGGCCCTACCGTATTCATCCTGAGCTCCTATGTCCAGAACGTGGGGTCATACATCGGCGACTTCATGCAGCTTTCCTTCTGGAACGAGGCCTACTCTACCCGTAACTGGCAAGGCGGCTGGACTGTGTTTTATTGGGCCTGGTGGATCTCCTGGGCGCCGTTCGTGGGTATTTTCATTGCCCGCGTATCGAAAGGCCGCACCATCCGCGAGTTTGTGCTGGGGGTGCTGATCGTGCCGTCGTTGCTCTCTTTCCTATGGATGACCGTTTTCGGAAGCACTGCCCTGCGCGATGTGCTGGGCGGCGAGACAGCCGTAGCCGAAGCCGTCACCAAAGACATGTCCACGGCGCTGTTCGTGTTCTTTGAGCAGCTCCCCTTCTCCACGGCCCTCTCTATCATCGGCATTATCCTGGTGGCCGGGTTCTTTGTAACCTCCTCCGACTCCGGCTCGCTGGTAGTGGATAGCCTGACCTCAGGCGGCAGAGCCGATTCCCCTGTGGGCATTCGTGTTTTCTGGGCCTTGGCCGAGGGTGGTATAGCCGCCGTTCTTCTGATCGGAGGTGGCTTGCAGGCACTGCAAACAGCCGTAATTATCACGGGTCTGCCCTTTGCCATCATCCTGCTCATTATGTGCTACAGCCTCTATAGGGGCTTGAGTGAGGAGCTGGAAGAGGAGAACAAACTGGGCAAGGCGCAGCAGCGGAAAGCCTATCAACAGCTGGTGGCCGAGGCACTGACAAAACGCGCCGCGAAGCATGAGGCGGCGGTAGAAGCAAAAAAAGAAACTCCCTAAACCGAACAGTTATGATTGCAATCGACTCTATGATGGTCTGCCTGGACCTCAGCGATATAGACGAAACGCTGGTAAAGTTTACCCGCTCCATGTGCGAACGCCTACCGGTCAGAAAGGTGTATTTTGTGCACAATATCCGGACCTCAGAATTGAGCGACGACTTCCGGGATGTGTTCGGGGATGTGGACCTGGGCTCGGAGATTGAAGCCAGCATCGCGGATACCGTGACGGAGAACTTCGCCAATGCCGCCGACTACGAGATACTGGTAAGCGAGGAGCCCAACACCGAGGTGATCATGGCGGACCTGGTGAAGCGGTATAACGTGAAGCTGACGCTGCTGGGCAAGCGCATGAGCGACAAGAGCACAGGGGCACTCGGCACGAAGCTCCTGCGCATCCTGCCGTGCAGTGTGCTGGTCTTCCCGGAAACGGCGAGCTTTGACATTAGCCACGTCCTCACGCCCATCGACTTCTCAGCGGCATCGGAGCATGCGCTCCGGCTTAGCAAAAGCCTGGTGGCCCAGCTGAACCTCGACCTGGAGATCATGCACGTGTATAAACTGCCGACACAGTATTTCCCGCTCATCTCAGAGGAAAAAGCCATTAACAAGGCCGAGGAGGTGGTGAAAGGCAAGTTCAAGGACCTGCAAAAGCGGCATCCGGAGATTGCCGGTGTGCCTTATACCCTGGTGCGCGCTGCCGGCAAGAGCGTGGCAGACCGTATCAGTATACAGCTCCAGAAAGGGAAACACGGCCTGCTGGTGCTCGGCCTGAAAGGCAACAACCCGATCCCGTCGCTAAGCCTTGGCAGCGTGCCGACTAAGCTCTATAACATGGATATTGCCGTACCGATCTGGATGGTTTATTCGGAAGAAGTGATCAAGTAATAAAAAGAGGGAAGCTGGTTTAGCTTCCCTCTTTTTATGGCGTCAGGATTTTTATGCCGCCCGCATGAGGTTACTTATACCGGTCACCACCATATCAACGCCGATAGCGCCCACAAAAAAACCGTTGATGCGCAGCAGCAACTCCATGTTTTTGTCGAACGCAGTCTGCACTTTCTTGGAGTTCATGCTGCGCCGTATTTGCTTGAGGCCCATGATCACGGCAAAGTTGGTGAACATGATCAGGACGAGGGAAAGTATACCCTGCCAAAGTTCCAGTTGCTCCGCCATCAGCACCGTAAGCGAAATGGTGCCCGCCCCTACCATGAACGGCAAGGCAATCTCCGAGGCAAGGTCATGCAGGTCGCCTTTGATCTGGATAAAGGCTTTCTTGCCCTGCACGATAAAGATGTACGCCAGCGAGAACAACACGATGCCGCCGAAGATCCGGAACGACTCAAAGTTGATCCGGAAAACCTTCTCAAACACCACATCCCCGAAAAGCAGGAACACCATGAAGATAAAGAAAGATATGGTCGTCGCTTTCAGGAAAACCGCTCGGAAATCAGCCTCCGACAAATCCTGCATCACGGGTCTCAGGTAAAGAAAGAGGGCAAAAGGGTTCAGCATCACCAGAAAACTAAAAATTGCTGCAATCATAGGGTATGATAAATTGTAAAAAGCTTACGATCTAGGGTATCCAGGTTAATCGGAGCACAAAAGACGTTTGTGGGTAATATAATAAAAAAGCAGCCTCCGTTGCCAGTGGCTGCTCATTCGCATCAGGACTTTCGCAAAGCTGCCCTTGTTGCGTCTTTTGACCAACAAGTTGTTGGTGAGAACACACAACAACGGCAGACTCAAGACTGCTTTCGCTCCGTGTTTCGATTAGATGCGAAAGTCCTGCGCATTTTCTTTCTCTGTAAGGTATACCTCTGTGCTAATGCAAGCAGGTATACATCAGGTGTTTAACCGTTTAAAATTTTACAGCTTCACAGGGTATGATTCGCAACTGCACGTGCTCGAAAGATAGTTGAGACTTGTCTGTAAACCGCATTTTCCCGTCTATTTCCTTTATCTCGCCATACCCTTCGGCCAGTGCTGAGTTTTGTTTCAGAAAGGCAACCTCACGAACTGACTCCATACCTTCAGACTGAAAGGTATAATCAGCGAACAGGGTATCACCGGCAAATGCCCCTTTAATTGTGCCTCGGTTTTTATCCTTTTCAAAGAGGTTATACGTCAGGTCACCTGTCACCAGCAATCCTGTTTGTACCAGGCGCAGCGAAACGGTGTCGTTGCCCTGAAGGTACTGGTAGCACGAAGTTACGGAAGAATGCGTTGTTTCCTCCGCTACGGGCTGTTTATCCGCGCTTGGCTGGCAACCTGCCAATAGTGCAAACCCCAACAGCCATTGGAGGGGGTATGGTTTCATAAATTTGAGGGATAC
Source organism: Pontibacter sp. E15-1 (assembly GCF_022601975.1). Classification (GTDB taxonomy): domain Bacteria; phylum Bacteroidota; class Bacteroidia; order Cytophagales; family Hymenobacteraceae; genus Pontibacter. Next base: position 239,007 of record NZ_JAKVIR010000001.1, read on the forward strand.
GGGTATAGTGCTGCTCCGACGCGACGGCATGGTATACATCCACCCGTCTCATGAATAAAATAAGCTTCTGCAGCATCCTGCCCCTGCCGAAAGGTATAAACGCTGTATTATACTGCCTCTTCCTCGCTGCTGTTCCCCCCGAGTGAAAAACCATATACAACCAGCCCTGCAGCGGCGGCGAAGATGATGTATTGTTTTTGGCGGGTGGTCAGCGAGTCGTATAACTCCATCCCGAATTTGCCCGGATTGTTAAGCACTTCTGTTATCTGGTCCGGGTCCTTCAGGAGATTTTTCAGAATGTCTGGGAATGTTTCTTTGCTCATAGCTATATACATTTTTTGTAGCGTACGTGTGCACCGCCAGAATAGATATGAGTGGGCATGGGCTACGGCACTTTCCAACGGGTAACCGCACCCGGCTGCCAGGCAAATTTCTGTCTGAGGCATGCCGCAGAAGGCGGAGCGTCAGGTGGCGAAAATAGCGGTTTTGTCACGGAAGGATTTGAACTCAATGGGGTTGCCGCTCAGGTCCAGCACAAACATGGTGCGCTGCTCTCCCGGCTGCCCCTCGTATCGCGTCTGTGGTTTTATGATGAATGCTATGTCGTGCCGCAGCAACTGTTCCTGCACCCGGTCAAATTCCGCTTGCTCCAGAATGCAGCCGAAATGCGGGATCGGCACTCTCACGCCATCCACTTTGCCGCAATAATTCAGGGCGGGGCGGCTGTCGCTGACGTGAGCGGAAAGTTGGTGCCCGAAAAAGTCGAAGTCGATCCAGGAGGCGGTGCTCCTGCCTTCGGGGCAAGCCAGGATCTCGATGTAGAACCTGCGGGTAGAGGCGATGTCTTTTACTTTGAAAGCGAGGTGGAAGGGGTTCATGTCAATAGCCTTTTTGTCGTGATACCACATGGTGCAGGGCCTCGTTTCGCTGAAGCCTGTCGTAATTTGCCAATATCTGGCCCACTACCGAGGCGGGCTCTGTGGTGCTGGCGATGTGCGGGGTAATGTCAATCCGGGGGTGGCTCCAGAAGGGGTGTGCGGCGGGCAGCGGCTCCTGCCGGAACACGTCCAGGCTAGCGCCAGCCAGATGGCCATTGTCTAGCATCTCCACCAGGTCCTCGTCTACCAGGTGCTCGCCCCGCGCCACGTTAATCACATAGGCACCCTGGGGCAGCTTGGCAAACGTCTCTTTGTTCAGGATATTGGCAGTGGATGGGGTGAGCGGCAGCAGGCAGATCAGGATATCGGCCTGCGCCAGAAAGTCAGGCAGCGCTTCCGCCCCGGCAAAGGTCCGGACACCGTCCAAAGGCCTGGCCGCGGTGGCCCAGCCATTCACCGTAAAGCCGTTGAGGCGGAGCGTCTGGGCTACGTGCGCGCCCAACACGCCCAGGCCCATCACGCCAACCGTTACGTCGGCGGGTCTTTTGTAGCGCTGGGGCCACCATACATGCGACCGCTCGTGCACTTTATACCCCGTGAGGCCCCGTAAGTGGCTCAGCGCGAGGGCAAGGGTAAACGTGCCCATGTCGTGGGTCAGGTTCTCGTCCACGATCCGGGTGACAACCGCATCCTGCGGGAGCTCGGGGTCTTTGAGCACGTGGTCTGCGCCTGCCCCCATCGAGGCAATGCATTTAATGTTGGGGAAATCACGGAAAGCGCCCATCGGATGGTTCCAGGCCAGGGCAAACGTCACTTCGCTGTTGTCCCTTTTATCGGGGTATACCCTTACATCCAGATCAGGCCTTGCATCCTGTAATGCTTTGAGCCACGGACGCACATCCTTCCGCTGGCTGAAAATCATAATCGACATACTACTGTTTTACTTTAGCACAATGGTACAAATAAAATGCGTCACTCTCTATACCCCCTGCCGGGCTTATGGCCTACTCCCTGGGTATAAAACGGCCAGAAGAAGCCCGATCGGCAACTTGAACGCAGCAGGAACACAACCATCCGTCCGCTTGCCAGGATATACGTTTGGAACATAGCGGGCAGTTTTCTGTTGAAGCAACAGCGACTTTGCTTACAATCGACCCGTTATGCTTCGCTGGAAAGACATCATCACCTACGCCAAATACGGAAATCCTGAGCCTGTGCATCGCCTTGAGCGAACGGAGGAGGAATGGCGGCGGCACCTTACCCCGGAGCAGTATGCAGTTACCCGCCTGAAAGGAACCGAGCGGGCTTACCGGAATGCTTTTTGCCGCGTGTATACCCCCGGGGCATATGCCTGTGTGGGCTGCGGCAGCGTCCTTTTCCAGGCCTCCGAAAAATACAACGCCATCTCCGGGTGGCCCAGCTTTACGCAGCCCTCCAGCAAGGGTGCGCTCAAATACGCTTTCGACGACAGCCACAAGATGCACCGTATCGAGGCGATGTGCAACGTCTGCGACTGCCACCTGGGCCATGTGTCCCATGACGGGCCTGCGCCGCACGGGCTTCGCTACTGCATTAACTCGGCAAGCTTGGTCAAGCTGCCCCCCGGCCTGACACCCGACTGCCAAGATGCCGAAACTATACGTTAATTTTATACCTGGTACCTTTGGGTCAGGGTGGCATACCTGCCCTACCCATACATCAAACAGAATTCCATGCAAAACATCAGCAGCATTGCGTATAAAAATGAGTTTGTAAAATCCTTCCCTGGCGATGAAAGCGGAGAGAAACAGCCCCGCCAGACGCCCGGGGTCCTGTATAGCCGCGTCAGCCCGACGCCTGTAAGCGGCCCCACCCTACTGGCGTGGTCTGATGCGCTGTCCGCCGAACTGGGTATACTGAAACCGGCCACGCAGGAAGACATCGCTGTGCTGGCCGGCAACGGGCTGGCCCCCTCGATGCAGCCGTATGCGGCCTGCTATGCCGGGCATCAGTTCGGGAATTGGGCTGGCCAGCTGGGCGATGGCCGCGCCATTACCCTGGGAGAGCATGAAGTGAGCCCGGGCAACAGCTGGGAACTGCAGCTGAAAGGCGCGGGCCCTACCCCCTACTCCCGCAGGGCCGACGGTAGGGCGGTACTGCGCTCGTCCGTCAGGGAATATCTCATGAGCGAGGCGATGCATTACCTTCGGGTGCCCACCACCAGGGCCCTGAGCCTGGTGCGCACCGGAGACCAAGTGCTGCGCGACATGTTCTACAACGGCAACGCGGCCCACGAACCGGGTGCCATCGTGCTGCGCACGGCCCCCAGCTTCCTGCGTTTCGGCAATTTTGAGCTGCTGGCAGCCAGAAAAGAGCTCGACAACCTGAGGCAGCTAACCGACTGGACGATGGCCCGGTACTTCCCGCACCTGCAAGGCGGGCGCGACGAAAAGCTGCTGGCGTGGTTTGAGGAAGTGGTGGAGCGCACGGCGCGCCTGATGGTGGAATGGCTGCGGGTGGGCTTTGTGCACGGCGTGATGAACACCGATAACATGTCGGTGCTGGGGCTAACGATCGACTACGGCCCGTTCTCTTTTCTCGACGACTATGACCCCGCTTTCACGCCCAACACCACCGACCTGCCTGGGCGCAGGTACGCCTTTGGCCAGCAACACGCCATCGGCTACTGGAACCTGGGCTGCCTGGCCAGTGCCCTGGCCCCGCTGCTGCCCGACACCGAGAAACTGGTGGCCACCCTGGAGACCTACCGCGAGAGCTTCTACCGGCACTACTACGCCATGATGGGAAACAAGCTGGGCTTGGACGAGGTACGCGACACTGACAAAGCCTTTATCAAGCAGTTCGAGGAAACTCTGGCTACCCTGAAGCCAGACATGACCATCTTCTACCAGTTGCTCATGACGCTCCCGCCCCACCCCGCAGACGCACAGGCGGTGCTCGATCATTTTTCAGAGAGCTTTTACCAGACCCCAAACCACGAGGGAGCAACAGCCTTGTTCAGGTTGATGACACGGTATGACGCCCGAAGACAGGAGAACATCTGCACCCCTGCGGAAGCGCTGCAGCTAATGCAGGAAAGCAACCCGCGCTTCATTCTGCGCAACTACCTGCTGCACCAGGCCATTGAGGAACTGGAGCGAGGCGAAGACCAGCTTTTCAGACAGCTTCAGGAGGCGATCAAAACGCCGTATACCACCGATGCGGACGCCTTTTTCGCGAAGCGCCCGGAATGGGCATCGCAAAAGGCCGGGTGCTCCATGCTCTCCTGCAGTTCCTGACCTCTCTAAAACCCGAAAAGCGCGTGAACCTAAACTAACGTGAACTTGGGCATAGCTGTAGGTTAACCTGCTTTTGAATAAGTTTTTCTGCTTTGGAGAAGTAAAGTTTAGCTAGATCAAGGCAAAATGATTTCCAGTTTTTCCGTGAGGCGCCTTGTATATTTCCGGTGCCACGTCAGTGGCAGCCGTTAGGCAGGAAATGTACACAGCGCCGAGAGGGAAAACGCGCACCAGCGGGCGTGGAGCGCAAAGTAGGCTATGAAACAAGGTGTTTCGAGTGTCGAAATAACCGCTATATGCCCAAGTTCACCTTAATTGAGGGTATAAGTTAATCTATACTCACGCGCTTTTCCGTTTTATACCCTTCGGCGGGTACTCAAACTACTTCCCCTTTCAACCCGACACCTGCGCCGCGCTGATTTTATTCAGCGTCTGCATTTCCTCTTCCGATAGTGTAATCGTGGCAGACTTAAAATTCTCTTCCAGGTGCTTTACCTTGGAGGTGCCCGGTATGAGCAGAATGTTTGGGGAGTGGTGCAAGAGCCAGCTGAGGGCAACCTGATGGGTGGTCACGCCATGAGCGTGGGCAACGGCTTCCAGCTTTTTCAGCGCGTCCAGGTTTCCGCCACCCAGGGGATACCACGGAATGAACGCCATACCCTGCTCGCGGCAGTATACCAGTTCATCCTCCCAGTCGCGGTTGTCTACGCTATACTTGTTCTGCACCGACACCACCTTTACGTACTTCTGCGCCTTCTTTATCTGCTCCACCGACACCTCCGACAGCCCGATGTGCCGGATGAGGCCCTCTTCCTGCACCTGTTGCAAAAACTCCAGGCTCTTCTCAAACGGAACCTCGGGGTCTACGCGGTGCAATTGGTACAGATCGATGCGGTCTAGTTTCAGGCGCTGCAGGCTGCCCTCCAGCGCCTCGCGTAAATGGTCAGGGTTCGCATTAATGGGCCACTCGTTGGGGCCGGTGCGCAGCAGGCCGCCCTTCGTGGCGATCACCAGGTTGTCGGGGTATGGGTGCAGCGCCTCCGCAATCAGTTCTTCCGACACGTTCGGGCCATAGCTATCTGCCGTGTCGATAAAGTTGATGCCTAGCGCTACCGCCCGCTGCAGCACCCGGATCGCCTCGTCTTTGTCCTGAGGTGGCCCCCAGATGCCGTCGCCGGTAATCCGCATGGCGCCATACCCCATCCGGTTTACCTCCATCTCGCCGCCCAGTGTAAACGTTTGGGTATATGATGTGCTTTCTGTCATGGTTCAGTTGTTTTGAGAGCATGTTTAAATTTCGTTTTTGAAATCGAAAATTGTTCAGGAAGGGTTCTGGCGAAGCGTTTTTTGAGCCGCATAGCAGCGCTATGGGGTGATAAAAAGGCGAAGTCAGATTCCTTTATGAACAATTTGCAGCCCAAAAGATGAATTTCAAACATGCTCTAGGTTAAAAATTCAGTTCTTGTTCCTACGGCGGTTATTCCGGCCGGTTGAAAACCATTACGCCCCTTTTGGGTTGATAGGGATACGGCAGCGTATGCGGAGGCTGGCCACGTGATTCATATTCGCTCCGCACGTAACGTAAACATCGTATAAAAACCGTCAAACATAGGCAGTATACCGCATGAGCAATCCAACTAAAAATCTTTCTGATACCCGTTTTTCCGTTCTGGACCTGGTGCCCATACTCGATGGCAAGACCCCGGCCGACTCGTTCCGCAACACCCTGGACCTTGCCCGCCACGTAGAGGACTGGGGCTATACCCGCTACTGGATGGCCGAGCACCACAACATGCCTGGCATTGCCAGTTCCGCCACCTCCGTGCTGATCGGGCATATAGCCGGTGGCACCTCCACCATCCGGGTAGGCTCGGGAGGAATCATGCTCCCGAACCACGCCCCGCTTGTGGTGGCCGAGCAATTCGGCACGCTCGAGACCCTATACCCCGGCAGGATTGACCTGGGCCTGGGCCGCGCGCCCGGCACCGACCAGGTAACGGCCATGGCCCTGCGCCGCGACCTGCGGGGCTCTGGGGAGGATTTCCCGGAGAACGTGGCAGAACTGCAGGGGTATTTCTCGGCCGACAACCCTTCGGCCCGCGTGAAGGCGGTGCCCGGGCAAGGGCTGAACGTCCCGATCTGGCTGCTGGGCTCCAGCACATTCAGTGCGCAACTGGCCGGCATCCGGGGCTTGCCCTTTGCCTTCGCCAGCCATTTTGCCCCGAGCATGCTCCATTCGGCCCTGGAGGTATACCACGATCATTTCCGGCCTTCCAAAAGCCTCGAAAAGCCATACACCATGGCGGGCATCAACGTGGTAGCCGCCGACACCGACGAGGAGGCGCAGCACCTGGCCACCTCGCTCTACCTCTCGTTCCTTAACGTGATCCGGGGCAAGGCAAAGCCGATGCAAGCGCCTGTAGAAAGCATGGAAGGACACTGGGATGCCTCAGAGGAGTATGCGGTACGGCAAATGCTGCGCTATACCTTCATCGGCTCGCAAGAGACGGTGGAAAAGCAGTTGCAGGCTTTTGTGGAAGCCACGCAAGTAGACGAGGTGATGGTAGCTGTAAACGTGTATGACCATGCGGCGCGCCTGCATTCCTACGAGTTGCTGTCGCAGCTTATGGGTAAACAACCAGCAGTATAATCTTTGGGCCATACCCTCGTAAGGCATTTCTGCAAAGTGCTTATGCCGCTAAAAAAGCCGGGGCGGACGCATATGACATGCGCCCGCCCCGGCTTTTACTCAATCCATACCTCCCTCAGTCTATCTTGATTCGTTTTTTTGGACGCTCTTGCTGCTCCCGCTTTGGCACTGTCAGGCGTAATACACCATCTGTATACTGGGCTTTAATTTCCTCTGTTTTCACATTATCGGGCAGGGCAAACGAACGGCTGAAAGAGCTGTAATTGTACTCCCGTCTTTTGAAGTTATCTTTCTCCTCCGTTTTCTCTTCCTGCTTCTGGCTGCTGATGGTAAGAGTACCCTCGTCCATATCCACGTTGAAGTCCTCCTTTTTCATGCCGGGGGCAGCCACCTCGATCAGGTAATCTTTCTCATTGTCTTTAATGTTGACGGCTGGCACGCTGCCAGCATCCATTCTCTTCCATGGCATCGGCATCAAAAACATGTCATTGTCAAAGATGCGGTCCACATCCGAGAAAAAGTCCGAAAATATAGAGCGGGCAGGTGTTCCAACGCCGCCCTCTCGTTTCATTAAATTTGCCATCGTTCTCAGGTTTTAAGATCAAAAAAACATAGTTACACAATCATCAAAACACAGCTGTACCGAAGGGCATTTTATACCATGAGGTATATTTATTTTAACGATTTGGTTTTTACTTTGGTTGAACCAATCACACATTTCTTTCACAGCCAATAGGTTAGCAACACTATACAGGTGGGCGGTATACCCTACCACGCAGGGGGCTTTATACGGATATGGGTGTCGCGTTGGCTTCAGCCTCTCACCCTTACTGGTGTCACAAGGCAGCGCGGGCCAGCTGCACAGAATCGGACGGGAGGGCTGTAGTTTCAGAAAAGAATGCTGAACTTTGGGGGACCATGACATCCCAAGAAAACTACCCTACCCTGCCTGAATTGCCGGTAAAGGAAGCGCTGCCACGCCTGCTGGCCGCCCTGGACACCCACCCGAAGGCTGTGCTGGAGGCTCCGCCCGGAGCAGGAAAGACGACCCTTGTGCCGCTGGCCATGCTGGCGGCAGCCTGGTGCCGGACAGGAAAGATTCTGGTGCTGGAGCCACGCAGGCTGGCGGCCAGGGCAGCTGCCCAGCGCATGTCAGACCTGCTGGGGGAGCCTGTGGGCCAAACGGTGGGGTATTGGGTGCGGATGGAGCACGTGGTATCCGGCAAAACCCGCATCGAGGTGGTGACGGAGGGTATCCTGACCCGCCTGCTGCAGGACGACCCGGCCCTGGAGGGCGTTGCGGCAGTTATTTTCGATGAGTTTCATGAGCGCAGCCTGCAGGCCGACCTCGGGCTGGCCCTTGCCCTGGACGCGCAGGCGGTGCTGCGCCCGGACCTGCGCCTGTTGGTGATGAGCGCAACCCTGGACGCCGCCACAGTGGGCAACTGGCTGCAAGCGCCCGTTATCCGGAGCGAGGGACGCCTATACCCCGTGGAGACGCACTACCTGACGCCAGCTGAGGCTGCCGGAGCGGGCAAGTGGCCAGCAGAACGGCTCGCTAACCTGGTGCCCGCGGCCATCCGGCAAGCCATGGCAGCCGAGCCAGACGGCGATGTGCTGGTGTTTCTGCCGGGTATGGGCGAGATGCGCAAAGTGGAACAGCGCCTTGAAGGCAGGCTGCCCGCTGCCACGGACCTGCACCTGCTGCACGGCGACCTGCCCCTCAGCAAGCAGCTAGCTGCCATTCAGCCTGCCCCTGCCGGAAAGCGCAAAGTGGTGCTGGCTACCAGCATCGCCGAGACGAGCCTTACCATAGAGGGAGTGAAAGTGGTGATTGACGGCGGCTATGCCCGCGCCCCACGCTTTATTCCGCGCACCGGGCTCACCACCTTAGAAACGACCGCTGTCTCGAGGGCTGCGGCAGACCAGCGTCGGGGCCGGGCAGGCCGTCTGGGACCCGGGGTCTGCTACCGGCTATGGTCTTCCGCTGATCAGCTGCAACTCCCCGACCGGCAAGTACCCGAAATCCGCGAGGCCGACCTGACCGGCCTTGCCCTGGAATTGGCCATTTGGGGCGTGAAGGATGCATCGTCTTTATCCTGGCTGGATATCCCGCCGGCGGCGGCGATGTCGCTGGCGCAGGATTTGCTGCTCCGGCTGCAGGCGATAGACCCTCAGGGAAACGCGACGCGCCACGGAAAAGCGCTGGCGGCCCTGGGTCTGTCGCCCCGGCTGGGGCATCTGGTGGTGCGCGGCTACGCCCTGGGGTATGGCGCCACGGCCTGCGCCCTTGCCTCGCTGCTCTCGGAGCGCGACATCCTGAAACCAATGCAACAGCCCTACAGCAGCCCGCTGCCTGATCTCGCGCTGCGCCTGGAGCTGCTTGCTGGTCGGCGGTTGCCCACGCCCGGCTTTGTGACGGACGAGAACGCCCTGCGTCGGGTACGCGAGCAAGCACAGAACCTCCGGCAGCGTCTGCGCGAGGCGGCAGGCAAAGTGGCCCCCGAGATGGCAGGCATCCTCACGGCCCTTGCTTACCCCGACCGGCTGGCGCAGCGGGAGTCGTCGGGGCGGGTGCGGTTAGTGAGCGGCCAGCGGGCAAACCTGGCCACAGAGCTGTTCGGCGAAAGCGATTATTATGCCGTGGCCCATCTCGAGACAGGCAAGCAAGCCCGCGTGCTGCTGGCCGCCCCGATCGCCAAAGCGGATATACTGCTGCACTTTCAGGAACTGGTGGAAGATGTGCAGGAGGTTCGTTGGGAAGAGACCACCGGACGGGTGATCTCCCGGCAGGTCACGCGGCTGGGAGCGCTGGTGCTGGAGGAAATGCTGAAAACAAACCCTGACCAGGAGCAAGTGGCGCGCGCCTTGTTGCAGGCCCTGCAGCAAAAAGGAATAGACCGGCTGCCCTGGTCGGCGGAGGCCCTGCGAACACGCCAGCGCCTCGCCTTCCTGAACCAGCTGCAGCCAGACCAATGGCCAGATGCATCGGATGCTGCCCTGGCTGACACGCTGGAGGAATGGCTTGCGCCCCATCTGCCGGGGCTACACACTTTGGAGCAGGTAGCCAGGCTGGATTTTAATGAGCTGCTGCTGGCAGAGCTCCCCTGGGAGAAACGGCAGGAAATGGACCGCCTTGCCCCGACGCATTTGCAGGTGCCCAGCGGCTCGCGCATTGCCCTGGATTACACAGACCCGGCAACGCCCGTTTTAGCCGTGCGCTTGCAGGAGGTGTTTGGCCTGCTCGATACCCCAAAAATTGGCGGGGGCAGCGTCCCCCTGCTTCTGCACCTGCTCTCCCCCGCCTCCAGGCCCGTACAAGTTACCCGCGACTTGCGGAGCTTTTGGGCATCGGGCTATTTTGAGGTCCGCAAAGACTTGCGTGGCCGCTACCCCAAGCACCATTGGCCCGAAGACCCGCTTTCGGCCCCGCCTATAAGAGGCACAAAAAAGCGCCCGGAAGGGAATCGGTAAGATGCAGTGGCTTGCGCCATACCCCACAGGTACAACTGGGGGCTTTCTGCCTTTTCAGAGGGGGTTTACTGTCTTATATAATGGCATCATACATCCTTGATTATGTATAAAGAAGTCAGAAAAGCCTGAATTTCCTGCCGCTACGCGTTACGTTTTGGTATACCCCTTGACCCCTTGCCTGAAGCTGCTCAGTCCGTCTACCCCTAACTCCACTAGATCGCCCGGCTTCAGGTAGCGCGGCGGTTTCATGCCCAGCCTCACGCCAGCCGGTGTTCCGGTTGAGATGATGTCGCCGGGCAGCAGGGTCATGAACTGGCTGACGTAGAAAACCAGAAAAGGAATTCTGAAGATGAAGTTGGCGGTGGTGCCTGTCTTCGTGCTCAGCCAGAAACTCTTCCAGCCGGGCCATGCCGCTGGTCTCAAAAAAATGTCTATTTTAATACCATTATCAATTGATTGGTACGCATAGATCCGCTCTATGGCGCAAGCGTCCGCTTGTGACTCACAATGCATCCCATCTGCCGCATTTCATATGAAAGCACAAGCGGACGCTTGCGCCAGTGTTTACAGTTGCAAAATTCACGAAATGAAAAAACTCCAGTACGCTGAATCCATTCGATAATGGTATAATTTTCCCCAAACGCGCTTGTATCGTAGGGCACATCATCAAGGATTACTCCTGTTTTCTCTTTAGGTGGTTCTCCATATCAGTTTCATCGTGTTGCTTTTAGGCTTCCTCCGGTGGGAAGGCTTTTTTTAAATGATTTATATATGCTTTATACTTCTTACATCAAACTGCCCCTGTCTGCTCCGTTTAGGGCTATATGGTTTTGGCCTGGCGCACTTGTGTTTCGGCCCAGGTTGTGAGGCGTATGTTATTGGCGGCCATTTTTTGGACACACCGCGCGCTTGTGAAATAATCGAAATCAGCTTGTCTCCAACTGGCACCGAAATTTGGATGCTCCACACAGAGTCCTTGCATTTCCGCATCGTCGAATGCCGGATGGATCAGGATGGTGTTTAACCCCGGCTGCATATTGTCTAAAACCTGGTCATAGTAGCTGGCCAAGCCTTCATTCTCAAACCACTTGTATTCTCCTACATACAGGTGGTCAACGCTAAGTCCGGCACTGCTGGTAGTTAGCCCCAACGCTTCGTCAGAACCGGCCAGATGCTGTCTGCTCAAAAGGATAGGCAAATCGAATTCTTCGCCCAGCTGTTTGTATACCTGAAGCAACTCAGAACTTGCCCCCAAAGCAAACATGTGCGTGTCTAAATGCGTTGGCCGCAACCCTAATCCGATGGCTTTCTCGATTTGCGCCCGCAGCTCTTTTCTGACATGCTCTGGTTTTGCATAGCGCTTTACCGCGTCCCGGCTGCTGTGGAAGTATCCATGCGGGTCTACCAGGCTTGCCACTTCCTGCGGCGGCAAAACCGGTCTGAACTTATAGAACTTCCATTCGCAGGTAAGTGTCAGGTGAATGCCGCAATCATACCGGGGATTGCTTCTGGCGAAATCGACCATTTCTAGAGCCCATGGACAAGGCATCATGATACTGTATGAATTCACCACGCCGTATGAAAGGGCCTGTACCGTTGCCCTGTTTTCGGAGCATGATAACCCGGCATCATCGGCATGCACGATCAGCCACTTAACGTCTTTGGAGTATTCTGCCTGCTCTAAGTTCCTATTCATAAAGCTGAATCTTGCTAACACTGCTATTTTACCGGGTGCCTATTATTTATATCCAGCTCTGCCGGCTAGCTATTCAGTTTGATGAGGCCGCCGTCGATCGGGTAATCGTTTCCGGTGATAAAGGCCGCCTCTTCGGAACAGAGGTATAGGAAAAGCCCGGCGATTTCCTCGGGCCTTGCCATGCGGCCGATAGGCTGCGACTTCGAGAGTTTCCCGAACATCTCCTCGTTCTGACCGGGATAGTTTTTGGCCAGAAAACCGTCGACGAAGGGGGTATGGACCCGTGCCGGTGAGATACTGTTGCAGCGGATGTTGTCGTGCCCCCCTGCCGGGCAAAGGCAAGTGCCTCCGCTTTTTCGATACCACTCCCGCCACCCGAAACTGCGGCTAACTGGTTCGTCAGTTGAAACATAGTCTCGTTTTGTTTACGCTGATGACACATGCTCTCTCAAAGAGAAAAATTGCCATTTGCTATAGAACCTGAATCATGTTTTTATCGCCGCAAAGCGCTGCCATACGGTTTAAAAAATGCTTCGCCAAAATTCTGGCTTAACAATACCCGCTTCCAAAATCAGATTTATACCTGCTCTAATATAAGCATAATATTGTAGCAGCGGAAAATTTACAGAAGAACGCCAGCAACCCTAAACGCTAGCGGAAAAGTCAATCAGTGGCGCCTGTAGGTAGGCATAAGTTGTAAACCCCGATAAGGTATGAGGGGCAGTGTATGTAAATGAATAGCGGCTAATGTTGGTGCCCCTGCAAGAAGGCCATACATAACAAAGCCTGTATACTCGCATATACAGGCCAGATGCTTCTGAAACTTGTAGGGGCACTTGGGCAAACCAGGTATGAGCGCCGGGAACTCAACTCCTACCTTTATACCTTTCCATACCCGGTTTGGAAAGGTAAGAGGTAGCTTCGTGCCGTTTGGGTACTGGGCGAAACTGTTACCTTCTGCTGTCTTTTACCAACATCCCGATCAGGAACACAGATGCCAGCAGGGCAATATTGGACAACAGAAACGCCGGGATCCTGAATTTCCCGTGTTTTATTTTCTTTACATTTTTCGCGCCCTCGAAGGTCAGCTTCTTCGTTTTGTCATCGTCAAAGTCCACATAGTCCCCGACATCGAATTCGTTTTTGTCATCTTCATACCACACTACAGCCTTTACTTTCCTTGTGTCGCACGAGGCAATGTCGTCCTTGCATACCCCGATCAGGATCAGGTTTGATTTGCGAGATGCGTCCTCGGTACTTTCAGATGCGACGGTTTCGTATAGCCTACCCTCGTTTTCAAAGGCAAACTGCACACTTTTATAGGACGGTTTAACGGCAATGACTTTTCCCTGTGGCATGGCGGTAGATATGAAATATATTAAATGAAGCTAGAAGTAAATTTACGTTATATGATTTAAAACTTACTTTTCACATTTTTATCTCATAAACTATCTTCACATTGTACCTTCGCGCTTTAAAATTAATTTTTTTTGAGTTAGAATCAGAACAGGGTAAACCGGAAGAAATTTCAGGGTATTGACTTGCATCAACACCAAATAATATTATTTCATTTTTTCGAACAGGCGAATTTCCAGAACCACCAGGATGATCTTCGCAACTTTCGACATAACCTACTTTTAACAAATTTTCTTCAGTTTTTTCAAATATTGATGGCTGCTCATCTTCAGAATCCAAATTATTATTGAGGAACCTTAAAAAACCTTCAATCCAATCTGTGCTCATTTCTTCTTTATCTTCTTTTTCATCTTTACTTTTTTTTCTACCAGGTGTAACGGCAATAACGACTCCTCTAGGCATAGCTGTATAGTTTTAGTTAGTAGATAATTTTTACATAAGAATTGGCATGCGTACGCTCATCCGGCAGGCAGACTGCCGGTAAAACCGCTGCTGAATTGCAGGTATTCGGATACTGAAGGAAAGGGCCTGGGTCTTAGGATTCCACGTCCTTCGCACCTGTCGGATTGGTTGTGGTGTTAGTCGTTCCCGGCAACTTATTTATGGGAGAAGTCGGTTGTGTGTTGCTGCTGTTCTGCACGGATTCTTCGTCTGTCTGACTAACTCTTGAGGTCATTGTTGGCTTTACGGGCACTACTTTTCCTTGTGGCATAATACAAATATTTAGATAGTTAACTCCTGATATTCAGGCTGTATTTTCTGCTTATACGTTAAAAGTACAAAATGATACCTATTTTTGTATAAATTTAGTATACATTTAATATAATTACTTCAAAGGATATTACAATGTTAAAACATATAGTTGCCACTCTCCTTTTCGTGTTAGTGTCTACCTATGTGCTGGCACAGCTAGGGAACCCTTTCGTCCAAAGTTTCCCACCGACGGCTTACCAAAGTTATGCCTATATCTCGAGCCCGCAGAACTGGGGCATCGTGCAGGACAACCGTGGGATCATCTATGTGAGTAACACAAGCGGTGTGCTGGAGTATGATGGGCTGAACTGGCGCATGGTGGCTGGCACGGCGGGGCTTGGGCGCACCCAGCTCGCCCGGAACAGCGAAGGAAAGATTTTTGCCTGCAGCAGCACGGATATGGGTTTTCTTAGCCCCGACTCCGCCGGCAAAATGCAATTTGTTTCTTTGCTCCCCCGGTTACGAGGAGATCAGGCCAACCTCGACTTTAAAAAAGCGGCTGCCGTAAGCCGCGATGTATACTTTCTCACAGAGAACAAACTGTTCCGCTGGACCGGCACTCACTTTCGGATCTGGCGCAGCGAAGCGGGTTACTCGCGTATTTTCTCGATCCACAACAGGCTCTATGTGGTTGAAAAAGAAAAAGGCATCCTCCTGCTGGAGCACGACCGCTTCCTTACCTTGCCCGGTAGTGAAGGAATAAAGGGCTTGATGGTATCGGCTTTACTGCCTTTGCCTGCCACCAAAGCCTCTACGCTTAATTTTCTCATCGCCACATACGAAAGCGGTTTGTACAGGTACAGAGACCATACCCTGGAAAAATTGAGCCCCACATCCATTATGAGTGAGATATCTTTTTTGCACGGCATCAGTTTGTCCGACGGGACCTTTGCTTTGGCTACACAGGGTGCCGGCATACTGATTCTGGACCAGGAAGGACGAGTAAAAAAAGTGATCGATCAGGAAACCGGCCTGAACGATAATACCGCGATGGCGCTGTGCATAGACCAGGAAGGCGGCCTTTGGGCAGCATTGAACAAGGGCATCAGCCGCATCGACTACCCCTCCCCGATTTCCTACCTTAACAAATCCACCGGACTCGACGGCATTGTGCTGGACATACTCAAGAAAGGCCCCTTACTGTATGTTGGCACTTCTTCCGGAGTTCATATTGCGAGTGAACTGGACCCGACACCTACCTTCCGAAAATTACCGCTGTTGCAGAAGGAGGTATGGAAAATAGTGGATGCGGGCGATACCCTGCTGCTTGCCAACTCAAAAGGCATCTATACCCTGGCGGACAGTTCTTTGCACCGTGTCTCGCCGGTTGGGGGGAATATCACTTACAAAACAATCCACCGCTCCACCGTGTACCCGGCCCGGTTTTACATTGGCACTTCAGGCGGCCTCGCCTTACTAACCCACCGGAGTGGCGAATGGAAATGGGAGGGAAACATAAAAGCCGTGAAACATCCGGTAACCTCGCTGGTGCAGGACAGGGCAGGCAAAATCTGGGCGTCCAGCGATACCAGTATCTCCATTATAGCCGATGCAAAGGAATATGGGCTCAAACCTCCTGTCTTGAACCTGAAACTGTCGGAACGCATCTTGAATGACTTTGATCAGTTGCCTTTGTATGCTGTGAAAGGTAAAATTTACCTTGGCACCAGCAAAGGTCTCTACAGTTTTAAAAAGGATGGCCAGAAATACCGCTTACTGCCCGATGCCACCTTTGGAAAAAGGTTTGCAGGCGGCACCAAGGAGGCCATTAACCTGACCGAAGACCGCAACGGCAATGTATGGCTTACCTCTGAGTTTAGAACCGGAATGTTGCGCAAAACGGCACAGAACAGCTATACCTGGGATACCATCCCACTCAGCAGGGTACCCCGCGTGGATGTGTGGACCATATACCCGGACGCAGCCGGTGTGGTGTGGCTGGCCACCACCGAAGGCATTTTCAGCTATAACCCTTTTGTGCCGAAGAATTACAGAACACAGCAGAAAACCTTACTTCGTAAAGTCAATCTGCTCGGCGACTCCACCGTTTTCTACGGGGCGTTTGCCAACAAAGGCACAGCCACCGTCGCACAGACCCCGCAATTTGAGTTTGTGCTGCCTCATGCCGTTAAATCAATCAGCTTTGAGTATACCGCTACTTCCTACGACGCCCCCGGGCAACTGCTCTACAGTTATATGCTGGAGGGGGAGGATGAGAAATGGTCGCTCTGGACCACTGAGACGAAAAGAGAGTTCACTGGCCTGGACGAGGGCACGTATGTGTTTAAGGTACGCTCGAAGAATATCTATGGCACCGTAAACCAGCCTACGACGTTTGCGTTTACGTCGCTGCCGCCATTTTACCGGACGTGGTGGGCCTATACCCTGTATGTGGTGCTGTATGGCCTGGTGATCTGGGGCTTCGTTAAGATCAAACACCGCCACCTGATCGCCACCCAAAAAAGCCTGGAGAAAGTCGTGCATGAACGCACGGCGCAGTTGGAGGAAGAAAAGAAGAAGTCTGACGACCTGCTCCTAAACATCCTGCCTTCCGAAACCGCTGAGGAACTGAAGGCCAAAGGCCGTGCCCTGGCCCGCAGCTATAAGGCCGCAACCGTGCTCTTCACTGACTTCAAGGATTTCACAAAAATAAGCGAGCACCTGACGCCGGAAGAACTGGTAGCCGTCATCGACTTCTACTTCTGCGCCTTCGACCGCATCATCACCAAGTACAACATCGAGAAAATCAAAACCATTGGCGATGCCTACATGTGCGCGGGCGGCATCCCGAACCCGGGGGCCAACACCCCCACCGATGTGGTGAAGGCTGGGCTGGAGATTCTGGACTTTGTGCAAAACCTGAACCCCGATAACAAGCGGCTGAAACATCACAAGTTCGAGATCCGGATCGGCATCCATACCGGGCCGGTGGTGGCGGGCATCGTGGGCACCACCAAGTTCGCCTACGACATCTGGGGCGACACCGTGAACACGGCAGCCCGCATGGAGTCGTGCGGCGAGGTAGGCAAAGTGAATATCTCGGGGGCCACCTACACCCTGATCAAAGACGATTTCAGGTGCAGTTACCGCGGCAAGGTAGAGGCAAAAAACAAAGGCGACATCGACATGTACTTTGTGGAGGCCATCGTGCCGCACCCTGTTTTGCTCTAATCTTCTGATGCCCATACACAAAGAATCCCCACCGAAATGAGATCCGGTGGGGATTATTCTGAAAGCTACGGCTGCGGACAGTTTGGGAAAAGACTCGGTTAAAAAAGGCCCAGAAACTTCTTCTTTTCGTAGATGTGGTTCAGGTCTTTCTCGAACAGGGTATAGTCATCGTGGTAAAACCTCATGAAATCCGGGATGCTCACCTGACCCGGGTAAGGGGCGTAATAATGCGTTGGGCTTCTGATGTCGTTCCGCCATACCAGCACATAGGAAAGGCGCATGTCGTCGCGCTTCATGGTCCTGAGCAGGGTGTTGGTCCACCACGCGGTATCGGGTATGGATTCGAGGCCTGTTTCGGTGAAGGCCGCCAGCTTTCCGGCCTTTTTGGCGTAGTCCGACACGATTTTCAGCTTCATGGCGGCTGTGTCGACAGCATAGCGGTCGCGGCCCATGTCGCCGTAGTTGTCCATACCCACCATATCCACCCACGCGTCGCCGGGGTACCGCTCCAGAAACTCGGCCTCCGTCCGGAACTTGTTATCCGGGGTGAAGGCATATATAAAATTGTGCACATCCAGGCTATCGCGCAGGTAGGACACCGTGAATTGCCACAGCGAGATAAACTCTTCGCGGGATGCATAGGGCTTACCCCACCAGAACCAGCCGCCGTCAAACTCATGGAAAGGACGGAAAATAACAGGGGCAAGCTTTCCGTCGGCCCCTCTGACGCTGTGCGCCCACGCGCCGATGCCGTCCAGTATCTCCTTGTATTGCGCGTGCGCCTCGCCACCAGGTATGATGTAGCGCACGGCAGGCAGCGAGAGCGAATCGACCCAGTAGAACCCGCCCGGAGACACCGGGTTCGAAAAATGCCAGGCCGCGGTGGTCACGCCGCCACGGTTATAGGTATCCACCACGTTCTGCCGCACCGCCTCTTTGGCCTGTGCAATGGCCTGGGGAGATCGCCCGGAAAACCCGCTGAAATCAACGCCGACCACCGCAGGGTGCGATCCCGTGACGGAAGCCACGTCGGAGCGGTTTTGGTCGCCGGACCATCCGTGGCCATACTCAGTGGCGTGCTGGTGCCCGAAAAGGGTATGCTTCTTCGAGAGCTTGCCTAAATTTTGGTACAGGGCTTTGGTTTCGCTGGTAGCCGCTGCGTCAATTGGTTTAGAGGCGCTGCAGCCCACCAAAAACAGCGCGGCCAGTAAAGGCAGGAGAAATAGCTTTTTCATGAATGCTTTCTGCATGTTGAGGCAGTTAAGGTACCACCACACGCGCTTTTTAACAAGGCATCCACGAAGCCAAGGCATCTATCATCCCATTAAATCACAATAACAAAATGGATTAATGCCAAAATACAAAGTATATACTAAAGTATGCTAAAATACTATTATGCGCTCTTGGGACTTCTTTCTGTAAAATCTGAAGCTGAACTGAAGTACAAAGGAGAAATCCTGAAATACAGGCTCCTTTGCACGCAAACTCCAGCCCGACTTTGGAGGCTGAGGGTATCTTATAAATCGTCCAGCTTGGTCAGCTGCGCCTCGATGTTGTGTTGCTGCAACAGCGTAGTGGCGAACCTGTAACTACCACGCGGCACAAACAAACGCAGACAACCACCTTTCATGCGGGCCACGGATTCGAGTACTTTCCATTTGCTGATCAGGGTGCGCTGCTCTTCCTCATGATCGTTTTTCACCACCAACTCAAAGTAATACTTGTCGTTTCCGCGCCGCGCCGTGAAATCGGGCGTTAAGGTAAGGTCGGTGTTCACCATGCTCAAAGATGCTGGCGAGGTATACCCCGTAAAGTCGGCCTTGATATTATCGTAGCCTGATTTCTGGGCAAACTTGATAACTTGTTCTGCATATGAATTGTAATCCTCTGTTTTTTTCCGTGACTGTAACATGTATGGTTTTTTAAGTGAAAAATAATTATGCTGCCGGCACCATGCCAACAGGTATGATAAATAGGAAGAACCCTTTTCCATAGCCAGTTTGACCAGAGAAACGCACGCCGGAATGCAGGACTGACAGCGTCCGCAGTGGTGCGAAAAGAATTGTAATGGAGGTACAACCCCTGTTAGAGATACGCTGGCATTGCCGAAAAGTATACGCTTTACTTTAGGATGGCACTGCCTGGGGCCTGGTGAAACCGAAAAATTGTTGACGAGAATCGACCTATAACTATAGTATACGGAAAATATATGACAATTCCTAATTTAATTCGTTAATTCCCTGTATAAACCAGTGAGCGGCAGTTGCCTTTGCCTTCCGGATTGGCTGCAGTATGGCTACTCCCGGCAATTGTACATGCTAACGCCATACCCGAATCCATTGAAAACATACCCCTTATGAAAAAGACAATGGCGCTCTGCCTCCTCACGTTTGCCTTTCGCGTGGCCTGTGCGCAGGATACGAAAATAAAGAACCTGGTATTTGAGGGAGCGGGCATTAGGGGGCTTGCCTACGCGGGTGTGCTGGAGGAACTCAGTGCGCAAGGCGTGTTACAGGACATTGAGAAAGTGGGCGGCACATCGGCTGGCGCCATCACCGCGCTGATGGTTTCGCTGGAGTATACCCCTGCGGAGATGGAGCGCATTATCTACAACACCAAGTTCCAGCAGTTCAACGACGGCAGGTTTTTCTTTATCGGTGGGTTGCTGCGCCTGCACCGCAGCTTTGGCTGGTACCGCACCCGGAAATTCGCGGACTGGCTGGGCAATATCGTCGCGCAGAAAACAGGCAACCCTGACATCACTTTCCGGGAGTTGCATGCCCTGGGCTATACCGACCTGTATGTGACAGCCACCTGCCTGAACCGGCAAAAGCTCTACGTGTTCTCGCACGAGACCTACCCCGACATGAAAGTGAGAGACGCGGTGCGGGCCTCCATGTCGGTGCCGCTCTACTTTGAGGCGGTGTTTATCGACAGCACCGGGAAAGTGCACGAAAAGCACGGCCAGCCGCACGATGACCTGGATATAGTGGTGGATGGCGGCCTGCTCGGCAACTTCCCCATCACGCTGTTCGACCAGATCACAACAGATTCACTCCACCAGACGTCGCGCATACCCAACAGCGAGACGCTCGGAGTGCGGATAGATTCCGATGAGCAGCTCAAAAACGATGCGCTGACCCGGGAGCTCGTGCCGCTACAGATTAACAGCCTGCAGGCCTATGTCTCGGCTTTCTACATCCTTGCCCTCGAGAACCTGAACCGCAATCAACTGCTGGCCGCAGACTGGGACAGAACTATCTCCGTTTCTTCTGTCGGCATCACGCCACGCGTAAAACGACTGACACACAACCAGAAAGAACTCCTGCTGCGCAGCGGCCGGGCGCATACCGCCGCCTACCTGCACGCGAGAAACCCGGAATAAGGCCGTGGGCCTTAACATCATAAAAGACGACGTGAACTCATATATTTACAGCAACAAGTTGAAGTACAATTTTAAACTTTTGTAACTTCAGTAATGACAATGTGAAAGGAGAGGATTAATCCGGTCTTTTCCGCTGTTTCGGATTTCTTAATCCGAAACTTTTCCTGCTGCGGATTTCCTAATCCGCGTGAGTAGGACCACGGGGATTAGGAAATCCCCTGCAGGTGGCTTCCGGACTTGGAAGTCCGAAAGAGCCGAGCGGAGCCGAGCTGAAGTTTAATTATGCTCTCCATGCTATTGTTAAAACAGGGCTGGCAACTGCTGCCAAAGGGTATAACCGCCCATTCCGGCCATCACCAGCACCACCAGCACCCCGAATACAGTGAGCCAAACGGGATGCCGGTACAGGCCCACCACCCTCGTTTTGTATGCCGCGATCAGGATGGTGCCCAGCGTGATGGGAAGGATGAGACCATTGAGCGCTCCCGCCAGTATGAGCAGTTTGACGGGGCGGCCCACGAAGACGAAAATAACCGTAGAGACAGCGATAAAGCCAATGATGACCCAGTTCTCGTGCCGGGCAACGCCGCTGTGGAACGACTTGACAAAGGACACGGAGGTATAAGCCGACCCGATGACGGAGGTGACAGCTGCTGAGAGCATCACGACGCCGAACAATTTATACCCCAGGTTTCCGGCTGCCAGTTGGAACACAGAGGCGGGCGGGTTGGCGGCGTCCAGTGTCAGCCCTTTGCTGATAACCCCCAGCGCGGCCAGAAACAGGAAAATACGAATTACGGAGGCAACCGAGATGCCCATCACGGCGCTGGTGTTCACCTCGGGGAGCGCGGCCTCCCCTTTCACCCCGGCATCCAGCAGCCGGTGGCCTCCCGCAAACGTGATGTAGCCGCCCACGGTGCCGCCCACGAGCGTGATGATGGCAATCACATCCAGCTCATCCGGCACAAAGGTTTTCACAAAGGCTTCCCCAACCGGGGGTGCCGAGGTGATGGCCACAAACACGATCAGCAGGATCATCAGCAGGCCCATCACCTGTGCAAAACGGTCCATCACCTTGCCAGCCTCACGCACTAAAAACACGGCGATGGCAATGGCGGCGGCCAGCACAGCCCCAACTTCAGGGGAGATGCCCAGCAGCACGTTAAACCCAAGACCGGCCCCGCCCACGTTGCCGATGTTAAACGCCAGTCCGCCCAGCACGATAAGCACAGCGATAAAAGCCCCCAGCCCCGGCAGCACGGCATTGGCAATGTCCTGCGCCCGTTTCTCGGACACCGCGATGATGCGCCATACATTCAGCTGCACGCCAATGTCGATGATGATCGAGATCAGGATCACGAAGCCAAAGCTGGCGGAGAGCGACTGCGTGAAAACAGTGGTCTGGGTCAGGAAGCCGGGGCCTACGGCAGAGGTCGCCATCAGAAACGCCGCGCCCAGGAGCACGCTCCAGTTTCGTTTTGGCCTCATCCGGAAACCCTGCCTTTTGCTTGAACCACGATGCCCGCCTCGCGGAGTGCCTGCTGTATCTGTCGGGCAAAGGCCACCGCATGCGGCCCATCCCCGTGGATGCAAACGGTGTCTGCCTGAATCGCCACATCCGGCCCCTGCTGCGAGGCCACTTTCCCCTCTTGTACCATCCGGAGGACCTGGCTGATGGCTTGCTTTTCATCCTTGATCAGGGCATCGGGCAATTTCCTGGATGTCAGGGTGCCGTTCTGCTGATAAGTGCGGTCAGCGAATACCTCGTGGGCCACCTGCAACCCGATCCGCTCCCCGGCGGCGGTGAGGGAGCTGCCCGCCAGCCCATACAGGATGGCCTCCGGCTGCGTGGCATACACGGCCTCGGCCAGGGCCTGTGCCAGGCTTGGTTGCACGGCAGCCATGTTGTAGAGCGCCCCGTGCGGCTTTACGTGGTGGAGCTCACCTCCTTCGGCCCGCACAAACGCCGCCAGTGCCCCGATCTGGTAGACCATCAGCGCATAGGCTTCCTCTGGCGTTACGGCCATCTCCCGGCGGCCAAAGCCCACCAGGTCGGGTAAGCCGGGATGCGCGCCGATGGCCACGCCCTGGGCCAGCGCCAGTTGCACGGTGCGGCGCATCACCACCGGGTCGCCGGCATGAAAGCCGCAGGCGATGTTGGCGGAGGTCACGTACTGGAGCAATTCGGCATCGTTGCCCAACTGATAGGCCCCAAAGCTTTCGCCTAAATCGCAGTTAAGGTCTACCGCAAGGTGTGTCGTCATGGTTTGGTTTTGAAATGAAGGGCTGCCCGTATCTTCTCCAGGTTTTTCTCCTGCCGGATATAGAGCGCCTGCGCCTCTTCCAGGGTCACTTCCTTAAAATGGATTTTATGCCGCGGCACGAGCTGCGCCAATTTAGAAAAGTCTGCGGAAATAACCTGCGCGATGCGGGGGTATCCTCCCGTAGTCTGGTGGTCGGCCATCAGCACGATCGGGTTGCCGTCGGGCGGCACCTGCACCGTGCCGAATGTCACGGCGCTGGAAATGAGCTCTTCAGGGGAGGCCAGCGCCAGCCGGGTGCCCAGCAGGCGGTAACCCATCCGGTCCGACTGCGCCGTGACCTGGTAGGCCAGTTGCCAGAAATCGAGGAGGCTCTGTTCTGAGAAAAGCAGGTATTCCGGTCCCCGGACCACGCGGACAACCTGCGGGCCATCGTAAGTAACCTGCAACGACACGTCGACGGACCAGTTGGCCTGCGACAGAGGGTTTTCCTGCAGCGCGGTGGTCAGGCCGCGGAGGAAGGCCTCCATCTTGGCGGGGAAGTCGCGGCACAGCAGCGTGTCGCCGCGCTGCAGCGCCCTTCCCGACAGCCCCCCGATGCCCCCGCGCAGGTACGTGGACTTGCTCCCCAGCACGGCAGGCAGGTCAAAGCCGCCGGCCACGGCGATGTAGGCCCGGCAGCCGCTGCGCGGTGCCCCAAACTCCAGGATGCTGCCCTCCTCCACCAGCAGGGGGCGCCAGCCTTTCACCGGCTTCCTGTTTATCGTCGGCGACAAGTCTGCGCCCGTAATGGCGATCAGCTGCTTTTTGGGAAAGAAGATTTTGGCCCCCTGAAGGGTTATCTCTATACTGGCCTCGCCTTCCTCGTTGCCAACTAGCAGGTTGGCGGCACGCAGGGCGAAGGGGTCCATGGCACCGCTCACCACCATCCCGTCTTTCTGGTAGCCATACCGCCCCAGGTCCTGGATTGTGGTGAGCAGGCCGGGGCTCAGGATGTTAAGACTCATGTTGCTCCTTTCTCATCTCCGTGTATTTTTCTGCCGAAATGGCCACAAACCGCACGAGGTCACCGGCCTGCAGCAGGCTGGGCGGGGTGTTGGCCGGGTTGAACAAGGGAATGGGTGTGCGGCCGATCAGCTGCCAGCCGCCGGGTGTCTGCAGCGGGTATACCCCGGTCTGGTTCCCGGCGATGCCCACTGTGCCCGCGGGCACGTCCGGCCGTGGCGAGCTTCGGCGTGGGGTAACGAGCCTTTCTGAGATTCCGCCCAGGTATGGGAAGCCGGGGGCAAAGCCAATCATGTATACCCGGTAGTCTGGCTGGGTATGCAGCGCGATCACCTCCCCGGGCTGCAGCCCGGTGTGCGCGGCCACCGCGTCGAGGTCGGGCCCATACTCCCCGCCATACGCCACCGGGATCTCCACCACCCGTTGCGCCAGCGGAGCCCTGCCTTTGCCCATCAGGGGCAGCATCCGCTGCAGAAACCCGGTGACCTTGGTATAAGGGTTGAGTTCCCCTTTCTCACTGATCACCCAGGGGTTGTAGTATACCGTAACCGTGGTGAAGGCGGGCACATACTCCACCAGGCCCTCAAACGGATGCTCCTCGAGACAGGCCACAAACGCCCGCACCTGGCGGTGCGTCTCCTCCCCGATCGCGTCGCCGAAGTGCACCACCACGGCCGCGTCTCCGAGGGGGTATAGCCGTACGGTCGGGATATCGCTCTCTTTCAGCTTTCTCATAGTTCTTGTGCTGCTGCATACCTGGTTTCTCCCAATCGAACGGGTACAGGTGCGCTTGGTTTTGTCCGGCCAGCGGATTAGTGGCCCGTGGGGGCACGTAAATGTAATATAAATTCTATTTTTGGGGTACGATGAAGAAAAAACCGATCCGATGCCTGGCAGCAGGGCTTGTGCTCGCCAGTGCCGCCCTCTGCTCCTGCAGCCCCCGCACCATGCCGCCTACAGATGCCCCCGCCGTCGAAACTGGCGTGACCGAGGCGCTGGCCGCACACAGGAAACGCCTCATTAGCCAGCTTGCCTATGAAATTAACCTGAACATACCGCCCGAAAAAAAGGAGCCTGTGCAGGCAAGCGAAACCATAACCTTTCACCTCCAGGACAACGCCGCGCCGCTGCAACTCGACTTCAAAGAAGCGACCGCCAATCTGAAAAGCGTGTCGGTAAACGGACGGCAGGTGGACATCATACATCAGCAGGAACACCTTGTGCTGCCCGCGAGACGGCTGCGCAAAGGCCGCAACGAGGTCGCCATCGAATTCCTAGCCGGGGACCTCTCCCTGAACCGCAACGAGGACTACCTGTATACCCTGCTTGTGCCCGACAGGGCCCGCACCGTGTTCCCGGTGTTCGACCAGCCGGACCTGAAAGCTACGTTCAAGCTCACGCTTACGGTGCCAACAGGTTGGAATGCCCTGGCAAACGGCCCGCTGCTTGACACCCTGACTACCGGCTCGGCCAAAACCTACCGCTTTGGCCCCTCCGACACCATCAGCACCTACCTGTTCTCGTTTGCAGCCGGAAAGTTCGACATGGTGACACGAGAGATGAATGGCCGGGAAATGCGCTTTTACCACCGCGAGACAGACGCGAGCAAGCTGGCCCTGAGCCTCGACCCGATCTTCCGGATACACGCCGATGCGCTGGAGTTCATGCAAACGTATACCCAGCTGCCTTACCCGTTTCAGAAGTTCGACTTCATTGCCATACCCGACTTTCAGTATGGCGGCATGGAGCACGTGGGTGCTATTGATTACAAGGCGTCCTCCCTGTTTCTGGACGAAGGAGCCACACAGGACCAGAAAATTGCGCGCTCGAACCTGATCGCGCACGAGACGGCGCATATGTGGTTTGGGGACCTGGTGACGATGAAGTGGTTCAATGATGTATGGATGAAGGAGGTGTTCGCCAACTTTATGGCCGACAAGGTCACGCAGGTGTCGGTGGCCAATGCCAACTATGACCTCAAGTTTCTGATCGACCATTTTCCGGCTGCGTATGGCGTGGACCGTACGGAGGGCGCCAACCCGATCCGGCAGCCGCTGGGTAACCTGCAGGACGCGGGCTCGCTGTATGGCAGCATCATCTACCACAAGGCCCCCGTGGTGATGCGCCAGTTGGAGCGCCTGATGGGGGAGGCCGACTTCCGGCAGGGCCTGCAGGAGTACCTGAAAATCTATGCGAACAGCAACGCCACCTGGGCCGACCTGATCCGGATACTGGACGCCCGCACCCCCACCGACCTGCAGGCCTGGAACCAGGTATGGGTGAACGAGCCGGGCCGCCCGGAGTTTGCTTATACCCTGAACGAGGCAAACGGAAAAATTAAAAGCTTAAAGATAACGCAGCAGGGTGAGGACGGGTCAGACCGCCTGTGGCCCCAGTATTTTGAAGTCACGCTGGTATACCCGGATCGGCAGGAGCAGCTGACGGTGCACATGGGCCAGCGCACGGTTGCCGTGGATTCGGCAGCGGGTATGGCCGCACCGGAGTATATCCTTTTCAACAGCTCGGGGCAGGGCTACGGCGTTTTCCCGGTGGATGCGCGCATGCTGCCCCCCCTCTTTTCCATCCAGGATCCGGTGGCGCGCGCATCGGCCTACATCACCCTGTACGAGAACATGCTGAATGGCCGGTCGGTACGGCCAGCACAATTGCTGGAGGTATACCGGGCAGGGCTTTCTATGGAAAAGGAGGAGCTTAACCTGAAGCTTCTGACCAGCCAGCTCGGCAGCATTTTCTGGGATTTCAGCACGCCTGCCACACGCGCCGTCTTGGCCCCAACGCTGGAGGCTGAGCTTTGGAAAGCCCTGCACCAACAGACGGACACCAATGCCAAAAAGCTCCTGTTCAAGGCTTACCAGAACATTGCGCTGACCCAGGAGGCGAAGGACAGGCTATACCATGTATGGCAACAGCAAAAAGCCCCTGTCGGCGTGAAGCTAACCGAAGATGACTACACAGCGCTGGCCCTGGCCCTGGCCGTGCGGGATTATACAGTTTCCGATGGCGACATCCTGCTACAGCAACTCACCCGCATCAAAAACCCGGACCGCAAAAAGCGCCTGGAGTTCCTGATGCCTGCCCTGTCGGCGGAGGCAGGGCAGCGGGACGCCTTTTTCGCTTCGCTGAAACTGGCGCAAAACCGCGAGAAGGAATCGTGGGTGAACGCCGCGCTGGCATACCTGCACCACCAGCTGCGGGCCAGCACCTCTGAAAAGTACCTGAAAGAAAGCCTCGACCTGCTGGAGGAGATTCAGCAGACAGGCGACATCTTTTTCCCGTATGCTTGGCTCCAGGCTACTTTTGGAGGCTACCAGACCACTACCGCCGCCGAGACTGTGCGCGAGTTTTTAGCGGAGCACCCTAACTATAATCCGAAGCTGAAAGCCAAGATTCTGCAGGCCGCAGACAACCTGTTCCGGGCTGAGAAGCTGTTGCAGGAACAAGGAGAATTATAAGCTTCGGAAAGGGGTATAACTCGAAATGGCATGCTACCTCCACCAGTGAAAATATGAGGAGCCACAGGAAGCCTGAGCGTCGCAAAGAGTTCACCGCAACGTTCGGGCTCCCAGAACGGAAGGACCCGCTTTATTCCGCCCTGCTGCGCACCACGCGGGCGGTAACACTCAGCTGCCCCACGTGCCGCTGGGTATGCTCGGCGGCGTGCACCAGCAAGCCCAGCACCGTAGACGGCAGCTGTGCGCGCCCAACGCCGCGCGGCTCCAGCAGCGTTTGCGCATCGGTATGGCGCAACTGCTTCAAGGCCCGGTCTACCTGCCGGTCGAAGATTTGCACCAGGCCCAGGATATGGCAGGTGGGCATTGGGCATTTCCCCTCTGTTGCCAGTGCCTCCAACTGGGTATGGCTGAGGGCTTCGGCACGGGCATAGGTCAACAGGCGGTCGAGCACGCCCGTGAGGTGCTGCAGATGAAACCCAACGGAGGCCACGCCGGCGGGGCGTTTCCAAAGCAGCTCGTCCGGGAAACCCAGCATCAGCGTGCTTACTTCTTCTTTGGCCTGCAGCAGCGCATGGGCCACAGGCTGCAGCAACGGCGGCATATCGGGCAGCGGTCCGCGTAGCCATACTTCAGGTTTTGGGTCAGAGGTCATTTTCGTTTTGATTTTTTAAGGATCCCGGTCTTACCGAATTGACAAGCAG
Source organism: Pontibacter sp. E15-1 (assembly GCF_022601975.1). Taxonomy (GTDB): domain Bacteria; phylum Bacteroidota; class Bacteroidia; order Cytophagales; family Hymenobacteraceae; genus Pontibacter. The sequence goes on from NZ_JAKVIR010000001.1 coordinate 267,148, forward strand.
CCAGAAACAACACAACCTGCCACAGGCTTGCTGACTGGCATACGTTATACCGCAAACGCATCTTGCAGCTCGAAGGGTTATTATACCCCTGGCAGGCAGGTTCCGCGCAGTTAAACGCGTTGGTAAGGTGGCACAATACCTTCTCTTGCCGCTTTGCAGGCAAATAATTGCCGTGGTTTTCATAACAGGGCATACCTGGCACGAAGCCTGCTTATAGTATATATCTATTTTAAGTATTTATTGTATTATTTAACCCCAAAACACGTATATAGTAATAAGCGGATGCCTTTAAACAGCGAGCATCCACCTTAAACTACCGTTTCGTGATTTTAACAACCTGTTATGTATCCTGTACGGCCATGGTTATTTATAGGGAAGTACCGGGATACGCACAACCTTCCGGGCTTATACGCACATCGTATCAAAGCCATGCTGGAGTTAGAGGAGTTGGAGCAATACCCGGGTATACATACCCTTTATATCCCCACCGAGAACGATGTTCCTTTTTCGCTTAAGGATTTTCGGAGAGGCGTGGATTTTATACTGCTGGAGCATCATCTAGGCAAAAACGTGCTGATTGCCTCCGGTGCCGGTATCAGCAGGGCGGTGGCTTATGCCCTGGCGGTTTTGAAGGAGGAAGAGGGGCTCTCGCTGCTGCAGGCCTACACGCTTACGCTGCGCCAGGAATTTAAGGCCCTGCCACATCCCGTGATATGGCAGTCGCTTTGCAAGTTTTACGGCGAAAACATCCCTTACCTGGAAGTGCTCCGGAAATACAACAAAGCCCGCAACTGACTCCACTCCGCTCATACCTTTTTCCACAGCTCCAGGCCCAGGTGCTGTGCGCCACATTTAGCCCTGTAACAGATGTGCCACAGCCTCGGGCGCGATTTCAGGTGTGGCGCCCCGCTGCGTGGCCACCAGCGCCCCGACGGCACAGGCCTGCCGCAACGCCTCCAGATAACTTTTGCCTTTGATGTGGTTGGCGAGAAACGTTGCCAGAAAGGCATCGCCGCTCCCGATGGTGTTCTCCACTTCCACGTGAAAGCCATCCTGCTCAAAATAGCCCTCGTCGCACAACACGGCCGCGCCATTCTCGCCGCGGGTCACGATGATGGTTTGCACACCGTAATGCGCCCGCACAAAAGCCATGCACCCCTGCTCGTCGGTAAAGGGGTGGTGCCACTCCGTGATCTCCATCAGCTCGTGGTGGTTCATCTTCACGATGTTGGCGTGTTGCAGCAGCGGTTCCAGCACTTCCCGACTATAGTATGGCGGGCGCAGGTTCACGTCAAACACTTTTAGCCTGGCGATCTTCAACAGCTCGTGCAGCGTGTCGCGTGAGGTTTTGCTGCGGGCCGCGAGGCTGCCATATATGAAAAAGTCGCTTTGGGCCACGTGCTCCCGCAGGCCGTCCTGCAACTGTATGAAATCCCAGGCCACCGGCTGCACGATGTCGTAGCTCACCTCACTCCGGTTGCTCACGTTTACCAGCACCACGCCTGTTTTGTGCCCCTCGTTTACCTGCACCCATTGGTTTTGCACTCCCTTTTGTGTGAGGTAAGCCAGCAGGTTCTCGCCCAGCGCATCGTCGCCAACGCGGCTTACCACCACTGGCTCCAGGCCCTGGTACCGCATATGGATGGCCACGTTCATGGGTGCCCCACCCGGCAGCTCCCCGCTGGGCAGCATGTCCCAGAGCATCTCTCCGAAGCAAACAATTTTATGATCCATAGCACAGTAGATTTTAAGATCGAATCAAATCAATTTTAGGGCCAGGCAGCTCCCTTACTGGTGCACCACCTCCCGGCCGATCTCCTCCAGCGAGGTTTCTTTCGTCTCCGGCATCATGCGCCACACAAACACCAGCTGCAGCACCATCATCATACAGAAAATAAGGAAGGTGGTTCCGCCGCCCAGGGTTTCGGCCACATAGGGGAAAGCGAACGCGATAACGGCAGCCAGCAGCCAATGCGTGAAGCTGCCCAGCGCCTGCCCGTAGGCGCGCACCTGGTTGGGGAAGATCTCAGAGATGAACACCCAGATAACTGCTCCCTGCGAGAAAGCGAAAAAGGCGATGTAGACGAACAGGTAAATGGGCACGGCATACCCCTGAAAGCTCTCTGTGTAGAAAGCCACAGCTACCAGCCCCAACGTGATGATGAGCCCGACGGAGCCGATGAACATGAGGGTGCGCCGCCCGAAGCGGTCGATGAAGTTAAGGGCCAGCAGCGTGAACAGGAAGTTGACGAGACCCACGCCCGCCGAGGAAAGGAGGGCGGAGCTGGTGCCCAGCCCAGTCATCTCGAAAATGCGCGGCGCGTAGTAAATGATGGCGTTGATGCCTGATAGCTGGTTAAAGAAAGCAAACAGCACGGCCAGCGTGATAGGCCTGCGATAGCGGCTGGAGAAGAAGGGCTCCTTGGGTTTCGTCACGTCCGTTTTGGCGGAGACAAGGATCTCCATCACGGTTTTGGAGGCATCCGTCTCGGGGTTGGCGATCTGCAGTATCCGCTGCGCCTCCTCCACCCGGTTACGCTTCAGGATAAGCCAGCGCGGACTCTCGGGCACAAAAAGCACCCCGACCAGGAAACCGATGGCTGGGAACGCCTCGGCCCCCAGCATCCAGCGCCAGTCGTTTGCCCCGGAGCCACTGATCAGGTAGTTCGACAGGAAGGCGACGAGGATACCGAACACGATGTTGAACTGAAAAAGGGCAACCAGCCTGCCACGCGATTTGGCCGGGGCGATCTCGGAGATATACAGCGGCGCCGTTACCGACGAGGCACCCACGCCAAGCCCACCCAGGAATCGGAACATCAAAAAGAGATACCAGTCGGTGGCCATGGCAGAGCCCACTGCTGAGACGAAGTAAAAGACGGCGATCCAGAACAGGGTTTTCTTGCGGCCCATGGCGTCCGAGGGAATCCCGCCGAGGAGCGCGCCGAGCACGGTGCCGAAAAGCGCGATGGACACCGTGAGCCCATGCTCAAACACATCGAGGTCCCATACCTGCTGTATGGCCCGCTCCGCACCGGAAATCACAGCTGTGTCGAAGCCGAAAAGGAAACCGCCCAGGGCCACCACAATCGACCATAAGAAAACTTTTTTGTTCATCTGAATCAGCTTATATATACCTTCACATACTTTTTCGTGTGCCAGCCCGCGCTGCCCGGAACACGGCGCAGTGCCTGCAACTGGTAACCAAGATAGGAAACAATTGCGGAGTATACCCCTCCTGTGGCAGAAATTAACTGCTCACGCAGCGTGAAGCCCCAAAGGCATACCATAGGGGAAACGTGCCGCCGCCCCGGCCCAGGGTCTGGCGCAATTCTTGCCAGCCACTTCGGCGGATAGCCGGAAAGCCGTCCTATTTTTCGGGAATCAGAAAACGTTTGTAACTCGCAGTCTCAAACTGAGGTAAAGGAGGCAGCCGACGCTACGGCGCGATAAAAACAGGTATAAAAACAACACATGAAGCGTGTGCTCATCAAGATCATCAAGTTTATAGTTTACACCATCATCCTTCCGGTCACGCTGTTCCTGAAAAGGGAGCTCAAACTGTTTTTCGGGAGCCAAAAGTCCAAATTCACGCGCGCCTACTGGCAGCACAAATGGAACCGGGTGCGCGCTTTCAGGCTAAAGGATGCCAAACGCTCAGACTTTTTATACCTCTTCCGGGTTGCTTTCAAGGGTGGCTTGGTGCTGCTGTTGCTGTTCACGCTCTTTTACATGGCCGTGTTCATGGGTGTGTTCGGCCACATGCCCTCCAAGCGCGAACTGCGAGCCCGGCAGAACAACACCGCCTCGGAGGTATACGCCTCTGACGGCGTGCTGCTGGGCCGCTATTATATCCAGGATCGCACCAACATTTCCTACGATGCCATCGCCCCGGCGGCCATCCAGGCCCTGATCGCGACGGAGGACGCCCGTTTCTATAAGCACAGCGGCGTGGATGTCAGGAGTTCGTTTCGGGTGCTGATCAAGTCGGTGCTGTTGCAGGAGAGCGCGGGCGGCGGAAGCACCCTCAGCCAGCAGCTGGCCAAAAACCTATACCCGCGCAAAGACTACAAGCTCTGGGACATGCCCGTGAACAAGCTGCGCGAGATCATCATCGCCCGCAAGCTGGAGGGGATTTATACCAAAGAGGAACTGCTGGAGCTGTACCTGAACACCGTGCCCATGGGCGGCAACCTCTACGGAATCGAGCGGGCGAGCAGGCGCTTCTTCAACACCTCAGCCGACTCGCTCAGGACGGAGCAGGCCGCTGTGCTGATCGGGATGCTGAAGGCCACCACCACCTACAACCCTCGCCTGAACCCGGAGCGCGCGCAGCACCGCCGCAACGTGGTCCTCAACCAGATGGCCCGGTATGACTACCTTCCGCAAGCCGCCGCCGACTCGCTGAAAAAACTACCCCTGGAGCTCAATTACCGCTACGTGACGCACAACGACGGCCTGGCCCCCTACTTCCGGGAGCAGCTGCGCCTGGAGCTGGAAGACTGGTGCGTGCGGCAGAAGAATAGAAACGGCGACCCCTATAACCTTTATACCGACGGGCTGAAGATTTATACCACCCTGGACGCAGGCATGCAGCGCCATGCCGAGCGCGCGGTACGCCGCCGCATGGCGCTGCTGCAGCAGAAGTTCGACCAGCACTGGAAAGGCAGGGCCCCGTGGGGCCGGGATAGCAAAGTGCTGCAGGCGGCCATGTACCGCTCCGACCGCTACCGCAAAATGCAGAAAGCCGGTGTTTCTGAAAACGATATCCGGGATGCTTTCGGGCAACCGGTGGCCATGAACGTGTTCAGTTGGAAAGGAAGCACCAAGCGGGAAATGACCCCGATGGATTCGCTGGCCTACTATGAGCGGTTCCTGAACACGGGCCTGCTCGCCATGGAACCCCACACAGGGTATATCCGCGCCTGGGTGGGCGGCATCAACCACGACATTTTCAAGTACGACCATGTGCGCTCCCGGCGGCAGGTGGGCTCCACGTTTAAGCCCATTGTGTATGCCGCCGCCCTGGAGAAAGGCATTGCCCCCTGCACCTTCTTCCCCAACGTGCGCAAGACATACCCGGAGTACGACAACTGGTCGCCCCAGAACGCCACCGGGCAGTATGGCGGCGAGTACAGCATGCGGGGCGCACTGGCACACTCTGTCAACACGGTGTCTGCTCAGCTGATTCTGGAGGCTGGCGTGGACCGCACGGTGGCCCTGGCGCACAGGTTCGGCATCGAGAACGAGCTGCCTGCCGTGCCGTCGCTGGCACTGGGCACGGCCGACTTGTCGCTGCTGGAGATGGTGAGCGCCTATACCACCTTCGCCAACGATGGCCACCATGTAGCCCCTGTTTACATCGAAAAAATAACGGACCGCAGCGGCAATGTCATCCGCCAGCACCGCCCCGACGGGTATGGCAAATCGGTCCTCTCGCCCAAAAACGCGGCTGTCATGCTGGCGCTGATGCAGGGCGTGGTGGAAGAAGGCAGCGCGGCAAAGCTCCGCTCCGAGTTTGGCCTGCAGATGGATATCGCGGGCAAGACGGGCACCACGCAGGACAACGCAGACGGATGGTTTATCGGCATTACCCCGAAGCTGGTGACGGGGGTATGGGTGGGTGCCGAGAGCCCGAAGGTGCGCTTCCGGACGCTGGCCCTTGGCCAGGGTTCCAGCACGGCCCTGCCTGTCTGGGGTGATTTCATGCGCCGCATTGCCCTGGACCCCGCCTATCCAGGGTATATGAAAAGCCAGTTCGAACCGCTCGCCCCTAGTCTGCAGGGCCAGCTCGACTGCGCTTCTTTCCGGGCCGAGGCCCCGCCCCAAAACTTTGTGGACCGCATTTTTGACAGTGTGAAAGACAAGGCTGTGCAGACCTACAAAGGCTGGAAAGAAGACTGGAAGCAACGCCGGAAAGAAAAGAAACGCGGCAGGAAAAACAAGTAGTGCAAGCCAGGCAAGCAACAGTGCAGTCATATGTTCAGGATTACCCACTATCCTATAGATTTTGGGCAGTATGATTTGCTTATCCGAAAGAAGCATACGATACATTCCTCCTTCGATCGGCAGTGTATAACCCACAGGCACCTTCACTGCGTACCCTGAGGAAGAAAGCTGTTCCTGACATATCAAAAAAATATACAAATAAACAGATGAAAGTAGGATTTATAGGACTCGGAATAATGGGGAGCCGCATGGCGACAAACTTGCAGCGCGCCGGCCACGAACTGGTGGTATACAACCGCACCCAGGCCAAAGCCGATGAGTTGGTGGCCCAGGGGGCAGTTCGGGCAGCATCGGCAGAAGAGGTGGCCAGGCAGTGCCGCCTGGTATTCACGATGCTGGCCACGCCTGATGCGGTGGAAGAAACCGCCGTTGGCCCCGACGGCTTTCTGCGCGCCCTGCCCGGCAACTCCCTTTGGGTGGACTGCAGCACCGTAAACCCGTCGTTCACGAAGAAGATGGCTCACCAGGCCCGCAAAATGGGCCTGCGCTTTTTGGATGCCCCCGTTTCCGGGTCGCTGATACCGGCGGAGAAAGGCGAGCTTATCTTTTTGGTGGGAGGCCCGGAAGAAGACCTGGCGCAGGTGCGGGAATTGCTGGAGGTAATGGGCAAAAACGTGGTGCATGTAGGGGAAAACGGGCAGGGGGCCAGTATGAAGATGGTGATCAACATGCTGCTGGCCCAGGCGATGGCAGCCTTCACCGAATCGCTGCGGCTGGGCACTGCCCTGGGCATTTCGGAGGAGACACTCTGCCAGACGCTGCTGAACACCCCTGCCGCCGCCCCTTTCCTGAAACTGAAGCAGGACAAACTCCTGAAAAGGGATTTCTCGCCTGAGTTTCCGCTGGAGTGGATGCACAAAGACCTGCATCTGGCCAGCATCTCCGCTTACGAGCAGAACGTGGCCCTCCCTTCGCTACAAGTCACGAAAGAGCTGTATGCCCAGGCCAAGCAGCAGGGCTTCGGCGAGGAGGACCTGTCGGCCATTTACCGGCTATACCTCCCGGATGACGGGGAGAATCAATAGCAGAAACTGAAAGCAGCAGAAACAAAAAGCGGCCGCTCCCATACAGGGGCGGCCGCTTTCGGTTAGCGATCAGCCGGTGAAAGAACCTCCGTTAGGGCACAATCACGATCTTGCCTGTGGTATGGCCCGACAGTATCTGGTCCAGTGCCTTGGCGGTATCCTCCAGTGGGTATGTCTCACTGACATGCACTTTCAGCTGGCCAGACTCGGCCAGTTCCCGCAACTGATCCAGTTGGCTGGCGTTCGGCTCTACAAAAACATAGTGGAAGTTGATGCCGTCGTCCAGCCCCTCTCCCTGATGCACAATAGAGACCAGAGTACCGTTCGGCTTTAACCCAGCCAGGCTCTGCTGCAGAGTATCGCCACCGGCGCAGTCAAAAATCAGGTCTACCCCGGCGGGGTATAGCTTCTTCACTTCTTCGCCTACATTCGTGTCTTTGTAATCAAGCACATGATCCGCGCCGTTTTCCTTCATGAAGGCATGGTTTTTCTGGCTTGCCACGCCGATCACCTTGGCTCCTTTCGTCTTTGCCAGCTGGATGGCCATGCTTCCCACGCCGCCGGAGCCCCCCAGAATCAAGACCGTCTGGTCTGGCTCCAACTGCCCGGCATCAAACAGCGCCTGATAGGCAGTAAGGCCAACCAGGGGTATACCTGCGGCTGCCTCCCAGGAAATGCGCTGCGGTTTTTTGGCCAGGTAGCTCTCGGGAAGCACGATGTACTCGGCAAAGGTGCCTCCATGCACCACCGGGCGCCGGGCATAGGCATATACTTCCTCGCCAACCTTAAACCGCCGGGCACTGAATCCCCGCTCTTCCACCACGCCGGCCATATCCCAGCCCGGAACAATAGGGAACTCGTACGGCAGGAAATCCTTCAGGTAGCCTTCCCGCACCAGGGCATCCACGGGATTCACCCCGGCTGCTTTGATGCGCACCAGCACCTCCCCTTCTTTCAGCTCGGGTACCTCCAGCGAGGTTACTTTTATTTTGTCTGGTCCACCAAACGCTTCGTATGTGGCTGTTTTCATGTTTTTTCGCATAAGTATAAGTTTGTTTTGTGTTGATAAAGTGTGCTACGAAAGAGCGGCGCGGGCACAATGCTCCAGCGCGGGCACTGTTGCAGGGCTTAGTCGTTATATCCCTACGCGGTTGCCAGCCAAATGGCTTCTTTCAAGTGCCATACCTGCCTCGCGAACGCAACCGCCGTGCTATTGTGAGGAGGCCTGCCCCAGCGGTATGGCGCGCAGCTCCTCCGAGATGCGCTTGTTCCACCGCTCCTGGGCGGCCTCGTCCAGGCCATGGCGGGTTTCGGTGTCGTACTGCTCCTGCAGGCGGTTCATCTCCCGGAACGACTCGATGTACTCGTATTGGATGATACTGTTATAATCCTCCAGAGTGAGGCGGCCGGGGTGCAGCTTTTGCTTGAAGCGCTCTGCCACCAGCCGCACGATATCGAAGTGGCGCTGCTCGTGGTTCAGGCCATAGGCATTGCGCGCCGGCTCTTTCACCCACGAGGAGCTTTTCAGCACATACACTTTCAGCAGCAGCTCGAGCTGGATCACGCCGTCAATAACCTGGGGGCGGCCCTCGTAGGAGAAGCTCGGGAAAACGGCAGCGGCAAACTTAGTGGGCTTTGTGGACTGTCCCTTGAAGTCGGCCCAGGCGAGCGGGCGGGCAGGGCTATAGAAAACAGAGTCGTCCCCGGCATCGTGCGTGTGGTCCCGGAAGGTAACCTGCAGTGCCCGAGCCAGCTTTTCGTTGCTGCCGGCCTCGTGCTCCATCCAGGTGTTCAGGTATACCAGGGCATCCGCCAGCACCCGCTGCAGAGTGGGCGCTACCACGTCCTGCTGCGTGGTGGGCCTGTCGTAACGGGCCCCGCCGCGGTAGGCCATCAGCGGCACCACCTGCTCGCCCCGCTGGTATTCAAAGGCCATGTCCATAGTTATCTGGCCCTCCACCCGTCCGGGGCGGGCTCCGGGTTTTTCGGTAACCTGGCACTCCTTCACCCGGATCACCACCGGGCGCAGCGCCTGTTGCCGGGGCGCGCCTTGCTGCAGAAACTGACGGACAGCCTTCAGCCCGCCGCCCGCCAACTCCACGGGAACGGGTTTCCCTGGCGGGCTGGTGGGCGAGGCAGGCAAAGGGAGCAGATAGGCGAAGGGTTTCCCTGCCCCGCGCTCGTCCACCACATCGGCAATGTAAAATTCCTTCGGAACGAAAGGGAGCGGCTCGGCTTTCAGGGCGATGGGGGCTGACTGGGCCGCCAGGTGCAAGGGAGCTGACAGCGTTTGGAGCAGAAGCAAAAGCGCGGCGGCGACAGCCGCCCGAAGCAGTCGGAGGAGAGTATAAACCGCCTTTCCCGGTGTTGAAAGGCGGTATGGGGTAATGGCGCGGTTTTTCATGAAGTGCTTGAGGTTGAGGTTTGGGTAGGCCGCCTGAAACTGTTAAATTTGATAGCTGCCCAGCGGAAGCATGCCCTTGCTGCCTTTAGAGCATGTTTAAAATTCATCTTTTGGGCTGCAAATTGTTCCTAAAGGAACCTGACTTCACCTTTTTATCACCCCATAGCGCTGCTATGCGGCTCAAAAAATGCTTCGCCAGAACCCTTCCTGAACAATTTTCGCTTCCAAAAACGAAATTTAAACATGCTCTTAGCCTAAACAGCCCGGATCTGCTTTGAGTTCGATGCGCCGCCGTAGCAAGGGCAAACGCAACATGCAGGCTTTCCCCGCAAATAAAATCTGTATTTAGCAAGAGAAAAAACAGCATTGGCTGTTAAACATACGCGGCCCCATACCACTGCCCGAAGCGGAATCCTAATGACGGCCTATGCAGCAAAATTCAGATTAATTGTTCAAGAAACTGTACCCATAGTCCATATATACCTTTGATTATCAACACTTAAAAAATATCATCTAAACATCTTAAAACTTTATTATTCGAATATAAAAACATTCCACATTCACTCGCAGTAATGCTGTATGATATGTTATTTATACATTATTTCCATACCTTATCAAAATCAATAAAATAATAGCTTAATAATCACAATTGATCTTTACACATGCTTCCGGAAGAAGGGATGACCAAATGAACCAACAAATGACTAAGGAAATGCTGTCTCCGGAATTCTACCAGACATTGGTGAGGCGTAGCACAACCCTTATATCGGTTGTCGAGGTTTCAGGGGTCTACAAATACATCAGCGATTCAGCCCATAAGATTACGGGGTATCACCCAGAAGAGCTGCTTGGCAAAACGATTATGGAGTATGTCCATAGCCAGGACCTGCAGACCATCAAGGCTGCATTTGACAAGCTCAGGACAACACATGACGTAGAGGTGCCCCTGTTCCGGTTCAGGACCAAGGACAGCGGCTGGCGGTGGATGGAGGCAACGCTCTCGAACCTGACCGATGACCCGCAGGTGAACGGTTACGTGATCGAGGCCCGTGACATGACCGGGGACAAAAAAGCCCAGCACACGCTCGAAAGAGGGCAGAACTTCTACAACTCGATCCTGCAGAAGCACCCGGACGCCGTTTTCACCCTGACGCCCGACGGCATTTTCGAGCACGTGAACGACCATATCTGCCAGATCCTGTCGTACAGCAAGGCCGAGATTATCGGGGACCACTTCACCAAGTTCATCGCGACGTCTTTCTTCTTTGAGGCCAACAAGGCGATCAGCAGGGCCCATAACTGCGAGCAGACCTCGCTGGAAGGGAAAGTGGTGAACAAGTATGGCAAGGTCCGGACGCTCAACTTCGACCTCATACCGGTATGCACTGACCATACGCTTACGAGCATTCTGGTGATCGCCAAAGACATCTCCGCCGAGAAGATCGCGCTGAAGGAGCTGGAAAAGCTGTCGCTCATTGCCAGCAAGGCCGTGAGCTGCGTGGTCATAACAGATGCTGCAGGAAGAATGGAGTGGGTAAACGGCGAGTTTACGCGCGTGACGGGGTATAGCATGCTGGAGGCGCTGGGCAAAAAGCCCGGGGAGCTGTTGCAGGGCCCCGAAACCGACCAGAACGCCATCCAGGAGATGAAAAAGATCTTCTACCACCACGAGCCTATTTCGCTGGAGATTCTGAACTACCGCAAAAACGGCGAGAAGTTCTGGTTCCATATGGACATTTCCCCCATTTTCAACGACGAGGGCCAGGTATCACAGTATTTTGCCATCCAGTATGACGTGTCGGAGCGGAAGGAGGCGGAGAAGAAAATGCTCCTGCTCTCTGAGGATCTGATGCGGCACAACCGCGAATTGCAGCAGTTCAACTACATCGTCTCGCACAACCTGCGGGCACCCGTCGCCAACATCGTGGGCCTGGTGTCGTTGCTCGAGCACATGGACGAGAAGAACGCGAACTTCGTGAAAGTACTCACCAAGCTCCGCCAGACCTCCCATGGCCTCGACATGGTGATCCGGGACCTGGACGAGATTCTTTCGCTGCGCGACAGCAACAACAGCGGCCTGAGCGAGGTGGTATGCCTGAACAACATATGCGGTGAGGTGGTGCACAGCCTGCAGGACCGGATTGAGGCCACCGGGGCCGAGATTTACGAGAACATCCCCGCAGACGTGTGCATTCACGGGAACAGGGCATACGTGTACAGCATTTTCCATAACCTGCTTTCGAACTCGATCAAATACCGCGACCTGGAGCGCCAGCTCCGGATAAGCATTTCCTACAAAACCGAGGGAGATCAGCACGTCATCATCTTCCGTGACAATGGGATGGGTATGGACCTGCAGCGCTTTGGCAACAGCCTCTTTAAGCTGTATGGCAAGTTTGATAAAAAGACAGAAGGCCGCGGCATTGGCCTGTATATGGTAAAGGCACAGATCGAGACGCTAGGTGGCAGCATCAATGTGGAAAGCACACCTGGCGAAGGCACGACATTTTACCTGCGCTTCAACAAAGAGCTCTTTTAACGCCGCTTTTATACAAGAGAAACAGGTATGGATACGGTAAAGCCCGCTACCTCAGCAGCAATGCACGGCAAGCGAGTTTGAAGTCGGCCCCCTCATAGGATTCCCAAGCGATTCTGTGGTGGGGCCGGTTTCGGCTTTCAGGTCGGTTGCCCCTGACGGAATCTTCTGCATAAGTTGGCTGTTACGCTTCAAGATCCAATCTTTACACATGAGCATCGGGCATAAGTTTAATGTTAAACAGCCTCAAGCTAACGCGGGTGGCCAGTACACGTGCGGCACCTGCGGCAACCCCCTTTTTAGCGCTGACAAACAGTTCGAGGCAGGGTGCGGTTTCCCTAGCTTCTGGGCTCATATCGAAGCCAATGTGCGGCAACAGGAGCTCGACAGCTATGGCAGAACCAGAACCCAACTGGTGTGTAGCCGGTGCGGGACGCACCTGGGTCACCTCTTCCCCCATGCGCTCACTCCCTCTAAATTGCGCTACTGCATCAGCGCCCAGGCCATCTCCAAAGAAGGGAAATAACAGATGCGCCTGGCGGGGGTATAAACCTGCCGCTACCACAAACCGGAAAAGCTATACCTAGCGTTGCTCCAAAACGCGTCGAGGGCAATGATGCGAGGCTTAAAAAACGTGATCAGCTGTGGCCAGTCGTCCTGGTTGAATATATTGACAGGGCCTGTCTCCTTATATATCCGGGTGACAGTTTTTCCGTTCTCGTCGGTGGTGTGCAACACCCACTCCCACTCCTCACCCAGATACTCGTGCAGCACACGTTTCAGCTCCCTGAACTGGTCGAAGTAAAGCTCCTGCAGTTCTGTGTCGGGGTGCGTGAGCTCGATGGCAATGGAGGCTGTGCGGGTATCGGCTTGCATCCGGAAATAGACGTGCTTCTGGCCTGTTTTGTAGTTCAGCCAGTTTACCTTTTCGCCATCCGCCGACGGGTGCGGGGCGATATACTGCCCCAGCGCGGTCCAGAAAGCCTGCCGGAGCTGTGCCGCTTGCTCTTTCTTATACATCCGGGCAAGATAAATAATTTGCCTCTAAAAAACACAGCTGCGTATCCTCCCGCACCATGGCAAACGCACACGCCATAAACTCGCAAAAGGTCGGGGTAACGGCAACCGGCGCAACCGCTTGTAACCAATAAACTTGCGCAAACGTTGGATGAAGGCTACTTAATGGCACTGCTCGCTACAAAGGCAGCAGCATTAAAGCTCTAACCAACTGACATGAAAAAATTCACCATCACGGGCTACGCAGCCGCCATATTGTTTATGTTTAACTCCTGCGCCACCAACCCCGTCACGGGCAAAAAAGACCTGGTACTGATGTCGGAGGAGCAGGAGATTGCGCTGGGGGCGCAGTCGGACCCGGCGGTGCTGGCCCAGTTCGGTTTATACCAGGACGAGAAGCTCCAAAGCTTTATCCAGCAGAAAGGCCAGGCCATGGCGGCCGTCTCACATCGCCCTAACCTCGAGTATCAGTTCCGCGTCGTGGACTCCCCAGTGATCAACGCCTTCGCGGTGCCGGGCGGCTACGTCTATTTCACGCGTGGCATTATGGCGCACTTCAACAACGAGGCGCAGTTTGCCGGTGTGCTGGGGCACGAGATCGGGCACATCACGGCGCGTCACTCGGTCCAGCAGCAGAGCAAGTCCACGCTGGCGCAGGTGGGGCTGATTGCCGGTATGGTCATCTCGCCGGAGCTGGCGCAACTCGGCGACGCTGCCTCGCAGGGGCTGGGCCTGCTGTTCCTCAAGTTTGGCCGCGACGATGAGCGCGAGTCTGACCAACTGGGGGTAGAGTACTCCTCGAAGATTGGGTATGATGCCGATGAGATGGCTGACTTCTTCCTGACACTGCAGCGGCAGCAGGAGGGCAACGGACAGGCTATCCCTGGGTTCCTGTCGACACACCCAAACCCCGCTGACCGGTATACAACCGTGAACAAGCTGGCCGCCGAGTGGCAGAAAAAGCTCAACCTGACCAAACCGGAGGTAAACCGCAACAGTTACCTGCGCATGATAGACGGCATTGTGTATGGCGAGGACCCGAAGCAGGGTTTTGTGGAGAACAGCACGTTCTATCACCCGGAGCTCAAGTTCCAGTTCCCGATCCCGAACGGTTGGGGCCACCAGAACTCCCCGCAGCAGTTTCAGATGGCCCCGAAGGACGGCAAAGCCATGATGTCGCTGACCCTGGCCTCGGGCGAAACTCTGGAGGCCGCCGCCCAAAAGCAGCTGCAAGGGTATGGCCTGCAGGCCACGGAGTCGAAGAAACTGACCGTAAACGGACTCCCCGCGCTCGCGATCATTGCCACACCGCAACCGCAACAACAGCAGCAGCAGCAGCAGCAGCAACAGCAGGATGTGAAGGTGCTGCTCTACCTGATCCAGTACGGAGGCAACATTTACAACCTGCTGGGGGTATCAAGCTCCGCCAACTTCAGCACTTATTTCCCGGCGTTTACCGGCACCATGGAGTCCTTCAAAGCCCTCAGCGACCCCGACAAGCTGAATCGTAAGCCGGAGCGGGTGCGCATCAAAACGGTGCCGCGCACGGCGACCCTGGCGCAGGTTTTGGGCACTTACAACGTGAAAGACACCCGGATGGAGGAGCTGGCCATACTGAACGGCATGCAGCTTACCGACCAGGTAGAAAAAGGAACACTGATCAAAGTCATCGAAAAGTAACAGCGCCATACCCTGGCCTGTATTTCTTACAAAGGCGCTATCGCAAATGCGACAGCGCCTTTGTTGTTTATATACTGTGCGCGTCATGGACTCACCGCAGCTTCAGGTGCATTGAGGGTGGGATACCCGTAAAGCGGTCTATTACATCGCTCTGCTTTCTCATACTTAACAACCGCTAACCTAATTCTTGCTGGATGTATATTTATAAATTATATACTATTCTATCTATATGTATTTATGGTCCCTCACGTTCCCATCTACCTAACTAGAGCATGCCTTCATTTTGAAAATGCCAGCTGGAGATGGCTGTGACATGAATAAAATATTATATGTCAATGACTTTGCACCTGCCAGAAGAGCGAAGTTATGCCGCTAAGGTGTAGTTTTTTTAAGATTTTTTTTCTCTGAAAAATATTTTTTCTTGCTCGTAGTCTTCATTCAGACCACATACACCCTATATTATTCTACATTCACTAAGTATATATAGCTTTTGATAAAATATTTACCTGAATCCCCTCCATCTACAAACAATTCTTTATAAGATTTTATTTTATACCACCAAATCTGATCGCGAGTAGGCGCCGTAAGTAAGCACACAATCACCCAAAGCTATTATACCTCCTAGTTTACCTTAGTTATATCCCTTTCTCTGGTAAGCGCTGCATCACTTTATTTTTATATTTTAAATTTTTAATGTTATTCTATGAAAAACTTTACAAAAGTTAGTCCAAAGATGTGGCTGACATTATGTGCCGTGGTCGGGCTGGGGGCTTTCGCCTCCCAGACGAACTACCTGGAATCCTCAAGTCATAGGGAGGCCCCTATGATCGCCAACGACCCGCAGGCGGATAACACCGACCTGTATGCCTTCCGGAATCCGACGGACCCAAGCAGGCTCGTGATCATCGCGAACTACATTCCGTTTCAGTTGCCACAGGGAGGTCCTAACTACTATTTCTTCGGAGATGACGTAGCGTATGACATCCACATCAAGAACAACGCCACCACAAAGGGCGATGACATCATGTACCGGTTCAAGTTCAAGACGATGAACGAGGACCCAACCACCTTCTTCTATGCGCGGTTGGGCAAGCAGAACCTGAAGCAGACGTATACCCTGAGCAAGAGTACAGACGGCGGAAACACCTTCACTACAGTGATTGCCGAAGGCACCGTGCCTCCATACTATGCCGGTCCCCGCACTATCAACGAGAAAGTGGGTCTGAACTCTAACTACCACCAGGAGTCGCTGATCGAAGGCATCGAGCGCGCTTCTTCCGGCGAAAAGGTTTTCGTAGGTCCGGTAGACGATCCTTTCTTCATCGACATCGGCGCGTTTGCTGACCTGGGCAACCTGCGGCCAGACAAAGCCGTGGACGGCCTTCGCTGCCACAATGTGCACACACTAGCTCTTAACATCCCGATTTCTGTGTTGCAGAAAGACGGCAAGCACCCGGATCAGGCTAAGAGCATCCTCGACTCTGACTTCGTGTTAGGCGTTTGGGCATCTGCCAGCCGTCCGAAAATCACTGTGCGTGAGCCGAATGGCAAGATGAGGCACCAGGGACCGATGGTTCAGGTGTCGCGTTTGGGTATGCCGCTCACCAACGAGGTGATTATTCCGATTGGCCGCAAGGATGAGTGGAACTCTGCCAACCCATACAAGGACGACACGAAATACGAGAAGTACTTCACCAACCCTGAGCTGGCGCTTTACATTGACAACACTGCCTTCGGAGACGCCGTGCCGCAACTGGGTCAGTTACCGCTCCAGACAAAATCGCTGGGCGTGTATGACTTCCGCAACGGACAGGATGGTTTGTTCCCGCTGCTGAACAACCCGGCTGTGAAGGGCACTGCCCTGGACCCTGCGCTGTTTGGCAACTACCTGCTCCGCAAGGCCGCGCCGCGCTCCGTGGATTTACTGCCTATCTTCATGACAGGTGTGCCGAACCTGGCCCCTTACCAGTTGGCCACAGGTAAAAACGGTAACCCGCTCGCCAAAGGAAAGCCTTTTGTAAACAACTTCCTGCCAGTGTTTGGCGACATGCTGCGTATCAACGTTTCTACGCCGGTTACGCCACGCGACTCCCCGGACTTCAGCAGACTGGGCCTGGTGCAGGCAGCAGTGCTGGGTCTTACAGATCCACGGTTTAACGCCAACGCTGACTTCCAGAACATTCCGAACATGGACGGCTTCCCGAACGGCCGACGCCTGGAGGATGACGTAGTGGATATTTCGACCATGGCCGTGAGTGGCGTGGTGCTGGCCGCTATCGGACTGTGGTATGACGACTATACTCCGGGTGACCCGAACCCTGTTACTCCTGACCTGCTGAAAGTGCTGACATCGGCTAACGACGGTATCAACGCCAACGACACCGAGTTCCTGAAAGGCTTCCCGTTTGTGGCCCAGCCATGGACCGGCCTGCAGGGCAACGACTGCGACTGTGGCGACAAAGGCATGATGGAGGCGCAGAGCATCCAGGGTATGAACCTGGGTCTGGCACCTGCTGGCATCGTGATGGAGGAGATCAAGACCTACCCGAACCCAGCCTCAGAAAGCACCACGATCCGCTACAACCTCGTGAACGAGACAGCGGTGTCGATGAAAGTGTTTGACACTGCCGGACGTGTAGTGGCTACGCCGCTGCGCAACAAGCAGTTGAAAGCTGGAGTACACGAAGTGACCCTCGATGTGAGCAAGCTCGGTAACGGCATTTACTACGCCACCATGCAAAACCGCGAAGGAAAGTCACAAACCGTTAAGATTGTAGTATCTAAATAAAAATAAAATGCAGGCCAGTGAACAGCTGGCCTGCATTTATTATCCTGCCTTAAACCATGTTTATATGAAAAGAGGGACTTTTTACTCCATTGTACTGATTATTCTGCTCCTGGCCGGTTCCGGTGTATACCTATACAGCAGAAACCACGAAGATCCCATACCACCCCTAAAAGAACGTCACGGCCCCATCTCCACAACCAGCGAGTGGCTGAACACCAAAGCAGCGATTGAGGGCCTGCAATATAAACTCAGAAAGAACAGCAACGACACCAAAAGCAAGCTTCTGCTTGCGCTGGCCTACATGCAGGAAGCCCGCGTTACCGGCGAGCATCCCTATTATTACCCGGCTGCCCTGCAGTTGGTGGACGAAGTGTTGGACCGTAAAAACGCGGACCCTTCCATTCGCTACGAGGCAATCATAGCCAAAGCCAGCATCCAGCTGTCGCTGCACCAGTTTGAGGAAGCCCGTGCCACTGGCCTGGAGGCCTTAAAGCTTAACGACAAGAGAGCCACCGTGTACGGTGTGCTATGCGACGCCAATGTGGAGCTGGGAAATTACGACGAGGCTATTGAAATGGCAGACCAGATGGTGGCCATCCGCCCCGACCTAAAGTCGTATGCGCGCATCTCATACCTCCGCGAGATTCACGGCGACCTGGAAGGGGCCATACAGGCGATGGAGATGGCCGCACGCGCCGGAACTCCTAGCCTGGAGCAAACTGCCTGGACCAAGTGTACCCTGGGGCAACTCTATGAGAAAAAAGGCGAGTTGCAGCTGGCCGAGGCTACGTACCGGCAGGCATTGGAGGAGCGTCCGTCTTATGCCTTTGCCACTGGCGGCCTGGGTCGAATTGAAGCCAAAAAAGGCAATTATAAGGAAGGCATTGCGCTCTTAGAGCAGGCGGCCAACACCCTGCCTGAGTTTTCCTTTCAGGAGGAACTGACCAGCCTGTACCAGAAAACCGGACAGAAAGAGAAGGCTGCTGAGACGATGAAGCAACTGCTGGCCGGGCTGGAGGAAGACCAGGAAGCCGGACACGTGGTAGACCTGGAGCTGGCACGCATCCATACCGAGTTGGGCGATGATTATGACAAGGCCATGGGCTATGCCATGAAAGAGTACAAACGCCGCCCCAACAATATTGACGTGAACAATACCCTGGCCATGATCTACTACAAAAAACAGGATTACGCCAAAGCGGACACGTATATGAAACGCGCCATGCGCACCCAAAAGCAGGACGCCGCCACGCTGTGTCTGGATGGCCTGATCACGTTTAAAAAAGGCGACAAAGCCACCGGACAGGCACTGCTTCAGAAATCCTTTTCGCTGGACCCTTTCCAGAATAACAGCCTAAGCAAGGAGGGTAAGAAAGTCCTGGGCAACGCGCTTTCAAGTTTGTAATAAACATGTCGGTAGGTATAAGCAATGGAGTATACATCAGGATAAAGGAGGCGCTACTGTCAGTTGGCGGTGCCCTCCTCCCCTGTCTCCCTCTACCGGTAGCGGTTCCCTTTCTTTCTGCGGCCATGCTTTTGCCTGAGATAGCTTAGGGTATGATACCCAACAACAGTGCGACCGCATCATATCATCTATTCTTCTGGCTCATGTATCGCAGAAGGATTTTCTGTATTGTTTAGGCTGATTTCCCAGTTCCTTTTTACCCTACTCTATGTGAAAAAATTACCCTTACTTCTATTCTTATCCCTGCTATACCACACGTCAGCACTGGCGTTTATCCACAGTGGCATAATAAAAGGCAACGTGCGTGGGCAAGCCGATCATACCCCTTTGGCGGGGGCCTCGGTTTCAGTTGTAAGCCATAGTATCGGCACCACAACGGATGTCTTCGGGGAGTATGCCCTGACAAACCTGACCACGGGTACATATACCGTTCGGGTTTCCTACATAGGCTATACCGCCGCCACGTACACAGTGCAGGTGCAGGACGGGGAAACCACCATTCTGCACCCCCGGTTGGAGCGCGGCATGTTTGACCTGTCCGAGATCACTGTGTCTGGAGGAAAGGAAAAACCCCTGAACGCAATCAGCGCCATTGACGTGGCCATGCGCCCTGTCCGTTCGTCGCAGGATGTGCTGCGGAGCGTGCCGGGGCTTTTTATTGCGCAACACGCCGGAGGCGGCAAGGCAGAGCAGATCTTCCTGCGGGGTTTCGATGTAGACCATGGCACCGACATGCGCCTGACGGTGGACGGAATGCCCGTCAACATGGTGTCGCATGCGCACGGGCAGGGCTACGCCGACCTGCATTTCCTGATCCCGGAAACAATTGAGTCGATTGATTATGGAAAGGGCCCTTACCAGGCGAGCCAGGGCAATTTTGCCACGGCAGGGTATGCCAGTTTCGCCACGCGCCCCTCTCTCAGCAACAGCAGCATCACGCTGGAGGCGGGCCGCTTCGATACCTATCGGGCGGCTGGCCTGTTCGATTTGCTTGGCGAAGCCGCCGGGCAAAAGCAGCAGCACGCTTACCTGGCCACGGAGTATATGTTCACAAACGGTTATTTTGAATCGCCACAGAATTTCAACCGCATCAACCTCATGGGCCGCTACCAGGGAATGATTGGCAGCAACAAGCTCCTGTCCGTCTCCCTGTCCACGTTCCGGAGCCGTTGGGATGCCTCCGGCCAGGTGCCCAACCGCGCCATAAAAGACGGCACCATCAGCCGCTTCGGCTCCATCGACGACACGGAGGGGGGTATAACATCACGCCAGAACGCAAACGCCATCCTGACTTCCATCCTACCCAACGGGGCGACGCTGGAAAACCAGGTATACTTCGTGAAGTATGATTTTGAGCTATACTCCAACTTCACGTTCTTCCTCCGCGACAGCCGCAACGGCGACCAGATCAGGCAGCGGGAAGACCGGTCAATCTACGGCTACCGCAGCACTTACAGCCACAGCGGTGAGCTTTTCGGGAAAACACTCAAAAGCGAGACAGGCATCAGCCTGCGCTACGACGCGGTGCAGGATTCTGAGCTGTCGCGCACCAAAGGCAGGCGCGTAACCTTGTCAGAGGTAAAAAAGGGCGACATAGAGGAGGTGAATGCCGCGGCCTATACCAGCCATACCCTTGCCCTCACTCCGCGTTGGAGCCTGAACGCCGTCCTGCGCTTCGACCAGTTTCTGTTTGGCTTCCAGGACAAGCTCACCCAAGACTCTCTTTACAGGCACCAGACTGCGCAGCAGCACAAGGCCAGCCCGAAACTCAACCTGTTTTATACCCATTCGCCGCAGCTGCAGCTGTACGCCAGTGCCGGCAAGGGCTTCCACTCCAACGACACGCGTGTTTCGGTGGTGGCTGCCCGAAACGAGATTCTGCCGTCGGCCCTCGGCGCTGACCTTGGCTTTGTATACAAGCCGGTCCCGGTTGCGGTGCTGCAGGCGGCTGTCTGGTTTCTGGACCTGGAGCAGGAGTTTGTGTATGTGGGGGATGAGGGGATTGTGGAGCCCATCGGCAAAACCCGCCGCTACGGCCTCGACCTGACCGCCCGGTATCAACTGGCTCCCACTCTTTTCGCCGACGCGGATGTCAGCCTGGCCCGGCCACGCGCCCGCGAGGCGGCTGAAGGAAGTAATTATATCCCCCTGGCTCCTTCCATAACCGGCACTGGCGGCCTCACCAGGCGCAGCGATAATGGCTTTTTCGGGAGTCTGCGCTACCGCTACCTCAAAAGCCGCCCTGCCAACGAAGACTATAGCCTGACCGCCTCCGGCTACCTGCTGCTGGATGCCGTGGCAGGCTATACGTTTAAAAGCCTGGAGCTGAAACTCACCGCGGAGAACCTGCTGAACGAGAAGTGGAAAGAGGCGCAGTTCGAGACCGAGTCGAGGTTGCGCAACGAGCCGGAATCGGTTACCGAAATCCACTTCACCCCGGGCACGCCGTTCTATTTAAAGGCAAGCGCCACATACAAGTTTTAACCCAGCCAGGTCTGCCGAAGCAGCACATTTTGAAAAGGGCGCGGCCCTCAAACCCTCTTTATACCTAACCTACGATTTCCAGCTGTCCCAAACAAAACAGGCGCGAAACGGTATTTTATCTTTAGCTGCCTGGCAGGCCTTGTTTTGGTATAACCGCAATTCCGGACACCCGGCAGTTATGGTATACATGCCGCCCTGCTGCCTGAAGGGCAAGCAGGGCGGCGTATTTTCTCATTAGAGCTTGTTTAGAATGTCTAGATTATTTTCCCCTTTAACCATTAAAGATATTACTTTCCGGAACAGAATCGCCGTCTCCCCGATGTGCCAGTACTCCAGCGAGGACGGCTTCACCAACGACTGGCACCTCGTGCATTTGGGAAGCCGCGCCGTGGGCGGTGCCGGGCTTGTGCTGGTAGAGGCCACCGCCGTGTCGGCGGAGGGCCGCATCACGCCAGATGATGTCGGGATATGGAAAGACGCCCACATTGCCAACCTGCAGCGCATCACCGCTTTTCTGGAGGCGGAAGGTGCCGTGCCCGGCGTGCAGTTGGCCCACGCTGGCCGCAAGGCCAGCCACCAAAGCCCCTGGAAAGGCGGCGCTGCCATTGCCCCCTCCGATGAAAAAGGCTGGCAAACCGTGGCCCCAAGCGCCCTGCCCTTCACAGCAGGCGAGCCCATACCCACTGCCCTGGACGAGGCGGGCATTCAAAAAGTGATCGACGATTTCAGGGGGGCCGCGCAACGCTCCCTCGCTGCCGGGTTCAAAGTGATCGAGATACACGCGGCGCACGGCTACCTGCTGCACGAATTTTATTCCCCGCTCAGCAACCAGCGCACCGATGCCTATGGCGGCTCTTTTGAAAACCGCATCCGCCTGCTTGTGGAAGTAGTGGCCGCGGTACAGGAGGTATGGCCGGCCCAGTACCCGCTTTTTGTGCGCATCTCGGCCACCGACTGGACCGAAGGGGGCTGGACAGGCGATGATTCTGTGCAGTTGGGCAAAGTGCTGAAGGAAAAAGGCGTGGACCTGATTGACTGCTCCACTGGTGGCAACGTGCCAAACGCCAAGATCCCGGTTGGGCCGCTGTATCAGGCATCGTTCGCCGAAAAGGTGAATCGCGAAGCCGGGATCATGACGGGGGCTGTCGGGATGATTACGAGCGCTGCCGAAGCCGAGGCTCTTGTGGCGGAGGGTAAAGCTGACCTGGTGCTCCTCGCGCGCGAGATGCTGCGTGACCCCTACTTCCCGCTCCATGCCGCCCTAGAACTTGGTGCGGATATCCCATGGCCGGTTCAGTATGAACGTGCCAAGCCAAGACGGTAGGTTATACAGGCAATGCGCTTACATCAATGAGAATGGTATATCCAATATCATTGATGTGAGCGCATAGATCCTCTTTATGGCGCAAGCGGACGCTTGTGCCTCGCATTCCAACCTGCCGCACATCGCCCCACAAGCGGACGCTTGCGCCAGTGTTAGTCGCCTCCAAATTCACGAAGTAAAAATACTCCAGTCCGCAAAATCCATTCAGTAATGGTATAAGTTAGTGGCTGGCCATATATAAAAGGGCTGAAGAATGATTCTTCAGCCCTTTTATATATAACCGCTATATATAACCGCCCAGACCGCACTCGAATTACGAGGCGTTGACCAGTCTCTTCTTCGGTTTTTTCTTCAGTTTGTTAATCCAAATCAACGTACCGGTAACGGGCAGGCTGGTGGCAATGAGGCAGGAGATAAAGTACAGGATTTTAGAGAACGTGCCGTATACCTCGCCCAGATGCAGCGGCCGGATGAGCGAAACGAGCTGCACATTCAGCGGCTTTTCGGAGAAAATCTCCACGAGCAGCGGTTCCCCGGTGTGCTGGTCCAGTTGTACTTTGTCGGAGGCAGCCAAGGCGAAGAAACCCGCCCCAGACTTCGTCACTACCACGGCCGTTGTGTCATCCTGCGGCAAAGCCACGCGGATATTACCGTCTCCCGGAAGAATGGCTTCTGCTCGTGATATATAACCTGCTAAGGTAAGCGTGGCTGTTTGGCCAGCCATCCTATGAGACGCCATGGGCTTTTCGCGCCTCCCCTTGAATACCTCTTCGCCCATCAGGCTACTCAGGCCGTTGCGGTACCACTCAAACGACCAGCAAAGGCCCGTCAGTGCCATAATCAGCAGCAGCAGAGCAGCGTAGAA
Organism: Pontibacter sp. E15-1; assembly: GCF_022601975.1. GTDB lineage: Bacteria > Bacteroidota > Bacteroidia > Cytophagales > Hymenobacteraceae > Pontibacter. The sequence continues at coordinate 290,745 of NZ_JAKVIR010000001.1, forward strand.
TCCGAGTGTGTTGTGCAGGTCGTGGTTCACGCGCTTCCATTTGGCGTTGGTTTTGATCTTTAAGCCCTGTTTCCAGTTCTTACGCTTCACCGGAAACCATAAAACCAAACCCGTCAGGGTGAGGAACACAAATATAATCGTCGCGATGCCCACAATCATCTTGCCTATACCCCCTTCAATCAACAACCAGCGGTGCAGCTGCATCATCGTCTGGAAAAAGCCAGTGGCCGGGCCTTCTGTGGTGCCCTTCACCGCACCGGTATAAGGGTCCACCATGTACGTGGTCGGGCGGTTGCCCCCGCCGTGCCCGCCTCTGCCCGCTTGCGCATTTTTACCGTTCCCGCTTGGCCCATGACTTTCCGCTGCGCTACCTGCCGGCTCCGCTTGCGCCACGCTCACGCGGTACGTGCTTTCGCTGTCCACCGGAATATCCAGGCTCACTACCTTACCGTGCAGTTCCTTCTCCAACTGCTTTACCAGCGCATCCACCGGCAGCACGTGTGCCTGCGCCTCCACCGTGTACTTCTCCGGCTCCAGCAACTGCTCTATTTCGGTATGGAACGTGTAAATGGTGCCGCTGAGGCACACGATAAAAAGCACAAGTCCGCTGCCAATGCCCAGCCAGAGGTGTATGTCGTTAAAAAGCTTGCGCCAGGTGAAGGTCCTTTTCATGGGTTAAGACAATATTCTGTATAGAATCAGTGAAAAATCTACAAAAAGTTTAAAAGCGATAAGTTACAACGCCAGACAAGTTTCGTGGCTGCACACTGTCGATATAGTTGGAACGGTAGGCATCATACCCTACTTCGTCCAGGAGGTTGTTGAAGAGCACCCGAACACCGATGTGCTGCCGGAACTCATACCCAACCTGCGCGTTCACCAGGGTATAGGCCTTGTTATACCACGGGGCGGTGTCTGGCTCGATGGCATGGTACTGCACCCCGTCCTGTGTCCAGTCGTTGTATGGGCGCTTGCCCAGGTAATAGGCCCCTAATCCGGCATTCAGTCCCTTCAGCACCCCTTCCGGCACCGTATAGTAGGCCCAGGCGTTAACCGTGTGCTTCGGGGTGTTGTTCGGCGCAGAACCCGGCACAAACGTGGTGTGCTCTTTATACTGCGCATTGATGTAGGCATAGCCCGTTACGATCTCCAGGTTTGGCAGCAGGCGGCCGGTCAGTTCCAACTCCGCGCCTTTTCGCTCGTCGTTGCCGCCCTTCGTATAGTAACCCGCAGACACCACCGCGCCTGTTTCATCCACCCGGAACACTTCCAGGTTCATGTCTTTGTTGTTGATCTGGTAAAGCGTCAGGTTAAAGCGCAGGCGGTTGTTGAACCACTCCGACTTAATACCCGCCTCCAACTGGTCGATGCGCTCCGAGCCAAGCGGGTCGCCGTTCGCGTCCAGGCGAGAGGCCGACCGTGGGTTGGAGCTGTTGGTGTAGGAGCCGAAAATATTGATGTTCTTCTGTACCGTGAACATCACGCCGGCCAGGGGGTTCCAGAACGCGGTGGTGGACGTAGACTCCCCGCCTGACCTGGATTTGTTGGTGCTGTAGCGCACGCCGCCATATACCCGCGCCCATTCCGTCAGCTGCATCACATCCTGCAGCGTCACGCCAAAACGATGGTCATAGGATTGATTCTCATTGGTAAGCGAAAAAGCGGGCACGCCTTCCGGCAAGGTGTTGGGAATGGTCTGCGGGTCAAAGACATTGATCACGTCGATGCCGATGGAGTTGTACGTGGGCTGATACAGGTCCATATACCGGTAATCTGCCCCGATCTGGAAGGTATGCTGCAAAAACCCGGTGTTCAGTTGCTGCCCCACCAGGTCAAGCTGCAGCACCGTGTTCTTGTCTTCGCGGCTGGAGTTGTGCGAGATGGAGCGGTTATACCAGTTCAGCTGCTCCACGTTGATGTTGTTCTCCTCATCGGTTTTCAGCGCAGAGAGATTGCTTTTAATCGCGTCGGCGTTGTAACTGGAGTAAAAAGCGGCGGCGCGTATGTATAAACTGTTGTTGAGGTTGTGCTTGAGGCGCGCGGCGTAAGTGCTGTGCCTCACATCAGTCACATCAGTCTCAAACCCCAGGAACCGGTTCGACGGCAAGTCATATATCTCGTTTTTCTTGTTGCCCACCGACAGGTTCACAGTGCCTACATCGATGCCCTGGGCCTCGTCGAAGTAATCCATTTCCAGCGTCAGGGTACTTTTGGCGTTCGGGCGCCACTCCACCGATGGGTTGATGTAATAGGATTCGTTGGGCATGTGGTCCCGGAACTTTCCGCCGTTCTCGTAAGACCCGTTCAGGCGCACGGCCAGCGTTTTGGATTCGTTTACCACGCGCTACACATCAAACGTTGGCCGGATAAGGCCCCAGCTGCCCACTCGCAACGACAAAGCGCCAGTGTTCTCGAACTTGGGTGTCTTTGTCACGATGTTCACAATGCCGCCCGGGCCACCCAGGTCGGTGGCAGCGCCCATGGTTACGGAACTTGCGCCTTTCAGCACCTGAATGCTTTCCACACCCTGCATGTCGGTGGAGAAGCCCTGGCCCCGGAAGTCAGTCATCACCCGCACACCGTTCTTCAGCGTCGGGATCCCACGAAAGCCACGCGAGGAAATGCTCTCGCGCACGCCACCGTACGTGGCATAGGTATAAACACCCGGCACGTTCCGAACTCCCTCCAGTACACTCAGCGCCCCCTGCTGCGCTATCAGCCGGTCCGATATCACGGAGATGCTCTGGATCTGCTCGCTGGGCTTGAGCGGCAGGCGCGTGATGGCATCGAGCTTCTCGGGCTGCTTGTCGCGCTCCCCGAACACCTCCACCTCTGCCACCTGGTTGGCCTTCGCCAGCAGCGACAGGATGATTTCCTCCGACTTGCCGCGGCGCAGCGTCACCTGAGCCGTCTGGCTTTCGAACCCGATGGCCACCACATGCACCTGATAGGTACCTTCGGGTAATCGCGTCAGCTCAAAGCTGCCATTGTCGCTGGAGATCGTGCTGAAGCGCGTGTTTTCCAGCACTATACTGGCCGCAGCCACGGGCCTCCCGTTCTCCCCCTGCACGCGCCCATACAACGTTGCCCCGAGGTGCTGCGCCCAAAGGCTGTGTGAAAACAGCAGGAGAAATATAGCTAATGTAAAATTTTTCATCGTTATTTTTATTTAGACTAATTATAAATAATTACTTTTGGCAAAAGTAGGTCACAGATGGCACGTGCTGGTATCGAAAAAGGAAGAAAGAATATCGAAAAAGGATGTATATGATGATCACCTCTAAAGTAGACGCTGTGGATGCCTGGATTTGCAGCGCGGATATGCCGATGGGGTACGACAACAGCCAGCCTTTGCAGGAAAAGGAGGTACTGCTACAGGGGCAGGCAATTTCCTCGTTGCGAAGCTTTCAGGTATGCGGCGGCGGGCTGTTTATCATCAACACCAAAATGACCTTTACGCAGCAGGTGCAGGATCACCTGAAGGTAACCGGCGAGAGCATCATGCTGGCGTTTTGCCTGGAAGGAGACGCTTCAGCCACCTTCCAGGGGTTCGGTAAAAAGAGCCCGTGCCGCCCCAATGCCCACCACATCTGCTACACACCGCAGCTCGAGGCAGTGTATACCCTGCAGCCAGCCACGCGGCACCACTATTTCCTGGTAATCCTCTCAAAAGAGTTTTATTTCCGGCTGCTGCACCGGCACAACTCGCCGCACCAGGAATTTACGGCACAGCTACTGCAAGGCCGGCACACCTGGCTCAGCAGCAAACCCCTGCACATTACGGCCGAAATGAAGTGGGTGATCCAGGACATCTGCAACTGCCAGCACAGCGCAACCCTCAAACGGTTGTATATAGAAGCAAAAGTAGCCGAACTGCTGGTGTTGCAGTTGGAGCAATGGCAGCAGTGGCAGCAGCCGCGCCGCCCGATGCTCCGCGGTGATGATGAGTTGCGAATCGCAGAGGCCAAAGCCATACTGGAGGAGAACTTCGCCAAGCCGCCCACGATTCAGGAACTGGCGCGCCTGGTTTGTATAAATGAGCACAACCTGAAGCAAGGCTTCAAGTATTGCTACAACCACACCGTGCACGGCTATGTGGTATGGCTCCGGATGCAGCAGGCCAGGCACTTGCTACGGCAGTCTCAGCAGCGCATTGGCGAAATAGCCTATGCGGTGGGGTATAAAAAAGCGGCGCACTTCACGGCGGCTTTCAAAAAGCACTACGGCTTTTTGCCGAGCGAGATAAAACGGTGAACCAGCAGCAGTAAACCTGACGCTCTGTATCCTGTGGGGTAAGTTGGTCCCGGATGGACGCTTTCTCGCAGAAAAGCAATGCCTTACATAAAGGTAAATATCGTCAAAAAAGGGCAGAAGAAATTAATCTCCTGCCCTTTCTCAAATTGCATTATTTTACAGTTAATATCCTCTGGCCTTTGCCTGCGACTCAAGCGCCTTCAGCTCATGCTCAGCGGCCTTCAGTCTGTTCTTGGCGGCCTTCTCGCGCTGCTCTGCCTCTTTTCTATAGCGCTCCGCCTCGTCTACTTCCCTCTGCAGCATTTCAATCTCCTGCTGCTGGGCTGCCACAGCCGGGCTGTTCGACAAACTGCCGCTCCCGCCAAATGCAGAGCAACCTACCAGCACCGGAAAGAACAGGACCGCAGCGCCCATCGCTGCCTTTGAGTATAATCGGGTCAATGTTTTCATGTATTTATTGTATTGATACTATATTTAATACGGCAGCGCTTGAAAGTAGTTATACACCCGGAAATAAGATTTTCCCTTGATCATACCCAATATCCGGGCTTTCCTATACCACCAGTGGACTCCAGAACGGCTGCGCAAAAAACAGAGATTTCTGCAAACATTTTTGGAAGTAGTGCGTTTTAATCGTAGTATTACGATCATAAAACCAAATCATGGGAGCAAGCAAAACCGAGGCCTTCACCGAAACTGACATTGTGCTGGCGAAATACGCCAAAGCGCTGGCGCACCCTGCCCGCGTGGCTATCCTGCGCCTCCTGCTGGAGCGCCGCGCCTGCATCTGCGGCGACATCGTGGAGGAGCTTCCCCTCTCGCAGTCAACGGTGTCGCAGCACCTCAAGGAGCTGAAAGAAGCCGGACTGATACAGGGCGACATCGACGGCAAGAAGGTCTGTTACTGTATAGACGCTCGGGCCTGGGAGCAGGCACAGCACCTGCTACAGGCATTCTTCACCGCTTATACCCCCTGCCAAACCGGCTGCTGTTAAAAAAATTTACCTAAACCAATCGCAATAAAACGATTAAAACCGAAGATCATGAAAAATCCTGAAGAACTAAAAGCACTTGTAAAAGAAAAGTACAGTGAGATTGCCCTACAGAGCAAAGAGCAGAATGAGACCTCCTGCTGTGGGGCAACGGGCTGTTGCACTGTGGACTACGCCATTTTTGCGGACAATTATACCCAACTGGACGGGTATACCCCTGATGCCGACCTGGGCCTGGGCTGTGGCGTACCAACGGAGTTTGCCCAGATCAAGCCCGGCGATGTGGTGCTGGACCTTGGCTCCGGCGCCGGCAACGACTGCTTTGTGGCACGCGCCATTGTAGGCGACTCGGGCAAGGTGATGGGCGTGGACATGACGGACGCCATGATTGCCAAAGCCCGTGACAATGCCGAGAAGCTGGGTTTCCACAACGTGGAGTTCCGGCAGGGCGAGATCGAGGATCTGCCCATCGCCGCCAACCGGGCCGATGTGGTTATCAGCAACTGTGTGTTGAACCTGGTGCCGGACAAGCGGAAAGCCTTTGCCGAAACGTACCGCGTACTTAAGCCAGGGGGCCATTTCAGCATTTCGGATGTGGTGCTCGTGGGCAATTTGCCCGAAGGTCTGGTGCAGGCGAGCGAACTCTATGCCGGGTGCGTTTCGGGCGCTATCCAGAAAGACGACTACCTGCAGATCATCCGCGAAGCGGGCTTTGAGAACGTGACGGTGCAAAAGGAGAAGGCAATCCTGGTGCCCGATGAGATTCTGAAGGACTACCTGAGCGAAGACGAGATAAGCGCTTTCCGCGCCAGCAACACCGGCATTTTCAGCATCACGGTGTATGGCGACAAACCCGCCAGCGCGGCCTGCTGCACCCCAGGCTCTGGCTGCTGCTAACTACTACTTCCCCCGCACTGTTTTATACTGCGGGGGAAGTTTTTTTCCTATCTTCCACAGAAACCCATCCCAAAAACATGAAGCTATACCCCGAACTCTCGGCAACAGTGCAGGAACTGGAGCAGGAGTACAACCAGATACCCGAAAACCGGAAGCAACAGTTGCAGCAGTTGGCCCGGTACGTGCGGCAAAAGCAGGCCAGTGGGCAGCCCGCACAGCTTAATTTTATATGCACCCATAACTCCCGGCGCAGCCATATGGCGCAATTGTGGGCTTTGGCCGCCGCGGCACAACATGACGTGGGTCCGGTTGCCTGCTTTTCGGGGGGTACCGAGGCCACGGCGTTTAACCCCAATGCCGTGGAGGCAATGCGGCAACTTGGCTTCAGGATTGAGAAAACTGACGAGGGGGCCAATCCCGTTTACAGCATCCGGTATGCGCCAGAACTGCCTGCCGCACGGGTATGGTCGAAAGAGGTGACGGACGCGGTAAACCCTTCCAGCAACTTTGCCGCCATCATGACCTGCTCGGACGCCGACGAAAACTGCCCCGTTATACCAGGCGCGGAGATCCGAATCCCGCTCACCTACGAGGACCCCAAGGCGTTTGACGGCACGGCGGAGCAGCAGGCCAAATACGTAGAGCGGGCGCGGCAGATAGGCCGGGAATTGCTGTATGCCTTCCAAACCGTCAGCAGCTGATTTGAGTTTTTTGCAGGTATGGGTATGGCCGGAGCGCCCGTTTCCTGAGGTTAGGGTTTCTGATAGCTCATGATCCGGGCGGAAACGGCGTTGGCTGTGGCTGGCTTGCGCGAAAAGTTTATCCACCCCTCCCGCTCCGACTCTTGCGGCACATACATGATCTGCAGTTCAGAGCGCTCGATAACAGTGGAACCCTGCTGCATCACCAGTTCCAAGGTCACTGATTCCGCCGTTTCTCCCCCTGTGTTCCGCACCAACACGTGGTAGCGGTATGGCTGCGCCTTGGTTGGGGCGGGCCAGTATTCCACCGAAAGCTCCGGAGACATAGGCGCGTGCGTGTACGTCTCGTAGCCCAGGTAAGCGAAGATAGCCAGCACCAGCACCAGGCCCACCGTGAAAACGCCCCATTCCAGCAGGTTTTTGGGATCCTTTGTTTCCTTGTTTTCTTTCTCTTTCGTTACTTCCATCGGGTGTTATTTTATCAGGAGCCTGCCTGCGGAGGCACCAAGGGTGGCGATAACGCCCAGCGTGATGCACTGTGCAGTGACAATCCAGAAGCTCACCCCATCGAAACGGCCAAAAAACCACAGCGAGAAAGCCGAGGCCGCCAGCGCGATCAGGTATGAGATGCAGGTATCGTAAAGTATGTTAAAGACGACGTTGCCGTTGAGCACAGCGGACGTGTTGCGAAAATCGCTGAAGGAAACTACCACCGTGCTGAGCACCAGTGACACGAGCGCCATAGACAGGATGTGCACGGGCTCGGCTTCGACGGCGATCATCAGAATCTCCTCGGTGGGTGCCACGTTGCCGCCCACCAGTATCGCCCCACACAAGGCGATCACGGCGGTGGCCATTTTCCCGGAGCCTCGCTTCTGCTCCTGCCTGATGCGGTCCTGTTCTTCTCCGTTTTCCTCTTCCGCATCGTCCGGCTCCACACCCAACTGCGCCGTGCCCACCGACACGCCAATGGAAATCGCCATGGCCTCAATGATCACCTTGCTCATCAGTTCCTCCACCGACATGCCGTGCAGGGAGATGCGGTTGAGCATCAGCAGGATGCCGAACGAGAGGATGACACCAAGGCCCATCTCCTCCACGGAGTCCACGAAAACGCTTCGCCACGACGCATCGGGCCGCATGCCGGCATATCGGTTGTAGCCCAGCAGCAACAGGTACGTGACCACAATCAGCACCATCAGTTGAAAGGGAGTGGCGATAAAGCCTGCCCACCATACCTCCATGGTGTACAGCATCGGAAAGCTAAAGAGCAAGCCGCCGGCTACCCCGCGGGCATACTCCTTCAGCGATTGCGAGACCGGTCGGCTCAGGCTGTTTGTTTTCATATACCAGTTCTACGCTTTTGTTAAATATGTACGCGTCACTATACGCAATCAGCACCACTACAGCCAATCAGCGTGGCGGAAAACATACCTTTAGCAGAAAGCCGCTTATGCCATACCCCAATTTTAAGAAACAGCCCCTTCTGCCGGGTGGCTGCTTTAGTTTTGTCTGGGCATCCCTTCAAGGCTTTGATGGCTCCAGATGTTCATAATCAAGAATATTCATTAGCCTCTAATTCTCAGTCACATTCGTGTTTCCTCGCTGATGTTTAAATTGACTCTTCCTTCGCTCCGGAAACGTTCTACTGTCGTTTTCTGGATTTTTGCTGCTGCAGCTGTGTAAAGCCATACGTCACGCCCGTCATTTCCTCGGATTTCTCCCAGAGGGCGCTTGCCATCCGCTCATCGTGCGAGGTGTCTTTGGAGGGTACGCCAATAGGCTTGCCCCGCCACTCCTGAAAACCGTTCGGGCCGATGTACTCCCCGCCATTTATGTTGGGCGACAGCGCGGCATATAGCGTGGGTTGTGCGCCAGCCACAGCGCTTTGCCCGATCATCGGGCTGAGCCACTTGAGCATCGGCGGCATGTGCTGCGCCAGGTTAGTATCGGAGAGGCCGGGGTGTGCCGCCACCGAAAGCGTGCGGTGCTCGTGCTCCTTCAGCCTCCGGTCCAGCTCGTAGGCAAACATCAGGCAGGCCAGTTTGCTTTGCCCGTAGGCCTTGCGCTTGCTATACCCCTTCTGGAAGTGCAGATCGTGCAGTTGGATGGGCGACCAGCGGTGGGCCAGGCTGCTCAGCGACACGACCCGCGAGCCCGGGGTTTGCAGCAGCATCGGCAGCAACCGGCCTGTCAGGGCAAAATGCCCGAGGTAATTGGTGGCCAGCTGGCTCTCAAAGCCGTCTTCCGTCACCTGATAGGGCGACATCATCACCCCTGCGTTGTTTATCAGCAGGTCCAGGGTGGTATAGCGCCGCTGATACGCCGCGGCGAAGGCTTCTACGGAAGCCAGGCTGCTGGTGTCTATCTCCATCGCCTCCACCGTTGCCCAGGGGTTTCGCTTGAGCATGCGCTCTTTTGCGGCAGCGGCCTTTTCAGGGTTTCGGCAGGCCAGGACCACGGCATACCCCTGGCCCGTCAGGTCCAGCGCTGTTTCATACCCTAAGCCCACATTGGCACCCGTTATGATCGCTGTTCTCATGGTTTTGTCTTTCATTGGATTTTAAACTTATTTTTAGGAGCCCGCGCGGGAGCTCGCCAGTATATTTAGGCATTCGGGAAGGCCAGCTTCTTTTCTGCTTTTCGTTCTTTTTTGGCAGCGCGCCGCTCCTTCATCACGTCCACGGCCAGGTAGGCCACCGGCACTATAATCAGGGTGAGGAGCATGGAGCTGGTCAGGCCACCGATCAGCACCCAGGCCAGGCCGTTTTTCCACTCGGCGCCTGCCCCCGTGGCAATGGCAATCGGAATCATGGCAATCACCATCGCGATGGTCGTCATCAGGATCGGGCGGAAACGGGCCATCGTGCCCTGCACCAGCGCCTCGTACGAGGGCATGCCCTCCGCCTTGAGCTGGTTTACAAAGTCCACAATCAGGATGGCGTTCTTGATCACAAGCCCCACGAGCATGATCAGGCCCAGCATACCGAAGATACTCAGGTTACTCAGCGTCAGGGCCAGCGCCAGGAAGGCGCCGATCATGGCAACCGGCACGGCCAGCATTACCACCAGCGGGTATACATAGTTATCGTAAAGGGCCACCATGATCAGGTATACGAGCACAATAGAGGCCATCAGGGCCAGCAGCAGGCTGCTAAACGCCTCCGTCTGGTTTTTCAAGTCGCCGGCCGCGCTGATGTTCACGCCTTCCGGCAGGTTCATCTCATCGATCAGCGCCTGTATCTCCTGGCCCACGGTGCCCACCGGCCGGCCCACCACCTGCGACTCCACGGTCACGGTCGGGATCTTGTCTTTCCGCTCCAGCTTGGAGGGGCCGGACGAGGAGACGATGCTGGCAAACTGGTTGAGCTTGATCAACTCGCCTTTATCGTTCTGAAAAGTGAGGTTCCGGATATCGTTGATGTTGCGGCGGTCAAAAGCGTCGAGCTGCACCCGGATCGGGTACTCGTCATCGCCCTGCAGCAGCTTGCTCTGGTCGTTGCCCGTAAAGGCGTTCTGCATGGTGGTACCCACCACATCCAGCGACAAGCCAAGCTCCGCGAGCCGCTGGCGGTCTATCTGCACCGCAATCTCCGGGTTACCCCCCTCCACGGATGCTTTCACCTCACTGGTGCCAGACACTGTTTTCACGGTCGCGATCAGCTTTTCGCTAAAGGCGAGGATCGTGTCGAGGTTGGCGCCTTGCACCTGGAACTGGATTGGCGCGGCTCCGGCCCCACCCACCATACTTACCGGGGCGGCCGTGAACTTGGCACCTGGCAGCGACTCCTGCAAGGCCAGCTTGGTTTTGGCCGCGTACTCGCTGCTGGAGAGCGTGCGCTGCTCGGCAGGCACCAACTTCACGTTCAACTCCGCAATGTATGGGCTGGAACCGGCACTCACGCTACCGCCGCCAGAGGCACCCACGGTGGTAAACACATTGACCACGTTCGGGTCATTCAACAGCTTCTCCTCTATCTGCTGGGTCAGGAAGTTGGTTTGCTCGAGCGGGGTCTCCTTTGGAAGCTCGGCTTTCAGCTGAAACTCGCCGTTGTCGCCGTTGGCCACAAACTCCACGCCGATGAAACCGCCGCCTATCAGTGTAAACGAAGCGATCACCAGCGCTATGATCGCGGCGAAAGAGACACGCTTGTGGTGCAGCGCCCATAGCAGTATGGTTTTGAAAAAGCTCTGAAAACCGTTGATCATGCTCTCAAACCAGATCAGCGGTTTGTCCAACATTCTGTCGTTGCTCAGGTGCGAGAGCTTGGTGAAGCGGCTTGACAGCCACGGGGTGAGCGTAAAGGACACCAGCCAGCTGATAATGGTGGCCGCCACCACCGTGATCGAGAACTGGAACAGGAGGTCGGACACAACGCCCGACACAAAGGTAATCGGCAAGAACACCACAATGATCACAAGGGTGATGGACGTCACGGAGATACCAATCTCTTTCCAAGTGTCCATGGCCGCCTGCATGGCGCTCTTACCCTGCTCCATGTACATGTGGATGTTCTCGAGCACCACAATGCTGTCATCCACCAGGATACCCACCACCAGCGAGAGGGCCAGCAGCGTCATGAGGTTGAGCGAGAAGCCCAGCAGGGCCATCACGGCAAACGTTGCCACGATAGAGACCGGTATGGCCACCATCACGATCAGGGCGTTGCGGATGTTGTGAAGGAAGAAGAGCATGATAAAGGCCACCAGGATAATAGCGATGATGAGATCAAATATTACGGAGTTGGCCGCCTCTAGCGTAAAGTCGGCACTGTCGTTGGCAATGGTGAACTGCATGTCCTCGGCGCTGTAACGCTGCTCCAGCTCGGCCATCGCCTCCTTCACATCGTCGCTGATGCCCACGGTGTTACCATCGCTGGTCTTGGTGATCAGGATACCCAGGGAGGTTCTGCCGTTGATGCGCGTCAGCGAGCTGGCCTCCTCCTTGGTGTCATAGAGCTCGGCCACGTCTTTCAGGTATACCTGGCTGCCATCTGTGTTGGTTGCCACCACCAGGTTTGCCAGCTCGTCCACACTCGTGAACTTTCCGCTCAGGCGAACCAGTACGTCCTGCTGGGTGCTCTTCAGACTGCCAGTCGGGAAGTTGAGGTTGGCGCGGGAGATGGCGTTGGACACCTGCAGGATGGAGAGGTTGTAGTAGCGCAGCTTGTCGTTGTCGACGTTGATCTTGATCTCGCGGTTCTCGCCCCCGATGATGTTCACCTGCGCCACGCCCTCTATACGGGCCAGCTCAGGCTGTACGGTTTTCTCGAACAGTGTGGTGAAGGCGCGCTCATCCATATCGGAGGTAGCCCCGATGCGCATGATCGGCATCTCGTCGAAGGAGAACTTGCCCAGACTCGGGTCGTCCACGTCATCCGGGAGCGTGGATTTGATGCTGTTCACCTTGCGTTGCGCCTCCTGCAGGGCCACATCCACATCGGTGCCGTACAGCAGGGTAGCCACCACCACCGACACCCCCTCCTGCGAGATGGCCTGGGTACTCTCCAGGTTTTCCAGGGTCGATACGGCACTCTCAATCCGCTTCGAAACGGCGGTCTCCACCTCGGAGGGCGCAGCGCCCGGGTAGATGGTGGTGATGGTGATCACCGGCGAGCTGATCTTTGGCAGCAGCTCGTAGGTTAAGGTACTGTACCCGATCAGGCCCAGCAGCACCAGTATGCTGAAGATCACCACTACCAGCGTGGGTCTTTTTACGGCAACGTCTGTAATACTCATAATTTCAATTCTTTAGGTTCTGAACATCAATTTGCGGGGCAGGCGGATACCGGTTACTCCGTTACGCGCACCTTATCCCCTGGCTGCAGGTTTATCTGGCCGGATATGATCACTTTCTCCTGCGGGGAAAGGCCGCCAAGCACAATCACGTCCTCCCCAGACACGTTTTGCACCTCAATGGCCTGCAGCGCCACGGTGTTGTCTTTCTGCAGCACAAACACCTTGGCGTCTTTCACGCTGCCCACAAGCGCTCTTCGGGGCACAAACAGCCGCGTGTTGTCCTCTCCTGTCTGAGCGTTCAGCATGGCGGTCCCGAACATGCCTGCCTTTAGGGGGAACTGGCTTGTGTTGTCCACCTCTACCTCCACGTCATACTTCCGGCCGGCATCTGCCTGCACACTAATGAGCGTGATGTTGCCGGTGAAGGTATGGTTCGGGTATACTTCGGTGATGATCTTGACAGGCTGGCCCTCCTTAACCTTGATCACGTCTTCCTCAGGCACTTTGAGCACCATCTTCAGTTTCGAGATGTCGATCACGTTGCCCAGCTGCATGCCTGTGGTGGCGAAACTTCCCTGCTCCACTTTCACCTCCCCCACAATGCCCGACATGGGGGCATACACCACCGCATACTTCATCTGCTGCTCAATGCCGGTCAGGTTGGCGCGGGCGTTCTCCACGTTCAGCGCCACATCCTCATACTGCTTCTGGCTGATGGCCCCAGCCTGCACCAATCGCTCGTAACGCTCTTTGTTTTTCACGGCGTTGTTGTAAGAGGCGCGTGCCGTGGCCAGGTTCGACTGGATAGCCGTAGGGTCAATCCGGGCAACCACCTGCCCGCGTCTTACCTGCTGCCCTTCCGCAATGTTGAGCTGGATGATGGAGCCCTGCGCCTCAGCCACCAGGGGCAGCGACTTGCGTGCCTCGAAGGACCCTGGGAGGGTGATGGCGCTGTTCAGCTCTTTCTCGGTGACAGTCGCCACTTTTACGGGCATCGCCTCCACGCCCTGCGGCACCGCCTCGGCCCGTTCGTTAATCACCTGCTTGTTGCCGATGAGCTTAAAGATGATGAAGCCCACCACCACCACAATGATCCCGATGGCTACGTAAGTGGATGTCTTGGTTTTTTTGTTCGTGCTAGTCATGGTCGCTGGGTTATCTTTTTATGGATGAGTTACTTAACTGGGGATGTCTCCTTGATGATCTGGCTTAGCTGCCCGCTGCTCTGCATCAGGTCCAGCTCGGCCAGGTTCATTTGCAGCATGGCGGTGAGGTACTGCGTTTGGGCCTCTTTGAGGCCATTCTCGGCGTTAATCAGCTCGGAGAGCGGCGCAATGCCCTCGGTATAGGAAAGCTTGGCCACCTGGTAGAGTTCCTCGGCCACCTTCATGTTTTCCTGCTGGGCCTCCTGCACCCGCTGGTTCTGCAGCACATTGTTTCGGGCCGTCACAAACTCGTTGGTGATGTTGCTGGCCAGGTACTGCTTGTTGAGCTCAAGCTGGCGCAGCTCAATGTTGCTCTGCACTACCCTGCTGCGCTTGGCAAAGCCGTCGAAGATGGGGATGCTGAGCTGCAGGCCATATAAACCGGACTTAAAGCCCTGCGTCTGTCCGGTCTCAAACAACTCGTTTGTCTGCCCCTGCCAGCCGTAGTTGGCGATCAGCGACAGCTTGGGCAGATACCCGGCCTGGATGTTTTTGGTGTTCAGGCGCTGCAGGTTCATTTGATAGTCCAGCAGGGCAAGTTCGGTGTTGGCCTCCAGGTTCAGTTGCTGTAGCACTGGTATGGGGTCTGCCCCAACCTCGGTGATGGCAACCGGCTGGCTGGCGGGCACGCTCATCAGCGTTTTCAGGTTGTTGATCAGCTGCACATAGGTATTGTTGGCGTTGGAGAGTTGGGTCAGCAGGTTGGTGTTATTTACCTTCAGCTGCTCCACATCCACTTTTTTGATGATGCCCTCCTTAAACTGCTCGTTGGTGATGTAGATCAGCTGCTGCATCCGGTCTATGTTTCCCTTCACCAGCTCCTGTTGCTTTTCCACCATCTGCAGTTGCATATAGATGTTCACCACATTATAGATCAGGTCTTCCTTGGTCTGGAAGGTCTGCAGCTCGTACAGCCCCTGGCTCTCTTTGGCGGCCCGAATCCCGACGATGAGCGAGGGATCAAAAAGGACCTGAGATGCCTGTGCCGTTACCCCCATCTGGTACTGCGTGCCGAACTGCACTGCCACCGAAGTGCCGGGCTGTCCAAAAACCTCGCCGGGCAGAATCTGGGTGGCCCGCTGGAAGTTGTCGGTGAACGTGGCGTCACCGTTCAGCTGGGGCAGCGCCGCCGCCTTCACCTCCTTGATGCGGTAACGGTTCTTCTCCTCGTTAAGCTGAGTGCTCTTCAGCTGCGGGTTTTGCTCCACAGCCAGGTTCACCGCCTCAATCAGCGAGAGCCGCAACGTGTCTGCTTGCTGTGCATAGCCTTGCAGACAAAGCTGCAGCAGCAGGAAGAGTGACAGAGATAATTTCTTTTTCATATATGTGTTTTTTTATTTTATTTTGTTCAGTATTTTGTGAACTAAACTGGGCAAAAAATTTAACTGTGCTGCTCCTCGAATTTTCGATACAGCACAGGCAGCTCTTCGTTCAGATAATCCATAAACTGGACCAGCCTTTCCATACTCTGGTTAAAGTTCTTGGTATGGTCCGGGCGTTGCTGCAAAATCTGCTTCAGAATATTGTTAAAGTTTGATATGTTGTTCAGGTCCGCCTTCACGTCCTCCTGCCAGCTCATCACCCGGCTACAGAAGTAGCGCTTGCGTTCACCCAGTTTGGTTTTATACTCTATCTTGTTCGCACTTAGCAATTGGTTGATCGCCTGACTGGTGGCCCCCTTGCTGATACTAAGCGTATCCTGGATCTGATCGAAAGTCAGCTCGGTCTGGTCGCTTACTAACAGAAGGGCCACCACTTTAGCCATGGCTGGCTGGAAACCTTCCTTCTCAAGCAAGACGGCAAGTTTCTCCAACAGCTCAATTTGCTCTACCCTAAGTTTTATGCTATTTTCAGACATATTGTTTCCCTTTAGTGCTACAAATATACGAAAGTTTTTTTAGTTCACAAAGTATTGAACTAACTATATTTCTAAATAACTGTTTTGTGACGTGTTTTTGGTGTCCGTTTCCATAGCGCATGGGTTAATTTCGCCTTCATAAGCTAATTTACCCATGCGCTGCGCGTTACGGAAAAGAAAGAGATACCTATACCTGGCTGGGCTTATACTGCGCGCAGCCAGGTTCTCTGCGATAGGTTTGCCAGTTATACCTCTACATGCTGCTGCGGCCACTGTCAGAACCTAAACCCCACCGACACATGCGGCAGCACGTCGTCCTCGGAGATGCCTATCACGCCCTGCAGCAGAATGAGCTTGGCCGGTATGAGGTATAAACCTCCCCCAAAACCGTCGTGCCATTTGTCGGAGTCCTCTCCCTTGACCCACACGCGGCCGACATCGTTGAAACCCAGCAGGCCCACTGAGCCCGGGAACAGGTATGAGCTGAAATCAAAGAGCTTCAGGCGCAGTTCCAGGTTGTGGTATAGCATGCGCTCGCCCGCGAAGCGGTAGTTGCGGAAACCCCGGAGGTTGTTGCTTCCGCCCAGGTAAAGCAGCTGGTAAAAGTTCGGCTCCCCCACGGTGGCACCCCCGCCAAAGCGGTTGGCGATCACGAGGTTCCCGCTGCTCCCGGGACTCAGGTAAAAACTGAACGCGGACTGTACCTGCCCATACGCCTCCCGGTTATCGTCCAGTTGCTGCATGCCCGTGAGCGAGGTGCTCCAGTGCACCCCGCGCGACGGGAGCAGGCTGTTGTTTCGGGTGTCATACTCCAGGCCCGCCACCAGGCCGGTGAAGAACTTCCGGGAGAAGATGGCCTCCGACGGGTTCTCCTCCTGGTATGAAATGATGAAGCGCCCGTTGTTTTCGTCGGCCTCGTTGCTGTAATATTGGGCTGCCACGCCGCCATTTATACTGAAGTGCTCACCCAGGGACCGGTGCAGCCGCACCTGCGAAGTGATGAAATCGTAGCGGGTGCGGTAAAAGCGGATCGGCTTATCCCCTACCTCCACATACTCGGTCTCGTTGCCCACCCCGAAAAAATTGCTGGTGTTGTTCGGTGCCTTCCCATTCACGTCCACCGTCAGGTTGGCCTTCCCGATCGCGTCGGTAAACTCCCCTGAATAGTCAAAAAAGAAGGCTTTGGTTGCCAGTGCATGCCCCGCCATCAGGCGGTGCCGCGCCGCATAGGGCTCTTTCCGGAACCCGTGCTTGGTATACAGGAATCCGGCGCCCAGCAACACCCCGTCGTCCAGGTTATACCCCGCCGTCACCTGCGGCATCAGGATGTCATACTGGTATGTGTTGGGTTCGTAGTCATTCACAGTGGTGTCGGCGGAGGCCTTGATGGTAGCCAGCGAGGCCTTCGGGAACGTGTTTTCCTTGTCTGAGCGATCATATAGGAGCAGTCTACCGCTGTTGCGGAACCCCTCTTCCACCCGGAAGTCGTCTTTGCCGCCCCCCCCGATGACCCGCACTTTTATAGGGGAGTGCTCTTTTCCCGCCACCGAGAAAATATCGCCGCCGCCTCTCCCGTAAACCCGGATCTCTTTGGTGACGCTTGGCAGGAACGTGCGGTGGTATAAAAGCCTGCCGTTGCTGTCGTCTTTTTTAAGATCGTGCACAGTTACCGCAACGCTCCCGTCTGCCTGGGTATAGTTGATGTCCACACGCTCCCGTTTGTCGGATATGGGGATGTCCACGGTTTTGGCCAGAAAGCGGTAATAGTCCAGGGCCACTTTCTCCAGGTTATCCCGCCTCGCGATCATGGTGCGGGCAATCTTGTCGCCGGACAGGGCGTAGATGCCAGCGGGCATGCGGTGCACTGCCTCGTAGACCAGGGAATCGGTCAAGGTTTGCTGCACCAGGCCAATTTCCTCGCGCCACGCCTCCTCGTCCAGGCTCTGCAGAAACAGGCGGTCGAAGTAGCGGGCGTTGAAGTTCAGGCCCTTCACGTCCCTAATTTTCTTGTCATACCCCTGAAACTTGGGCATAATCCATTTGCGGGAGGCGATGGAGGGGATCACGCCGGTGTTCACGAAGAACACCTGGTCGCGGTCGCGGGGCACCGGGCGGTACATGTCCCCCACCTCGTCCTCGGTCTCTACCCAGCGCCACTGGTCGGCGTGGCGGTCCCAGTCCCCGATCACGAGGTCGAGCAGGCGGGCCCGCAGCACCAGCCGCTGGTCCACGCGGTTATCGTTGTCGTCCTCCAGCTTCTCCAGCACCTTCTCGGTGTTGTCGGTGTCCCTGGCCGTCAGGGGCTCGCGCTCCTCAAACAGGTATACCTGATTGGCATATTCCCGCCGGTACTCACCCAGCGCGGGGTCATCGGGCAGGTATACAATCTCGGGGTTGGCGTGCGGCACGTTCAGGGCCTCGGCCAGCGGTGGCACCACCAGGGAGGCAAAGGGATGGGAGGCCGAGATCTGGTCCTGCACGATTGCTTTGGCCACGGTGGCCCGCAGGTTCTCGGGCAGCGCCAGCCCGGGGTCTTTCTGAACCGTGCGCAGCACCCACTCGTTTCCGGCGGCATCCTGCAGGCGCAGCGACCTGGTTTGCTGGCCCCCGCCTTTCTTCAGGATCTTCATCCCTCCTTTTTCCTGGCTCAGGTGGAAAACCCGCATCTGCACCGGCGTGGCCCACAGGGCACGGTAATTCTCCCCGAACCAGAAGCGGTGCGCCCGGCTCACCGCGTCATACTCGGGTGCGATGGCAAGGGTCACGCTGTCGGGGGCAAGCGGTTGTGCAGGAGCGCTGGTTGCGCCTAAGGCAAACAGGAACAGGTATAGAACACAGCGCTTTACCGTGTCTTTCAGGTGATGAATGGGCATTGTAGTTTGGGTTGATGGTCGCGTGATTTGCATTCAATTTATATAGAAGCCGACTAACTGTTGCATAAGGCATACTCTTTTTGTATCCCGGCGGTTATACCGCTTCCGCCTCATCGGTGGCCACACTCACCCGGATGGCTTTCAGGCCGCTCACGCCCTGCAGTTCCTCCAGTTCCAGGTGCTCTACCTCGCCGGTGAGCTGCTGGCGCTCCTGCAGGTAGCCGATATACCTTTTGTATTCCTCGGCCACCTCGTTGCTGAAGTACACGATCGCGATTTTGCCGGGCTGCGTCAGCCGCTCCGCCGTGCCTTTGATGTGGACCTTGTCGATGCGCTTTTTCACCATCTGGTACCGGATGTTGTAGGCTCCCTCCACGTCAAAGCGCTTCTCGTCTTTCCGGAAGCTGATGTCGATGGTGCTGCCGTGCGCGAAGATAAGCTGCGTGGTCCGGATCGGCACCTGCATCTGTGGGAGCAGCGAATGCGTGAGCCGGGTGACGCGGGCCATAAAACCCATCTGCATAAGCCGGAAGTTGTGCAGGTACAGCAGGGCAAAGGGCCGGGCTGGCGTGATGGACTGGCCAATGTAAACGTCATATTCCACACCGTCTGTCCGGAAGGACTCGATATAGCAGGGGAACGACTGCTGCAGCTCCTCCTGAAAGGCCTTCACCTCGCGGTTTACGGCCTTGTTGATGCGCTGCATCGACTCCTCCAGGCTGCTGCGGTGCTGGTGCGCCGCTCCCTGCTCCGGGTCGATGTGCTGGAAGTACGCTTCCATCAGCTGTTGCGTTTCGGGGTAGTGCAGCCTGTAGTGCCGCAACAGCGGACGGATCTCCTGCTCCAGAAAGGCGTTGATGCCGATATCGCTTCCCATTTTCAGAAACTCGGAGAGGCTGTCGAGCCATTTCCTGCACGTCGCGATCTTCTCGTCCAGAATGCTCAGTTTGAAATGCCCGTTCAGGTCGGTGAGGGTATGGATGAGCATTTCGAACTCAGTCTCCAGGTCTGCGCGCAGGGCCCTGTTGCGCTCCACCGTAGAGTCCCGCATGTCGATGGCGCCGTACAGGGGGTATACCTCGCTGAAGGACACGGGCCCAATCTCGGGGTGCTCTTCCTCCCGCAACAGGGCCTTCAGGTACTCCCAGGCCACTTCGTTCACTTTCCACTGGATGGATGGCTGTAACGGCGTGAACTCTTGCTTGATCACGCGGTCCAGCTGCACGTTAAACTCATGCAGGCTGCGGTGCAGCAGCTCGGCCAGCAACGGAATCACCTGCCCCAGCCGACTCAGCGTTTTGTCGCTCAGCATGCCCTGCACAGCCGAAGTGACCTCCAGAATGCCCACCAACCGGGTGTTGCGGAAAACGGGGAGCAACACGAGACCCGCCCCCTGCCGCTCCTGCAGCATGGTGGCGATAAAAGGGTATGCATGCGCGTTTTCATTGCCGGCTTGGAAGAACATCCACGCGGGCTTTTTGCGGAAATCCTCCAGAAACGCCATCAGCTCGCTGCGGCTTCCAGCGTCCGGGCTCCCCCACTGCATCAGGAGGCTCAGCGGGTGCCCGTCGTGGAAACCGATCAGCTTGTGGTTCAGCTCCACGAACGGCAGCAGCCCGAACGTGACCTTGTCGGTGCCCACCACCGCCTGCAACAACTTCAGCACGTGCTGCGAGGTTTCAATAAAGGACGCCGTATCCTGCCCGATGATGCTCGTTTTGATGTCCTCCACCACATAATGGGCCGTTTCGTCGGTAGCCGTGAGGGTGGTGAACCCCCTGAAGTGGAACATGCCCAGCGGCAGCACCTCCTGCAAATAGGCGAAGGAGGACGCTCCCACCATATAGACATCCTTGAGGTCGAGCTCAGGCAGCTCGCCTATCACCTCCACCTCCACAAACTGCAGGTTCAGCGCCAGGCTATAGTACTTGACAAGCCCCGTGTGTTCCTCGTTTAGCGTGAAGACAATTTTCTCGGACAGGTTGGAGGCGTAGTTGTAGAACCGCTCGAGCAGGAAGGAGTAGAGGTAGAACAGGTTCAGCTGGTCCGCGTTTTCCATACCCTGGACGGGCACCGCCGAGAAGATTTTAGAGGTATGGGAGTGGTGCAGCAGCCGGTACAGGGCATCGGTGCCGAAAAAAACGGCGGGAGACATGGGCAGCCCGAGCCCCCACAGCAGCGCATCGGGGGGTATGGAAGGAGGCAGCAGATAGGCTTGCACCAACCGGAACAGAGGTTTGTAAGCACTGCTGTCCGCCAAGGGGATGTCCCCGAGCCAGTCCGGGTGCTGATCCAGCTCCTGCAACAGGTGCTGCTGCAGGTATGCTTGTGCCGAACCGCTGGCATGGCGCTGCGCGCGCACATCGTCCCAAAACGTGCGGAAAGACAAGGTGGCGACCACAGGACTGTGCCCCACCTTGTTAGCGCCGGTATAAAGCAGTTCGTTTTTCAATGGGTCTTGTGGTTAATGGGTTAAGGGCACGCTGACGCAGGAGAACATGCCTTCTTGTACGCGACGCAACCGCTTCTGTGTTGTGATAGCCTTTTGGCCGCAGCGCATCAGATTAAGAACATTTCTACCGTCTGTTTGTTGCCCCAGGAACTGCGTGCCGCTTTGGCTGCGTTCTCAGGCGTGCGCTGAGCCTGCCTGTTCCCTACACGAAGGTATACTTTTGCAGCGATTCCTGGCGCAGCTTAATTGCTGATTCTCTATTTTTGAGTGGAGGGAAGGTGACGGTTCCCGGAGCCCATGTCATCGCGCCATGAATGGTCCGCTGGCCGGGAGCGTGTTCCGTTGCCCCGGCCATACCTCCGGGGTACACGGATTTGGGCTAGCGCTTCCTTTCCGTATACGCTCCCGGAAATGGAGGTGCGGTGCTGAGGCCTGAAATTAAGGCAATAAAAGTGCCGGGAGGCGCGTATACGGAAGGGGCCGCAAGCTACCGAAGCAGAACCTGTTTCCCCATTTTTTACATACACATTTAAGAAATATCATTTGTTCATGTCACGTATTCAGAAGCAAGCATACCCCTTTTCCTTCCTGTTTTCATTTAGCTTAATCTTACTTCTACAATTAGTTGCCTTTTTGCCCTCTCAGGCACAGCTCCTCCCCTCAGCACCCGACACAGCCGGTGCCGCCACGGTGGCTGCACTGGCCCCCGACTCGCTGGGCAGGCGCACGCCCCGTGGCACAGTCGATGGCTTTATCAGTGCGGTAGCAGAGGAAAACTATGCCCGAGCCTCCCGTTTCCTGAAAATGGACTCTACTGCCAGCGCTGAGGATGCGGCCGCGCATGCCATGGCCCTGCAACGCCTCCTCGACAAAAGCGGCAAGCTCATGCCGCTTTCCTGGATCAGCGACCAGGCAGATGGCCTCACCGGCGACAACCTCGGGGCGGAGCTGGACCGTGTGGGCACGGCCACCATCAGCGGCGAGTCCTTTGAGCTGATGCTGGAGAAATCAGCCGCCCCGGATGGCAGCCCCATCTGGCTCTTCTCGTCTCAGACGGTGAAGCGCGTGCCGCTTAATGTGGACGAGGTTGTGGAAGCCCCTATGGCCGACAAACTGATGCCCCAAGCCCTGCTCGATAATAAATGGGGCGGCGTGCCCATTGGGCACTGGCTGCTGATGCTCGTGTTGGTGGCGCTTTCCTATTTGTTGGCGCTGCTCATCATCCACGTCATCAAATGGGCACTCCGCATTGCCTGGCACAAGGCCTCCACCGAGCCTACAGTGGGCATCATCCGGGCCTTTGCGCTGCCCATCCGGATTTACCTGGCGGTATGGATTTTCGTAGTGTCAAGCCAGGCCATCGGCGTTTCCATTGTCGTGCGGCAGAGTTTCAGCGACATGACCATCATTATCGGGCTGGTGGCTTTTCTGCTGCTGCTGTGGCGCCTGGTGGATACGCTGACCATTTTTGGGGAGAAGCGCCTGACCCGTCGTGGCAACATGGCGGGCATCTCGGCTGTGCTGTTTCTGCGCCGCGGCCTGAAGTTCGCCTTGATAGCCTTCGGCATCATTGCCGCGCTCGGCACGTTTGGGGTGGATGTAACCACCGGTATCGCCGCCCTGGGTATCGGTGGCCTGGCCCTGGCCCTGGGTGCGCAGAAAACAATCGAGAACTTTGTGGGCAGCGTGACCCTGATTGCCGACCAGCCGATCCGGGTGGGGGATTTCTGCAAGGTGGGCGACACCGTGGGCACCGTGGAGCAGATCGGCATGCGCTCCACGCGCATCCGCACCCTCAACCGCACCATCGTCACCATACCCAACGGGGAGTTTTCCTCCAACAATATCGAGAACTACGCCCACCGCGACCGCTTTTGGTTTCATCCGGTGTTTGGGCTGCGCTACGAAACCACGCCCGACCAGATCCGCTACCTGCTGGTGGAGCTCCGCGCCATCCTGTACGCGCACCCCAAAGTAGACCCGAACCCGGCACGGGTGCGCTTTACGGAGTTGGGGGCGCACTCCCTGAACCTGGAGGTATTCGCCTACGTGCACGCCAGCGACTTCAACGAGTTTCTGGAGGTTCAGGAAGACCTGCTGCTGCGCATGATGGATGTGGTGGAGGCCAGCGGAAGCGGCTTCGCCTTCCCGTCGCAAACGCTCTACATTGCCCAGGACCAGGGGCTCCCTGCCGACAAAGCCAAGGAGGCGGAGCAGCAGGTGCAGCACTGGCGTGAGAAGGGAGAGATGCAGCTGCCCAATTTCGATTACGACCATATTCAGAACCTCCGTAACACCATCGTATACCCTCCCAACGGGGCCGAGACAACCACCCCCTAGCGCGCAGAAAACGGCAGGGGCAAACAGCGTGGCGCAGCATCCATACCCCCGGAAGCCGAAAAATTAACGCCCCGCTGCTGTGGAACGCACCGCTAAATGTGCTATCTTGTGAAAGAGCGCGGCGCTTTCCAGACGGGGAGCCAGCCGCAGTGGCAGTGGCCGTCCGACCGATTTTACCAGACCTTTCGTATGCTATACCCAACAAAAAGTGCAGGAAAACACGCAGCGAGGCATCTCTCCCTCCTGTTTTCGGTGGCCATGCTTGTCGCCTCCTGCAGCACGTCGGCAGAGTCGCCAAGCCCCGTAACCCCTCCTCCGAAAACGCAGGCACCGCCAGAGGACAAAAACTGGGCCTTCGAAACGGCGCCGGTCTGGGCCGATGAGTTCGACTACACCGGCCAGCCGGACCCCGCCAAATGGGGCTACGACCTGGGCGGCAACGGCTGGGGAAACAACGAGCTGCAGTACTACACCGACAACCCGGCCAACGCCAGCGTGGCGGACGGGAAGCTGGCCATCACGGCTCGCATCGAGCAGATGGGCAGCGAGCAGTTCACGTCTGCGCGGCTGGTGTCGAAAGACAAGGGGGATTTCCTGTATGGCCGGTTCGAGATCAGGGCCAAGCTGCCCACCGGGCGCGGCACCTGGCCCGCTATCTGGATGCTGCCGACAGACGCGGCGTACGGCGGCTGGCCGAGGTCCGGGGAGATTGACATTATGGAGCACGTGGGTTACGACCAAAACAGGGTGCACGTGACCGTCCATACCGATGCCTACAACCACACCAAGGGCACCCAGCGGGGCAAAAGCAAGCTAGTTGAAACCGCCAGCACCGAATTCCACCGCTACCGGGTAGACTGGACGCCGTATGCCATCAGGGGGTATATAGATGATGAGCTCATGTTCGATTTCGTGAACAACGGCTCCGGCTACAGCGCCTGGCCCTTCGACAAGAAATTTCACCTGCTGCTGAACATCGCCGTGGGTGGCAACTGGGGCGGAGCCCAGGGCGTTGACCCGGGTGTCTTCCCGCAAACCATGGAGATAGACTACGTCCGGGTATATGACATGATTCAGAAGTAAGAGCATGTTTAAATTTCATTTTTTGGAAGCGAAAAATGTTCAGGAAGGGTTCTGACGAAGCGTATTTTGAGCCGCATAGCAGCGCTATGGGGCGATAAAAAGGTGAAGTCAGGTTCCTTGATGGACGTTTTGTAGCCCAAAAAATGAATTTTAAACATGCTCTAAGGGCACATCTACTACACTTTCTCCTGAAATGTATACCGTACCTTGCCTCACTGGCATAAAACAAAACCACTACGCGTTTCACTCATGCTACACCTCAACGACATCCATCACATCGCTATCATTTGCTCCGATTACCAGAAGTCAAAGCATTTTTACACGGCCATCCTGGGGCTGGAGGTTTTGCAGGAGGTATACCGAGAGGAGCGCAACTCCTTCAAACTGGACCTGGCCCTGCAGGGGCGCTACGTGATAGAGCTGTTCTCCTTCCCGAGCCCGCCGAAGCGCCCCTCGCGCCCGGAGGCTACGGGCTTGCGGCACCTGGCCTTCGCGGTCGAAAACCTGGATGTGGCCGTGGAGGAACTCAAGCAGCACGGCGTCCTGACGGAGCCGATCCGGGTGGATGAGTACACTGGCAGGCGCTTCACGTTCTTTGCCGACCCGGACGAACTGCCGCTGGAACTCTATGAGGTATAAATCCAGCTCCTGACGGAAATGCCCCTTTACTTTCCGGGTGCTGCAGGCTTTGTTCCGGCGCTGCGCAAAACCTGGGGCTGCCGGGTTCTGACCCGACCTTTTTTCAGGAATTCCCCGTACGTCAGTACCATATGGAAATAGCGGAAACCCCAGTCAACCCAATCTATACCCCCATCACGATCACCGGAATACGGGAGGAAGCGCCCGGTATGAAAACCTTTGTTTTTGGCGGAGACGAGGCCAAAGACATCCCATATGAGGCGGGGCAGTACCTGACCTTCGCCCACCAGACCCGCCACGGCGAGGTGCGCCGCTCCTATTCCATCACCTCCTCACCTGACCTGCACGAGCCATTGGCCATCGGTGTAAAGCGCATCGAAAACGGCTTCTTCTCCAGACTGCTGATAGATCAGGCGCAGGTAGGCGACCAGCTGTATACCATCGGGGCCACGGGCCTCTTTACGCTGCCTAACGATATGCCCCGTTACAGGCAGGTGTTTCTGCTGGCGGCGGGCAGTGGCATCACCCCTATCTTCTCCCTACTCAAGACGCTGCTGCACAGCCACCCCAATGTGAAGGTGGTGCTGATATACAGCAACAACAGGCCCGAGCGGGCGGCCTTCCGGGATGCGCTGCAGCAATTGGCCGGGCGCTACCCGGAGCGTTTTACGCTGGAAATGCTCTACAGCGTATCCCCCAACCTGGCCAAGGCCCGCTTGTACAAAGACCTGCTCCAGCAGTTGGTGCGCCAGCATGCCGCGGCCGCTTTCCCGGAGGCGCTCTTTTACCTCTGTGGCCCCTCCACCTACATGCGCATGTGCTTTTACGCGCTGCGCCAGTTGGATGTGCCCAACGACAATATCCGCCGCGAGAACTTCAGTACCACGAAAGTGCAGGTGCCGCTCCTCCCCCCCGACACCGACGCCCATACCGTGGTGCTGCGCCTGAAGCAGCGGGAGTACCGGGTACAGGTGCAATATCCCCAGACGATTTTGCAGGCGGCCCGCAAGGCTTCCGTTCCGCTGCCCTACAGCTGCGAGGCCGGCAAATGCGGCAGTTGCGCCGCACACTGCACCCAAGGGCAGGTATGGATGTCGTACAACGAGGTGCTGACGGAGAAAGACCTCGCCCAGGGCCTCACCCTCTCGTGTGTGGGCTATCCGGTGGGCGGCGATGCCGTGCTGGAGGTAATGTGACCCTGGCTTTTGGGTATAGCGCAATCCCCTGGCCATAAAAAAATCCTTCCGGCCAAGAGGGTATAGCGCTTGGTATACCCCTTGGCCGGAAGGACAGATGGATGCCTCCTTTTACTACTTCAGATTACTACTTCAAAATCTGCTCGATCTGTGCCAGCTCGTCGCTGGAGAAGTGCTTGTTCTGGAGGCTTTGCAGGGAGTCGGCAAGCTGGGCAGGCGAGCTTGCCCCGATCAGCACGGAAGTGACCCTCTCATCTTTCAGTAGCCAGGCCAGCGCCATCTGGGCCAGCGACTGCCCGCGTGCCTGCGCCATCTCGTGCAGCTGCCTGATTTTCCCCACTTTCTCGTCGGTGATGTCCTCCTCCTGCAAATGGCCGGTAGACTTGGCGGCGCGCGAGTCAGCGGGGATGCCTTTCAGGTACTTGCTGGTCAGCAGGCCCTGTGCCAGCGGCGAAAACGGAATGCACCCTACCCCCTCTGCTTCCAGCAGGCTGAGCAGGCCTTCCTCTTCCACCCAGCGCACAAACATCGAGTATTTGGGCTGATGAATCAGGCAGGGCGTGCCCAGGTCGCGGAGGATCTGGATGGCTTTGGCGGCCTCGGCGGGCTTGTAGTTGGATAGCCCCACATACAGCGCTTTCCCCTGCCGTACGATCAGGTCAAGAGCTCCCATCGTTTCCTCCAGCGGGGTTTCCGGGTCCGGGCGGTGATGGTAGAAGATGTCCACATAGTCCAGGCCCATGCGCCTGAGGCTCTGGTCGAGGCTGGCCACCAGGTATTTCTTGGAGCCCCAGTCGCCGTAAGGGCCGGGCCACATGTCGTACCCCGCCTTGGAGGAGATGATCAACTCGTCGCGGTATGGCCGGAAATCGTCTTTCAGCAGCTTCCCGAAATTCTCCTCCGCCGAGCCATAGGGTGGCCCGTAGTTATTGGCAAGGTCGAAGTGTGTGATACCGGCATCGAAGGCGTCGCGCAGCATCTGGCGGGAATTTTCCAGCACGTCCACGTGGCCGAAGTTATGCCACAGGCCCAGCGAGAGGGCAGGCAGTTTCAGGCCGCTTTTGCCACAGCGGCGGTACTCCATGGAGGTATAGCGCTCCGGGTTTGGGGTATAAGTCATGTATCGCGAATGTAAGGTTTGAGGTGAGAAAGGGAAATTAAGGGATTATTTGCTTTCCGCCAAAACTCCCTGGCTTTACTCTGCACCAACCCATCAAAACATACACAAAACCAAACAATTAACCCAAAAAAGTATGGCAACAACAAAAAAAGATACCGTATACCTATAACCGAACGGCAACCTGTATCAGTCGCGCCAGCCCGCCACAGTGCTTTTGCCCATGCGCTGCACCCATAACGCGGTAGTGCTACCAGGTGCCTTCAGCAAATAATTGTATACCATATGGATGACCGATAGAACAGCAAGCCTATGTCCCAAAGCGTTTTAGTGCTCTACGATTTTTCTCCCGGCTCCCGGCAGGCGCTGCGCGTCGCGCACCTGTGGGCAACCTGGTCGGGGGCTGAGCTGCACCTGCTGCATAACCTGGAGGGCTCTTATGCCCCTGCCATGTCCGATCAGGAAGTGCGGCAGCAGGTACATGCCATTTCCAAGGCAGAGGCGTTCAACAAGGTGCAGCGCAGCTTTAAGAAAGTGACAGATGAGGAAATAAACCCGGTAAACGTGCACATCTCCATCAACAGCCTGGCCACAACCGTGAACCAGCTGCTATGGGAACACAACGCCCAACTGCTGTTTGCCGGCCTGAACGATCGCGGCACACTGAAACGCCTTTTTATCGGCAGCACCATTCTCCGGCTGTTGGACATGGTGCGTGTCCCGATCGTGACCATACCGAAAAACGTGCCCGTGTTTCAGAAGCTTGCCCTGCATATCAGCGTCAACTATCATTATACCTTCAACTCGCGCGCGCTCCACCAGTTCCTGCAACTCATGGGCGACAAGGCGGAGAAGCTCGTGTTTTTGTCGGTGCTGACCGAAGACGATGACAGGCCGCAGGCGACCAGCCATCTGGAAAGCCTCAAAGCCACTTTCTCCGACCACCCTGCCGTACATACCTGTCTTTTTGAGGGCAATGAACCGCTCGACCAGGTAAAGACTTATATGCAGGCGCAGACGGATGGGGTGCTGGTGGTGCAGAAGAGGTCGAGGGCGATGACGGACTATATGTTCAGAGAGTTCTTCATCAATGAACTGGTACACGACGCGAGCCTGCCCCTGATCATCCTTCCCGAATGAGCTCGTTGGCCAACATCCTCCGGGACCCGTTTCTGGAGCTTGCCGTGATCCTTTTTCTGGCGGCGGCGGCGGGCAGCCTGGGGCAGCTCCTCCGGCAGCCCCTCATCGTCATGTTCATCGCCCTGGGTATACTTATCGGGCCGTCGGCCCTGAACATCATACAGTCGCAGGCCCAAATTCACTTGCTGGCTGAGGTGGGCATTGCGCTGCTTCTATTCATCGTTGGCCTCCGCCTGGACCTGCAGCTGGTCAGGTCCATCGGCAAAACAGCGCTGTTCACCGGACTGGGGCAGGTTATCTTCACGTCGGTGGCAGGGTACCTGATCGGGTTGGCACTCGGTTTCCCGGCACTCCACAGCCTGTACATCGCGGTGGCGCTCACGTTTTCCAGCACCATCATCATCGTGAAACTCCTGACCGATAAAAAGGAGATTGACTCGCTTTATGGCCAGATCGCCATCGGCTTCCTGATTGTGCAGGACCTGGTCGTAATCCTGATCATGATCCTGCTCTCGACGCTCAGCAAAGGCGAGAGCGCCTCGCTGGTAGAGGATTTTTCACGGACGGGTCTGAAGGGCGCCCTGTTGGCTGGCTGCATCTACCTGCTCATGCGGTGGGTGATACCGGCTATAACCACGTTCCTGGCGAAATCGCAGGAGCTACTCACGCTGTTTTCCATCGCATGGGCCATTCTGCTGGCCTCTGCAAGCCAGTTGCTGGGATTCAGCAGCGAGGTGGGGGCTTTTCTTGCCGGGGTGAGCCTTGCCTCCACGCCCTTCCGCGAGTCTATCAGTGCCCGGTTGGCAAGCCTGCGGGATTTCCTGCTGCTGTTTTTCTTCATCAACCTCGGGGCCATGCTTGATCTCTCCACCCTGGAGGCGCAGGTGCCCGCGGCCATCGTATTCTCGTTTTTTGTTTTGATTGGCAATCCGGTCATTGTCCTGATCATCATGGGGGTGATGGGCTATACCAAGCGCACCTCTTTCCTGGCAGGGCTCACAGTGGCACAGATCAGCGAGTTTTCCCTGATTTTGGCGGGTATGGGGTATAACGTCGGGCACATCAGCGCCGAGGTGGTCGGTCTGATCACGCTGGTGGGGCTCATCACGATAGGCCTGTCTACCTATATGATTCTCTATTCGCATATTTTATATAGCTGGCTTGCCCCGCTGCTGCAGGTGTTCGAACGAAAAAGCCCATACAAAGAAAATGTCTTGGCGTTGAATACCAGGGAGCCGTACAAGGCGCTCGTTATCGGGCTGGGGAGGTTTGGGAGCGCCATTGCGGAGAACCTTCGCCGGCACGGGATCAATCTTTTGGGCGTCGATACGGACCCCAAGGTGGTTAAGCAATTCCGGGAGGCAGGCTTTGATGTGGAATATGGCGACCTGGAGGACCCGGACATCTTTGATCGGCTACCATGCCAGACCGCTGCCTACATCATCAACACCGTGCCCGATGAGGGCCTGGCGAAAAGCATGCTCAAACACCTGCGCACCCGGGGCTATACCGGGAAAATACTGGTGACGGCCAAAACGGCCAAAAGTGCCGCCCGCCTTCGCAAGCAGGATGCAGACGACGTGCTTGTGCCCCTGACGATGGCCGCCGACGGCATTGTCGATCGCCTGAGCGCACTGGCCAGCCAACACGCCACGCCAAACTAACTGGTATGAGGTATACGTTTGCATTCAGGTATAACAATGCGCCTAACAATGTGCTTATACCTCTAGCTACTAAATTGAGTGCAGCAGGTATGCGCGCTCAAATCACAGGGTATAAGAATCTAATTACCAGATGTTTCTGATTTATTCATCCGAAACTTTTCCTGAAGCGGATTTCCTAATCCGCGTTAGCAGAACCACAGGGATCAGCAAATCCCGGCAGGGTGGAATGCGAGGCACAAGCGGACGCTTGCGCCATAAAGAGGCTATTTATTGCAAAAAAATCCCTGCCCGGCATATAAAGTCGGGCAGGGATTCTGTGTATAACTACGGTTGCTTATTCGTTGTAAGCTGTAATGGTTTGGATGGTACCGTCCGGGTTATACTTGAGCTCAGTCATTTTGATGTTGCGCAGATGCGTCTTGCCGGACAGCTGCGTGTCGTGGTAGAAGAGATACCATTTGCCCTTGAACTCCACAATGGAGTGGTGGTTCGTCCAGCCTTGCACCGGCTTCAGCAGCACACCCTGGTAGGTAAACGGACCAACGGGACTGTCGCCGATGGCGTAGGCGATGTTGTGCGTGTCTCCGGTGGAGTATGAGAAGTAGTACTTGCCGTTGTATTGGTGCACCCACGCGGCCTCAAAAAAGCGGCGCTCATTGTCGCCTGCGAGCAGGTGTTTGCCGTCTTTGTCCAGGATCTGCACATCCTGCACGTCTCCGCTGAAACTGAGCATGTCCGGGCTCAGGCGCGCCACTTTAGGCATAAGGGCTGGCTTGTCGTCAGCTGGGTATTCGTCGTTTTCGGTGTAGGCCCCGGAGCTCCAGCGCTGCAGCTGACCGCCCCATATCCCGCCAAAGTACATATAGCTCGTTCCGTCTGTATCGGTAAACACGGCCGGGTCAATACTGTAGCTTTGTGCAATCGGTTGCGGTTGCGGCGTAAACGGGCCGGTGGGCGAGGAACTTGTGGCTACCCCAATCCGAAACACGTCTTTTTTGTCCTTAACCGGGAAATACAGATAGTAGGTGCCGTTTTTGAAAGCCGCGTCGGGTGCCCATAACTGCCTTCCCGCCCACGGTATGTCTTTGATATCGAGCCCCACGCCATGATCGGTGATTGTACCGTTGGGGTCGTCCATCGAGAAGATGTGGTAATCGCGCATGTCAAAGTGCGAGCCATCGTCTTTTTCCTGCACACCCGCGTCTATATCGTGTGAAGGGTATATATAGATCTTGCCATCGAACACGTGCGCAGAAGGGTCGGCGGTATAGATATCCGATACCAGTGGCTGCGTCAGATACTGCCCATCCTGAGCCGTAGCATCCTGGTTTTCAGCCACTGCATCCTGGTTTTCCGACGCGTCACCTTCCTGGGTATTGCTTTGGCAGGCACCGGAAAAAACTGTGGCGGCCATCAGGGCAAAAGTCATTTTCCTGAAATAGGATCTGTTTTTCATATGTCAATCTGTTGGTTAGCGGTACTGGTAGTTGGCAGTAAAACGCCCTGTTTCAACCTTTGGCCGGAGGCCCGGGGCAGCTGCCTGTTTCCAAACATACTACTTTGTGAAATCGGTTGCAAGCCAACAGACAGGTTTCATGCAAATTTAGCGGCAAGGCCCCATCCCCTCCCTCCTCCAACTCGGTAACGCTTCGGACACTACAGCCTGCCTGTGCCCGCTTTTCTGGCTGAAAGTAGTACCTTTGGCCTTGCGGCTGCGGCCGCCATACACGGACACTAAACGAACGATACTATGCGCTCAGAAGTACGGAACCTGGAGCCGAAGGCGCTCTGGGAAAACTTTGCCGATTTAAACGCCGTCCCCCGCCCCTCCAAAAAAGAGGCACGGGTCATTCAGTTTATAAAAGACTTCGGCCAGGGCCTCGGTCTCGACACTTACGAGGATGAGACAGGCAACGTCATCATCCGGAAGCCAGCCACGCCGGGTATGGAAAACAGGCAAACAGTGGCCCTGCAGAGCCACCTGGACATGGTGCACCAAAAAAACGCCGACACAACTTTTGATTTTGACGCTGAAGGCATCCGGATGCACGTGGACGGTGACTGGGTAAAGGCAGAAGGTACCACGCTGGGCGCTGACAACGGCATCGGGGTTGCCTCGATCATGGCCCTGCTGGCCGCCAAGGATATTCCACACCCGGCATTGGAGGCGCTTTTCACCATTGACGAGGAAACGGGTATGACAGGTGCCTTCGGGCTGAAGGGGGGGCTGCTACAGGCCAGCATCCTGCTGAACCTCGACACGGAAGACGACCGGGAACTGACCATCGGCTGCGCTGGCGGGATAGACGTGACCGCCACAGGCAGCTATACCCCGGAGAAGACACCGGCAGGCAGCACCGGCTATACCCTTACCATAAAGGGACTTGCCGGCGGGCACTCCGGTATGGACATTATACTGGGCCGCGCCAACGCCAACAAACTGATGAACCGACTGCTGTACGGTGCCTCTCGGCAGTTTGCGCTGCAGATCGGGGCGATTGACGGCGGCGGCCTGCGCAACGCCATCCCGCGTGAGTCAACAGCTCATGTAGCCGTGGCAGACGCGGACACCGGGGCTTTCGAGCGTTTTGTAGAGGAACAGGCGGCTGTGGTGCAGCAAGAGTACCGCATCACCGACCCGAAGCTGCAGGTACACGCAGTTCGGACAGCGGCGCCAGAAAACGTGTTGCCCGCCGCCTTCGCTACCACGCTCTTGCAGGCGATCTACGCCTGCCCCAACGGCATACACCGCTTGAGCCCGGAGATGGAAGGGCTGGTACAGACGTCCAACAACCTGGCCCGCGTAGAGGTGAAGGAAGGTGCCTACAGCATCCTGTGCCTTACCCGAAGCTCCGTAGACAGCGAAAAGGCAGACCTCGCCCAGGCGATTCAGTGCGCGCTGGAGCTGGCCGGGGCACAGGTGGCCTTAAGCGGATCATACCCTGGCTGGGCCCCAAAGCCGGACGCCGCCATCATACAGCTGATGCGCGACCTGTACCGCGCCAAGTTCGACGGCGAACCGGACGTGAACGCCTGCCATGCCGGACTGGAGTGCGGCATTCTGGGGGCAAACTACCCTGCCATAGAAATGATCTCCTTCGGCCCAAACATCCGCGGGGCACACTCCCCGGACGAGAAGGTGCAGATCAGCTCAGTCCAGAAGTACTGGGATTTTCTGCTGGCTACGCTCCAACGCATTCCCGAAAAAGCCTGAGCCAACAAATAGGAGAGTTTATACCACTCTACTAATGCGAAAGCCGCTCTGTTTGCACGGAGCGGCTTTCGCATTAGTATAAAAGTGTACTTATGGTGACAAAGGTTGCCTTGTGATGCTAGCTTCGCATCTGGTAATTATACATCAGCTCATAGTACTGGTGGGCCATGCGGTCTGAGTCGAACTGCGGCACCACATTGCGCATACTCTGCTTCACCACGCGCATCCAGCGCTCGCGGTCGCGGTAGTAAGTGGGCACCACCTGCTGCTCCAGTATCTTCATCATGTTCTCGTAATCTTCCTGGTCCTGAAGCTCGTCGGGCAGCGAGGTATCGACCACCGGAAACACGAAGCTGTTCTCCCCGTGGCGCGAAAACTCGGGCAGCCAACCGTCCTGCACCGATAAATTAACGGCCCCGTTCATGGCTGCCGTCATGCCGCTGGTGCCGGACGCCTCCCGAGGTCTGCGCGGCGTGTTTAGCCAGACATCGGCACCCTGCTTCAGTTTCCGCGACAGGGCCAGCTCATACCCCGTCAGTACCGCCACATTGTCCAGTTTCTGCGAGATGTATACCAGCTTGTTAAACACGTGCACTGCGTTATGATCGAAAGGATATGGTTTTCCGGCCCAGATCACCTGCACTGGCATATCCTGCTTGTTCACAAACTTCACAAAACGCTCCAGGTCACGCACCAGCAGGTCGGCACGCTTGTAGGCGGCAAAGCGCCGCGCCCACACGATAGTCAGCACATCCGGCTTGAAGAGCTTCCCGGTCTGGTCTGCCACCTCCTCAAAGAGACTGCGCTTCAGCTCTGCCTTGCGGCGCTGCATGGTCATGTCCTTGTTGTGTTCCTGGGCTTCCCAAAGCTGCTTGTCCATCCAGAAAGGCACGTTCTGGGCATTGGTGATCGACTTGATCTCGCAGATGTTCTCGTTTTCATACCACATGCCGCGCGACACCTCGCCGTGCAAAGCGGACACGCCATTGGCAACCTTCGACAGCCGCAGGGCCACCAGGGTATGGTTGAACATCTGCCCGGGCGTGGTGGTCAGTTCCCGCACCTCCTCCAGGGCAAGGCCGTTGAAGAAGCTCATGTTGTGGAGCATCTGGATGTCGTGCTCCTCGTTGCCCGCCTTCTCGGGGGTATGGGTGGTAAACACCATGCGGCGGCGCACCTCGTCTTTCTTGCCATACTCCTGGTACAGGTGAAAGGCGAGCGGAAGCGCGTGCCCCTCGTTCATATGGTATGTTTCGGCTCCGCCGAGGGCCTCGATCACCTTGGCTCCGCCGATACCCAGTACAATGCTTTGGGCAATACGCGCGGTCGGCTCCGGGTCGTAGAGCCGGTTGGTGATGGTGCGGGCGAGGTGGTCGTTTTCAGGAACGTCAGTGGTCAGGAAGTATATCGGGGCTGTGCCAAAGGTTTCGGGCTTCAGCACCATCGCCTTAACCAGCACCGGGTGGTTGTTTACCAGCACGCGCACCGTAATGCCACTGTCTTCCAGAAAGCTGTAGAACTTCTGCGTGAAGTGCGGGCGCATGCTCTGGTCCTCGTTCCGCTCCTGGTCGTAGTAACCGTATTTCCAGAGCATCCCTATACCCACCAGGTTCTGGCGCAAATCAAAGGCGCTGCGCATGTGCGAGCCTGCCAGGAAGCCCAGGCCCCCGGAGTAAATTTTCAGGGATTGGTCAATAGCGAACTCCATGCAGAAATACGCTGCGCGGCGGGTGTACTTCTCGTTTGCGTCGTAGGGGTGATACCACCTGTTATAGGATGAAGCCATAAGCTGTCTTTTCTTTTTTTGTTAAGTGTCAGGTATAAACCGGGGCAGAAAGCCTTTCTGGAGCTATCGGTCAACGATGCCTCGGGCATAAAATTTCAACCGGCCTGATAAATAGCTTAAACCTACGCATTTACCAGGTATATGCCTACGGTTTTATGGTGGTAGTTGGTTGCCGGTCTGATTCCCTCCCACCTGCTCCTCCCCTTACATTATTCCGATATATGCCTTCAGGGCTTCTTTTCTTGCTCTTGCGCCTCAAAAAAAGTATATCAAAATTTTGGTTCTCAAAAGTTGGAACTAACAGAACTATCTTTACCTTTGCACTGTTCGGATAACAGAACAAAAGATACTGCTTTATGAACATACAACTCGACGACAGGAGAAAAGCGCTGATTGAGAAGCTCGGCATTGCAAATGAGGAAAAAGGATTTCAGCCGGTTGCAGGCCGCATCCTGGGTCTTCTGTATGTGTCCCCGCGCCCTGAACTTACTTTCGACGAGATACGGGAATCCCTGAACATCAGCAAGAGCGCCACCAGCACAGCCCTTAACCTGCTTATGCACATGGGCCGCGTCGATTATACCACCTTTTCAGGCGACCGCAAGCGCTACTTCCGGATTAAACTGGGCAATTGGCGAGAGGTGATACAGGAAGAAATGGAGCACATGGTGAAAATAAGCTATGTGCTGCAGGAGGTGCTGGAGGTAAGAAAGGCAGATAATACAGCAAACTTCAACTGCAACATAGAGGAGTTCACGAGCTTCCTGCAGTTTCTGTACAAAGACTTTCCGTCACTTCTGCAGCGTTGGGAAAAATCCAGGGGAAAAGAGTAGCCTCTTTTTTTAAGCCTATATAGTTCTTTTATTTCAGAACCAAACAATAAAATATAAACAGTTTAAAACAATACCCAAAGTGATTAAGAAATATTTTTTTATCAGTTTGATGCTTCTCTCCCTGCAACCAGCGTTTGCACAGGGCCCTGCAGCTGACCACCCTGCGATGGAGTTGACCCTGGAGGAGAGCATCCGATACGCCCTGGAGCATAGCCAAGACGTGAAAAAAGCGGGCTACGACGAGCAAATCGCTGACCAGATAATCCGTGAGACGAAGAGCGTGGGCCTGCCGCAGGTTACGGCAAGCGGCGGCCTCGACTACTTCCCGGCCTTGCCCACGCAGATTCTGCCGGGTGCCCTCGCGGGCCAGCCGGGCACAGACATCCCGGTGCAGTTTGGTAAGGACTATAATGTAAAAGGCACCGTGCAGGTCAACCAGCTGCTCTTTAACAAGTCGTACTTTGTGGGGCTGCAGGCCGCCAAAACCACTCAGGAGCTTTACCAGTTGCGCAAAACCATGGTGCAGGAAGACCTGATTTACAATATCGGCGCGGCCTACCTGCAGGCACTCCAGACAAAAGCGCAGTTTAACACCATCGAGGCGAACCTGGAAAGGCTGGCCCAACTGGAGAAGATCATGCAGCTG
Source organism: Pontibacter sp. E15-1 (assembly GCF_022601975.1). GTDB lineage: Bacteria > Bacteroidota > Bacteroidia > Cytophagales > Hymenobacteraceae > Pontibacter. Next base: position 327,374 of record NZ_JAKVIR010000001.1, read on the forward strand.
CAGTATGAGAACGACCTGGTGAAGAAGGTAGACGTGAACCGCATTAAGGTGAGCCGCACCAACCTGCAGAACCAGCAGCAGAGCCTGCAAACCGCTTTTGAGCAGCAGAAGAATATCCTGAAGTTTTTCATGGGTATGCCCCTGGAGCAGGAGATTAGCCTGCAGGACGCGGTGATCCCGCTCGAAAACGTGGTGCCGGGCACTGTGGACGCCGCCACTGCCGCTACCCGCAAAACACAGTTCCAGTTACTCAACACCCAGAAACAGCTGACCAATCTGCAGGAGAAAAACCTCCGGGCGGGCTATTACCCTACCCTCTCGGCTTATGGCCAGTATGGCTACCAGACCCAGCGAAACGAGCTGTTCGATAGTTCCATACCCTACTTCAAGTCCTCGGTTGTGGGCCTGCAGGTGAGCATCCCGATCTTCGACGGCTTTAAGAAAAACGCCCAGATCCGGCAATCGCGACTGGAGCAGAAGAAGCTGACCGAAGACCTCGACAAGTTCACTGCCAACACGGCCACTACCCTCAGCAACGCCGTCAGCCAGCTGCAAAACAGCCAGGATGCGATAAAGGCGCAGGAGCAGAACGTGCACCTGGCCCAGGAGGTGTACGACACCACCAACCAGCTGTACAAAGAGGCCCTCTCGCCGCTCACCGACCTGCTGGAGTCAGAGGTGTCGCTGCGGGAGTCGCAGACAAACCTCAACAATGAGGTACTGAAGTATAAAATCGCCCAGCTGAACTATCTGCAGGCAACAGGAGAGCTAAACACATTAATCAAGTAAAAACACACCATACACGAAAATGAAAAAGGTAATTTATATAGTAGTCGTACTTGTTGCGTTGGGCGCTATTGGCTTTAAGCTGATGAGCAACAAAGAGCAGATGGCCGCAAACGCAGCCGTAGCCGAAATCAGGAGCGACGCCATTCCGGTGACCGTGACGGAGATCGAAACGGCAAAGCTGGACAAGTCTTTCACGGCACAGGGTAACTTCGCCCCTATCCAGAGCCTGACGCTTCTGTCGGAGACACAGGGGCAGATCCAAAAAGTGTATAAGCGCAAGGGCGATAAGGTGAAGGCCGGGGAGCTGCTGCTGCTGGTAGAGAACAACACCATGGCTGCTGACCTGGCAACTGCCCAGACCAACGCCGAGAAAGCGAAACGCGACCTGGAGCGCTTTGAGAACCTGGCTGCCGGCGATGCCATTACGCAAAGACAACTGGAAGACGCCCGCATGGCGGTGAAGTCTACACAAGGCCAGTTGGTAGCTGCCCGCCAGCGCCTGAACAAAACGCGCATTGTGGCCCCTATCAGCGGCGAAATCAACAACATATACATAGAAGTTGGCGCTTACCTGAGTATGAGCACTAAGCTGTACGACATCGTGAACGTGGACAAGCTGAAGCTGGAAGTGAAAGCCTCAGAAAGCGAAGTGCTGCTGATCAACAAGGGAGACAAGGTGACGGTGCAAGCCGACGCAGGCGCAGGACAGGAGTATGAGGGCGTGGTGACCGCCATCGCCGCACAAGCGGACCCTACCCTGAAGTTTGACGTGGAAATAGAAGTGAAAAACGCCGCCAACAACAACCTGAGAGCCGGTATGTATGGTACCGCCTTATTTGCCGTTGCAGATCAGCGCGAGGCCATTCTGTTACCGCGCGAAGCCATTGTCGGCAGCATCCAGAACCCCAGCGTGTACGTGGTGAAAGACCAGAAAGCAACCCTACGCAAAGTAAAAGTGGGCATCGTGACACAGGACAAGGTAGAGCTGCTGGAGGGTGTGCAGCCCGGAGAGCAGATTGTTAAAAGTGGCCAGATTAACCTGCGCGAAGGTATAAAAGTATCGGTGCTTTAATTTATCGGCATCAAAATCATCCCCTATGCCGCAAGTTTAGCGTCAGCGCAACTTGTGGCTGAGCATAGCGCCAGTTTGTAACTGGCTAAACTATAGTTAGGAATATGCCAGTTACAAACTGGCGGCTAATAGCAACCACCAGTTACCGCTACGCTCAAACTGGCGGTATGTCTAAAGCTGTAAAAGCAATAACTTCTTTCTCAAGAGAACTCAATAAAATGAACATAACCAAATTATCCATACAGCGGTCTACTCTGGTCGTGGTGGTTTTTACCGTCCTCACGCTGCTCGGGGTTGCCAGCTACAATTCGCTTAACTACGAGCTGCTGCCCAAGTTCAGCCCACCGGTGCTCACCATCAGCACCATCTATCCGGGCGCTTCGCCAAACGAGGTAGAGAACTCGGTAACCAAGGAGATTGAAGACGCCCTGTCGTCGCTGGAGAACGTGAAGGAGATGAAAAGCACCTCTCTGGAGAGTTTCTCCATCATCACCATCCAGTTGAACCAGGGCACCGATGTGGACCTGAGTTTGCAGGATGCACAGCGGAAGATCAACACCATCCTGGCCAAGCTGCCCGAAAACGCGGACGCCCCTACCCTGAACAAGTTCGACTTCGACGACCTTCCGATCATCAAAATGGGGGCCACGGCGAATATGTCGGCCACGGAGTTTTATGACCTGATCGACAAGAAGATCAAGCCGGAGCTGTCGCGGGTACCGGGTATGGCAGCCATCAAGATTCTGGGAGGACAGGAGCGTGAGATCAAAGTGAACATCGACGCCAACAAACTGGAGGCCTATAACCTGTCTATCCTGCAGGTGCAGCAGAAGATCCGCAACTCCAACCTCGACTTCCCAACCGGTAAGATCAAGCAGGAAAGCGGACAGACACAGATCCGGCTCGCCGGTAAGTTCCAGTCGCTGGAGCAGCTGCGTAACCTGATCCTCCGCGAAGACCAGAACGGGATTGTGCGCCTGGCAGACGTAGCGGAAGTACAGGACACACAAAAGGACACGGAGGTGCTGACCCGCGTAAACTCGGCCCCATCGGTGGGTATCACGATTCAGAAGCAGTCCGACGCTAACGCCGTGGAAGTAAGCCGCCTGACAAAGGAAGCGCTTGCCAAACTGGAGCAAAGCTATGCCAGCCAGGGCCTGCACTTCAACGTTGCCAGCGACTCTTCTGACTTCACCCTGGAAGCCGCTGACTCCGTGATGCACGACTTGCTGATTGCGGTTATACTGGTGGCCGTGGTGATGCTGCTTTTCCTGCACTCGCTGCGCAACGCCGTGATTGTGATGATCTCCATCCCGGCCTCTTTGGTGGCCACGTTCATCGTTATATACCTGTTTGGCTACTCCCTGAACCTGATGTCCCTGCTGGCCCTCTCGCTGGTGGTGGGTATCCTGGTGGATGACGCCATTGTGGTGATCGAGAACATACACCGCCACATGGAGATGGGTAAGAAGCCCGCCCAGGCTGCCTACGACGGTATCCGGGAGATCATGGCAACGGTAACATCCATCACGCTTGTAATCGTGGTTGTGTTTATACCAATCGCGCTTTCTTCCGGCCTGGTATCGGACATCCTGCGCCAGTTCGCGGTGGTGGTGGCTGTGGCAACCATGATTTCGCTGTTCGTGGCCTTTACCCTGATTCCGCTGCTGGCCAGCCGTTTCTCACGACTGGAGCATATCTCAGATAAAAACGTCTTCGGCAGGTTTATACTTGCTTTCGAGCGTTTCCTGGATCGCATCATCGACGGCTTCACGGCTACACTGAAGTGGGCCTTCAACCACAAGTTTATCACGCTGGCCGTAACCTTGCTCATGCTGGTGGGGTCGTTTATGCTGGTGCCATATGGCTTCATCGGTTCTGAGTTTATACCTGCCGGCGACCGCGGTGAGGTGAGCCTTCAGCTGGAGTTGCCGAAGAACGCCACGGTAGAGCAGACCAACTTTGCCACCCGGCAAGTGGAAAAGTACCTGGAGGCGATACCTGAAGTGGAGAAAGTGTTTACCACGGTAGGCACCACCTCCTCCTCGCAGGCTGGGCAAAACACCGCGTATAAAGCCGATGTGTCGGTGACGCTGGTGGACGTGAAGGAGCGCAGCTTCAGCACCGACCAGTTCAGCCGCCAGGCCAAAGCAGACATCGAAAGCAAACTGCCGGATGTGGAGGTGACCCCGGTTCCGGTAGGTCTGGTAGGAACCGCCCAGGCGCCGATCCAGCTCATCGTCTCTGGCTCAAACCTGGACTCGGTGATGACTTTCGCGCAGCAAGTGATGGCTATCACGGAAAGCGTGGACGGTACGGTAGACGTGGACATGTCGGTAGAGGGCGGTAACCCGGAGATTGAAGTGGTGGTGGACCGCGATAAAATGGCCAACGTGGGCCTCTCGCTGGAAAACGTGGGCGGGAGCATGCAGCTGGCCTTCAGCGGCAACTCCGACGTGACCTTCCGCTCCGGCACCGAAGACTATGACATCAACATCCGCCTGGACGAGTTTGACCGCCGCAGCGTAACCGACATCGGCAACCTGTCTTTTGTGAACAGCCAGGGGCAATTGGTGCGCCTGGCGCAGTTCGCCGATATCCGACAGTCTACCGGTCCGTCGCAGTTGGAGCGGTATAACCGCGTGACTTCCGTGAACGTGAACTCACAGGTAATCGGCCGTCCGTCGGGCTCGGTAGGTGCCGACATCCAGGCTAAAATCGCTGAAGTGAACATGCCTGCCGGGGTGAGTATCGAGTTTGGCGGCAACCTGAAAAACCAGAGCGAAGGGTTCGGTACACTGGGTTTAGCCTTGCTGGCCTCCATCGTCTTCGTGTACCTGATCATGGTGGCACTGTATGACTCCTACGTGTATCCGCTGGTGGTGCTGTTCTCTATACCGCTGGCTATTATTGGTGCCCTGCTGGCCCTGGCGCTGGCTGCCCAGACGCTGAGTATCTTCTCTATCCTGGGTATCATCATGATGATCGGTCTGGTGGCCAAGAACGCGATCATGGTGGTAGACTTCACCAACAAGCTGAAGGACGAAGGTGTGTTTGTGAAAGACGCCCTGATTGAAGCGGTGAGAATCCGTTTCCGCCCGATCCTGATGACGACGCTGGCGATGGTGATTGGCATGCTGCCGATTGCCCTGGCTGGTGGCTCCGTGGCCGCCACCAAGAACGGTCTGGCCTGGGCTCTGATCGGTGGCCTGAGCTCCTCCATGTTCCTGACCCTGATCGTGGTACCCGTGATCTACTATGGTTTCGACCGCATCCTGGCCAAGTTAGGTATGGATAAGAAAAACGTGATTGAGCTGGAAGACAAAACCATGGAGGAAATGGAGCGGGAGACTGCCTTGCTCGAGGAGCAGAAGATGGACCACGCCCACGCGTACTAAGCCCTGCCCCCAGAATGTATACCTGTGCTTTGCGGAGGCTTCCGGCTTCCGCAAAGCACAGCATTTTCGGACTACCCGTGCGCAGCCGCACAAGCCAAAGCAATAATTTCATTAAACTCATACAGCCATGCATACACAAAACTACACCCAACAGGCGATCGAGAAAGAAGTTGTGAAAGTAATCAGTTCCGTGACCCGAGTGTCGCCTGACCGCCTCCTGCAAGTCCGCGACCTGACCAGCCTGGGCCTCAGTATCCTGGATGTGGTGGATGTGATCCTGAAACTGGAGAAAATCTACCACCTGAATATCCCCGACGAGGTGCCGGTATACTCTGTAGACGACTTTGTGGGGTATATCCAGAGCCAGCAGCAGCCTGCCCTTAGCGAAGCCTGCGTGTAACGGCTATACCCTTACCCAGGCATGCCGCCGGGAATATTTATACCGAACGGCGAGCCAGAATTCCCCGCCCTGGCTTAACCCCTACTCGCTGCGTTCGTTTAGACTACTATAGGCGCATGTTTAAAATCCGTCTTTTTGAAAGCGAAATTTAAACATGCGCCATAGCGTTTTATCCACTTTTAAACGAAAGCAGCTATGAACAGTAATTTCTCAGGTCGAGGGGGCAACTACCAAACGCACCGCTCCGACCGTTACCGACACCCGGAACAGGACGACTACAGATTTGATGACTATGGCACTTCGGCGCGCGGCGGCTACGGAAACGAGGGCAATGCCGGCACCTGGGGCAACCAGGGCAACGAGATGGGCGGCTCCCGCAACACAGGCAGGCGCAACCAGCCATCCAGTGCGTATGGCTCCTCCTCCAGCTTTGGCAGCATGGGCAGCTACGGCGGAGCCCAGGGCTTTGGAGGGGCAAGAGGCGGCTATTCCGCACAGCGCCCCCAGGGCATCACCTCCAACTACAACGATTACAGCGGTATGGGCAGATCGGGCCAGGGCGGCAGCGGACGCAGCCACTTTGGAGACAGCGATTTTGACCGGTATGAGCACCGCGACTACAACAGTTCACGAAGCCAGCAAAGAGACAACCGCGATCTGTACGGAGACGATACCTCCCGCAGGTTTCAGGGCCAGGGCCATGGTCGGTATAACTTTGACGCGACAGAATCCCGCCGTGGTGAGCACAGGGGGTATGGCGGCGCGCAGGGCAACTATACGGGCAGCGGCTACAACCGCACCTCCCGCCACGAGTATGGCGGAAGCCGCCCTGACTACCGTGCGCAGGATATGTATGGGGGAAGCGACAGCGGCTACAGCAACGACCAGCCCTATGGAATAAGCGGCTATTACAGCGGCGGCTACGGCGACAGAAACTCCCAGGGCGGCTTTGTGAGCTCCGACAGCAACTACGCAGACAGAAACTACCTGGAGAGCCGAAACAGAGGACGCACCGTAGACCGTGACCGGAACTACAGCGAGCGCTATTAGCGCTATGGCTACTTCACAAAAAAGCGGCGCTACCGAAATGGTAGCGCCGCTTTTTTGTGTCTGGCTCGGCTTGCCGATTTATGGGATACACACGCTGCGCAGCTCGCGCATGCTGCCGTAGAACACGTTGCAGTCCACCGCGCCCTCAATCCCTTTGATGGCCCCGCCATCGGTATGCTGCCAGAACGCCAGCTTCAGGGTATCGCTTTTCTCGAGCAGCAGCTTGGGCACTTTGTAATGCGCGATCCAGAGCGGGTAGCCGTCGAAGTGCCCTGCCAGATAGTCTTTGTAATAGGTATAGTTAGTATAAATAATGGGTTTGACGCCGTAGGCCGCTTCCACCTGCTGCAGCCATACCTTCAGATCGCGGCGCAGCACGGCCACCGGCCGCCGGCCCCGCACCTCCACGTCCAGCACCGGGGGGAGGTCTCCGGAAGTGAGTTTCACCATCGAGATGAAGTTTTCTGCCTGCTTCTCGGGCTGCACGTACGGGAGGTAAAAGTGATAGGCGCCCCGCACGATGCCCACCGCCCCGGCACCCTCCCAATTGTCAGCAAACCACTTATCCTTCAGCGACTTGCCCTCTGTGGCCTTTACAAAGGCAAACGAAACCTCATTTTCCCGCACCTGCTGCCAGTCAATCTCCCGCTGGTAATGCGACACGTCCACGCCATATACTGTATGTCCCTCAGGCCATACGGGCACGGGCTTGTCCACGAAAAACTCCACATACAGCACCACCAGCGCCAGCGTTGCCAGTGCCGCCAGGCCAATCCAGAAACCGTAAGGCACAGGTTTTTTCTGCTTCTTCTTCGGCCTGGCTTTGGGTTTTACAAGTTGCTTCGGCAACGGCTTCGCCTGTGCTTTGGGGCGAGGCACGCGTTTCGCTGGCTGGTTCGAGGGAATGCCCATACCTATTCCGGGGATTTTTGCTTAGACAGACGCGTTATATCAAAACCAGTTCCTGGCGCGGCACCCCCGAAAGGTGCTCCAGCCACGCTCCCTCGGTGCTCATGTAGCCCCGCATCAGGTCGGCGGTGAGGCAGGAGTGCACAGGCAATATCCCGATGATATCGCCGACGTGGTACTTTTCGAAATGCCTGGACGAGGCTTTGACCACGCCATGCTCCTGAGACAGCGACACCAGGTCGATGCCGTTTACCGGGGTGGTCCAGCCGTCGTTGGTGAGCTCTACCACGCGGCCATACAGCACGGAGCTGTCTTCCTGCGCCAGCGCGTCTTTCGAGAAATGCACACTGCCCCCATAGATAATGATCTCGCCGCGCTTGGGGTGCTTGGCCACTACCGGGCAGGCCATACACACGGCAATGTCATCGAAGCCGCAGGACCCGATGCGCTGCTGGGTTAGGTCGTAAAACACGAAATTGCCCGGCCTTATCTCGTCCACGCCGCTCAGGTCGCTCAGGATGCTGCACGAGGGGGTGTCGCCGATGGAAAGCTGCAGGTTCGGAAACTGGCCTTTGTAACGCTTGCGCAGAAGTTGCAGCAGGTATACCGAGGTGTTGTGTATGGTCTGGATGGCGTATATATCGGTTTGCTTGTAGGTATGGCCGTCGTGGGCGACGAAGCCGGCAAAATGCAGGTTGCCGCTTTCCTTTACCTGGCCCAGCAGGCGATCAAGCTCTTTGTGGTTGTTGGCCAGCACGCCGGTACGCCGGTAGCCCGTGTCTATCTTCACCCAAAGCTGCACCGGGTGCTTCAGGCCGATGGACAGCGCCTCCACTGTCTCCACGTTCACGGCCAGCAGATGCAGGTTCACGCGGGTGGCCAGCTCGTTCATATCGTCCATTTCCAGCACATTGGCCGGGAAGGCGATCATGATGTCCTTCCAACCATGGTTGGCAAAATACCGGGCCATTCTCACGGAGGAAACTGTGATGGCGTCTATCCCAAACTCCTGGAACCAGGCACCCACCTGCGCCGACTGATGCGTTTTAAAGTGCGGTCGTAACCGGACGCCGTTCTCCTTCGCCTTCTGCACCATCCTGCCGATGTTGTTCAGGGCCTTCCTCTTATCCAGTAGTAGTGTAGGTGTGGTTATTCTCATAATTCAAAAACACTGTTTTTGTGGCAAATCTTGTGAAGTTACACAGGTTTAGCCAAAAAGTCACGCCTGGCAGCACTTTAACCCGACAAACGGCACTGCCTGCCGCCCGCACAACAGCTTTACGCCGCAGCTAATTCAGGTAATTAGCCAAAAAATATTTTCAGATTTTAATATATCAGATCTCAATGTAAAGAGAGCGTCCGCTGCAAAAACCCGGGCATCCCCGTGCTTCATTCAGCAGGAAAGTCCGGAACGGGAAAGCGGCCAATCAGAAGAAAGGCAGCAACTTTATACCTGAAAACCTAGAATTTATACAGGCGCTTAGAAGTGCGCTTCTGCCGGATGCCTTACCTTTGCAGAAAACAAGCACCACAGCCATGAGTTTTTTCTACGTGAAGGCGCTGCACATCATTTTTGTCGTGACCTGGTTTGCCGGGCTTTTCTACATCGTGCGGCTGTTTATATACTATGCCGAGGCAGACGGGAAACCGGAGCCGGAGCGAACCATCCTGCAGCGCCAGTTTGCCCTGATGCAAAAGCGGCTGTGGTATGGCATCACGTGGCCCTCTGCCCTGCTCACGCTCGTTTTCGGGCTAACCATGCTATACCTGTATGGCAGCATCCCCGGCTGGCTCGTCTGGAAGCTTTGCTTTGTGGCGGGGCTATACGTCTACCATTTCCTTTGTCACCGCATTTTCAGACAGCAGCAACTGGGCATCCTGAGGTATACCTCTACCCAACTGCGCATCTGGAACGAGGTGGCCACGCTGTTTCTGATCAGCATCGTGTTTTTGGTGGTGCTCAAAAGCTCCCTGAGTATGCTGTGGGGTATTCTGGGCCTGTTGCTCTTCTCGGCCATGCTCATGCTCGCCATCCGGATTTACAAGAGAGTCAGGGAAGTATGAGCGATAATGGAACGTGAAAGGGGGAATTGCAAATCGGCAATTTGACTATGCCGTGTAGCGAAAGTTAGCTACAAAAATGACGAAAGCGTCCTCTGTAAATCACTCATGTTATTCTGGCTGATTTACAGAGGACGCTTTCGTTTCTGAGTTGGAATTAGAACTCATTATTACTTCATCTCGATTACTTCATCTGGGGAATTATTGTAGTTTAGGTAACCCCAAAATGAAGTTTCTTGCCATTGAGGATATTTTACTGTCAGATCAAGGCAAAATGATTCCCAGTTTTTCTGAGAGGCACCTTGGCGGGTTCCGGTACCGAACGGAGTGAGGTATTGCGCAGCGCAGCGAGCAAAGGGACACGGCACAGTGCCGAGCGGGAAAACGCGCCCCAGCGGGCGTGGAGCGCAAAGCAAGCTATGAAACAACCGGTTTCTAGTTTTGAAATAACCGCAATACTCCTAAGTTCACGTTATTATTCTAATTCAAGCACCTTAATATCTGCTATCAGGGATTGTATACTATTCGGGTCGAGGCCGTTATAAATCCCCCGGATATGCCTTTGCTTATCGATGAGCACAAAGTTTTCGGTATGCAAAAACACATCTTCGTCTATCGCTTTACCCTCATCCTCTTCCACAAAATAATATTTTCTTCCCAGGTCATAGATCTCGCTTCTATCTCCTGTTAACAGTTTCCACCTTTTAAAGTCTACTCCCTTGTCAATGGCATATTGTTTCAGTACGGCGGCACTGTCGTAGTCTGGGGTTACACTGTGAGAGAGCAGCAGAATGTCGTCATTGTCTAAAAACTCCTGCTGCAAATCGGTCATGCTGCTGGTCAGCTTAGGGCAAATGCCCGGGCACGAGGTGAAGAAAAAATCCACAACGCTTATCTTCCCTTCCATGTCTGCCTCCGTAAATTCCTGGTTTTCCTGATTGATCAGGCTAAACGGTCGGATTTGATGAAATTCTTTGTTGGCGGGCAATTCCCATTTTGGTGTGAAGTCAGCTGAATCATAGTATGGGAGCACTCTACCTGATTTTTGGCAGGAGAACATCACGAGGGTAAACAAGAGGACAATTAAACGATTCATGTAGTATTCGATTTTATACAGATAGGACTTTTGCAAAGCTGCCCTTGTTGCGTCTTTTGACCAACAAGTTGTTGGTGAGAACACACAACAACGGCAGGCTGCAGACTGCTTTCGCTCCGTGTTTCGATTAGATGCAAAAGTCCTGACAGAATATGTCTTACATTCTTCACAGCAAACCGGCTTTCGGTGTTGCTTTTTGGGAATTGGCGCAGCTGTTTTCTTCAAAGTATAAGCAAGCGGTAGCTTCAATTCGCTTTTTGCAGCACTTTCAATTTTACTGCCTCATCCTTTAAGCTATAACACAAAGCAGATTTTTGCAGCCCGTATCGAAAGCCGTCCCTGGCTTCGTAGTTGATGTATGGCTTTCCGTTTTCGCGCCAGGCCTGTTGCATCCCGTGCTCCTGGTCGTCTTTAAAATTCAGGAAGGCGTATGGGCTACCGCTTTCATACCATTGCTTTTGAAGTCCCTCGCGCTTATCATGGTAATAAGTGAAATCGAACTTCATGTTCCCGTTCTCCCAATACCCATAATGCCGGCCAAAGCCCACATTCTCCCGGTAGCTTCTGATGTCTTTCTGGTTTCCGTTGGGGTAATAGGTTTTGGTGTGCCCATGTTGCTTTCCCTGATAATAAGAGCCGACAGATTTCAGGACGCCGCTTTCATACTTCTCCACGATAAACCCCGAAAAGGGCTTATCATGGAAAAAGTATACCCCATTTGTCAGAGCCAGTTCAGGTGCAAGAACAGAAACAGTATCCGCAGGAATTTTAGAGGTATCCACTTTCTCGAAATTAACTGCGACTGCTTCTTTTTTATCCTCCGCACAGCCTACGCAAAACAACAGAACGAGAAATAGGCTGTATGGAAAAACGCTAAAACGTGAATGTGCCTTTTGTGCCATTGTAACTGCCTGCCTTTAGAACATAGAACCGCGAATCCAGGTAGCTGACATTCGAGGTATGGTAATGATAGATGGGCGTTGTGAAATCAGCCGTCACGCCTGTATGGCCGCCGTTGGTATCCAAGTCTGAGGGGTAGGTACCGTCTTTGTCTTGACGCCCATAAATTGGGAACCCGTCTCTTAAGAACCCAATAAGGTTGGCATCGTCAAGGGAAGTGAAATCGCCGTTAAAGTGATAGTGGTATAAACCACCTGGCCCGCTGTGCGCCCCGCTCCTGTCAAACGATTGAAGGGTACCGGCATCCACCGGAACATTGCCACCCTCCCGATCATTGTAAATCGCCACGCCATTCAGCGCCATACCTATCGGCCCGAGTGAAGTCTCCTCTTTAGTAGAAGCCTCCGCTGGAAAAATGGGGATTGTCATCACAAATGTTTGCTCCTGAAGTGAGCCGGGGTTTACAATCTGCCCGGTCAAGGTAGGCGCCTCGTATAAAGCACTTGCACTTCCCCAGTATGGACTCACGTGATCAGGCACTCCATTTGATTTCAGCACGATACTGTTTGTGCCCACTGAAATAGTAACCGCGCTTTTGAAATTCGAGCTGACGGCATCGGTTATCGAAACAGTTCCGGCCGAAGCGGTCGTGGTAGGTGTTACTTCGTCGTCGTCGGTGTCGCAGGAGACAAGTATGCCGACAGCCAACGCGCTCATGGCAACTGTTAGGGCAAAGGGTTTACGGAGGTTTTTCATCAGTATATGATTTGTTATAAAGATGAATACTACCTTTTCAAAGCAATCCTTCGCCCGACACTTTATTTTTTTAATTTAATTTTAAATGACTATTCAGAGACGTGGCAAGTAGCTATTCCGGACGCCTGGGGGCAATTTTTGCCGGATCGAAGAAATCCGCGAGGCTGATTGTCAACGTCTCGAAATACCCTAATTGGTCAGGTTTGCAAAGCTTCCTGAGGTCAGCAAAATGATTATAGTGCACTGTTTCTATCTCTTGCTGCAATCTCCCCAATTCCTTGATCAGAGAGTCTTTGGTGCTAGTGTTCTCTTCAGTTAATGTCTGGTAAAGCTCGCTTTTTGTCTCCCTCACACGATTATTTAAACCCTTGATAGCCTTTTTGTGCTGGTCAATAAGTTTTTCATACTGCAGGACTTGCGCCTTATCAAAGTGCAGCTGCTCGATGATCCTCTGCTTCGGCCCTTCCTGCGCAAACGGTGGCCGCCCTCCTCCCGGGTGCGGGCTTTGACGGAAAAATAAAAATCCGACCATGAACAGGTTCATCACCAATAAACCTATCACAGCGATACTCAGCAGCCTTAGTTTACTCACGGTATAAATCGTTTGTAGTGGATAAATCCATTGCGTAAATCACTTCTTCAATACCCGGGCTGGTTGGCTCATCGGAAGTCTTGAGAAGGACAGAAAAATTAAGCGAAAGCAGCAAGATGAATACCGCAACAAAAGCCCACCTCCAGGCAAATGGTGCTGGGAGGCTGCCAGCCGACTCGATGCGCGCCATGATGCGGGTGTACAAAAACGGGGGCGGATCCACAGGTTGTATCCTTTTCAGTGAATCCAGTTTCTTGTCGATGTCCATAGCATTTAAAATAAGTAGTACGACCTATTACTCAAAATCCTTCGCTGCCTTTCAATTTTTTCTCGATTGTCTGCTTGGCACGCTGCAGCAGCGACTCCACGGCTTTCACACTGGTGTGCATGATCTCGGCCACTTCCTTTTGCGGCCTATCCTCGATCTTCGCTAAAATGATGGCTGTTTTCTGCTTTTCTGGCAAGGCGTAAATGATCTGCAAAAGCTCCTCCATACTCTCCTGCTCTTCCAGCGGCACACCGGGGTGGCTGACCTTTGCCACATCATGTGCCAACTCATTTGACTCGGGATGAAAAAGTGAGGTAATAAACCCGAACCGCTTTTTCCTCTTCTTCGCTTTCAGAAAATCGAGCGACTGGTTGATGGCGATGCGGTAAATCCAGGTCTTCAGGTATGCCGTCTCCGAATCGTATTGGCCCAGGTGGTGATAAATCTTCACGAAAACTTCCTGAGCAAGGTCCTGGGCATCTTCTCTGTTCAAAACGTAATGCAGGCAAACGTTGAAGACAAGGCTCTTGTATTCGCTGTAGATGGACTCGAATTCCGCTTGGCTTGTCATTCTTAAAACAGCATTGATTTTCTTGCTTCAAAGGAGAGCCTAAGTATACAAAATTAATGGGATTTCGAACTCTTTTGAATCCATACGGAGGATAGATCTCACACTTGTCTTTGTCTTAAATATGGAGCAAGTGCAACCCGTATTTAAGGTACTGACCGAAACACTGCAGCGCATTCTCCTCATACTGCATTCGTAATTCGTGTTTATTCCGTCTACCTTTGCCGGATGAACCACGCCGCCCTGAAACCAAACGAGAGAGAACTGATAAAACTGATCCGCTTTTTCAGCAAGCGGGGTGCGCAGCTAGGCGTTTCCGGTGAGCTGAGTGCGCAGCACGCGCAACTGTCGGAGGCCTGCCAAAACTTAGAGAAGCAGCTATACCACCACGCAGAAAACCGCACAGCCATACAGGGTAAACGCGCGCAGCTGGAGAAAATAATAGAAGACAAGGCACAGTGCCCCAAATGCCAAAAGGCAGACCTGCTCAAGAAAAATGGTGTCGCCAGCAATGCCCAGGGCTGGAAGAGCAACACCTACCGTTGCCGCCGCTGCAACACCACCTTCACCTGGAACCGCCCCAACAACCCCTGGGACATGGTGGCTTTTCTGGAGAGCTACATTGCCGAACTGGAGCAGAGCCTGCTGACAGAACTGCCCGAAGGTATGCGTCCACACATCGAGGCCGCCATCCCGCAGCTTCAGGACAGCCTGTTCCGGCTACGCCCCGTGCTGCTGCAGTCTGATGAGGAGGTGGAGGCGCTCAGGCAAAAGGAAGAAGAGATGGACCGCCTCATCCACCAGTTCAAAAACTACCTCCTGATTGAAAAGATCAAACATTTTTGATTTCGTTGTTCGTTTTTCGTTGATCGTTGTTCGTTTTTCGTTTTTCGAAAATAAGGATGATCTGAATTTGTTGCGCGTGCTTCGTATTCAGAATGAGGGCATAAATTATACTGTTGGGGTATAGCCTTCATTATGCAATACTATAATTCTCGAAAAACGAAAAACGAAACACGAACAACGATCAACCAACAACGATCAACGAAAAACTAAACCCCCTGCAGGAACCAGTACCAGACAGCGAGTGTGAGGAAAGACAGGGGGATGCCGATGCCGACCATCATGTTGGCCAACCGGGGTTTGAGGCCGTAGGATGCCGCCACGATACTGGCCGAGATCATGGGGGCCATGGCTGCCTCCAGCACCGAAATCTGCGCAAGTCTGCCGCTTATCCGCATCCCCTTTACATAGAGCAGGTAGATTAGAAGCGGCGCCAGCACCAGTTGAAACGTCAGCCCCAGGACCAGAAACCCCCAGTGTCTGCTGCGCCGCTCGATGCGCAACTGCATCCCTACCGACACCAGGGCCAGCGGCGTCACGGTGCTGCCCAGCCGCTGCAACACGTCTTTGATCTCGTCCGGAAAACTGATGTGTAGCACGTTGAGCAGCAGCGCCAGGAAAAAACAGAGAAAGGGCGGGAAGAGAAGGACTTTCCGGGTGATGGCTTTCACGTCGGGCTGGCCCTTGGAGAAAATGGCGGCCAGCGCCACCCCAAAGGTAGAAAGCACCACAAACGTGCCCGGCTGATCAATCAGGATGGCCGTTTTCAGTCCCTCGGCCCCATAAAGCGCCTCGATAACGGGGAAGCCGATGAAGGAAGTGTTGCCCAAGCCGGCGGTGAGAATGAGGCAGCCAACCAACTTGCGCGACCACCCGAACATTTTCCCCAACGTCCAGAAGAAAAGCGCTGAGGCGGCAAAGCAGATCCAGGCAACGCCCACAGGTACCAGCACCGCCCTGCCCAGCACGATCTCGGGTATGAAATACAGGGCCAGCGCCGGCAGCGATATATAAATGATGAACTGGTTGAGCACCAGCGGGGAGTTTATCGGAAAGGCACGGACCTTTTGCAGCAGAAGGCCCAGCGCCAGACATCCAACCAACAGGATTATACTACTCATGCATGTGTCAATAGCTGGTGCAACGCGCAAATCATACCCAAAGGTACGCCCCGGCCTTTAGTAATCGCACAAGGGAGGTATAAAAAAAGCAGCCCCCGCCAGAGGGCTGCCCTACCTATATGGTATACCTTTCGTTTTCTACTGCAACACAACGCGCTTCACTACCTGGGCGTCGCCGGAAAGGATGCGCAGGAAATAGACGCCCGCGGCCAGCTTTTCGGTATGCAGGGTGATGCTGTTCTCGCCTGCTTTCAGCGACTTACGCACATCCAGCACGTTGGCCGATTGCGCATTTGTGAGGATAAAACGGGCCTCCCGGCCGCTCAGGTTTTTCAGGGCAATTTGCAGCTGCCCGGAAGCGGGAACCGGGTATACCTGTATGGCGCGCTCCAATGCTTCGTTCTGGGTGCCCAGCGGGGCATTATACGTGAGCTTGTAAATGGCGTGGGCTTTGTCGTCGGAGATGTATAGCTCGCCGTTTTTCCCGATCGCCACGTCCACGGGCCTGCTGTAGGCCTCGGTAGAGTCGCTGTTCAGGAACCCTCCCACCACATCCACCGGATCTCCGGGTGTGCCGTTTTGCCAGGGGAAGTAGATGATCTTGTATCCCGTGGCCTTCGAGCGGTTCCAGGAGCCGTGCAGGGCCACCAGCGCCCCGTTGCGGAACGCCTGCGGCAAGGCGGAGCCCTGCGTAAAGTTGAACCCGAGCGGGGCAGAGTGTGCCGGGATGCCTTTCACGAAGCGATCCATAGCGGCGCAGTCCACGGTGCCGGTGCGGTTAAGCTGGTAGTCGTTAATGAAGGGCATGTTGTCCAGGCCGTTGCGCCCGTCGGAGTTGCAGAAAGGCCAACCGTAGTTGCCGCCGTCGCGCACCAGCGTAAAGCCCTCCGGCGGATTATTGTCTACGTACGACTGCACCACCTTCCCATACATCCCGGAGGCGTCATCGAAGGGATAGGCAATCTGGTCGCGGTTGTTGATCGTGACCCAGAGGTTGTTGGTGCCGGGCACAAAATCGAGCCCCTCGGCGTTGCGGATTCCCTCGGCAAACAGCCTTCGGTTCGCTCCGTCCGCATCATACATATAAATGGCCCCGCGCTTCGGGTTGCTCTGGGTGTCTTCCGTGCAGGCGTTGCAGGTAGAGGCGATGGAGACGTAGAGCTTGTGGTTGCGGTCGAGGGCGATGTTTTTGAGCACGTGGCCATACGTCCCCTGCAACTCCGACAGCGTTTCATCCGGCAGGTTGGCCACCACGATCTCCCGGCCTTTTGCCGACAGGTCGCCGGGGGTATAGGTATACCGGTTGATCTGGTTTTTCTCCGCAATGTATACATACTGCGTCTCCCCGATCTGATGGAACACGATGTCGTGTGGCCGCTGCAGCCCGCTCACGTAGTCGTAGCTGATGATATTGCCGCTTGCATCGGGGCGCAGTACCCGCACCTTGCCATCCCAGGGCATCGACACAAAAAGGTCGCCGTTGGGTGCCACGGCCATAAAGCGGGCGCCACTCACGCGGGCGTATACCTCCAGCCCAAAGTTTTGCGGCACTGTGGCAAAGCGGTCTACGTTAAAAGGCGCCGCCCGCATACCTTCCGGCACGGCCAATTTTACTGTAACAGAGGCCGTAGGCGGCGCAGTCTGGGCCTGCGCGGCGGCAGAAAGCAAGGTAAGCCCCAGCAGGGGTATGGTCAGAAAGTACTTGAAACGCATAGACAAAACGTGTAAAACAGTGAGCAAACAGCACGACAGAAGACAATCCATCACTCTAAAACACGTACAAGCCGTGTTTTATACCCACTTTATAGCCTGGAAAAATTTAAGAACGTGACGCGGTGCCTCTAGAAGGACACCTACTTGTATTCAAATCGGGGAGAAAGGTTGCGCTGCCGGAGCGTTATTTAAAACGGAACACGCCCAGTTTCCGCACCTCCTCCTGCCGCTGGTACCAGTCGTTGTACACCAACTCCACCTGCTGCACCCGCGTGCTCCCGAATGCGTGGGCTCTGAACTCCTGAAGCTTTTCTAAAAAAGCCGCCGCATTTCGGAGGGGTTCCCTGAACCGGACTACCGTGCTGTGCGCGGTCTGCAACACGTACCGGCTGTCGATGCTGTGGCGCAGGGGGGAGCTTTTCAGGCGCTGCCGCAGCCTGTCGCGGAGCGCGTTCAGTTGGCCCGTTTCCGGAAACCCTTGCACCATGATACAGGCCGGAGAAGCCGTAACTCCGCGGTAATCAATCCTGAACGGGGCAACATCGGTCATACACTCCTGCAAAACAGCCACATACTCCCCCACCTCAATGCTCTCCAACCGGAAGCCGGTATGGCACGAGATAATGGACAGCACGGTGGTATGGATGTCGGAGGACGGGTAATAATACTGGTTTGGCTCCAGTTGCTTCAGTTCCTGCAGGAACGCTGCGATATTTTTTTTCACGGCATCTTCCGGCCGGAAAAGCTGCGTGATGCCATACCTGTCGTCGTGCGCCGATGTCAGGTATGGGTCGATTTCAAATCTGCCTAGCCGGAATTCTTGGAGGGAATTTTCCCAAAGCGCGGCATAGTGATTCTCTAACTCCATGGCCTCTTCTGTTGGTCGTCTTACCCAAACAGCGCGTTCGTGAACTTTACCTTGATGTTGGTCTGGAAGTTGGCGATGGTCTTGAAAATCTCCTTTAGGGTTACCTGCTCAATCTTGGTCAGGCTCCGGATGACGATGAAGTTCTCCGGCTCCGATTTGTCGCTGATGATCTGGGTTGCCTGCTTTTTGAGCCGCATGCTCATCAGGTAGTAGTAAGACTGCATTAGCTCGTGGTACTCGTTCTCGGTGAACACCCCCTTCTGCATGAGGGCCTCCAGCCGCTCCCCGGTGTTGGTCTTGAAGATCCGGTGCTGCAGGGCGTATACCCGCACCAGGTCCACGATGGGCGTCATTGCTTTTTTTATGTTAAATACCTCCTGGCTCCCGACGGTAAAGGTGCGGATGTTTTTGAAGTAGGTGAGCGGCGGCTCGTACTGTATGGCGTTGTTGGCCATATGGTATAGGAAGCGGCCCAGCGGCTTCTGCATCTCCTCGTCCAGAAAACCGCGCAGCTCGTCCATGATGGCTTCCTCGCCGAAGATGAAGCGGCAGTCGAAAAACGCGGCGAACTTCATCACCCTGTCGGGGTCCGGCTCTTTCATCCAACTCACGTAGTTGCGCTTCCAGTGCGAGAGCGAGTGCGTCCATTTGGGGTTTTTGGCCATGTAGCCGCCGGTGCAGAAGCTAAACCCGATCTTGTCGAGCCTGTCCGACACCTCTTCGGCAAAGCTCAGGAAGTACTCCCGCACCAGCTCGCGCTGCTCGTTGGCCTTGTCTTCGTAGATAATGGCGTTGTCCTGGTCCGTTTTGAGCGTCTGCTCTTTGCGGCCCTCGCTGCCCAACACAATAAAGGCGAATTTGGCGGGCGGTGTGCCCATCTCGTCGATCACGCTTTCAATCACCTTCAGGGCAATGGTGTCCGACACGGTGGTGATGACCTGGTTCACGATCTCGGGCTTCACACCGCGGTTCAGCAGCTGGTACACAATCTCCGGCACTTTCTGCCAGCGCCGGCGCAACTCGTCTACAGAACGGGCCAGTTTTACCGACTGGATGAACATGAACGGCGATTGCGCCTGCTCGCTCAACAGCTTGTTCCGGCTGATAAAGCCCAGATACTGGCCGTTTTCCTCCAGCAGCAGGTAGCGCGTCTGCGTCCGGAACATCAGCAAAATCGCCTCATACACATACCGTTGCGTATTGATAGAGACAATCGGGTTGTCCATGATGCTGCTGACGGGGCTGTGCACATCCACTTGCTGCGCCACCACGTTGTCGCGCAGCGTAATGTCCGTTACGTAGCCAGCCACCCGGCCCTGCGCGTCTTGCACAAACAGGCAGCTTACTTTCTGCTCGGCCATCAGCTTGGCCACCTGGTAAACAGGCGTGTCGGGCAGGCAGTGCACCAGCTCCCGATACTCCATGCTCTCAATCTTGCGCGAATACAGCTGATCGGAGACGATGTAGTTCTGCTCGAAGTTGGTGGGTTTCTTCACGAAGTGGGCATACTCATCGTCCATCATCCGCTTGCCAAACTCCCCGGTGAAGAACTGGAAGAACGCCTCGTTTGTCTGGCAGAGCGCCCGGAAGTCGCGGCGATGCAGGAAATACACGCAGGTGCCCTTCTTGGCGATCACGGAGCGGAGCGACTTCTTGCGATTGAGCAGCACCGAGACGCCACCGTAGCAGTAGCCTTTGTGGTGCAGCTCGATCACGCGCTTGTTTTGGTCGGAGTCGTAAAAGAAGGCCTCATACTCCCCGTCCACGATGATGTCCACGCCGCGCATCTTCGTCACCTCCTGGTGGTAAATGAGCGTGTCTTTGGTATAGCGCACCTCCTGCAGCAACTCGGCTACCCCCAGCAGCACGTCTTCGGAGAGCACGTTGAAGGGCTGCACCGTTTTCAGAAACTCAAGCTGATCCGTCATATCCAGTACCTAATAAAAAGCGTGATGAAGAACACTAACAAGAAGACAAGGCCACAGCCCGTCTTATTTTTGAAGGAATCCTTTCTGGGCGGCACGGCTTCCTGCCTGTCGATCAGGGCGTCGTTGATGTCGCCAAGACGCACCAGCTCAAAGAAGCACCTGGCCGTCGCCTTGGCGTCGAACAAGGCATTGTGCTGGTTCTCGAAGGGCTCCCCGAAGAGTCGCTCATACATCTCCCCCAAACGCAGGAAACGCTGATGCGGGCGCAGCAAAAAGTCGGTGGAGGCGAGCATGGTGCAAAAAAGCGGCAGCCCCAGCAGCGGATTTGGCATGCCGGCCCTGTGATAGCCCACGCCCACCATGTGGTAATCCAGCTGCATGAAATGAGCAACCACCAACGGCTGGTATTCCTGCAGGTCGGCGGTGAGTTGCAGGAGCGCCTCTTCGCGCTGCACGCCCCGCTCCTGTATAAACTCCTGCGTGATGCCGTGTATTTTGAGAGAGACCGGCGAGATTTCGAAATCCTCATCGCGCACATAATAGTTCACCGCCTTTACCTCCTTTCCCTCCCTGGTATAAATGGCCCAGGCCACCTGCACCGAGCAGGGCCAGTT
The DNA here is from genome assembly GCF_022601975.1 of Pontibacter sp. E15-1. GTDB lineage: Bacteria > Bacteroidota > Bacteroidia > Cytophagales > Hymenobacteraceae > Pontibacter. Next base: position 348,320 of record NZ_JAKVIR010000001.1, read on the forward strand.
GGTGTTGTCTGCGTACGGGGCGTTCCAGTTTTGGGGTATACCGGTTGTTTCGGTATCAATAAACAGTAAATACTCTCTCACGGCCTTAAAGTAGGTATAAATTCGGCAAGTGAAAAATGAGCAGCGGATTTACCAGATACACAGAAATGTCTTTATCTTAGTTGGCAGGAAAATAGGCTAACAAACAGGGAAATATAGTATGGCTGGCAGGAGTTAGGTACAGGACTTTCGCATAGCTGCCCTTGTTGCGTCTTTTGACCAACAAGTTGTTGGTGAGAACATACAACAACGGCAGGCTGAAGACTGCGTTCGCTCCGTGTTTAGATTAGATGCGAAAGTCCTGGGGTATTTATGATAGCTGAAAGTTAGGTGGCTTTTTGAATTAAGGCATACAAAATGCCGCTTTGCCTGCACTCAATGAGCAGGAAAAGCGGCATTAATTTTATCGACAGGTTGAAACGTTTATATATAAATCAGTCTACTGCCAACCCACTACCAGCAACTAAATAGCTTTCGCTTTCTCTTTCAGCCAGGCGAGTTCCTCCGCATCCAGGTATGGGCCTAGCTGCTCCACTACCTGCTGGTTGTAGTCGTTCAGCCATTTGATCTGGTGCGCCTCCAGTAACTCTTTCTTCACCGGCGTGGTGTCGACCAGGGCCATGGTGAGGTGCTCGAAGGTATAAAATTGCCCAAACTCGTTTGCCTCATCCTCCACGGTCAGTACCAGGTTCTCGATGCGGATGCCGTGCTTGCCGGTGCGGTAAATGCCCGGCTCCACCGACGAAATCATACCCAACTCAATGTCCACGGGTGTTGGAGACGGATTGAAGACATGCGGCCCTTCGTGCACGTTCAGGAAGAAGCCCACGCCATGCCCGGTGCCGTGACCGTAATTGCGGGCGTGGTCCCAGAGTGGCTTGCGCGTGATGGCGTCGATCTGGTAGCCGCGCGTGCCTTTCGGGAAACGCGCCGTGGATCCGTCAATCATGCCTTTCAGCACCATGGTATAATCAATACGCTCCTCCTCGGTCAGGTTGCCCAGCGATACCACGCGGGTGATGTCGGTGGTACCGGTCTGGTACTGCCCGCCCGAATCCACCAGAAAAAGGCCGTCCGGCTGCAGGTCGGCGTCGCTTTCGGGGGTTACGCGGTAGTGCGGCAGGGCACCATGCGCCTTGTAGCCGGCAATTGTGTCGAAACTCTCGCCCACAAAACCCTCCTGCTGCGCCCGGAACTCCCTCACCTTGTCGGCCACCGACAGCTCCGTGATGCGGGTTTTGCCGATGTTCTCCTCCAGCCACTTGAAGAAGCGGGTCAGGGCCACGCCGTCTTTGATCATGGTTTTGCGGGTATTGGCAACCTCCACCTCATTCTTCACGGCTTTGAAGAAAGTGGTGGGATTTGTATCCTGCACCACGCGCACCGACTTCGGCAACTCCTTATATAAGGCATAGCAATTTCGCTTCGGGTCGATGAAGACGCTGGCCTTGTCGGGCAGGGCGGCAATGGCCTTTTCCACCAGTTCGTAGGCTTCCAGTTCCACGCCCGAGGCGATCAGGGTTTGCTGGTCTTCGGCGCTTAACTTGGATGTGTTGATAAAGAGGATGGCCGCCTCCTGGCTGATGAGGGCAAAGCTAAGCACCACCGGGTTGCACTTCACGTCTGAGCCCCGCAGGTTAAAGAGCCAGGCCATGTCGTCGAGCGACGAGAGGAGGTGATAGTCGGCGCGCTGCTTTTTCAGGGCAGTGCGCAGCCGCTCCAGCTTGCTTTGCAGCGACTCGCCAACGGTTTCCTCTCCCACCAAGTAGGCCGGGGCAACAGGCAAGGAGGGCCTGTTTTGCCAGATCGGGTCGAGGTAGTCGCGGTCGCTGCTGAGCAGGATGCCGCGCGGCGAGAGCTGTGCCTCCAGCAGTTGGGCAAGTCCCACGGAAATCAGCTTGGCGTCGAAAGCGACGGTGGCACCCTCCGGCAGGCGGTCGGCGAGCCAGGTGATGTACTCCGGGGCTTGCTGCTGCTGCAGGGGCACCAGCTCGAAGCCGCTCCCAGCCAGTTGCTCCTTGCCCTGCACAAAATAGCGTGCGTCGGTCCAGAGCCCGGCAAAGTCGTCGGTGATCACCAGCGTCCCTGCCGAGCCGCTAAACCCGGAGGCAAACGCTATGCACTGGTAGCGGTCTGGCAGGTACTCGCTGATATGCGGGTCGGCCGAGGGTATGATGTATGCGCTAACGCCCTCCCCTTTCATCTGACTCCGGATGGCAGCTAATTTTTCTGGATATGTCATTTGCTCAGTTTTTCGGTTTGAGGCAAATTAAGAAAAGATGGGCGGAAATGCGCACAAAAGCACTTCTAATGGCAATTTACGCGGCTTCGCTTCAGTGCAGGTATAAAAGTCGCCTCCAAACAATGAATGCTATACCTGCGCTTTGAGCTAAGCATAACTGCAACCGAAATAAAAATAGCGGGGAGTTGAAGAGAAAAAGCTATATTAGATATTCGATGCCTTTTCTGCTTTGATTCTGTGATGGAGGGCTTTAGGCAATCAGCGTAGGTGCAAGGCATAGCTGTCACTGGCTTTTTGTAGCTTCACCAGCAGCATGTTCTTAGACTAATTTTCTGTTAACCTATATAATGCACGCTATAAATCCACGATGAGCAAAAATCTATACCTCAATGCCCTGCTTTTTAGCGCTGTATGCCTGAGCACGGCCTGCAGCAGCAGCGAAAACAAAGCGATGACCGGCCAGCCCCTCACGCAGGCAAGCGAGACAATGGCCGAATCAGGCTTTAGGGAGGCCGCTGACCAATACAAGGTACTGATGGCACGGCTGCCCGAAGGCCGGTTGCCGAAAACCTATTATCAGAAAAGCGACTCGCTCGAGACCAGTGGTTCAGGGTGGTGGACCAGCGGGTTTTACCCGGGCACGCTGCTATACCTCTATGAGGAGACAGGAGACAAAGCGTTGCTCGAGGAGGCACAGCGCGTGCTGCAGTTGCTGGAAAAAGAGCAGTTCAACACCGCTACCCACGACCTGGGCTTTATGATGTTCGACAGCTTTGGCAATGCCAACCGCATCAGCCCTAGTCCTGCCTACAAGCAGATCCTGCTGAACAGTGCCAAGTCGCTGTCGACCCGCTTTAACCCGAAGGTAGGCGCCATCCGCTCCTGGAACTCGAAGCCTGAAGACTTCCTGGTGATCATTGACAATATGATGAACCTGGAACTGCTCTTCTGGGCCACAGAAGTAACAGGGGATTCCGCATACTACGAACTCGCGGTGACGCACGCCAACACCACCATGAAGCACCACTTCCGCCCCGATTACAGCTCCTACCACGTCATCAACTACAATCCCGCCACCGGGGAAGTCCAGCAGAAAAAAACGGCTCAGGGCGCAGCCGACGCATCGGCCTGGGCACGGGGGCAGGCCTGGGGACTCTATGGGTATACCGCTACGTACCGGGCCACCAAAGATGCGGCATACCTGCAGCAGGCCCAACAGATCGCCGACTTCATGCTACAGCACCCCAACCTGCCAGCAGACAAGATCCCGTACTGGGACTTCAACGCGCCAAACATACCGGATGCCCCGCGCGACGCCTCAGCAGCCGCCATCATGGCCTCTGCCCTGCTTGAGCTGAGCCAGTATGTGGAGCAGGCCAAAAGCCAGGAGTATAAAAGCGCCGCAGAAACTATCCTGCAGCACCTGTCTGCTGACAGGTATAAAGCTGCTCCCGGCACCAATGGCGGCTTCCTGCTGAAGCACAGCGTGGGCCACCTGCCTGGGGGCACCGAGGTAGACGTGCCGCTTACCTACGGCGACTACTATTATATAGAGGCACTGAAACGCAACAAGAAACTTGCTGAGTAAAGCTGCCAGCTAGTGCTTCGCCAAATTAAAAATTAGAAATTCAAGAATTAGAAAATGAGGTATAAAAGCCGTTTCTATTCATATAAAAGCAATCGCTAATAAAAGCAATCGCTAATTCTGGTGATTAAATTGGTCGTGTACTACAAATAGCGGATCCTGGGGCTGTCCGCGCGTTTGGCCGGGGTAGATGTGCCGAAACAGGCACTGGCTTTTGCTGCCAGATGCTACTAAAGGCGCAAATCATTTTACCACCAACTAATTTTAATCCTATATCCAAAGCCTTACTTCTCACTGATTCCTCGCTTGTCTGGGGAGCGTGAGGGTATGGCTTTATATATGAAAGGTTATACATTCATTTGAAATATACAAAAATTAAATTTTCAATACAGTATACATTTATTTGCATAACAAAGAATTTGAATTGATTTAAATTATCAAATGTATAAATATTAGTGCCAATACATGAAAATAAAGAAGAATATGGCCAATATTTTATTTTTTTCGTAGCGATACCATACAACCTATGTTTTTATTCTCTATCTTAGATCATCAGTTAGCTTTAAGATCATGGAATACAACATTATCAACGCCCCGACATTAGAGATATTAGCATCAGAAGTAGCAGGCTTTATACCGAAGGGCTGGAAGTTGAAAGGCGCCATTCTGGAGCATACCAAGGGATACGCACAGCAGATCGTGCGCCATCCAAAAGATAGTATCCGCTTGCAGCAGCAGTACGCGCAGCATCCTGTGCAGGCTCCGGCCCGCCAGCGGCGCACCAAGTGGATCGAGTAGTGCCTTGCCGTAACATTTAGCCAAAGTGTGAGCCATTTCCGGCCTTGTCTTTTCGTGAAGAAAGCTTGGAGATGGTTTTTTTACGCCTTTCTCCGTTCACTTCCCTCTCTTCCCGGGCAGTTCCCTGTCTTCTTTGTCTTATCCCTATGCGGGCGATAGTGGCAGCTTACAGCAGCCGCCCACACCCATTTATGCACATTCCCCCTGCAGGTTGCTTGCGCCAGGCCAGGGATAACGCTGTGCGCACCCTCATGAAAAACTGTGCAAAAAAACAGGGGCACCCAGCTCCGAATCGCCGAATAACACCGCACCGCCAGGCAGACCGATGCAACCCGAAAGTATCGGGGCAGACCAAACGCCCGGCACATTATATCCTCCCCAAAACTGCGTCTGCACGGCCTACGGACAGGCACATATACAAACTTTAAAATATTTCATCTAAAACGGTATCCTTTTGGAAAAGGAAAAGTATATATGGCTACACCAATTTTTGGTATCCGTAAAATTCTAAGTCCGAAACATTATCTGTACAACGTTCACACGTTTCAACTGTGTTGAACCCAAACACCACCCTTAAACACATAAAATGAGAAGTATCTGTTATTTTCTCTTGCTTTTGCTTGTAACTACCTCGTGCCTTACAAAAAAGGAAATCGTGTACATGCAAAACTCCAACCTGAAAGAGCAAACCCCCACTGCCTTCAACACACCTTACAGCAGCTACAAACTACAGGCAAACGACGTCCTCTCCATCAAGGTGCTGAGCGTTGACCCTGAGATGTCTGAGTTGTTCAACATTGTGAACCCTTCGAGCGCATTTGGCGTTTCGGACCCGGGCAGTATGTATCTGAGCGGTTACTCGATCGACAACGAGGGGTCTATCAACCTGCCAACTGTGGGCAAGCTGCAGGTGGCGGGCATGACGACAACGCAGGCGCAGGACCTGATACAGCGCGGGTTGAGCCGCTATATAAACGATGCAACGGTAGTGGTGAAGATGATCAGCTTTAAGATAAGTGTGTTGGGCGATGTAAGCAGACCGGGATATTTCTATATCTACAGTGAGCGGGCCAACCTGTTGGAGGGCCTGGGCATGGCCGGTGACCTGACGCGGGGGGCGAACCGCCAGAACGTGAAGCTGATTCGCCAAACCCCTGAGGGTAACGAGGTTGTGCTCTTAGACCTGACAGACCCTAACCTCGTACAATCAAAATATTATTACTTGAAGCCAAATGATGTCCTCTATGTAGAGCCTCGTCAAACGCAGCTGAAGCGCGATAACCTGGTGATTGTTAGCGCGGTGCTGGGTGTGGTGTCGACGGCGGCTTTGTTGGTCAATTTTTTTGTGAAATAGTCGCATGAAACGAAATAAAAAAGAACACGAGATAGATATAAAAAGCTGGCTTTTCAAGTTCCAGTCGAAGTGGTACCTCTTCCTTGCCTTCGCCGTGCTGGCACTGGCGGCAGGATATGTATATGTAAAAGCGTCGCCACGGGTATATGCCTTTAGCGCCACCCTCCTCCTCGGCGACCAGCAGACTGGCTCAAAAAAGGCGCAGGAACTTCTGGAAGTGCTGCAGGTGCAGAGCAAAGGGATAAAAGTAGAGGACGAGATCGGTCTGCTGCAATCGGATGAGATGGTAAAGCAGGCCCTGCAGAAACTCGACTATACCGTAGCCTATTATAAGGTAACCAACCATTGGCTCAATAATATCTCCGACATTGAGGTGGAAGAGCAGTATGAGTCATCTCCCTATACCGTTAAGCTGGATACTGCCTCTTACCAGCTTGTGGACCTGCCGCTGGTGGTGCGTATCCTCAACGACACGCAGTATGAGTTGACGGCCGAAGGCGAGCACATCGCCCGCTATAACCTGAAAGACCATACCGTGGTGGAATCGTTGCCGGAAGTGAGCTTCACGAAAGTGCTGGAGTTCGGCAAGCCCTATCGCGACAAGTACATGAGCTTTACGCTGGAGAAAAGCGACGCAGGCATGATTGCGCCGGGCAAGAAGTACTACTTTGTGGTGAACAGCCTGGAGAGCCTCGTGAACCAATACAAGGGCACGCTGCAGGCCACCCCGATCGAGCGCGAGTCGCGCATGCTGCGGGTAACGAGCAAGGGCAGCATCCCCGACAAGCAAATAAACTTCCTGAACACGCTGCTGCAGGAGTATGTGAAGAACGACCTGGAAGAGAAAAACCGAAACGGCCGCAAAACCCTCGAGTTTATCGACGGGCAGCTGGCCTCGCTCTCAGACTCGCTGAACCAAAGCAAGCAGGCGCTGTCTTCTTTCCGCTCCGACAAGCGCATTTCTAACGTAGGCATGCAGTCCAACATCAGCTTCGAGAAACTCTCGATGCTGGAGTCTGAGAAAGCCCGCCTGCGCACCGACAAGTCTTACTTCGAGACGATCCTGGACCAGGTGCAGAACGGAAACGGCATCGCGCAGTCTGTATCCCCTTCTGTGGCCGGCATCCAGAATCCGATCCTGAGCACCCTGTTTCTGCAGCTTTCGGAGCTGAACAAAGAGAAGGCGGGCATACAGGTGAACGCAACGGAGAACAACCCGAAACTGGTGAAGCTGGAGAGTGAGATCCTTAGCACCCGCAGGGCCATTGAGGCAAACCTGAAGAACCTCATCCGCTCCGCCGACATCTCCATCGCTGACGTGAACGACCGCATCACCAAAACAGAGAGTGCCATCGCGCAGATGCCGGAGAACGAGCGCCGCCTGACCGACCTGCAGAGCCAGTCGGACTTCATCGACAAGAAGTATGACTTCCTGCTGGAGAAGCGCGCTGAGGCGGCCATCTCGCTGGCAACCAACACGACAGACAAAAAAGTGGTAGACCACGCGTCGATGGCGGGCAACGCCCCCGTGAACGTGAAGCCGAAAATGATCTACCTGCTGGCCCTGATGATTGGCCTGGCCATACCTGCCGGACTGATTGTGCTGATGAGCAACGCAGACAACACCATACAGGGCAAGGATGATCTGGGCAACATCACCAACATCCCTTTCCTGGGTGTGGTGGCACATGGCACCAAGTCAGACAAGCTGGCGGTGAAGAACAACCCGAAGTCGGCTATAGCTGAGTCCTTCCGGTCGCTCCGCATCAATTTGCAGTACCTGATGGGGAACAAGAGCTTTAAGGTCATCGGGGTTACGTCCTCCATCTCGGGAGAGGGTAAAACGTTCTGCTCGGTTAACCTGAGCTCAGAGCTGGCCATGGCCGGCAAGCGGGTCGTGCTTATCGAGTCGGATATGCGCAAACCCACTTTCGGCAAGTACTTCAACGTGTCGGATGCCCTGGGCCTGTCGTCCTTCCTTTCGCAGCCCGATCTGCCGCTGGAGGACGTGATTCAGCCATCTGAGGTGGACAATCTGGATGTGATCTCATGCGGCCCGATACCTGTCAGCGCCATACAGTTGCTGGAACAGCCCAAGATGCATGCGCTGATCGCGCAGTTAAAGGAACGCTACGATTACATTGTGATTGACACGCCCCCGATTGGCTTTGTGTCAGAATACTTCATCATGATGCAGCACATGGACGTGAACCTGTATGTTGTGAAGCACAAGTACACCGAGAAGAACCTGCTCGACCAGGTAAACGAGCTGTACGCCGACAAACGGGTGAAGAACATGTACATGATCATCAACGACCTGAACTACGACAAAACCTACGAGTACGGTTATAAGAAAAAAGGCAGTTATTATTACGCCTAAACGCGCTCACCTGAAACCATACTACCCCCAAGAGCCAGCATCATTTTGCCGGCTCTTGGTTCACCCAGCCCTTTGTTATACAGCGCATGAGTAAGGAAATTGCCTCAAAAGCAGTCAGTGGATTAAAATGGGGATCGGCGGCCACGCTGGCCAACGCCGTAATGCAGATCGGCTACACCTCTGCCATGGCCCGCCTGCTGGCTCCGGAGGCGTTCGGTCTGGTGGCCATCGCCAGCGTCGTGCTCCGTTTCGGCAGTTATTTTGCGCATTTGGGCCTCTCGCAGGCAATTATACAGAAGGAGGAGCTGACAAAGGATAACGTCCGGGCGGCCTTCACTTCATCAACGCTTCTCGGTTTAGCCTTTTTAGGGCTGATATGGTTTTTAGCTCCTTTTGCCACCATGTTTTTTGACAATGCCTCGTTCCAAAGCGAGGCGGTAACACCAATTGTACGGATAATGGCTTTCTCGCTCCTCATCAACGGCCTGTCGTCTACGGCACTGAGCTTATCAGAGCGAAACATGCGGTTTAAGGAATTAAGCATCGTGGAAACAACTTCGTATGTCATCTCTTATTTAGGGGTAGGTGTGATATGTGCTTATCTGGGCTTCGGCGTTTGGAGCCTTGTATACGCCACCCTCACCCAAACTGCGCTTGTTGCGTTGGGGGCATATCTCATTGCGCGGCACAATGTAATTCCGCTGTTAAAGTGGGAAGCATACAAGCCCTTGTTCAATTACGGCAGCAAGATGTCTGTTATCAGCTTTCTGGAGTTCCTGAGCCAGGACATGGCAACGATACTCATCGGCAAGACACTCGGCCCCTATAAATTAGGTATCTATGACAGGGCCCACCGCTTGGTTAACCTGCCCATGTACATGCTAACCCGCACGATCAGCCGCGTCATATTCCCTTCTTTCAGCAAGTTACAGGCTGAAACAAAAAAGCTGGCTAAAGCCTATATATCCAGCACGACCCTTTTAGCCGCTATTATCATACCCACATGCTTCGGTTTGATGGTTGCTGCCCCAGAGGTAGTGTACATCCTGCTCGGAGATCAGTGGGGAGAGTCTATTCCGGTGTTGCAGGTGCTTTGCCTTGCGATCCCGCTGAGCTTTATCACGATGTTCGCGGGAATCGTATGCGATGCGAAAGCTGAACTGAACATCAAGATTGTGCTTACCCTGGTTTTTATCGGTGTGATAGCCGGGTTGTTTTTTGTGCTGAGGCAGTACGGGCTGATCGGGTTTGCGTTTGCCATACTGGCAGGCGAGCTGGTTCGGATCGGCTTTTACCAAACCGTCCTCAACCGCATTCTGGAGCTGTCTTACCTGGAGCAACTTAAGGTATACGTGCCTGGGTTGGTGAACGGCGTGCTCATCGCAGCAGTTATATATGCCCTTAGCGTCGCACTCCGAAGCATGGCGCTACCGAATCTTGCCGTACTGGCCTGCCAGATAACAACAGGCGCACTGCTTTTTATTATACTGACACTATTTTTCCCCCACAGAATCCTGAAAGCGCAGATTCACATGTTGCTTTCAAAGTTTGGTATCACCAAAAACTCATCCAGCTATTATGGCAGAATGTTTTTGAGATACAGCGAAGAGGAAATCAAAAGTACCGAAAGAATAGACTGAGATAATATTATGGTTATAGGAATATCTGGGCCTGTCGACATCGAGTTATTAGACTGTGATTTTAAGAACGAAACAGTACCCAAAACAAATTCATTTCCGCTTACCTCGCATTTTATCAATGCGCTAATCAAGCGCGGCCACTCTGTTATAGCCTATACCAATTCTGGGGATATCACGGAGCCTGTAGTGTTAAAAAGCGAGCAGGTGACGGTATGCATAGGCTGCACCAAGCCGCAGCCAGGCCGGAGATTCTTCAAATATGAGCGGGATCAGTTGCAGGCACTCATGCAAGAGCATCCGGCAGACATCATCTATGCTTTTTGGACCTATGAATTTGCCTGGGCCGCACTCAGCAGCGGTATCCCTACAGTGGTGAGCATACATGATATCGCGCATAAAATCCTGCTCAAGCAACCAGATATGTTTCGGCTGGTGCGCTTTTTCATGAACTACATCGTCATGCAAAAAGCCAAATGGCTGGTTGCCAATTCCATGTATACGTACGCTCAGCTTTCAGCCAGCGATAAAAAGAAAACGGTTGTTCTCAATAACTTTTACACCGAATACCTCGACACCTTAAAACCGGCCAACGTTGTAAAAGAAAATTATATCGTATCGGTGGTAATGGGATTTACCGAGCGCAAGGGTATACCCAAAGCCTTGCATGCGTTTGCCTTGCTCAGGCAAAAGTTCCCTTCTCTTGAGTACCGCCTTATCGGGGCCGATATGGAACCGGGGGGAGCCGCGCAAAAGTATGCCCGGAAGCATAACCTGGAGGATGGCGTGCAGTTCGTCGGGCCTCTCGCTCATACCGAGATTATACCACAGGTAGCCGCAGCCAAAGTCCTGCTGCATCCTTCAGTCGAGGAATCCTTCGGTATGGCAGTGCTTGAGTCTATGATTGTGGGCACACCCGTGGTAGGTGGCATGTATAGCGGCTTTGTTCCGTATCTCCTTAACAACGGCGATGCTGGCGTTCTCTGCAACATAAACTCAGCAGAAGAGATGGCAAAAAGCGTAGAGCGGCTGATCAAGGACCCTTCTTTTGCGGAGCTTATCACCTCGAAGGCGTACACATTTGCAAAGGCAAACTTTTCTGAAGAGGTTGTGATAGAGAAGCACCTCAGTCTGTACAGCACGATTCTAGGCACAAACAACGCCTGTAGCCCAGTTGCCACATTACAAAAATAGAAATGAAGCTGCCGCCTAACCGGCTGTTTTAGCACCCTGAGAATTATGAAGTTCAATTACAGTATCATATTTGCCATTCCGCTCATGATGATCATGTTTCTTGATCCCATGTACCTGGAGCTTTTGTCGGGCAACGATGAGGCTACTTTAGGCTCGGTTCTAAGCGTTTTGGTAAAATTGAATGCGGGCATCGCTTTCCTTTATAGTGCGTATCGGTTCCAGAGCATGTCGCCATATATGCGCCTCGTGTTTGTGTTGATCACGCTGTATGTGTTTGGCATGTGCATGGAGTCTTATTATAAGTACAATAGCTTTTTCATATACCCGCACGTGTTTCTAAGGCTGCTCCTGTTTTACTTTGTTTTCTTTATCTATACCTTCTATAAGAACAACGACTACCTGCAGCTGCGCTATATTATCAATTTTATACTGATAGGCTTTGTGCTCAATGTCGTGTTGATCCACCCGGACGCACTCAGCATTTCATCTTTTACGCATCACGAAAGGGGGGTGAACGCCACCACCATGTACATGTTGGTTATACCTTTCCTGTACTTCGCCAGCAAATACCTCTTCGAGGGAGGCATCTATAATCTAGCGATGAGCTTTATAGTTGTACTGGCAATCATTTTCTTCCAGCACCGAACGGTATGGGTTTGCATGGTATGCATCCTGGCATTGTATGTATACCTGGTTAAGTTTAAAGCCGAAACATCTGTAAACTTCGGAAAGCTAGTGCCGATCGCGTTTGTCATCGTGGTGTTGGCTATGGTAAGTAGCGCGTTCCTTTTTTCCACACACCCCGAAATCATCGCGAAAATCCAGGAGAACTTCTCCGATATAGAGAACCCCAGCGGCCAGGGCACCACGGGCGGCTGGCGCTACAACCAGTTTCTGTCGTATCTGCCTTTTATACAGGACAATTTCCTTATGGGCATGCGCTTCGAAGGCTTTGAGCTCCCTATCCAGTTTTACCGCGATGACATCGATGCGCCTGTGTTTGAAGACGGAAACGGCCACCACTTTCATAGTTTTTATGTCGATGTGCTGTTTTACGTGGGCCTGACAGGCATGGTACTTTTCATGATGATGCAGTTTTACGTAGTCAAAAAAGGGTTCGGCAGAAACGTCCTCAACGAAAAGCAAATCGTGATTCTCGCCTTCATCGTTAGTGGCTTTGTTTACGGTGTGTCCTATATCCTCCCCTATTTTTTCTACGCGTTCCTGGGGTTGGCCATCGCATACCTCGAACAGGCTGTCCCACACCACTCTTTTGTCTTGGAATCCGTCAGACGCAGGAAAGAAGCACTGCGCAATGCACGGGCAAACAAAATAAGTGACCTCCGATCAGTAACCCCACACTGAAAATAGCAGTACTGTTATATATAAAACCCTTATTACTTGTATGAGTACTCCTACTGAACCACTGCACACCCCGGTGCTGCTGCTTATATTCAACCGCCCCCAAACCACCCAGAAAGTATTTGACCGTATCCGGCAGGTAAAGCCCCAAAAGCTGTACGTGGCCGCCGACGGGCCACGCCCCGGCAATGCCACCGATGCCGAACGCTGCGCCGAGACTCGCCGCATTGTGGACCAGGTAGACTGGGACTGCGAGGTGAAAACCCTATTTCAGGTAGAGAACCAGGGCTGCGGCGTGTCGCCTGCCAAGTCCATCACCTGGCTTTTCGAGAACGAGGAGACAGGCATCATCCTGGAGGATGACTGCGTGCCGTCCAAAAGCTTTTTCTGGTATTGCCAGGAGGTGTTGGAGAAGTACCGGCACGATACCCGCGTGATGCACGTGAGCGGCAACAACTACCTCAACGGCTGGCGTCGCGACTCCGACTACTCCTATTACTTCTCCGACAAGGTGAACAGCTGGGGATGGGCCACCTGGCGGCGCGCCTGGCAGCACTACGATTTCAAGCTCTCCAACTACCCCGAGCTGAAGCAGAAGGGCTATCTGAGCGGCCTCTTCCTGAACAAAATGGAGGAAGCCTACCGCCTCAGCAAACTCAATGAAACCTATACAAACATCCAGAAAGGCGATGTGTGGGATTACCAGTGGGAGTTTACGGTATACAGCAACTCCGGGCTCTGCATTGTGCCCGAGGTAAACCTGGTGCGCAACATCGGGTTTGGGGAGGATGCCACCCATACCTTCAACCTGCACGACAAGAAGGCGCAGATCAAAGAGCAGGAAATAGAGCTTCCGTTGCGCCATCCCAAATTCGTGATCCGTGACGTCGCCTCTGACCGCCGCAATTTTAACTACATGATGCGCGACAAGGTGAGCGCCAAGCTGAAAAACCTGTTCAGCTTCAGCCTCTAAAGCCATACCGCTATGAAGTTACTCTTATCCGCATACGCCTGTGAGCCAAACCGCGGCACGGAACTCGGCAACGGCTGGAACTGGGCGCTGAACACGGCCCTGCTCGGCCACGAGGTATGGTGCCTGACAACGGTAGAGGGGAAAGCGGCCATAGAGGCAGAGGTGGAACGGCTCAACCTGCCGAACCTGCACATCGTGTTCGTGCGCGTGCCCCCGCTTGTCGACAAGGCTTTTGAGTACCACCTGGGCTTTTACCTGCATTACATCGTATGGCAGCAGTACGCGTACCGCAAAGCCAAAGAACTGGATAAGGAAATAGGGTTTGATCTGGTACACCACGTCACGATTGGCAGTCTGCAACTCGGCACGGCGATGTGGCGCTTGCAAAAGCCGCTCATTTTCGGGCCCGCCGGTGGTGGGCAGGAAGCCCCGAAAGCCTTTAAGAAATACTTTTACTCCTGGTGGAAAGAAGAGGTCGTTCGCTCCTGGATCAGCAAACTGTTGCTTGCCGTGAACCCGGACGTGAATAAGACCATGCGGCAGGCCGCGCTGGTGCTCACCACCAACGAGGACACCTATACCATGGCGAAAAGCATCGGCGCGCCAAATGCCCGGATGTTTCTGGACACCAGCCTGCCCGAAAGCTTTTACCCACCGGCATACCCCGTACGCGTTCCGTCCGGGATGCTGAAGATCTTGTGGGTAGGGCGTCTGTTTGCCCGCAAAGGCCTGCCCCTGGTACTGGAGGCTCTTAGCAAACTGCCCCCCGCAACCAAATTCGAGCTGACCATACTCGGCGACGGCCCCATGCACGACTATGTGCCAGGGTGGGTGGAGCAGTATGGCCTGCAGGGCAAAGTGAACTGGAAAGGCCAGGTGCCGTGGGAAGAAGTGAAGCGCCAGTATACCCAAAGTGACCTGTTTCTGTTCTGCAGCCTCCGCGACTCCAGCGCCGCCCAGTTCCTCGAGGCCATGGCCTATGGCCTGCCCATCGTCACGCTGGACCTGCACGGGGGCAAAAACCTGGTGCCCGACACCGCAGGTATAAAAGTGCCCGTGAGCACGCCGGAGCAGACAGTCGGGCGTATCGCCGCTGCTGTGGAACGGCTTTACCAAGCCCCCGAACTCCGCCAGCAAATGGGCCAGGCAGGCTACGCCTTTTCCAAAACCCAGACGTGGGCCCTCAAAACACAACACATTAACGCGTTCTACAGTACGTATACCCAGGCGCACCCTGAGCAACAACCTGTTTAACACAACCCTTACCTGAAGATGATTTATATAGTAATACCTGTTTTCAACCGCAAGCACTTTACCAAAGAATGCCTGCTCTCGCTGCAGCGGGGCACCAACCAGCACTACAAGGCTATCGTAGTCGACGATGGCTCCACAGACGGCACAGCCGACATGCTGCGCGAGGAGTTTCCGGAGGTGGAGGTGCTGACCAGCGCCGGCAACCTCTTCTGGACAGCCAGCGTGAACATGGGCATCAAACACGCCTTGCAGCAGGGTGCCGACTACGTGATGACGCTGAACAACGACCTGGAGGTAGCCCCGGACTTTATCCAGAGCACCTATAAGTGGATGGCCCGGAAACCAGCGGCTGTGATTGGGGCGCTGGAGATGGACGCCAATACCCGCGAGCCCGCCTTCGGAGGCGAAGTGGTCGACTTCAGGACGAACACCGTGCGCTATGTCTTGCAGGAGCTGTCCAAGGAGAAGCAGGTGGGGCTGCACAAGGTCACGCAGCTTCCGGGCCGCGGCCTCCTCATCCCGAAACCGGTTTTCGAGAAGATCGGGCTTTTTGACCAGGACCGCTTTCCGCACTATCTGGCCGACTACGACTTTACCCATACCGCGCTTCGCAACGGATTTGAACTGTACTGCAGCTACGACGCCCGGCTGTATACCTACCCCGAGGAAAGCGGCGAGCGCAAGAACAGGCAGAGCAAATCCATCAAAAACTTCTACAACCACCTCTTCGATATCAAAGGCGGGGGCAATCTGCGCGACTTTACCAGATTCACGCTGAAGAATTGCCCGAAGCCATACATCCCATACTACCTTGCCAACGGCTACGCCCGGCGCATTATCGGCTACCTGGTTAAATAAATGCAGGACACGCCATCCATAACACCTGCTGCGCATACCCCAGCCAAAGGCTGGCTGCTGTTTGCAGTGGTGGTGTTCGGTATGATAGGTGCTCTGAGTCTACTGCGGGCACTGCCGTTTGCACCCCGCATGGCTACTGCCGGGTATGATGGTCCGCTGGTGATCACGAAGGGGGGCACCTACAGCGGCAACTGGGAGTCGAGCGACTCGGAGGTGGCTGCCGTGGAGGTACGCACCGCAGAGCCTGTCATCATCGAGAATGCCAACATCAGGGGCGCGGGCCAGCTCATCAGAAGCGCGGGTTATCGTGCCGACATTACGGTGCGGCATACCAACGGCTACGGTATCACGCCCACCCCATGGAGCGACTATAAGAAACCGCGCCGCTTTGTTGCCGTGGATGTTTTCAAGAATGTGACGGTAGAGCACTGTTACCTGGAGCAGACGGCCGGCATTTACCTTGGAGTGGAGTATGTGGGCAACGGCAGCCCTGATCAGACCATCACGATCAGGTACAACAAGGCCCTGAACATAGACGGGCGGGTATACGGCGACAAAGACCGGGTTCAGTTTGTGCAGTTCAACTACCGGGGTGAGGTGCCTTACGCCGAGGTGGCCTGGAACGAGGTGATCAACGCCCCAGGTGCATCTGCCGTGGAGGACAACATTAATATTTACAACTCCCGGGGCACTCCCGCCTCCCCTATCCGCATTCACGACAACTACATTCAGGGGGCCTTCCCGATGCCTCTGGCTGCCACAGAGTACTCCGGCGGGGGCATCATCATGGACTCTCCCGGCACCGACTCGCTAACATCCACTGCCTACGTGCAGGTATACAACAATCAGCTGGTGGGCCTCGGCAACTACTGCCTGGGTATAGCAGGCGGCAACAACATCGAGATGTATGACAACCGGGCCGTAGTCGCGGCCACTTTCCCTGACGAGAAGCCCTATCATTTCTGGACGAGTGGCATTTGGGCGAAGGATTACTATAAAATGCAAAACACCTTTGCCAACAGCATGCACCACAACACGCTGGCCGTGGTAGGAAAGACGGGTACCTGGCGCAACGAGATCATGGACAGCACATTTCTGGCCGCCGAGACGTATGGCAACACCATTTTGCCTGGTGCGGTAACCAAAAGCATGGAAAAAGCAGAATATGCGCACTGGCAGCAAAAGTTGCGAAAACACCAGCTGCTGCTCGGCCCCATCCAGTAGCGCCACTGCAGCCATACAACCCGTGTTACAACTATAACACTTAACAATCCCTGCCTAGTATATAATTCTATATAGCTTAATTTTGATTATCCAGCATATCCAATTCACTTATTAACAGACCGCTACCTCCTATTAACCTACTTAACACATTAGGGGCTCAGGCACTCCCAATTTAATATCAAGCCCGCCAAATTACCTCCCAAAAACCCTACCTAACACAGCTTAAACATTATGCAATTACTGCACACAGCTACAAAACAGCTTATATTATAACAAAATCAATAAACTAAAATAATTTGCAACTTTTAAAAAAGCCATATTGTGACCATATATCAATTAACAAGGGTTTATAAGAACTAAACCATATAAATATTTTTATGGTTTTAAAATATTTGCAGTGGTTGCATGTGTACACATACTATTATAAAAATTACATCTATATATTTGTCATACTTATACTTGAAGCGAAAACAGAAAATACCCAGCTAGACAAGTTTACATTTTGATTCTTTTAAATTTCTGCCTGTTAACGCGCCAACGGAGGCTAGCAGCGATATTTTAGAAAAGACATTATTTTTAAAATACAATTTCACCTTTTAGCCAAATTAGATGAAATCCTTAGTAACCCCTAAATTCAGGAGGATTGGCGGAGCCTTGCTCGCCCAGTTCCTGACACTCACCCTAGTACTATGTTCCACGCAGTCCGCAGTGGCCCAAAGCTACAGCGGCCCGCTGGTGATCACCAAAGGCGGCACGTACAGCGGCAACTGGGAGTCCAGAGACTCAGAGGTGGCTGCCGTGGAAATCAAGACAAGCGAAACCGTTATCATTGAGAATGCCAACATTCGCGGTGCCGGACCACTCATCAGAAGCCTTGGCAACAAAATCAACCTCACTGTTCGCCATTCAAGCGGGTATGGCATTACGCCAACCCCGTACAAAAATTACAAGAAGCCCCGCCGCTTTCTGGGTATAGATGTGTTTAAGAATGTGGTAGTGGAGAACTGCTACATGGAGAACACCGCAGGGATTTACATCGGCCAGAGCTACGAAGGGAACGGGTCTGCTTCGGAGACGATCAAGATACGTTACAACATCGCCAAAGACATTGATGGCCGCGTTTATGGAGGGACCACCTTTGCCCAATTTGTGCAGTTCAACTTCAGAAAAAGCATCCGTCATGCTGAAGTAGCCTGGAATCAGGTAATCAACACGCCTAACAACTCAGCTGTGGAGGACAACATTAATATCTACAACACAAGAGGCACAGCTGACTCTCCTATCCGTCTTCATAACAACTACATACAGGGAGCCTTCCCGGTATCAGCCTCCAGCACGAATTACTCTGGCGGCGGCATCATCACAGACGGCAATGCAGGAATCTCTGAATGCCCGGCCTATATAGAGGCGTATGACAACCACCTGGTGGGCCTGGGTAATTACTCCTTGGGTATAGCCGGGGGCAATAACATCCGCTATCACCATAATAGAGCAGTGAATGCCGCTACTTTCGAGAATGGTACAAAATATAACATGTATACCTCAGGCTTGTGGAGCAAGGACTACTATCGTCTGAACACCACTTTCTCCAATTCCATCGACAACAATGTGATCGGGATTGTAGCCTGGGGGTACATCAAAAACCGCAATGATATATCGGTGGCCGAAAACGCCTCTTTCAAAGACAATATGTTTCTGCCAAACCCGATAACTATTCAGTCTGAAAAGAACGAGTATACACGATGGCTGCAAAAATTGCAGCAAAGCAATATTACCCTTGGCCCAGGATCCACAGCACCGGTTCTGCCGCCAAACCAGGCACCCGCCGTTAGCCTTACAACTCCAGTAACCAACGCGACCTTTTCTCTTGGTACCGCGTTATCGCTGGCAGCAGAAGCATCAGACTCCGATGGCAGTATTTCTAAAGTTGCGTTTTACCTTGGTGCAGACAAAATAGGGGAAGACACAAGCGCACCGTATACCCTTACGTGGAACATGGCAATCGCCGGCAGCTATAACCTTACGGCGAGAGCATATGATAACACTGGTGCACTGTCAACCTCAAAAGCAATTACAGTAACCATAACTGTGCCTGTGGTAGCACAGGAGGCAGCAGCAGTTCCATCAATTTCCATCGGCAGCGGCAAGATAACAAGAGAGACTTGGTTGAATGTGAAGGGTAGCAGCATAAATGATATTCCACTCGCCAAAACGCCCTCCTCCACCACCGAGCTCACCTCCTTCGAGGCGCCGGCCAACGTGGCCGACAACTATGGGCAGCGCATCCGGGGCTACATCACCGCCCCGGCCTCGGGTACCTACACCTTCTGGGTGGCCGGCGACAACAACGCCGAGCTGTGGCTGAGCACGACAGAGGACGCGGGCGGAAAGGTCAAGCTCGCCTACGTCAACGGCTGGACAAACCCCCGCGAGTGGGACAAGTACTCCTCCCAGAAGTCGGCCAGGGTGACCCTGGAGGCGGGCAAGCGCTACTACATCGAGGCTTTGGGCAAGGAAGAGACGGGTGGAGACAACCTGGCCGTGGGATGGCAATTGCCAAACGGAAGCATGGAGCGACCGATCGCTGGAAATCGACTTTCTCCAATTGGAAGCCAGGTAGCGACAGTTCCTACTCCAGCTACTCCTACTCCTACTCCTACTCCTACTCCTACTCCTACTCCTGCGCCAGCTCCAACACCGACTCCTGCGGCTTCAGGCACGATCACTAGAGAATATTGGGCGAATGTAAATGGCTCTGACATAAGCAATATTCCGCTTACCAAAACACCCACAACTATTACTGCCCTCACCTCCTTCGAGGCGCCGGCCAACGTGGCCGACAACTATGGGCAGCGCATCCGGGGCTACATCACCGCCCCGGCCTCGGGTACCTACACCTTCTGGGTGGCCGGCGACAACAACGCCGAGCTGTGGCTGAGCACGACAGAGGACGCGGGCGGAAAGGTCAAGCTCGCCTACGTCAACGGCTGGACAAACCCCCGCGAGTGGGACAAGTACTCCTCCCAGAAGTCGGCCAGGGTGACCCTGGAGGCGGGCAAGCGCTACTACATCGAGGCCCTGGGCAAGGAAGAGGCGGGCGGAGACAACCTGGCCGTGGGATGGCAGCTGCCTAACGGAAGCATGGAGCGACCGATCGCTGGAAACAGGCTATCGCCTGTACAGAGCACGGTTCCAACGCAGCCGAGTGTGCCAACACCTATCGTGAGCATTGTGCCAACAGGCAAGATTATAAGAGAGACCTGGTTGAATGTGAAGGGAAGCAGCATAAGCGATATTCCGCTTGCCAAAACGCCCTCTTCCACCACCGAGCTCACCTCCTTTGAGGCACCGGCTAACGTGGCCGACAACTACGGGCAGCGCATCCGGGGCTATGTCACCGCCCCCGCCTCGGGCACCTACACCTTCTGGGTGGCCGGCGACAACAACGCCGAGCTGTGGCTGAGCACGACAGAGGACGCGGGCGGAAAGGTCAAGCTCGCCTACGTCAACGGCTGGACAAACCCCCGCGAGTGGGACAAGTACTCCTCCCAGAAGTCGGCCAGGGTGACCCTGGAGGCGGGCAAGCGCTACTACATCGAGGCCCTGGGCAAGGAAGAGGCTGGCGGAGACAACCTGGCCGTGGGATGGCAACTGCCTAACGGAAGCATGGAGCGACCGATCGCCGGTAACAGGCTATCGCCTGTTACAAAAGCAGCCGCCATGCAAGCCATACAGCCCATCGAATTTGACACGTTACCGTCTGTTGCTTCCGCATATCCGAACCCATTCACGGATGTGTTGACGCTGAGCTTACCTGCTACAGGTATGGAATTAACGGAAGTAGCTATTTTCGGACAGGATGGCAAGTTGGTATACAGATTAAGTGAGCCTACCCTGGTAGACAATAAGCTTGAAGTGAATGTCAGCGGCCTCAATCTCAGAAGAGGTCTTTATATACTGCGATACACTGACAACACAGGCATGACAAACAGTATCAAGGTCATCAAAAAGTAACAATGACCTATTGATTGCAATAAAGACCTATAGGATTTGAATGTGCTATTCTGAAAGTTTAGTCTAAAAATAATTACTTTGTCAGAACCTCCAAAGCTCTCTTTGGAGGTTCTGTTTTTTACTTCGAATCATTTTCAATCTTTGGTAAATGTGCATCGGTTAATGCCTCTGGTATTGACTCCTTCAGAAAGGATAGAGTTATGCACTGATCACGCATGAATTAGAGAAAACAGCACAGGCGAAAAAACTATAGGAACTGAGTATAAAAAACGATGGGAATGAAACTTTAAAGTCTACAGGTTATCAATAGCTATCGTAGTATTTAAACCGAGAGGAGGTAGAATGGATCTCTTTTTTTACCTGACTGCTGTAAAATAGGGCAATAAAATTGTCCATTACAATAAAATCTATTTCCCTTACTGATTTTATTGTGGTGTTTTAATAACTCAATTTATATACTCCAACAGTTGTAAACTTTTATACAAATTTTCGTAATACATGGACATGCTTTATTCACAAACTTAAATATAATATTTATGCAACATTTCTATGAAAACAATTTGCTAGAAAATTCTAACAAACTATTGAATGGTTCAGCACCTTTAAGGGGTCTCAGGACTAATATTCCATTAAATTCAAAGATAACCCTACTCTCGCAAAGGTATTCGATCGGAATATCAGTCAAAACAAATTCAAAGTATTATACAAATCAAAACACAACGACGAAATCTTTCAATAATAATGTATGGTCTTATCTAATGCTATTTTTGATAGCATTAGCTTTATGTCCTTTTCAGCTAAAGGCTCAAACATATAGTGGTCCTATTGTTATCACTAAAGGAGGGACCTATACTGGTAACTGGGAATCCAATGACTCTGAAGTGTCAGCTGTGGAAATAAAAACATCTGAACCATTAATTATCTTGAATTCGAATATCCGTGGTGCTGGTTATCTTATTAAAAGCTGGTACAATTCTGCAAACTTAGTTGTTCGCAACACGAGTGGGTATGGCTTACCTCCAACTCCTTACCAAAACTACAAAAAGCCACGACGATTCGTTACGGTAAATAACTTTAAAAACCTTGTAATCGAGAACTGTTATCTTGAACAGACAGCTGGTATATATGCAGGGACAATGTATGAAGGCAATGGTACTCCTAATGAAACAATAAAGATTCGATACAACATAGCCAAGAACATTGATAGTCGGGTGTACGGTGGCAATGAAGATCATTCTCAATTTGTCCAGTTTAATTTCCGAGGCAATTTACCTAATGCAGAAATAGCTTGGAATCAAATCATTAACAGTCCGGACTTATCCCGAGTTGAAGATAATATCAGCATTCACAACTCAAAAGGAACAGCTAGTTCTCCTATCAAAATTCATGACAACTATATTCAAGGGGCATATCCAATTCCTTCTACTAGTATATCATATTCAGGAGGTGGTATTCTTAGTGATGGCGATGGAGATGCATCCAGTTGTACTGCATTTGTAGAAGCATATAACAACCAACTGGTAAATCTTGGAAATTATAGTATGGGGATTGCCTCTGGTAATAATATCCATTATCATAACAATAGGGCTGTAAATTCTGCTACGTTTGAAGATGGCTCTCGATTTAAGATGTATACCTCTGGTTTTTGGAGTAAAGACTACTATAACCCAAGTTGTGTGGTAGAGATCCTATGAATAAAAAAGGCATGGCACGTAATATTTAGTGACCAAACTAAATCTATTACCGCCATGCCCGACTTTACCGCCACCGATTTACAGGACGTGTTCGTCTATGCAATAATAGACGAATACTTGC
>NZ_JAKVIR010000020.1:0-42791 GCF_022601975.1 Pontibacter sp. E15-1
TTTAAAGCTCCCTGCCCCTCCTCTCACCCTCAATCCCCGACGTTCCTGCTGAACCGGGATGCAAAAGTAGGGGAAAATCGCCGGGATGCAAGCGGTGGTGTGTAAACTTAGGTTAAGTTTGTTTTAACCTGCTGATTTTGAATCACAAAAATTTAAAAGACGGCCAGCATTTCCTGTTTTGGGTCAAGCCGGTTCAGAATATCCCGGAGGTAGGTTCTGTTGCGGTGGTTCTTTTTATAGGTATGCTGATAGATCTTATCTGCTTTTCTGTAATACGCCTTAGCCTGTTCCCCTTTCCGGGCACTTACAAGTATATCGCCTAGCAGCGTATAATTGTCTCCGTGGCTGGGGTGTTCTGGTTCAAAAAACCTTTCCGTAATAGCAATGGCCTTGTTTGCTTCTGCTATCGCTTCCTTGGTTTTCCCCTGTAATAATAGCAAACGACTCTTATTATAGTATAGGATAGCATGAAATGGATGCGGCTTTTCAAAAACCTGTTGCATGATGGTTTCTGCTTGCTTCAGCGTATCGGCGGCTACCTGCAGTTTGCCTTGTTCTATGTTCAGCACAGCGATACCGGCCAGTGCTTTTGCCTATTTTCTTCACTCTATTATAGCTTCTCCTGATTATGAATGGCGCTGTCGGCGTATTCCTGAAGATAACTGAAGCGGGGCATTAGCTTGCCGGCTTTGGCAATGGTGCCGCGTTCCAGCACGCCTTCGGCATCCCCGTTGAACAGATGCGGAAACACGTTGTCGATCAGGTGGCGGCCAAAGTCGCGGGAGGCGTTGCGGGGCAGTTCGCAGGGCAGGTTATCCACGGCCATCACCGTGATGTTTTCCGGGCTGCTGTAGGCCGGCTCCAGTTCTTCTGTCTTTGGGTTGAAATCATACACCGGCTCCAGGATGGTGCTCGAGCGCTTAGTGGTGGGTATAGAACCGTTCACGTCGCAGGTAATGTCGGCGATGGTGTTAATTTTGAAATCGGGCTGGCGGGCCTCTTCTTCCGTGAACAGCCTGGGCGCGCGCGGATCCCAGAAGGCGCAGGCCAGCAGCAGGTCGGTTACGCGAGTGAACTTCCGGAACGTACTCTTATATAAATGTGGGTTGGCGTAGAAATCCGGCGAGTCCCATACCTCCACATCGGGGCGGGTGTTGTAGTCGCCGGAGTGCAGCTGGGCGTATACCGGCTCCGTGAACTGCTTGTACAGGTAGTCGAACACGCTCACTTTCCGGATGCCCATCTTGTCGAGCACCTCCATGGCGCCCCCTGCCACGCGCCCTCCCCCGGTAATGGCGATTTTGATCGGGGGCAGCTTCACCTTAAAATACTCCTCCTGCATGTCCTCCATCTCGTGGCACAAATGGGCGGGCTTTAAACTGAACAGGTTCCATTTGCGGCCATACGTCAGGATGCCGTTGTAGGCGCCCACGATGCCGGCATACCTGCCAAAAGCCACCAATCGCTGCCCCTGTGCGTTGGTCAGGGTCTCGTAATCAATCATCGTGATGTGCTTGTCGAGGATCGCGCGGAGCAGTTTGGCGTTGTGCGGCTGCTTTTTGATGGTATGGGAGAAGAAGAAAAAGGTTTTGTGAGGTATAAGCTGCTCTACCGGTACCTCCTTCACACCCAGCAGAATGTCGCAGTGGCGCATGTCCTCCTCCAGCGGGATGCCTAGCTCGGCGTACTCGGCATCGGAAAAACTGCGGATGTTGCTGGGCTGCACCGCAATCTCCATCTCCGGAAACTCCTGCAGCGCCTCCACACACTTTTTGGGCGTGAGGGGCACCCGCTTGTCCACGGGTATCTTGCCTTCCTTGATAATGCCAATCTTGATTGTGCGCATACAGGTTGTCTCTTGAATTGTTGGGCCAGCAGATTTGTTAGGCTACCATGAGCAAAATGCGGTTTAAACTGTTATAGCGGCAACCTTGCCACCGGCACACAGAAAAGCCGCAAAATACACAGGCAAAAGCCTTTACTATTTAGCTTTGATGCTTCAATATAATAAACAATTCCTAGTACTTTTGTATAAACTGCGCAACCGGCGGAGTGAACCACGAACAAACTAACTACTCATTTCCCAATCTATAAATTTCCGTTATGATTTTTAAAACAAAGCCCGCAGATGTGTTTAAGGAGCGCCACAACGGTCCGGACAAGGCGCAGATGCAGGACATGCTGAAGACTATCGGGGCTGACTCTCTGGACAAGCTGATTGAGGAGACCGTGCCAGCGGCCATCCGACTTAAAAAGCCGCTGAACTTACCCGCCGCGCTTTCGGAGAAGGACTTCCTGAACAAGTTTGGCCAGATCGCGAAGCAAAACAAAGTATACAAATCGTACATCGGCCTGGGCTACAACGATACCATCCTGCCGCCCGTGATCCTCCGCAACATCATGGAGAACCCAGGCTGGTATACCGCCTATACCCCTTATCAGGCTGAGATCGCGCAGGGCCGACTGGAGGCGCTGATCAACTACCAGACCATGGTGATGGACCTGACCGGTATGGAGATCGCCAACGCATCGCTGCTGGATGAGGGCACTGCCGCAGCCGAGGCCATGGGCATGTTTTTCGCGCAGCGCAAGGGCGCCCGCAAAAACGGCAACCGCTTCTTCGTATCGAATCAGGTGTTGCCGCAGACCATCGACATCCTGTCTTCCCGCGCCACCCCGATCGGCATTGAACTGGTAATCGGCGACCATCGCGAAGCAGACCTTACTGACGAAACCCTATTTGGCGCCCTGGTGCAGTACCCTGCTGCCGACGGTGCCATTTTTGATTATACTGACTTTATAACAAAAGCACATGAGCAGGGTATGCTGGTAGCCGTGGCCGCCGACATCCTTTCGCTTACCTTGCTAACCCCTCCGGGGGAGATGGGTGCTGATGCGGTGGTAGGCACCACGCAGCGTTTTGGCGTACCGATGGGCTTTGGTGGTCCGCATGCGGCCTACTTTGCTACAAAAGATGCCTTTAAGCGCGTGATCCCGGGCCGTATCATCGGGATTTCCGTGGATGCCGCCGGTGACAGAGCGTACCGTATGGCCCTGCAAACCCGCGAGCAGCACATCCGCCGCGAGAAAGCAACCTCTAACATCTGTACCGCCCAGGTACTGCTGGCCGTGATTGCCGGTATGTATGCTGTATACCATGGTCCGCGCCGCCTGAAGTACATCGGCCTGAACACCTACGCCCTGACGCAGCAACTGGAAAACGGCCTGAAGTCGCTTGGCTTTGCGCAGCAGAACGAGCAGTACTTCGATACCTTGAAAATAGCCGTGGAGAGCGCCGACATGCAGCAGGCTATCCGCACGGAGGCCGAGGCAGCAGGTATAAACTTCCGCTATTTCGGGGAAAACAACATCGGCATTTCCCTGAACCAGAACACCGACCTGCAGGACGTGAAAGCCATCCTGGCCGTGTTCGCCAAAGTGGCCGGCAAGGCTGCGGATGTATTGGCAATAGCCGAGCTCCCGGGTGAGACAGACGTAGCCTGGGACGACAGCCTGATCCGCAAGAGCAGCTACCTGGAGCAGGATGTGTTTAACAAGCACCACTCCGAGAGCGAGATCCTGCGCTACATGAAGCACCTCGAGAACAAAGACATCTCGCTGGCCCACTCCATGATCCCGCTCGGCTCCTGCACCATGAAACTGAACGCCACCGCCGAGATGATCCCGGTAACCTGGCCAGAGATCGGGCAGTTGCACCCCTTCGCCCCAGCCGACCAGACCAAAGGGTATGAGCAGATTTTTGCCGATCTGGAGGCCTGGCTGTGCGAGGTAACGCAGTTCGACGCGGTTTCTTTGCAGCCAAACTCTGGCGCTCAGGGCGAGTATGCTGGCCTGATGGTGATCCGCGCTTACCACGAGTCGAAAGGCGACACGCACCGCAACATCGCCCTCATCCCGTCTTCGGCGCACGGCACCAACCCTGCCTCCGCCGTAATGGCGGGTATGAAAGTAGTGATCGTGAAGTGCGATGAGAGAGGAAACATTGATGTGGCCGACCTTCGCGCGAAGGCCGAGCAGCACAAAGAAAACCTGTCGTGCCTGATGGTGACCTACCCGTCTACCCACGGGGTGTATGAGGAGAGCATCATCGAGATCTGCCAGATCATCCACGAAAACGGCGGCCGTGTATATATGGACGGTGCCAACATGAACGCCCAGGTAGGCCTGACCTCTCCAGCAACCATCGGTGCCGACGTTTGCCACCTCAACCTGCACAAGACGTTCTGCATTCCTCACGGTGGCGGTGGTCCGGGCATGGGCCCGATCGGTGTGGTAAAAGACCTGGCTCCTTTCCTGCCGGGCCACGCTGTCAGAAAAATCAACGGTGAGGCGGCTATACATGCTATTTCTGCTGCGCCTTGGGGCTCTGCCTCTATCCTGCCGATCTCTTACGCCTACATCGCGATGATGGGCGGCGAAGGGCTGACGGAGGCAACGAAAGTAGCGATCCTGAACGCGAACTATATCAAAGCACGCCTGGAGCAGCACTATCCGGTGCTGTATGTGGGCAAGAACGGCCGCTGCGCACACGAGATGATCCTGGATTGCCGCGAGTTCAAGAAGTTCGGTGTGGAGGTAGAGGATATCGCCAAGCGGTTGATGGACTATGGCTTCCATGCGCCAACTGTTTCGTTCCCGGTGGCGGGCACGCTGATGGTAGAGCCGACGGAATCGGAGGCACAGGAAGAACTGGACAGATTCTGCGATGTGATGATCTCGATCCGTGCGGAGATACGCGAGGTGGAGGAAGGCAAGGCCGACCAGAAAAACAACGTGCTGAAGCACGCGCCGCATACCCTGAAAGTGGTGATGGTAGAGAACTGGGAGCGCCCTTACGCCCGTGAGAAAGCCGTGTTCCCGATGCCGTACCTGCGCGAGAACAAGGTATGGCCAACCGTTAGCCGCATCGACAGCGCCTACGGCGACCGTAACCTGATCTGCTCCTGCGCCCCGATTGAGGCCTACAACGAGCATGGCAATGAGATGGTAGCCATCGGCTAAACAGCCTTTCCTGAACCTCTGGCCTGAGAAGGCCATCAGGCGATAGGCATACCCTCTCCCTACATTAAGCAGCCTCCAGCGCACATGCGCTGGAGGCTGCTTTTTTATACCCCACCTCCTTTCATTTATTTCCGGCATTCCGTTCTTTAGTCAGATCCCAGCATTACGGTTTCCAGTTTTTCTGCGTGGTGCCGGGGGTATCCATGAGAGAAACCGTCTGTTTTTTTTTGAGCCCATACCGGCCTTCCAAACGTCACGCCACCCTACGGCAGACCATACAGCAGCACCGCCAAGTCCTGTTTTGTTATATCCCCTGTAGCAGCTACTTCATCAACAAACCATTTTTCCCGCCACCTTTGGTACGATGCCCTGTCTTCGACATCCAGACATTCTTATTCCTAATATTCTATTTTATCCCTCCATATACTAACCAGTTCAGCATCAGTCCTAGATTTATTTATTTTCTCCACTCACAGCAGGACTTTTAAAGTCAAGTATGCTTATATTTAAATTTTAAAATATTTATACCTCAGACAATTACGCCGCTAGTGGGAATATCACCAAAACGAGAAAGAATGCATTTTAAGACAGGTCTGCATGTTCCTGCACAGCAGCACCGCTTTTTGTGCACGACAAGCACAACTGACCGCTTTACGGTCTTCCTCGTTTTGCCTGCGCTGATGTGGCTGCTCCAGGTAGTGGGTGGTCAGCAGCACCTGTACGCACAAGGCGGCACCACACCCACCTTTACCGTAGACCTGACGGGAAAGCCAAACGGGGTCTGGACCTCAAACCAGATCAACAGGTCGGGGCAGGTATGCGATGCCCCCTCGAACCAAAACTGCGCTGAATTTAAGATTACGCTGGACAGGCTATCGGGCGGGCTCCAGTTTGATATCATAGACGGCCCCGTTCCCTCCGGCTCCATGGCCTACCAGATTGACTGCGGCATGCCTGTGCCCGTCGGGGACTCAATCTGTGTGAACGGGACAGAGCCGGTTGTGCTCAGCATCTGCATGCCCGGCAAGGCCCAAAACCAGTTCCGCATCCGATCTATCGCGGCCTACAACCCAGCCCAGGACATTTCTGTGACCGCAGGCTGCTTTGGCACACTGCAGGCACCGATCGCTTTCGAGGAAGCCTCCCTTACCTGGCAGGATATTACGGGGGGCGGCCAGTACAACAGCTACCTCAGCTGCAGTGCGGGTTGCGCCACCCCGCGCGTGACGCCTGGCACTAATCCGCCTGCTTTTGTAGACTATGTGGTGAGTGGCAACTCGCAGGCATCCGTTTGTGCCAGTCTGCCTTACTCCGACACGGTGAGGGTATACTTTTACCCTGCGCCGGTGGTGTCCATCGGTCCCGCTCCGGCTATCATATGTCCAGGCGCCAGCGGCGTGGAGCTTACAGGAAACGTGACCGGGGGCAGCGGGAGGTTTGACTATCTGTGGACCGACAGCAACGGCCAGTTGCTTGCCACAACGCGCACTTACACGGCCACTGCCGTTGGCACCTATTCCTTGGAGGTGCGGAACGAGAATTACCCTGACTGCGAGAAATTCTCCAGCTCCATAACGGTTGTGAATGATCTTTCGGTGAATGCTGGCCCTGATCAGCTGGTTTGCTCCCAGAACAACGTGAACCTGGCGGGCGCGGTGACCGGGGCCAGCGGAGGAATCTGGAGCGGTGGCAGCGGCACATTCTCAGATAATTCTGCTTTGGGCGCGGTGTATACCCCCTCTCCCGCCGACCTGGAATCGGGCGAGGTAAAGCTGACCCTGACAACAACCGGGAACGGCTCGTGCGCACCGATACAGGACGAGGTGCTGATTTCGTTTTATGCAGTGGATATACGCATCACCGGGCCCGCCATCATCTGCGCTGGCAGCACCGCCAGTCTCCGGGCAACGACAAGCGGCGGCATGGGCACCGTCACCTACCAATGGGACACGGGCGAAACAACAGCCGCAATCAGCAACAAACCCGCAGGCACTTATACCCTCACCGTCAGCGATGGCAACAGCTGCGCAATCACCAAGTCGTTTACCGTTGTGGAAGTGGCCGGCCCGAGCAGTCTTACAGCCACGCTTCGGGCGTCTACCTGCGGCCAAAGCAATGGACAGATCAGCAACATTATCGTTAGCGGCGGTACTGCTCCCTATACCTACTCCCGGGACGGCATCACCTTCCAAAGCACCGCCTCCTTCTCCGGCCTGCTCGCGGGCACGTATTCTGTCACGGCGAAAGACGCCAACGGCTGCACTGCCACAGCAACGTTTTCCCTCACGGATATCCCCGGCCCAACCGCCGTGGCAGCCACGGCACTGCCTGCCAGCTGCCACAACAATGACGGCAGTATCACGGCAGGCGACGTGACAGGCGGAACGGCGCCGTATACCTACAGCATCGATGGCTCGGACTTTACAGCAACTAAATTCTTCACCTCCCTAGCCTCCGGAACTTATACCCTCACCGTGAAGGATGCCAATGGATGTATAGTGAGCCGGCAAATCACGGTCGGCAAAAACGTGCCGACCAGTTTCACCTCCTCCACGACCTCCTCCACCTGCGGCGACAGCAACGGCGCGCTTTCCATTACGGGCGTTACGGGCGGCACCGCACCTTATTCTTACAGCCTCGACGGAGCCAGCTTCCAGAGCGCTGCAGCTTTCTCTGGCTTAGCGGCTGCTTCCTATACCGTCACGGTGAAGGACGCCAACGGCTGTACCTACGCCCGGCAGGTGCAGGTGAGCAACAGTGCTGGTCCGACCGGACTGACAGCGGCCATCACCGCAACCACCTGCGGCCAACCCAACGGCGAAATCACCATAACGGGTGTAGCAGGGGGCACGGCTCCCTATGTGTATGCAGTGGATGGAGGAAGCTTTCAGGGTACTGGGGTTTTCAGGGCACTGGCGCAAGGCACCTACATTGTTTCTGTCAGGGATGTCAACAAATGTACTTATAGCGAGCAGGTAACTGTAACCAACATCGCCGGGCCAACTGCCCTCGGATTAACCGCCGCTGCATCTACCTGCGGCAACAGCAACGGAAGTATACAGGTAGCCTCGGTAACCGGCGGCACGGCTCCCTATACCTACAGCACCGACGGAATCAGATTCCAGATTGCTGCTGCTTTCAATAGTCTAGCGGCTGCCACGTACACCATCACCGTTCGGGATGCCAACGGGTGCCTGGTTACCGAAGCAGTGGAAATAACAAATATCCCAGGGCCTGCCGATCTTAGCCTGACGACCACTTCCTCTACCTGCGGCAGACGAAACGGCACACTGGAAATAACCGGCGTAGCGGGCGGAACAGCTCCCTACACTTTCGCGATCAACGGCAGCAATTTCCAGAGTGCCCCGGCTTTTGAAAACATACTGGCAGGCACATATACCGTTACCGTGAAAGATGCCAACGGATGCACCTACGCCCGAGAGGCGAGGGTAGCGAACATCGCTGGCCCCACCGACATCGCCGCAAGACTGACGGCCACCACCTGCGGCGACAGCAACGGCCAACTCACTATAACAGATGTGACCGGAGGCACGGCACCTTATCTGTATAGCAAGGACGGCGTGAACTTTCAAAGATCCGCAGTCTTTACAAGCTTGGCTGCCGGTCAGCACACTATAACAGCTAAAGACAACAAAGGATGCACCTTCGTGAAGACATTCACGATCACGGATATTGCAGGACCGACGGCCGTGGCAGCCACCCCACTGCCTGCCACTTGCGCCGACAATGACGGCAGCATCACGGCAGGGCAAGTGACGGGCGGAACAGCGCCTTATACCTACAGCATCGATGGCAACAGTTTCCAAACCGGCACTGCCTTCACCGCCCTAGCCGCCGGCACTTATACCCTCACCGTGAAAGATGCCAACGGCTGTGTGATAAGTGAGCAGGTAACAGTAGGCAAAAACGTGCCGACCAATTTTACCAGCACCACTACTTCGGCTAGCTGCGGCGAGAGCAACGGACAGTTACAAATAACGGGCGTAACGGGCGGTACGGCCCCGTATACCTACAGCATGGAGGGAGGCAGCTTCGGCTCCGCCTCTGCCTTCACTGCCCTGGCAGCCGGATCGTACCGGATAACGGTAAAAGATGCCAACGGATGTGTTTATACCGCAGCGGTGCAGGTAAGCAACATCGCAGGCCCAACTTTCGAGGCGGCGGCAAAGGTTTCTACCTGCGGCAACAGCAACGGCAGCATGACCGTCAGCAACACCACCGGCGGCACGGCTCCCTATACCTACAGCCTCGATGGCAAAGACTTTCAGGCTTCCACTCTATTCAGTGGGCTGTCAGCAGGAGAGTATACCCTTGTTGCCAAAGACGCACGGGGATGTATCAACGCGATCGTTGTGCAGCTGCAAGACATCGCTGGCCCTGGCACATTCGAGCTGACGACTACAGCGACTACCTGCGGCAACAGCAATGGAAGTATAAAAGTAGACGCAGTAACAGGCGGCACGGCTCCGTATACCTATGCCCTCGACGGCACCTCTTTCCGTGAGACGGCTGCTTTTGAGGGAGTGCAGGCTGGTCAGCATACGATCACGGTGCGAGACGCTAACGGATGCACCGTAAGCCAGGAGGCAATGATAGAGAACATTGCAGGCCCGGATGGCCTGACGGCTAGCAGCACCCCGTCCACCTGCGGCCAACCCAACGGGGTATTGGAGGTAACCGGCGTGACCGGAGGCTCGGCACCTTACAACTTCAGTCTGGATGGCGCTCCGTACCAGAATTCCACCGACTTCGGCCACCTGACTGCCGGAAGCCATACCCTCCGGGTAAAAGACGCCAATGGCTGCACCTTCGCCAAGACCGTCACCGTTTCTGACGTCGCAGGACCAACCGCTGTGGCGGCCACCTCGCAGCCTGCCACCTGCGCCGACAACGATGGCAGTATCACGGCAGACGATGTGACGGGCGGAACAGCGCCCTATACCTACAGCATCGATGGCAGCAGTTTCCAAACCGGCACTGCCTTCACCGCCCTAGCCGCCGGCACTTATACCCTCACGGCGAAGGATGCCAATGGCTGCAGCGTGAGCAGGCAAATCACGGTTGGCAAAAACATACCGACCAGCTTCACTTCCTCCACGACCTCCTCTACCTGCGGCGACAGCAACGGTGCGCTTTCCATTACAGGCGTGACGGGCGGGACAGCGCCTTATACCTACAGCCTCGACGGAGCCAGCTTCCAGAGCGCTGCAGCTTTCTCTGGCTTAGCGGCTGGCGCATATACCGTCACGGTGAAGGATGCCAACGGCTGTACTTTCTCGGCACAGGTACAGGTCAGGGATATTCCAGGGCCTACCGGGCTGACGGCGGCCGTCAAAGCATCCACCTGCGGCGAGAGCAACGGGCAACTTTCCATCTCTTCGGTCAGCGGCGGCACCGCACCCTATACCTATTCCCTCAATGGCATCACCTTCCAGAGCGCAGCCTCCTTCTCCAGCCTGCCCGCGGGCACCTATACTGCCACGGTGCAGGACGCCAACGGCTGCACTTATGCCCAGGAGGTAACCGTGCCGGATGCGCCCGCGCCCACCTTTGCGGCAACACCGACGGCTTCCACCTGCGGAAACAGCAACGGGCAGATCTCCGTCAGCAACATAACCGGCGGCACGGCTCCCTTCGCCTACAGCCTCGACGGCAAAAACTTTCAGACCGCCACCACCTTCCCGGCCCTGGCCGCGGGCATGTATACCCTCACGGTGAAAGACGCCAACGGATGCCGGGCCACCAAGGCTGTAGAAATCACCAACATCGCCGGGCCAACGGCCCTCCAACTGACTTCTGCTGCCTCCACCTGCGGCGAGCGCAACGGAAGTATACAGGTGGCGTCGGTAACCGGCGGAACCGCCCCCTATACCTATGCCCTCAACTCAGGTGCGTACCAAAGTGCTGCTACTTTTGAGGCGGTAGCAGCCGGAGAACACACCGTGACGGTGAAGGACGCCAACGGCTGTGTGCTTACAGAGAGGGTAACGGTCAGTGCTATTTCAGGTATAACTTCCATCCGGGCAACTGCCACGGCTTCTGCATGCAGCTCCGCCACCGGAAGCATTACCGTAGAGGATGTGAACGGCGGGACGGCACCGTATATCTATACCCGCGATGGGGTAAACTTCCAATCTTCGGGCACCTTCACGGCACTGGCTCCCGGCAGGTATACCGTCACGGTGAAGGACGCCAACAACTGTAGTGGCTCGACCAGCGTCACCGTTGGCACCAACGCCCCGCAGGAGGCCACACTTGCCACCACGCCATCGGGCTGCGCCACAAACAACGGCACCCTTACGGTAACGGGAGTTACGGGCGGCACCGCACCGTTCGCCTACAGCCTCGACGGCAGCACTTTCCAGGAGGCGGCACTGTTCGAGCACCTGGCTACCGGCAGCTATACCGTAACCATCCGGGATGCAGCGGGCTGCGCCATCACCCGCACGCAGCAGGTAGCGAGCACCGGGGGCGTCAGCTCCATCACGGTAACTGCCGCAGACGCCGGTTGCGGGGAAGCAAACGGGCGGCTCTCCATCAGCAACGTCCAGGGCGGGAAAACTCCCTACAGCTATACCCTCAGCAGCAGCCAGCTACCCTACAACGAGAACTCATTTCAAGGGCAGGCCACGTTCGCCAACCTGGCCGCTGGCAGTTACCAGGTGCACGTGAGAGATGCGGAGGGATGTGTGTATACCCAGCCCGCTACCGTGGGCGGCAGCGCCCCTCTGGCCAACCTCCAGGTAAAAGTTACGCCGGCAGGCTGTGGCCAGGACAGCGGGCTGGTGCAGGCGCAAGGGGTTACCGGCGGTACCGGCCCCTACGCCTACGCGCTGGACGGTATAAACTTCTCTTCATCCCCGACCTTTGCAGAAGTGATCCCGGGCCGCTATACGCTTACCGTGAAAGACGCCGCCAACTGTACCATCACCGCTTCCGTGACCGTGGAAACGGCCAGCAGCACCTTGGGGCACGCCACGGATGTCAGTTGCTTCGCCGCCACCGACGGTCAAATCGCCATTGCGGCCACGGGTATAAGCGACGAGACAACGTATAGCATCGACAACGGACGCAGCTTCCACAAAAGCGCTGTTTTCTCTGATCTGCCGACAGGCGTTTACGAGGTCATCACCAGATTCTCCCCCACCTGCTCTATCCGTGTCGGCACCGTGGAGTTGAAGGGCCCCGAAGAGATCAAGGCCACTGTGACGCCCCTCGCGGAGGCCATTGGCCAGGAGAAATCGGGCAGCGCCGCCGTCACGATGGTGGCAGGAGGCGTGGCCCCCTACACCTACCAGCTAGACGGTGGCGGCTATACCTCTGCCACCGAGTTCGCCAACCTGGGGGGCGGTGCGCACACGCTGCTGGTGAAAGACGCCAACGGCTGTACGGCCCAGGTATCCTTCTCCATCGGGGCGATCACGGACATTGAGGTACCGAACGGCTTCACGCCAAACGGAGACGGGCTCAACGACACATGGGCAATCCGGAACCTGGCGCTGCTCTACCCGCGCTGCACCGTAACGGTGTACAACCGCTGGGGCAGCCCGGTGTTCACGTCCTATGGGTATACCCGGGAATGGGACGGGACCATCAACGGCAAAAAGCTGCCGGATGGCACGTACTACTGCATCATTGTGCTGGAAGATGGCCAGCCGCCACTGCGCAAATCGTTAACCATCATGCGCTAGCCCGCTCACGTCCTCATCAAACAGCCATGAACAAATCAGCCATACTTCTTTTCCTGTCGCTGCTGGCCTCGGCGGCGGTGGCCCAGCAAAAAGCCCTGTACAGCCAGTACATGACTAACTATTACCTGCTGAACCCTGCCGTGTCGGGGTATGGCAAGGACCTGCAGCTGAAAGCCGGCTACCGCAACCAGTGGGTAGGCTTTGAGGGAGCGCCCTCCACTTTCTACCTGAGCGGGGAAGGGGCCCTCTTCCAGAACGGGCGCAACCGCAGCCGGAGAAGCCAGCCTTTCCATGGGGCCGGGGGGTACGTCTACAAAGACGTGACCGGACCGACCAGCCGCACCGGGCTGCTGCTGTCCTATGCCTACCACGTGCCGCTTTCCAGGGGTATCTTCCTCTCTTCGGGGCTTTTTGCCGGGGTGCAGCAGTACACGTTTAACGCCAACAAAATACAGCTTGCCGATGGCTCCAACGAGCGGGACCCGGTGACCAGCGGGGGCAGCGAAACGGCTTTCATGCCGGACCTGAGCGTGGGCACGTTCCTGCATTCCGACGATTTTTATGTGGGTGTGTCGCTGTTCCAGGTGCTGGGCAACCGGATTTTCGCCTTCCAGAACGCGGCAAGCCCAAGCCGGCTGGCCCGTCACCTGTTTGTGTCGGGGGGGTATAACTTCGCGATAAACAGGAATTTCACGCTGGCCCCCTCGGTGTTGGTCAAGTACGTGTCGCCCGCTCCCCTGCAGACCGACGTGAACGTGAAAGGGATTTACAGTTTCAGCAAACGCCGGAAATCAGCCGCGGACGACAAGGTATGGGCGGGCGTATCATACCGCACCCAGGACGCTCTGGTGGCCCTCTGCGGTTTTCAGTTTCTGGGGCAGTACGAGCTGAGCTATTCCTACGACGTCACGGTGTCTCCCGTCAGGCACTACAGCTCCGGCTCACACGAAATCATGCTGGGTTTCCGGGTAAAATAGCCTTCTTCAGGATCCTGCCCGGGTGGCAGGCTGATCTGGTTGGCGCAAGGCCACCCTCTGGGGAACTGGCTCGGGAGGGTGGCCTTTTTTGAGACTGCAGCAGGGGTATGGCTTTTCTTATCCGATAACGGCAGCAGTTCGGCGGGGGTCCGGCCGGGCGCTGAAGCCGCCGTGCGCCTGCATCTTCTGCGTGCCGCCGCCATTCGCTTACAACAGGCAGGCCGCACAGTCCGTTACATCAGGTAGCACGCGCTTTAAACAATGCACCCCATGACAAACTTTGCGCCCTCTGGCTTTCTTTACGTTTTGCTGTTTTATCTGCTTGCACTGAGCGGATGCGCCCGGATTCCGGTGGAAGAGGTCCAGTATACCTACGACCCCGAAATCAACTACCGCACCTTCCGCACCTTTGGATGGTATAAAGCCGAAGTGCCCACACCTATGGCAGGCGGTGCCGGCCCGCAATACAGCAGCCTGGTAGACGACCGCGTGAAAGGCGCTGTGGCCAGCGAGTTAGTGAAGAAAGGGCTGAACCCGATGGTGGAAGGAACACCCGACCTGCTGGTGGCCTATGACATTGCCGTGGACTCCGCCCAACGCTCGGGTATGAATGGGAACGTCCCGACAGGCTACGGCTACTGGTATGGCTATCGTTACCGCTACAGCCACACAGGCGTGCCCAACTACAAGGAGATCCAGAAATACAGCATTGGCACGCTCATTATCGACCTCATTGACCCCGACACGAACCAGCTGATCTGGCGCGGATGGGTATCATCGGATATAAACCCCGCCGCGCTGGACGACACCTATATCCCCGTGGTGGTGGCCAACATCATGTCGCGGTTCCCCCCAACGACAGACATCACGCGGTAGTTCTTTTGTTGATCGTTGATCGTGGTTCGTTATGCGGTCTTTGTGTAACGGGATGCGTAGCAGAGGCCTGGGGGCGTTTACAGGCTATAGCTTACCCGGATGCCGCCATAGAACGTCCGGTCGGTGGCGGGCTGAAAGTAGCGACCGCCGAAGGCGTTGAGGTCGTTGCCGAGGCTGTATTTTTCGTCTGTCAGATTCTCGGCACCGCCAAATGCCTCCACGCCTATATGGCTCCCAAACTGGCGCTTATACCCGACACGCGCACCGAGTATAAAATAGGCGTCCGCATACACCG
Organism: Pontibacter sp. E15-1; assembly: GCF_022601975.1. GTDB lineage: Bacteria > Bacteroidota > Bacteroidia > Cytophagales > Hymenobacteraceae > Pontibacter. The sequence goes on from NZ_JAKVIR010000020.1 coordinate 14,883, forward strand.
TGTTCTCGTCGTTCAGCGGAATCGCATCGGTATAGTTTGCGGTGGTATACAGGTAAAAGCCCGGCTTAGTGCGCACGTCCATACCGATGGTGGCGGCATGCGGGGCCACGCCCGTCAGCTCGTTGCCCGACAGCACCAGGTCGTTCCGCTGATACTCCCTGAACCGGAAGTGATTGTAGGTATAGCTGCCCCATACCCGGAGCGTGCTCAGGAAAAGCGCCGGGTCTTCTACCAGGGTATAACCCAGCATGGTTTCGACGCCTTTCTGCGCCGTAGAGCCCACGTTCCGGAAAACGGCCACGCTCGACACATCCTGCCGGCTCACAATGGTTTCGCTCAGTCGGAAGTAAAAGCCCACCACATCGAAGGTAAGGCGGTTACGGAAAGCCGCGCCCCGGATACCAGCCTCATAGTTTACTCCCTTTTCAGCCTCCAGCCCCTGGTTCAGGGTGCCTTCGGAAGTCAGGATCTCTTCTTCGGTGGGAGGCGAAAACCCGGAGCTCACGCTGGCGTGCACCGCAATCTCGTCGGTGATCTTTTTCAGCAAGGCCACCCTCGGCGACAGCACCGCATTAAAATCCCGGACAAAGGTATAGGCTCCGCCGCTGGTGGCCTGGGCCAGCCGGGTAATGTCGTACTGGGTGTCGTTCAGGCTAAGGGCCACCGTGGCGATGATGGCGGCGGGCAACTCCACCTCTGCCTGCGCAAAGGCGAAGCCTGTTTTGGAGATCACCTCATCATCGGTGCGTAGCGTGTCCGGCGTGCCGCCCCTGTTGTCGTAGGTGCGGGCCACCTCCAGGCCGCGCTGATACTCCCCGCCAAAGGTATAGGTTGTCGGTAAAGACCCGATATGCCCTTTGTTCACGAAACTGGTGCGCCCGCCGAGTTCCTGGTAGGCATTGCGCTCGTAGTCGGTGTTAAAGGGATTGTCTTTGAAGCGGTGCACGCCATAAAAAGCCGTGGTGTTGCGCCAGCTGCCGCTCCACCTGTAGTCCTGCTTAATCCCAATGTTCAAGGCCTGCTGGTCTATCGAGGCGTTTTGTGCCACACTCCCGAACCTGCCTCCCCGGGCCTGCCGCGGGTTCTCCGCATACTGCTCGCGCGTGAGGCCGCCCGGCAGCTCATAGTATAAATCGGAGTAGATGATGTTGGCCGCGATCGTCTGCCGCTCCGACACATAAAACTCCGGGGAAACCAGAAGCACCTGGCGGTCCATGGCGGATTGCTCGCGGTAGCCGTCGTACTGCTGGCGGCTGTACTGCACCAGCAGGTTGTGCTTGTCGGTGCCCGAGCTGGCGGTGGCTGTGTAGCGGCGGAGGCCGTAGGCACCCACCGTCGCCCCTACCTGCAACTCGGTGGTGCCAGCCTCGGCACGCCTGGGCTCCAGTAAAATGGAGCCTCCCGTGCCTGCCCCATACACGCTGGCCGCCGGGCCTTTCAGGATTTCAATGCGGCTGAAGTTGGCGGCGTCCAGCAAATTGAGCTGCGTCACGCCGTTGGCCTCGGTAAAGGGGATGCCGTTGTAATACAGTTTCACGTTCCGGATACCGTATGGCGAGCGCAGCGAACTGCCCCGGATGGAGATGCGGTAGCTGGCGGGTGCCCGCTCCTCCATCCGCACGCCCGGCACGGTGTTCACGGCGCGCACCACCGAGCTTTCGTCGAAGCGGGCGATGGCCTCGCGGCCCACCACACTGATCGCCCCGGCGGTTTCCAGCAAGGGCCGGTTGGTTTCATACCCCGTCACCACCACCTCCTGCAAGCGGGCCGCATCGGGCTGCAGCAACACGCGCAGTTCCTGCCCCGGCTCCGCCACCGTAACCACCTGCGATCCATACCCTATCAAACTGAACCGGACCGCCACAGGGGTATCCGGGAGGGAGAGGCTGAAGCTGCCTGCGGCGTTGCTGGTGGTCTGTGCGCCGCTACCGGCCGTTATCGTCACGCCCTCCAGGGGCAGCTCGCTCCGGGCATCCAGCACCTTCCCGCGCAGGAGTTGCTGAGCCTGCAGTGCCTGCGGCAGAAAAAACATCAGGAAAGCAAGAATAAGGAAACAGGAGGGTATGGTTCTTTTCATGGGTATGCGCTGAAATCAAGATTCAAAACGGGAGAAGCACGGCAAGGTTAGCAACAACCCCTGCTTCAAAACTTTTTTGTAACAGCAAAGCGGGCTTGGGGTTTTGAGAAATTTACGGAAAACCTGCTGGCTGCGGCATGCCATACCCCAAACTCCCCGGTGGCGCAGGGCAGCAAAAAGGCCCGACATTGCTGCCGGGCCTCCTTTGTATCATCAGCGCCCTGTGCCAGGCACTTGCTTTTGCGCTGCATCACGGCGTTTCCAGGAAAAGCCATCCGCAGGCGTGATTTAGTTTTTCTTGATCACAAACTCGGTACGGCGGTTCAGCTGGTGCTCAGCCTCGGAGCAGGACACGCCGTCGGCGCATCTGTTCACCAGCCTTGTCTTGCCATACCCTTTTGCCTTCAGCCTGTTTTGGGCTATTCCGTGCTCCACCAGGTAATCCACAGCGGCCTGGGCACGCTTCTCGGACAGGATCTGGTTGTAGAGCTTGCTCTCGCGGCTGTCGGTGTGCGCACTCAGCTCCATCTGTACTCTCGGGTTGCTTTGCAGCAGCAGCACAAGCTTGTCCAGTTCTTTGGCGGCGTCTGCCCGGATGTCCCACTTATCCAGGTCATAGTAAATATTGCTGAGCACGATTGCCTTCTCCAGCTCGTTCTTGTCGAACAGCAGGGCCACTGCCACCGTGTCGGGGGCATTGGTCGGGATCTCGGCCATGGTATGCATGTTCAGATAGCCGTCTTTCGAGCCGGTAAAGCTGTAGGTTCTGCCTTTTCGGGCATCCATGAAGTACTCTCCGTGGGCGTCTGTGAGCAATACCGTGGAATCCTGGGCCTTGTACTGGGCCACCAGAATCCTGGTTTCCGGCAGCGCCACCTGCACGGTGCGCTTGCGGGTGTCCTGCTTGCGCTCCAGCGTAGTGATGGCCAGCACCACCGGCTTGTTCAGGATGGTAAAGGTATAAATATCGTCGGTGCCGTTCTCGGAGTCGCGGTTCGAGGACAAAAGGCCGCGCTCGCCCGCCTCCGTGAACATAATGCCGTAGTCGTTTTTCGGGGAGTTCACCGGGTAGCCGAGGTTGCGGACCGTGCGCCACTTGTCCAGTTCGCCCTCTGCGGAGAAAATATCCAGCCCGCCCATACCGCTATGGCCGTCGGAAGCGAAATACAGCTTGCCGTCGGCATCCACGTAAGGGAAGCTCTCGCGGCCAGCGGTGTTGATGGTGCGCCCCGCGTTAATGGGCTCCCCCCAGCTGCCGTCTGCCCGGCGTACGCTAAAGTAAATGTCTGTGCTGCCCATGCTGCCCGGCATGTCGGAGGCAAAGTACAGCACGTTTCCGTCAGGTGCCAGCGCCGGGTGCCCCACCGAGTAGTCCGCGGCCTTGTTGTAGGCGAAGGGCGTGATGTTGCCCCAGGTGCCGCCCTGCTTCTCGGCCCTGAAAATCTCCAGTCGGTTTAAGGTCTCTTTCTCGTCGGCGGCGGGTGCTTCCACCCAACTGGTCGGGTCAGCGTTCACGTTTGCCTTTCGCGGCACGGCCTGCGTGCGGGTAAAGTACAGCGTGTTCCCGTCCGGGCTGGCGGCAGCCGTGGCGTTGTGGTACGCGGTGTTGATGACATCCTGAAGCGGCACTGGGCTTGCCCAACCGCCCTGCGCGTTCTGCTCTGCCGTGAAAAGCTGGAGGTAAGGCCGTCCTGTCCAGCCGAAGACCGCTGTTTTGCCTTTAGCGGGCTGCACGCCCCTATCGGAGGTAAACAGGATGCCCGATTTTCCGTAGGCCACGGGGCTGAAGTCGGAGAAGCCGGCCGTGTTCAGGCCCTGCGCCAGCGTCACCTCGGCTACAGCGGGTTGGCTCATCCATTTCTCAGCCGACACGGTGGCCAGGATCAGTTCCTGGGCCTGCTCTGCCTTCTCGGGCATCTCCTCGCCCCAGGCCATATACTGCTCTTTGGCCTCGGTGTATTTGCCGTTACTGCGCAGCGCATCGGCGTAGTGGTACAGATTCATCGGGTCGCGGCCCGGCATCGCCACCACTTTGCCATACCAGTTCTCTGCCTGCTGCGTCTGGCGCGTCAGGCGGTAGGCATCGGCCATGCGACTGGCTGTCTCGAGGTCGGGCGTGCGCCGCTGCGCCACTTTCTGGTATTCCTGCAGGGCCAGTGCAAACGCGTAGTTCTCGTAATAGCTGTTTGCCTTGCGCAACGCCGACTGGCCATTTGCGACGGGCGCAAACCCGATCATCGCGGCAACAACAAGGTATAAGGGGGTATATTTATAGTTCATAGAAATGTAGCGCTAAGGGTTAAAAGTACTGTGGGGTCAGCATTTTGGAGTCTGTCTTCTTCTTGAAGAAGTAGTAGCCAACGGATACCTCGTGGGTGTTGTAGCCGCCCAGCCCGTTCAGCATCTTGTCGTAGGCATAGCCCAGGCGCAACGCTTTCGCTACCTGAAGCTCCGCGATAAAGGCCACGGCGGTGCGCTTGTTGATGTCCTCTCCCTCCGCGGCATCGCCAAACAGCTGCATGCTGGTGCGGTAAGAGCTGCCCAGCCACAGGCGGTCGCTCAACAGCACAAAGGCGTTCAGGTCCACGTTGGCGGGGGCGTTGAAGTCTTCCTTCACCAGCACGCTCGGCTTAAACTTCAGGAAGGGGCTCACATCAAACACATAGCCCGTGGTAAAGTAGTAGTGGCGCTCCGGCTCTATCTGGTCCAGGTCGGAGTACTGCAGCAGGTCGGAGGCCGAGAGGCCGGCATAAAAGCGCGGCGTGTGCACATAGGCGCCCAGCTTGATGTCCGGCCGGATGTTGGTCTTCTTGCCCGTCGGGATCGAAGGGTCTCCCTCAATGCCGAGCGCAGCCCCGTCCAGGGTATACTGCACGAGCCCCGGGGCAATGCCCAGGCTCATCACGGCCTTATCGCTCAGGGGCAGCTTTACGGCGGCGTTGGCATACACGCTGAAGGTGCTTTGCGCCCCGATCTCGTCGCGGGTCATGTTCAGGCCAAGCCCCAGGCGGTCGCTTGCCACCACACCGTCCACGGCCAGCGACTGCGTGTTTGGCGTGCCCTCTATCCCCGTCCACTGCGAGCGGTGAAAGGCATTGAGGTTCAGCACGTTTTTGCTGCCGGTATACGCCGGGTTGATGGACATGCTGTTAAAGATGTACTGCGAGTACTGCGGGTTTTGCTGTGCGCTGGCGGCTGTCGTCAGCAGAAGCGCGAGCAATAAATAACATATTCTCATTTGTATTGAAATTTCAGGATTTACGACCAAGCTTATCGGAAAATGGTTACATAACCGGTGAACTCTTTCACTACGCCACTGCATACTGTTACCCTTACCTTGTAGAAGTAAGTACCTTGCTCCAGATTATTCCCTCTCCAGTCGTTCTGATAGTTTTTGGTTTTGTACACCTCAGAGCCCCAGCGGTTGAAGATCGTCACTTCGTTGTTGGTGTATTTGCCGAGGTTGGTGATCTCCCACACATCGTTTATACCGTCTCCGTTCGGGCTGAAGGCTTTCGGGAAGCCCAGCTCGCCGTCGGCAAGCGAGGCATCGATGGTAGCGCTGGCGGCAGGGCTGCCGCACGCGCCGTTGAGCGCCGCCACAGTTACCTGGCCGCTTGCCCCGGCTCTGTCGATTTTCACTTTGATGGAGGTAGTGCCCTGCCCCGCCGTGATGCTGAAGCCCTCTGGCACAGTCCAGGTGTAGCCGGTGGCACCCTGTACCGCATCAATGCTATAGGTCAGTCCGTCGCACACGGTGCTGTTGTCGCGTATGGCGGTTGGTGCGGGCAGTGGTGTCGTGATGCTTACTTCCTTCGAGATGCGCGGTGCCGTGCCGCACCCGTTCGTGGCAACTACACTGACGGTGCCCCCGTTTCCGGATGTGGTTTTCACGGTGATGATGCCGCTTCCGTTACCCGAAACAAGCGTCAGGCCGCCTGTCACGGTCCAGTTGTAGGTTACGCCGGGCGTGATGGTGGCCAGGGTATAGGTGATGCTCTGGTTGCCCAGGCAAAGGGCCGCTTCGCCCACGATCTGGTTGGTTTGCGTCGGTGCAAGCGTTGGAGATACGTTTAGGGTCGCCTCGGTGCCTGTGCCACAGCTGTTGTTCACGCCAACCTTTACCTGGCCGTTTCCTGTGCCTACCTCCACTACAATGCTGGTGGTGTTCTGTCCGCTCACAAGCTTCCAGGTGCCAGGCACAGCCCATACATAGCCGGAGGCGCCAGTTACGGCAGGTATGGTATAGGTCAGTTGTGCCCCGATGCATCCCTGGGCGTTGCCGGTGATGGCGGGAGCCGCCAGTTTATCCTTCACGGTTACGGCCAGTGTGCTCGCAGTGCTGGTGCCGCAGGTGTTGCTTGCGGTTACCGACACGTTGCCTGAGACGGCCTTGTCTCCCGCCTTCAGGGTTATTTGTGTCGTGCCTTCTCCGCGCACAATGCTCCATCCGCTCGGGATGGTCCAGGCATACCCAGAGGCTCCCGTTACGGCGTCTATACTATATGTCGCCTCGCTGCCAAGGCATACTGTCTGCTCGCCTGAGATGGCGGCGGGAGTTGCGGGTGCGGGGGTGGTGCTCACTGCGACAGTGGCTACAGCTGTAGTGAAGCAGCTGCTGTTTGCCACCAGCGTCAGGGTTCCGCCGGAGGCTCCGGCGCGCACTTTCACTGATGGCGTGTTGTTTCCGGCCGTGATGGCCAGGTCGCCGGTGGTTGCCCAGGTATAGGTCACGCCACTGCCGTACGCCGCCACGCTATACGTGGTACCGGTGCTGTTGGCGCACACGGCTGCTGGCCCGGTGATAGTCGGGTTGGCCAGCTTGTTCACGATGCCGACCGCTTTGGTAGTGGTATAGGTATTGCCGCAAACGTCTGTGGCCGTTGCCTTGATGGTGCCGCCTGTCGTGCCCGCTCTCACGGTTACCTGGTTTCCGTTCTGGGATACCACCGCTATGCCACCGGTCACCTCAAACGTATACGTCAGGCCGAGCGCCTCTGTAGCCGTGTACACTGCGTCGGCCACTCCTTCGCAGAGTGCGTTGGAGCCGCTCAGCGCAAAGGCTGGCACCTGGGCGCAGGTCACTTCTATCACTGCGGTTGCGGTATTGTTTGCTGTGTTCTGGTCCGGGAACGTGTTGCTGCTCTGCACCACCGCTGTGTTCGAGATGGTGCCTGCAGCCGTGATCCTTGCCCGTATGGTAATGGTCTGCTGTGCGCCTGCTGCCATGGTGCCCAGCGTGATGTTGCCAGTGGTGGCATCGTAGCCTGCCGTTGCCTCGATAAGCTCCAGCCCTGCTGGCAACAGATCCTTCACCTTCACTTCCTCCGCGGGGTATGGCCCGTCGTTGGTTACGGTGATGGTATAGGTTACCTCATTCCCTATTCTGAAGGGCGCGGTGGCGGCAACCTTGGTGATGCGCAGGTCTGCGTTCAACGGTGGCACTGTCACCACTACCTCGCTTTCGTTGTCGTCTATCTGCGGGTCCGGGTCGCGGGAGGAGGCGACTGCCACGTTACGGATCTCGCCCGCCGCCGTAATACGGAAGGTCAGCTTCAGCTGTGCCTCTTCGGCAAACTCAAGCATCGGGATGCGCCATTTTACTTTGTTGGCCGTGCCGAAATCGATAGTCCCTTTGTTCATTTCTGCGGAGCCCGCCACATACAGCAGGCCAGCGGTGGGCAGCAGGTCTTCCACCAGCACATCAAAGGCAGCGCCCGGACCGTTGTTGCGCACAGCCAGGGTATAGGTTATTTCGTCGCCCACCAGGTAGGTCTTCTCCGGCACCGTTTTGGTAATGCTCACGTCCGTCCGGACAATGCCGGGCAGGTAGAGGTTGTTGCGCTCAAGGGTTACAGTGCCCCCAAGCGAGATCGCGCGACCGTTCACGCCCACGCCGTCCTCCAGGTAGATGTCGCCTTTTGCCAGGATGGTGCCCACGAAGTTGGTAATACCCCCGAGCCGCACGCGCCCGCTCACGATCCAGTAGATGTTCTTGCTCTGTGCGAAAATCAGGCGGATGGCCGCGTTGGGGGCCATCGAGATCAGGTCACCGTCTATTTCGAAGATATAAAGCCCGTTCTGGTCCCCTTCCGCGTTTAGCGTCAGCACACTCTCGAAGCTTGCCTCTCCCGTTACTTTATAGTGGCCTGGCCGGATGCCCGTCTCGCCACTCTTCAGCGTGTTCGGCAGTACCGTCCCCGGCTTGCCGTCGAACCTGTTGTAGGCGCCAAGGGCATCGTTCAGGGCACCGGTAGCGGCAGTGCCGGTTTGGATGCTGCCCTCCTGTATGCTCAGCAGGTTTGCACCCTCTATGTTACTGGCTTGCTCAATGCCTACGCTTCCGGTTACCCCAGAAACGGTCTTGACCACAATCTTGGAAGAGGCCATCACAGCGAAATTGGTCGCCTGCCCCATTATCTCCTGTTCTGTTTGGGCAGTGCTAAGGGTGGTGATGCCCACTGTGAGCAGAAAAATCAGCAGTAGATGTCGAATCATAAAACAAGGGAAAAGGGTATTAATTTATTATTATATTAATAGATATAGTTTTATATATATAATGTTTTACTAGAAACTCCGAAAATGGTTTCCAATGGCTGCAGGATTATCAAAAAATAGCACTGTATTTTTTATGATTTGACTTAAAATAATAACCGGGATGCTCTTGCGCCAAAGGTAAGGTTTTGCTTGTGTATTAACACATTAGAATAAAATAAAAAAACTATACTCTTTTAAAACGCTTAAGCCCTGGTAATAAAGCCATATTAAATTGCACCATCTCTAAACCTCCCGCAATATATTAATTTTTACCTATATTTTAGAATATTAATTATTGCCCCGGATTCTTTTGCACAAAAAAACCCCTGAAGCAGTGGATGCATCAGGGGTTTGGAAGAATATAGTAGAAATTGCCTCTTACAGCGAAAAAACAGGATTCTTAGCTTGTCTGCTATACATGCACGTGCCGTTCGGCGTGATAGGAAGAGCGCACGAGCGGCCCGGACTCCACGTATTTGAGCCCGCGCTTCAGGCCTTCTTCACCATAATGGGCAAACAGGTCGGGGTGTATGAACTCCGCGACCTGCAGGTGCATTTTGGTGGGTTGCAGGTACTGGCCAAGCGTCAGGATGTCGCAGCCGTTTGCCGCCAGGTCATCCATCGCCTGGTATACCTGTTCGCGCGTTTCGCCCACGCCCAGCATGATGCCGGTTTTGGTGCGCTGCCCATACTCCTTGGTGCGCCTGATCTGCTCCAGGCTGCGGTCGTACTTGGCCTGCGGGCGCACCTGGCGGTAGAGTTCGCGCACGGTCTCCATGTTGTGCGACACCACTTCCTGTCCCGGCGAGATCATCGTGGTCAGGGCGTCCCAGTTCGCTTTCACGTCCGGGATCAGGGTCTCGATGGTGGTGGTGGGCGACATCAGCTTGACTTGCCTCACCGTGTCGTGCCAGATGGCAGCCCCACGGTCTTTCAGCTCGTCGCGGTTCACGGAGGTGATCACGGCATGCTTCACGCCCATCAGCTGGATGGCCTCGGCCACGCGGCGGGGCTCATCCTCGTCGTACTCGTTGGGGCGGCCGGTAGCCACGGCGCAGAAAGAGCAGCTGCGGGTACACACGTTGCCCAAGATCATGAAAGTGGCCGTGCCTGCGCCCCAGCACTCGCCCATGTTCGGGCAGTTGCCGCTCTCGCAGATGGTGTGCAGCTTATATTCGTCTACGATGCTTCTTACTTTGGCGTACTCCTTCCCAACCGGCAGCTTTACGCGCAGCCAGTTTGGCTTGCGGGGTTGGCCTAGCGCGTTGAGCCCCTCGGGCATGGCATTCGGCTGTATTACCGGAAGTGTCATTAATTCATCCATGGTGCAAAGATAGGAAGTTATGCATTAAGAGGTTAACGCCCGGCCAAAAATGTGGCCCCGGCGGGTATAGCTTCTTAACAAAACACCGGAACGCTTTGTTCGGGGCGGGGATTATTTGCGGGAGCCGTAGTAAAGGTTCAGGTACACGGAGGTGAACGTCTGGCTGTTGTCGGCGTTGGGGATGATGACGGGCTTGCTGGCAAAGGCCTCCACCATAAAGCCGACCTCTATACCCGCGATGCTCTCGCGGTAACGCCCGTACTCGAAGCTAAGGCCAGCCTTGAAGTGGATTCCGGGCTTTACTTTCATCTCGCCGAGGCCCCTGAACACGTTGTCGCTGCCCAGTATGTAGTCGCGGTCCAAATGCCTGCCGGGGTCATACTGCTCTGTGCGGATGTTGGTGCCCTGCCCGCCGTAGTTATAGTCGATGTAATACGGCACAAGCAGCCCCAGGGAAGGGCCGATGGCCGCCAGGCCGTTTACCTGAACCCCGGATTCCGGCGCCTTCTTGAACAGCACAACCTCCCGGCCATAGTGCGGGCGCACTACAAACAGGTAGTTCTGCTTGCCATACACAAAGGACTCCCCAGAGATAGGGCTGAAGTCCCGTATTTCCTTGGGATGCTTCACTTCCACGATCTCCAGGCCCCCGAACTGGTACATATGCTCATCTATGAAAAAGGAAGAGCGGATGAACGCGCCGCCAATCAGGCCGCCGTTGGAGTTGAAGTTCACGCCATAGCTCAGCTCGTTCTGGAAGCTCTCGTCTTCGTCGGACTGAGCAACAGCCGGGGCAACCGACATGAGCACGAAAGCAAGTAAGAGAAGAAGGGGTCTGGCCAAGAAGGTGTTATGTTTTAGATTGTATAAAACTACGTAACTTTACGCTAAATTCAAAAACAGAGTTGATACTATGGCTACTATAAAAAGCTCGTACAGCGGCGGCTTACGCACTTCTGCTCAGCACCTTGCCTCCGGCAACACAATCATCACGGATGCGCCCCTCGATAACAACGGCAAGGGAGAGGCTTTCTCGCCCACCGATCTGGTGAGCGCCGCCCTGGGCTCCTGCATGATGACCATCATGGGCATTGTGGCCAACCGCGCCGACATCAACATCGACGGAATGGACCTGGAGGTGACCAAGATCATGTCGGCGGACCCACGGCGCATCGCGGAAGTGGTGCTGACCTTCACGATGCCTGCCGGCGTTTCGTACTCCGAGAAGGAGAAGGCCATGCTGGAGAACGCCGCCCGCACCTGCCCGGTGGCCCTGAGCCTGCACCCCGAGGTAAAGCAGACGATCAGCTTCAGGTACTAACACAAAAAGCGGCCTACTCCTTCCTGCTGAAAGGGTAGGCCGCTTTTCTTTATTTGCTTAAGCCGTTACTTTTTTCTTCAGGGCGTCTACGCCAATGCTCATGTGCGAGGCGTCGTAGGTGCAAACGCCGTCCTGCAGCAGCAATAGCTGCGGAGACTGGTGCTGCACGTGCAGCACCTCGGCCACTTCCTGCGAAACCGGGCGGTAGCGCAGCAAATCCAGGTAGTAGGCTTTCACGTGGTCCAGGCCTGCGCCGTTCCACTGCCGCTCCACACGGCTTTTGGCGGTGGAACTGATGGAGCACGATGTGCTGTGCTTGAATATCACCACCGGTGTTTCCTTTGATTCTGCAATTATCTCATCCAACTGCTCTGTACTGGTAAGCGGGTGCCAATTCATATGGTTCTTTCTTAGTAATGCTTGGTTCAATTGATCTTTTTAGATTGCCGGAGCTTCCGCTTCTTGAAAAACAGGATTTTCCGCGCGGGCTTGCCGTTCTCGTCAAACTGATAGGTCGCCCGCCTGTCCTGCTTCCTGCGCTTGCGGGCCGCTGCGCCCTTCTTAAAGGTATAGGCGCTTGTATTGAGGTGCGTTTCTTTGTAGGTATACTCCACCTGCTCGGCCTCTTTCAACGACTTGCGCATCTTCTGCTCGTGCTTTTCGCGGGCATCGAAGCTGATCTGCCCATACCCGGGCAAGGCCGCGAGCAGCAGTAGCGCCAGGCTCAACAGGGGTTTAACCCCCTTCCCTATCATTTTGTTTTCTCCTACTTTCATGGCCGTAAGAGCTTATACTGATTTCTACAAAAGTGGTTTGTGCCATTTACCATATACGCCACCCTCCTTTTTTCACCTTCCCGTTCTTATCGGTGGGCACTTTCACGGCTTCAAATCCTTGCCCGGCCTGCGTGGTCATTTTTACGCGGTTGCGCTTTCCGGTTGGCTTGGGGCAGGGAATGCCTTTGCGCTGGCAGCCGCTCCCCAACACCAGTGTCAGGCAGAAGGCAGCTAGCAGGAATGATCGAAGAGTCCGCATTTTGAGGTGCTTTTGAAGGTTTTTTTATATACCCCTGCAGGAGGGTATGAACAAATATAGTTTAATACTGCAACATCGCCTCAACTTTCTGGCGGAGCCGCTGCTTGGGCAGGAACTCCTGCTCGAGGGGAGGCGCAAACGGTACGGCGGTGTCGAGGCTGGCGACGCGGGCCACGGGGGCATCCAATAACTCAAAGCAGTGTTCCCCGATCCAGGCGGCTATCTCGCCGCCTATCCCGCCCGTCAGGGTGTCTTCGTGCAGCAGCAGCACGCGGCCGGTTTTGGCCACGGCCGCGCGCACCGCCTCTTTGTCCCAGGGCAGCAGCGAGCGCAGGTCCAGGATGTGCAGGCTTGCGTTTGTTAGCTCCTGTTGCAACTGCTTGGCCCAGTGCACGCCCATACCATAGGTGATGATGGTCAGGTCAGTGCCCTCGGCCACGGTTTTGGCTTTCCCGATCTCAACGGTATAATAATCGTCCGGGATCTCCTGCGAGATGGCGCGGTAGAGCAGCTTGTGCTCGAAAAACAGCACGGGGTTTGGGTCTTCGATGGCGGCGTTCAGCAGGCCTTTGGCGTCGTAAGGCGAGGAAGGGTATACCACCTTCAGGCCGGGGGTATGGAAAAACCACGCCTCGTTGCTCTGCGAGTGGAAGGGCCCCGATGCCGAGCCCGCCCCCGTGGGCATGCGCACCACCACATCGGCGTTTTGGCCCCAGCGGTAATGGCTCTTGGCCAGGTTATTCACGATCTGGCTGAAGCCCGCGCTCACAAAATCCGCGAACTGCATCTCGACCATGCTCTTCTGCTGCCGCACCGACAGGCCCAGGGCCATACCCAGTATGGCCGACTCGCAGAGCGGCGTGTTGCGCACGCGCGCTTTGCCAAACTGCTCCACAAAGCCCTCGGTTACTTTAAACACACCGCCGTATTCGGCAATGTCCTGCCCCATCAGCACCAGTTCCGGGAAGCGCTCCATGCTCTGGCGCAAGCCGTCGGAGATGGCGTCCACGAAGCGGCGCTCCGTTGTCGCCTCCGACGCCGGCTCCTGCACTTCCTGCGCGAAAGGCCGGTACATGTCCTCGATTTCCTGCTGGGGGTTGGCCTCCGGCATCGGGGTTTCGAAGGCTGTCTGCAAGCCGTTCTCTATCTCCTCGCGCAGCTCCTGCTTTATGTTGTCCATGGTCTTCTGCGTCAGCACCAGGTCCTCGAGCAGGTACTTCTCGAAGTTCTCCACGGGGTCTTTCTTCGCCCATTTCTCAAACAGCTCCTGCGGCACGTACTTGGTGCCGCTGGCCTCCTCGTGGCCACGCATCCGGAACGTGATCGCCTCGATGAGCATCGGGCGGGGGTTCTTGCGGATACTGGCTGCCGCATGGCTCACGGTATGGTATACCTCTATGATATTGTTGCCGTCCACCTGCAGCGCATCGATGCCGTAGGCCGGGCCCTTGTCTATAAAATTCTGGAACTTGAACTGCTCGTTGCTGGGCGTGGAGAGGCCATACCCGTTATTCTCTATCATAAAGATAACTGGCAGGCCCCATACCGCCGCCACGTTCAGCGCCTCATGGAAGTCGCCCTCGGAGGCGCCGCCGTCGCCGCTGAACACCAGCGTCACCTTCTCCTCCTCCTCCAGTAGGTCGGCCAGCGCAATGCCGTCGGCCACGGCCAGTTGCGGCCCCAGGTGCGAGATCATACCCACAATATGGTGCTCGTTAGAGCCGAAGTGGAAAGAGCGGTCACGGCCCTTCGTAAAGCCGATGGTTTTTCCCTGAAACTGCGCAAAAAGCCGATCCAGCGGCACCTCGCGGCTCGTGAAAACGCCCAAGTTGCGGTGCAGCGGCAATATGTACTCGTCCTGGTTCAGGGCCAGCGCCGCCCCGACTGAGACGGCCTCCTGCCCGATGCCGGAAAACCACTTGCTTACTTTGCCCTGCCGCAGCAGCACCAGCATGCGCTCCTCAATCATGCGTGGCTTCAGGATGGCGCGGTACAGGCTCACAAGCTCGTCGTCGGTATAGTCTTTGCGGTTGTAGTTCATCTCTAAAAGAAAACCTTAGTATAGATTGGCAAGTTACTATATCGGCGGTAGTGCTGAAATTTCTGCCGCTAATTTTTAATTTTGCTTCAAAATAGACACAAGACGTTAGACATTAAAATAGACACAAGTAGCAAGACACAGGACACAAGATTTTGATTGAATGTGTAAAAGGTATAGGAATAGCGGTACTGTTGCAACCGCTGTACTGGCTACAAAGCCAGAGGAAACATCTCTGCAGCAGCAAAGTCTTGTGTCTTGCTACTTGTGTCTTGTATCCCTAAAAAAATATGATCGACTTTAAAGAGTTTACCCTTGCTAATGGCCTGCGCGTGATCGTGCACGAAGACCATACCAGCCCTATGGTCGTCCTGAACGTGCTGTACGACGTAGGCTCGCGCGATGAGGAGGAAGCCCATACCGGCTTTGCGCACCTGTTTGAGCACCTGATGTTCAGCGGCTCCAAAAACATACCGGTGTACGACGAGCCCCTGCAGCGCGTGGGTGGCGAAAATAACGCCTTCACCAGTCCCGACATCACGAACTATTACCTGTCGTTGCCGGCGCAGAACATCGAGACGGGCTTCTGGCTGGAGTCGGACCGCATGCTGGAGCTGGCTTTCAGCGAGAACGGCCTGGAGGTGCAGCGCAAAGTGGTGGTAGAGGAGTTTAAGCAAAACTACCTGAACCAGCCTTACGGCGATGTATGGCTGAAGCTGCGCCCGCTCACGTATAAAAAGCACCCGTATAAATGGGCCACTATCGGCAAGGAGATCTCCCACATTGAAGACGCGACGATGGACATCGTGAAAGCCTTCTTCCGGAAGCACTACTCGCCGAGCAACGCCATCCTGGTGGTGGCCGGAAACGTGACCCTTGCGCGGGCGAAGGAGCTGACCGAAAAATGGTTTGGCCCTATACCCGCCGGAGAGAGGTATACCCGCAACATCGAAAAAGAGCCAAAGCAAACCGAGCCGCGCGTGCTGGAAGTGTCTGCCGACGTGCCCCTCAACGCCATCTACAAAGCCTACCACATGCCGTCGCGTACCGAGCCGGATTACCACGCCGTGGACCTGATCAGCGACATTCTGGGTCGGGGCAAGTCGAGCAGGCTCTACGACAAGCTGGTGAAAGAGCAGAAACTGTTCAACTCCATCTCGGCGTCTGTGTCGGGCTCGCTGGAGCGGGGCCTGCTCGTGGTACAGGGCAAGCTGAACGAGGGCGTGGACCTGCAGCAAGCCAACGCCGCCATTGAGGCCGTAAACCAGGAGCTGATGGAACAAATGGTAGTGGAAAAGGAACTGGACAAGGTGAAGAACCAGGCGGAGACCTCCATCGTATTCTCTGAGATCGAGCTGCTGAACCGCGCCATGAACTTGGCCTACAGCAAGCTGATGGGCGACGCCAACCTGATCAACCAGGAAGGCGCGAAAGTGCAGGCCGTGACGCCACAGGACATTCTGCGCTGCGCCAAAGAGGTCCTTGACCCGAACAACTGCTCTACCCTGCTGTATAAGGCCGAGAAGAAGGTGGAAGCGCCCGCCGAGGCAGAGGAATAAAACCTCCTCCCATACCTGTTTATAACAAGAAAGGCTGCCAGATCATTGGCAGCCTTTCTTGTTTACGGGTTGGTCAATCCCCTACTCTTTCATAGAGATGGTGGGCCAGTTGTCCTTGCCCCAGGTTATTTCCTTGATTCTCAGTTTGGGCTTGCCCTCGTCTTTCTTGTCGTAGGCGTGGAAGACGAGGTAGTCTTTTCCGTCGAAGGTATAGGTGGCGGAGTGCCCTACTGCGGCCCATTCGTCGTTTCCCTGCGCTATCAGCGTTCCCCCACCGTGTGCCAGGTTCTTGCCGTCCTTGTCGAGATATGGGCCGGCAATGTCTTTCGAGCGGCCCACCAGGATTTTATAGGTGCTGTTCAGGCCCTGGCAGCAGCGGTCCCAGGACACGAACAGGTAATAGTAGCCGTTCTTCTTGAACAGGAAGGGAGCTTCGATCGAACCGTTGACCACGCTTTTACTTTCCGCCAGAAGCTCCGGGGTATACAGCGTGGCGTAGTCCAGCTCGGGGTTGGCCGCGTCGCCGGCATCGCGCTCATCCAGCAGCCAGTTGCGCTTCCGGGCCGCGATGGTATGCCACTCCTGCTCCGGGCCCGTGGCCACAGAGGTCAGGTCGGGGTTCAGCTTCACCAGTTTTATACCCTGCCAGAAGGAGCCAAAGCTCATCCAGGGCGTGCCTTTGTCATCAAAAATGATGTTGGCGTCGATCGCGTTCCACATGTCGCGGCCCGGCACCGACTGCACCACAATGCCCTTGTCCTCCCATTTGAAGTTAGGGTCGCTGGGGTTCAGGGTTTTATTGGTGGCCACCGCGATGGCTGAGTTGTTGCGGCCAAACGAGGACACAGAGTAATACAGGTAGTAGGTGCCGTTATGGAAGATGATGTCGGGGGCCCAGATGTTCCCGTCAAACTTGGGTATCATTTTGGTAACCCACTCGGGCGTGCTCGCAAAAACCGGCTTTTCCTCCTTCCAGTTTTTCATATCCTTCGATGACTTGACATGGATGCCGTTCCCGGTATGGAAAACGTAATACGTGTCTTTCTGCTTGATCATCACCGGGTCGTGCACCACCACGTCCCGCGATTGCGCCTGCACTGGGGTATAGCCCAGCAGGAAAAGCAAAAGCAGGAAAAGGGGAAACCTGATATCGTATTTAAAGTCCTTCATGTTAATTAAATGTATTTAGTGGTGAAAAGATTGCCATACCCTCTGTGGTCTGGCGGTAAAGCGTAATTAGTGATCATGGCATATCACCTGGCTGAAGCCTTGAGAAAGTCGTCTAAAGCAAACAGACGCAAAGGGTGCAATACTATAAATGTAAAAAATACATTTATATAACACAAGCCCCAACGTTGCTATTATAGTTGTAGCGTAAGCCTTCAAAGTTATTTGCACCCTGCATCTGGCACTTATGCTTCATGCCTATACCTCCTCACCTCTACTTTTTTGCTTTCATTCCATCATAAAACGCTGGAGAACCTCCCCTCATCTGAAACCTTACACTTACAAGTTTTGTATATACAAACATTAGCCGTACCTTTGTGTTCTTGAAAGAGCCATGCGCATAGAAGATGAAATACACCAGAAAGCCTTTAAGGATGACTACCGTCGCCTGCTCACGAACCTGTTGTTTACCAACAACTGGCTCAACCAGCAGCTGACGCCCTTCTTCAAGGAGTTTGGCCTGACCCTGCAGCAGCACAACGTGCTGGCTATCCTGCGCGGGCAGCACCCGAGCCCGGTATGCTTCGGCGATATCCAAAACCGCATGGTGGACCGCAACTCCAACGTGACGCGCCTGATTGACAAGCTGATTGAGAAAGGCTACGTGACCCGCGACATCTGCCAGGCCAACCGCCGGATGATCGATGTGCGCATCACCGAGCCGGGCCTCCGGAAGCTGGAGCAGATTGACGAGAACTTTCCCAAACTTTTTCAGAAACTTCATAACCTTAAGCAGGATGAGGCTGTTGTAGTAAGCAACCTTTTGGATAAGCTCCGCGGGTAGTTTTTTTTGATAAAATACTTGTATGCACAAGCAATGTATATACCTTAAATCCTGATCTCTATGAAAACGATACAACTGCAAAACACTGCTGTCCCGGCCCTTGGGCTCGGAACCTTCCAGCTGGAAGGCGATACTGCCCTGAACATGGTGCAGGCGGCGCTCGCAATGGGCTACCGCCACATCGACACGGCGCAGATGTATAACAACGAGGAGGCCGTTGGGGCAGCTATCAAAGCTTCCGGCGTGGCCCGCCAGGATGTGTTCCTGACCACCAAGGTGCTGCCCTCGAACCTGGCGAAAAAAGATTTTCTGCCCTCGGTGGAGGAAAGCCTGCGGAAGCTGAAGACGGACGCGGTTGACCTGCTCCTGATCCATTGGCCAAACGCCGAGGTGCCGGTAGCAGAATATATGGGCGAGCTCATGAAGGCCCGGGAAAAAGGCTATACCCGGCACATCGGCGTGAGTAACCATACTACTGCCCTGCTGGACCAGGTGCTGGCGACAGGCGCCGATATCATCACCAATCAGGTGGAGTATCACCCGTTCCTGAGCCAAGACAAGCTATACCAGTACCTGCGCGCCCATGGCATCGCCCTGACGGCGTACAGCCCGATTGCGCACGGCAAGGTAATGGGCAACGCCACGCTGCAGCAGCTTGGCGAGAAGTACGACAAGAACGAGGTGCAGATCACGCTTCGCTGGCTGCTACAGCAGGACGGCGTGCTGGCCATCCCGAGGACTTCGAAAGAGAGCCACTTGCAGTCAAACATTGACGTTTTCGATTTTGAGCTGACGCAGGAGGAAATGCAGCAGATAGATGCGCTGAAGCAGGCAGACAACCGCCTCATCAGCCCCTCCTTCGCCCCGGACTGGGACTGATGGAATTTTGAATAACTGAATTTTGAATCATAGAATGGGAGTATGCTCCTGTTTCAACAATTAAAAAAATAACAATTACTATGTCAGAAGCACTTTTAAAACCGATAACACTAAACGACCTCGAACTGAAAAACCGCGTGATCATGGCTCCCATGACGCGTAGCCGCGCCGCCAACGAAGGCAACGTGCCCAACGACCTGATGGTGACGTACTATACCCAGCGCGCCGGGGCCGGACTGATCATCTCGGAAGGCTCGCAGGTTTCTGCGCAGGCCGTTGGCTATATAAACACACCCGGTATCCATACCCCTGAGCAGGTGGAAGGCTGGAAGAAAGTAACGAAGGCGGTACACGACGAAGGCGGCAAGATTTTCCTGCAGCTGTGGCACGTGGGCCGCATCTCGCACCCTGATTTCCATGACGGTGCGTTGCCGGTGGCTCCCTCTCCCCTCAACCCGAACGATAAAGCCTATACCCCGCAGGGCTTCAAGGACACCGTAGCGCCACGCGAACTGACGGTGGAGGACATCAAGCAGATCGTGCAGGACTTTAAGAATGGCGCTAAAAACGCGATGGAGGCCGGTTTCGACGGCGTGGAGGTACACTCTTCCAACGGGTACCTGCTGCACCAGTTCTTTGCCTCTACCTCCAACGTGCGCACCGACGCGTATGGCGGCTCTATCGAGAACCGCGCCCGCATCCTGTTCGAGATTCTGGACGCGATCAAAGAGGTAATGCCGATCGGGCGCGTGGGTGCCCGCTTCAACCCGAGCCTGCACGGCGTGTTTGGCATGACGCTGAACGAAGACACCATCCCGACCTTCGACTACATCATCGGGAAGCTGAACGACTATAACCTGGCCTACGTGCACCTTTCGGAGCCGTTTACCGATGTAAGCGAGTTGCCGGAAGCCGAGCCGAACATCGCGAAGCGTTACCGCCCGATCTACAAAGGCAACCTGATCATCAACGCGGGCTTCACGCAGGAGACGGGCAATAAGGTGATCGAAGACGGGGACGCCGACATGGTGGCCTTCGGGGTGCCGTTCATCGCGAACCCGGACCTGCCGGAGCGCTTTGCACAAAACGCGGAGTTGCAGCAGCCCGACAAAGACAAGTTTTACTCTCCCGGTGCCGATGGCTACATCGATTACCCTTCTTTAAAAGAAGTGGAGGCCTAAGCCTAAGGCGCTTATATATATAACACCTATAGTTTACAGCCCGCTGCCTTTTGGTGGCGGGCTGTTTTGTTTTATACCTGTGCCAATGGCCATACAGCACGCCCGGAGGCATCAAAATTGCGCTATCATTACCAAGATCAGCACAATTTGCGTTACTTTTACTTTTAAAGCCTGCTACGGAAGGGTAGCCCTGAAGGCTGACACGCGTTATACCACACATGAAACTGAAAATAAGAACCGGCTTCGGCTATGATGTGCACCAGTTGCAGGAGGGCCTGGATTTTTGGCTCGGGGGCATTAAAGTGCCGCATACGCATGGGGCGCTTGGCCACTCCGACGCGGATGTGCTGATCCACGTGATTTGCGATGCCCTGCTGGGCGCGGCCAACATGCGCGACATCGGCTTCCACTTCTCCGACAAAGATCCTAAGTATAAAGGCATCGACAGCAAGATTCTGCTCAGGGAGGTGGTGCACCTGCTGGCGCTGGAGGGGTATGAGATCGGCAACATCGACTCGACGGTATGCCTGCAGGAGCCGAAGGTGAACCCCCACATTCCCGCCATGAAGACCTGCCTGGCCGAGGTGATGGGCATCCCGGAAGAAGACATCTCCATCAAGGCCACCACTACCGAGCACCTGGGCTTTGTGGGCAAAAAAGAGGGCGTGGCCGCTTTTGCCACCGTGCTGATTATCAAACAGTAATCCGGATTTTATACACCAGAACGCCCCCCTGCGCCGTTTATAGGTTGCTGCCAGCCCCTGACGGAGCCTGCGCAGTACCGAACCAGACACATTAACTTATATAACCTACTCTACTTTATACTATGCGACACCAGATTTATGGCTACGTGCTGCTGGCCGCCCTCGGGTTCGGCTGCGCCAAAACGCCAAGCGCCTCTTCCGTGGCCGAAACCACCAACACCCCGCTAACCGACGCGGCCAAACTAAGCGAAGCTGCCCCGAAATACGCCAGCACCGTTACCGCCGCTGACCTTTCCAGGCACCTGCACATTATCGCCTCCGACGAATACGAAGGCCGCGACACCGGTATGAAAGGCCAGAAAATGGCGGCGGAGTATATCTCCCGCGAGTTTCGGGAAGACGGTGTAGCCGGTCCTGTGCAAGGCGGCAGCAACCCCTATTACCAGACCTTCGACCTGGAGAAAAGCCAGTGGGGCGATGGCTACATTTTAGTGGGCAAGGAAAAATACCTGATGATGCAGGACTTCTTCGTGCTGGGCAGTTCGCCGTTTCAGACTGAGCAGGCGGCCGACGTGGTGTTTGCCGGCTACGGCATCGACACCGACGCCTACTCCGACTATGCCAACCTCGAGGTGAAGGGAAAAACCGTGGTGGTGCTGGCCGGCGAGCCGAAAGGCGGCAACGGCACCTTCCTGGTGAGCGGCACCTCCAAAGCCTCCGACTGGGGCAACGACTACCGCACCAAGCGCAAAGCCGCCACAGACCATGGGGCCAAAGCTGTGCTGATCGTGACGGGCACCAACACCGAGGAATTCAACAGCCTGACGCAGCGCTACAAGGCTTACGCCAGCCGCCCGTCCATCGGCATCAAGAGCAACGCCGACCAGCCAACCGCTGCCACCATGTTTATCTCGCCAATAGCGGGCGCTGCGCTGCTGGGCACGACAACACAGAAGCTGACAGGCTATAACCAGCAGGTAGCCACGGCAGGCAAGCCGGTGGCCGCGACTTTCAAGGTGGCCAAAGACGTGAAGATCATGACGGCGCGCAACGCCTCGCCGCTGGCCACAGAAAACGTGCTGGGCTTTATCGAAGGCACCGACAAGAAAGACGAGATCGTGATCGTGACATCCCATTACGACCACGTGGGTATGGACACCACCCGCCAGGGCGACCAGATTTACAACGGCGCCAACGACGATGGCTCGGGCACTGTGGCTGTAATTGAACTGGCAGAAGCATTCGCGCTGGCCAAAAAAGACGGTTTTGGACCACGCCGCAGCGTGCTGTTCATGACCGTGACCGGCGAGGAGAAGGGCCTGCTTGGTTCGGAGTACTACTCTGAGAACCCGGTGTTCCCGCTCGAGAACACTGTAGCTGACGTGAACATCGACATGATCGGGCGCATGGACACCGAGCATGAGAAGGTGAACGACAGCAACTACATCTACTCCATCGGCGCCGACAAGCTCTCCTCGGAGTTGCACCAGATCAACGAGGCGATGAACGAGAAGTACGTGAACCTGAAGCTGGACTATACCTTCAACGACGAGAACGACCCGAACCGCTTCTACTACCGCTCCGACCATTACAACTTCGCCAAGCACGGCATCCCGATCGTGTTTTACTTCAACGGCGTGCACGCCGACTATCACCAGCCGTCGGACGAGGTGGAGAAGATCAACTTCGAAAGCGCCGAAAAAGTGGCACGCCTCGCCTTCTACGTGGCCTGGGAACTGGCCAACCGCGACAACCGCATTGTGGTAGACAGCAATAAGAAATAGTTCCGGGTTCCGAGTTCCGAGTTAGGGATAAGAGAGATTATACTTAAAACTTGCGTTTCACAGCATATCCATTCAAAGTACCTCTTTTCACTCGGAACCCGGAACTCAGAATTCGGAACTCTTTGTAGAACTCGGAACCCGGAACTCGGAATTCGGAACTCTTTTAGAACTCAGAACTCATTAGCTGCTTTCAGAAAAACACCCTAACTTTAAGGGTGTTTTTTCTTTTTAGCGCAAACTTGCAGCTATATAACAGAAAAGACCGTAGGGGGAGATTAGCATGAGTAAACTGAAACAGTTTCTGCTAGACGCAGAATCAAAAGCATTTGACCAAGGCCACCGCGCAACCATCAAGTTCAACATCGGGAAGTATAACTCCGCGGTGCAGCGTGGCCTTACCCAGTACTCCGACCATGAGCTGGCCCGCGAGCGCGGTTCCTATATAAAAACCAATACCATCAACAACCTCGACAAGTATTTGATGGAGTTCGAGGCCAACTTCACTGCCCGTGGCGGCAAAGTGATCTGGGCCCGTGATGCGCAGGAGGCCCTGAAGGAGATCGGTGAGATTATGAAGCGCAAGCGCGCCCGCTCTGTCGTGAAGTCCAAGTCGATGATCACGGAGGAGATTCACCTCAACGAGTTTCTGGAGAAGAACGGCATCGAGACGGTGGAAACCGACCTGGGCGAGTACATCGTGCAGCTCGCGGAGCAGCGCCCATACCATATCGTGACACCGGCCATGCACATGTCGAAGAAGGACATTGCCGAGCTTTTTGTGCGCAAACTGGGCATCGCGCCCACCGACAACGCCGAGGAACTGGTTGCCGTGGCCCGCAAGCTGCTGCGCGACAAGTATACCTCCGCCGAGGTGGGTATAACCGGGGGCAACTTCCTGATCGCAGATATTGGCGGCGTGGCCGTGACGGAGAACGAGGGCAACGCCCGCCTCTCCACCACTTTCCCGAAAACGCACATCGCGGTGGTGGGCATCGAGAAGATGATCCCGTCTATCATGGACCTGGACCTGTTCTGGCCCCTGCTAAGCACCAGCGGCACCGGCCAGAACGTGACAGTGTACAACACCATCATGACGGGCCCGCGCCAGCCAAAAGAGAAGGACGGCCCTGAGGAGATGTATGTGGTGCTGCTGGACAACGGCCGTACCGACCTGCTGGCCCTGCCCGAGAAGCGCGAGGCCCTGAACTGCATTCGCTGCGGCGCCTGCCTCAACATCTGCCCGGTGTATAAAAACATCGGTGGCCATACCTACGAGAGCACTTACAGCGGCCCGATTGGCTCCGTGATCACGCCGCACCTGAACGGTATGGCCGAGAACAAGCACCTGAGCTTTGCCAGCTCGCTGTGCGGCGCCTGTACCTCTGTGTGCCCGGTCAAGATCAACATCCACAACCTGCTGCTGCTGAACCGCAAGCAGAGCGTGGACCAGGGTATGGCCGATAAGCAGGAAACCACCGCCTTCAAGTTCTGGCTGAAAGCCATGAAGAGCCGCACGCTGCTGAACCTGGCCCCTGCCTTCGCCAAGAACTTTGTGCTGAAGCAGGTGCTGAAAGACACCTGGAGCAAACGCCGCGAGCCGCTGCACGTGCCATCCAAATCGTTTAACCAACTCTGGAAAGAGCGCAAATAAACACTGAAAAGCCTGCCCCGCGCAGGCTTTTTTTATACCCTGCTGATTAGGATGGGCATTGCCCCGTGTATACCCGTAAACTAGTAAAAGAAAATCCTGATACATCAGGAGAAGTTATACCTGGTATAAAACCTTAATCTGTATAGCCCCATGATAGTTTCTAAAATGGCGCAAAACCTGATCGGCTCCGAAATTATTCGGGTTGCCGGCGAGGTGAATGCGATGATTGCAAAGGGTGAGCCGATCTGCAACCTAACCATCGGCGACTTTAACCCTGCCTTATACCCCATACCGGAGCCCCTGCGAGAGGGCATTGCCAAAGCCTACGCCGAAGGCCAGACCAATTACCCGCCTGCCAATGGCGTGGCCGCGCTACGCCAGGCAGCGGCGGCTTTCACGCAGGAGAACCTTGGGCTCGCCTACCCCGCAGACGACTTTTTGGTAGCCGGCGGTTCGCGCCCGCTCATCTACGCCACCTACCTCGCGCTGGTAGACCCTGGCGACAGGGTAATTTTTCCGACGCCATCGTGGAACAACAACCACTACTGCCACTTGTCGGGGGCCACGCCCGTGCTGGTGGAGACGCGGCCGGAGAACAACTTCATGCCCACCGCCGCCGACGTGAAGCCGCACCTGAAGGGTGCCACCCTGTTGGCACTGTGCTCGCCCCTGAACCCGACCGGCACCATGTTCTCTAAAAAAGACCTGGAGGAAATATGTGACCTGGTGCTGGAGGAAAACCGTAGCCGCGGCGAGGGCGAAAAGCCCCTGTACATCCTCTACGACCAGATTTACTGGATGCTCACCTTCGGCAACGTGGCCCATTACAACCCGGTTACCCTTCGGCCCGACCTCCGTGCGTACACCATTTTCATTGACGGCATTTCGAAGTGCTTTGCCGCTACCGGTGTGCGGGTAGGGTATGCGTTTGGCCCAACCGAGGTACTGGGCAAGATGAAGGCGATCCTGGGCCACGTGGGTGCCTGGGCCCCGAAAGCCGAGCAGGTGGCCACGGCGGCGTTTTTGCGGCAGCCGGAGGAGGTGCGCGGTTTTATGGATGTGTTTAAGCCAAAGGTGCAGGAAAGCCTGACGGTGCTCTACAACGGGTTCCGGGAGCTGAGGGATGCGGGCTTTGCTGTGGATGCCATTGAGCCGATGGGTGCCATCTACCTGTCCGCTAAAATGGACCTGGCAGGCAAAACCACATCCGAGGGCAAGGTGCTGCAGTCGAGCCAGGACATTACGTTTTACGTACTGCACGAAGCGAAGCTGGCCGTGGTGCCCTTCTCCGCTTTCGGCTCCAGCCGCGACTTGAACTGGTTCCGCTTGTCGGTGGGCGGCGCGTCGCTGGAGGAAATCAAGGCAGCACTGGAACGGCTGCGGAAAGCATTGGAGAAGCTTACGTAGACCTCTTTGGTGACAAATAAAGAAAGCCACTGTAGTTACAATTACAGTGGCTTTTCACTCAAACAGCTAAAATTATTCTCTTCCTAAAAAACCATCACAAACCCACCATGCGGCTTCAGCGTCACTTGCTGCGTGCTGTTGCCGGCAAGGTCCACGGCGGCGTTTCTAAAGCCTCCTTTCTCATTGTCGTCGGTGATAAGCTTGCCTTTTTTCTGTCCTAAGAAGGCCAGGTCCAGGCTCACGGTCTTTTCAGTGTTTTCTCCATTCACTCCGGCTACGTACCAATGGTCGCCGGCCCGGCGGGCAAGCACAGCCAACTCACCCGGAAATCCGGTCACAAACCGGGTATCGTCCCACACAACCGGCACCTGGCGCAGGTAATCTTTTACATAGTCCGGCACGTGCTTCATCCCCTGATCGGTTTCTGAAAGGTGCTGGATGCCCGACTGGAAGACAACGGTTAAGGCCAGCTCGTGGCCCACCGTGGTTTTGCGGTCGATGCCCGGGATCACGTGCAGGCTCATCGGCGTAAAGTCCATCGGGTCGAACACGTTCCGGACGAACGGGATGGTCGCGTCATGGGCAGGGGCCTCGTTGGCGTTCACTTGTTCGAAGGTGATGAACTCAAAGCCCTTGATCGCCTCCACGGTCATCAGGTTCGGGTAGGTACGCTGCAGGCCGCGCGGCAGCGTGGTGCCATGGAAGTTCACCAGCAGTTCGTTGGCGGCGGCGTCTTTCAGGATATCGGTATAGTATTGCATAACGCTCTGCCCGTCTCCGCCGAAGAAGTCGATCTTCACGCCCTTCACGCCCATGTCGTGGATGCGCTTAAACTCTTTCATGCGGCTTTCGTGCGTCACCATCAGGTGGAGGGGCGTTTGCGGCGCCTCGTTCCAGGTGCCATTCGAGTTATACCACAACAGTATACCGACGCCTTTAGTGGCCGCGTAATCGGTCAGCTCTTTTATCTTGTCATACCCTATCATCACGTCCCAACCGGCATCGATCAGGGTATACTCCCAGTTCATGTCGGCGGTAAAGTCGATGAAGCGTTTCTGCACGTGGTATACCGTGGAGTCGTCTTTTAGGATTGGCCAGCTCCAGGCGGCGATACCCGGCTTGATGAAGGACATGTCCATGGCCACGGCGGGCTTGGCGAGGTCGGTGCCGAGCGTAGACTCCACAATGGTCTTCAGGCTGCCGACAGCCAGAATGCGCCACGGCGTATACCAGGGCAAGGTGGACTCTGGGTTCAGGGCGCCGCCCGGCAAGTGCTCCACCGCCTGCGGGAAGCCGATGGTATACTCCCCAGCCGGTGCGTTTTGCTGTAGTCGGGTACCGCTGTACGTTCCCTCCGGAGCCGACTCCGTGATCAGCACCCAGTTGTTGCCTGTCTGGAAAAGGGCCGGGTATACCCAGCCTGCCTTGGTTGGGGAGGGCGTGCCCACGGCGATGCCCTTCATATAGTACTCTTCGTAAGAGGGGTTGGTCTTGGCCCAGCCCGATTTGGCATCCGACATGGGCTGTATCCAGGCCTTGGCCTGCTCTCCGAAGTTGAACGAGGTAAGCTCCTGGCTCACTTTCTTCAACTCCGACGAGCTGCCGGGGAAATAGTAGCGGAACGCCACCCCATCGTTGGATACCTGGAAGATAACGTCCATTTTGCCCCCGGCGGTGTTTGTCAGGTGATACGTGCGCCTGTTGGCGTTGTAGGTGTTCTTTTTGCGCTTAGCGGTCAGGATTTCATACGTGTCCTGCACGGGCTCCACGCCTGATACCGACTCCAGCAGGAGTCCCTGGCTAAAGTCCGCATCCTCCAGCAGCAACCCGAGCCGCGATGGCTCCAGCACCAGCGTGTCGTTTTTGCTGACCGTGTAAAGCGCCTGCTTCCCGTCTTCCGCGATTCGGAACTGAACGGTCAGGCTGCCGTCGGGGCTTTGGGTGGTGAGGTTGCTGCTCTCCTTGCCCATACCCGATTTGGAGGAGGAACACGCATACAGGAGAAACAACAGGGCCAGTGCGCAGATCTGCCGCATTTCCTTTACTTGTGCGTTGCTTAATTCTACTTTCATACCTTATTTCTATCGATTTATATAGAGCTTCGTGATGCAGGCGAACTGAAACACTGTTGGCAGCTGTAAAACCCCGGCCTGTTTCTTTTGCGCTGTAATTGTCGATTCTAATTTCAAATGGCGGCTTTGGACGACAGCTTTTGCGACAGCACTGCCTAAGCTTTATTTTAGTGTCAAAAACACACTTACAATATAAGCGAAAGCTTTCAGTTATCCAGCATCAACCCGAAAAGATGGTGCAGATTTTTAAATTAGCGGGGGATGCGGCACAGAAACCTGGCAATAACCCTGAAGACAAAGGCAGGTTTGGCTTGCGCCAGGCAAAACAG
>NZ_JAKVIR010000020.1:42891-124568 GCF_022601975.1 Pontibacter sp. E15-1
GATGCGTTTGAAACAGCAAAACCTCCGAAGCAGCGGCCTCGGAGGTTTTGTGGTATGATGCTTTTGTAGCCAGCC
Organism: Pontibacter sp. E15-1; assembly: GCF_022601975.1. Classification (GTDB taxonomy): domain Bacteria; phylum Bacteroidota; class Bacteroidia; order Cytophagales; family Hymenobacteraceae; genus Pontibacter. The sequence continues at coordinate 42,967 of NZ_JAKVIR010000020.1, forward strand.
CTCTTCCTGAACAGAGAGCGAGCACGTGTCTCAGCCCTCGGCCTTTTGTTGGTCAAAAGACGCAACAAGGGCTGCTTTGCGAAAGTCCTGCCTGAAGACAAAGGCAGGTTTAGCTTGCGCCAGGTGAAACAGGATGCGTTTGAAACAGCAAAACCTCCGAAGCAGCGGCCTCGGAGGTTTTGTGGTATGATGCTTTTGTAGCCAGCCCTTTCCCTGAACAGAGAGCGAGCACGTGTCTCAGCCCTCGGCCTTTTGGCCCTGACAGAAACATGCGCGCGGCAGTTGCTGCGGTGGGACTGCCTCTGTTAAATCAGGATCTGGCGGCTAATGCTTTCATCGAGCGAGATCAGGGTCTCGGTGCGTTGCACCCCTTCCACGGCCTGCAGCTTCTCGTTCAGCACCTCGCGTAGGTGTTTGGTGTCGCGGCAGATCAGTTTGGCGAACATGCTGTAGGTACCCGTGGTATAATGCAATTCCACCACTTCGGGGATGGCGCGGATTTGCTCCACGGCATCTTTGTACTCCGAGCCTTTCTCCAGGAAAACCCCGATGAAGGCACAGATATCAAACCCGACTGCGGAGGGATTCACCAGCAGTTGTGCTCCTTTTACCACGCCCATCTCATTCAGCTTCTTCATGCGAACGTGTATTGTACCACCAGACACGTTCAGTTCTTTGGCGATATCAGTATAAGCACGAGTCACATCCTGCATCAACAGCCTTAAAATCTGTTTATCCAGATTATCAATCTCATAATTCATATGCTCCTATACTTTCTATTTTTAACAAAGTTACAAATATACAACCTATAACTTAAAAATATCTTAACTAATAAATTTTTTTTTTGCTGCATCAGTAACATACCACAACCGCCCCTACATTTAACGGGTATAAAACAGCACTATAACTATAAACACCTTATTGATGGAGCAACAAAAACCAGTTAAGCCTGAAGAACTAGATGTGGCACTAAGCCACCTGAGCCGCGCCATATTGCCAAAAGTGCTGCAAGTGCAACAAGGTATTGTCCGCGCCACGCATGTGTTCATGTTTAAAAAAGGGCTGACGCAGCTTATGCCGCTCATGCTTTCGCCAATCACGGACCCGCTGAACCACGGGGTGGTGGATGCTTCTATCACTTACGCCGAGCAACTCTGGAGCCTGACCAAATCCATGATTTTTCATAAGCAGCTGGCCCTCCTCAACCCCGACCTGAACAGCCTCTACATCGTGTCGCCAAACGTGCGCCTTGAGTTTGCGGACCGCGCCGACACGGGGCGCCACCTCTTCGAGTTCACCCAGATCGACTTTGAGTTTAAAGACAAGGACCGGTTTTATGTGATGGAGTTTATGGAGGAGCTGGTAAACTATGTGTTTGACCGCCTCAACAAAGAGATACCGGATGTGCTGCTCGACCTTCGGGGGGAGCTGCTGCCGCAGTATGAGAAATGGCCCGTATACCGCACCGAGAAGTTGGAAGAGACCCTTGGCCCAGACTATGAGCATGTGCAGTCGGAGTCGGCCCCGATGCCGTTCTGGCTCCTGAACCACCGCCGCGAGTTTTATGACAAGGAAGACCCCAAAAAGCCGGGTACTTTCCTCAACTACGACATGATCTGGCCGGAAGGCTTTGGCGAAGGCTTGTCGGGGGCAGAGCGCGAGAACGAGTATAACCAGATCCGGAAGCGCATGCAGGAAGTAGGCACCAGCGAGAGCACCTTCCGCCACTACCTGCAGGTAGCACAGGAAAGCGGCTTGCCGAAATCGGCGGGCGGGGGCTTTGGGGTAGAGCGCATGACGCGGTTTATCTGCCGGCTGAACGACGTGAACGAGGTAACCGCATTCTCGCGCAAACCCTTCTTCCCTTCCCTTTTTTAACATGCTGCCTGGGGTGGCCCATACCCGCCCTTCCATATATACCAGCTATACCAGCCTCCCCCCAAAAGAAACGCTTCCTTTCGGGGGAGGCTGTTTTTTCTCCCCGGGTAATGGCAGACTCCGCCGCCGCCGCATCTACAAACCGCAGCACCGCCAGTTCCCGTAGGTACCTGAAAGAGCCAAACCATACCCGCCTATGCTAACCGGACGCGTAAACGCACCTGACCTGAACACCGAATTCGACTGGCTGAACAGCACCCGAAAATGGTCATTGAAAGAGTTTCGGGGAAAGATCGTGCTGCTCGACTTCTGGACCTTTGGCTGCATCAACTGCCAGCACATTCTGCCCGACCTCAAACGGCTGGAGCAGGAGTATGCCGACGTGCTGGTGGTAATTGGGGTGCACTCCGCCAAGTTCGACGCCGAGAAGCAGAACGAAACCATCTGGCAGGCCATCCGCAAGTTCGGCATTGAGCACCCCGTGGTGAACGACGCCAGCTTCCGGCTTTGGAACGAGTACGGCATCCGGGCGTGGCCCACCGTGGTGCTCATCGACCCAAACGGCAAAGTGGTGGGGCAGCACGCGGGCGAGGGCGTGTATAAAACCGTGCAGCCCTACATCCAGAAGATGAAAGCGGAGTTTGACCGGGAACTGAACCGCGAGCCGATTACCTTCCGCGATGAACCGCCGCAGCCCCAGACCACGCTTTTATACCCCTCTAAACTTACCCACGACAGCGAAGGCCACCTATACCTCTCCGACAGCGGGCACAACCGCATCCTGAAGCTAAACCAGCAGGGCGAGGTGCTGGAGGTGATCGGCAGCGGGGCGCAGGGCTTTGCGAACGGCAGCTATACCGAGGCGACATTCTACGAGCCGCACGGCCTGGCTCTCTACCACGGCAGTTTATACATCGCCGACACCAAGAACAACGCCATCCGCAAAGTGGACCTGGCCAGTCGGCAGGTCAGCACGGTTGCCGGAACGGGAGAACTGGCCTATTACTTTCTGGATGAACAACTGGATGTGCCCGTGAACCCGAACAGCCCCTGGGATCTCCTGGTGCTGGAGGAGGATTTATACATCGCCAATGCCGGCAACCACCAGATCCTGCGGTTGGACCTGGCTACCGGCCAGGCCTATCGTTTTGCTGGCAGTGGCCGCGAGGCGCTCACCGACGGACCTCTGCTGGAAGCGGCCTTCAACCAACCCAGCGGCTTGTCACACAACGGCCACGTGCTCTACATTGCCGACGCCGAGGCCAGCGCCATCCGCACCCTCAACACAAAGACCGGCATGGTGCTCACGCCACTGGGCAGGGGCCTGTTCGATTTCGGGGACTTGGACGGGCACGTGGACGATGCGCTGCTGCAGCACTGCGTGGGGCTGGAGGTGATAGACAGCGCCGTATACATCGCCGACACGTACAACGGCAAAATCAAGGTGCTCGATATGAGTCACCAGCGCGTACGCACCTTAGCCGACGGCCTGAGCGAACCGAACGATGTACTGTTCCTGAACGGGCAGCTTTGGGTGACTAGCACCAACAGCCACCAGCTGTTTAAAGTGGATCTGCATAGTGGCGTAAAGGAAGAGGTGGTGGTGCGGTTTTCGGAGGAATCTTAGGCGCTGGCTTTAAATGCGTGTACAAGCCGGGTCAAACCACCCCCTGCCCCCTCCTTATCCAATAGAGGGCCCCTACCCCCAGGAGGGGAGTTTTCGCAGGTGTAATTAATGCTTTATCTGGCGCAATTCTTCAGAATTGAGACTTATCTATAAGGTCGAGTCTGTGACTCGACTGGGCCGGAGGCCCATCAACTGCAATAAAGCCAGGCCATACCTGCACTTCAAGCGTTTTCTTTTTCCGCTTGGCTTACCTCCTCATACTTAACCGCAATAGTCTTGGGCTGCACGTCGCGGCCACGGCTGTTGGCGTAGGCTTTGGTTATCTCGGCGCCCAGCACAAACACCACCGCCGAATAAAACACCCAAAGCAGCATGGCCACCAACGAGCCCGCCGCGGCATACAACCCCACAATCCGCACATTCCCCAGCACGTAGTTGATGACTTCCTTACCGATCAAAAAGAGAATCGATGTGATCACGCCGCCTGCCAGCGCGTCTTTCCAGGCCACTCTGGCGTCGGGCAGCACTTTATGGATCGTCGTGAAAAAGCCCAGTACCACGGTCAGGTAAAAGACAGTGTTCACAATCCGGATAACAGGCGTGAGGTGCTCCTCGAAAAGATACCGCAGTTGCTCGCTGAACACGGTAACCGCCGTGTCGAGCAGCAGGCTGAGCGTTAGCAGGAAGCCCAGGCCCACCACTATTCCCAGGGCCGTCAGCCTGTACTTCAAAATTTGGAAAAGCTTTACGCCGGGCTTGAGTTTCACTTTCCAAACAGCATTCAGTGCCTTTTGCATCGTGAAAAGCATGATGGAAGAGCTTTGCACCACGACCACAATCCCCACCAGCACTTCCCAGAAGTCCAGCTGCAGCGCTGTCAGGTTTTCCAGCACCGTGCTTACTTCCCCGGCTGCCTTGACGCTGATCAAGTCAGCCACCTCTTTCACGATTTCCGCCCGGACCCGCTCCTCCGCAAAAAAGATGGAGCCCACAAACGTGAGCACCACCAGAATGGCGGGCAGCGAGAAGATGGTGAAGAAAGCAATGGCAGCACTATACACGATCGGCTCGTCGTCCTGCATGTTCTCTTTGGCCCTTTTCAATACCCGCCAGGTCTGCTTCAAAAAGCTCGTTAAATGCATCATCGGGTAGTGGAACGGCAGGGGGTAGTAGGAAAAGGCATGGTGTAAGAACGCGCAATCGTGCCAGAGGTTAGGAAAGATGAGTACGCGGCGTGCTCAGGCACTTACCCCTTCGGGCTGCTCCTCGGAGAGGGTAATGCGCAGTTTGCGGAAAAACCTGAGCGTGACCTGGAAGATCGGGCTGATGAGGAAGGTATAAAAGAAGGTGACGATAAACACCGGGCCACCCAGCAGATAACCGATGCCCAACACAATGCACTCTACTATAATGCGGGCGCGGCTCACCGATAGTTTGGTGCGCTCCGACACCGACAGCATAAACCCGTCGCGGGGGCCAGCCCCGATACCGCCTGCCACGTATAAACCGCCCCCGACGGCTACAATCACGATAGAAGTGGCCAGCTGCAGGTAGTCCCAGGGGGTATGGGAGGCGTTGGGCAGCACGTCCAGCCACAGGAAGAAGTCCATGATGGGGCCGATGAGCAAGGCATTGAGGAAAGTGCCGATGTTGATGTATTTCTTGTTCATGAACCACGACACGGCCAGCACCAACAGCCCCACCAGCACGCTCCATACCCCTATCGTGAAGCCAAATTTCTGGTACAGCGCCACATTCAGCACTTCCCAGGGATGCAGGCCGAGGTACTTCACCTTAATGGCGATGGCATTGCCAAACCCAAACAGGATTAGGCCCAGAAAGAAGAAGGTGTATTGTATTACCCGGTCGCGCATCGCAAGTGTAAGGTTCTGGTTTCGCGACGCAAGAAAGCGATTTTTGGTTGAAAGGTTTTGAGGGATGGGAACCTTTGCCCTGTTGCGTGTGAATATTCAGCTACATTCATAAGCCTTTGTTGAGTGTTTTCACCAGCAAGCAGGACGCTGAAGAATTTGTTGTCGGTGAGAACACCAACAACGGCGGGAGCCGTTATTGGGTCAGAATCACCTCATCGCTGAGCATGCACACCAGTACTGCCTCACTTACGGATGCTCAACACTGACTCTGAACATTAACCTAATTGAACTCAGATTGAGTATATATGTTATCGAGTTACTAAATTAACGGCATATGAGAACGATAGAAATAGATGTCAGTGACGCGAACTATGAGAAGGTTATGGACTTGCTCGATAACCTGAAGTATGTGGTGTCTATCAGGGTTGAGTCGAATGAATCAGTGATTCATGCCGAGAAAGGGTCAGCTACTACTGCAAGTGCTGAAACTGATAGCAATCTGATACTGTCAGCGCCTGTTGTTGGGTCAGCTGAGGAGGCTGATCATAGTAATAAGCCTAAGTTGCCGAAAAGGAAAATAGATAAGGTTACCCTTATGTCACAACCATCTTTAGCCGAGGAATGGGACTCAGAAGAAGATGATCGGTATGACGAAATGTACAGGCAGAGAGACTTGAAAAATGAGATACAGAAGAGGTGATGTGGTGAGGGTTCCATTCCCCTTCACTGACCTGAGTGATGCCAAGAAGAGACCAGCATTGATCATCAGTAATGATAGCATTAATGTGACGGGTGATTACCTGATGATGATGGTTACCAGTAAAGTCAAATCTGATGATCTGAGTATCGGTATATCAGATTCTGATTATACCTTTGAACCATTAGAATTGCCAAGCTCTGCCAGAGTGCATAAAATCTTTCTCTGTCATGAGTCCCTGATAATCAAGAAGGACTCAGCAGTTACAGATGATTTCATGTCACGCGTAGTCAGCAAACTCAACAACCTGATCTCAGAAAGACGCGGAAATATACCAAGCTTACACGAAACAACGTGACTACCATCACATAACAGCGAATGCGTTGGCGATAACCTCTTTCTTGCGACGCTGGCTGACCTAATATACTTGACGAGGCTTGTGTAGGATATATGTCCAATGAACTACTTTATCTCAGAGGCAGAATAGTTTTTGGTGTATGAGTTTTTATAGAGCAGATTATATATGTTTTGAGGCTGTAAAATGAACTGTGTCAAAGGATTAGGAGTACTACCTTTAACACAACAGACATGGAAGAGAAAAACCAGCTGGATCTGGAGAAGATCAAGCAGCAGTTCCTGGAAGAATTCCGGAGCGGCAAACCCACCTTCGGGAAAGACGGAGCCCTTGGGCCCGTGCTGAAGCACTTTTTGGAAGCCGCCCTGGACGCGGAGATGGACCTGCACCTGGACGCAGAAGAGCGGCAGCAAGGCAACCGCCGCAACGGCAAGGTCTCAAAGCAGGTCCGTACATCAGATGGGGTCATCGAAGTGGAAAGCTCACGGGACCGTTCGGCAAGCTTCGAGCCGCAGATCATCCGAAAGCGGGAGACAGTGCTGGCCGAGAACCTCGAGCCCCGCATCCTGAGCATGTACGGGCTGGGCATGAGCCTTCGGGACATTTCCTCGCACCTGAAGGAGGTGTACGACATGGACATTTCCCACGACACGCTCGCTGCCCTGACAGAGAAGATCGTTCCCCAGGTCAAGGAATGGCAGGCAAGGCCGCTGGAGGCGCTCTACTGCATCGTCTGGCTCGACGCCATGCACTACAAGGTGCGGCAGGAAGGGCGCGTTGTCTCCAAGGCCGTCTACAACATCCTGGGCAACGACCGGCACGGCCACAAGGAGCTGTTGGGCGTTTACGTGTCGGAAAGCGAAGGAGCCACTTTCTGGCTGGCGGTGCTCACCGACCTGCAGCAGCGCGGCGTTCAAGACATGCTCATCGCCTGTATCGATAATTTGAAGGGCTTTGCCGAGGCCATCAGCAGTGTCTTTCCCCAGACCCAGGTGCAGAGCTGCATTGTGCACCAGATCCGCAACAGCCTCAAGTACGTGGCCTCCAGGGATCAGAAGGAGTTCATGGGCGACCTAAAACCCGTGTACCGGGCCGAGAGCCGGGAGCTGGCTGAGTTCAGGCTGTTGGAGCTGGAGGAGAAGTGGGGCAAAAAGTACCCCAAGGTGCTCGAGAGCTGGCAACGGAACTGGGAAAAGCTGAGCACGTACTTTCAGTACACCGAGCCGATCCGCCGCCTGATCTATACCACCAACACCATCGAGGGCTTTCACCGCCAGGTGCGGAAAGTGACCAAGACGAAGGGGGCTTTCCCCTCAGACATGGCCCTGCTGAAGCTGATTTACCTCTCCCACCAGAACATCAGCAAAAAGTGGGTCATGCCCCTTGCCAACTGGAGCCAGACGGCCCAGCAGCTGGCCATCTGGTTTGGAGACAGGATGCAACTGGACTTGAAGTGATACGCACTTCAAGAGTTTGGCCCTGTTGCTGTAAGGATTCACACCAGTACACCAACAGGGCCAGTAAATTGAAATAATGAAATGACACAGTTTAAATTACACTCCCTATGTTTATATATATAAGCTGCTTTTTGATGGTTGAAGTCCTACCAGTCGCCGCTCTTGCTGCGTGTTTTCTCCAGCAAGCAGGACACTGAAGAATTTGTTGTCGGTGAGAACACCGACAACGGCGGGCAATATAACCCACATTTACATAGATATTGCCTTCCTACCGCTTCACCTTAAACTCCTTAAACCCCTTCAACTCGTCCAGTTCCTTTACCTCTACCTTCTCTACCTTAGCTTGGCGGGGGCCTTCGTGGGCCCATTTCTCCAACTGTTTCAGGGCGGCAGCGGGGCCTTCGGCCTCCATGTATACCGTGCCGTCCTTCACGTTTTCCACGAAGCCGGTCAGGCCGAGTTCGTGTGCTTTCTCCCGGGTGCTGGCCCTGAAGAACACGCCGTGCACTTTGCCATATACCCGGATGGCGATATGCTTTATGCTGTTGCTCATGCTTTTTAATTTTTAACGCTTCTTCAGAAAAACGGCGCAGGCCCTGGCAGGTTTCTTTAGCAAAATGGCAACGCAGCTCCGCTCCCTTTCCCTACCTGCAAAAAAGGAGCTCACCAGCCTGATACCTGCCGACAAAAAGAAAGGGCCGCTTGTGCCGCCAACGTTTCCGCGTGACAAGCGAAAAGTTTATATTTGGTGAAAACGTGCCTGTAAACCTTTGTTCTATGACCCTCCAACGACTTACGCTGTTTCTGTCTCTTTTGTGGCTGACATGTGCCGCCGCTCCCGCTGCCTTCGGGCAAAAGGCAAAAGCACCCGCGAAACCCACCACCGTGCAACCGCCTTTTTTACAACAGGACAACAGCAAAAAGTGGGTCGATTCTGTGTTTGCCACCCTCACACCCGACCAGCGCATCGGGCAGCTGATCATGCTGGCCGCCTACTCGAACCGCGACCGCGCCTTTGAAGACACACTGGCGCAACAGATTCTCCGGTATAACATCGGCGGACTGGTGTTTTTCCAGGGAGGGCCGGCGCGACAGGCGCACCTCACCAACCGCTACCAGAAAATAGCCAAAGTGCCCCTGCTGCTGGCCATGGACGCCGAGTGGGGCATCGGCATGCGCCTCGACAGTGTGCTGAAGTTCCCGTTTCAGATGACGCTGGGAGCCGTGCAAAGCGACACGCTGATCTACGAGATGGGTGTGGAAGTGGCCCGCCAGTTTAAGCGCCTCGGCATGCACGTGAACTTTGCGCCGGTGGTAGACGTGAACAACAACGCCAATAACCCCGTGATCGGCTTCCGCTCGTTTGGCGAGAACAAGTATAACGTGGCCCGCAAAGCTGCCTCATACATGCGCGGCATGCAGGACAACGGCATCATGGCGGTGGCCAAGCACTTCCCCGGCCACGGCGACACCGACGTAGACTCGCACCTTGACCTGCCCAGCATTTACCAGAGCGCCAGACGCATCGACACGCTGGAGCTATACCCCTTCCGGCACCTGATGAAGCAGGGACTGGGCGGCGTGATGATCGCGCACCTCAGCATCCCCTCCCTCGACACCACCACCAACCTGCCCTCCTCCCTCTCGAAACCCGTGATCACATCGCTGCTGAAGGAGAAGCTGGGCTTTCGGGGGCTCGTGTTTTCGGATGCCATGAACATGAAGGGCGTGACCAAGTTCTTTCCCGGCGGCTCCGCCGATGCTATTTCGCTGATGGCGGGGATGGATATCCTGGAGTTTCCGGAGAACATCGACTCCAGCTTTGCAGCCATCAAAAAGGCAGTGGCCAGTGGCCTGATAACGCAGCAATCCGTGGATGCGCGTGTGAAGCGCGTGCTGGAGGCCAAATACTGGGCCGGGCTAAACAAGTATACCCCGGTGAAGCTGGCCAACCTGCATCAGGACCTGAACAACCCGCAGGCCGAGTACCTGAACCGGAGGCTGACGGAAAACTCCGTGACGGTACTGCAGAACAGGAACAGCCAGATTCCGCTGCAGCGCATCGATACGCTGCGGGTAGCGGCACTCGCGATTGGCACCACCCAGCCCACGCCTTTTCAGCAGAAACTTGCCGAGTACATGCCAGTGCAGAACTTCTTCCTGCCCGCCAACAGCCCCATCGACAGTTTATACCGCCTGAAAGAGCGCCTGAAGGGGTATAATACCATCATCGTGGGCATCCATAACGTGAGCACGCGGCCCGCCACCAACTACGGCATCACGCCGGAAACGATGGTATTTGTGAAGGAGCTAGGCAAGCGCAGCAATGTGATGATGAGCATTTTCGGCAACGCTTACTCCGTGTCGAAGTTTCAGGGGCTGGACAAGATCAACACCCTGATCATGGCTTACCAGGAAACAGAAAACACCCAGCAGGTAGCGGCCCAGCTGATTTTTGGAGGGTCTGCCGCGAAAGGCCATATGCCGGTTACCGCCACCCCGGCCTATACCCTGAACAAGGGAGTGAACACCCCAGATGGCCTGCGCTTCCGGTATACCTACCCCGAGGCAGTTGGCCTGAGCTCGCAGGTACTCAGCGGCATCGACACGCTGGTGAACCAGGCGATAAAGGCCGGGGCGCTTCCGGGTGCGCAGGTGCTGGTGGCGAAGGGCGGAAACGTGATCTACCAGAAGTCGTTTGGCTACCATACCTACGACAGGGCGCAAGCCGTGCAGAACACCGACATCTACGACCTGGCCTCCGTGACGAAGGTAAGCTCCTCTTTGGCGGCCCTCATGAAGCTGCAGAGCGAGGGCAAGTTTGATTTCAACAAGCGCCTGGCCGACTACCTGCCGGAGTTTGAAGGCTCGAACAAAGAGAACCTGGTCTTCCGGGAGATGCTGACGCACCAGGCGAAGCTGAAATCCTGGATACCGTTCTGGAAGGAGACCGTGAAGAAGAACGGCAAGTTTAAGTGGCGCACGTTCAAAGCCGACTCTTCGGCCCGCTTCCCGAGCAAGGTGGCGCAGAATTTATACATCCACCGCAAATATTCTAAAAAGCTGTACAAAGAGATCCGGAAGTCGCCGCTGAACCCGGAGCCGGGCTATGTATACAGCGATCTGTCTTTCTATTTATACCCATTGATTGTGGAGCGCATCACAGGCCAGAAGTTCGAAGACTATGTGCGGGAGGAGATCTACAAGCCAATCGGGGCCACCACCCTGACGTTCACGCCAGAGCGCTACTTCCCGAAATCGCGCATCGTGCCCACCGAGATCGACACCCTGTTCCGGAAGCAGTTGCTGCACGGCACCGTGCACGACGAGGGCGCGGCCATGCTGGGCGGCGTGTCGGGCCACGCAGGTTTGTTTGGCACCGCCAACGACCTGGCCAAGCTGATGCAGCTATACCTCCAGAAGGGCCAGTACGGCGGCACGCGCCTCATCAGCGAAGACGTGATAACAGCCTATACCCGCTGCCAGTTCTGCCCCGACAACCGCCGTGCCCTGGGCTTCGACCGCATCAACGCACCATATATCGAGAACGGCAACGCAGCCAAAGGAGCCAGCCCCGAGAGCTTCGGCCACTCCGGCTTCACGGGCACCTTCACCTGGATCGACCCGAAGCATGACCTTGTGTATGTGTTCCTATCGAACCGGGTATACCCAACCCGCGAGAACAACAAGATCAGCCAGATGAACGTGCGCACCAATGTGCAGCAGGTGATTTACGATGCGATAGAGGCGGCCCGCAAAACGCCAGTGCAGTAAGCGCAGTGCGGCACCGAAGCGCGTTATGTTTTGTTCTCTGAGAGGCCTATATCCTGAAGCGAGGCCCGCAAGAGAAGGTATACCACAGACAGTTTAAGCGAAAACCCTATATGTCCTTACTATTCACTGATTTTAAAAGCTGGGAAACGCACTGTGCCCAAACCGGCGAGCCGCTCTACCAACCCGTGCTGGACTATGAGATAGAGCAGAAAGGCCGCTCCGAAGAGTTTATCTGGGAGAACCTGGCCCATGCCTATGATGTGATGAAGGACGCCGTGCAAACCGGCCTCACCGAGAACATGCAGTCGCGCTCGGGCATGGTGAACAACAGCGCCAAAAAAGTAGCGAAGTCTCCCATCACGGTCTTGTCGCCGGAGTTTCAGATGCTGATCTCGCGTGCCCTTGGTGCCAAAGAGGTGAACTCGTGCATGGGCCGCGTGGTGGCTGCCCCCACGGCAGGCGCATCCGGTATACTGCCCGGCACCCTCACCACCCTGCAGGAGCTGCATGGCCTGGACGACCGCAGGATCCACGAAAGCCTGCTGGTGGCTGCGGGCATTGCCCTGATCATCGAGCAGAACGCCTCTTTGGCGGGCGCGGTGGGCGGCTGCCAGGCCGAAACGGGCAGTGCCGGAGCCATGGCCGCCGGAGCCATTGTATACTGCCTCGGCGGCAACGTGGATCAGGTGTTCACGGCGGTGGCCATCACCATCCAGTGCATGCTGGGCCTGGTATGCGACCCGGTGGCGGGTCTGGTGGAGGTGCCCTGTATTGTGCGCAACGCCAGCGCGGCCGCCATTGCCTTTTCCTCGGCCCAGATGGCTATTGCCGGTGTTAATGCCGTGATACCGGTAGACCAGTGCGTGGCGGCCCTCGGCGAGGTGGGCGAAAGCATGGAGCGCAAGTATAAAGAAACGGCAGAGGGCGGACTGGCCAACACCCCCAGAGCCCGCGAAATAGAGAAACTGGTGCTGGTGCAGGACGTGGACATCTTGCCGGACGAGGACGATGTGTAAACGATGAAGTATACTTCGGAGAATGTAAATGTATAAGAAGAGTGCATCATCATACCTTTCCCGACCTTAATGGTTTTATCACGATAAAGGAAAACTGCAGACGCCATTACCTGCAGATGAAAGCAAAGTAGTGCCAAACTAAATCAGCGCTTGGATGGAAAAGCAGAAGGCGAAAGCGCTTTCTGCTTTTCCATCCAAATAAATTTATATTTTCTAATCCAGAGGCAACAAAACTCGCTCACACAGCATCTTTCTAAATACCTGACAGTGTGTTTCCACCAAACATCCGCTTAACGCCTACCCGTATGAAAAACATGTTACGCTTAGCCTCGCTGGCCGGGTTGCTGGCGCTCGCAAACTGCACGGTGTCCCAGATGGCCGTGGCACCGGAGTTTCAGCAAACCGCAGCGGAACTGCCGGTGTCGGGCCGCAAGGTACTTAAGCCAAACGGCAACTTCCAGATCGGCGGCTATACCGTGGCCAACGTGCACCGCGGCTGGCGGAACCTGGGCGGCTTCTCTATCTTCAGCTACAACAACGTTCGGGCAAAGCAGCAGTATGAATTTAGCCTGCAGGATGGCGAGGGCAGCGAGTGGTATGTGTTTGGCGCCAGCAAACTAAATGAGAAATCGCTCATGTCCAATACCGGCGTCACCATTGATGTTGCCCCGAACATGGAGTACTACGCCTGTCACTTCACCTCCCCCGAGAGCGGCCAGTGGCACCTGCTCACCATGGACCCCGGCCAGTACCTCGAGCGGAAGAAATTCAAGGGCGAGTTATCCAACCGCAGCACTACCTATACCATTGCTCCGGTGTACAGGTTCGCGGGTGGGGGCCTGCCGATGAGTGATGTGGTTGGGTATGAGTTCAAAAACGGGGATGCGGTGGTAGCCACGGTGCAGGTCATCAACAACGGCAAGGTATGGGTAAGCCCAAAACTCGCCCCCGATGCGCGGATGGTGCTGGTCAGCGGCATGGCATCTTTGTTGCTATATGAGAAGCTCAACGAAACCGTAGCAGGTTTTGAATTTAATTAGCCGCCATCCTGTTGGCAACAAAAGATAGGGGATTGACTTTTAAGGAATTAAACCAATAATCACGTATGAATCGTAAGCTTTTATACGTTATTTAGATCACAGCTTCTCCGCAAGCCTTTTTCTCTTTTTCAGCAGACCGTTTATACATGAAGAAATTCTTTTGGTGGTGCGCCGGCGCCGATGACACCATCCTCGAAAAATGCTCCAAATCAGAGCACATCAAATACGCCGGAATTGGCGCGACCGTCCTTTTCACGGGTTTGCTGGCCAGCATCTCTGGCGGGTACGCGCTTTATACCGTCTTCGACTCGGCTCTGATGGCCATTGGCTTTGGCCTGCTGTGGGGTGCCGTCATCTTCAACCTCGACCGTTTCATCGTGTCCACGCTGCGCAAGGAGGGCAGGTTCTGGAAAGAGCTGCTGCAGGTAATGCCGCGTATTTTCCTGGCGCTGGTGCTGGCCGTGGTGATCTCAAAACCCCTGGAGCTGAAAATTTTCGACAAGGAGATACAGGCCGTGCTGAAGGAGAAACAAGCGGAACTGGCCATCGCGCACAAGCAACTGGTGGGCAAACAGTTTGTAGAGGTCGATTCGATCAAGGCGGATATTGCCGGCATACGCCTGGAAGTAGAGGCCAAGGCACAGGAGCGCAATAAGCTGTATGATGCCCTTGCCGCCGAGGCCGACGGTACAGGCGGAACGGGCAAGATAGGCAAAGGGCCAATTTTTGAGGAGAAGAAGCGCCAGTACGACAAAGTGGATGATGAGCTGAAGCTGTTGCAGGCCAACGCCAATGAGCGCATTCTGCAGCGGGAGCAGCGCATCAACGAGCTCATGCAAAACTACGACAAGACCGTGGCCGAGGGGCAGGAAAGCTTCTCCAGGTACGACGGCCTGATGGCCCGCATCAACGCCCTGGACGAGTTACCATGGCTTCCGGTGTTCTTCATCACACTGCTGTTCATCTGCCTCGAAACCGCCCCGATCTTCACCAAGCTGATCTCCAGCAAAGGCCCTTACGACGATATCCTGAAAGGGATTGAGCACGAGCGCACCACCCAGGAGATGCAGCGCGTGGCCGAGCGCCAGCAGCAGTACGACACCCGCACCACGGTAGCCAACGCCAAGTTCGCGTCCCGCACCGACTACGAGGTAGACGCCAAGCGCGAGGAAGAGCGCATCAAGTCCGATGCCCACCTGGAGGTCGTGCGCGAGTCGGCCGCCGTTTGGAAGGAACGCAAGCTCAAAGACATCCACCGGAGCCCCGACACTGCCGCCGATCTCCTGAACGACGGCGAGGAGAACGGGTATTACAAATGGTAGTCAAACATCAGTAATTATATATAAAACCGCTTGTGGCTGTGATGCTGCAAGCGGTTTTCATTTGTATGGACAGGTCGCGACCTGTCCAATCGTTCCCGAGCTAAACTACCAGGACCAGACTCAATAAACGAACGGCTTATCTTAAACATCCGTATCAGCTTTTTGCCACAGCTGATGCGCGGACAGGTCGCGACCTGTCCCTACGAGAAACGTACTCAGGCAGACAATCCCGGGTTTTTGTTGTAAATTCGCGTAAACAGCTGCAGCTATGGCAGAAACCTATATATCTGACTTCGGAACAATCCTGCTTTTCCTGATTGGCGGTGCCATCTTCGTGATGATCGGCCTGCTGACCAGCAAACTCATACGCCCTGACAGGCCCAACGCGGAGAAACTGACCACCTACGAGAGTGGCGAAGAGCCGATTGGCAACGCCTGGATACAGTTTAACCCGCGATTTTACGTAGTGGCGCTTATCTTCATTATTTTTGATGTGGAGTTGGCGTTTCTGTTTCCGTGGGCAACCGTGTTCGGGCGCAGAGACCTGATCGAGGCCACCGATGGCGCATGGGGTTGGTTTGCCCTGGTCGAGATGCTCCTGTTCATCGGCATTCTGGTGCTGGGCCTGGCCTACGCCTGGGCCAAAGGCCACCTCGACTGGATCAAGCCGCACCCCATACTCCCCAAAAGCCGCTCTAAAATCCCGTTGGATGTATACCAGCGCGTAAACGAACGGCAATACGGACCGGGGAAAACAACTGCAGGCAGTGCCTCAGAAATAGCAGGCTCATAGCTGTCATCTCGAACACTTTTGAGGCGAGAGCCGAAGAGAGCCAGCGTAGCCGTGAGAAATCTGAAACAACACATTTACAGGCTTCAGATTTATCGCTAAGGCTCGAAATGACAGGAAGTAATGACGATGAACCTGTTCATTCGTAATTTGGAATTCGTAATTCGTAATTGATTCATACATGGACGCAAAGACTGGAGAAGGCGGCATTGTTATCACCAAGCTGGACGACCTGCTGAACTGGGCTCGACTCACCTCGCTGTTCCCGATGGGCTTCGGCCTGGCCTGTTGCGCCATCGAGATGATGGGGGCCTATGCCGCTGGCTACGACCTGGACAGGTTTGGCATCATACCTCGCGCCTCTCCCAGGCAGTCGGATGTGATGATTGTGGCTGGTACCGTTACCTTTAAAATGGCCGATCGCGTGCGCCGCCTCTACGAGCAGATGCCCGAGCCGCGCTACGTGATCTCGATGGGAAGCTGCTCTAACTGCGGCGGCCCTTACTGGGAGCACGGCTACCACGTGGTGAAGGGTGTGGACCGCATCATACCGGTGGATGTATACGTGCCGGGTTGCCCGCCAAGGCCAGAGGCCCTGATCGGCGGCTTTATGCAACTGCAGGAAATCATCCGGCAAGAAACCATACGTGCCCCCAGAGCCGTGCAACAACTGATGGCCAAACGCACCGCCGCGCAAGGTCAGTCCGTGGCTAATGCTGAGCAGCAGGTTTCCTAAGTCAGTTATTCAAAATTCACTCATTCAAAATTAGAAAGCGGTGTCATTCGAGGAGTTAAAAGATTTCGTTGTTAGCCAGTTTGGGGCAGAGGTGCTGGTAGAGGCAAAAGAAGATGCGCTGCAATCGTATCTGGTGGTGCAAACAGAGCGCCTCGCGGAGGTATGCCTCACGCTGCACGACCACGAACTCACCTACTTCGACTTCCTCTCCTGCCTTACCGGCATCGACAACGGCCCCGAAGCGGGCACCATGGAGGTGGCATACAACCTTTACTCCATCCCCTACGACCATCACCTGATGCTGAAAGTGCAGGTGCCGCGCAACAACACACCGGAACAGTCCATCCCGCACGTGCCCACCGTCAGCCACATCTGGCGCACCGCCGACTGGCACGAGCGCGAGGCGTTTGACATGGTCGGCATCTACTTTACAGACCACTCCGACATGCGCCGCATCCTCTGCGCCGCCGACTGGGAGGGCCACCCGCTCCGCAAAGACTACGAGCTGCAGGACTATTACCACGGCATCAAAGTGCCTTTCGACCTGCACAACGAGCTAAACGGCTTCAAAGGCGAGCCGCATCTCATCATCAAAAAGGAAAACGAGCAGTTCCCGGATATGCGCGAGAAGCCGGAGTAAAGTGTATTCTTAAGCCGGGTCCAACCACCCCCTGCCCCTCCTTTTCTAAGGAGGGGAGTTTTTATTACTGCTTGAAACTTTCTTGCTTTTAGCTGGCTTTTAGTGCAACAGGCTGAAAATGATGCTGCACAATAGAAAGTACTTGAAAGAGAATCGGCGTGAACTAAGGCTTAATCTTACTCCCGCTGAAGCGGAGCTATGGAAACATCTGCAAGGAAGCCAACTGGTAGGGCGCAAGTTCAGACGGCAGCATAGTATCGGCAACTTCATTCTGGATTTTTATTGCCCCTCGGAGAAGATAGCCATCGAACTCGATGGGGAGGTGCATCAGCACATAGCAGCAGAACAAATGGATATGGAAAGAGATGAGATCCTGAGCCAATTAGGTATAAAAGTCCTCCGTTTCGAAAACAAAGAGGTTTTCCAACACCTAGATGCAGTCCTCCAGGAAATTAGCAACAATTTCACAAATTAAACCTCAGTAGCTATACCCCACTTACCGCCAAAGTAGCAAAAGCAGACTCCCCTCCTTGGACAAGGAGGGGGCAGGGGGTGGTTGGACCCGGCCCATAAAAAGCAGTTAAAACAAAAAAGGCTGCCGTAAGAACCAGCAGCCTAATGCGTATTTTCTCCCTCCCCTGTTTTGGGGGTAGGGGCCCTCGACAAAGGGGAGGGCTGGGGAGGGGTCTTACTGATCCACGTTCTTAAAGAACACCGGCGAATTGCCGTATAGCGGCGTTTTGCCATCCCATTTCTCGATGAACTGCTGCTGAATGAGCATGGGCGTGAGGGTGCGCTGGCGGAGGTCGTTGGCTTTGGCTTCGGCCTCGGCTTCCACTATTTTTTTGCGGGCCTGTGCCTCGGCCACTTTTAGCTCATTCTCTACCTGCATGGCCTGCTGCACGGCTTTGTTCTTCAGGTTTACGGCCTGCACAATCACGTCGGGGTACTGCAAGCCGCTGGTCATTTGCTCCAGTTCGAAGCCTTCTTTGCGGAGGGCTTTATCCAGGGCTATCTGCACTTTGTCCTCGAAGCTCTGGCGGTTCGAGATGATGCTGTCGGTGCTGTACTGGTTAAACTGAATCCGGAACGCGTCGCGGGTATAATTGTAGAGGGTTGTCTGCGTGATCTGATCGATGTCTTTGCGGTACTTTCCAAAAATACGCGGGCTCTCGCCGGGTATCACCCTGAACGAGATGGTGGGGTCTACGGAGAAAACGGAGCCGTCTTTGGCATTCACGGTAAACTCGTTGTAGTCGATGGTTTGCACGAAGGTCGGGAACTGGAACACCTCCTCGGTTAAGGGGTTATACCATACGCGACCTGTCACCAGGCTCACGTCCTGCACGCCTTTGTCGCTGCCGTAGAGTTTTACCAGCACGCCTTCGTGGCCCGCATCAATCCGGGTGCAGGATTGCGACATGGTAATGATAACTATCAGGATGAGGATGAAGGAGAAACTCCCTGTCAGGATCTGTTTGTTCATTTAGGCGTTTAGTTTAGAATATGCGTATCGGATCACGAAGTAATTGGCTACGGCCACAACGCCCAGCAAGAGCAAGCCGGTGGCCACGGCCATATCAGAAGGCTGCCGCACCAGCGAGACAATCTCGGTAAAGCTCAGGATATCTACCAGAAGCAGCAGGGCAAGCAGGAGGATGTATGGGATTTTCATAGGGTATGGAGGACTGGCTATTTATCCAAATATATTATAAATTATATACAATAGCTACCATTTCCGCCTCTACTTTTCCTTACTTCCCTTTTCTGAAACGCACTGCTTTCATGCCTCCGCACAAAAAAGCCCGGACTCATGCCCGGGCCTGCCAAATGCTTTGAACACCATTTTCCGGTGTAAGGAGGTATTAGCTCTGCGGCTGTTTCTCGTCGAAGCTCACCATCCAGTTAATCCCGAATTTATCGGTGAACATCCCGAAGTAAGACCCCCAGAAGGTTTTGTCCATCGGCATGGTTACCTGTCCGCCGGCTGAGAGGCCGTTGAAGATCCGGTCGGCCTCTTCCTTGCTCTCGGTGTTGAGGGAGAGGCTGAAGTTGTTGCCTTGCTTGTAGTTGGCTGCCCACTCGCCGCCGGTGTCGCTGCCCATCAGCACGGTTTCTTTGCTGATCGGCAGGGAGATATGCATGACCTTTTCGCCTGCTTCGCCGGTCATGGCGGGCTGACCTTCCGCTGGTGGCATATCTTTAAAGCGCGAGATGTACGGAAACTCGCCGCCTAACACAGACTTGTAGAAGGTAAAGGCTTCTTCGCAATTGCCCTTAAAAGTAAGGTACGTGTTGATGGTTGCCATAAATCGTTGGTTTAGGTATAGAGATTATTTCAGTGGTATCCATACATCCTCTTCTGCGTTCGGATCGTCTGGCCCAGGGTAGTTTTCCCCTAATATCTCGAAATGCGGACGCCCATCCAAGCTATACCCGGATTGTGGCAGCCATTGGTCAAAAATATATTCCGCCGTTTCCGGAAAGGCGGCTGCTGGCCCCTTGTGCCTGAACACGGCGTAAAGCCCGCCCGGCAGCGTAAACGCCTCCATACCCTCCGGAATAGCGCCCAGGTCAGAAACTTCTACCGCCGCCCATTTATCAAACTGCGTCAGCGGCGTGAACTGGCTCAGGTCTATACCATTGCCAAAATCCTGCACCGAGTATAATTCCGTGCCGATCTTATTTTTAATCTCGCTCCGCCTGGGCATGAACTGCCGCCACAGCGCACGTGCCGAATCGTCTGCCAGCGACGTGATGACCCGCATACCGATCAGCTTCTTTTCTTCTATGGTAAGGATTTGGGGTTCTTGCATTTGGTGGAGGTTAGAAGTTGTTTGTTTTCGCTGGCGCGAAATTGCGCCAACGGAGGCTGCATTATATATAAAATTCCCCAAAGTGCCAGAGCACTCCAGACGGGTCATGCATAAAGCACTCTCTCCCCCAGTCATATACCCGAATCGGCGTTAGCTTCACCTCTTTGTATGTAACCGTCAGGTTTAAAGCCAAAAGCTCCTCCCAATAACGGCCAACATCCTCGACTTCTAAAAAAATCATTGAATTGTCTATCCAATCCCTGACGTAAGCATCCTGCAAATAAAACCCTATTCCTTCCGTCTTGAAATAAGACATGTTATGCCCCAAAATAATTTCCTGGAAACCTAAGTCCCGGTAAAAACTCCTGGATAGTTCAAAGTCTTTGGCTCCAATAAATGGTCGAATTGATTTCGCGCGATGTTCCATTTTCCCTTCTTATAATGCTGTATAGTAGTTTCCTCCGCTGGCCGTGCCATGCTTACCGAAGAAGTACGAGCCGCAAGCTCGCACTAGCGGGAGCTATATATCTTATTGTAAACCGTTACTTTTTCTTATTTGTCAGTTGGTGAAGGTTGACTGTTTTCAATTTTAGGTTTAACATTTTCTTTAAGTCCTTGAATATTTTCCATTTGTTCAATTTTTTCTTTTGGCCATATCCAATCCTTTACAGTTGGACCAGCCCATATTCCAATAATAAAAAGTAGTAATCCAGCTATCAGATTAATAAAAAACGATACAACTCTTTCTACATTTCTACTTTTACCTACGGTTTTTTCTAATTGACTTATAAGTGGCTGAATCTTGTCTTCTTCTATTTCTGCAAGTTTTGAATATTCCTCATAAGTTTCTTTAAGCTCCTTAACTTTCTCGGTTCTTTCTATCAAATCAGACTCTAAGTCTGCAACTAAATTCGATGTTTCCTTTAGGGCTTTATAAGCTTGTTCAATTTTGGAATTAATTGTTTTCTTGCCATCTTTTAATTCAATAAATAAGTCATATAATTCTGGTCCAGGAATAATAGGCATAGTCCTAAGGATCATTCTTGTTATTTTATTGGTCAAACTTTTGGTTATAATTGGTTCTTTCAATTTTCCTTTTGTTTTAATGGCTCACAATGGACTCGTATAAACAGTGTGCTAGGCCGTCGGCCAACGCATAATGTTTATACAATGTTGCACTAAACCTTCAGTAGTTTACATACACACACCGTACACCTCATTGGTATACATTAGCACATCTAGATTAATTCAACTAACTGATTATCAATATATCGAAAAAAATTTTTAGGCAGATTTTCTAACACAACAAATTGATTTTCTGTTATTTATAGAGCATTTCAGGAAAACGGAAAACCCATTATATACCCATTCCATTATATATAGTATCGGCTAATCGGTAAGGATAACCACGGCTTCATTATGGGCATTCCGTACCCAACGAAGCCTTAGTTGTTGGCAGAAGCTATTTTATTTTTTCCCACTTATCAATTAAGTCAGATTCAATCAAGTTTTTCATTCCGTATTTATTGAACTGAATCTTACTGTTTTCACAACCTTGCATAGGGCATCTGTTATGAATAAAACGAATAGGAGCTCCTTCATGCTTAGTACAATAAGGTGTTAAATCAGAAATAAAAGGTGTATCAATATCGAAGAAGACGCCCCATCTAAGTAAGATGCTAGCTTCAGTGATTTCTGTTTTATTAAACTCTCTTAGCTTTCTTTGCTTTTTGGTGTAGAACTGGTTGCCCTTGTGAAAGCCCCTCCAAGCAATCAGGTATATCAAAGATGCAAGACCTAAGAAAAGTAGGATTTGATAAACTTCAATTTCTTTAGTTAAAAATTCCCCAACTTTTACAGATTTAACTTTATCCCATTTTATTGATGCACCCCAAATTTTATCAAACAAATAAACAAGGAAGCCTGAGAAAGCAACTGCTAAAAGGGGTAATACCTTTTTCATTCTAATTTTCTATGTATTGAATTTAATATTGATTTTAGTTACTGCCACCTTTTGCTTAACGGAATAAACATACGTTTTTTTGTCGAAATCGGCATATAGCCGTAACTGGACTACCTAATATACTATATATCTTAAGGCATATAACGCATCTTGCTAAAACTTTCCTACAGCACGCATACATCCTGCTGTTTGCCCCTTTTCACCTTAGAAACTCTCAGCCATTTTCGCGAACTTTGCTAGCAGTCGTATTTCCTAACCGAAATCTAAATACTTGAGCCAGTCAACTATATATAAAAATTACCTGCTGCAGTCGGAGCCAAACAAGTTCAACCTGGACAACCTGCAGGCGGGCGAGATGATCGTGAACATAGGCCAGCTGGCAATCTGCGAGCCTGTCCTCGATGTAAGCTAGGTGGCGGGCGATCTTGGCTCGGTTGTAGTTGTTCTTCTTCGAGTTATGGGCCCGGAGCTTGGTGGAGTCTCCGGCCAGCAACTGTCCTCCGACAAGGTTAAAATGCTGCGCTGTCCTAACCGTGTCCCGGAAGAGGCGGGTGATGGCCTGTGAGTTGTTCTTGCGGAACTTGGCAATGGTGTTGTGGTCGGGTGCCAGTTGACCCAGCAGCTTCAATAAAACAGTGGGATGGTAAGCCGGTCGACCATTGTCAGGGAAATCAGTGCGGAAGCCCAGTTCCCCGAGCGGGAGCGAATCGATGAAGGCGTTGATGAAGCGCACCTCGTTGTCCAGGCAAATCAGCTCCTCCAGGCTGGCCCCGCCATTCGGAGGCTCGTCCCGGCTATAGGCTTGTTTCAATTTCATAGCTCAAGTGGATAAGTGTATTATCACTGAGCCTGATAAAGGATGCAGGAAGAAAGATGTTATTAGACAGTCTGACGGCTCTGTATAAAAAATCACAGGGTTTTCTCGGCACTTTCCTGTCAGCCGAGCAGGATGTTTGTTGAGAGCACAAAACTCTCTTTTTATCTACCGACTACCATGTATAATCCAACTAAATCTATTATGTTTAGGATTTCCGTAATACCAAAAACCCACTAATACCACAAATAGTTGAAGCTACAAAAATTCCAATTTTTGCTTGAATAATATGCTCTAAGCTAACGAAAGCAAGGTCTGTAATAAATAGGGACATCGTAAACCCAACACCTGCGAGCAATGCTACTCCATAGATATGTCGCCAATTAAGCCCCTCAGGAAGCTCTGCTAGTTTTAGCTTGATTATAATTTTTGAAACTCCAACAATTCCAATAAACTTGCCTAATACCAAACCTAATATTACTCCTAGACTAACATTGCTAATCAAGTTTTCGGCAAAACTCCCAGAAAAAGTTATACCCGCGTTGGCAAGAGCAAAAATAGGCATAACTACAAAAGCGACTAATGGAGTCATTGAGTGCTCGAGTCGTTGAAGCGGAGTTAATGCAGCTTTTGAATAAAACCTTATTCTATCCACAATATGTAGTTGTTCGTAGGTGAGAAGGGTAACATTATTCGGTGTACTCTTTTCAAAATCATTGGTTAGTGCATTCATCTTTACGACAAATTTTTTGTCTTGAATCTTTACGTTTGCCGGAATGGTAAGGGCTGCAATAACTCCCGCAACTGTTGCATGAACTCCCGAAAGTAAAAAAGCCATCCACAGGCCACCAATTCCAACTATTCCATAAAAAACCGTATTGCGCACACCTAACACATTGGCAACTATAAGAATAACTAGAAATCCACCTCCAAATAGCAGGCTCATCATAGAGATATCTGAAGTATAAAAAAGGGCAATTACCAATACTGCTCCCAGGTCATCAGCAATAGCTAGTACTGTCAAAAACACTTTAAGCGATACAGGAACTCTATCACCTAATAGGTAGAGTATTCCCAGTGCAAAAGCAATGTCGGTTGCCATTGGTATTCCCCATCCGGTAAAAGCCCCTCCTGATAAATTTAAAGTTAAAAATAATAATGCCGGAATAACCATACCGCCTAATCCTGCAAAAATGGGTAAAACAGCATTTTTAGGTTTGGAAAGTTCACCCACCATTATTTCCCTTTTAAGCTCTAACCCTATCACAAAAAAGAAAACAGACATAAGTCCATCATTAATCCAATGATGTAAAGATTTAGACATGACAAACTCATCAAATCCTATCGAAAAAGTATACTCCCAAAAATGATGATAATCATCTTGAAAAGGGGAGTTAGCAAGAATCAGGGCTGTTACAGCGGAGGCAAATAATAAAATCCCGCCTGTTGTTGAATTATTGATAAATCGGGCAATTGGAATTAACAAAATTTTGTCAATAGGGTCTGATCTCATAATTGAACATTATATGAAGTTTTTTTAATATAAAATTTTATTCCATTCTGATTTAATCTGTTGGTTAGCATTGCCACTAACTTGTAGCTAAACGGAATAAACATACAGTTTTTGTCGAAATCGGCAGATAACCGTAACTGGGCTACCGAATATACCATATATCTTAAGGCATTTAACGCATCCTAATCAAACTTTCCTACAGTACGCGCTACATCCTGCCGTTTGCCCCTGCTCACCTTAGAAACTCTCAGCCATTTTCGCGAACTTTGCTAGCAGTCGTATTTCTTAACCGAAATCTAAATACTTGAGCCAGTCAACTATATATAAAGATTACCTGCTGCAGTCGGAGCCAAACAAATTCAACCTGGACAACCTGCAGGCGGGCGAGATGATCGTGAACATGGGCCCGCAGCACCCGAGCACGCACGGCGTGTTGCGCCTCGAAGTGGTGACGGACGGGGAGATCATCACGGATGTGGCCCCGCACGTGGGCTACCTGCACCGCTGTTTCGAGAAGCACGCCGAACACATGGCCTACAACCAGACCATCCCCTACGTGGACCGCATGGACTACCTGGCCGCCATGAACTCAGAGCACGTCTGGTGTATGGGCGTGGAGAAGATGATGGGCATCACCAACCAGATTCCAAAGCGGGTGGAGTATATCCGGGTGCTGGTGGCGGAGCTGAACCGCATTGCCTCGCACTTCGTGGCCATCGGCACGTATGGCATCGACATCGGGGCTTTCACGCCTTTCCTGTGGATGCTGCGCGACCGCGAGCACATTCAGCGTTTGCTCGAGTGGACCTCGGGTGCCCGCATGCTCTACAATTATATATGGGTGGGCGGTTTATACTATGACCTGCCCATCGGGTTTGAGCAGCGCTGCCAGGAGTTTATCGACTATCTGAAACCGAAGCTCGACGAGATAGACACGGTGCTGCTGGAGAACAAGATCTTTATCGACCGCACCGCCAATGTGGGTGTTTTGCCCCTGGATGTGGCCATTAACTACGGCTGCTCCGGCCCCATGCTGCGCGGCTCCGGCCTGAAGTATGACCTGCGCCGCGTGGATGGCTACAGCGTATACCCCGAACTGGAGTTTGACGTACCCACCGGCACCGGCATGGTAGGCACCGTGGGCGATTGCTGGGACCGCAACTATGTGCGGGCACTGGAGTGCCGCGAGTCGGTGAAGATCATACAGCAGTGCCTCGACCAACTGCAGGGCGACCACAAACGCACCCCCGACTTCGACCCACAGGCTGCCTGCCCGAAGAAACTCCGCATGACGGGCAGCAAAGAACTCTACTTCCGGGCCGAGACACCACGCGGCGAACTGGGCTTCTTCTTCCGCACCACCGACCGCAGCGACGTGCCTTTCCGCTGTAAGGGCCGCTCTCCGTGCTTCTCCAACCTGTCGGTGCTGCACGAGATCGCCAAAGGCTGCATGGTCGCCGACCTCATC
Source organism: Pontibacter sp. E15-1 (assembly GCF_022601975.1). Lineage (GTDB taxonomy): Bacteria > Bacteroidota > Bacteroidia > Cytophagales > Hymenobacteraceae > Pontibacter. The sequence continues at coordinate 68,747 of NZ_JAKVIR010000020.1, forward strand.
GCCATCGTCGGCTCCGTGGATATCGTGCTGGGCGAGCTGGACCGGTAAACTCAAGTTGTTCATATTTATTAGCGCTACAGCGCGCCCTGAGAAAACAACCTGCCCCTTCGAGAAAGGGAATAAGGTAACTTGTTGAGAAACTGTAATGCACAAAAATCACTTCATAACAGTATAAAATCATAGATAGAAGAAGTAGCAACATAAAAGGAATATTGCCAGGTGCATCTCTTGGCGGTAGTATGTGTTAGACTTTTTACAGATTGTTACCGTAGCGTTAACAGTACAAATAGTTTTAACCCCTACTGCCTTTATATGAGATTGAATAAATTCCTGACGGTACACCTGCTTTGGCTAACTGCGCTGTTTAGCCCGGCCATTGCACAGCCACAGCAGCTCCAGCTCGTTTCTTCTGATTCGCTGGATATCCTTGCCTCCGACACCACCAATGCCATACCTGCCGACTCGATTGTAGCAGGCCAGAAAAATCCTTTCACGGATGCGCAGCGGCTGGAGGCCGACAACAAACGCTACTTCAAGAGAGCCGTGATTCCGGCTGCCGCGCTGATTGGGGTGGGGCTCTATACCATACAGGGCAACGGTATTTTCAGCAGCTTTGATGCACGCGACGCCCGCAACAATGGCACGCCCAACTTCAGCACCAAACTAGACGATTACCTGTTCTTCGTGCCGATTGCGTATTTGTACGGTTTCGATGCTCTCTCCTCGCAGAACCGCCACGACATTGGCCGCCAGACAGGACTGTTGTTTGCCTCCATCGCCCTCACCTCTGCCGTGGTATGGCCCACCAAAACCCTGACCGACATCGACAGGCCCAACGGCGACCCGACTGCTTTTCCGTCGGGCCATACCGCTTACGCCTTCACCATCGCCACCCTTGTGGATAAGGAATTCCGGCACAAAAGCCCGTGGGTGAGCATCGGCAGTTACTCCATCGCCACAGCCACCGGTGTGATGCGTGTGCTCAACAACGAACATTGGATGTCGGATGTGCTGGCGGGTGCGGGCGTCGGTATCCTATCGGTAAACACGGTATACTGGGTACACGCCAAACTACTAAACAGCCGGGCCCTGAAAAACGCAGGCTTGAACACCTCTTTTGCCCCCACGGTGCTGCCAACCGGCAACATGGGCATGCGGCTTTCCATGCAATTTTAATGCACTAGCCCTGGCCTAAAGAAAAAGGCGCTTCCTCTGTTTCAGCAGGAAGCGCCTTTTTCTTTTTATATTTACCCCATGCCTCTACAACGCCTCTTCCTATCGCTGCTCCTGATCTGTTTCTGCGGGATGGCTGCCGCTGCCCAGGTGCGGGAGGTACAGGGCGTGGTGCGCGATGCCCAGACCCGAGAGGCGCTTCCGTTTGTCAGCATCACGGCCAATAACGGCGAAACGGGCACGACCACAAACCTGGACGGCGGATATACACTGCGCCACAACCGCCCGATCCATACCCTCCGGTTTAGCTACGTGGGCTACACGACTCAAGAGATTTCCCCTGATTCTGCAAACGTTATCAACATCTTTCTGCGGCCTTCGTCGGCACAGCTACAGGAGGTGGTCGTGTTCGGAAGCGGCGAGAACCCGGCGCACCGCATCATCCGGCTGGCTAACCAAAACCGCGAGCAGCACCGCCTCGAGAACCTGCAAGCCTATACCTACCGCACCTACAACAAGTTCATCCTGACGGCCACCGACCCCAACGAGCAGGACATGCGCGATACGCTGCGGCTGGAACCGCAGGACTCTTCCTACCTGCGGATGCGCCAGTTATTAAGCAAGCAGCACTTGTTCTTATTGGAGAGCGTCACGGATTACGCCTTTCTGCAACCCAACCTCACGAAAGAAACCATACTGGCCACGCGCGTGTCGGGCTTGCAGCAGCCGAGCTTTGGCATCGTGGCCGCTGAGGCCCGCGACTTTTCGGTGTACGACGACATGCCGCTGTTCTTTGGCAAGCGCTACCTCAGCCCGATCAGCACGGGCAGCACCCGCAAGTATGATTTTGTGCTGCAGGAAACCAATGTGCTGGGCCAGGACACGGTCTATGTCATTTCGTTTAAGCCCATGGAGGGTAAGAACTTCGATGGCTTGCAGGGCCTGCTCTATATCAACAGTAACGGCTGGGCAGTGCAAAACGTGCTGGCAAAATCCGCTGCCAACGACAAGCGCGGGGTGCAGTTGCAGCAGCAGTACCAGCAGGTAGGCCCGCAGCGGCAGTGGTTCCCAACCGAGTTGGATGTGGAGATCACGGTGCCGCAGATCGAGTGGAAAGGCCACCAACCCTACGCCCACCTCCGCACCTATATCACCAACATCAACCTGAACCCTGCCCTCCGGAAATCAAATTTCAGCGTGATTGCCCTGCAGCAAAAACCCGACGCGCACCTGCAGCCCGACAGCTACTTCCAGCGGTTCCGCCCCGACTCCCTCACCGCCTTCGAACTCCGCACCTACCAGCAACTCGACAGCGTGGGCAAAGCCCAGAAAATGGACCAGACCATCCGCATCGTGGAGTACCTGACGGCCCAGCAAATCCCTTTCGGCCCCATCAGCCTGGACCTGAACCGCCTGCTCCGTCTCAGTGACTTTGAGGGATTGCGTTTAGGAATAGGCGCCCATACCAATGATCGGCTTTCGGAGCGGCTGAATTTTGGAGGATACTGGGGGTATGGCTTTAAGGATGAGCAGGCAAAGTATGGCGCCGATGCCTCGGTAGTGCTCTACAAGCCTGCCACACTGCAGTTAAAAGCGGTGTATTTTGAGGATGTGCTGGAGCCCGGGGGCATCCGCCTTCCTTTCCGGCAGCAGCGCAGCCTGCTCGGCAATGTGCGTCCCGCCGTGCTGCCCGCCCTCGATTATACCACCCATTACAGCGCCGCTTTGTCTGGCAGGTTGCTGCGCTATGGGCAGGCACAGGCCATGCTCCGGCAAGAGCAGCGCCGCCCGACCTTTGCCTTTAGCAGTACTGAAATGCCCCAGCCAGTGTGTAACCTGACGGAGGCCGTGATGAGTTTCCGGTATGCCTACGGCGAGAAGTTTATGCAGCAGTTTAACCAACTGATGCTCATGCCAAGCGAGTACCCGGTGCTGTGGCTGCAGTATACCCGTGGCCTCGATGGCTTGCTGGAGGGGGATTACGGCTATAACAAGTATGATGTGCGGGCCGAGGCCTCGTTCCGCCACCGTACTTTTGGCGAAAGCCGTTTCATACTGGCTGGCGGGCTGGTGAAGGGCACAGCTCCTTTTGTGAGCCTCTACAACGGCTACGGCAGCTACAACCCGGATTATTACGTGTATGCCGGCGATGGCTTCGAGACGATGGCCCCGTATGAGTTTTTCTCTGACCGCTACGCCGCCCTCTTCTTCTCCCAAAACCTCGGAAAGCGCCTGCTCCGCACCGGCTTCTTTAAGCCCGACGTGGTATTGCTCACCAACATCGGTTTCGGCGACCTGCACCAATCCCTGCAGGAGGTGCTTCCGCAGGATGCCACGTTCCAGACCATGCAGCAAGGCTTTTTTGAGTCGGGTTTGCTGCTGAACAATATCATCAGCACGCCTTTCTCTGGTATTGGCGTCGGGGCGATTTACCGCTACGGCCCCTATGCATTAAATGAGGTGAAGGATAACCTCAAGATCAAGCTAACGCTTTCGCTGGCGTTTTAGGGCCGTTTCGATCTATCAAACAAGGCACTGCCCCATCTGTCATCCTGTAAAGAAATTTGGCAGAAACAGAGAGCCCTTTCCTCCGGGAGGTTAAGCTCATACTACTTGTGGGGGTATGGCCATGCTTCAACCAAGATCCTTTCAGGATGACAGGAATAGGAGTATGAAGCAGCCCTGCTTTCAGGAGAGTCTGCTAAAATGTAACCCACCCCTAACCCCGCCGAGGAGCAGGGCCGTTTCATTCTAATAAAATCTATACTTGCGTTGTAAGTTGTCTTGCACTCAACCTGCATTTTTGGCTCTCCGAGCCAGTCGAGTCAGAGACTCAACCTTACTTGTTAGTCACGAATCTAGAGATTCGCGCCAGGTAATACTAGAATGAAACGGCCCTGCTCCGGGGAGAGGAATTGTACTTATTGAAAGGAATGGTTATACGGTATGATAAATTGATATGGATATACTACCGCCTCGCAACAACTCATTTCAGCCAAACACAGACAAAAAAATCCCCCTGCCTCAGTTAAGAAACAGGGGGATTTTATACCTAGCGCTAGGCTTGTTTTTTCTATTCGTGATAGTTTAGAATACGGTGACCGCCTTCGGCCAGGTAGGTGTCGCGCTTGAAGAGGGCCACATCTGCCTGCATCATGTCCTGCACCAACGCCTTGAGGTCGTATTTCGGTACCCAGCCCAGTTTCTCTTTTGATTTAGTCGCGTCGCCAATCAGCAAATCCACCTCCGTCGGGCGGAAGTAGTTTGCGTCTACGCTCACCACCTCTTTGCCGGTCTCCAACTGGTACTCCGAGTTGTTGCAGACCTTCACGAAGCCTTTCTCCTCGGCGCCTTCGCCTCTGAACTCCAGCTCCACGCCTACCTCGGCGAAGGCCATCTTTACGAAGTCGCGCACCGTGGTGGTCACGCCTGTCGCGATCACGAAGTCCTCCGGGGTGTCCTGCTGCAGGATGCGCCACATGGCCTCCACGTAGTCCTTGGCATGGCCCCAGTCGCGCTTGGAGTCCAGGTTACCCAGGTATAGTTTGTCTTGTAAGCCCATGGCGATACGCGCCGCGGCCCTTGTGATCTTGCGCGTCACAAACGTCTCGCCCCGCAGTGGCGACTCGTGGTTGAACAGGATACCGTTGGTGGCGAACATGCCGTAGGCCTCGCGGTAGTTTACCGTGATCCAGTAAGCGTAGAGCTTTGCCACCGCGTAAGGCGAGCGCGGGTAGAAAGGCGTCGTCTCTGACTGCGGCACCGCCTGCACCAAACCATACAGTTCAGACGTTGATGCCTGGTAAACCCTTGTCTTTTCAGTTAATCCTAAGATACGGATGGCCTCCAGTATGCGCAGCGTGCCGATGCCATCGGCGTTGGCCGTGTACTCGGGCGTGTCGAAGCTCACCTTCACATGGCTCATGGCCGCCAGATTGTAGATCTCGTCGGGCTGCGTCTCCTGGATGATGCGGATGATGTTGGTGGAGTCGGTCAGGTCGCCGTAGTGCATCTTGAAGCGCACGTCGCTCTCGTGCGGGTCCTGGTATAAGTGGTCCACCCGGTCGGTGTTGAACATGGAGCTGCGGCGCTTGAGGCCATGCACCATGTATCCTTTTTCCAATAAGAGCTCGGCCAGGTACGCCCCGTCCTGCCCCGTGATGCCTGTGATAAGGGCTACTTTCATGTGAGTTACGAATTATGAGTTACGAATTACGAATGTCAGTTCCGAATTCCGGGTTACGAGTTCCGAGTTTTTTCCCTGGAACGCTATGTTATATATCTGTCTTGTGTATGCTTATCTTTCGGCTACGGTCTCCTGGGAGAGGAAGTCGGCGTAGGTCAGGGCGATGCCCTCTTTCAGTTCGGTGGTATGGTGCCAGCCCAGGTTGTGCAGCTTGGTCACGTCCATGAGTTTGCGGGGGGTGCCGTCTGGCTTTGTGGTGTCGAGGCGAAGTTCGCCTGTGTAGCCCACCGTCTCCTTCACCAGCTCGGCCAGTTCTTTAATGGACAAATCCTCGCCGGTGCCCACGTTCACCAGCTCGCGGCCCGAATAGGTCTCCATCAAAAAGAGGCAGGCCTGGGCCAGGTCGTCGGCGAAGAGGAACTCGCGCAGTGGGCTGCCCGTGCCCCAGATCGTGACCGCCTCCGCCCCGCTCTCCTTTGCCTCGTGGAAGCGGCGGATGAGGGCCGGCAGCACGTGCGAGTTCTGCGGGTGGTAGTTGTCGTTGTAACCGTAGAGGTTGGTGGGCATGGCGCTGATGAAGTCGCAGCCGTACTGGTCGCGGTAGGCCTCGCAGAGCTTGATGCCCGCGATCTTGGCGATGGCGTAGGGCTCGTTGGTCGGCTCCAGCTCCCCGGTCAGTAGATACTCTTCTTTCAGGGGCTGCGGGGCGAGCTTGGGATAGATGCAGGAAGAGCCCAAAAAGAGCAGCTTCTTCGCGCCCGTCTCGTAGGCAGCGTGGATGATGTTAGCCTCAATCATGAGGTTGTCGTAGAGGAAGTCGGCGCGGTAGGTGTTGTTGGCCACGATGCCCCCCACCTTGGCCGCCGCCAGGAAAACAAACCCCGGCTTCTCCTCGGAGAAGAAGACCTTCACCGCCGCCTGGTCCCGCAGGTCCAGTTCCGCAGAGCGCCGCACGATAATGTTGGTATAGCCTTCCGCCTCCAGCGCCCGCACGATGGCCGAGCCCACCATGCCCCGGTGCCCCGCCACGTATATCTTCGAATCTTTTTGCATGTATAATGTATAGAACGTTAATCAGTTGAGAAGATTAACAAGAGCTTGTACTGCTTTCCCTCAGCAGAGTTGCACCGCTTTGAATCATTCTTTAATAACTCAAACTATATATAACCATGATCATATATTTAGGCTACTACCGGCCCTTGTTACCTCCACAAAGATAAACATCCCTGCCTTAAAGTTAGTATAGGGAGGGAACCTGCAACCGCTATCCCTATGAAACTCCTGACCGCCGCTCAAACCCGCGAAGCCGATGCACAGACCATCCGCGAAGAGGGCATACCTTCCGTAGACCTGATGGAACGTGCCGCCAAAGCCTTTACTGGTTGGTTCGAGAACAAATTTCAGCCTTCCGAGGAAATCTTCGTGTTCTGCGGCCCCGGCAACAACGGCGGCGATGGCCTGGCTGTGGCCCGGTTGCTGCAGCAGCGCAACTATACCGTGCAGGTATACCTGGTGGGCGACACCGCCAAAGCCTCCGAAGATTTCAAAACCAACCTGGGCCGCCTGCCCGAGGAGATAACGCCCCAACACATTCAGGCGGAGCAGGAAATACCAGAACTGCCACTGTGCGCCTGCGTGATTGACGCGCTCTTCGGCACCGGCCTTACCCGCCCCGTAACGGGCTTGTATGAGGAAGTGGTGGAGCAACTCAACAACAGCGGGGCCTGCATCACCGCTATCGATATTCCCTCCGGCCTTTACACCGATAGCCAAACACCCGAGGACAGCACCATCATCCGGGCGGAGTATACCGTCAGCTTTCAGTTGCCCAAGCTGGCGTTTTTTCTGCCGCAGCACGAGGAGTTTGTGGGCGAATGGCATGTGGTGCCCATCGGGCTTAGCGCACGGTACATCGCCGGTGTGAAAACGCACCTTTGCTATACCACCAAACAGGATGTGCAGCACATGCTGAAGCACCGGAAAAAATTCTCGCACAAAGGCCTGTATGGGCATGCGCTGCTGCTGGCCGGAGGGTATGGCAAGATGGGGGCAGCGGTGCTGGCCGCAAGGGCCTGCCTGAAAAGCGGTGTCGGGCTGCTGACCATCCAGGCGCCGTCGGTGGGGTATACCGTGCTGCAAACGGCGGTGCCGGAGGCCATGACCCTGACAGACGCAAACCGCAAGCACCTCTCTGAGCTACCGGAGGAAATTGACAAGTTTAACGTGATCGGCGTTGGGCCGGGCATCGGAACAGCCCCTCCCACCAAAACCGCAATCGGAGAGTTGCTCGCCACCGCCACACACCCCTTGGTTATTGATGCCGATGCTATCAACATCATTGCTGGCAGCGACCGGCTGCTGGGGCAGATACCGAAAAACAGGGTGATCTTTACGCCGCACCCGAAGGAGTTTGAGCGGATAGCCGGCAAATCAGAAAATGACTACGAACGCATGGAGCGCCTCCGTGCGTTTTGCCAGCGGCACCAGTGCTACGTTACTTTAAAAGGGAGCCATACCGCCATCGGCACGCCGGAGGGGAATGTGTTCTTTAACACCACCGGTAACTCCGGGATGGCCACAGGCGGCACAGGCGACGTGCTGACAGGTATGATTACGGCGTTGGTGGCCCAGCACTATTCGCTGGAGGAGGCTTGCCTGCTCGGCGTGTATGTGCACGGGCTGGCCGGCGACCTGGCTCTGCAAACTGTGGGCGCCATCAGCATGATGGCGACCGACCTGATTGAGCACCTGCCCAAAGCGTTTATGTGTTTGCAGCAACCTGCGCCATAGCCAGGTATACCAGGCCCGCATGCAGCAGCATGGCACCATCCGCCAGCAAGGCATAGTATATCCGCGGTTTGTTTTCGGAGGACAAAGAGACGACCACCGCGGCGGCTGCGGCACTACTGACTAGCGCCCACAGCACCGCACCTTGCTCTGAACTCACTAAAAGCATGGTATAAATTGCTAGCAAGCCCAGCGACAGCAGCTTGGTGTTGCGCACGCCTACCCAGCCAGGAAACGTGAGAGTATTGGTGGTGCGGTCGTAGGTATAATCCCGGATATCGAAGAGCAGCGCGAGGGCAAGGATGAACAGGAAACGGCGCAGGAAGAACCACAGCGCCGTTGGCTCCCATACCTGCATGCCCGCCTGCATCAGCGGGAAAAGCGCCGTAACGGCCGCCCATACATAGGCGATCAGGAACACCTTGAGCAGCGGCACGCTGCGCAGGGGCCGCACCTTCCGGGCCTTGAACATGATGGGCACGGTATACCCGATCGAGATGAGGGCCAGGTGCGCCATTACCCAGCCGTTGATCCGGAGCCCAAACTGGATGTATACCACGGCGGCAGCGCCTATACTGACGATGCCCAGCGCCGCCAGCAGCCTCTTGTTTTTTTGGCCCCAGTCGTCGCTTTGCTTATACCTTGTTTGCCGTGGGTGGCGCAGCATGCTTTGCACGCTGCTCAGGTTGTAGATGAACAGGGTGGCCAGAAAAGCAAATCCCGCCATCGGCAGCGACACCGGCACCCCGGCCAGCAGGTATGTTTCCACGGTCAGGCTAAAGGCGCAGCACGAGATGAACACGCTGCTGTACAGCAGCCAGCCCAGCACGCGCTCGCCCAGTGGGTGAGGTGCCACTCCCGCCATGCGGTTGCCGGTGCCGATGCTCGTGTGCTGTTCCATCCTGTCCTGCAATTACGCAACAAATCCGCCCTCATTCAAATACCCGGGCGCATCTGCGCTAAAAACCAAAAAGCCCGGCAACGGAAGATCCACGCCAGGCTTTACAGGAAAAGTAATATTTTTTAAAGCGCCTTCTCTTTTTTCTTAGGCTCCCCGAAGGTGGCGTTATATAGCTCGATGCTGTCCTGAATGATCTTGTAAGCGTGCTCGCGGCCCAGGAACTGCTCTACCACTACCTCTTTGTGCTCCAGTTTCTTGTAGTCTTCAAAGAAGCGGCGCATCTCCAGCAGGGTGTGCGGCGGCAACTCAGAGATATCGTTGATGTGGCGCACAGACATGTCGTTGTAGGCCACGGCGATGATCTTGTCGTCTTCCTCGTTGTTGTCGATCATCTGCATCACCCCGATCACTTTCGCGTCGATCAGGCACATCGGCTGCACGTCGATCGAGCAGATCACCAGGATGTCCAGCGGGTCCTTGTCGTCGCAGTACGTCTGCGGGATAAAGCCGTAGTTGGCCGGGTAATTTACAGACGAGAAAAGCACGCGGTCAAGTTTCAGCATGCCGCTATCCTTGTCCAGCTCATACTTGGCCTTTGAGCCCTTTGGGATTTCGATGATCGCCGAAAGGATTGCCGGCGCCTCGTCTCCGTAGCTCACGCCATGCCAGGGGTTGTTGTTTTCTGTATTCTCCATATCGTTTTTTAATTTTGATGCGCGCTCCGGTTCACACTCCGCTTCGTGCGCTATTGTTATTATTTCATAAACTCTTGCAAAGGCCTTCCCACACTCCCGTTAGGCTCCTGTAGGTATAGCCACGAGGCAATGGTCGGTGCGATGTCGGCAATTTCGGTGGCAACAGAGCTCTCGCCGGGCTGCACGCGCCAGCCATACCATACCAGCGGCACATGCGTGTCGTAGTTCGAGAACGAACCGTGCGTGGTGCCTTTGGGGTTTTTCGATCCCCAGCCCTCAAACCAGCCGGGCTGCAGCAACACAATCACGTCGCCGGAGCGCTGGGCGTTATACCCATTCTCCACACGCGCCATTAGACCCTGGCCCCAGTTCGAGTTCTGCAGCGCCCCCGCCGACACCGCACGCATCACGCTCTCGAAGCGCATCACGTAAGCGGCCACGCGCTGCTGCACATCCGCCAGGTTCAGTTTCTTGCCGTCTATCAGTTTGTGGTTGAGGTATAGCTGCTGGTTGGCATACTGCTCCACCCACTTCCCGGGGCCATACTGCTTGTTCAGGTATTGTTCTACGGAGTCGCGGATAACGCTTTGCGTTGTCACGCCCGACGGGATGTTCTTTTCCTTCAGGAAAGCCGGCACATGGGCGGCGCCATGGTCTGCCGTCAGGAAGAACAGCACCTCTCCCTTGCCCACTTCTTCCTCAATCGCCTTTATCAGCTCTCCCATTTCCTGGTCGAGGCGCAGGAGCGCGTCTTCCACCTCCACGGAGTTAGGGCCGAACTTGTGCCCGATATAATCCACGGAGGAGAAGCTGATGGCCAGGAAATCAGTGAAATCCCCTTTGCCGAGGCGCTCACCGCGCAGGGCGGCCAGTGCAAAGTCTTTGGTGATGGTGTTGCCTGCGGGCAGCGACCGCAACAGCTCGTAATCTTTCCCCCGGATGGCCGGGACATTGTGCGGAAAAACTGGCTTCTGCTCGCCGGGCAGGGTTTCTTCCCAAGCCACGTCGTCTGCCGTGCTCTCGGTATAGGCCTCGATCGGCAGCAGCGTGTTCCATACCTCGCTCAGGTGCTGGTCAGGGTACTTGCTGTTGTTGAACTCCTGAACCCACTGGGGCAGGTCGTTGCGGTAATACGTGCTGGTGATCCAGTTGCCGCTCGGCGAGTCGAACCAGTAGGCGGCGTTGCCCAGGTGGCCGGCTGGCAGTATGGAGCCACGGTCTTTAAGGGCGATGCCAATCACTTTGGAACCCATGTTGGTTGCCAGTCGCAGCTCGTCGGTAATGGTGGTGGTAAGCAGGTTGGCCGGCGACATCTGCCCGGCGGTGGAGGTGCTCCCTACCGTGCTCACGGTTTCGTCGTCGACGCAGTAAACCATTTTCTGCTGCCCGCGCGCATACCAGTTGTTGCCGATGATGCCGTTGATGGCGGGCACGCTGCCGGTATAAATAGAGGCATGCCCCGGGCCGGTATACGTCGGCACGTAGCTGTACTGGTTGTTCTTGAAATTAAAGCCCTGACTTAACAGCTTCTTAAAACCGTCGTTGCCATACTTGTCCCAGTAGCGGTACAGGTAATCGTAGCGCATCTGATCCACGACCAGGCCCACAACCAGTTTGGGTCGCGGAAGGCCTTTGCTGAAGTCTGGCGCATGGCTGGCTGTGCTGGCCTCGGGGGCTGTGGCAGAAGGCGTTCCGGCACATGCGCTCAGGACGAGCAGGCACATGGCGGCGGCCTTCACGAACATACTGTTGCTGAAAAACTTGTTTTGGCTCATTTCCTTTTTCCTAACCTCCTGCAAATATAGCAGGCATGGCTTTGCACTTTCAATCTATTGTGGCCGATGCATATAAGTTACAATTTAATAACATGTCGGCACCGGTACCCCGAAAAAAAAGCAGCGCCCACATTGCTGTTGGGCGCTGCTCCATATAGCTTTTCTGTCCTTATTTTGCTGACAGCGCCTCGGCACCTCCCACGATCTCGAGAATCTCTTTGGTGATGGCGGCCTGACGCGTTCTGTTGTAGGTCAGCTTCAGTTCTTTCAGGAGTTCTCCTGCGTTCTCTGTTGCTTTGTCCATGGCGGTCATACGGGCACCGTGCTCAGAGGCGTTCGACTCCAGCACCGCCTTGTATACCTGTATTTTCAGCGATTGCGGGATCAGGTCGCGGATAATCTCTTCTTTCGACGGCTCAAAGGTATAGTCTACCAGCAAGGCAGAGGCGTCGGCAGCTTCTACGGGCTTGTCCTCTATCGGCAAGAACTGCTCCTGGCGAACGATCTGCGTAGCCGTGTTCTTGAACTCGTTGTAAACCAGGTATACCTGATCAAAGTCTCCGGCCACAAAGCCGTCCATGGCATGCTCGGCAGCCTCGCGCACCACATCAAAGGAGAGGTTAGAGAACACTCCGCTGAAGTTGCTGATAACCGGGATCTCTCTTTTCTTGAAAGCGTCCAGCCCTTTCTTGCCGATGGCCAGCACGGTAACGTTTCCGGCGGCTGCCTGGCTGCTGAACCTGCTGTTGATCAGTGCCACAACGCCTTTCACAACGTTCGCGTTAAACGCGCCTGCCAGACCGCGGTCTGAGGTAACGGCAATAATCAGCACCCTGTTCACCTCGCGCTTCTCAGAGTAGATGTTAGAAACAGAGCCTTCTGTTTGCGACGACAGGTTTGCCAGAATCCCGCTCAGGCGCTGCGCATAGGGGCGCATGCGCAAAATGTTATCCTGAGCACGCCTAAGCTTCGCAGCCGACACCATTTTCATGGCCTTGGTGATCTGCTGTGTCGAAGATACCGATGTGATGCGGTTTCTAACTTCTTTTAAACTTGCCATATGGTGGTTATTGTAGCATAAAGGCGGCGGTTAAGGGTATTCGCCCCTAGCCGCCGCCTTGTCTGTAAGACTATCTTTTGTAATTCGCCGAAATCTCTCTTGAAACCTGCTTCAGGGTTCCTGTAATCTGATCATCCAGCTTGCCGGCGCGCAGGGCGTTCAGCACGTCTGCATGCTGGGCGCGCAGGGTGCGCAGGTAATCCTTCTCAAACGCTCTTACCTCTGTCACCGGAACCTCGTCCAGCAAACCGTTGGTAGCGCAGTAGATCATGGCTACCTGCTCCTCTACTGCCACTGGCGAGAACTGCGCCTGCTTCAGGATTTCGAGGTTACGGCGGCCACGCTCAATAGTGAGTTTGGTAGAGGCATCCAGGTCGGAGCCGAATTTGGCAAAGGCTTCCAGTTCACGGAACTGCGCCTGATCCAGCTTCAGCGTACCAGCCACTTTCTTCATCGATTTAATTTGAGCGTTACCACCCACACGCGATACCGAGATACCCACGTTAATGGCCGGACGGATACCCGCGTTGAACAGGTTTGTCTCCAGGAAGATCTGGCCGTCAGTAATCGAGATCACGTTGGTCGGGATGTATGCCGATACGTCACCCGCCTGTGTTTCGATGATCGGAAGGGCCGTTAACGAGCCGCCGCCTTTCACTAAATGACGGATAGACTCCGGAAGGTCGTTCATGTTTCGCGCGATCTCGTCGGAATTGTTCACTTTGGCGGCACGCTCCAGCAAGCGAGAGTGCAGGTAGAAAACGTCACCTGGGTATGCCTCGCGTCCTGGCGGTCTTCTCAACAGCAGGGACACCTCGCGGTATGCCACAGCCTGCTTCGAAAGGTCATCATATACAACAAGTGCAGGACGGCCGGTATCGCGGAAGAACTCGCCGATGGCGGCACCCGTGAATGGCGCGAAGAACTGCATTGGGGCAGGGTCAGCGGCAGACGCGGCCACCACTACGGTATAATCCATCGCACCGCCTTCGGTCAGGGCTTTTACAACCTGCGCCACAGTGGATGCCTTCTGGCCAATGGCCACATATATACAGAACACAGGCTCTCCTCTGTCGAAGAACTCGCGCTGGTTCAAAATCGTGTCAATCGCCACGGCAGTCTTACCTGTCTGGCGGTCACCGATGATCAGCTCACGCTGGCCACGGCCAATCGGAATCATGGAGTCGATGGCCTTGATGCCTGTCTGCATCGGCTCGTTTACGGGCTGGCGGAAGATAACGCCTGGTGCCTTGCGCTCCAGTGGCATCTCGTACAACTCACCGGCAATCGGGCCTTTACCGTCAATCGGCAAGCCCAGTGTGTTAACCACACGGCCAATAATGCCTTCGCCCACCTTAATGGAGGCAATGCGGCTTGTTCTCTTAACAGTGGAGCCTTCTTTAATCTCGCTGTAGTCTCCCAGCAATACGGCACCTACGTTGTCCTCTTCCAGGTTAAGAACCATGGCCTGAAGTCCGTTTTCGAACTCTAAAAGCTCACCAGACTGCGCTTTGGAAAGGCCATAGATACGCGCGACACCGTCACCTACCTGCAGGACAGTTCCTACTTCTTCCAGTTCTGCCTCAGTTCGGAAGTTAGATAACTGTTCTCTTAATATGGCTGATACTTCATCAGGTCTTACTTCTGCCATGATTATAGTTTATTAATATAGGAGTTGTCTTTAAAATCATTTCTGAGCTTGCGAAGGCTGTTCTTCACAGAGCTGTCTATTTGCTTGTCGCCTACGCGGAGCACAAAGCCCCCGATCAGCGACGGGTCTATTGATTCTTTCAGCTGGATGATCTTGCCCGTCTCGGCGGTAAGCCGCTTGATCAGGGACTCGCGCTGGGTAGCCGAGAGCGATATCGCGCTGGTTACGTCCACCACCTGAATGCCCTTGATCTCGTTGTATTGCTTCTCAAACTCAGCGGCAATAAACACAAGCACGGACTCTCTTTTTTTCTGCGCCACAATGTTGAAGAACATCAGCGTCATGGGCTGCACCTTGCCAGTGAAAATACTGTTGAGCACCGCCAGCTTCTTGTCTGACTTGACAACCGGGTTGGTGAGCAGCAACTGAAAATCCCTGTTCTGAGAAACGACCTTGGAGAACAGGATCATGTCCTGATGCACTTCTTCCAACACCCCTTTCTCGTTGGCCAGCTCGATCAGCGACTTCGAATACCTGGAAGCAACTCTAATATCTGACATATTTCTGTGTATAATGACGTGCGCCTGCTCCCCTTTCCGGGTGTGCGCGGCGCGCACCAATGTATGTTCTGTTTAGTAAAGGGTTACTTCGCGCACGTAGTCCTGGGCCAGCTCCTGCTGTGCCTTCGGGTCGCTCAGCTCTCTTCTCAGAATGCGCTCTGCGATCTCGATGGAAAGGGAAGCGGCTTGGTTCTTCACTTCCGCGATGGCGGCACGCTTCTCGCTGTCGATGGCTTCGCGGGCCATTGTGATCATGCGGGCGCCTTCCTGGTTGGCTTTTTCGCGGGCTGCCTCTACCAGATTGTTACCGGCCTCTGTGGCCTCGCGCAGGATTTTGTCGCGCTCCAGACGCGCTTGCGCCAACAGTTTCTCGTTCTCGGCCTTCAGGCCCTGCATCTCCAGCTTTGCCTGCTCGGCGGCGCTCAGCGCGTTCTCAATAGACGCCTCGCGGTCGTGCAGCGCCTTCATGATCGGCTTCCAGGCGAACTTCGTCAGCAGGAACAAAACGATCAAGAACGTTACTGCCTGCCAGATAATCAGACCTATACCAGGGGTTACTAATTCCATTGCTCTATAATTTGAAAATCAGGTTCTAATTGGGTTGGCCCCGTTTGCCCTACTGCAGCACGTTTGCCTTTTAACTATACACTATACTTTAGATCTCTCCGTCCGGGCCATACGCCCGGACGAGAGATCTGCAAAAACTATTACTAGCCTTTGAAAGAGATCAGCAAGCACACCACCACGCCGAAAAGCGCCACACCCTCGATAAGGGCCGCAGCGATAATCATGGCTGTCTGGATTTTGCCACCAGCCTCAGGCTGACGCGCGATAGATTCCATGGCAGAGCCACCGATTCTACCAATACCCAAACCAGCGCCAAGCGCCACTAGACCAGCACCGATACCGGCACCCATGATCGCGAAACCTGCGCCTGATGATAGAGCTTGAAGCAGAATTGCTAATAACATAATTATAGTTATATATAGTTAAAAAAAATAAAAATTCAGATTAGTGCCCGCCATCTCCGTGGCCCATGTCATCCACGTGGTCGTGCTCTTCCACGGCGCCGCCAAAGTACATGGCCGACAGCAGCGTGAAGATGTATGCCTGCAACAGAGCCACAAACAACTCCAGGAAGTTCATGAACGTGGCAAAGGCAACACTCAGCGGGGCAACCGCGAGGCTTTCGAAGATAAAGATAAGGCTAAACAGGGAAAGGATGATAATGTGGCCCGCAGTGATGTTTGCAAAAAGACGAACCATCAGGGAGAAAGGCTTGGTGATGATACCGATCAGCTCTACCGGAATCATGATCGGGGCCAGCCATACCGGCACACCCGGTGTGGCAAATATGTGCCCCCAGTAGCTCTTGTTACCGCTAAACACGGTGATCAGCAGGGTCATCACGGCCAGCACCAGCGTCACGGCGATGTTGCCCGTCAGGTTGGCTCCGCCCGGCATCAGCCCCAGCATATTGTTAAACCAGATAAAGAAAAAGATGGTCAGCAGGAACGGCATATAGCGCTCGTACTTCGGGCCGATGTTGGCCTTGGCGATATCATCGCGGATAAAGATAATGATGGGCTCGAAGAAGGACTGGATGCCGCTTGGCGCTTTGCCCGGGTTGCTCTTGTAACGGCCTGCTATCACCAGGAACACGCCCAGCAGCAGCGCCACACTCAGAAACATGGAAGCCACGTTCTTTGTGATCGACAAATCATACAAACCGGCATGGCCTTCTATAGGCTCGCCTTCGGCATTGGCTTTGTAAACATGCCCATGCTCCAGCACATACCCCTTGTGGGCCACTTCCTCGCCGTGGGCATCAAAAAAGTTGCTGGAAGAAAAAATATTCAGTTGCCCGTTATCTACCAGAATAACCGGCAAATAAAGGTTGACACCGTGCGCGAACTCCCACTTATGCCCATCCGCGATGTGATGTGTGATCATGTCGCCTGGCTTGAAAACGCCACCTTCCTCAGCTGGGGCCTCATTGGCATGCGCTGAAATCGTAAAAAGACACAACAGGAAAACGAATAACTTCTTCATCAAGAGAGATTTAGCAACAGGACTGAAAAGGAAAACCCTTCTACCTAGTCCTGCTTTTTCAAATTGGGCCGCAAGTTAGCCAATAAGCTGTAAATTTCAAACGCGGTAAACAGAAAATATAACACGAAGAAGTTTAGCACGAACTGCAGCTCGTTTTCGGAGAAAAGGAAGACATAAATGAACACCACGGCGATGCTCAGCATCATCCGGAATCCCATGGAGCCGAAGTAGTAAAGCTGAAAATTGTCCTGGTCGTAGCTGATGCCGAGCCGGGTAATGTAAAAGGTGCCCGCCGTTACCAGCACGAAGAAGGCCAGCATGTACCATACATAGGCATGCACCACCGCATCGCCGGTAAAATAGGCCAGGGCACCGATGCCAAGGCCCACAAGGCCCGAGAAAATCAACAAGTTCCGAACGAAGTTCACGTAAGCTATTTTTTAT
The DNA here is from genome assembly GCF_022601975.1 of Pontibacter sp. E15-1. Taxonomy (GTDB): domain Bacteria; phylum Bacteroidota; class Bacteroidia; order Cytophagales; family Hymenobacteraceae; genus Pontibacter. The sequence goes on from NZ_JAKVIR010000020.1 coordinate 86,031, forward strand.
TTAATGACAGGATAACCAACACCATGGACGCCACCACGGCCAGCACCAGCAGCACGATGGTAAACCACGGGTTCCGGGTCTGGAAATGCGCGTCCAGTTTCATCCCCGCAAAGGCTGCCAGCACCATCGCCCCGATCATCTGGAAGGCGAGGCCAGAGTACTTCAGGTACGGCTTCACGTTATCTTCTCGCGGCGTCTTTGGTTTCTGGTCTGGCGTATTGTCCATATTTGTCAGGGGATTGCAAAGATACGTATTTTGCGGCGAACTTTGGCGCAAGCGCCCGAAACAGCCGATTGCGCGATGTGTTGCCCCGCCTGAAACCATTTGGCAATTTGTATAGTTCAATAGCTGTCTGAAAAACTGTTGCTTACCCAACTATTGGCATATTATTGTAATTTTGTTGGAGGCCTTTTAGCCAGCATTCCGTTAAGGCTTTCAGGACCGGCAACCGCGTGGCGGCGCACCCATACTGAAAGCGGACGGCACAGCGTTTATACCTTATATATATAGTGCTGCCACATGGCACACACCCTTTTGCCTTGAACAGAAACTCACTGCACATCCTCTTTATACTGGCAGCCATGCTGCTGGTGGCCTGCTCTGCGGAGCGGAACAACCCTTTGAGCAAGACGTACCATAACACGGCCGCCCGGTATAACGGCTACTTCCTCGCGCGCGAGAAAATGCGCCTGATGCAGGAGAGCCTGCAGGAGCAGACCCAGTACGACTACAACCAGGTGCTGCCCATTTACCCTGCCATCGACTCTACCACGGCCAAAGCCTTCGAGGCCGACCTGGAGGACATCAAGAAGAAGGCCTCGCACCCGATTCAGTACCATAAGAACAGCAAGTGGATCGACAACAGCTACATTGAGATTGGCAAGGCCAACTACTACCAGCTGAACTTTGCCGAGGCGGTGCGCACCTTTAAATATGTGAACGCCACGAGCAAAGACGCCGACGACCGGCACGAGGCGCTGGTATGGCTGATGCGCGCTTTTATACAGTTGGAGGAGATGGACAACGCCCAGCAGGTGTCGGAGTTTCTGCGCAAGGAGCGCCTGAACAAGGCCAATGCCCGGGAATTATACCTTGTGCGCGCCCACTACTACCGCCTGCAGGCCGACACGGCGCAGGTGATCGAGAACCTGGCGCTCTCGCTCCCCAACTTCGAGGATAAGGACGCCCAGTCGCGGGTACGGTATACGCTCGGCCAGCTTTATCAGCTGACCGACCAGAGAAAAGAGGCGTATCAGGAGTACAGCAAGGTGCTGCGCCGCAACCCGCCCTTCGACCTGGGCTTTTTCAGCCGACTGAACCTGGGCCAGGTATCGGAACTGACGGATGAGCAGGACAAAGAGCGCATCGCGGGCTACTACCAGAAGCTGCTGAAAGACGAGAAAAACCTGGAGTACCGCGACAGGATTTACTATGAGATGGCGCAGTTCGAGCTTCGGCAAAGCAACCACGACAAGGCGCTGGAGCTGCTGCAGCAGTCCCTCAGAACGCCTGGCGTCCTCTCCAACCAGAAAGCCTACAGCTACGTGTCGGCGGGGGAGATTTACTTTGACCACCTGAACAAGTATGACCTGGCAGCGGCGTACTACGACAGCGCCGTGCAGGTATACCCGCAGCGGGCCCCGGAGTATGAGGCCGTGGCGGAGCGTCGGGATATCCTGGCGGATTTTGCGAGGCAGTACAGCACCATCCAGACGCAGGATAGCCTGCAGCGCCTGGGCCGCATGAGCGAGGCCGACCGCATGGCCTTTGTGCAGGCCCTAGTGGCGCGCGAGGAGGAGGCACAGCAGCTTGAGCTGGCTCGCCAGCAGGAGTTGGCGAAAAGCGCCGAGGCCCAACCCAGCCGCAACAACAGGCGCAACCAAAACGGCGATGCCTTTAACGCCTCCGGCAGTGCCAGCAGCGTGTGGTACTTCGACAATCCCACCGCCATGGCCTCGGCCCGGGCGGAGTTCGTGCGCCGATGGGGAGAGCGCCCCCTCCAGGATTTCTGGCGCATCCGCATCCGGGGCGAGGCGGGCAGCGAGGCGAACATCGCCCGCGCGCCTGTCATGAATAACCTTGAGACGCAGCTCTCGCCCGAGGAGCGCTCCTCGGCCCAGCTAGATGCCTACCTGCAGGGTATCCCGCTCACGACCGTTGATTTGCAGCGCTCGGAAAAACTGGTGGAGGAGGCCTTGTTCCGGCTGGCCAACATCTACGCCCAGAACCTGAACGACACCGCGCGCGCTGAGCAGACCTACGTGGAGCTGCTGCGCCTCTTTCCAAAGTCAGAGCATTCGGCCGAAGCCTATTACAGCCTTTACCTGCTTTATGGCAAGGCCGGAAACATGGCCCGGCAGCAGGTATACTACAAGAAACTAAAGGAGGAGTTCCCAAACACCACGTTTGCCCGCCTGCTCGACGACGAGGACTTCCTGTCGAAAAACGCCGTGGACAACCGCAAAGCCCAGGCACTTTATGACTCTGCCTACAGCTTTTACAGCGCGCAGGAGTATGAGCAGGCAACGAAGGTGCTGCATCAGGTAGTCAGCCAGTACCCGCTCAACGACATCAAAGACAAGATTTCCTTTCTGGAAGCCCTGGTTACGGCCCGCACCCAGAAACCGGAACTGCTGCAGCGGCAACTCCAGCAGTTTCAGAAAGACTACCCCGGCAGCCCCCTGCAGCCACAGGCAGCGCAACTGCTGGCCACTTATACCGAGCTGGAGCAAAATAACCTGCTGCGGAATGATGCCCCTGCCCCGCCACAGCCTGCCCAGCCAAACACGGCCGCCAGACTGACTCCGGAGCAGAAAGTTAGCACAGAAATTGCTAGAGCTACAGCGTCAGCGGCAAAGGCCACGCCGGAGTTGGCATTGGTGGAAAAGAGCCCAAAACCGTTGCAGCAGACACCCGAGCCGCCCAGGCCAGAAGCCGAAGCCACACCGAAACCGGAGCAAGCCGCTGAACAGAAACTGCCCGTTGCAACGCCGCCTGCCTCTACCACCGACACGGTTGCCGCCACTTTACCGTCGCCGCCGCCTGTTGCGGCAGACCCGCTGGCCTATGAGGTGGCCCCCGACTCTGCCTATTACTTTGTGCTGTTATACCCTACCGACGCCGCCGCTTTCAAGGATATCCTGCCGAAGTATGAGAAGTATAACAGCACCTACTTTAAGAACGACAAGCTGACCATCGACGCGGTCGCTTTTGACGGAGGCAAAACAATGCTGCTGTTGCGGTCTTTCAGTGACCCCAAGACGGCACTGTCTTTCAACATCAAACAAAAAGCGCCGCAGGCACCTGTTGGCAGAATTAGAGGCATAGATTTCACTACCTTTGTGATCTCGGCTGCCAACTACCAAAAATTCCTGCAGAAAAAAGATTTGGAGGCCTATATGGCCTTCTTTAAAAACAATTATTAAGTACATGGCTACGCGTCAAAAGACATCTTCACCCTCTCCCACCCATAAAGTTTACGGCGGCGTCATCTCTGCACTCTGGCTGTTCTTTGTGAGTGGCCTGGCAGTTTTCATTCTCTATTTATATGCCGTCAGCATCAACTTTCTGAACCTGTTTGGGGAGCTGCCCAACCTGCGCGCGCTGGAAAACCCTAAAAGTGAGCTCGCCTCTGAGATATACTCGGCCGATAATGTGCGGCTAGGCAGCTACTTCCGCGAGAACCGCACACCGGTGGAGTACGACGACCTGCCCGATAACCTGGTGAATGCCCTCGTCGCGACCGAGGACATTCGCTTTGAGGAGCACTCCGGCATTGACCCCGAGGCGATGGCGCGCGTGGCTGCGGCGCTTGCCACCGGCCGCTCGAAGGGAGGCGGCAGCACCCTGACGCAGCAGGTAGCCAAGAACCTGTTCAGAACGCGCGGCGACGAGTTGAACAATGGCCTGCTGAACGACGTGCCCGGCCTCCGCACGCTCATACATAAGACCAAAGAGTGGCTGATGGCCGTGAAGCTGGAGCAGTCTTATACCAAGCGTGAGATTCTGGTGATGTATCTCAACATCTTTGAGTTTGGCAGCAACGCTTTCGGCATTGAGTCGGCGGCACAAACGTTCTTCAACAAAAAGCCAAAAGACCTCGAGGTGCAGGAGTCGGCGGTGCTGGTGGGGCTGTTCAAAAACCCGACCTACTACAGCCCCCGTTTCAACCCCGAGAACGCCAAGCACCGCCGGAACGTGGTGCTGTCGCAGATGGTGAAGTATAATTTCCTGCCCCAGGCGGAATATGATAAGCTGAAAGTCCAAGACATAGCGCTGGACTACCGCGTTGAGAACCAGAACGTGGGTATGGCGCCTTATTTCCGGACTGAGGCCAGCAAGTTTCTGCGCCAGTGGTGCCGTGAGAATGGGTATGACCTGTATGGCGACGGACTGAAAATTTATACCACCATCGACTCGAGGATGCAGCAATATGCCGAGCAGGCCGTGGAGGCGCACATGAAGGACCGTCAGCAGGCGTTTTTCGAGCACTGGAAAGGTCGCAACCCTTGGGTAGACCAGTCGAACCAGGAGATCAAAAGCTTCCCGCAGCAGGCCATCAAGCGCACCTCACGGTACCGCAGCCTGAAAGCGCAGTTTGAGGATAACGAAGACTCCATCAACTACTACCTCAACAAGAAAATCCCGATGACAATTTTCACCTGGAATGGGGAGAAAGAAGTGATGATGAGCCCGATGGACTCGCTCAAGCATTACAAGCACTTTCTGCAAACCGGTTTTATGGCCATGGAGCCGCAGACTGGCCATATCAAAGCGTGGGTGGGCGGCATCAACTACAAGCACTTCAAATACGACCACGTGAAACAGGGTGCCCGCCAGCCTGGTTCTACTTTCAAGCCTTTTTTGTACACGGCCGCCATCGAAAACGGCTACTACCCTTGCTATGAGGTGATCGACACGAAAGTGTGCATCCCGCTGCCGGACGGCAACATGTGGTGCCCAAGCAATGCCGACAACAAGTACAGCGGCGAGAAGTATACCCTGCGCAAGGCCCTCGCGGAGTCGGTAAACTCTATCTCGGCTTTCCTGATTAACAAGCTCGGCCCCGAAACGCTGGTGAAAACAGCCAAGCGCATGGGCATCACTACCCCGCTCGACCCCACGCCGTCGCTGGCACTGGGCAGCAGCGACGTGAGCCTGTTCGACATGGTGGGAGCTTACGGCACGTTTGTGAACAACGGCACCTGGATGGAGCCGACTTATATCACCCGCATCGAAGACAAGCACGGCAACCTGATTTATGAGCACTCGCCTAAAACCGTGGAGGCCCTGAGCGAGGAGACGGCCTATATGATGGTGCATATGTTGAAAGCCACGGCTGAGCCGGGCGGAACTGCCTACTATGGCCTGCGCTACCGCAATGGCCTCAAGAACGAGATCGGGGCGAAAACGGGTACCACGCAGAATTACTCTGATGCCTGGTTTATGGGCGTTACGCCCAACCTGGTGTGCGGCACCTGGGTTGGTGGCGAAGACCGCTCCATACACTTCAGGACCATGAAGGAGGGCCAGGGCGGTAGGCTGGCCATGCCGATCTACGGGGCGTTTATGCAGAAAGTGTATGCCGATAAATCATTGGACGTTTCGAAAGAGCCATTCCCTAAACCTTTAACGCCTTTATCTGTAGAATTAGACTGTGCCAGGTATAACCAGGGTGTGCAGCCCGACACAGAGGGACAGGACGAGTTTCTGAACCTGCCCACCGAGATTGACCTGGACGCTGAGATTTAACCCAGAGGACACATGCCAGCAAACGAAAGGCTGAAGGAGAAAATAGCGCACCTGCCACACAAGCCAGGCATCTATAAGTTTTTTGATGACAAGGGCATTATCTATGTAGGCAAGGCGGTGGATATCCGGAAGCGGGTTTCCTCCTATTTCAACCGCTCTACCCAGCACAACAAGAAAACGCTTAAGCTCGTCTCCCAGATTAAGGACATTGAGTTTACGATCGTGGATACCGAGACAGACGCTTTCCTGCTGGAGAACAACCTCATCAAGCAGTACCAGCCCAAATACAACATCCTGCTGAAGGACGGCAAGACATACCCCTACATTTGTATCGTGAATGAGCGCTTTCCGCGCGTCCTCACCACCCGAAACAAGATCAACGATGGGTCGCGCTACTTTGGCCCATACCCCAGCGCCACCACCATGTATGTGGTCCTGGACCTGATCCGGACGCTATACCCCCTGCGCACGTGCACGTATAACCTCTCTCCCGAGAATATTGCGGCGGGTAAGTTTAAGGTTTGCCTGGAGTATCACCTTGGCAACTGCAAGGGCCCCTGCGAAGGGCTGGTGGACGAAACAGAGTATAATGCTGCCATCGCACACATCAAGAACATCCTGTCTGGCAACCTGTCAGTGGCCCGAAACTACTTTAAGGAGAAGATGGCCGCCGCCGCCGCCGATTACCAGTATGAACTGGCGCACCAGTATAAGCAGAAGCTGGATATGCTGGATGACTTCCAGACTAAATCCACAGTTGTCTCCAACACCCTGACCAACATCGATGTATTTACGATAACAAGCAACGAGGACTGCGCTTTTATCAACTACCTGAAAGTGATGAACGGCTCCATCATCCTGACCCAGTCGTTGGAGATACAGAAGAAGCTGGACGAGGCAGATGCAGACATTCTGGCCTCTGTAATAGTGCAGCTGCGCCAGGAGTTTGAGAGCACGTCCCGCGAGGTCATCACTAACATCGAGCTGACACTTCCGCTGGATAACGTCACGGTTTCTTACCCACAAATCGGGGATAAGAAAAAGCTGCTGGCGCTTTCGCTGAAAAACGCGCTATACCTCCGCAAAGAGCGGGAAGGCCGCCAGGAGAAGAACAAGGACCTAACCGAAAAGCGGGAGCTGCGCGTGCTGGAAACGATGAAAAAGGACCTGCGCCTGACTGAGCTGCCCCGCCAGATCGAGTGCTTCGATAACTCCAACTTCCAGGGCGACAACCCGGTGGCCTCGATGGTATGCTTCAAAAATGGAAAGCCCAGCAAGAAAGACTACCGCCATTTTAACATTAAAACTGTGGTGGGGGCAAACGACTTCGAGTCGATGTATGAGATCGTGACACGCCGCTACAGACGCCTCCTGGACGAAGACCAGCCTTTGCCACAACTCATCGTTATTGATGGTGGAAAAGGGCAGCTGAGCATGGCCGTGAAGGCGCTGAAAGACCTGGGTATTTACGGCAAGATAGCCGTTGTTGGCATTGCCAAACGGCTCGAGGAGATTTTCTACCCCGGCGATAACTTGCCCTTGTATATTGATAAGAAGTCTGAGTCATTGATGCTGATTCAGCGGCTCCGCAACGAGGCGCACCGTTTTGCCATTACCTTCCACCGCAGCAAGCGCGATGCCGGTACCCTCAAAACAGAACTGACAGAGGTAAAGGGCCTGGGGCCAAAGACTGCAGAAGCGCTGCTCACCAAGTATAAATCCGTGAAAAAATTACGGGAGCTCACGCAGGAAGAGTTAACCCAGGAAGTGGGCAAGGCCAAGGCGGCCATTCTATACCGCTATTTTCACGATGCAAACAAGCAAGACACAGCCATTCGTTCTTAATTTCTGCCGCTTCTGATAACGCATAAAAAAGGGAGACTCATATAAGTCTCCCTTTTTTATATGGTATTGCTACCCAGAGCTTAATAGCTCCAAAGGCTGTATTCGTATTCTATCAGGGCTTCAGCAGCATCCTGTGCAGCCAGCAAGCCTTTTTTACCGCCACCATAAATATCAGCCAGTCCTCTATCGTTCGGGTTTGATATCTTGGTGATGTATGAGCTGAACAACCACAGGTCAAACGCATCGGCCAGGTTCTTATGCTGGGCATCGTTTTGCGCGTTATACCAGATCGCCATCTCTGGGTTGCTGCGGAACACCCGCACCAGATCGTCCATTCTGAAAGTGCCGACGTTCTGCTCAAAACCAAGTGGGTTTAGCGTAGAAGGCACCTTGATGCTGATCGTCTGGATGTCGTGGTACATGCGCGAGCGTTTTTTGTCGAACACCGCGTTTTCTTTCACCTCCAGCAGGTATAGCTGCTTCGGGAAAAACTCATTGCTTACAGGACCAGAAGCTGCCGCATCGTTCGATGTGCCTACCGCTTGTCCCCAGGCATCTTCCTCTTCCGCGGGCTGTCCGAAACCAGCTGCCAGTTCCTCTTCGCTCAACTGACTGCCAGATTCCTTGGGCGTCATGTTGGCCACAAACTCCTCGCGCGTCAATGGCGTGTTGATCGAGTCGTTTTTGTAGGCTGTCAGTTCGCCGCTTTTTACAGCGCCGATAATGATTTTGGTTATCTCCCTGTTCTCCGAGAACATCGGCCTGTTCTGCTTCTCGCGCAGGTCAATCTTGCGCCATACAGTTTTCTTGAACAGGATATCAGATTCGGGGATTGGCCTTGCGGAAGGGTTGCTGGAGGTTGAGTTGGAAACCTGCTGCGCCATGGCACCTACAGATAACATCAAACCGGCGGCTACACCTATTGCTTTAAATACTTTCATACTCCTTGTAAGCTTCTGTTGTTAGTTTAACGGAATGTTGAACGGCGCAACGGTTACGTTGGCGTCAACGGCAACGCCTTTATAGTTCAGACGCTTCACGTCTTTCACTTCCAGCACTACCCTGTCTCCTTTGTTCGCCTTTGCAGCAAAGCTGGTCAGGTTTGCCTCCGGACTGTTGAACTCTTCCTGAGCAACAGGCTGGTTGTTACGCACCAGGTACGCAGTCCATTTTGTTACCCTGAAACGCGCTTCGTTCGGCAGCAGTTGCTTAAAGCCTTCGTCTGCCACAGCATCCAACTTAACGGCTCTGAAAGACTGTGCCGGAACGCCACGCTTCATATCCACAGGGCGGCCATTAACTAACGCTATCACTTCTGGCTTTGGTATAGGGCGCACCCTAAATGTTTCCTTACCGATGGCGTTGCCACCGCTGCTTACGTTGATGGTTACCTCAGTAGCCGTAGGGATGATCGTTACTTCGCCTTTCTTGGCTCCTTTTACGGCAGAACCGCCGCTGGCGCTAAAGCTTGGGTCATACACAGCGCCCAGGGCTGGCACCTGGATGTTCAGCTCGTTGGCGCACTGGAAGTAAAGGGCCTGCACTGAGGCAGACTGTACCTGAATCACCGGCTTTGCCACCACATAATCTTCGGTAACGGTGAAGGTCGTGTCGCGGCCGTTCTGGTTGATGGTTACTTGCCCTTTCCAGGTCTGCTTCGAGTTGCCATCCGCATCATAGTTAGAGGCCGCAGCCACGAACTCAACCTGGCCCATACCATTTGATACCTTTACCGGCTTGCCCTGGAAGCTCATCTTCGGAACGATATTGTCTGAAGAAGCTGCGATAAACATGTCGGCTTTGTACTTGGTACCGGCCGCCACTGTTTTAGACTCAGCGCGCGCCATGGCAAATATTTTCTCGAACTTGATGATGTCCGCTCCCACAGAGGCTGCAAGTTTCTGCAAGGCATCCGCCTCATACTTCAGAATCTCGCTCTCCTTCTGAGAAAGCACCGCCAAAGCGGCTACCATCGGCGTTTCTTCGAAGTTCAGTTCTGCAAAGTCCTTGTTTTTCTGCGACTTGTCTTTGCTGGCTACCGGGTCTTCTGATCCGTCAAGGGCCAGTTTCTCCGGCGTGTTCGGATTATACTGCTTCAGGAACTTCGCATACTCGTTTAGTTTTCCTTTCAGCACATACCCTGCGCCATTCCGCTTGTTAGATGCACCAATCATGGTGTTGGCCACAATGTCGTTGCCTTCCGGCTGAGCGTAGCCTCCTTCTTCTGTCATTCCGCCGCTCTTCTCGATCAGCTCTTTGCGAAGGCCCTGAATATAGCTTACTAAGTCAGCGGTTTGCTCCCGTACTGTTTGTGCGTTTTTCAGCACGCGGTTGTCATTGGCAGATGGGGTTTTGTTCTCTGCAATGGCAGCCTGAATATTTGATACAACCCCGGCGTTATCGGTTACTGTCCTCTTGTTCACTTCCTGCAAACTCTCGTCGAGGAACTGGAACTTTAACAGAATAGCCGAGCTCACGTTTAGGGCCAGCATAGCGGTCAGTACGAGGTACATCATACCGATCATCTTCTGCCGTGGTGATTCTTTTCCTCCAGCCATTTTATACTATATATAAACTGTTAATTCGTAATGATTAAAGAACTTCGGTTATTGACTAACCTTTCATCGCGGTCAGCATGTTCCCGTACACCGTGTTCAGGTTGTGCAGGTTGTGCGTCAGGCGAGATACTTCGTCTTTAAACTGCGCGGTGTCTTTGCTGGCATCTGTCAGGTTCTCCATGGCCATGCTCAGGTTTCCGTAGAACTTGTTCATGGATTTCAGGTGGTTGTTGGCATCCTGAAGCTCCATTTCGTAAACAGCGTTCAGCGCGCCCAGGTTCCGGGTCATGTTCTGTACCTGACCGTGGTACTCCTTGGCATCTACCGTGGTACCAGCCATTTGCGACAGGGCATCGGCTGTGGCAGCATACGCTTTGTTAATCTCGCCAAGCTGGTTGGCAGCAGCTCTCACACGCACGTTATACTCATCGGTGGCGGCGGTTGCCTGGCTCAGGTCAGCCAGCTGGGCAGTGGTATCGCTCAGTCTGTTCAGGCCAAAACCGAGGTTGTTGATAGACTCCGGAGTGATGTCGGCGTTGCGCAGCATATCATCCAGTTTGCCTGTAATAGAAGGTCCGCTTGACGCATGCGCTGGCACCAGGCCCTCACCTGCGTAATCATCAGCCAGTTGCGGGTATACCTTTGCCCAGTCTGGCTCATGCCCCTGTGGCTGGAACGCACTTAGGGCGAAGATTACCGCCTCTGTCAAGAGACCTATGATAAGCATTTCGTTTGCGAAGTCCCAGTGCTGGATCTTGAACAATGCACCCACAATTACGACGGCAGCACCAAGACCATACACTTTGGGCATCAAGACGTCGAACAGGAAATTACGACCATTAGCTTTGCTCATTTTGTTTTCTAATTAATTGTGAACGTTAAAAAAAGGTTGAAAAGGGTTGGGTTGATTATTGAAATGGTTGTTTACTAAAATCTTATCTGAATTCGTTGCCTGAAGATCTTCCCAGGTAAATCATCGCGTTGCGGAAACCGATATATGAACGGGCAGAATCCTGATACTCAAAATTACGCGTGCCTGTCTCCAGGAAGTATGCGATGTCTTTCCATGAACCGCCTCTTACTACTTTGCGCGGCTCATCGTCTTTGTAATATACCGGGTTCAAGTCCCAGGTAATCGGCACAGTGGCATCCGAGTAAGCATCTGCGCACCACTCTGCCACGTTGCCCGACATATCATAGAGGCCGAAGTCGTTGGGGAAGAACTGGGCTACAGGGGCAGTATAAGTAAAGCCATCGCTATAGTAGTCGCCGCGGCCCGGCTTAAAGTTGGCCAGCAGGCAGCCCTTGCCATTGCGCAGGTATGGCCCACCCCATGGGTATACAGCCATGTCGCGGCCGCCTCTGGCAGCATACTCCCACTCTGCCTCTGTTGGCAAACGGAACTGCGGCATCGGTGCCATGCCTTCCTCCTGGTTGGCCTGGTTCTTATGCTTGGTGCGCCACTCGCTAAATTGTTTGGCGGCAAACCAGTCCACGCCCACCACCGGGTAATCGTCGAAGGCAGGGTGCGAGAAATAGTACTCCATCAAAGGGTCGCCCATATGATAGGTATAGTCTTTCACCCATACAGTAGTGTCCGGGTAAAGCTGCGTCATCACGTATTCTTCGCCCAGCACGTCCAGCGAATCCTGCATCATCACGTTGATAAACTGTCGGTATTCGTTGTTCGTGATCTCGGTTTCGTCCATATAAAAGCCGCCGATGGTCACCTGCTTGTTCAGGTTGGCCATAGACGCTGCAATATCCTGATCTGCCTGCCCCATGTGAAAGGTACCGCCCGGGCATATCACCATGCCGTATGGCACTGCCTGCGGATTGTACTCTGGACGGTCTTCAGCTCCTACAAGATCTCCTTGCGGCCCACGTCTCATCCCGCAGCTTGCAAGCAGTACCACCGCCAATGCGAATGAAGACAGCTTTATTAGTTTGTTCATGATGACTATTAAAAGAAGTAAAAATTTTAATAATGTAATTTAATACACGTTGACAGGTGTAGCAAATATATAAGAAATAGGATCAATTAAAAAACAATTCAGATGCCCCCGCATTTATTATTTTTAAACGCGTTAAATAGCTGATTATTATTCTACTAAATAATGATTTGCGACAATATTTATAGAAAAAATCTACAAACAGTACAAAAAACGGGCGTTTTACGGTGCAATTATTTTGTAAAATAGTAGCGGGGGGTTCGTACAGGCGGCTTGAATCTGATGATTGGCTCCGGTAAGCGATAATTCAGCATCACTTCATGCGATGTGGCCGCCTTGGCAGCCTCGTTAAAAGTTGTTACGTCTATGGCATATCCTACCCGAAGCGCGTTGTCCTGAAACAAAGACATTCCCACAAGCGCACTAACAGCTTCCTGATGCCTATAATTCAATCCTGCCCAATATTTTCCTAAATAAGTTGCCCGCCCTCCGATGTCAAAAGAAAACGCCTCGGTGTCGTGCTTCAGCAGGACTGTGGGCGTGATCGTGATGTCCTCTGTAAGGGGCAAATGGTAGCCCGCTGTTATATATATATGGTTCTCTCCCAACAAGGTGCCTTTGCCCATGTTGGTAGAATCGGCAAACTCAAACTGCGCGTTCAGCAAGTTGGTTATACCCCCACCGGCATAAAACGCCGCCGACTCATACCACAGGCCCGCACCCAGGTCAAACTTCGTGTCGGAGCTGTTGTAGGGCACGCTGGGGTCATTGTCGTCTATGGCGCGGTAGTTACCTTTTTTGTAGTTGTTGAGGTTGCCCTGCACCCCCAAGCCCAGTTTGCCCGCGTCCCCTATCCTGATATGGTAGGAATACGAAACCGCTGCCGACAAAATCGTGGTATTGCCTATCTGGTCGCGCACCAGGTTCAGGCCCAGGCCACCATGCAACAGGCGCACCGGCGTGTGGGCCGTGAGCAGCAACGTTTTGGGGGAGCCGCCATCATCAAAAGAAGCGGTGTAGCCGAGCCACTGATAGCGGTAAATAGAGGTAAACTCCGGCCTGTTGGTGATGCCGGCGTAGGCGGGGCTAATCTGCATGCCATTAAACCCATAATGCGTGAACTGCGGTTGTTGCTGCGCCACCACCACAAAAGGGGCGAGCAGGAACAGCGGCAGTAAAACGTATAGAAGCTTCTTCATAGGCTTTGACATCAGGGTAACGTGCGCAAGCGGCGCGCAGACATATAACCCGCCTTCCAAATATAGTTATAAAACACTAAAACGCAAACGCCCGCCTGCCAACTCACAGTGCTTGCATTTGCGCTTTATTACCTATGTATTCTTAGGATAAAAGTTGCGTATTGCCTTATTTATTTAGGTCCTGCACCTGGGTCTGTATATACACCTCAATTGCACCTGTCATAGATGGGGCATTGGGCATGGGCGCCTCGATATCCAGTTCCAGGCCGGCATCGCGCACTGCCTTGGCGGTGGTGGGCCCAAAGGCGGCGATGCGCGTGTTGTTCTGCTGGAAGTCCGGGAAGTTAATGAACAGCGAGCTGATGCCGGACGGGCTAAAGAAGGCAATACAGTCATACGTTACGTCGTCCAGGTCAGACAGGTCGGCCGCCACGGTTTTGTAGATGATCGCCTCGGTGTGCTTGATCTTGTTCGTCGTCAGGAATTCCGGGATATCGTCTTTGCGGATGTTGGAGCAGGGGAACAGGTATGTCTCGTTCTTGTGCTTCTTGATCACCTCAAAGAGGTCTTTGGCCGTTTTCTCGCCCACAAACAACTTGCGCTTGCGCAGCGTGATGTACTTTTGCAGGTAGTAGGCCGTTTGGTCTGAGATGCAGAAATACTTCATGTCGGCGGGCATCTCCACCTTGCTCTCCTGGCAGATCCTGAAGAAATGGTCTACCGCGTTGCGGCTCGTGAAAATCACGGCTGTGTGCTCCAGAATGTCCACCTTGTCCTTCCTGAACTCTTTGAAAGGCACTGGCTCTACTTCAATAAACGCCCTGAAATCGACCTTGATGTCGTACTTCTCTGCGATTGACAAATAAGGGGAGTTATCGGTAGTGGGCTGTGGTTGCGTTACCAGAATCGTCTTGATCGGCACTCTATACCTTTCGGGGGATGCGCTGCCCTTTGCGTTGCTTTCAGCCATAGTCACTTGATAGGGTTATTATAATTCTCCTGCAGCAATCCCGCCTTTGTAGCCTTCCGTGAAACTAGAAATTAAAAACAATCAACTTCAGCATAATGGCCAACGGAATCACTTCTGTGGCGCAAAGGTATGAAAATAAATGCAAATTTAGTACAGATGCCTTTTTATTTACCGTCGCGAATACACGCATTATTGTGACAATCAAGACAATCGACACGGCCAGGTTCGACACCAGCAAAATCGTGTCTGGCATGGCGGTGTTGAGCGCCAGGTAGAGCAGTACCACCAGGGGCAGCGATATGCCCAGAAATAGTATTGATCTTATAAACTCGCGGTATTGCAGTTGCACCACCTCCTCCAGCCCAAAGATAAACCCCATGATTTTCAGGAAGAGGTATTTTAGCACGATCACCATAAAGATGAGCAGTGTATAAAACAGGATTTTGGTGGTGATATCCGCCTCCGACACCGGGAAAAGCTGGTTGAAGAGCTGAATCTGCTGCACGTTGGTATGGATTGCCGTGATCAGGAGGGCCAGCGTAAGCGAGAACGCCAGGATAAACAGCAGGCTGGGCAGCGAGCTGACCGGCTTTACCAGCACCCCCTCATCCAGCGCGTTGGTGCGGAGGTATGCGTTAACCCCGAAAAGGCTGCTGAAGTCCTTCGGAAAGCTCGTGCGCAACGCCCCATACAGCAAGCCGGTCACCAGCAGAAACAGAATGAAGGCGCTTTGGTTGGCATAGTCGCGCATGCGCACCGGCAGGAGCCGCTCGCTCGCCTGCTGGCTGCGCTCCGGGTCGCGCACCTGGTTCCGGAACGAGTTGATGTTGGGCACTTGCCGCGGGTGCCATACCGTGAGCAGATACTTTCCCTCTATCGGGGCAATGCCTTTGCTAAACTGAGTGATGTCGAGGGTATACGCGGCGGAAAAGTCGGCTTTGAAAATGAGCTGGTTGTTGAGGTATAGGCAAAGGTCCTTGGGTGCCGTGAACCCAATACTGAACGGTTGCCCCTGCGCCACCGACAGCCACTGGTGCAGGGCGGTATGGCCGGTGTTTCTGCCTGCCACGTAGGGCATCAGCTGGTCGCCGCCCTCCACTGCCACCAGCCAGTCAGCGGTCAGGGTGTTTTTCTGGTCCAGCGGAAGCACCTGGGCATACCCCGGAGCCACTCCCAGCCATACCAGCAGGGCACATATAACTAGAAGGTGGCTACGCTCTCGCTTTCGCCCTTGGAACACTCTGTGCACTGCGCGATTTGTAAACTCCCAAAATGATACTTAAAGCCACCGAGAAACCCAGCAGCACCAGCAGGATATTCAGGTTCCCCCAGTCCCCGAAGCTCACCACGAAGGTGATCACCAGGATGTTGATCATACCCAGGATCAGCACAGTGCTAATCTGGTTGAAACCCATGGCCAGCAGCCGGTGGTGTATATGGTTCTTGTCGGGCGCAAAGGGAGACCTGCCTTTCATGACCCGGATGATGGAGACGCGCAGCGTGTCGAAGAGGGGGATGAACAAGATGCCCAGGGCCACGGTCGGTGCCGCCGCCTCCGCCCGCATCTCTATAAACTGTATGGCCAGGATAGACACGATGAAACCGCACAGCAGTGAGCCCGTGTCGCCCATAAAAATGGTGGCCCTATGGAAATTATACCGCAGAAACCCCAGTATCCCGCCGATCAGGCAGAAAGCCACTGCCGCGTAGTTGCCGAAGGCAGCGCCGCCGAAGAGGTAAAAGTACATGCCGAAGGTAGTGGCGATGATCAGGACAATCGTTCCGGCCAGGCCGTCCAGCCCGTCGATCAGGTTAATCGCGTTGGTGACGCCCACAATCACCAGGAACGTGAAGCCGTAGCTCATACCCACCTGCAGCTCGCCAATCCCGAAGATGCCCTGAAAGCTCGTGATCCGGATATCGGCCATGAACATGACGATGCCGGTGGCCAGCAGCTGCACGGCAAACTTTTTCAGGGCCGAGATCGTGATCAGGTCGTCTTTCAGACCGATAAAGAAGAGGATAATGCAGCCTGCCAGCAGCTGCTGCACGCCGTTGCCCAGATCTGTGAAGATCGTGAGGGCCGACATGAAGCCTGCAAACATGGCCAGCCCTCCCAGCCGTGGCGTCAGCTCCTCGTGCACGGTGCGCACATTCGGCTTATCCAGGATGTTTTTCAGGTGCGCTACCCTGATGATGGACGGAACAGCGAATATAGCAATAAGGAAAGCCCAGGTAAAGGCAAGAACGAGGGGTAAGATTCTCTGATCCATAAGCTCAAAACTAAAGCGAAGAAAGGGACTTCACTTCTTTCACGTATTTAACAACAGCACACACCGTTTCTTCCAACGGCTTATTATCAGACAAATATACAAGCAATTTTCTGTTTAAAATACTAATGTCGGGGCTTTTGCCATTTGTGCTTATTTGCCCGGGCAGGATACTACGAATGCAGCACGCCCTGCATTTGCAGCATGCTTATCTCAATCAGGTTGCTGGCCTGTATGGCATCCGGAACGAAGACAAACTTCTTGTCAAATATTTTATTGTTGATGTAGTAGCTCACCCAGTACTCGTTGTTGATATGGAAGATGGCCGGGTCGATGGGCTCTACTTGCACAAAGCTCTTGGCCTCTATGCGCTCAAACATGTGCCGCAGCACCGACGTTTTCACCTCTTCGCCGTCAACCTGGCCATACCCTTTTGAGGTAATCAGCACATTATCAATCGGAAAAGCGTTGTTGTTCAGCAAGTACACGTTCCATACCGCTTCCCCGGTTTCGCCGGCAGAGGTGGCTACGGCCACAGCGATTCCCTCTACTGTGCCAAAATCAATATCCTTTTTCATGCAGTGGCTTTGGTAATGGTGGCCCCAAACAGGTCAGCCAGGTGTTTTTGCATCTTTTCTTCCACCTCTGGCAGCGGAACCTCGCGCCCCAGTTCCTTTGCCAGTGAGGTTACCTGCTTGTCTGAGATGCCACAGGGTACAATGTTGTTAAAATAATCCAAGTCCGCGTTTACGTTGAAGGCAAAGCCGTGCATGGTTACCCAGCGGCTGCACTTCACGCCCAGGGCGCAGATCTTGCGCGGGTTGCGCTGCTCCTCATGGTCGAGCCATACCCCCGTGAGCCCCGGTATGCGGCCAGCGGCAACGCCATACTCCGCCAGGGTCAGGATAACCGCCTCCTCTAGCAGGCGCAGGTACTTGTGTATGTCTGTAAAGAAGTTCTCCAGGTCCAGGATTGGGTAACCGACCAGCTGGCCGGGGCCGTGGTAAGTGATATCGCCGCCCCGGTTTATCTTATAATAGGTGGCGCCTTTTTCTTTCAGCCCTTCCGCATTCAGGAGCAGGTGCTCCTCGTGGCCGCTCTTGCCCAGCGTGTACACGTGGGGGTGCGAGCAGAACAGCAGGTAGTTGGGCGTGGGCTGCTGCGCCCCGGCCTCTGCCTTGCGGTTTTGCACCTTCAGCTCCAGGATGCTGTTAAAGACTTTCTCCTGGTACTCCCAAGCCTCTTTATAGTCCATCAGGCCGAGGTGCTCGAATTTTATCGCTGTGTTTTTCTGCACGTTACGCTCTCGAAAGTTTTCCTTTCAGGTAATCAATATTGTCAATGTCCTCTGGGTTCACGTTGCTCAGCTTTGCCAGATATACCGAAACCCAGTCGAAGAGGTGGATCAGGTAAAGGGCCTGCTCCAGGAAGGTGGCCCCCTGTGCCTCGATCTCCAACACATCCGGCACCTTACTCTCAAACAGTTTTTTCGACAGGCTCATGCGCAGCTGCACACGCGGATGGTCGTAGGCGGTTTTGATGAGCAGCACCGCCAGCTGCTGGTATATGTCTCCCGGGTTCTGCCAGCCCACAATCTCGTTGTAGTTCATCTCCGGGAATGTGTTGACATGGCACAGTTGCTTGGCGTTCTCGTTGAGCTGCTGCTGAAAGCGCAGTGCCACCGGCTCCAGTGCATCGCTAACGTAGAGCACAGGCATTTTGGTATGGAACGCGTTGGCCAGTGCGCTTGCCTGCACCTTGATAATGCCGGCCTGCTCTTCCAGTAAGGCAACGCTTTGGCGCAACTCGGTTTTAAATGTGTCATCCAGCAAACCGCTGTAGTGCAGCAGGTAAAGCATCGCCACCAGCGAGTACCCCAGGCATGCCCGCGGGTGCCTGGGCTCTTGCGGTATGAGTAGATAGGGTATGCCCTCCTCACGGGCAATGCGCAACAGCTCTCCTCCAGCGGTTAAAAAAGCCACTCTGGCCCCGCTGTTCATCGCCGCCCTGACGCTGTATATAATCTCCTCGGTGTTGCCCGAGAATGAGGAGGCAATGAACAGCGTGCCTGGCCCCACAAAGGCCGGAATCGTGTAACTTTTGCTCACCACCACCGGCACATGCAGTTTATCGGCAACGTATGCCTGCATCAGATTGCACCCAATGCCCGAGGCTCCCATACCGGCCATCACTACATTGTTATATTCTGCACCGGAGAACGTGACCGTTGCTTTTTCCCCGATGTCTATGGCATCGCGCAGCTGTTGTGCAAAATCCTCAACAAGTTGCTTCATAAATTCGTCTTTAGCATTTAATGAACAATCAGTTAAATCTCAGACTGGTGCAAATTAAGCTATAATTAATGGCTTCTCAAACAAACGCCCACATCCGAACTGGCCAGGCCGGCGAAAATCGCGCGGCGGCTTATCTGCAGGAGCAGGGCTATACCATTTTGCGGCAAAACTACCGGCACAGGCGCGCTGAGGTGGATATTATTGCCCAGAAAGAGAACCTGCTGGTTTTTGTGGAAGTGAAAACCAGGGGTACCGATAGGTACGGATATCCGGAGGAGGCAGTTGATTTCCGGAAGGAGGCGCTGCTGCTAAACGCCGCGGACGCATATATAGAGGAGAGCGGCTGGCAGCATGAGGCCCGGTTCGACATTATCGCGGTTACCCTGACGGTGCCTGCCACGGTGCATCACATCGAAGACGCTTTTCACTAACGCTGGGCCTGCGAGCGCTTGTCCAGCTTGTCCTTCTCGTAAATCAGGGTGCCGTGCCGGTCATACTGTTTCACTAAAACGGGTTCCGCTGGGGCGTCATAGGCTGTTTTGGGGTACTGGTACTCATGGTGGCGGCGACCCCGGAAGTCGTAGTAGTTGACCCAAGTGCCTATTTTGCGGCCCTTGGCGTACTGCCCGGACCACTGTACCTGCCCGTTCTCATAAAAGCGGTAGTACGTGCCCTGCACCTCGCCGAACTCATACGGGATCACCTCCTTTATTTTTTTCGTGTCGCCGTAATAGGTCACCACCGCGTCGCGCACAAAGCCTTTCTCGTAGTGGTGCTTGTCCAGCAGCGTGCCTTCCTCGTCGGCTCTGTACTTTTCCCAGCGCAGGTGCTTGGTGCCCACGTAAAAGTAGCCTTCCTCCACGGTTTGCCCGTTTATCTTCTTTTCGTAGGGGCCGTGCAGCACTTTATACCTGTTCTGCTCTTTCACCTCGTCGCTGGTGGTGCGGTACAGCTTGCGCTTTTTGGTGTCGTAGAGGTATTTTATCGGGGCATAGGGGTTGGGGTCCTGGTAGGCTTCCAGGTAGCTGAAAGTCTCCAGCGTCTCCCGCGAGCCTTTGCCCGACTTGATGAAGCCGCGCTTCACTTTCTGGCCCAGGAAATATTTTTTGCTGTATTTTTTCTTCTTGCGCTTTTTGCCTTCCTGCAAGTCCTCTTTCTCCAGAGCCTTCCGCTCTTCCACCTCCACGTTGATCGTGTCGCCGGAGGCAAGCGCGTCGCCTTTCACGCCTTCTTTCAGCCGGGCCTGGCTCAGGAGGTAGTCGCTGTTCCACTTCGGCTGTCCGCACCCGGTCAGCAACAGCATGCCCATACCTGCCGCAAAAGAAAAAATCAGAAGAAAAGAATGACGCATTATGTAATTTCGAATAACTGAATTTTGAATGACTGAATAGCTTTTAGTTGAATTACAAATTTGATAAACAGCAAATCGCAGCGAGCAGACACATCACCATTTAGTAAGCGAGCCGTTTAGCTACTGGCGCAAAGACCAATAATTGACGACTAACTGCTAACAGCCAGCTACTAAACGCAAAGATGGATATAATTCATATAAGCACCAATACGCAAACTTTCCCTATAACTTTGCCTGTGGCAGCTTAGTTTCATCAGCTTACGGGCAAAAGCAAAAAAGGCAGCGCCCTGGGGGCACCGCCTTAAAACTGTAGGTATAATTAATGCTGTTCTATTCTTTCGTCATCAGCTCGAAGCTGCGCTTCACAAATGTGGTGAGCGCGGCACCGGAGAGCATGTTCTGCGATAGCAGCGCCAAGTCGAATGCCTGACGGGCCACGGCTGTTTTTGTCTCGCCCTCGGCGTGCAGCACGCGCTGGTTCAGCGGGTGGTTCGCGTTGATGGTCACGTTGTAAGTGTCCGGCATGTCGCCCATGAACATCATACCGCCACCGCCAGTCTTGCTCATGTCCTTCATGCGGCGCATAAACTCAGGCAGCGTGATCACCACCGGCGCGTCGTCCGGAGCCAGCGGAGCTACCTCCACCATCATGTGCTGGTTGTTGATCGCTTTCTCGTACACGCCCTTCAGCTCCTCTTTCTCTGTGTCGTTCAGCACGCTTTCCTTCGTCTCGTCGCGCTCAATCAGTTTGTCAACCGTCTCAGAGTCCACGCGCTTTAGGGTTACCTTCTCCAGCTTCTGCTCCAGCATACCGATAAAGTGGCTGTCGATCATCGAGTCGAGCTTCAGCACATCGTAGCTGCGGCTTTGGGCGGCCTCCACAAAAGCGTGCTGCTTGTCGGCGTCTGTGGTATACAGCATCACCAGCTGCTCGCTCTTGTTGGTCTGGTTGGCCTGCACCAGCGCCTTGTACTCCTCTATAGTATAATACTTGCCTTCAGTGCTCTGCAGCAGCACAAAATCTTTGGCTTTCTCATAGAACTTGTCGTCCGACAGCATGCCGTACTTCACAAACACGTTGATATCCTCCCAGCTCGCCTCAAACGCGTCACGGTCTTTCTTGAAGATCTCGTTCAGCTTGTCGGCCACCTTTTTAGTGATATAGGTGTTGATCTTCTTCACACTGGAGTCGGCCTGCAGAAACGAGCGGCTCACGTTCAGCGGAATGTCAGGCGAATCGATGATACCGTGCAGCAGCATCAGGAACTCCGGCACCACGTCCTTCACCTCGTCGGTGATGAACACCTGGCGCGAGTACAGCTGGATCTTGTTGCGCTGGATCTCAAAGTCGTTCTTGATCTTCGGGAAGTACAGGATACCCGTCAGGTTAAACGGATAGTCCACGTTCAGGTGAATCCAGAACAGCGGCGCCTCCGACATGGGGTATAGCTCCTTGTAGAAGTTCTTGTAGTCTTCGTCGGTCAGCTCAGACGGCTGCTTTGTCCAGATCGGGTTTGGGTTGTTGATCACCTCGCCCTCAAACTCTACCGGCACCGGCAGAAACTTGCAGTACTTGTTCAGGATAGTGCGGATGCGCTCCGTCTCCAGGAACTCGTCAGAGTCGGCGGCGATGTTCAGGATCACGTTCGTGCCCTGGTCCTCTTTGTGCGCAGGGATGATGGCGAACTCGGTGCTGCCGTCGCAAGACCAGTGCGCCGACTCCGTGCCCTCGCGGAAGGATTTTGTGATGATCTCCACGCGCTCGGCCACCATAAAGGCAGAGTAGAAGCCCAGACCGAACTGACCGATGATCTGGTCTTTGTCGCCGGAGTCTTTGAAACGCTCCACAAACTCAGTTGCGCCCGAGAAGGCGATCTGGTTGATGTATTTCTTAATTTCCTCGGCCGTCATACCGATACCGTTGTCGGAGATCGTGATCGTGCGGGCATCCTTGTCAACCGCTACCTTTACCTTCAGCTCGCCCAGCTCGCCTTTATACTCTCCGATGGCCGCCAGACGCTTCATTTTCTGCGTGGCGTCCACGGCGTTACTCACCAACTCACGCAGGAAAATCTCGTGGTCAGAGTATAAAAACTTCTTGATGATGGGGAAAATATTCTCGGTGTGAATCGAAATATTACCTCTTTCTTCCATGTTTATACTTTATATTTTGAATTTATAGATTTGTCAGACAGGTGTATCTGCCGGAGTGCTTTCAAATCCTGTTCCAGAGAAGCGGCGGCACCCCGTACTGTGACAGGTTGTCAGCAAATCGACACACAAGCCGGAGCAGTATACATGGATGGTCAGGGAATCGTGCGCGGGCAGAGGCGGCTGGCGCGGGGTATAAATGCAACTTCGTGGAATTTATCCTACCTTTACTTTGGTTCTTATAGCGTTCTAAAACAAGTGCCGCGCTTTTCCAGACATATCGCCCTGCTGCTGTTGCTGCTTTTCTGCAGGGCCATGGTGCCTGATGCCCTTTTGCTGGAGCTGCACCCGCATACCCATACCGTCCATACCGACCAGACCGACACGAAGAAGGCGCAGGTAGGCCTGAAGCACAGGCACTGCCAGGTGGAGGATGTGTTCGGGAAGCCTTTTCAGGGGAGCGCCACCGCCCCCCTGTTTATACCCCTCACCCATACCACGGCCTACATAACGCCATACCTCCGCAACCGGGATACTTCTCTTCCTCCTGTTCATTACCTGCGCGGTCCTCCGCTAGCCTAGCCATACCTGTCCTTGCCCCTACTCTCCGGGGCACCTCTTTGTCATCTATTCATCAGGTGATGCGCTGCCGCACCGTGTGTGGAGCAGCTCGCTATTTATCTAGTATCTAAAGCCAGCCTGCTGCTGTTCGGGCAGCCACGTTGGTTTAGCTAAAGCTATATCGTGTATATACCGAAAACACTATCGTATTTCCCCGCACTGCTCCTGCCCTTCCTGCTGCTGCTGAGTCAGCAGACCAAAGCACAGCTTCTGCCGCCTCCCGGCATTGATAGCGCCAGCCCAGGCCAGGAATGCGGACTCACACTGTCGGGCAAGGTGCTGGACCATGATTCCCGTGAAACGTTAGCGGGCGCGACAGTCTCTATCCCGGAGCTGCACCAGGGCGCTGTGGCCGATGCGTATGGCAACTACCTCCTGCAGCACCTTTGCCAGGGCACGTATACCCTGCAGGTGACCTATGTGGGCTACGAGCCGGAGAAATTCACGGTCAGGCTCTCTGGCTCCACGGTCAGGGACCTGCCCTTGCACACCTCCCCGCAGACTCTGGGCACGGTTGAGGTTTTGGGCAACCGCCTGCAGGAGCTGGCGCAGTCGTCGCGGGTGCTGGCAGGGCGGGAGTTGGAGGAAACGCGCGGCCTCTCGCTGGCGGAGTCGCTGAAAAGCATTCCGGGGGTATCCTCGCTCCAGACGGGCCCTACCATCTCCAAACCCGTGATACACGGCATGCACAGCAACCGCGTGCTGCTGCTCAACAACGGCGTGCGGCAAGAGGGGCAGCAGTGGGGCTCGGAGCACGCCCCGGAGATAGACCCGTTTGTGGCCACCGAGATGAAAGTGATCAAGGGCGCCGCTGGCGTGCGCTACGGGGCCGATGCCATTGGCGGCGTGGTGCTCGTGGAGCCGGGGGCGCTGCGGAAAACCCCGGGCATCGGCGGCGAGGTGAACCTGCTGGTCGGCACCAACAACCGGCAGCTGGCGGCCTCGGCCACGGTGGAGGGAAACTCCAGGGCCATACCCCCGCTGAGCTGGCGCCTGCAGGGCACGCTCAAAAAAGCGGGCAATGCCAAAGCCCCGGACTACTACCTCGACAACACCGGCTTTCAGGAGCAGAATTTCTCGGGGGCGCTGGGGTATAAAAAGGAGCGGTTTGGCGGCGAGCTGTTTTACAGCCAGTTCAACACCAAGCTGGGCATCTTCAGCCCCTCCCACATCGGCAACCTGACGGACCTGAACTATGCCCTTGAACGCGGCAGGCCCGCCGGGGCGGACACGGTGCGCTTCACTTATACCATCGGGAGGCCTTACCAGGATGTGCAGCACGATTTGCTGAAGGCGAAGGCCTACCTGAAAACCGGCGAGGCGGGCCGACTGGAGTTTACGTATGGCTGGCAGCGCAACCGCCGCCAGGAGTATGACCTGCACAACGTGTCTGCAGGCCGACCTGCCCTGTACCTCAACCTGAACACCCATACCACCGAGGCCGTGTGGGAGCATGCGCCGCTGGGCAACTTCAGCGGTTCCGTGGGCCTGAGCACCATCTACCAGAACAACACCTATAAGTACAGCGCCTTTTTGCCATACTATACCGGTATAACCGCCGGGGCCTTTGCCACCGAGAAGTGGCGTAAAGACAGGCTGCAGCTGGAGGCGGGCCTGCGCTACGACTACAAGCACCTGCAGGTAAAGCGCCTTGATGCAAACAACGCACTCCAAAAACCAACCTTTAACTTCAACAATGTGTCGGGTACGCTGGGAGCGCTGTATGATGTGGGCTATCACCTTACGTTCGGGCTGAGCGCCACCTCGGCCTGGCGCGCCCCAAGCGTGAACGAGCTCTTCAGCGAGGGGGTGCACCACAGCGCGGCCACGTACGAGGTGGGCGACGCGGGGCTGAGCTCGGAGCAGGCCTATAACTTTGAGACCTCCGTGAGTTACTTTGGCAACTCCCGCCTGAACGGACAGCTAAGCCTTTACTACAATGTGATCAACAACTATATCTACCTGTCGCCGCTGCCCGATCCGGTTTTAACGGTGCGCGGTGCTTTCCCTGCTTTCCAGTACCGGCAGACAGACGCGACGTTCAAAGGCATCGACCTGAGCTGGACGTATAACCTGCTGCCCAACCTGATCCTCGACTCGAAAACAGCCATCGTGCGCGCCCGGAACGTGTCCACAAATGACTACCTCATCAACATACCCCCTGACAGGCTGGACAACGCGTTGCGCTACGAGTTTAGGCAAGCCGACCATGCCGGGTTATTCTCAAATACTTATATTTCAGTGGGTGGCACGTATGTGGGGCAGCAGACGCGCGTGCCCACCAAAACAGACGAGGACTTTGCCCCGGCACCGGACGCATACTTTTTGCTGCACGCCGAGGCGGGCGCTACCGTGCGGCTGGGCAAACAGCCGGTGGAGTTTGGCATCACCGGCAGCAACCTGACCAACACGGTGTACCGCGACTACCTGAACCGCTTCCGCTACTTCTCTGACGAGGTGGGCAGGCTGCTCATGTTCCGCATAAAAGTGCCGCTGGATTTCAGCAAGTCGTAAATTGCATCGTTTTAAGCCAATCCCCGTACTGATGTACCACCTTTATACTTACATTTACATATGAAACACCTATTGAAACCCTATTTAGCCGCTTTTATGATGGGATCCCTGCTGTTTGCCAGCACCTCCTGCGGCAGCGATGACCCCAAACCAATTGTGGTGGAACAGGAACTGATCACGACAGTGAAGCTGAGCCTGGTACCGGAAGGAAAAGGCCAAAACGTGACCGCTACCTTTAGCGACCCGGATGGCGATGGAGGCAACGCCCCCACAATAGAGACGTTGGTGCTGGCCCCCAACACCACGTATAACATGACCGTAACGCTTTCGGATGACAGCAAATCACCTTCGAAGGACATCACGGCAGAAGTACGCACAGAAGGCGATGAGCACGAGCTTTTCTTCACCGCGACGGGTGGCTTGAACATTAGCTCCGTGCAGAAGACGGACTTGGACAAGAACAACCGCCCGGTAGGCCTGGAAGCCACCATCGTGACGGGTGCCACCAGCTCGGGCAAGCTGCGCGTTACCCTGAAGCACCAGCCGAACCTGAAAGGCAACACCAGCGACATCTCCAAAGGAGAAACCGATGTGGAGGCAGATTTCCCTGCCGTTATTCAGTAACACAGAAGCATCTTAAACAGAAAAGGAGACCCAGCTAAAACTGCGTCTCCTTTTTTTTGTGCCTATGTATAAAGAACTATACCCGCTCCTTCTGCGCCAGTTGCTCCACCGCTTTGCGGATGCGCCTGGTCCTTGTCTCCGGCCGCCTGGCTTCCAGCACGGCCACCACATACTCTTTCCGGTGCGTAAACGCGAGCTGGCTGAATGTTTCTGACAGGCCCGCCTCTTCCAGGGCTAGCTGCATATCGTCGGGTACCGTCACCGTCTTGGTTTTCAGGTCGATGCCGGGCATGTCTACGCCAAAGGTAGAAGTGGTTTTACGGGCAGCGCGATGGATAAACCGCAGCGCCGACCATACCTGATTTATCGCCACCTGCCTTACAGGCTCATACCCCAACGCCGCCATGGCACTCCACCCTTTGTCGCGGGTCAGGTCTGTTTCGATACCCGACGATTTTTTAGGGTAAGCCACCCACAGCATCCCCTCCGGTTTCAACAGCCCGATCACTTTAAGCGCATCCTGCTCCAGTTCCGCGCCGCTCATCACAAATAAGAGTGCTGCATCGAAAGCACCGGAGGTTGGTGTCTGGTCAGCCTGCGTCACGTTGCCTCCCATGCCCGTCAAAACTGCTGCAACTTCTTCAGGGACATTTACAAGCAATAGGGTATGGCTTGGCTTTAGCTGGAGTTTCTTGAGTAGTTCGGGCATGTGTTGGGTAGTGTAACGGTCTGGTACATGAGGTGCGCGAGGCGCAGCCGAAGCGTGGCTTATGTACTGGGTTACCAGTTGTTATTTTTCTCTTCAAGTAAGCCAAACATTATTCTTTCCATTTTTTCGAACCCTGGCTCTTCAACTTTACATGAAAGCAGATAGTTATAGAAAGCACCATAGTCTATAAACCTGATTGAGGTCGGTGTTATTACTTGAAAAGTAAAACTTCTGGGGTGAGTAAAACTGCAGGAAGATGACAAACTAATGGTTTGTACTCCTGTATTCAGAATATCATTCTTAACAATGCGTCTCTCAAACTCATCCCAGCCTTTTGATGGAATAAAATTTTCTCTTGACAGAAGTTTACCAGTTAGATAATTTAACTTATATATAGTTCCGGTCCATTCTCCCCGCTGCATTTGCATATCATAAACAGCTGTTGTATCAAAATCTTGATACGAGAATAATCTTATTACCAAATCAGTATCTGTATTAAGTGCACTATCAAGCTTTAATGCTTCATTTATTTTGTCTATATAGTTATGATTTAATTCATAGCTACTTTCAGATGTATCAAGTTTGATGTAATTGATGATGCCTAATCTTTCAGAAGTCAATTCCTTTGCTATCGATACAGCAGTTTTTTCTTCACCAGTTTGTCCTTTACAACCAATTAAACCCCAAAAGATGACTAAAATAACGATTTTTAGATATTTCATTTATAACTGGTAACGGCTTGGCTAAGGCACGCCTAAGTGTGCTTTATCTCTTGTTGGCAAGCGTTATTTTTGTCTATATACTTTCTTCAATCCAGCACTTATCCACCCATTCCAAGAAATTTTCCCACTTTTCATCAGTTAAACCATTGTGAGAACAGAATCGAACATTATACTCTGGAGGTGATGAGGTCAAATCAAAACAGTAGAAGTCGGAGTTATCTTCTAAAAAAGGAATCAGATGTTCTGATAGACCTGCTTCATGTGCTTCTCTGACAGCTTTAACGAGGTCAGTGTAGCTTCCATTTTCAAATAGCTGTAATGGTTCGATTGTTCCTAAGACTACATCGGAATACTCTAACTGGTATTTTACATATGATGGAGGAAACTTTAACTCTAATTTTCTTTCTGCATTTTCGATGTCTTTTCTTGTCGGTAGCTTAGGTGGTATAGGCACTTCTCCGCTAACTTCTCTCAACCTTTCTAATGTTTCCATTTATGAATTTTATGTATGCCAACGTCTTGTATAAAAAGTGAACGAGGCGTAGCCGAAGTATGGCTTTTATACCTTGTTGGCCAAAGTTTTATTCTTCCCAAAAGATTTTCTTCGTATTTAGTCCTTTTGGAGATATCTTTTTTATTGGAGTAAGGTCATACCAAGTTGTTCCTACTTTTGGTAAACCACTCGTAAAAGACCCGTCTGGATTTTTGTAGACGAAGTTCATACTTTTTGATAGTCGGGTTGATATTGTTATATGCTTTATTGAATCGGAATCTATCTTTATTGTCGTTGCGCCAAGCGGAAATATCAATATTTTTTGTTCTCCATTGCTTGAAACAGTTCTGATAATAATTGAATCATTTGTGGTTGCAACAGAGTCAAAGTCATAGATTGCCCTACTCCCTGAATTTGATTTGTAATATACCGTTTCAACTATAAAATCACCTACCTTTTCAAATTTAGTATCTATTGGGAGCGTGTCCTTTGGCTGTTCTAAGTCTGATTTAAAATTATATATCAACAAGGTGTCATCAGAAATCCATTCACTTATTGCACCGTCAATAGACACTCCTTCTCCTTCTTCAAATTCTTCGTTTACTTTGAAAACTTCTGTACCCAAAATATCTGGATCATATCTAGCGTAATCGTAGATAACATATTTACCGCTTGGTGTAATCTGCTTCCCGAATCTGTAGTACTCAACCTTCTCATTCTGTTCGCAAGAGCAAAAAAGTAAAGCGACTATAAAAAGGGAGAGTATCCTTAACATATTCTATTACAAATTATGGCCAACTTGTTGCTAAACGAAATAAACATACGGTTTTTTGTCGAAATCGACAGATAACCGTAACCGGACTAACGAATATACTATATCCTAATATAGCTACATATTCCCTCGATTCATATTGGCTGCGTTTTCTTTGCAATTTCCACAACATAAGCTATCGTGAAACATATAAACACAACTATATATACCAACTAAGAAAACTGCCTCCTACATATATAAAGACAGCGGCGGCCCCCTCCAGCGAGGTTAAAAAGCCATCGACAGTCCTACGCCGGTGCCTGTAGCGCCGAGGTAGATTGCAGGTTTTTCTTTTTTGTGGTTATAGCCGCTCAGTCCGGCGTTGTACACGTCAATGGCGTGTTCGGCTTGTTTGTTGGCCTTGTTCAGAAAAGGAAGGGAGGCACCCACCATACCGACCCCTATCCCAGCAAAAATACCATACACTTCCCAGTAGCGCCGCGAGCCGCCGGATTTGAAAACTTCGCCCAAAGGCACAATGGCCATCGCCACTCCCATGTATAAGATACTGTTGCCGACAGCAGCGTTCCGTTTCGCTGGCCTGATTAGTTGGTAGGCTTGCTCATTGTTTTCGAGAATGGTGGCAACCTCTTTGATGCCTATGTCCAACGCATCATACTTGAATTTATACCTCGGGAAGCCTTCTTCCATACCGATTTTCGTAACGCCCGCCTGCGCAGACAGCCTGGAAGTACTCAGCAAAACTGCCACAAGGGCAAGCAAAATGATTTTCATAGCGTAGCGGGTAAGGATAAACGGCTTCCGGAACAGCGCCTTCCGTTTGGCCACCTAATATAATGCAATTCCTTAAATATCACTATCTCATATAGCATGTTGTTTTGCAGCATAACCCCGGCTTTTTCCATCATTCTCCTGCTTGCTCCGCTTTGCAATTTTCGCTACAAAAGCTAACTTACAAGATATAAACGCGACTATATATGCCAGCCGAGAAAACTGTCTCCAACAAAAACATCCTTTTTAACGCCTCCGTGATTGTGGCCGCGCTGGGCTACTTTGTGGATATCTACGACCTGGTACTCTTCAGTATTGTGCGCATCCCCAGCCTCCGGGACCTTGGCATCACGAGCCAGGCGGCACTGCTGGAGGACGGCGTGATGCTACTCAACATGCAGATGCTGGGCATGCTGGTGGGCGGCGTGGCCTGGGGCATCCTCGGCGACAAGCGGGGCAGGTTGTCGGTGCTGTTCGGCTCTATCTTCCTGTACTCGGTGGCCAACATTCTCAACGGTTTTGTGACTACTATCCCGATGTATGCGTTTCTGCGTTTTGTGGCCGGCCTTGGGCTGGCAGGCGAGTTGGGCGCGGGCATTACGCTGGTAAGTGAGGTGCTGCCAAAGGAGAAACGGGGGTATGGCACCATGATCGTAGCCACTATCGGTATATCGGGCGCTATCCTGGCGGGTTTCGTGGGCGAGTCGTTTGGCTGGCGCACGGCCTACTTTATCGGCGGCGGACTCGGTTTTCTGCTGCTGTTCCTGCGCATCGGGGTATACGAGTCGGGGATGTTTGAGCATGTGAAGAGCACTGCGCATGTTACACGTGGAAATTTCCTGAGTCTGTTCTCGAACGGCAAGCGCTTCCGCAAATACCTCAAATGCATTTTGGTGGGCGTGCCGATCTGGTACGTGGTGGGCATCCTGATTACGTTTTCGCCGGAGTTTGGCGTGGAGTTAGGTATGGAAGAGACCGTTTCAGCGGCAAAGGCCGTGTCGTTCTGCTACCTTGGTCTGGTGGTGGGCGACTTCCTGAGCGGTTTCCTGAGCCAGCGCTTTAAGAGCCGCCGCATGATTGTGCTGGTCTTCCTGCTGCTCACGGGGGCTTTTGTGGCCTTCTACCTGCTCAGCCGAAATCTCTCCCTGGACTCGTTCTACATCCTATGCGTGGCGCTCGGGTTGGCCAGTGGGTATTGGGCCGTGTTCGTGACCATTGCGGCCGAGCAGTTTGGCACCAACATCCGGGCTACCGTAACCACCACGGTGCCCAATTTTGTGCGCGGCGCCGTGGTACCGCTCACGCTTACGTTTGAGGCCCTGAAAGACAGTTGGGGCATTGTCCCGACGGCTATGGCGCTGGGCGCACTTTGCCTTTCCATAGCCGTGGCCTCCATCCTGACGCTGGAGGAAACCTATTCTAAGGACCTTAACTTCCTGGAGCCGATATAACCAAAAAGTGCTCACTCACTTTTTTTTGTACTTATTTTTAAACTTTACTTCTGCTGTAAACCAATGCGTTAGCAAAGAGCCACAGCTTCAGTGCAATAACACCGGCAACTAATGTTTCGCACATCCAGTATAATTATATATAGACTTTACTGTATATAATATATAGAGCGTATGCGCAATCCCTCTGCCTCCGACCAAGCTGATTTAGCTTTATTAGCCGCTTTGTTCTTAATGATCGTCCTATTTACCTCTTACAGGGCAAACAACAACAGGCCTGAAGCAGAGCAGCAGCGCCTACCGGCAACAGCAGTCTCCGCCGCAGGCCTGGCTATCGTCGCCACACCGCCTACCGGGATTGTCGGTTTCTAAAGCTCCCGGCAACGCATCCACCCCAGTTTCATACACAGTTCCTTCGCACTTGCGGCAAGCAGTGCAACGCTTGCCCAATGCTGGTCAGCATCGGGCGATAAACTGGCGGGTAAATACTTCCTGTTTCAGCTTAAAAGCGTAATTTTGTATATGATCTTGTACAACGTAACCGTAAGTATCGATAATAACGTGGCCGATGAGTGGCTGGAGTGGATGAAAACCGTGCACATACCGGAGGTAATGGATACGGGTTATTTTCTTGGTAACCAGATTTGCCGTGTGGTGGAGGATGAGGAGACCGGCGGCAAGACCTATGCCGTGCAGTATACCTGCCGCAGCGTGGAGGATTTGCAGGAGTACCAGCGCGACCACTCCCCTGCCCTGCAACAAAAAGTAAACGACCGCTATGCAGGCTACTATGCCTCGTTCCGGACCATGCTGGAGGTAGTGGGCGTAAACGTGGAGCGCCCTGAAGCGCAATAAAAAGACATCATCTTTGTAGACAGGCTGGGCCGGACCATAGGTATGGATCCGGCCCAGCCTGTTTATACCCGGCAGACTACGCGTCGAACTGCTGAATCTGCTCCTCGTTCATGTTACAGTTAATCCATTCGCCGTCGAGGTTGGCGCCAATCTTTTTGTAGAAAGCAATGGCCGGCTCGTTCCATTCCAGCACCTGCCACTTAAACCGCTTGGCACCTAGTACCTTCGCCTCGTGCGCCACTGCCCTGAACAGCTTACGCCCGATGCCTGCGCGGCGCATCCGCTCCGTCACTACCAGGTCCTCCAAAAACAGCATTCTGCCCTTCCAGGTGGAGTAGGCAATGTAGTACAGGGCAATGCCCATAATCCCGTCTGCCGACTCCGCCACAAAGAACTTGAAAATCGGGTTCTCGCCGAAGCCATCGCGCTCCATGTCCTCCAGCGTGTTGGTCACCTCCTGTGGCGCACGCTCAAAGTCGGCCAGTTCCTGTATCAGGGCATATACCTGCGGCAAGTCGTCTATTATTCCTTTTCTGATTGCTACTTCCATATTGGTTGTTGATTGTTAATTGTTGGTTGTTGAATGGCTAATTCACTCTGTAACTTTCTAACTCCAAAACTCCCTAGCTCCCTACCTTTCTCCACTTCGTTTGGGCCTGTACCAGTTCTTTGCCGTTTTCCTGGCTGCTGAGTTTGTGCAAAAAGGTATCGGCTACTTCGGCGGGTGCCACGGCGGCATGCACGGTATCGCCCAAGGCGGTTTCGGCCCGGAAGATGATATCGATCTCACGCAGCTGCTTTTGCTGCAGCACTTCCAGCGGCATCGAATCGAGGACCCATTGCAGGTAGCGCGTGTTGGTGACGTGGCGGTTCAGGTCGATGTCATGCCAACGCACCGGAATCTGCTGCTCCTGCGTTGGTTCCTTTAGCTGCGGCAGCTTGCCTTTCGCGAAGGGCAGCGGCGGCTCGGTGGGCGCCACTTCTATACCGGTGATCAGCTCGGGCAACGACACCAGTTGGCGCTTCACCATGTCCATCACCAGCCATACGCTCGTCGCCTGCCCCAGCAGTTCCCGCTCCGCGCTGTATACCCTGAAGTCGCGGTGCATGAAGATGCGCTCGCGCCCGGAGGCCCACGTTTCCACGGTTAGCTCTTCGCTGTGCCGGGGGTAGCGGAACATTTCCACCCGCATCCGTTGCAGCACCCAGGTCATGTCCTGCTTCAGCAAATCATACATCGAAATGCCCAGCGTCACGGTATTGTCCCAGGCGGCCTCGTGCATATAACTGACCAGGGCTGGCAAGGTGGCCTGCCCCCGGTAGTCTATCTCATGCGAGCGAACGGTGAACTCGCTTGCGCCTCCAACTGCTTTCATCTTCTCAGGTTTGTGCTCCGCTAAGGTACGGAAGAATCGGCGGCGCAACCAACTTGGCCCATAAAACACGCCTCCGCTCGCCTCTGGCCGCCGAGATGACATGTCATTCAATTATTGAATAGCTGCAGCATATTTGAAGATACTTATGTGCTAAAACCTACCTCTCCCAAGAGAGGAATTTCTGTCTGATTTATAACAGAAGCCTGCAGATAGCGCACATTCGCCGGAGGCGAACGGGAGCAGGAGATAGCCTTCGCTGCCTTCGCTCGCGTCCCGCAAGTGTAAGCTATCTGCAGGCCTCTGGCCAAGCCAGGATTTTTAGCGTAATCCCATTTTATACAATAGACTTATGAGCGAATATAGGAGAACATCGCCAGATGAAGTATACTTTGTAACACTAACCATAGTCGGCTGGGTTGATGTTTTTAGCAGAAAGGAATATAAAGACATTTTAGTCGAGAATCTGAAGTTATGCCAACAAAAGCAAGGGCTGGAAATCTTCGCTTATGTCATCATGACAAATCACTTGCATATGATTGCCCGCAGGCAAAATGCAGACCTCGTAGAGTTACTTGGAAGATTCAAAAGTTACACTGCCAAAAAGATCATAGAAGCGATAGAGAAAAACCCTCAGGAGAGCAGAAAAGAATGGCTGCTTTACCTGTTCAAGCATTTTGCAAAAACAAACACCCAACACAGCAATTATCATTTCTGGAACTACAAGAACCACCCAACTTTGCTGCACACAAACGCGGTTCTTGAGCAGAAAGTGGACTATATTCATCAAAATCCTGTGCGGGCTGGGCTGGTAGCTGAGCCTACGCATTATGTATACAGTAGCGCCTGTACGGATAGCCCAATCACGGTTTCTGAGATGTGATGTTGCTTTTGTTTAAGCGGCCAGAGGCCTTAAGATAACGCACACTCGCCAGAGGCGAGCGAGAGCAGGAGAAAGCAAAGCAAGTCGCCTTCGCTCGCGTCCCGCGAGTGTAAGCTATACCTAGGCCTCTGGCCGCTGAGAATAAAAAAAAGCCGCGCTACCTAAACTGGCAGCGCGGCTTTTAAAATCGGTCTGCTTTTACAGATTACTGATTCTGATACGGGTTAACACCCATGTTCTCATATATAAACGAATACGTGTCGGCATACTCCTGTATGACCAGGGAAGTCGGCTTGCCGGCACCGTGGCCTGCCCGCACGTCCACCCGAATCAGGTACGGGTTGCCCGGAGCGCCTTTGGCCTGCAGCTCTGAGATGAACTTGAACGAGTGCGCCGGCACCACACGGTCGTCGTGGTCAGCGGTTTTCACCAGCGTGGCAGGGTATTTTACGCCCTCTTTGATGTTGTGCAGCGGCGAGAAAGTATGCAGGTTCTTGAACTGCGCTTCGTCGTCAGACGAGCCATACTCGGGCACCCACGCCCAGCCGATGGTGAACTTATGGAAGCGCAGCATGTCCATCACGCCCACGGCAGGTATGGCCACTTTGGCCAGCTCCGGGCGCTGCGTCATGAAGGCGCCCACCAGCAAACCGCCGTTAGAGCCACCGGCCACCGCCAGCTTCTCGGAAGAGGTATAGCCTTCGCTAATCAGGTACTCGGCCGCCGTGATGAAATCGTCGAACACGTTCTGCTTGTTCGGCGTCATACCGGCTTTGTGCCAGTCGTCTCCGTACTCGCCGCCGCCGCGCAGGTTGGGCAGGGCATACACACCGCCGTTCTCCAGCCACAGCATGTTGGCAATGCTGAAGCTCGGTGTCAGGGAGATGTTGAAGCCGCCGTAGGCATACAGGTAGGTCGGGTTCTGCCCGTTCAGCTCCAGCCCTTTTTTGTGCACAATGAACATCGGCACCTTGGTCCCGTCCTTGGAGGTATAAAACACCTGCTTTGTCTCGTAGGCATCGGTGTTCACGTTCACTTCGGATTTGCGGAAGAGCGTGACCCTGTTGGCGGGCACATCGTAGCGGTAGATGGTTGGCGGGTATGTGAAGGAAGTAAAGGTAAAGAACACCTCGGTATCCTCTTTCTCGCCGTTGAAGCCACCCACGGTGCCGAGGCCCGGCAGTTCCACGTCGTTCATTTTTTTGCCTTTGTCGTCGAACACCACTACCTGGCTTGTCGCGTCTTTCATGTAGCTGACAATAATGCGGCCACCCACCGTCGACACGCCCGTGATCACGTTCTCATTCTCCGGCACCACGGTTTTCCAGTTCTGCTCCTGCGGCTTTTTCGGGTCGATGAGCACGAGGCGGTAGCGCGGCGCGTTTTTGTTGGTCATCACGAGCAGCTTGTCGCCCATGTTATCCACCACGTTATACTCTGACTCAAAGTTCTCCACAATCGGCTTGATCGTGCCTTTCGGATCTTTCAGGTCTTTATAGTACAGCGCGTTAGCCCCGCTGGCTCCCTCCGACACGTTCAGGATCAGGAAGCGCTCGTCGTCGGTGGTCTGGCCGTAGAAGTTGCGCAGCGCGTGCTGCTTGTCCTCATACACCAGCTTGTCCTGGCTTTGCGGCGTGCCTACTTTGTGGTAGTATACCTTATGGAACTCGTTCTTGCTGGCCAGCATGTTGCCTTCGGTAGGGGCATCGTAGCGACTGTAAAAGAAACCGTCTTTATACCAGCTCGGACCCGAGAACTTTACCCATTCCACTTCATCATTCAGCTTTTTGCCCGTGGCCGCCTCCATCACGTGGTAGGTGTTCCAGTCGGAGCCGCCACTGGCGGTGCCGTAGGCCACGTAGCGCCCATCCTCCGAAAACGCAAAAGCGGTGAGCGCCACCGTCCCGTCATCCGACAGCTTGTTCGGGTCGAAGAACACCTTCGGTTCCGCGTCCAGCGTTTCCTGCACATACAGCACGCTCTGGTTCTGCAGGCCGTCGTTTTTGTAGAAATAGTAGTTGCCGTTCTCCTTAAAAGGCGCGCCGTATTTCGGGTAATTCCATATCTCGGTCAGGCGCTCTTTTATCTTGTCCCGGAAGCTGATGTTCTTCAGGTAGGCCTGCGTGACTTCGTTCTCCTGCTCAATCCAGGCGTCCACGCTTTCGTCGTGCGTCTCGAGCCAGCGGTAGGGGTCTGCCACCGAAGTTCCGAAGTAATCATCGGTATGGTCTGCTTTCCTGGTGTCGGGGTAAGCTAAAGCTGTCCCGGCCGAAGCAGTGGCGGCGGCTGGGGTAGTGTTTTCTGTGGTCATGCCAGGGGCTTTTGTATCGTTTTGGGTTGATTTGCAGGCCGACAATGCCGTGAAGCCACCGGCCAGCAACAGTACAGTTGTTTTCTTCATAAGGACTACGCCCGTTAAATTGTTTCAGGTATGGTATGCGCGATGAGACGAATATACTCATTTTAGCATTACCTGTCGCGCTGCCCCACGCTGGCTTACCAGCCATCCGCCTGCAGGTCAAGGAATTAAAGTTTCAGAATTTCTTTTTCATCCCCATACACAACCGACGCTTTTCGTGTTTACTTTTGCCAGCTTGCCTTTGTGGTTGTCTCCGCAAACGGCACCCTACCCGGCAAGCGCTTAATTAAAGGAAACCGCACGATGATGGAAGAATTGGAGGACGAGCGGCTGCTTGTGAAATTTGAGCAGATAGCCGACCGGCTGTCGGAGAAGGGCTATGCCGTGGTGGATAATTTTCTGGAGCCACAGGAGGTGCACGACCTGCTGGACGTGCTGACGCATCACCGCGACCAGGGCACCTTTAAGAAAGCGGGCATCGGTGCCTCTGACCAGTTCCAGGTAGACAAGTCGGTCCGCGGCGACTATATCCGCTGGATTGAGCCGCAAAACGCGCTGCCGCCCACGCAGGTGTTCCTCGACCGCATGAACGAGATGATGCGCTACATCAACCGCACCTGCTTCCTGGGCCTGAAGGACTATGAGTTTCACTTCACCGAATACCCGGTGGGCACGGTATACAAGCGCCACATCGACCAGTTTAAAACCAACGACCACCGCAAACTGTCGTTTATCTGCTACCTGAACGAGGGCTGGCTGCCTGAGCACGGCGGCAACCTGCGTTTATACCTGCCGCAGGAAGATGGCGGAGAAGAAACGGTAGACATCCTGCCCATAGCAGGCCGCCTCGCCTGCTTCCGCGCCGACATGATTCCGCACGAGGTGCTGGTGGCCACCCGCCCCCGCTACAGCCTCACCGGCTGGATGCTGGACCAACTGAGCGAACTGACTTTTTTATAAGCGGCTTTCTTTTAGAATGCCAAAGCTCCTTTGCCACCTTTTAAGTAGGTATGGCAGAGGAGCTTTTTATGTGTGGATGTTGGTGATTGCGCTGCTATTAAAATGAGACTAATATTGTTAGGGTATTCACAAGTAAATAAATTGGATTTACTATATTGCTAAAGGATAGTATCCAGCAGAAGGAGGAGCAGAATATTCATCCCTATACCCTATATACATAGTGCCCAGAACCGTATGTTTACGCTTTCCTGGGAGTTATCTCAAATTATGAATTATAGAAAGTGACCAAATTTCACCTAACAATTTTCCGGCAGTCAAGAGTTTTATTAATGTTGCTTTTATTTCCATTTGTGTTAGTTGGAGCAACCTTGATTGGGGCAAAAATCAAAAGTATACCTGTTATATTACTGCTGATAGCTTTGTTTCTGCTGATTGCCTTCTATTATACAGTGGGTTATTTGACCGTTATCAGGTTTAAAGAGCACTTAGAGTTCACATGGAAAAAGAAACTTCTTTTCAATTAAATGATATTACGATAAATTTCTATGCGTTTCTCTCAGGTTGTGCATTCCACAAGCAATGAGCATGACCGCATCCCTGACCGGGTCTTTGTGGAGCCTTATTTTCTCTTTCACAGTTCTTAGCCTCTTGACTGATGCTATCACATGTTCGACCTGCACTCTCAGGCTTGCCAGCATCTGATTGTAGTGCTTTTCATACTCGGAGAGCTCTCCCTTAGGAGGTTTTTTGAAAGGCAGGCAGGTCAGCGCCCCTTCCGGCTCATAGCCCAGAAAGCCCAGGTCCAGCAGCAGCCCCTGCCCAGGCACAAACTCCAGCTCCATCTCATCGGCCAGGGCCTTGTCATGCATGCTGCCCACCACGGTGGGGCTCAGGTAGAGCACCCGCCCCCGCTGATCGGCCAGCAGCAGGTTTTTGTTGGTGTGGCAGCCCTTCTTGCCGCTGTACTCGTGCCTTTGCCGCTCTGCCTCCACTGAGCGGGGCACGGGTCTCTCGGTGGCGTCCAGAAGCAGCACCTGCCCCGAGAGCAGGCACAGGGACTGGTAGAGGGGGCCGGGTGCGCGGGCGGGCATC
>NZ_JAKVIR010000021.1:0-52760 GCF_022601975.1 Pontibacter sp. E15-1
TGATTAGTTGGTCGAATAA
Source organism: Pontibacter sp. E15-1 (assembly GCF_022601975.1). GTDB lineage: Bacteria > Bacteroidota > Bacteroidia > Cytophagales > Hymenobacteraceae > Pontibacter. The sequence continues at coordinate 20 of NZ_JAKVIR010000021.1, forward strand.
CTATCTTAACCAAAGTGGGCACTTTTTTTATCCCTAATTACCTTTTAAAACAGCTTCTTAGCGCTTGTCTCCCTGCTCACAAACCTGTACGTGTACCAGGGTATAAAACGACTCACCCACAACTTTCGCTCTAAGCAACTGCGCACGGTGGTGCGTGGGGCCTTTTGGTTTTTCTTCCTTTCGGTGCTTGTTGGCTTTTGCATCGCAATATACTTTCGCTTTTCCCAGGACCGTTCCACCCTATTGGGGCAATGGTTCTTGAACGCGTTTCTGACCTTGCTGGTGACCAAGCTGGTTTTTTTGCTGGTGCTGCTTGCCGAAGACCTGTATCGGGTGGGGGTAACGGTGTTTCGGTTTTTTGCACGCTCCTTCAGTCAAACAGCCGAGGACCAGCCAGTAAAACTGTTGCCGCCACGCCGGAAATTCATGAGCCAGCTGGGGCTCTTGTTCGCCAGCATTCCCTTCGGGGCTTTTCTCTATGGCGTCACCAAGGGCAAGTATGCCTTTACCCTGCACCGCCATACCCTGTATTTCGACGATTTGCCGGAAGCCTTTGAGGGGTTTACCATCACGCAGCTTTCTGACATACACTCCGGCAGCTTCGATGATGCGGAGGCTGTGCAGCGCGGCATTGACCTGGCGAAAGCGCAACAGTCGGATTTATATGTGTTTACGGGTGATCTGGTGAATGACCTGGCCACCGAAATAGAGCCTTGGATCCCGCGCTTCGCCCAGCTCAAGGCACCGTACGGACAGTTTTCGATTCTGGGCAACCACGATTACGGCTTATACCACGACTGGGACAGCGATGCGGTGCGGGAGGCGAACCTGGAGCGGCTAAAGCAACACCACCGCCAAATGGACTACCGCCTGCTGCTGAACGAGCACGTGACCATTGAAAAGGCAGGCGAGCAACTGGCGTTGATTGGGGTAGAGAACTGGGGCAAAGGCTTTATACAGCAGGGCGATCTGGACAAAGCCCTGGAGGGAGTAGCGCCTGGCGCATTTAAAATACTGCTCTCGCACGACCCGTCTCACTTCGAGGAGATCGTGAAGCACCACCCCAGGCAGGTACACCTCACGCTATCAGGCCATACGCACGGCATGCAGTTTGGCGTGGAGACACCCCTGTTTAAATGGAGCCCTGCGCAATACCGCTATGCCAACTGGGCAGGCCTGGCTCAGGAAAACAACCGGCAGCTCTATGTAAACCGCGGCTTCGGCTTTATCGGTTTTACGGGGCGGGTGGGTATATGGCCCGAGGTTACGGTGCTGGAGCTACGGAAGCGAAGGGCCTGAGCAAGTTGGCCGCATACCCAGCTTTATACCCTCGACCAGGGACTTATACCTGTTTCCTTCAGGCGGAAATACAGCACAAGCAGGTAGATCATATCAAAAATGAAAATGCTGACATACAGCGAAACGAGCAGGTGCGAATCAGGGAAGTAGAGGTAGAGGAGCACAGACGGAAACAGCGTGCCGACCATTTTGCAGAGCGCGATGTACAGCGATTGCCCTGCGGCACTGTTCCGCTTCAGCAACAGGCGCACAAACAGCACCGACATCAGCAGGTTCTGGCCGAAGGCCGCATACACACCGTTGTACTCGTCGAACTCGCGCGACAATTGCACGATAAATAGCGCGGCAAGCGCCAGGGTCAGCAGAAAGGTCGGGTAAAAGAGTTTTCCGGAGAGCTGCGCCGTAATTTCCTGTTTCCCATACCGCAGGTACTGTACCAAGAGGCCTACGTCGAACAGGAGCCATACATAATCGATGTAGAGCTGCGGCTTGCTGTGAGGAAAAACAAACGAGAAGATAAACTCCCAGGAGAGATTGGCACACAGCGCCACCATCGGCATGCCGTAGGTTTTGTCGATATAGCCGCGCCGCAAAATGAGCAAGTACGTGGCCGTCCAGAACAAGCCGCTGCTTATCTTAAAGACCACATCAACAACTGGGGCTACGTCAGCGGGGTTTTCTAGCATATCCGGAAGTGTTGATAGTTAAACATTTAGCAACCATTTCATTTCGGTTGCAGCCTAAAGCGGAGTTACCCGCAGACACAAAAAAAACTAAATTTCCTGCGGAAACATTGATAAAATATAATATATTTTGAATTTTAAAAATCAAATCACTGTTTCAGGAATAGCCCCGCTCTTCACTCAGGGATAGGCCACAGATGGCCCCCCGGCGTAACAGACGGCGGCGCATGACGATACGATCTCACAATAACATAGGGTGTAAAAGCGGCGTTATCAAAGATCACTTTCCCCCGCTTCCGCGCGCTATTTACAGGCTACGAAAAAAAAAGCTGTTGCAGCAGGCTACAGCCGCTTTTTAGCTAGTCTCTCTCTTTGCTGTTGCGTGCCTTCACCAACAGTATATTTACAACAGACATAACAGGATTGACAGAGGCTGAAAAAATATTTTCTGAACGGACGCGATTCCGCAAGCTTTTTGTTGTTATAAAAAAAAGTATGTTTTACATGATATATATACCATAGTGCCATATGATTCAGCTGGTTGCTTAGCGGTGGCCCACTCCAGGTAAACGTGTGTTGAGGTACTGCTAATGGCTTCCTAATTTAAAATGATTCTGACTATGTTTTAAAAGCACAATCCTTATGAACATTTTAGAAAAGATTAAGACCAATTACAGTGCTTCCATGAACGAGATGACAGTAGCTGCCTATCTCGAGGAGTGTAAGAAAGATCCGAAGGTGTTTGCGAAACCCGCAGAGCGGATTCTGGATGCCATCGGAGAGCCGGAAACCCTGGACACCCGCCAGGACCCGGTGCTAAGCAGGATCTTCTCCAACAAGAAGATTAAAATCTATCCCGCCTTCAAAGACTTTTACGGGATGGAGAGCACCATCGAGCAGATCGTGTCCTATTTCAGGCACTCGGCGCAGGGCCTGGAGGAGAAAAAGCAGATCCTATACCTGATGGGACCAGTTGGCGGCGGTAAAAGCTCGCTGGCCGAGAAGCTGAAGCACCTGATGCAGCAGCACCCTATCTATGTGCTGAAAGCAGGCGATGAGCTGAGCCCGGTGTTTGAAAGCCCGCTGGGACTGTTTGCCGATTATGCCGACGAGCTGGAGGAAGAGTACAACATTCCGGTACGCTATGTGCCGGGCTGCATGAGCCCCTGGGCCTCCAAAAGGCTACGCGAGTTCGACGGCGACATCAACCGCTTTAAGGTAATCAAGCTATACCCATCCATACAGGAGCAGATCGCGATCTCCAAGACGGAGCCGGGCGATGAGAACAACCAGGACATCTCAACACTGGTAGGTAAGGTGGACATCCGGAAGCTGGCCGAATACCAGCAGAGCGACCCGGACGCCTATTCCTATACCGGCGGGCTATGCCTGGCCAACCAGGGGTTGCTGGAGTTCGTGGAGATGTTCAAGGCTCCGATTAAGGTATTGAACCCATTGCTGACCGCCACCCAGGAGAAGAACTACAAAGGCACTGAGCCGATTGGCGCCATACCCTTCGACGGGGTTATCCTGGCGCACTCCAACGAGTCGGAATGGGCGAAGTTTCTGAACGACAAGAAAAACGAGGCCTTCCTCGACCGTATCTATAAAGTGCAGGTGCCTTACTGCCTGCGCGTGAGCGAAGAGATCAAGATCTACGAGAAGCTCATCAAAGAAAGCTCCCTGAAAGACACCCCCTGTGCACCCAAGACCATAGAGCTGCTGGCGGAATTCTCCGTTATGTCGCGGTTAAAGGAGCCTGAGAATTCTACCATCTACTCCAAGATGCGGGTATACAACGGAGAAACGCTCCGCGAGACAGACCCGAATGCCAAATCGCTGCAGGAGTACCGCGACGATGCGGGTATAAACGAGGGCATGCAGGGCATCTCGACCCGCTTTGCCTTTAAAATCCTGTCGAAGGTGTTTAATTTCGACAGCGAAGAGATAGCCGCCAACCCGGTTCACTTGCTTTATGTGCTCGAGCAGGAGGTGATCAAGATGATGCTGCCACCTGAAACTGAGACAAAGTACCTGCACCTGGTAAAATCTGTGCTGGCCAGCAAGTATGCTGAGTTCATTGCCGACGAGATCCAGAAAGCCTATATCGAATCCTATAGCTCCTACGGCCAGAACATCTTTGAGAAGTATGTGATCTTTGCCGACCACTGGATGCAGAACAACGACTACCGCGACCCAGACTCCGGCGAGATATTCGACAGGGCCATCCTGAACGCCGAGCTGGAGAAAATAGAGAAACCTGCGGGCATTGCCAACCCCAAAGACTTCCGGGCCGAGGTAACCAACTTCACGCTCCGGTATAAAGCCAACCACGCAGGCGATACCCCGCGCTGGGACTCTTATGAGAAGATCAAAAACGTGATCGAGAAGAAAATCTTCACCAACACCGAAGATTTGCTGCCTGTGGTGTCCTTCAATGCAAAATCAAACGAAGAAGACGAGAAGAAGCACCGCAACTTTACCAAGCGGATGAAGGACAGGGGGTATACCGAAAAGCAGATACGTATTCTGGTAGACTGGTTTATGCGGGTAAGAAAGACAATGGCTTAAAAGAGTTATGAGTTCCGGGTTCCGAATTCCGAATGAAGCATATTGGCCCTTATGGCTCATGCCTGTTCCGTGATGGTTTGGAAACCTGGATCTTATACTTCGTACTGAAGCCATTTTGCACGAGCAAAATTTGTTTTTATCTACCCTTAACACTAACCCGGAACCCGGAATTCGGAACTCATAACGCAACTAGCCATGAGCCATATCATCGACAGAAGGAAGAACGACAAAGGGAAATCTACCGGCAACCGGCAGAAGTTTCTGAAGCGCGTGGAAAACCAGATCAAGAGGGCTATACCCGACATCATCAGCCAGGAGAGTATAAAAGACGCCAAAGACGGAGGAAGCGTGAAAGTGCCCGTGCGCGGGCTGGAGGAGCCCAGTTTCCGGCACGACCCCAAAACAGGCAAGAAGCACCTGGTGAAGCCTGGAAACGACCGCTACAACGAGGGCGACCGGATTCCGAAACCCAAAGAGGGAAGCGGGGGCAGCGGCAAGGGCAAAGGGTCAAACAGCCCGGAGGTGACCGAAGATGAATTTACCGTGATTTTGTCGCGCGAGGAGTTTCTGAAGTATTTCTTTGATGAGCTGGCGCTGCCCAACATGGTGAAAAAGCTGATGGAGAGCACCGAGAACTTTTCGATGCGCCGCGCCGGCTATACCCGCGACAGCGTGCCCTCCCGGCTGAACATCAAGAGCAGCTACCAACAGTCGCTGGGGCGGCAGCTGGCCCTGAAAGGCGTTTTCGATCAGAAGCTGCTGAAGTTGGAGGAGTTGCTTGCCACCACTACAGACCCCGAGGAACGCGCCAACCTGGAGGAGGAGATCGCGAAAGTGAGGCGGCAAGCCAGCACCATCCCTTTCTTCGAGGACATCGACCTGCGCTACAACAACTTTGAGCGTGTGCCCATACCCATCACCTCGGCAGTGATGTTCTGTGTGATGGACGTGTCGGCCTCGATGGGCTATCATGAGAAAGACATCGCCAAGCGGTTTTTCACCCTTTTATACATCTTCCTTACCCGGCAGTATAAAAACGTGGAGCTGGTCTTCATCCGGCACCACACCGAAGCCAAGGAGGTGAGCGAAGAGGAGTTCTTTAACTCACGGGAAAGCGGCGGCACCGTGGTGGCCCCGTCCTTGGAGCTGATGGACCGGATTATCCGGGAGCGGTACGACGACAACTGGAACGTATACTGCTGCCAGGCCTCCGACGGCGACGTATGGTCGAAGCAGGATGCGCTGGAGTGCAAGCGGCTGGTGCAGGAGGTGCTTTTGCCCGAGATACAGTACATGGCCTACATCGAGATCAGCAACAAAGAGCGGGAAAGCGACCTCTGGCAGGCCTACCGCAGAGTCAGCAACGACGAGACATTCGCCATCCGGCACATCTACGAGGTGTTTGAAATATGGCCCGTGTTTCAGGGGCTCTTCGGCAAACGGAAAGAAACCGTGAGTTAGTTTGAAGACGCATGATTTTAGACACAAGACACAAGACTTTTTTGGAGGTATAGTTTACTGTGGAAGTTAAAACTGTCAAAGTTGTTGCCTTTAGGCATTTTTCAATCAGTACAGGAAACTCCCCACCTTGGATAAGGAGGGGTTAGGGGTGGTTTGACCCGGAAATGCAGAGTAACCCCTCAAAGTGATTTAACTGACGTTACGCAAAGGAGCAGCGCAGTTCTTAAAAGGCCCGGCTTGAAGAAGTAGGAAAATGAACCTTTCCTCTTCTTGCCTGATGAGAAACAGCTTCTAAAGTATCTCACAGGTGATTGTCCGCAGGGAGTGTCATCCCCCTAACCCCCTTCAAAGGGGGACAAATGAGGACATGGCGGAACCACAGTGATCTAAGTTTTACGAGACTAGAGTGTGTTGAAAAGGATAACCGAGCTAATCGTAGCGCTACCCAATCCAACCACCCCGGCCCTTCCTTATCTAAAATAGGGGAATTATCTAGAATTACGGCTGGGTACTTGACTTCTAAATCTATATGCAAATGATGGATAAAGACACATACAGAGCGATGTTTTGTAACCCGAACTGGGACTACAAAACGCTGGAGGCTGCCGACGAGGTGATCGGCAGGATCGGGAGCGAGTACCTGAAGCTGAAGACCTACCCGAACCAGATCGAGATCGTGACCTCAGAGCAGATGCTGGATGCATATGCCCTGACCGGGTTGCCCACTTCATACCCCCACTGGAAGTTCGGCAAGGATTTCGTGCTCAACCAGAACAACTATACCAAAGGGCGCATGGGCCTTTCGTATGAAATGGTGATCAACTCCAACCCCTGCATCAGCTATAACATGGAGAACAACTCCACCTGCATGATGCTGCTCGTGATTGCCCACGCCTGCCAGGGCCACAATGCCTTTTTCGCCAACAACTACATGTTCCTCGACTGGACCTCGGCCGACTCGATTGTGGATTACATGGTTTTTGCCAGGGACTTTATCATGAAGTGCGAGGAGGAGTATGGCGAGGAAGAGGTGGAGCACGTGCTGGATGCGGCCCACGCCCTGATGCACCATGGGGTAGACAAGTATAAAAAGCCTTCGAAGTTGTCGGCGAAGGAAGAGAACGAACGGCTGAAGCAGCTCACGCACGTGCGAAGGGAGAACTACGACGAGATATGGCGCACACTGCCTACCGCCCCCAATCTGCCTGAAACTCCCGGAAATGGCGAGGAGAAGAAGTTTCCGAAAGAGCCGGAAGAGAACATCCTCTACTTCATTGAGAAATACGCCCCTTCGCTGCCCTCCTGGAAACGCGAGATTATCCGGATCGTGCGGAAGGTGTCGCAGTACTTTTTCCCGCAGGGCGCCACCAAAGTAATGAACGAGGGCTTCGCTACGTTCACGCACTACCATATCATAAACAAGCTTTTCGACGAGGGCTACGTGAACGACGGATTCATGCTGGAGTTCCTTAAAAACCACAGTGGCGTGCTCTACCAACCGGAGTACAACAGCAAATATTATTCAGGACTCAACCCCTATACCCTCGGCTACAACATCTTCACAGACATCAAGCGCATTTGCCAGGAGCCTACCGCAGAGGACAAGCTGTGGTTCCCAAACCTGGTCGGGAAGGACTGGCTGGAGCAGGTGCATTATGTGATGGAGAACTTCCGCGACGACAGCTTTATCCTCCAGTACCTCTCACCCAAGGTAATCCGGGACATGAAGCTCTTTACCATCGTGGATGATGAGCAGGAGGACGCTTACGAGATCGGTGCCATCCATAACGAGCGGGGGTACCGGAAAGTGCGGGAGCAACTGAGCACACAGTACGACCGCTCCTACCACGTGCCCAACATACAGGTAACCAAAGTTGACCTGCACAAAACCAGTAAACTGCACCTGACCCATTACGTCCAGAAAGACCGCCGCCTCGATGCCGAAAGTGCTCAGGAAACGCTCACCCATATCCGCTACCTGTGGGGCTTCCCGGTAGAGTTGCATTCCAAAAACAAGTTGGGTATAAACGAGAGTACTTTTGAGGTGAAGTAAAGCCAGCGTGCTTCAGAGGCGCGCAACGTTGCTAGTTTTGCGTAAGCTCTAGCATGCAAAAATGTGCTTCTCTATCTCTCTAACGCTCAATCGGACAATTAAGCTAAAGCTCATTCGGACTTCCCAGTCCGAATGCCACCTGCCGGGGACTTCCTAGTCCCCGTTTCTATATACCCAAACACACAAACAAGTATATCCGGCACAGGCATAGCCCTCACCGTCTCATCGATTTCTGCCTCACTATAAATTGGATAGCACACATGCCGTTTACCTTTTAGCATTGTAATTCCTCTTCGCTTTTTATATTGTCAGCCAGTATTTAGTACCGCTACTCCTGGCATCCTATACATATGCATTTGGGAAGAATACTATACGGGGATTAGGAAATCCCCGGCAGGTGGCTTTCAGACTAGGAAGTCTGAAAGAGCGGAAATATGTGGAACTATACCTTCCTACCACTTGATATTGGTAGGTAGCGAGATTTGTTTTATAGACTCGCGGTGAAGACACAAGAGAACCTAATATCAATTGATAAGCGCATACAGCTTTGTCTTTCAAGTAGTGCAATTCCCCTCGTGGGGGTAGGGGCCCTCTTGGGAGGGGTAGGGGTGGGTTATTTTGCACTTCCACATGCACAGAAGCCATTTGATAAAAACGGTATAACTATACCGTTGGTGACAAAAAATGAAATAGTGGCAGCGTATAGCGCAGAATAACCGGAAAAATTATATATATTGTTGTTGGAGGGATAGGCATTCGGGAAGAAGATACATTTTTACCACACCTTGAAACGCTTGTCCATGAAAAACCTAATCATCCTGCTGCTCTCCCTTGCATTTTCAGCGAATGCGCAGACCAATTCCATCCACAAATCAAAACCCTTAACGGAGGGGTCGCCGGAAAAGGTTGGCCTGTCGCCGGAGCGCCTGCAACGGATTGACGCCATGCTGCAGGAGGCCGTTGCAGACGGAGACATACCGGGGGCAGTGGCATTGGTGGCGCGCAACGGGAAGATCGTATACCATAAAGCCTTTGGCCTGGCCGACAACGCGTCGGGGCAGGAGCTGAAACGGGATGCCATTTTCCGGATTGCCTCGCAAACCAAGGCTATTACGTCCACCGCCGTGATGATGCTCTGGGAAGAAGGGCGGTTCCAGCTGGACGACCCTATCTCAAAGTATATCCCTGAGTTTAAAAACCCACAGGTCCTCAGGACTTTTCAGTATAGCGACACCAGCTACACGAGCGTTCCGGCCACCAAAGAAATCACGATCCGGCATTTGCTGACGCATACCTCCGGCCTCGGGTATGGAGCCATCGACGGAGACGAGCGCTTCCGGATGCTCTACCGCAAGGCAGGCGTGACCGACCTGTTCACCACAGAAAATATCAGTATCGGGGAAAGCGTCAAAAGGCTCGCGGCATTGCCCTTGCACCATACCCCCGGCGAAAAGTATACCTACAGCGAGGGATTGGATGTGCTGGGTTATTTTGTTGAGGTAATGTCGGGGATGCCCTTTGATGTTTTTCTGCGGAAACGCCTGTTCGAGCCGCTCGGTATGCACGACACCTGGTTTTATCTGCCGCAGGACAAAGCCAAGCGCCTGGTGTCGGTGCAACGGCGGGAGGAAGGAGAGTGGCGCCGCTTCCCGGTTACGTTTTATGACCCGGATTACCCGGTGAAAGGTGCGCGGCAGTTCTTCTCGGGAGGCGCAGGGCTCTCCAGCACAGCCACAGACTATGCCACCTTTCTGCAAATGTATCTGAACGGGGGAGAGTTGAACGGGAAACGCTTTCTCAGCCGGACCACCATACAGGCCATGATGGGCAACCAGATTGGCGACCTCTGGGAAGGAACCGGAAGGCACTACGGACTGGCCTTCGGTGTGCAGAACCAGAAGGGGCAGGACATGGGAGGGAATGGCAGCCTGGGCACCTTCGATTGGGGAGGCTACTTCAACACACAGTATTTCGCAGACCCAAAGGAGAATATCATCGGCATCCTGATGAAACAGACGCAGGGCACCACATCCGATGACACCGGTTGGAAGTTCCGCCTCCTGGTCGGACAGTCAGTAGATGATTGAGAGCACAAGCCTGGGGTTTCTAGATAAACACTAAAAGATTGCTTATCGCAACAGCTTTTACTGGGGCGGCCATTTCTCGCGCCAGGACGGGATGCACTTTGAGGTGGCGCGGCTGCTGAGAGGAGTTAGCTAAACTTCTCTGTAACCGCCTTTAAAAACCTCGTTCACGTGCCAGATGGTGAAGTCGGGGTTTGGGTAAAAGGCTTTTTTCTGAGGCGGTTTGATGGTTTTGCCCTCATGCCGGAGCAACCATTCCTGTGCACCTACGCCATTCACTTCATCCGACACCAGCAATTTAAGCTCGGCGGTAACGGTAAACGCACCCATGTCAAAAAGCTTGTGGTGCGTGGCGCAAAGCGCCAGCCCGTTTACCTCCACATCCGGGCCGCCAGCCTGATGCCACATGATATGCGCGGCTTCTAGCGCAAGCAGCTGGTGTCGAAGCCTGACACTAAAGCCACATACTGCGCACTGGTACTCATACGCTTTCAGAATACTTTCCCGGAAAAGCGGGTCTCTCCTGCGCGCCCTTTTCACATCGCTCCCTGACTGAGCAGTCGTTATATCCAAACCGACAGAATCTAAAATATCATGGTGCAGTGTCTCTGGGAAATTTTGTTCAAGTATAGCTTCAGCAATTTGCTTTATCAGATCAGGGCTGTTGCTTAGCTGTTGTATCACCTCATCAGGAAATTTGCCCTGCAAGTCATGGTCGCGCAGAAACCTAGAACTATAATCCTGCTTTGTATCCAGCAACTGGGGTTTATCAAACTGCCAAAGCTTATCATTGGCCAGCTTGGTGAAGGGAAGGTTTGGATACTGTGTTTTACGTTGCGGTCCGAAGTCAAGTAATAAGTCCTTAAGCTTCGGTTCAATGGTGGAATAAGGTATAAACCCCTTATTCCCTCTCTGAATCTCTCCCAAAGCCAGCAGCATAAGCAACGGCTTGTGCGGTGCCCGAGTGCCTCTACTTTTCCAGGTGTTGATGTTCTGAAAGTGGGAGAGGAGATCTGTGTTTGTTATCAAGATATAAACCTTTCATTATTATGGTACTCAAGAAACTCTTTGGCTGGTAAAAATTTCGATGGTAAAATTATATCTCTGTCATCATATTTGAGAAAGTAATCTTGGACAATGTCTTTGTCATTCTTCTGATCTTTTAATGAAGATGAAATTCTGATCTTATAATCAGGAGTAATTGTGAGTAAGCCCGTTTCAAATGCCTTATCGTGTAAAGCATTAATCGCTATTCCATTTCTCGGATTCAAACGATTGTTCTCATCTACTCCCCAAGAAACAATATGACCAGCAATTAATAAAGAAGAACATTTCAGTCCGGTTATGCAGCAAGTAAAATTATAGGCAGAAAGAACAGTCCGTCGGAAAAAGTTTTGATTGACTCTAACTTTTACAATTTGTTCTCTTACTTTACCTTCTGTAGGTAATTCTGCTTCCTCAATATTATTTATGGCTTCAACAGTAGATTGCTCAAGATTTGCACGGAGCTTTTCACTTTCATATGGAAGTTCATCCCAATTTTGATAAAACTCACGCCATATTTCTCTATCAAGTTTACTCGTATTCTGAGCTCCTTTGATACCTCTCGCTTGTAGGCTTGGATCAAGACTAGCAAAATTTACAAGTTTGTAAGCAACAGAGCTTGGTGTTCTACTAATAAATTGGGCTAAACGAATTACTTCGGGATTACCCTTATGAAGCTTCCCAAAAGGTATTTTGCAATAAAGATTTATAGCTAAAATTAATTCATCTCTTGTCCATAGATTGCGCCCTTGTTTCATAGATTTTTAAGTATAGGATATTTCCCAAGAAAGTTTTTTGCACGCATACCTTTAGCCAATCGTTCTACTATTTCAGGAGACTAACAAAGCCCTTTTTTTCTTGATTTTCATTTTGAGATTAGTTAATATATTTTTAATAGATATAAAAATCAATCTTAAATAATTTAAGTTTTAACACCTTTTTTATAGATAAAACTGCAACAGATTACACTTCGTATTCTAAAAATTCTATTATAAACACAAAAAGGCTCATGATAAAACTGTGTTTTTCCATCCTCTTCCTCCTCACCATCCTCCCTCTCTCAATCCACGCCCAAACCATAACCAGACTCGACGGCTCCAAAATCACATCTACAGCCCTTGACCAAAAGATCCAGCAACTAATGGAAGCTGCCGAGGTGCAGGGTATGGCGGTTACGGTATTCAACAAAAATAGCCCGGTGTATAAGAAAGCCTTTGGCTACAGGCGCCTCGATACGAAAGAGCCGATCAGAACCGGCACAAACTTTTATGGGGCCTCGCTGAGCAAGGCGGTGTTTGCGGTGCTCGTCATGAAGATGGTGGAAGAAGGGGTGCTGGACCTGGACAAACCCTTGCAGGACTACTTGCCTAAGCCCATTTATACCTACACGCCCGCTACCAAATGGCACGATGACTTCAGTGACCTGAAAGAAGACACGCGCTATCAGAAAATAACGGCCCGTATGGCGCTGGCCCATACCACAGGCTTCCCTAACTGGCGATGGTTTGAGCCAGATCAGAAGTTGCGTGTGAAGTTTGAGCCAGGCACCAGGTATAGTTACTCAGGGGAGGGGATGGTATACCTGCAAGTAGTGCTTGAAAAGATCACGGGCAAGCCGTTGGAGGAGTTGGTGCAGGAGAAGGTGTTTGGGCCTGCGGGCATGAAGCAGTCGGCTTATACCTGGCAGCCACGCTTTGAAAAGGAGTACGCGCTCGGGCATAAAACAAGCGGCGAACTTTACCAGAAAGACAAGGACAACGAAGCCAGATCGGCCAGCACCCTCGAAACTACTCTTGACGATTATACCTTGTTCATGGAGGCGGTGCTGCGGCACAAGATACTGAAGCCGGCTACCACAGCGGCCATGTTCTCCCCGCAGATCCGGATTCGGTCTTCGCAGCAGTTCGGGCCTTTGAGCCAGCGCGATACCACAGCCAACGACGCCATTGCCCTAAGCTACGGGCTGGGCTGGGGCCTCCTAACGTCGCCTTACGGCACGGGGGCATTCAAAGAAGGCCACGGCGATGGCTTTCAGCACTATTCCATTATCTTCCCGGAGCAGGGCACCGGCATCCTGATACTCAGTAACAGCGACAACGCGGAAAGCGTTTTCAAAGAGCTGCTCGAAACAGCCATCGGCGACACCTATACCCCCTGGTATTGGGAAAATTACATCCCCTATAACCCCAGGTAAGCACAGCTCGCTTCCGCTATGCGTGCCCACAGCAGGGCAGCTCTTTTCCGCCTTGGGCAAGTAGTCGTCATGTTGCCCGACGCATTCGCCTTGATACCCGTATAGCGCGTATATAATATGTATAGGGATCTAACGCAAACACATCTATGTTGATTTTTTGGATGCTCGTGATAGGGGCAATAGTCGGGTATTTGTATGGCTACTACCTGAAACCGAACCGGCAGTTGCGGAAAGCGATACAGGCTGCCCAGGCAACTGGTGCCGCTTTGCTGGAGGAAGGCCACAAAGGCGTGTATAGCACCACCGTGACAGAGCAAAACCAGTCGTCGGAGTTGGTGGTGGAGGTGCAGGAACTGGCAGTGACGGAGGCTGGCAAAGTGAAAGTGACGTATCTAAGCGCCTTTTATAAAAACCCCGTGTTCAGAACCAGAAAAGGAGAGGCCCTGCTGCGGGAAGTGCGCGATTTATTAGGAGATTACCTGCCTATAAGCGATATTGAATGGTATGAGAACTCGGCGCGCCAGGCCAGCATCAGGCAGCGCCTAAACTCGTTAGACAACCTACACCAACAACAACTGGGAGAATAAGCACTATGGAAAACACCAACCTATCTGCCGCCGAGAACAAAGAGCAGCTACAGCAGCGCGCCAAAGACATCGCCGCCACTATTGACCCCTCCAAGCCCGAAACCCTGACCAACTTCGGGGTTGAGACGCAGCGCAAGCTGGGCTACTACTCCAACGAGCTCCTGACTAAGGTGAAAGCCAAGGACTCCGGCGACGCTGGGGCGGCCATTAACGAGCTGCTCACCCAGATCAACATGATCCGGATAGACGAGGAGGAGAAGCGCGGCCTGCTGTCGCGGCTTCCTTTCGTCAAGAAGATAAAAGACCGCTCGCAGCGCATCGCCACCCAGTATAACTCCATTTCGGAGAACGTGGACGATGTGGTGGTGAAGCTGGAGAAAACCCGCCAGACAATACTGAAAGACGGCACCACGCTGGAGGTGATGTTTCAGCAGGCAGTAGAGTACATACACGAGGTGCGCGCCGTGATTGCTGCCGGAAAGCTGAAGATAGAGGAGCTGGAAACCGAAGCCATCCCGGCCCTGCAGACAGAGGTAGAGGCCAGCAACCAGGACGAGCTGGTGGTGCAGCGCCTCAGCGACCTAGTGGCCTTCAAAGACCGCCTCGAGAAGAAAGTGTATGACCTGACGCTCTCCCATACCATCGCCACGCAGTCGATGCCGCAAATTCGGATGATCCAGACCACCAACGAGGTGCTCGCCCAGAAGATCCAGAACTCCATCGTGACCGTGATCCCGGTATGGCGCCAGCAGGTGGCCATCGCGCTGGGGCTGGAGAAGCAGCGCAAGGCCTTGGAGATCCAGAAAAAGGTGACCGACACCACCAACGAGATGCTGCTCAAGAACTCGCAGCTCCTGAAGACCAACGTGGTGAACGCCGCCAAGGAAAACGAGCGCGGCATCGTGGACGTGGACACGCTCAAGAAGGTGAACCGCGACATGGTGGAAACGCTTGACGCCGTGCTGAAGGCCTCGGAAGAAGGAAGCCGCAAGCGGGCCGAAGCGGTGAAAGAACTGGCCGAGGTGCAGGAGGAGCTCAACAACAAGATCATCGGAACCTTCGGTAAATCAAAGAAAATTGAAACGGAATAATGCCTGACACCACCAAAGACCATACGCCCGACACCCTCCTGACCCAGGAGCAGGAATATATTCTGGAGCACTACCTCCTTACCCTCGACAATTATTACGAAGGCCTGCAGGCGGCCGAAAAGCTGCAGGTGGAAATAGAGACGCAGCACCTGAAAAGGATTTTGGATATATGATCGGGTTTCTGCGTTCTATTTTTGGGATGGAGGAAACAGCCGGTACCCGGACGGTGGCCGGGTCACCGGGGAACCCTGACGCGAAGGATACTGCCTATCTGCGCGAGTCGAAGCGGCGACTGAACGAGCTGCATCACCTCGTCGACAGGTATAAAGGCACCCAGCATTCCGCACAGCTACAGGCGGTGTATGAGAAAACCAAGCGCATCCATACCTACCTCGCAGACAAGCAGAAATGGTATGAGCTGGAGGTGTTTCACCTGCAGCACACAGACCATTTCCTGAGCACGTATACCGTGATTATGGACGCGCATCAGCAGCACCGCAAGGCTGCCCACCGGAGTGCCACCGCCCGCGCCAGCGCGGCCGTCCGGAGAGCCGCGTCAGGGCTGTTCCGCAGCGACCGCAAGGAAGTGAAGGCCGTGCAGCAAACCAATCGGGAAACCAGCCAGCGCGCCCTCCGCGACCTTACCGAGGCCAACGCCAAGGTGCCGCAGCTGACTTTGCCACATATCTCTATCAACACGTTCGCGAAGGTTGCCTACCTGCAGGAGGGGCCGTCCGGCACGTTGACGACCCATGAGATTGGCTTTACGTCTACCACTGAAGAGAAAACCGAGTTTATCGCCTACATTTCGGAGCGGCTGGGCCTGGAGCACATCACTTATGTAGGCAACGCGATAGCAGAATTACCGACCCAACACACAGACCAGCCCATCGAGATGGTGCCCGTCATTCATTGGAACGGCTGCCCCTACGCCATTAACCTCGAAGACGAGCGCCTCTTCCCCGTCCGGACCTACCGCAACTCACGCTAAACAGCGTCAGCAAGGTATTCCCCGCATCATGCGCAAATGCTGGGCCTCTGGCCCAGTCGGGTAACATACCCGACTTTATTGAGAGACACGGATTATAAATCCGCGCCATGGTAAAAATCCTCTGATCCCCTAAAACAAAACTCCCCTCCTTATTTTCAAGGAGGGGCAGGGGGTGGTCTTACATCAACTAATTCTTACACAGGTACTTCATATCCCTAGCAAATAGTTTTTACGCATGAGTATTGCTCATCCGGAAGAAGAATAAATTGTAAGGCGTAAATTCTGTTTGATAACGGTATAAAATACAGACTATGCATCCGGCCTTTGCTCAAGCCGAAGCGTGAACAGGGCGCGGCCAATCCCATTAAATTCATACACTGCAATGGCTCATAGGTATGACCTATCGCTTGTTTTAACAATCAATCAATCGGCAGCCTCACATCGATCGTAGAGCCCTGGCCAGGGACAGATTGAATGGCGATGGTGCCTTTGAGTGTCTCGATGAGGTATTTGACAAGAGGAAGTCCAAAGCCATACCCCTGCTCACCCTTTGTGCCTTCGGTGGAGGAGGAGGTGCCTTTGAGGAAGTCTTCGATAAGCTTTTGGTCGAGCCCCACGCCGGTGTCGCTCACCTGGATGTGCAGCGTCTTGGTGCCTTCGCCAAAAAACAGGTCCAGGGCTACCGTCACGCGTCCTTCGGCAGGCGTAAATTTGATAGCATTTGAAATCAGGTTGCCCGTGATCTGGAGCAGCTTGTTTTTGGGGAACGGAACGATATCGTTCACAGGGTTTACCAGCACCTCGAAGGCAACTTCTTTGGTTCTGGCCTGCGGCACGTAAAGTTTCTCGAGCTTATCTTTAAGCACCAACAGGTTAAACTCGTGCTCTTCGAGTTCAGGGCTTTTTTCAGGAGACTTCACATCGGAGCTCAGGATTTCGTCGGCCAGTTCGAGCAGCGTGTTGCCGCTTTTCTGGATCAGGTTGATGAACTGCAACACATCTTCCAGTTTGTTGCTGTCGCCCCGCTTGCTGATGAGTTGCGCTAGGCCGATAATGCCCCCGATAGGCCCGCGTATATCATGCGCCACGCGCTTCTTCACCTCCGTGGCCTCGTTCAGGTTGTGCCGCAGCGACTGGATAGTGTGCAGCATGGCAATCCGGTTCACGATCTCATCGGCAATGATTTTCAGCAGCTCGATCTTCTCGGGGTTAAGCGATTTAACTTCTTTGTCGAGCACGCACAGGGCCCCGATGCTGAGCCCCTGCGGGGTAATAAGCGGCAAGCCAAAGTAATAGCGGAAGTTAGGGTCCTGCTTCACGTAGAACTTGTCTTTAAAACGCACGTCCGCGTGCAAATCTTTCACCTCAAACTGCCCCGGCCCCATGATGGTATACTGGCACACCGACTCTTCGCGGGGCATTTGCTCCAGCGGGAACCCGTGGTTGGAAACCGTCCACTGGGTGAAGGAGTCGATCAGGTTCAGAAACGAAATATCGGTTCCGGCAACCCGTGCGGCAAGCTTAGTCAGATCCTTGAACTTGTCGTTCAGGTTCGAGTAATCGAGGTCAAGCTCCGAAAGGCCGAGTACCCGATCAAACTCATTTTCAGGTATAGGCAAGGTAAGGGTCAAGTGCGGTGATGTTAGTATTCGTCGCGCAAATGTAACAAAAAACCGGAATTAAAGGGTTCTCCGCAACAATCCTGACAGTATTAAAAGTAATGCTACCAGCATGTTATAACACTTTTACAGCTAGTGTTATATATCCCCTCCAAATCTGCAAAACTTCTCTCCATAGGCGGCAGCTAACACCTTCCCTTACGTGCCGCGTCCTGGCAGCCATACCTCATTCATCCTTCTTTTAAGCGAAACGCATTTCGTGGCAGGGGCAACAATTTCTGTCGTTCCGAAACAGATTTCGGCATACCCCCTCAAATTTCGCCGCATTCGGCCTTTAAAAAGCTGGTATAGTCCTTGGCTAAACAGGTTAAGTACAATCATAACTTTAATCATACCACTATGCACGACATCGATCGCACTTTAAGGGAACAAGAGTATGCTGATGAAATGGAATTTGATCAGGAGCTCAACGACGAGGCCAACCAAGGGTATGGCTATGAGATGGACGAACTGGGGGGCGACGGCTTCGGAAACGAAACGGACCAAAGCTTCAGCCAGGAATTTGATTTGGAGTTTTTATACCAGAACGAGGACGAGCTGCCCGACAGCCTGGAGATGGAGCTGGCCTATGAGCTGCTCAGTGTCAGCAACGAGCAGGAGCTGGATCAGTTTCTGGGCAAGCTGGTTCGCAGGGCGGGGCGCGCCGTGGGCAAGTTTGCCCGCTCCTCGGCTGGCCGTGCCATTGGGGGTATCCTGAAGAAGGTGGCCAAGGGGGCGCTGCCTATCGCGGGCAAAGCTCTGGGCACGTTTGTGGGAGGCCCGTTGGGCGGGGCCCTCGGCGGAAAGCTGGGCAGTATGGCCTCGAACTTATTTGAGCTGGAGCTGGAGGGTATGAGCCCCGAAGACCAGGAGCTTGAGGTATCCAAAGCCTACGTGCGCTTCGCTAACAACGCCCTGCGTCAGGGTGCAGCCGTCGCCCGGAAAAACCCGGGAGCAGCGGCCAGCCAGATTGCGCGTGCGGCAATCCGAAAATCAGCCAGCCGGTATGCCCCGGGTCTGATTTCCAGAGGAGGCGCAAGTGGCCAATCGGTAAGCCTGGCCCGCAAGGGTACCTGGATGCGAAGAGGCAAAACCATCGTGCTATATGGTTTTTGAGTGACTGAAGCAGTGTTAACGATAACGTACTAACGGAAAAGGCTATGTATAACAACGAACAGGATTTCGAGGATGAAATGGAATTCGAAAATGATTTCGAGTTCGAGTACGATCAGGAAGGCGGCGGCGCTGACGGGGAGTTCAACGATGAGTTTGAGCTGGAGTTTGTGGCCGACAACGAGGGGGATATGGAGTATAGCATGGAAATGGAGGTGGCCGGCGAGCTCCTGACGGTGACCAACGAGCAGGAGCTGGATCAGTTTCTGGGGAGCCTTGCCAGAAGGGCAGGCCGGGCCGTTTCCGGTTTTGCCCGCTCCAAGGCAGGCAGCATGCTCAAAGGGGCGCTGAAAAAAATAGCCAAGAAAGCGCTGCCCATCGCGGGCAAAGCCATTGGCAGTTATTTCGGCGGCTCGAAAGGCGGGGCGTTCGGCGGGAAGCTGGGCACCATGGCCTCGCGGCTGTTTGAGCTGGAGCTGGAGGGGATGAGCCCCGAAGACCAGGAGTTTGAGGTATCCAAAGCCTATGTGCGCTTCGCCAACAACGCCCTGCGCAAAGGGGCCATGGCTGCCCGAAACAACCCGCAGGCCAGCCCGCAGCAGATAGCCAAAAGCGCCCTGAAGCAGGCCGCGAGCCAGTATGCACCCGGACTGCTGGCCGGCAAATCCGGCGGCCAGCGCGGTTCGTCATTCAGGTCCAGAAAAGGCACCTGGATCCGGAAGGGGAAGGCCATTATTTTGTATGACATCTAATGGCGCGCGCTGTTGCCGACACCCAGTTTCTGGAAAACGAGGCGCTATCGTTGCTGGGCAGGCTGGAGATGGTGAAGCCCTTTGAGCTGAACACGCCCATGGTGCGGGCCGCCGCCATCTCCGTCGAGGCCCAGAACGGGATTACCCAACTGCTGAATACCGTGAGCCGGGAAGTGCGGCAGAAAATTGAGCGCTACATCGCGTGGTTGAAAAACCCGAAGAACGCAGATGCTCCCGCCTCCGAGGCGCAGGCCCGGTTCGCCTTCCTCAAGCTGCGGTTCAACAACCTGCTCGATCAGCTGGATATTTTTGCCGACGTGTTGTCTCAAAGGGGAGAGCACAACACCGGCGTCTGGCTGGCCGGACTGGATGTGCTGGCACTGGATGCCCTCTCGTTGAAAGGGAGCTTTTACAGTGCCCCGCCACTGGTCTGCTTTATCGAGCGGGGCCACGGAGCGGCCATCCGGCGGGCGCGCACCCGGCTGCCCGGCGGCGACGACAACCCGGTGGGGGTGATCCAGGTGCCGCGCGAAAGGCTGATCGGGAGTGGCATCGCCTCGTCCATCATACATGAAGTGGGCCATCAGGGGGCCGCGTTACTCAACCTGGTTGATTCCGTGAGGGGGGCCATCAGCCAGAGGGTAGCGCAGGGCGAGGACGTAGCCGCCTGGGAGTTGCTGGACCGGTGGATCTCGGAGATTCTCTCTGATTTCTGGGCGATGGCGCAGCTGGGGATAGGGGCTACGCTCGGGCTGATCAATGTCGTGAGCCTGCCCAGCTACTTCGTGTTCCGCATCGGCACAGACGCACCGCACCCTTTCCCGTGGATTCGGGTGAAGATCAGCATCGCGCTCGGAAAAGCGCTGTACCCGCACCTGCAATGGCGGTTTCTGGAAGCGCGTTGGGAGTCCTTTTACCCTGCCGGAAAGCAACGGCCGGCTACCCGCCTGACAATCCAGGCCCTGGAGCGCATCCTGCCGCACTTCGCGAAACTGGTGATCAACCATCGCCCGAAAAGCCTTCGGGGCAAGGCTCTGAAAGACGTCTTTCCGGTAGAAGAGCGGCAACCCGCCCGACTGCAGAAGCTATACCGCCAGTGGAAATACGTGCCCAGGCTGATGGCGGCGGCCTCGCCCACACTGGTTTTCGCAGTGCTGGGGCAGGCCAAGTCCGACGGCAACTTATCGACGGTGGAAGAGACGCACTTGCTCCAAAGCATGCTCACGAGATGGGCGATGCGGCGCGCGCAGCAGGCCAGTGGCAAAGACACCCGCCGCTGCCACAGGACGGCGCTTTTCCGCCAGATCAACTTGACAACACAGCAACTCAACTAATTTAAAACAGGAGGTTAACATGAACGGTTTAGACGTGAAGCTTATCTACCCGGAAGATGGACATATCCATGTGGACGACGATAAGCGCTTTTCGCTGCATATAGAAAAAGACAATGACCCTGCCTTTGAGAACATCGGGCGTATCAACTTCGAGCTGCGGAGCATGAAGGAGAACAGCCATTTCAGGATCACCCGCAACAAGGTAAACCCGGAGCTGCACAACGAGCAGGAGATCCGGTATACCTGGCGGATAAACAGACATCTTAAGGAAGGTTTCTACGAGGCCAGGGCCATCATCAAGACAAAAGACGGCCATACCCACGAGGACCTGACGGCCCGCGTGTCTGCCTTCCAGTTCGACGTGCTGCCACCGCGCGAACGCGTGAAGCTGGCCAAAGACACCGAGATAGGCATCCGGGACCCGCTGTTCAAAAAGCCCGTCAATGTGGTGCTGAAGGAAACCAACAGGATCGACTCCGCGGATCAGCTTCTCTGGATCCTGATCCGGAACCGCACCGTTAAGTTCGACGACTACGAAACGTTTATCGACAGCGTGCTGTGCAATGACCGCGATGTGCCTGGGCGCATAAAGAATGCCGTGTATAGCCAGGCAAACCGCCTGCCTTTCCATAATGTCGCCTCCTACAGCTTGCTGAAGTATGCCACAGAGTATTATCTGATGCAGGAATGCGGGCTGGTGCCTGCCGGTTTATTGAACCATGGGAACTGGGAGAAATACAAGCATATTTTCAACAACGCTGATGATCTGGGGAGGACCTCCCGCACCGAAATCAACATCGCGGAGCTGCGCGACGACTACCTGAAACAGCTGACAGGTTCGGGCGAGGCCGGGTATAGCCTGCCATACCTGGATATCATCCGGCAAAAGCTGAAGGAGGTGCCCTTGAAAAAGGTGCATGAGATCTCGCTGGACGGGTATGGGCCGATCACGGTGAACAATGCCTGCTACGGCATCCTGAAGTCGAAGCTCCTGGGCCCTTGCCTGCTGGAGCTGATCTGGTCGTACTGGCACGAAGAAGGGGGGCTGGTGCAGACCATGAACGCCATCAGCAGGCGCTTTCAGAATGTCCGGAACGGCGCTGCACGCGACCCCCTGGCGAATTTCAACCTCGACCCGCTGCGCCCGATGAACAACCTGCTCTGGGGCTACATCGAGGATGAGCGAAACCGCCTGAGCATCTCGCGCCGCAACCTGGAGTACCAGTATGAGTATGGCATCTCGCTGATCGGGAAAGCCGTGCCGCAGGTGAGCGTGGCAGAGCACCGCACCGATTTTATCCGGGCCTTCCATAACCTGCTGAAATCCTGCATTGAGTTTTACAACCAGGCCAACTTCACCACGGTTATACCGGACGGCTTCCCGCTGCTCAACCATCTCCGGGAAGTGCACCTGCTGTTAGCAGAGGGCGCCCACAACCAGTATGGCGACCTTCCCTGGACCTCCCGTATCGAGATGCTGATCCAGCAGTGGCTCCTGTCGCGGCCCGAAATGCGGGAGTTTATCGGTGGCCGGATCATGGTGCCCTACGCGGAGCCTTGGATGGACAAGGTAGACACCATGAAGACGCTGCAGGGCTGGAGCAGTACCAACATCACCCATTTCCACGACCTGGGCGTGTTCGGCGAGCAACTGCTGCTGTCCGTCCGCTTCGGCAACTGGAACGCCTCGGCGGGGGTGGGCGCGACGAACGCTGCCAACTGGGCGCATTACTGGCGCAACGAGGTGCAGCGGTATGTGCACGCCTACAGCGCCGTGACCGGGGTGGACCTGGCGGCAGAACCCAGCGAAGCCAGGGGACAAACCCCAACCATGGAAGACCGCTATCTGCCCCCTGCCATCCTGATTCAGAAACAGGCCGGCATTCAGAAAAGCAGGCAGCAGTACGCCCTGCAGGCGTCGATGGGCCGGCCCGGTATCCTGCAGAACAGCCCGGCGGGGGCGATGCCCGCACTCCCAGCAACCCCTTCGGGTACTCAGAAAAAGTTAAATGGATGATTTCACCTCCGCGCTATACCTGGGACTGCGGCATGCCACCACAGCGATACAGCCCTGGCAGCACCTGACGACAGGCGTTCCGGCAGCCTTGTACGAACCCGCCAGCCACCGGCACCTCGCCAGTGAGCTGGCCCGGATGCAGGGCCTGGAGAAAGGGGTGTTGGCCCCATCTTCCCTGCACCTGTTCTGGGACGTTTTGGGCAAGCTGACGAAAAACACGCTGGTGTTGGCCGATGAGAAAGTATACCAGATAACCCGCTGGGGACTGGAGCGCGCTGCCTGCCGTGGAGTCACGGTTGCGTATTTTGCTCACCACAGCCCCGCCGGTTTAGTGCAGCAGTTGCAGCAGCATGGGCCTTTCCGGCATCTGGTGGTGATAACTGATGGCTGGTGCCCGCACTGCGGCCGCGCCGCGCCGCTGCCAGCCTACCTGGCCCTTGCGCGGAAGCACCACGGGTTGCTGCTGCTGGATGACACGCAGGCACTCGGAGTTTTGGGCGACAGGCCCACCCGGCAATGCCCATACGGGGCAGGTGGAGGGGGTCTTCTGAAATGGTATGGCTTGCGGGGGCAGGATATCATCACCGTTTGTTCGTTGGCCAAAGGGTTTGGCGTACCGATCGCGGTGCTGGCCGGAAGCACTAACCGTGTAAACGACTTTCTGAAGCGAAGCGACACGCGTGTACATTGCAGTCCCGCGTCTGCGGCGCACGTGCAGGCGGCGCTGCATGCCCTGTCGGTGAATCGGAACAAGGGAGACAAGCTGCGGCGGAAGTTGCTGCAACGGGTGCAGCTATTCAAACAATTGCTGGCGGCCCAGGGGCTGCAAACTTTGGGAGGCTTTTTCCCGGTGCAAACCCTGGCTAGTACCGGGGGTATGGCACCGCAGTTGCTGCATCAGAAACTACGCGAGCGGGGCATCCGCGCCTTGCTGCTCGAGCCGCACGCGGCAACCGGCACACCTGTCCTGGCCTTTTGCCTGTCGGCCGCCCATACCCTGAGCCAACTGAAACGGGTAGCGGCCTGTCTGTCGCAGATTTTGCATCCAAGCCATCAAAAGGAATCGACCTATGGATTTTATACATACACAAACGCCGTCCGAAAGCCTGTTCAGGCAGGTATGGCCTGAAAGGGAAGTCCTCAGCAGAAAAGACGTCGTTCCTTTTGTGGCCTCCAACAAAGGGGGTATACCGGTTACACGGCTTCGGGCCATCATCACCCTGCGCGACCGTCTGCCCGCCTTCACCCTGCAAACGACGGTGCCTGTTAAAACACCGCACCTCAAGAGCGGCATCGGGGGGCTGGGCGGAGGACTTGTGCCCATACAGTCTCGGAACGGGCGCAGGTATGTTTCGCTGCCCAGCAGGGGCGTGCGGGGTAACGGCGGCGTGCTTTTTCTGCCCCGCGCTGGCTCCAGCACCATCCAGCTTTATACCTGGAACGTGGAACCCCTGACCCTGAGCAGAAGCTCCTCGAACCAGAGCCATGCAGAGCGGCAGTTTCTGAACTGGTTTGAGGGCCATGTGCGCCAGTATCCGCAGTTTGCCCGCCGGGTTAAACAAATCAGGCTTTTCCTGAACAACAGTCCCTGTGGCTGGTGTACCTACGACCTATGCCGTTTTGTGAGCACGTTTGGGTTGAAAAACAAGGTAAGCATCACCTGGACCCGGGCCTATACCAAGGGTACGGACAGTGCCGCAAACAGCGCAAAGCTGCAACAATGCGGCATCCGGGTGATCGGAAACAGCCAACCGGAAATTAGCTATGAGGTAGTGCCGCAGCTCCGGAACCTGAAAGTGGAAAAGCAGCAGGCCCATACCTACGTGCTGGATAAACGAGTGCACACGGGCAAGCCGCAGGCGACAAACAGAAGAATTGAACGGCTGCTCACGGGCTCCGAAAGCAAACTCGCCAGCTTGCTCTCCCGGGTTTTTGCAAGTCCGCACAACCGGATGCGGGTCAAGCGGCTTTTTGAGAGGGCAATCGGGCAGGGGAATTTCCAGAAGAGGAAAGGAGGGGGGTATGAGGTGGTGCTTCCGTTTAAGCATACCACCGGGTGGTCGTATGGCAAACGCGTGCATCGCCTCAAAGCCATCATCGACGAGAAAGGAAGCTGGCATTATTACCCGGTGCCATAGCCGAAGTGCCGCACTTACGTCAATCAGAACTCAACTTACGCGCATCCCATGATTATTGACTGCCATTGCCACGCCGGAAAAGGAGACGGCCTCACGGGGCCCTGGGACACGGATGCGCCCCTTGGCGATTACCTGGAGTGGGCGCGGGAGGCAGAGATCCAGAAAACGGTTTTGTTCGCAGCCTTTCACTCCGATTACCGGATCGCCAACCGCGCGGTCGCCCAAATCGTGAACCGCCACCCCGAGCGCTTCTACGGGTTTGCCTTCCTGCACCCTGAGCGGGACCGCGGGCGGGTGTATGACATGGTGAAAACCGCTGTGCAGCAGTATAACTTCTGTGGCATTAAAGTGCATCGCTACGATGCCCGTATCACGCGCGAGATATGTGAAACCGCCCGCCGTTTTCAGTTGCCTGTGCTGTATGATGTGATGGGAGAGGTGGCTGTGGTGGAGTTGCTGGCCACGCAATACCCTGATGTACGGTTCATCATCCCGCATTTAGGGAGTTTTGCCGATGACTGGAAAGCGCAGACGGCCATGATCGACCACCTCGCGCGGCACCCGAATATTTATACCGACACCTCGGGGGTGCGCCGCTTTGATATTCTCAAAAATACCTTCCAGCGGGTCGGTGCGCATAAAGTCCTTTTCGGGTCCGACGGCCCCTGGCTGCACCCGGGTGTAGAACTCGCCAAAATCAGGGCGCTGCACTTGCCCAAAAAGGATGAGGCGCAGGTGCTCGCCGGTAACTTTCTCCGGTTAATCGCCAGGGTGCAGAAAGAGCCAGCTGTAACGCGGCAGCCGCGCGCCCGCTCCGCTGAAGTTTCAAAGGAACTTTACCGTGATCCGTGGGTAGTAAAATAGCATGCTATCAACTTTCAATTCCAGGGTTTTGGGGAGAAGGTATACCTGTATATTGGTTTCGTTGCCCCGCTGGCGCGCGCTTGTAGCGCGTGCCTCTTTTTACCAATATCCACAATTATACCATTATTAATTGATTGGTACACATAGATCTGCTCTATGGCGCAAGCGTCCGCTTGTGACTCATAAGCATTCCATCTGCCGCACATCATATGGAAGCACAAGCGGACGCTTGCGCCAGTGTTTACCGTTTCCTAATTCACCAAATGAATAAAGCTCCAGTACGCAGAATCCATTCGATAATAGTATTATTTTAAAAGCACAAACCGCAAGCCCTCATTGACTAAGGATGCTCATTGGATTGGTATATGGCCTGTGCTGGAAAAAACCACCCCGCCTGCGGCACCCCTCCTTGAAAAAAGGAGGGGAGTTTGAAAGGGTATGTTGGGGTAGGGTGTTGGATTTTTTTGAGGAGTATGATTTTCATGTATGGTATGCAACCACAATCATCAGACGGGCTTGTGGTATGGGTTTGTGCCATCTGCCTTTTTGTGCATTTGCAGGGTTCTTTCGCTGCAGCCTAGCTTTTGGGCCGCCATTTTCACGTTTCCGTGTTTATCGTCCATGGCAATCTCTTTGGCGATGTTGGTGACCAGGTCCTTTAAGTCTTTCAGGCCGATACCGGTATACAGCATCCGCCGGATAGCTTGCTCCAGTTCGGTTTTGCCGGGCAGCGTGGCGGCTTCCTCGAAGCTGGGACGGTCCGCCTCCGGTATATCGCCCAGCGTGAATGGCCCGTCGCCCACGTGCTTATGCGCGATTCTGCTCACCAACTGCTGTAGTTCCCGCACATTGCCCGGGTAATCCCGAACAGACAAATATTGGTATACCTCCGGGTCTACCGGCTGCGATTTTTGGTGGTGCTGTCGCAGGAAATGATCGATCAGCAGCGGAATGTCCTCTCTTCTTTCGCGCAGCGAAGGCAACTGGCAGGTATACCCAGACACCCTGTAGAACAGGTCTTGCCGGAAATGCCCGCTTTGCACGTCTTTGGCAAGGTCGCGGTTGGTGGCGCTAATCAGCCGAAATTTTGTTTTGCGCCAGACGTTGCTGCCGACACGCTTATAAGTGCCTTCCTGCAGTACCCGCAGCAATTCGGCCTGCAAGGTCGGGGGCAGCTCGCCCAACTCGTCCAGAAACAGAGAGCCCCCGTTGGCCAGGGCAAACGCACCGTCGCGGGTACTGATGGCATTGGTGAAAGCGCCCTTCTCGTGCCCGAAAAGCTCGCTGCCAGACAGCCCTGGCACAATCGTGGTGCAGTCTACCACCACGAGTTCGTGCTTTTCTGTGCGGCTGTCCAGCGCATGAATCCCCTTCGTGACCAACTCTTTGCCGGTACCGCTTTCTCCCAGCAGTAGAATGGGACAGTCTGTTGCGGCCATCTCTACGATCTGCCGGAGGGTGCTGCGCCATACTTTGCTTTTGCCGATCAGTTGCTTTTCCAGGAAACCTAGCTGTTGCCGGGCCGATTCCCAGTACTTCAGTCGGGCCGTAATAGGGGCTACGGCGTTTTCTGGTGCCTGCCATACCATCACATCCGTCGCTCCCGCTTTCAGCAAACGCCACGATGCCCCCTGCGGCAATGCGCTAAGCGCCACCGCGATAATCTGCTGCTCGCAGGCTGGGGCCAGCGCGGTAATTTCCGCTGCAACAGTGTTTAGATCAGTGGAGGGGTCAAAAAAGACGATGCCGGGACCTTTGGGTTGCTCGTCTGCGTGAAGTGCCTGCATGTTTATCCCGGCTTCTTCCAGCGCACAGATCACGTCTGTCAGCGCTGCGAGATCGTGGCAAAAGTTGCTAAACCAGAGCTCAATGTGGTTTTCAGGATTCTCCATGGGTATAAACTTAAAGAAGGAGAGAACAGAAGCGAAGCCTTAGCTTACACAAAATCAGTTGAGGCCTGCTTTATCTTAAAAGCAGGAAACGATCAGTAGCAGGGGGTGCCGAAGGGAGAGTAAACAGATAAAGCTAGGGGTAACTTACCTGTATAAAATCAAAATAAAAGGCGGGTTAATTCTATTGTAGCCTACTTGTTTTACGGTATGGCATTAGGGAAGGTTGGCGTAAACTTCAGTGTTTTCAAGAGGCAGAATCAGGTATGCTTCTCTTATGTAAAAGCTTGGGTATAAACACGTTTGTGCAGGCTAGTGGGGTCTGCCCCAGGAATAAACTTATTCTTAGAGCACCTCCAGGCCAACGACTTCCTTGATGGTATAATAGCTTTTGGCATTCGGAACATATACTTCCACATCCTGCCACTTTATCCTAAATTTTTTGCCGATAAACTTCTGCGGGTTGCTCATGTAATTCTCTGAGCCGGGAAACTGCCGCAACCAGATAAAGGATTTCTCCATATTCTCATTATCGGTCAGCACAAAGTAATTGAAGTCCTTCGTGTCCATGCGCTTTAGCTTGCCTTCCGTGGTTCCGGTGGATACACCATTTTGAACATCCTTCACCATCGCCATCGACAGTTTCATAAATCCGGGGCAATTCTGTGCAAGCAG
The DNA here is from genome assembly GCF_022601975.1 of Pontibacter sp. E15-1. GTDB lineage: Bacteria > Bacteroidota > Bacteroidia > Cytophagales > Hymenobacteraceae > Pontibacter. The sequence goes on from NZ_JAKVIR010000021.1 coordinate 28,518, forward strand.
GTTTTTCCCGAGTTCTGTGCCAAGGGTCCGCATGGCCGGATGATCAGTTATGTCAATATGCCGTTCCTCTGCAAGTTGCAGCAACATGGCCCCCTGCTCTGAGAAACAGTCCATAAAGGCTTTCTCAGCGAGTTGCTTTGTTGTAATTTGGTCAAAGTCGAGCTCAGAGATGCACGAACAAATGTTTTCGGTCATTTTCATCTCCACTGGACCTGGAGTTGATTGAGCAGCTGCTCCATACGATAAACCCAAAAATAGGGAAGCGCATAAGTAAGCGTGTTTCATAGGAGATTGGGTATGGTTTACGCTGCAATATAGTATATTTTAATTATTGATGGTTATTCATTTTTTTTACTGCTGATAGGGAAGTCGAAGACGTATGGGGAGTTTGGAAGTAAGACTAAGTGGCATGGAAAAAGGGAATCTACTTCCCCCCGGATGCAGAAAGTCGTTGGTGAGTTTATGTAGTTGTTTGTGAGGTAATTATGATATACGTGTGGTATTTGAGGTACAAATAAGGATCTTTTTAGCTATCCCTATTTTACATACATCTTAAGGAATCCTTTATTTTAGAAATTGGTTGCTCGCATTTACTTAAGCCACACCCATTTTATACTCTTTGTACCGCGCTTCTGCCTGTTCCATAATTTCATCCAGTATCTCTTGCAGCTCGGCTTTTACTTTAAACCGTAGCACTTTCTTTACGGCTAGTTGCAACTGGGCTTTGGTGTCGTCTTTTTTATACCAGTCGGGTTGCGAGGCGCTTTTCTTAACCTCAGCCAAAATCTTTTGCACCAGTTCCTTTATCAAGTCAAAATCCTGCACGGCATTGGGGTGGTTGGCCAGAATCTCGTAAAAGGCTTCTTCTTCTTCGGTGAGGCCGAGCTGGTTACGGCGCTGGTCTTCTTCCTGCATATCTTTGGCTACCTCGCGCAGCTTCTCCATAGCCACCAGGCTATCGAAAAAGTGGTTGTGGTAATCGGCCAGAATCTTCTCTACCGCCTCTTTCAGCTTGCGTGACTTTGCCAGGTTTTTAGCGGAGCGCACTTTTATCTCATCGTTCAGGATCTGGCGGATGAGCTCCAGTTTCAGTTCGTTACCGGTTTTCTGGGCTTTAGCGGTGGCCAGGAAATCGTCGTTGATGATGGAGATGTCGAAGCGCTCGATACCGGCCATCTGGAATACGTCCACCACATCTTCGCTCTCGATGCTGCGGTGGATGAGGTCTTTTACTTTTTGTGCTGATTCCTTTACGCTCCTGTTTGGGTTTTTCAGTTTGCGCAAGGCCGCACCAACGTGCTGCAGGTAGATAATATCTGCTGCCAATTCGTTTATATTTTCGTGGCTTTTGATGATCGGGGCGAGGCTGCTGAGAATCTTCTCGTTCAGCATAAAAGACTTGCACAGTTCATCGTCTGCAACCAGATGGTTAACGGCAAAAGATACAAGCTTGTATTTTTCAGTCTTAGGTATAGTTCCAAAGTAAGGAACAGCCGCATGCAACGAAGCGAAAGCCAAAAGTCCCCCTTGGGGGTAGGGGCCCTCGACTAAGGAGGGGGTAGGGGGAGGATTACTCGTGCTGGACTGATTATTTCTATTTGGCTCTTCGGCTTTATACTTCGTGGCAAAAGTTCCTGCATCTTCTGCCGCATTTGACATCCCCCTGCCCCCTTCGAAGGGGGAATTTTCTTGAACACCGGAATTGTCCCCTTGAGGGGACCACAGGGGTGTAAAAGGCAGCATCTCCCGCAATACTCCAATCGTTTCCTTCGCCAACTCAAACGCCTCCTCAATATCAAAGGCAACTTTGCCCTGGCCTCCAGAGGTGGTGTATTTGTTGGTGGCGTCGCGGAGCCTGTCGCCTATGCCGATGTAGTCCACTATCAGGCCGCTGGGCTTGTCGCGGAAAACGGTGGCTACGCGGTTTACGGCTTGTATCAGGTTATGGCCGCTCATCACTTTGTCTACATACAGCGTGTGCATGGCGGGGTTATCGAACCCTGTCAGCCACATGTCGCGCACGATCACGAGTTTTAGCGGGTCGTCGGGGTCTTTGAAGCGGCTTTTGATGGCCTCCATCTGCTCTTTGGTGCGCACGTGCGGGTTCCAGGCGATGGGGTCTTTGGCGATGTTTGTTGTCATGATCACAGCTACCTCGGGGCAACCTTCCAGCGCGATTAGGGCATCGTAGAGCTTTACGCAGTTACGACGGCTCATGCACACGATCATGGCCTTGCCGCTCAGGCTCGCGTTGCGGTTGGTATAGTGCAGCAGCATGTCTTTGGCGATGGCTTCCACACGCGCGGCAGAACCGGCAGCGTCTTCCATGGCTGCCCAGAGTATCTTGTTCTTGTCGCTGTCTTCCAGACCGCCGGTTATTTCCTCGGCTTCTTCTTCTAACTGCTCGTTGCCCAAGTGCAGTTTGGCCAAACGTGGTTCGTAGTAGATCGGCACTACCGCTTTGTCTTCGGTGGCCTGCCTGATGTCGTAGGTATGGATGATCTCCCCGAACACGGCCTCGGTGTCCGCGTCTTTGCTGTCGACGGGGGTACCGGTAAAGCCAATGAAGCTGGCCTGCGGCAGGGCACGGCGCAGGTTGTTGGCAAAGCCCTGTATCAGGCCGTACTGGGTACGGTGGCACTCGTCGGCAATTACAATAATGTTGTCGCGGGTACTCAGGACGGGGTGCTCCAGCTCGCGGCCATTGGCGTTGTCTTTCATGTTAAACTTCTGCACGGTGCTAAACACCACACCTCCGCCTTCTCCGCTCAGCAGGCTGCGCAGTTCGTCGGTGGTGTTGGCAATGCTCACGTCGCCTACCAGGTCTTTGGCAGCCACGAAATCGTAGAAGAGCTGGCGGTTGAGGTCGAAGCGGTCTACCTGCACCACTATGGTTGGATTTTTGAGCTCGGGAAGCTGGCGCAAAATACCGGTGTAAATGGCCATGGTTATGCTTTTGCCCGAGCGGGTGGTGTGCCATACCACGCCAATGCGCCCATCGCCGTAAGGGCGTACGCTCTTCAGGGTTTGCTGCAGGGCGTATTGTATCCCGAAGAACTGGTGGTACTTGGCGCCTTTCTTTATCAGCTGGCCTTTGTCCGGTTCATGGAAGATGAAGTAGCGCACGTATTGCAAGAGGCGCTCTGGCACTAGCAGGCCTTTGATTAGGGTTTCCAGCGCGAAGCCGTTGTTTACCACCTCGCGAACGTCTGTGCTTTTCCAGGCGGCAAACCACTTCAGGCCGCTGCTGTGCATGCCGTGCAGGGTGGTCTGGCCATCGCTTACCACCGTCAGGGCGTTGTATTCGAACACCTGCGGAATGTCCAGGGTATAGTGCTGTACCTGGTTGTAGGCGGCCTCTACGGTGGCGTCCTGGCTGAAAAGATTTTTGAACTCGAAGAGCACCAGCGGCAGGCCGTTCACGAAGATGATGAGATCGGGGATGCGCTTGTTTTTACCGACGATGGTAAACTGGTTGACTGCCCGGAAGTCGTTCTCAGAAACTGCGTCGTAGGCAATGGGGTAGAAGTGGCCGAAGTGCTGCTTGTCGCTGTCGTCTTTCCAGGTTTTGCTGATGCCTTTGCTGAGCTTGAGGTGGAAGGCGTGGTTGCGCTGGTCTAAATTACTGCTATTCCCGCCGTTGTTGGTGTTATCACCAACAACTTAATCTGTAAGCCAGCACTTCAATCCCTATAATGCGTCAGGAATCCAAATTCATCTATATTCTCAAAGTAAAATCGGGCAGATGAGTAGTAGTAATCCTCCGGCAGCGCAGCCAACTGCCACTTCTCCGGAATTGGGTTGTTGTGAATGTAATCTAGTTTCTGTTCCGTAACCGCTGTAGAGTAGCAGTACACCGAAAGCGGATTTCGCTCCCATAGCTGGTACTGCCTGTCTTTTGCCCCTACTCTAAACTTCTCCAGCACAGCAGGGTGATGCTGCTTTAGATCGAACTTAATCTGCTGCGCCGTGTACTTCAGGAAATCCCGCTGCACGTCTTCTCGCTTGTGTGGCTCCTCCATTTTCCACAGCAGGTGAAGGTGGTTTGGCATGATCACAAAACCATATACTTTAACTCGCTTGTTCTCCACCATAAACCTGAGGCTGCTGAGTATGATATCTTTGTACTTGTCCGGCCTCAGCAGGTGCTTCCACTCCAGAATAGTGGCGGTGAAGAAGGCTATATGCTGCTGCTCAAACATTCAAGACTATCGTGATTTAGTTGTTGGTGACAACACCAACAACGGCGAAAAATTTTGTTGACTTTAAAGCAATTAGGAAGGTGATATTCTAAAAGTAGTTTAAGTCAAAAACTGTAGTAGAATCAACAATTGAAATTTGCTTATTGTAATCATTAAACTTAGAAGTGAAATTATACTTCTCGGCATTTATGCTTTCCATAGTCCTTTCACCAGGATAAATTCAATAAATAATATCTCTAGGCCTCTCTTTAATGGCATCAAGTATGTGATTGTCAAACTCGCCCATTGCATTACCAAAAATCATAATTGGAGAGGATGAAGATTTCAACTTTTTTAAACAGAAATATAGATAGTTGTTATTATTTATTCCTTCTAATTTTTGTGCTCCACTTCCTTCAGTAATGAAGACAGGGAAGCTATCATTTCGAATCTGATTAGCTATAAGATTTATTAATTCTGCGTTGGCACTTTCTCTCTTTAACATTATATTCAACACTCCCCTGTTAAATATAAATAGGGAACCGTGTAAGTAAAAAATGTGCTTGTATTCGTAATCTTGAGTAGTCATAAACTCAAGAAAGCCTTGAGGTGCATTGTTCCTTCCCCAAAACCAATCTTGGTAAGCGATATAATCTTTTTTTACTCTTGCAATATCGTTAGATAGCATTATGATATGATATAAGTACATATCATAGTTAGTAGTGTATATATCACCGAAATCTTTAAGTTGCTGCGCAATGTAATGAAGCTGTGTAAAATTGATCTCAGAGCATCTTGGATGAACTTGTTCTATTGTTCGAATTAATCCATTTTTCAACTCATCTATTGCCTGCACAATCACTTCAGTTGGTAGTCCTAAAATGGAGTTAACTTTCAATGAATATGTGAGATACTTTTGAATCAATTCGAAATTAGTTGTATCGAAATGAGAGAATAACTCTCTAAATTGATCATTAGTGTTTTGTAGAAAAATATCAAATAATGAATTGTATGAGAAGTTTTGTGAGAACATCATACTAAAACCATTACCTAATAATAATGATGGGTTTTTATATTTATCTTTTACTGTCTCCCATTCATAAATACCATTTAAATTGAGCTCTTCTCTTGTTGGCATGTTTTTCTTATAAAATATGTCAGATATATTAAAACTTGTTACTTCAATAGATTTGTATTTATTTCTTCCAGCTTAATTGTTAGATTATCAGTAAATCCCTCACCGAGTATTCCAATATTTTCAGGATTCTGATCTTCTGCTTCTTTTAATGCAGTAAGTAGCTCTGTTAGATAGTATTCTAACTTAGATGTATAAAGTATTCTAAGCTTATCCTTAAGAATAGATTTGTCAGAATCTGAGAAATCAAATTCTGAAATTTTATTTACTATCAGCAGAACAAGGTTTACAATGTATATAACTTGATGCCCGTAATTCTTTGCTGTATTTGTTATAACATATCTGTGGTTACCGCTATCATCTTTTAAAAGTGAAATAATTTCAATGAGTGAAAAAAGGCCCTCAAATTTCTTGTTTTCGTATTCTAGGCCCATAATAATATGGCCTGTTTTTCTCTCTTCTAATGAAATTGTCAGTAACTTAATTTCTTCCTTTAACTCATTGATAAGGTCAATAATTATGTTGAATACTTTTATATTATTTGCTGTATTAGCCTGTTCATTCATTCCATTTCGTTGTATTTCGTTTGCGACGTACTGTTGTTTAAAGGATAGATAGACTAGTATTAAGCCGGTGAAATTAAGTATTGGTCCAACAATACCTCCAATAGTATCCCCAATTTGGCCAGTAGCAGAAAAATCGAAAGCATTACATAATGTTTCTCTTGTTAATATGAAAGGCATTGCGAAAGCTAAAAAACAGCCAATTGTTAATGTAATAATTGCCGTTGCATTGCTTTGGTCTTTAATTTTTTCTTCCACTTAATATTAATATCAAAGATGAGTTAGTAATTTTTTATACACCTATAGCTTTATACTACAAACCCAATCCCCTCCAGATTCTCGCGAATCCGCTTCTCCAGCAGGGCGCTTTCTTCAAACTGAGCGGCCAGTTCGGAGGTCAGCAACTTCATCTTCTCTTCAAACGGAACACCGTCGTCTTCCTCGGCTTCGGAGCCTACGTAGCGGCCCGGCGAGAGCACGTAGTTGTTGGCAGCCACCTCGGCTAAGGTAGCGGCCTTGCAGAAGCCTTCAACATCGGTATAGCTGCCGCCCAAGTTGCGCCAGGTATGATAGGTGTCGGCAATGCGGGCCACGTCGGCATCTTCGAACACACGCAGGCGGCTGGCCATGGTGCCCATTTTGCGGGCATCAATGAAGAGGATCTCGTTTTTGCGCTCGCGGTGCTCGCCGTCGCGTCCGTCGCGGTTCTTGCTCAATATAAATATACAGGCTGGTATACCGGTGGTCAGGAACAGCTTGTCGGGCATCTGCACGATGCAGTCTAGCATTCCGTCTTTAATCATGTGCTCGCGCACGTTCTTTTCGCCGGCGCTTCCAGTGGTCATGGCGCCGTTGGCCATCACCACGCCCGCCGTGCCGCGCTCGCTCAGGTGCTGCCACAGCGTCTGGAACCACATGTAATTGGCGTTGCCGGGGGTGGTAAAGATATCTTTGGCCCCGAAGAGGCGCGGGTTGTTATCGGGTAGAGCTGTGGTGACTTTACTGATGTTGAACGGCGGGTTCATGAGGGCGTAGTCGGCCTTCAGGTCGGGGAAGCGGTCCTGCAGCAGCGAGTCACCCAGCTTCACGTCGAAGGAGAGGTTGCGCAGCAGCAGGTTCATTTTGCAGAGGCGCAGCGTGCCTTCGTAGCGCTCCTGCCCGTAAATGGAGATGTCGTTTTTGTCTCCGCCGTGCGCCTGCAAAAACTTCAGGCTCTGCACAAACATACTACCCGAGCCGCAGGCCAGGTCCATGATGCGGCCCTTGAGCGGCTCCAGCATTTCCACGAGCAGCCGCACCACCGAGCCCGGCGTAAAGAACTGCCCCGCACCGGAGCCTTCGGCCATGGCAAACTTACCAATGTAGTACTCATACACGCGGCCGTAATTATCAGACTCGGGGTTGTTGATCTCGGAGAACTTCTCTTTGGAGAACAGGTTGATGAGCCCGGCCACCTGCGTAGGGGAGAGCTGGCTTTTCACGAAGATCGGCTCCAGCACACCTTTGTAGTCGGGGTTGCGCTTGGCCAGCAGCTCATCGAGCAGCACAAAGGCCTGGTCTACCTTCACTTTTATGTCGTCCTGCTCGGCATTCTCGCGCAGGTACTCCCAGGTGGCTTGGTGGGGCAAACGGTACACGTTCTTTACCTGGTACTCCAGCTCGTCTTCGAGTACCAATGCCAGTTGCTGCTGTTGTTCTTCGGGTGTTAGAGACGCAAAATAGTGCGTCTCTACGGGGTCAGTGAAAAGGGATTGCTGCAGTTCCTGCTTGCGCAGTTCGTAGCGCTCACTCAGGTGCTTTACAAACAGCAGCGAGAGCACGTAGTCTTTGTACTGGTTCTCGGCTACAGCGCCACGCAGCTCGTTGGCAGCATTCCAGAGTTCGTTTTCAAAATCTATATCCGCCTTTGCTTTGGCGGTGGGGGTGTTGTTAGTGGCCATGTAAGCTTGTAATCCATGTTAAAACAGAAGTACAAGGTATAGAAAATGGAAGAGAAATATATATATAATGCAAATTATTTATCCCTTCGTAGGGACAGGTCGCGACCTGTCCGAATCGTGCACAAGGTACATTATCTGAATCTGGGTTTTCGGGATGTATGGAGGAGCAGAGTGTTCTATAGCCAAGCTTGCCTGAATTTATACTTCTGATTGCATTGGCAGGCAGTCCTGGGGTCAGGTTATGGGGAGACTTGAAATCATAGCATCCGTTTTATTGCAGGCCATGCGTATTGGTGCGGTAACCATTTTGTTTTAGGCTCAGGTTTGTTGCGCGGACAGGTCGCGACCTGTCCCTACGAAGGAACGTATTTGTGGTGTGAATTTTTGGAATCTGGTAGCCATGGCGTTCGCATTCGCCATGAGGTTCTTTAGGGCAAGTGCGAATGCTGCGGGGGCATGATATCCTGTTGGTCCTTACATCCTGAAAACCCTGATTCTGACAATTTATTTGCCGATGCAAAACTTCGTAAAAATATTATCGAGCAAATCATCTGTGGTAATCTCCCCGGTAATTTCCCCTAAGCTATACAGTGCCCGGCGTATATCGGCGGCTACCAGATCGCCGCTCATACCCAGGGCAAGGCCGTTCAGCACATCATCCAGTGCAGCGTATGTTTTGTTGAGGCTGTCTACGTGGCGGAGGTTGGTGACGATGGTGTGTTGCTGCACGTTCAGCTTACCCAGGTTCACCTTCTCCACTAATCCCTGCTTCAGTTCCTCCAGGTGAGCCCCTTTGGCGGCAGAAATTGTGAGCAAACCTTCTATACTGTCAAACGCTTTCAGTTTTCCCGGCGTGGCCTGGTCTATTTTGTTGGCTACGGCTACAATAGGCATTTTCTTTGGGTTCAGCCTGTCCAACTCAGCCTGCACTTCTTCGGCCGTTACTTCGGTTATGTCGAAAAGGTAAATGATGAGCGACGACTGGCTGAGTTTCTGCATGGTGCGCTCCACGCCTAATGCCTCCACTTTATCCGTTGTCTCGCGCAGGCCAGCCGTGTCGATGAAGCGGAAGGTGATGCCCGAAATGTTGATCTCATCTTCGATGAAGTCGCGGGTGGTGCCCGGCACATCGGACACGATGGCTTTCTCTTCGTTCAGCAGCTTGTTTAGCAGCGTGGATTTGCCGGCGTTAGGCTTGCCCACAATCACGGTCGGGACGCCGTTCTTGATCACGTTGCCCAGCTCAAACGACTTCAGCAACTCCCGGATAATTCCCTGTATGTGCAGGATGAGGGTGCGCAGCTGCTCACGGTCAGCGAATTCGACATCCTCCTCGCCAAAGTCCAGCTCCAATTCTATCATCGAGGCAAAATGCACCAGTTCTCCGCGCAGCCGTTTTATTTCCTGCGAAAACCCGCCGCGCATCTGCTTCATCGCCACTTCGTGCGAGAGGGCTGAGTCGGAGGCAATGAGGTCAGCCACGGCCTCGGCTTGTGCCAGGTCAAACTGACCGTTCAGGAAGGCGCGTTTTGTAAATTCTCCGGCGTTGGCCAGACGGGCACCGTGCTTCAGCAGGAGCTGCATGATTTGCTGCACGATAAAGTCGGAGCCATGGCAGGAAATCTCCACCACATGCTCTTTGGTATAGGAGTGAGGCCCCATAAAAAGCGACACCAGCACTTCGTCCAAAACCTTGTCCGCGTCGCGGATGGTGCCGAAGTGGATGGTATGGCTTGCCTGAGTCGTAAGGTCCTTTCCCTTAAAAACGGTATTGGTGATGGTGATGGCCTCCGGGCCTGACAATCGGATGACGGCAATGGCTCCCACACCGGGGGCTGTAGCAACCGCGACAATGGTATCGTTGGAGAAATGGTGGTTTATCAAAACAGTAAATTTTTGCTGTATGCAATGCGCAAATTTACAATTTTAATAGGGGATATAATAGGGGAGTTTCCGGTTGATGTTTGAAGCAGCTTTCCCGAGTCCAACCACCCCCGGCCCCTCCTTGGCTAAGGAGGGGCGTTTTATTACTTCTTAAACCGTAGTAGCACTTAACTTGAGTTTATACCTAGATCAGCAAAATGAAAAGTCTGTCTTGTTACTAGGTACACTATAAAGCGTGAAGCTTGCCATAGTTTAAGCAAACGCCCCTCCTTAGACAAGCGAGAACGCGAGTTCGAAGCTTGCGAGCGTAGCTCTGAGGGGCAGGGGTGGTTGGATTAGGGAAATGTAAAGCCTACTTCGCCTGCTTCTCAAACTCTTTCCACGACATGTTCTGGTGGTAATTCTCGCCGAAATATTTCAGGATCTGGGTCATGTTTTTCGCATCGAGATAGCCAGGAACAGGGGAGAGCATGCCCAGTTCTTCGTCCAGGAAAACGGTGGTCGGGAAACTCAGCTGGCCGTTTAGCAGGGCCACTGCCAGTTCATGCGATTTGTACTCGGGTTTGTAGTTGAACGTCTGGCCTTTGATGGAAATGGGCTCTGTTCCCTCCGCATCCAGTTTCACAGCATAGAAATGCTGGTTGATGAGCGCGGCCACCCCCGGGTCGGTAAAGGTCTCCTTGTCCATCTTTTTGCACCAGCCGCACCAGTCGGTGTATACATCCACCAGCACTTTGCGGGGCTCGCGTTTCATGCGGGCTTCCGCCTGCTCTATCGTGAGCCATTTGATTTTCTCTGATGGATTTGGTGAATCAGCTCTTGCGTTCACAACTGTAACACTGCTAGACTGCTGCATCTCATGAGCAGCTGCATTTGACGTTGTGGCTGATGTGTACTTATTACAAGAACCAAGCGAGAGCAGTGCTAGAAAAGGAAGTATGGATAGTTTAGGAAACATGTCTTTTCTGAAATTTGAATACATTATTTGCAACACCAATAGCCAATTTAAGTTTCTTGTGTCTTAATGTTGTACAGGTTGCACAAGCTTTCTGTTGATCAGGATTCCCCGTGATGGAGAGAAAAGGAAAGCTAGTAAAAATTCAACACCTGTTATGGTAGCAATTGCACCAGCTATAGAACCATCCATCCAAACAGCCAGATAGTATCCTGCAAAGGAGGCTATTATACCTAGAGCAACAGACAGAACCAGCATGGTTTTGAAGTTATCAGTTAAGAGATATGCCGTAGCTGGAGGGGCAACCAGTAACGCTACCACAAGTATAGCGCCAACCGATTCGAATGAGGCGACCGTGGTTAACGAAACCGCCGTCATGAGCAGGTAGTACCAAAGCGATGTGGATACGCCAATAGCGGCTGCATAACCAGAGTCGAATGCTGTCAGGAAAAGCTCTTTGTAGCCAAATAGGATAAAGGCAATGATGAGAATCGTAACAAATCCTATGGTCCAGACTGTGCGTGGGCCAAGGCTGAGGCCACCTTCCGTTATCCATAAATCCAGCGGTACGTATGCTATCTCACCGTATAAAACGCAGTCCTGGTCCAGATCAACCTGCCCGGCAAATACCGAGATTAGTATAATGCCAATGGCAAATAACCAGGTAAATGTTACACCAATGGCTGCGTCAGATTGCACCCGGGCATATTTGTGGAAGAACTCGATCAGGAAAGTGGTTAGCACTCCTAATAGACCTGCACCGATAATCATTGGCACTGAATCGCGGGAGCCTGTAAGTAAAAAGGCAATCACAATGCCTGGCAGCACGGCATGCGAGATGGCGTCACCAATCATTGCCATCCGGCGCAAAATCAGGTAGCAGCCAAGCAAACTACAGCACGTAGCTACCAACGAACCAGTTAATATAATCCAGAATGCGTTCATGTTACTTTAATTTTGCCTTGTTGATTTTAAGCTGCACATCAATTTTAACCTACCGGAGATGCTTTACTAACTTAGAACTATCAAGGTATTTTAGAGCTGTGTGGGTCCAGTATCGGGAAGTTTAGTTCTACCAATAGCCGCTTCTCCAGTTCGGGTGTAATAATATGTTCGATGGTTTCTGCGTCTTCATGCACGTGGTCAGAGGCCAAGTGTAAATATTGCGTAAGGTATAATTCCCATAACCTGTGAAGTCTAACGACTCTTCTACCTCGGGTTATACCCTCAGCAGTTAAAACCCAACCGTCCTTTATTTTTTCCAGATATCCCTGCGACTTTAATTTCGCCAATCCTGAAGCAGCTTCTTTTACCGGAAAAGAGCGTTTATCCAGCAACTCGTGCATGGGGCGCGGTGTATGAAAATCCTGCTTGTTTTCGCTAAGCTGGTATAGTAGTTTTAAGAGGTTTTCCTCTAGTATCCGTTTCTTGTTCAGGCGTTGGCGCACGATGCGGGCTATCCAACCTTTGTTAGGAGCAAAGGCAAAGGAGAAGGTCGCGATAAGAGACACAATTAAAACAATCCATGGCCCGGTAGGCATAGCAGGGGCAGTGTATGATACAAAAGCGCCTGAAACACCTGAGATGGCACCTATAACCGCTGCCAACACCAACATCACCCCAAGTTTGTCTGTCCAGAAACGGGCTGCCGCCGCAGGTGTAATAAGCATCGCCGCCATAAGCACAACCCCCACAGCCTGAATGCCAACTACCACAGCCAGAACAGTAAGTGTCGTTAACAGTAGCTCTAACCCTCTTACCGGAAAGCCAATAGTTTTGGCATATACCTCATCAAAGCATAGCAGCTTTAGCTCTTTGTAAAAAACCACAGTGGCAGTTAGCAGCAATACAGCAACTATACTGAAGATGATCAGGTCTTCGCCAACAAGCGATGCGGCATTACCAAACAAGAACTTATCTAAACCACTTTGCGCTGCATTACCCGAGTGCTGAATGGAGGTAAGCAAAAGTATACCTATCCCGAAGAAAACAGATAAGACCAAACCGATAGCTGTGTCTTCTTTAATGCGCGACTTTGCTGTGATAAAATCAATGATGATAAGGGATAACCATCCCGTTATAAACGCGCCAATTAAAAGTATAAGTGGGTTTTTAGTGCCCGAAAGTATAAACGCAAGGCATACACCGGGTAATACGGCATGGGCCACGGCATCGCCGACCAATGCCCGTTTGCGGAGTAACGTAAAACAACCTACCACAGCAGAGCTTCCAGCCAGCAGCACTGAGCCTAGTGTTACGAAACGAACATTAGCATCGGCAAAGGAGAAGAATTCAAAAAATTCCTTCATGGGGTTATTTAAAAGTGAAGCTTTAAGATGCAGGTGATACTATATGCATTATTACCTCTGTTTCTCTCTCGACGGAAATTCCTGTTTCTGAAGTAGGTCGCCTACTTTGCTTAAAACAGTTAATTTACCGCCATACGTTTGTTCCAGTAATTCTTGCGTAAGCACTTTCTCTGTTGGTCCGGAGCCTACCAGTCGCATGTTCAGTAATACTACCCAGTCGAAGTAATCGGCTGCGGATTGCAGGTCATGGTGAACCACAATAACCGTTTTGCCCTGGTCTCGCATAGTGCGAAGCAATTCTATAATAGCTGTTTCGGTAGCGATATCTACACCGGCAAAGGGCTCATCCATAAAGTATAGATCAGCATTTTGTGCTAAAGCCCTTGCCAGGAAAACACGCTGTTGCTGTCCGCCTGATAATTGGGATATCTGGCGTTGCGCGTAAGATTGCATCCCCACTTTCTCCAGTGCTTCCATGGCCGCATCTTTATCAGCCTTTCGCGGCCTGCTAAAAAGCCCAAGGTTTCCGTAGCGGCCCATAAGTACCACATCAAAAACCGAGGCCGGAAAATCCCAGTCTACAGATTCACGTTGCGGCACATAGCTTATTCTTTTTCGGACTTCATTAATGGGCTTATCGAAAATGCGCACATAACCGCTACCCGTAGGCAGCAGGTCCATCATCGCTTTGATGAGTGTGGATTTACCAGCACCGTTAGGGCCAATGACGCCTACCAACGAGCCGGCAGGTATCGTCAGGTCTATTCCCCATAAAACGGGCTTGCGATCATAACTTACTGTCAGGTCGTGTACTTCTACAACAGGATTATCTACTTGGAGTATCATGGCTTATTTTAAAGAAGATACAATGGTGTTCACGTTGTGGCGAACCATTCCGATATAGGTGCCCTCTGGAGTGCCGTCTTCGCCTAAGGCATCGGAATATAAAGTGCCGCCAATTTTAACGTTGTGGCCTTTTTGCTCACTACCTATAACTACAGCCTCAATAGCCTTCGGCGAAACCGATGACTCTACAAACACAGCCTTAATCTTATTCTGTGCAATATAGTTTACCAAAGAGGCCACATCCTGCAAACCAAATTCAGACACAGTTGAAATGCCTTGCAGGCCCCGCACATCTATTTTATAAGCATCTCCGAAATACCCAAAAGCATCGTGTGCTGTAATTAGTATGCGTTGGTTTTCAGGGATAGAGGCAATTTCCTGGCTTACCCACTGGTTTAATTCGTCTAACTGTTTCAGGTAGGCGGCTGAGTTTTGTTTGTAAACAGCTGCGTTAGCAGGGTCCTTTTTTTGAAATTCTTCGCTTAAGTGCTGTACAACTTCTTTCCAAAGCATAACATCAAACCAGATGTGCGGGTCATGGCTATCCTGAAACTGTGGCGAACGTCTTAATTTATCTTCCGCTATACTTTCTGCTCCGGCCAACACTGTTTTCTGTCTGCTAAGCTTCTCCAGAACTTCTCCCATTTTACCCTCCAGATGTAGGCCATTATATACCACAACATCCGCATTGGTGAGCTTTTGAAGATCACCTTGTGTGGCTTTGTATAAGTGCGGATCTACACCGCTGCCCATAATGGCTTCTACATCAGCTGCATCTCCAATAATATTAACAACGGCATCTTTCAGAATACTGGTAGTGGTTACAATTTTCATTCGTTCACCTGTTTGTACCGCGCCTTTGTCTTCGGTTTGGGTGCAGGCCGAAGTAAACAGCGCTAGTAAGGCAAAAAATGAAAATAGAAGTTGGGTGAATCTCATGGTTAGTTGAAAAGTACTGTTAAGCAGACAGGAAAATGTTCTTGGAAACCTCGCTGGACACTACCAGCCTTTTATCGTCCTCCAAACTGATCTCCAGGGAATTGTCATACCCAAACCGGTCGAGCACCATGATTCTGGAGCCCAGGGAAATCCCCATTTTGTCGAGGTACTGCAGGAAAAGCGGCTGCGAGTCGTTCACGCCCACCACCACGCCACCGTCGTTTACCTCCAGCTCGGCAAGCAGGCGCTGCTTTTTCAGGTGCAGTTCGCCGTTCTCCGTCGGGATCGGGTCTCCGTGTGGGTCGAACTGCGGATGGCCCAGGAATTCATCCAGCCGCTTGGTCAGCAGCGACGAGCCGACATGCTCCAACTCCTCTGCCACGTCATGCACCTCGTCCCAGCTAAACTTCAGTTTCTCTACCAGGAAAACCTCCCAAAGCCGGTGCTTCCGGATAACCTGCAGCGCCACGCGCTTGCCCTCGTCGGTGAGCGATACGCCCCGGTACTTTACATAATTTACCAGCTCTTTGGCGCTCAACTTCCGCAGCATGTCGGTAACAGAAGCTGCCTTGGTGTCCAGCGCCTCCGCTATGGCATTGGTGTTCACTTCCTGCGTCCCGTTCTCAGAAAGTTTGAAAATGTTCTTGATGTAATTCTCCTCTGTGAAGCTATGCACACGCTTGATTCTGAATGGTTGAATAAATGAATGACTGAATTTTGAAATGGTGTACCCGATGTTGTAGCTATAACCGTGTTCAAAATCCAGTCATTTAAAAATTGATGCCTACCAGCGGATCAGGGCCGAGGCCCAGGTAAAGCCGCTTCCGAAGGCAGCCAGGCATACCAGGTCGCCTTCCTTGATGCGGCCTTCCTCCAGGGCCTCGCTCAGGGCGATGGGCACCGAGGCAGCCGTGGTATTGCCGTACTTGTGGATGTTGCTGAACACGCGCTCGGCGGGCAAGCCCATTTTCTGCTGGATGTATGAGGTGATGCGCAGATTCGCCTGGTGCGGAATCAGCATGTCGATGTCCTCTGGTTTATACCCGTTTTTCTGCAAGGCCTCCTGTATCACCTCCGGGAAGCGGGTGACGGCATGCTTGAACACCGTGTTTCCGTTCATGTAGGGGTAAATCGAGCCATTGTCGATCATCTCATGGGTCAGGCGCTCTTTCTTGTTCGTGTCCGGGGCCAGCACGGCCAATTCCTCGGCAAACTCACCGTCTGCGTGCAAGTGTGTGGAGAGGATACCGTGGTCCTTGCTGTCGGACGGCCTGAGCACAACGGCACCAGCTCCGTCGCCGAAGATAACCGAAACGCCACGGCCCCGGGTAGAGAAGTCCAGTCCGCTGGAATGGATCTCGGCACCCACCACCAGCACGGTGTCATACATACCGGTCTTGATGAATTGATCGCCAACAGACAAGGCATATATAAAGCCGGAGCACTGGTTGCGCACGTCCAGGGCAGGGATGTCCTTCAGGCCGAGTTCACGCTGCATCAGCACGCCCGACCCAGGGAATGTATAGTCCGGGCTCAGGGTGGCGAAGATGATCATGTCCACGTCCTTCGGCTCCAGCCCAGCTTTTTTCAGAGCCCTGCGGGAGGCCTCAGCCCCCATGTTGGCGGTCGTGTCTATACCCTCCTGAAAGTAGCGGCGCTCCACGATACCGGTTCTTTCCCGAATCCATTCATCCGAGGTGTCCATTATCTTCTCCAGATCCTTGTTTGTCACTACCTGGTCAGGCACATAATGTCCGACGCCTGCAATTTTAGCGTTACGCATATGTTTTCTAGTTAATTTTATAAATGTAAGAGTTTTAAATCGAAATTTAGATACATCTAAAAATAAAATTTAAGATGTATGGTTATTGATGAAGCAACTGCCGCATCACCGTAAGCAGTTTTTTTTCTTCACTATCCCAGAATACGCCGGACGGCACGCCGGGTTCATAAAACTGTTGCTTCCTGAGTTCACGGAGAAGCGCGGAGGAGTCCGGCGCGGTATAATCAATAGCTATACCTGCCTGATGTGCCTTGAGAAAGGCGTCCCAGAGTGGGTTCTGCTGCACGACCATAGGGAGGGCGTGGGCAGCATACTCATACAGCTTGGTGGGCATACAGCGGAACGTGCTCTCGTGCGGCTGATACGGCATCAGCGCTACATCATGAGTTTTAAAAGCCTCCACGATTTGCTGATGCGGCACGAGTGTGCCCCCGCCAATGAGGGTTAGGTATGGCCTGTCCTCTGCCAATTGTTCAATTTGCCGCAACGTGTCGCTATCAGCGCAGTAGCCGATCAGCGTCAGGCTGGTTCCGGGCTCCAGCTGGTATAGCGCATCGGCCAGCGCAATTGCCTCGAACACGCCATACAGCCGGGCCATTGTGCCCGTGTACAGCAGGCGCAGCGGATCTGGCCCAACCTGGGTCGGAGTGGGAGGTATACGGTAGGTTGGCGCTGGCTTGTACTTATTTTCAAGGAGGGTATGGCGACGGCCCAAAAAGGGTAGCTCCTGCACGTAACTCTGCTCGGCCACCAGAAAGTGCGCCACATGCCGGGCAAGGCGCCGCTCCAGCATACCCACTCCCCAGCCAAGTGCTTTTTTGAGCAGCGGCGCATAGTTGTCCTGCGAGGCGAGGTTTAGCGCGTAGTTTTCCTGCACATCATACACTAACTGGCACGAATGCCGTTGGCAATACAGGTGGTTGGCCAGCAGCAGCTCGTGTGTGCAGACAATGATGAGGTCGGGCTTTAGCTGGCGCAGCAGCCGGTAGTAGGCGAACTGGGCGGCAACCCGCCCGAGGCTCAGTCGCCTGAACCTGAAAAGGGGGTGGAAGCGCATGTTTGCCGGAGCGCCGGGAGGGGAGGGGGCCTGAAACCCGACGAGGTGCACCTGCACCTGCGGCAGCAGGCTCAGCGATACGCCCAGCTTTTCATACATGCGGGTATCGTTAATGGGCTTGAGCAACGAAGCAATCAGGATTCTCTTTTCAGACATCGCATAAATTTAATACTTTTGGGTATTATTAGTAAATCAACTTAACAGACAGACATGGAGCTTAGAAACATAATTGAGCAAGCCTGGGACAACCGAGAGTTGCTAAAGGAGAGCACAACCGTAGAGGCCATCCGCGCCGTGATTGAGGACCTGGACAAGGGCCTTCTGCGTGTGGCAGAGCCCAAGGGAGATGATTGGGTGGTGAACGAATGGGTGAAGAAGGCGGTGCTGCTGTACTTCCCGATTCAGGCGATGAAGACGATAGAAGTGGGGCCGTTTGAGTTTCATGACAAGATTGCCCTTAAGCGCAACTATGAGCAACTCGGTGTGCGCGTGGTGCCGCACGCAGTGGCGCGCTACGGGTCGTTCCTGAACAGAGGTGTTGTGATGATGCCTTCCTACGTGAACATTGGCGCATACGTAGACTCGGGTACGATGGTGGATACCTGGGCCACCGTGGGCAGCTGTGCACAGGTCGGTAAAAATGTGCACCTGAGCGGCGGTGTAGGGCTCGGCGGCGTGCTGGAGCCTGTGCAGGCGGCTCCGGTTATTATCGAGGACGGCGCCTTTATAGGTTCGCGCAGTATCCTGGTAGAGGGTTGCCGCATTGGCAAAGAGGCTGTGATCGGGGCAGGGGTGACCATTACGGGCAGCTCTAAAATCTTTGACGTGACGGGCACGGAAGAGAAGATTTACAAAGGGTATGTGCCGCCGCGCTCCGTGGTGATCCCGGGGTCATACACCAAGAAATTTCCGGCTGGCGAGTTCCAGGTGCCTTGTGCCCTCATTATCGGGCAGCGCAAAGAAAGCACGGACCTGAAGACATCGCTGAACGATGTGCTGCGCGACCACGCCATGGCCGTGTAAACTCATTCTTTAGCATCATAAAGAGGCCTCTGCCGGATTTCCGGCAGAGGCCTCTTTATATATAGGTGTCGGTAAAGTTTATACCCTGATCAGTGCTTCCTGAATCTGTCGGCCACCACGAGCTCTTTAGAGCCTTTTGCCCAGTTGTAAAAGCCCTGGCCAGACTTGGCTCCTTTGTGGCCTGCCTGTACCATGTTCACCAGCAGGGGGCACGGCGCATACTTGGGGTTGCCAAAACCGTCGTGGAGCACATGCAGGATAGAAAGGCACACGTCCAGCCCGATGAAATCGGCAAGCTGCAAAGGGCCCATCGGATGCGCCATACCCAGCTTCATGATCGTGTCTATTTCCTCAACCCCGGCCACACCTTCAAACAGAGTATAGATGGCCTCGTTGATCATTGGCATCAGGATGCGGTTGGCCACAAAGCCCGGGTAGTCATTTGCCTCGGCGGGCACCTTGCCCAACTCTCTGGAGAGTGCCACGATCTTCTCCGTCACCTCATCCGAGGTCGCGTAGCCGCGGATGACTTCCACGAGTTTCATCACGGGTACCGGGTTCATGAAGTGCATGCCAATCACTTTGTCGGGGCGGTCAGTAACCGCGGCGATCTTGGTGATGGAGATAGAGGAGGTGTTGGAGGCAAGTATGGCCTCGGGCTTTGCAAATTCGCTCAGATTGCGGAATATCTTCAGTTTGAGTTCCTCGTTCTCGGTGGCGGCCTCCACTACCAGATCCACGTCCTGCACACCATCCTGCATACTGGTATAAGTTGTGATGTGCTGTAGGGTCTGGGCTTTCTGCTCATCCGTCAGGTTTCCCTTGGCAACAATTCTGTCCAGGTTTTTGGTTATGGTGCCGACAGCTTTCTGCAACGCCTCCTCAGAAATATCAATCAACGAAACGGAAAAGCCGTTCTGGGCGAACACATGCGCAATGCCGTTGCCCATGGTGCCGGATCCAATAACTGCGATTTTTTTCATAGGTCTGCTTTTGGGTATTGTTTAGAGCACAAAGCTAACAATTTCGGAAGTTTTATCCGGTGGACACCCTGGTATCTTAGAATTCTTAAATCTACGGCCGGCTCATTAACGCATGCAAATCGGGTGATAAGGCCTGTGTGTTAGATAATTGCGGTAGGGTAAAAGCAAATAAAGGCTTTTTTTAAGGGCTCTAACATGTTAAGTATGAGCGACAAATGAGGTTTATTAACCTGATTTTTCGTTAATCATTCACTTTGTTATATAAACTAATAGATTAATATAAATCTTTTATAAAGACGTGCCGTAAAAAGCAGTAATTAATGAAAAATACAACAACAGAGGCAATTTCACCCTTACACGGAGTTGTCTCGCTTTAAAAGGCTAAACGCTAAAACTATGGGAAATTTACTTTACATCATCGCAGTAGTACTTGTGATATTTTGGCTGATCGGATTTTTGGGTTTCCCCGATGCCGTTGGTGGAATCATTCACGTGCTGCTCGTGATTGCGGTAATTGCAGTGTTGCTTCGCCTTATACGAAGTGCTTAACTTAAACCGCTAACCTGCGTAATACATTTCAAATAAAACTAGAACACACTAAACAAATAAAACTATGGGAAATTTATTGTATATCATCGCTGTAGTGCTTGTAATCATCTGGCTGATCGGTTTCTTAGGATTTCCTGATGCCGTTGGAGGCCTGATTCATATTCTACTGGTGATTGCCATCATTGTAGTATTGCTACGACTCATACGGGGCTAGAGCCCAAAAAAATAGCACAATAAAAAAGCGGCTGTCAGTTATCTGACAGCCGCTTTTTTATTGTGCTATTTTAAACTATCTGCTGGTCAACGGTATATTGAAGCCCACCCGAATCACAGGATTACTGTAGGGGTTTCCGATAACCTCGCTGTTTGCATTATACAACAACAGCATATCCACTGAGGCCTTGTCGCTGATGAACTGCCGGTAGCCAAGGCCCACCAACGGGAGCGTGAGGGTGGTGCGGTCATTGCCAATAGTGCCTCTCTGATTCTCGAATTTTGTATTCAGGAACTCCACTTCCGCATGGCCGAGCACGGCGCCATCACCTATAGAGAAAAGCTCCAGCTGTGTGAAGACACGTCCCCCGTAACTGCTGTAGGCGCTACCGAGGTATTTTATATAGTGGTACACGAAGCCCGTGCCGATGCTGAATTTGTCCGTGACCTTATACCCTATAATCGGGAGCAACGAGATGTTGGTATACGTGCCAAACTGCAGGCCAAAACTTCCGCCAACATACATGCGGTCGATATGCCGCAACGGCATATCGACTTTTTCCTGTTCTTCTAAGCGGCCAGAGGTTTCAGGGGTTTCAGGTTGTGGCACCGGGCGCGGTTCAGGCTGACGTTGCGGTGGCCTTGGCTGCTCTACAGGCATGGGAGGGCCCGTGGGCAGTTCCTGTTTCTGTTGCTGCGTAGAGTCAGGCACCACCTGCGCCTGCGCCGTAAAGTTTCCGGCCAAAAATAGCAGAAGCGCCACAGAGAATACGGATGAAAATCGCCAGTTCAAGTGCATCGTTTAGGTATTGGGTTAGGGTCAGACCATTTCGGTGGCATACATCTTCTTGCGCAGCTCCCGGATGGTGTCGTCAGACAGGTACTCTTCGTAAGACATGCGCTTGTCGATGATGCCGCTCGGTGTGAGCTCCAGAATACGGTTGGCAATCGTATCCACAAACTGCAAGTCATGGGAAGAGAACAGGATCGTGCCGTCGAAGTCGCGCAGGGCGTTGTTAAGCGCCGTGATCGATTCCAGGTCGAGGTGATTGGTAGGCTCGTCAAAAACCAACACGTTGCCAGACTGTAGCATCATGCGCGAGAACATGCAACGCACTTTCTCACCACCCGACAGCACATTGGCCTGCTTCAGCGACTCTTCGCCTGAAAAGAGCATGCGTCCCAGAAAGCCACGGATGAAGCTCTCGTCCTTTTCAACCGAGAACTGACGCAGCCAGTCTACCAGGTTCAGCTTCGTCTCAAAAAACTCAGCGTTGTCTTTCGGGAAGAAAGAGGCTGTGATAGTAGTGCCCCACTGATACTCGCCCGCGTCCTGCTTCACCTCATCCATGATCACCTGGAAAAAAGTAGAGGCGGCCAGGTCGTTTCGACCGAGCACGGCAATTTTGTCCCCTTTGTTCACCATCAGGTTCACGCCCTGAAAAATAGTGGTGCCGTCGATCGACTTGCTCAGGCCCTCCACATTCAGCAGCTGGTTGCCCGCTTCGCGCTCCGGCTTGAACGCGATGTATGGGTACTTGCGGGAGGAAGGCTTGATGTCTTCGAAGGTAAGTTTCTCGAGCAGTTTGGAACGGGAGGTTGCCTGCTTCGATTTGGACGCGTTGGCACTGAAACGGCGGATGAACTCCTCCAGTTCCTTGCGCTTTTCATCGGTCTTTTTATTGGCGTCTGAGCGTTGCTTCAGCGCGAGCTGGCTCGACTCATACCAGAAGCTGTAGTTACCGGCAAACATCTGAATCTTACCGAAGTCGATGTCTGCCACGTGCGTACACACGGCATCCAGAAAGTGGCGGTCGTGTGACACCACGATCACTGTGTTCTTGAAGTTGTCGAGGAAGTTTTCGAGCCACATGATCGACTCTGCGTCCAGGTGGTTGGTTGGCTCATCAAGCAGCAGGATATCCGGGTTGCCGAACAAGGCCTGGGCCAGCAGCACGCGTACTTTCTCGCTACCGCTCAAGTCTTTCATCTGGGCATAATGCAGCTCCTCGCTGATGCCGAGGCCACTGAGAAGCTCGGCTGCCTCATATTCGGCGTTCCATCCCTCCAGGTCGGCAAACTCGCCCTCCAGCTCGGCGGCACGCAGTCCGTCGGCCTCCGAGAAATCCGGCTTGGCATACACGGCGTCTTTTTCCTGCATGATGGCATGCAGGCGCTTGTGGCCCATGATCACCGTCTGCAGCGCCTGATACTCGTCGTACTCGAAGTGGTTCTGCTTCAGGATAGCCAGGCGCGCATTAGCCGGAATATCGACAGTGCCCGTGTTGGGGTCTATCTCACCGGAGAGGATTTTGAGGAACGTGGATTTTCCGGCCCCGTTGGCCCCAATAAGGCCATAGCAGTTGCCGGGAACGAATTTTATGGTAACATCTTCAAATAATGTGCGCTTGCCGTAAGCCAAGCTGACATTGTTCGTACTGATCATAGAAGCTTTTTTGTGGGTATGAAAACTGATACGGGTGCAAAGTTACAAAATAAATCGTGGTTTAGCGCTTATCGGGCACATCCAGGGGTATAGTTTGCTTTGCGAAATAGGCCCTGCATATGTTTCAGATTCAGTAACTTGGGTCGCTTGCGCCAAAAAACATGTTGTAAAGCACAACGCCATGCCTGATTCTTTAGTATATAATTTTGATAATATACGATTGGCCTGCTACTAGCGGCAGCTTACCAGTGTAAGCCGCCACTATTTAACCAATTGTACTCCTAATCTGTTCCTAAAAAAACTATTGAACTAAACTAAAAACATCAAATATGGCATCATCTACCGTTACTTACCAAAGTGTGGCTATCAAGTATGGTATTCTGGTGGGTCTGGCTCACATCGTTTATTTTATCCTGATGTGGGTGTTGGGCTTAATCGAAAATATTGAGTTGTCTTTTATCAGCGGCCTTTTCTTGGTTATCGGCATCAGTGTCGCTATCTCCCGTTTCAAGCGTATGCGCAACGGCATTGTCCCTTATTTCGAGGGGCTGGGCATCGGGGCCACGGTGGGGGTGGTCTCTTCCGTTATCCTGGCGCTTTTCCTGATGGTATTCCTGACCGCCTTCCGGACAGGCTATATTGAAAACCTGCAGGCAAGCGCTTTATTCCCTGACAGCCTCACAAAGCTCTCGCTTTTTGTACTGACAATATTGTATGGAGCCGTGCCCGGCCTGCTGATCGCGTTTATCGCCATGCAGTGGTTTAAGCGGCGCGACCATTCCATGCCCGGCCAAATGTAGCTAGCAGCAAGGTTTACCTGAACTTTTTTGAAAAATACCACGAAACCAAACCATGGAAAAAATCGGCTTTAAATACGGACTCCTTACGGCTGCCGGCCTGGTCGCGTATTTTCTGCTGATGAATATGCTGGGGTTGGTGCATATCGTTGAGCTACGCTTTTTGAACGGCATTATCCTCGCAGTTGGGATTGTGCTGGCCATAAAAGGCTACAAGCGGGCTTCTGGAGGCCAGATCGGCTATTTCAAAGGGATTGGAACCGGTATGATTACCTCTGTTACGGCCACTGTGCTGTTTGCGGTCTTTATGGTGGCGTATGCTAAAATCTCTGGCGAAGCGCTCATCCAAATGCTGTCGTCAAACCAATATCTGGGAGAGATGGTGACCGCGACCCCGGGTATCGTCATTTTTTCGGTGCTGATGCTGGAGGGGGTTATTTCCGGGTTTATGATCTCCTTTATCGCGATGCAGTATTTTAAGCGCGACGACTACAAAGTGCCCAACAGTCCCTGAGTAGCATCAGGTTGGTGCGGCACAAGCAAAGAGGCCCGGCTGCGATTGCAGCCGGGGCCCCGGGGGGGGGGGGCCGCGGTGGTTTTAAAAAAAAGGTGCCGGCCCCGGGGAAACTTATGAAACCCC
>NZ_JAKVIR010000021.1:52770-117049 GCF_022601975.1 Pontibacter sp. E15-1
GCCCCCCCCCCAACACCGGCCACACCTCCCCTTTTTTCTCTCCGGTGGGGGGGGCAAAACCCAAAGAGGCCCGGCTGCAATCGCAGCCGGGCCTCTTTGCTTGTGCCGCACTGATCTATTTAACAATATGGTCCGGCCGCTGGATAATCTGTACAACCACCTCATGCAAGTCACCCTCCCGGTCCTCTAACTTATAGATAACCATGGGGTTATCAGCATCCAGGATAGATTCTATTTCGATTACCCGGTGGCCATCCTCCAGCCTGTGCTCTAAATTCGGGGCAAGTTCTTCTAGCGCCTGTGCAAAAGTGACTTCAAGTTTACTGGGGTTGTAATGCGTTGTCCTCATACTGTTTTTATTTAATAACAATCGCCTGAAAGAGCGTATGTAAGTGTTCTGAATGTAAAAGTTCTATTTATTTCCCCTTAGGTATACCCATGTATACAGCTATTGTTTCATGGAAAAGGCAAATACCCAATAAATGGTGAGCTTTATGTTATTTTGAGTGGGGATATTTTAAAACGAGGTATGATGTATGAAAAAAAACATCAGTATAGTATAATTAAAAAGTACGGCAGCATAAACCCGAGCAGATTAAATCCGTTAAACAGGGCAGAAGTTGACACAGTGCAGTAGCAACATAAACCTGAATACATGAAACGAAATATACTCTTCCTCTTCCTGCTTTTGCCCGGCATGGCGAGTTATGCCCAACACTTACACGTGACCGATGACAGCCTGGACAAAATTGTGCTGGCTGTGGCGCTGGATGGCTCTGCCATGGCTAATATAGAAATGAAAAAAGAACTGGCACTCAGCGAGAACCAGTATGAAATGGTAGAACGCCTGAATGCTGACCGCTATCAGAAAATGCTTGCCGCTGAACAGCTTTACGCTGCCAACGCGCCGGAGCGCTCCAAGACGCTTCAAAACATTGTGAAGGAGAGAGACCAGGTGTTGCGTGAAATCCTCAGTGAACAGCAGATGCGCCATCTCTTGGACCTGGAAGGCCGGTTTAACGTGCAGTTCGTGTCTGAGATTAAGGACTAACACACCATAAGTGCAAGTGACGCAGCAAAGCCCGATTCAGTCGGGCTTTGCTGCGTTATACGGCTGGTGATACGTTACCTCCGATACCTTTCCGAGCGCGTTGATGCGTACCTCCACACGGTTTGCATCCGACATGCGGGAGCGGTCCTTGCACTGTGCGCCGGGTTCGAGGTAGTAGTAATAGATGCGCTGGTTTCGTTCCAACAGCTCTTCACTATCCGGCTTCCCGAGCAAATTGCGCAGCACGTACTCTTTCTTGCCATAAAGCTCTTTCCTGATTTTCTCAAAAGCCCCGACCAGTTCACTGCGCTTCCCTTCGCAGGCATACGTGTCAGCTTTCCAGCCCTCACTGTCGAAGTCTCTCAAACCCTCGGGGGTAGTGCAGGATGCGAGCAGCGCCAAAGTCAGCACCGGCACAAATAGAATACGCTTATACATATCAGTTACGTCTAGAGTCTCAAAGTTGCAGCTTGAATCGGTGACACACAAGTTATAGCGTGAAAATCAGGTGCCGCTGTGGGTATGTTGCTCTGCGCTAGAGGTATAAACGGTGATAAAATACACCGCAAGGCTATGTATAACTCGATTTAAACCTCTCCAAGCCATTTATTTGCAGTATCTTTCGGCAAGCCCGGAACAATTTAGACGGCTGTGCCTGTTGCTTACTTGAAAACATACAACTGAAGCCAAAAATAAAGATATATGCTTAGAGTAACCCTAACGTCGCTAGCCCTCGGCCTGTTATCGTTTACCTCTCCACATTCAAGCGCTGTTGACGCAGCCGCCCCAGTAACCGTTTCCGATGTCAGCACTGCCATCGCTGTAAACGCCTCAGCGCTTTCTTTCTCTGAGAAAGAAGCCGCCTTCGACGATCACATTCTGGACATCTACAACGAGACCAATCTCAAACAAAAAGGCCTTTCTTTTGAGGTCTTCAAAAACGGGGTGGTGGGTTTCCAGAACTTCAAGCGGCAGCACCTTAACGCCTCCGACAAATCCATCCTGACCGTGATCGATTTTACGAAGTCAAGCCGGGACAAGCGCCTGTGGATTATAGACCTTAAATCAAAGAAATTGCTTTTCAACACGCTGGTGGCTCATGGCCGCAATACGGGTGAAGACAAAGCCGTGAAATTCTCGAACCAGCCCAACTCTTATATGAGCAGTCTTGGCTTTTACCTGACTGATGCCACCTACTTCGGGAAGCATGGCCTGTCGCTGCGCCTCAATGGTATGGATGGCAAGTATAACTCCAATGCCATGGCGCGCGCTATCGTGATGCATGGGGCCGATTATGCCACCTCTGATTTTGTGAAGCGGTATGGCCGCCTCGGCCGTAGCCTCGGATGCCCGGCAGTGCCGCAGGAGTTCTCCAAGGAGATCATCACCGCGATCAAAGACAAGACAGTTATCTACATCCACGGCAATGACAGCCGCTATACCTCCGATTATCTTAATCCGAAGCAGGCAGTGGAGACGTTTGCCCTGGAACATTCTGCTGCTGCAACTATGGCGGCCATCTAACACTTCGGCCTGCCACCTCGCGCATCATAGATGATGCAAAGCCCGACGGGTATAAATTTTATAGGCATATAAACAGCGCGCCCCTGCATGAATCCATGCAGGGGCGCGCTGTTTATATAGGCTGTGCTTGCTCGTTAAACGGTATCCTTGATAGTCTTGACGAGATTGATGCCGGCGAAGAAAAAGATCAGCCCGACAACAAAAGGAACGGCAGAGGTAAACTTACCCACCATGGCACCGTCACCTCCCATCACAAAGGCATATGCTCCCCAAATGATGCCTACGATCCCCAGGATGACCAGTATGGCTCCGAATATTCGCTTCATATTCATATCTTTCAGATTTATATATACTACAAAATGCCTACTCAGGCAGTTAATTTTATCTTCTTACGGGAAAGTGCTTAAAAGGTGATAATAGCATCGGTTTAACAGCCACAGAGGCAAAATTCAGTGCATCTGTTTTGTTTTTCCGATGCCTTTGTAACAGCAGGCGCGCGCCAATCGCGTTCCCGAAAAATAGCGCAACCACTCCCGATAGTGTGCCGTTCACATGTTACCAAAGCTGCTGTATACCGGCGGGCGCGGGAAAACACCACTTAAACAAATACGCCAATGAGAGGAGTGATAAAATTTATTGTAGCCCTGCTGCTAGCGGCTGTGTCGCTTGTCACGTACTGGTGCAACACCCAGGAGAATGAATTCACCGGAGAGTCGCAGCACGTGGACATGACCGTGGACCAGGAGATCGCCCTTGGGCTACAGGCCGCACCGCAAATGGCTGAGCAGTATGGCGGGCTCCACGCGGATCGGGAAGCTGCGCAGTCGGTGAAGGCTATCGGACAGAAGCTCGTGCAAAACACCAAAGCTGGCACGACCCCCTATACCTTCGACTTCCATCTGCTGGCAGACGAGCAAACGGTAAACGCTTTTGCCTTGCCCGGCGGACAAATATTCATCACGGCAGGCTTGTTGAAACGGCTGAGCTCTGAGGGGCAACTCGCCGGGGTGCTGGCGCATGAGATCGGGCATGTGGTGGCCCGCCACTCTGCGCAGCAACTGGCTAAGGCCAAGCTTACGCAGGGCCTCACAGGTGCCGCCGCCATTGCTACCTACGACCCGGAGAACCCTGCCAGCAGGGGAGGGGCAGTGGCCGCTGCCATGGTGGGCAAGCTGCTGACCATGCGCTATGGCCGGGATGATGAATTGGAGTCGGATAAGCTGGCGGTGCAATTGACGGGAGCCTCCGGCTATGACCCCAGGGCCATGATTGAAGTGATGCGCATCCTGGAGCAGGCAAGCGGTGGGGCAGGCGGACCTGAGTTTATGCAAACGCACCCCAATCCGGGCAACCGCATCGCGGAAATAGAGCGGGCCATTCAGGAAACCTATCCAAACGGTGTTCCGGAAGGCCTGCAGCAGTAATCTGCGGTGGGGGGATAATACTTTCTCCCAAAACGTGCAAGCTACACCCACTTGTAGCGTTAGAGCAGCATACACCGGGCAGGCACTTAATGCTCATTTTATCGTATCAAAAACCTGTAATCAGGTATGATCACTCATGGAAAACAAACTGCTCAGCAACTTGCTCTTCGTCATCAACCCTATTGCCGGAGACATTGACAAAGAAGAACTGGAAGAGGAAATAGTGGTGATGTGTCAGGAGCACGGAATCAAATGTGAAATCTACCGCACCACCGGAGAAAAGGACCAGGAGATGCTGCGGGCTAAAATAAAGGAAAATGCCTACGACGGTGTGTTTACCGCCGGAGGGGACGGAACCGTCAACCTTGTCGCCTCGCTGCTGATTGGCACAGAGACGCCGCTGGGCATGATCCCGCTGGGCTCAGGCAATGGGCTCTCCAAGGACCTTGGCATCCCGCAGGACTCTGAAGAGGCGCTTGAACTGATACACCACAACATCATCCGCAGCATAGATACACTTACGCTTAATGGCCATCCGTCCATCCACCTCAGCGACCTCGGCTTCAATGCCCTGGTGGTGCAGGGTTTTTGCGAGAGCGGCACGCGCGGCCCGGGTTCCTATGCCCGCATCGCCTTGCAGGAGTACCTGAACTACGAGCCCAAAACCTACCGCATCGAGACAGACTCTGAAACGTATGAGGGCAAGGCCTTTATGGTGACGATCGCCAATGCCAATGCTTTCGGGAGCAATGCCAGTATCAACCCCACCGGCATCCTGAACGACGGGCGCTTCGAGATATGCCTGATTGAGCCCTTTCCAAAGGCGGCGGGCATCGGCATAATGTATAAGCTGTATACCGACAGTATAGATACCTCCGTTTATTCGCGACGCCTGAGCTGCAAATCCGCCACCATATACAACCTCGAGAGAGAAATCATGCACATAGACGGCGAGCCAGTTGACCTGGGGGAAGAGGTAAAAGTGGAAATGCACACGAAAAGCCTGAAGGTTATTTTGCCCCCACATCAAGATGAAGAGTATTTATGACGGCGAAGGAACCGTGGCCTGTTGAGGGGCGGTTTGCAGGAGGCTGTCTAGCTTTTTCCGGAACACCACCGTTTCCTGATCGGGCACGGCTGCGGCGAGCGCCTCCATCCATACCTCGCCGTTGCTGTAGTAATTGAGCACAAAAAAGCCCAGTTCCTCCAGCGTGAAGGTTGCCTTTCCACCCTTTTTCACAAACGCCGTCTTACTGCCAGAGCCACTCACGATGTAATGATTTTGCCGCACCTCAAAATGCTGCAGGTTATGGTCGTGCCCGGCCACGTAGATGATGTTGCTGTAGCGGTGCATGATGGCCAGCAGTCGCTTGCGCATTTTCTTGTACTTGCGGTGCGACATGTCTTCGTAAGCCCCAAAAAATTTGCGGTAAAACGGGTATAGCGACCCAAAAATAGGCAGCGGGATGTAAATGCGCTTGTGCGCCGCGGTGAGCGGGAAGATATGCTGCTTCATCGTGAATTTGCCGCCATGCAGGGCATTGCTGTACAAAGGGTGGTGGGCGGCCACCAAAACGCGCTGGTGCCTGTTGCGCCGCAGCAGATCATTGAAGGCGATGAAAAACTCCTCAATGTCGGTATACGGGCAGCCATACTTGCTGCCAAGTGGCTTTTCACCGCGCTGCACAAACCACTGGGTGTTGATCACGACAAGCAGAAGCCCCTCAGCCAGTTGCAAACTCACGGGCCCCGGACAGCCGTGGCGCGGCAGGTAGCTGTCCTCATCTTGCAGTTTTGCCAACACGTATTCTTCCTGGCGCAGCATTTGTTTATACCCCCCCTCTCTGCCTTTCAGCCAGTCGTGGTTGCCACTCAGAAAGATGCCTTTGCCTTGGAAGCTATCGATATGCTCCAGCAACAGGTTCAGGCGCGTCTCGGCGACATCGCGCAGCCTGTGGCCCTCCTCGGGCAGACCGATGGGATAGAGGTTGTCGCCCAGGAAAACGGCTGTGCTGGCGCTCCCTGCCTTTTGCTGCCATTTTTCGAACAGCTGCATCACCGGGTCGCTTCCATCTAATGCAATGGCCCCGATATCTCCCAGCATGGCCACGGAATGCACCAGTTCAGCCCCTTCTGAGGGGGTATGGCGCTGCCAGCCCAGGTCTGCCAGCTTATAGAATGGCTTGCGGCGGTATTTGCGCTCCTGTAAGTAACTGAACACAATAAACGCGAAGAGCAGAATGGGGATGATGGTAGCGAAATAGATCAGCATATAGGTCAGAGTAGAGGTGCGCAAAAATTTGGAGGCAGGAGATTTTTGAAATGCCCGTTCAGGCGTACCCTGTCTTTAAGCTGCTCCGTTTGCTGCACCACCGGCAGGGTTTGCTGCAAATGCTGCAGTACCAGTTCCTGCCGCGCGGACTCGCGCTTCAGCTGCAACAAGGCGTATTCCTGCTCCAGAGTGAGGCCAAGCTCATGGGCGATGGAGAATATTTTGTAGTTTTCAGGGAGCTCCACAGACAGCTTGCTAAGGCCAAGCGCCTCATACAGCTCGTGCAGCAAGGCCGTGATGTTTTGTTTCATCACCAAGTCCTCATCATCGATCTGGGGGACGGTCTCTAGCTCGCCACCGGCATACATCTTTGCCGGAGCTGTTTTATCAAATTGCAGAAGTTTAAACACCTCTATGCCCTCCGTACGGATATCTATCTCTCCGCTATCATACTTCTTCTCGATCTGCACGAGTCGCACCTCGGTCCCGTACAGGCCAACCCCATTCTGAATATAGGTAGGGATGCCGAAGGTGTTCTTGTCTTCCACACAATCCAGCACGAGCTGCCGGTAGCGTGGCTCAAATACGTGCAGGTTCAGTTTCTCGCCCGGAAAAACGACTATGCTCAAGGGGAAAAGGGGGAGGTATCTAGCCATATTCGATAAAGGGTTTTGAAACCTAACAGTGCAAAGCGTTTTTTGTCTTTTTCAGATTGGTGCCAATTTCATCGCTTACGCACAAAGCACACAAGTGTTAGGAGGTATATCTTTGGCTGGATGACGTGGCTTGCTTAATCTTTAGAACTGTTTACCTTTGCGACCTCGAAGTAGAGGTGTTAAAATGAGTAAAAAGCGTGTTGGGCTGAAGTTTATCAAAATGCTTGTGGTGAAGCTGGCGCTGAGCCTGTTCCTATTGAGCATCGCCTGGGTTTTGTTATACCGCTGGGTCGCGCCGCCTGCCACGCTCCATATGCTGAAACGCCGTGCGGAGGCTGGGGCCGCAGCCAAAGAAAACCCGCATATCCGGTATGCCTTTGTGCCGCTGGAGGAGATGTCGGATCAGCTGCCGCTGGCCGTTGTCGCCTCAGAGGACCAACGCTTCCCGGTGCACAATGGCTTTGACGTGGATGCCATTCTGGATGCCGTGAAACGCAACCGCAAAGGCGGCAACATCCGGGGCGGAAGCACCATCAGTCAGCAGGTGGCCAAAAACGTATTTCTGTGGCACGGCCGTAGCTATTTCCGGAAAGGGGTGGAAGCCTATTTTACCATGCTCGTGGAAGTGCTCTGGGGGAAGGAGCGCATTCTGGAGGTATACCTGAACATTGCCGAAATGGGAGACGGGATATTTGGGGTGGAGGCTGCCTGCCAGTCGTATTTTAAAAAGCCCGCCAAAGACGTGAACCGGCAGCAGGCCGCCTTGCTCGCCGCAGTGCTGCCCAACCCTATCAAATACTCGGCTGCAAGGCCCTCCGCCTACGTGCTGAACCGACGCAGGCGCATTGCCAATGCCATGCGCAACCTCGGGGGCACCACGTATATCCAAGAAATCATACCTGCAAAAGATGAAAAATAAGCTGCTGTATGCGCTCCCGTTTCTTGCCGTTGCCTGTGTAAGCCCACGCCAGCCCTCGCTCGACGCAGACACAAAAGCAGAGGTGCGGCAGGTGCTAACTGAACAGAGCGCATGCTGGAGCAAAGGCGACCTGGAATGTTACATGCAAGGGTACTGGAAGTCCGACTCACTCCTTTTTGTCGGCTCCCGTGGCCTTACGTATGGATGGCAACAAACGCTGGAGAACTACCAGCGCAGCTATCCAACGGCCACAGCCATGGGGCACCTCACCTTTAACCTCAAAGAGATGCGGGAGCTCTCGCCAGAAACAATGCTTGTAGTGGGCAAATGGCATTTGCAGCGCAACGCCGCAGCCGGTGACCTGGAAGGGCATTTCTCCGTGATATTCCGGAAGTTTACGGAAGGGTGGAAAATCATCGCTGACCATTCCAGCTAAAAGGTATAGGGTATAAATCAAAAAGGCAGGCGCTGTACAATCATGTACAGCGCCTGCCTTTTTGATTTAGGTTGAATCTCCCGGTTGTAAAGGGCTAATCTCCTTTACAAAATCGGTGAAATTCAAAGCATTTAACCAGCTATTGTCAGTCGTTACAAAGCGGCTTTTTCAGCAGTGGTGTCAGCGGTATAGGTCTTGGCTGCTGGCTTTGGCTCCTCGCGCTTTGGGTTTTCGATGTCGTTTTTGATTTCATTAGTGGCATCCTTAAACTCCCGGATTCCGCGGCCAAGGCCTTTCGCCAGCTCAGGAATGCGCTTAGCCCCGAAGAGCAAAAGCACGGCAATAAGAATTATGATTACCTCTGTGCCTCCAAGGCCACCGATGAATACTAATATGTTGTTAAGCTCCATAGTCGTCAATTTAAATATTTTTTAGCTAATGTTGCGTGAGTATAAACGAAGGCGACATGCTTTCGGATTGCCTGGACGCACAATTAATCGGCAACCGGCAATACTTGGACAAAGCTGTCTCGCTTTTCATACCCTGTAAAGCACGAGCGGCAAACAAAGTTCAATTCTGCTTCAAAAATGGCTAAATTTATACCCATTTCCTAGGCATCGCCCTTCTCATCCATCGCTGCCTCACGGCTAACCTCTTCCACTTCAGCCTGAAAGATATAGCCTTTATCGGCTGCGTGCGCGGCGGCGGCAGTGGTTTCTTTCACCAACACGAGCTCTACCTCTCCGTTTAGCTTTAGCTCGTCGGCAATGCTGGTCACAGCCTGTGTGCGCGCCGCAACATTCACGTCCCGGATATAGATCGCCATGATGCGACCGGGATAGTTCTTCACCACCTCGCGGTAGATGGGGGCATCCTGCTGGCCGCTGTCGCCGATCAGTATGAAATCAAGTTTCGGGTATGTCATCAGGATGTTCTCGATCTCCTTGTACTTGTGGCTCATGTGGTCTGTGGACATGAATTTCGCTTCGTCGATGCCGAAGTCGCGGAGCAGCAGCGGCCCCTGCGGAATCTGGTTCAGTTCAAGAAAATGGTAGAGGAGGTCGTAATTATTCCAGGGGCTGCTGGAAACATAGAAGAAGGGGTTGTTGCGCTTCCCGTTGCGCCCAAGTTGCAGGGAGCGATAAAACTGAGAAACCCCATGAAAAGGAATCCGGGTATGTGCATTGTTCAGCAGCACGTTTCTACCGGTCTCCAGCATGCTGGTGGCTCCTGTCCGTACGATGGTGTCGTCGATGTCGGAGATGATCCCATACTCGGCGTCAGGAGGCGGCACCAGCACAAAGGCCGTCTCCGTCACCTCTTCCTCCAGCTTAACCGGGGCTTCCACAAGGCGCAGTTGGATGGGGTGCCAGATATCCTCTAACTCCAGCGGGGCGGCAGGTTCGATGTTGATCACAAAATAGCCTTCGGCGTCTGTTGTGATTTCGTGTTTTCGCCCCTGCAGGGTCAGTTGCACCCGCGCATTGGGAATCTCGTCACTCTCAAAGCGGCGGTACATGTTCAGGAGGTTTTCCCATAGCGTATCGTCCTCCTCCGACCGGGTGATGCCCTTGTTCACCAGCACGCGCCCTTTCACATAGAGCCTGTCGGGGGTGCCGTAACTCCGGTAGGTCATGATCTGGAGCGGTTTGAGCATCCCCAGTTTGTTCTTGAGCGCAAACGTGAGGGAGTCGATTTTGCTTTCAGCCTTCAGTATTCCCTTAACTACCTTGTTTTTCATATTTTTGATTAGGATGCGCTACACAACACCTGCTTTTGAGGGCAGCCATAGCAGAGGTTATAGGTTCAGTGCGTTTTTCAGCTGGTTGAAATCCGTGTCAGGGGCGGAGGTGATCTTACAGCCCTCTTTCTCGGCCTTCTGCGAAATCTGCTCGATGCGGTTGCCGGGGTTGGGGTGGGTGCTCAGAAACTCAGGAGGGGCTCCGCTCTGCGCCGCATCCTGCTCCAGCTTCTGAAAAAAGCCCGCCACTCCATCGCAGGCGTAATAGTTGGTGCCCCCCAGATACTCCACAGCGTAGCTGTCTGCCTCCGTTTCGGCGTCGCGGCTAAACTTCAGCCCCGCCAAGGAACCCGTCAGTTGGGCGGCGATCTGTTGCAGGGTACCCGGGTCGTTGCCCAATGCCACGGATAGCAGCAATGCTATACCGTAATCGCGCTGCAGTTGCTTGGCGCTATGCCGTCTGTCTGCGTGAGCAATCTCGTGGGCCAGCACACCGGCAAAATGGTCTTCGTCGGCGAGGTACTTGATCAGGCCAGTGTATACATAGATGTGCCCGCCGGGGGTGGCGAAGGCATTCAGGGTTTGGTCGTCTTTGATCAGTTTCACGCTCCAGGGAAACTCCTGACGGTATTTCACTTTTCCCGAATTCAGAACTCGGTTCACGATTTTATCGAGGTGCTGGTAGGCCTGCTGGTCCTTTGCGCTGCTGCTGTTGCGCTCTATCAGCTTGCCCTGCGCCCGGTTGGTGGAGTCTATCTTCTCCGACACCTGCTGGCCCAGCTTGATGTCATCATCGACCGAGAAAAGTACCCCGTCACCGTTATCGCAACTGCCCATGAGCAACACGCCCAGGACACCCAGAAACCAAATCGAAATTTTACTGCTTTGAAGCATACCAGAATATGTGTGTGTTAGTACAACGCACCATCAGCCTTGGGTATACATTCGCTTTTTGTGAAAGAAAAAGTACCCTTTGTACAAAATGGGCTTGCACAACACCATACGCAGTCAGGCCAAATTAGGATTTGCGCCGGGGCTCGGTTGCGTTCATTTCGTCTCGCGGAGCACCTGCCTGCTGAACAGGACCGACACCGCCAGCGTAAGCATCGCGATCACCAGCATGGCGGTGGTCAGCAGAAAGGCCATGCCTGCGGTATCGGCCGGTGTGGCGCTCTGTGCCTGTTGCCCCATGCCGAACAGGCGCAGGAAGTAGGTGGCCGAGCGCCAGCCAAGCAGCAACGTGAGCAGGGCGGCCTCAGCGGCCCCCAGCACGAAGCCCCAGCGTTTGCCACGGTTCAGAAAATGCCCCGCCGTAAGGCCGAGCAGGCCGCCCGCCACACCGGTATACAGCGCGGTCTTCGCCTGTTCGCCCGCCAGGTCGACGGCCACGACGCCACACGCCAGCATAAAGAACCCGAAGAAAGCGTAGAGGTAGGAGATATTCTTGTACATGGTATGATCCTGGTTGAAAGCGTGAAACGAAAGGACAAATATAGGGCAAATCCCAATTAACCCCTGCAGCAGTCTTGATGGGCCGCTTGATGGCACAACTTTTACCCCGTTCCGAAGTATGAAGTGCTGAGGCGCGCATTCAAGGCCTCATACAATGGCGAAGAAACACGATTATCACGAATTATACGCTGACCCCTCCAAGTCGGCAAACAGGGCAGGCCTGCGCTATACCACCGACGCAAAGCACGGCTATACCCGGAAAAAGGCCGGTAAAGGATTTTTTTACCTGGACGAGAAACAAGAGCGCGTAACAGACGAAACAGTGCTGGAGCGCCTGAAAGGGCTGGTTATACCCCCCGCCTGGACGGATGTGTGGATTTGCAAATCTGCGAAGGGGCACCTGCAGGCCACGGGCCGCGATGAGAAGGGCCGCAAGCAATACATCTACCATCCGAAGTGGCAGGAGGCCCGCAGCCTTACCAAGTTCGGGCGCATGATTGAGTTTGGCCGGCAATTGCCCAAGCTGCGCGAGTGCATCCATACCGATATCGGCTCCCGGAAACTGGATCGCCGGAAGGTGACGGCCCTGGTGCTCTCGCTAATGGACAACGCCCTGATCCGCGTCGGGAACCGCCACTACGCCAAGTCCAACAAGTCCTATGGCCTCACCACCCTGCGCGACAAGCACGTGACGATCGAGGGAAGCAGTATCCGGTTCTCGTTTAAGGGCAAAAAAGGGGTGGAGCACGAAATAGACCTCAACGACCGTAGGCTGGCGCGCCTCGTAAAACAATGCCGCGATATCCCGGGGTATGACCTCTTTCAGTATTTCGATGAGAACGGCGATCGGCAGACGCTGGAGTCGGGGGATGTGAACGAGTACCTGCGCGAAGTGACCACCGAGGACTTCACCGCAAAGGATTTCAGAACGTGGGGAGGCACCGTGAAGATGGTAGAGTGCCTGGAGCAGGTGTTGGAGCAGGACGGCAACCTCGACAAGGAAAAGCACATCAAAGAGGCCGTGAAGGAAGTGGCCAAGGGCTTAGGCAACACACCGAGTGTTTGCAGCAAATACTACATACACCCCGAAGTGGTGAACCTGTTCAGGGAAGACAAACTGCTGCAATACCTCAAGCGCCACCATGAGAACTCCGCTGAAATAGAGCACCTGACAGGTACAGAGGGGTTCGTGCTGAAAATGCTGCAACAGGTGGCCAAGGAAAAAAAGTTGGCCTAAAAGGATAGCGTAATAAACGATAAAAAAGGAGCCCGGAAATAACATACTTTCGGGCTCCTTTTTTTATTAAGCTTTTCTTTCTTTTTTCTCAGCCAATGCCCAGTTCAAATAGAGGGCGCGCATGTATAGGAACTTGTTTGGGAGTGAAATATACCCCATTCCTAACCTATTTGAAGGAGGCTTATTACCAGGAGCTGAATTTTCTTACTTCAAAGTAAACGGTATGCACTCCTTTCAACGGGGTAGGGTATAAGCAAAGGCCATACCCCAACCAGTTATACCCTAACCAAAAAATCATACCACCCTACAGGTATAAAATGCCATGCTGCGTGGGTATGAGGCAGTTCTGGAAAACCGCTTGCTCTTTATGGGGTATACCTAAAGTAACTACCCAGGCTCAGATGCTAATTTTATTTGTGTTACGATGCATCCGATGATGGGAAATTGATTGAATCTAACTAAAACGAAGGGTATGGAAGTTGTTTTTTTTAGTGCCAAAGCCTACGACAAGCAGTTTTTTAGGGAGGCGAATAAGGAGTTTGACTTTGAGATGAAGTTTCTGGAGGTGCATCTGCAGAAAAGTACTGCCGTGCTTGCCAAAGGGTATAAAACGGTGTGTGTTTTCGTGAACGACACCTTGGACGCCGAGGTATTAAAGGCTTTGTCGGAGCAGGGGGTGCAGGTGGTGGCACTGCGCTGTGCCGGCTACAATAACGTGGACCTGAAGGCAGCCGATGCATTGGGTATAAAGGTGGTGCGGGTGCCCGCGTATTCGCCCTATGCTGTAGCCGAGCATACCCTTGCCCTGATCCTGACCCTGAACCGCAAGACGCACCGCGCCTACAACAGGGTGCGGGAAGGCAATTTTGCCCTAAACGGACTCATGGGCTTTGACCTGCACGGCAGAACCGTCGGGCTGATTGGCTTAGGCAAGATTGGGCTCGTGACCGCGGGCATCCTGAGGGGCTTCGGCTGCAGGGTGTTGGGGTATGATATCGTAAAGCCTGAGGCTGCGGATAGCCTGGGCATCGCGTG
This sequence comes from Pontibacter sp. E15-1, assembly GCF_022601975.1. Taxonomy (GTDB): domain Bacteria; phylum Bacteroidota; class Bacteroidia; order Cytophagales; family Hymenobacteraceae; genus Pontibacter. The sequence goes on from NZ_JAKVIR010000021.1 coordinate 66,518, forward strand.
CACAGACCTCGATACGTTGTATAACCAGTCCGACATTATCTCCCTGCACTGTCCGCTTACCCCAGCCACGCGCCATCTTATTTCGGCTGAAAGTATCGCCAAAATGAAAAAAGGGGTGATGCTGATCAACACGAGCCGCGGCGCGCTTATCGACACTGCCGCCGTGATCGATGCCCTGAAAACTAGCCACATCAGTTACCTGGGCCTGGATGTGTATGAGGAAGAGGGTGACCTGTTCTTTGAGGATATGTCTGATAAAGTGATTCAGGACGATGTTTTTATGCGGCTGCTGTCTTTTAACAACGTCCTGATCACGGGGCACCAGGCCTTCTTCACCAGCGAGGCCATGCAGGCCATCGCAAACGTGACGCTACAGAACATCCAGGAGTTTACGACAGGCACACAACTCACAAACGAGGTGAAAAGTGGCTGATCTTAAAAGTACTCCCCCAAAAAAGGAAAACTAAGTTCTACCACTTTCAAAGCATTCAGCGCAACTTTTGAGAAGAGAACAATATCCCGCTTTCGAAAAGCAGAACATACCTTAATTTCCCTCGCGGTCATAGGCAAATTCACGCACATCACGGGAAGTCATGTCTCTTGCCTCCGTGCCGAAGGAGAGGTTGTTCCCCCTTTTCGTATCATATATCCTGGTCATTTTCCGTAAACCACCCACCGACGAGCTATCAGCGATGGTGTCTTCTCCGCGGCCCCCATAAATTTCGAGTAGGATGCCCTGCCGTACATTTCCTCGTACTGTAAACGTGTCGTCTCCGGGCAAGCCATACAGCGTGATGCGCTCAGTCTCGTCGCGGTTAAAGACGCGGTGGTAAAGCGGGGAGGTATGGGGACTGGCTGATTTACCACGGTATACGGTTACCTCGGTCTGGGCATCGCTCAGGCGATTTAGGGCAAAAAACTCATCTTCATCAGTTCCCGCAATCGCGACGTGTTCGGCTAGGAGGAGGTATATTTCCTTTGCAACCTTGGGCAGTTGGTCGCGCCGGCTTTTCAGGTTACGGATGGTTTGTGCTCCGTACTGACGGTATATGGGCGGTGGCAGCCTGCGTATAGCCTGCATGATCACCGCATCCGTCAACTGCCGCTGCATGTCTCCGGCTATCTGTAGCCAGTCCTGTAAACTCAGCTCGTTCAGCAAGCGCTCATCCATAAACTGCGCATTGATCAGGTAGGCTTTCACATCGTTTATTTCCTCATCAAAACTATGGAATTTGCGCACCAGGAACTTGCTTGTCGCGATGGCGGGCACGAGGCCGTCGTCCATCTTCATGAACACCTGGTCCCGGTCTTTCGGAATGGGGGTAAAGGTAAATTCCGACCCGTTTTTTTCTACAGCCCATTCCCACTGACGTTTGTGCCGGTCCCAATCCCCGAGCAGCACATCGAGCAGACGGGCCCGCGCAAAAGCCTTTTGATTAAAACGGTAGTTGTTTCGGGCATACCGCTGTTGGAAGGCCTTGTCAGAATCCTCAAAATCAACGGTGGTGCCATGGGCCGGAGAGAGGTCGGCGGTGGACTCGAATTTCTCCTGCAGCAGGAAGAGCTTGCCCTGCACCTCAGGCGCATACGGGCCGAAGCTGGTGTCTTGCTTGTCCACGTAGAAAATGCGCGGATTGGAATGGTATACCCCCGTGGCCGCAGCCAGCACAGGCACGACCAATGCCGCATACGGGTTGCTCGCCGAGGTTTGGTCGCGGAGCACGTTGGCCACGAAGGTGCGCCGCCAGAAGGGCGGCACCACGGAGACAGGGTTCTTGTCGAGGGAGCGCAGGGCATACAGTCGTCCGAGGCTGTCCTGCAGCGTAAAGCTGGTGGTCTGGAAGCCGCCCCCTTTTTTCTCGATGGTTAGCCCGCCATATAGCTCTTGGAGCCGCAGCACCGGCACTTTTACCGGGGTGGTCCAGGCCTTGCGGTTATGGTCGCCCCAGAAAAACCGGTGAAAGCCGCTGCGGTCGTAATGGCGTCCCGCGATGGCCCATACACTGTCTGGCCCGACTGGGGCCATACCCGGCAGTTCGTCGGCAGAGACACGGGCATCTTCCTGAAAAAAGTTCTCATCCACACAGCTGCTCAGACAGAAAACGACAGCCAGCGGCAGCAGCCAGCGCAAACAAGGGGTGGGAGTGGGATGTCGGAACAAAAAACAGGTATAGGTTGAAATCATAAAAGCGAGGCACACCGCTTTGATGGGCATGCCTCGCTTTTAACGTATCCTCTACGGCCTTGTTAGCGGTTATTTTTGTAGTAGTTGATCAGGCCGGTGGTGGAGCTGTCGTGGTCGCCCTGTTTGTCGCCCAGCAGCTCGCCTTCGATGGATCCGGCCAGTTGCTTGCCCAGCTCCACGCCCCACTGGTCGAAACTGTACACGTTCCAGATCACGCCCTGCACAAACGTCTTGTGCTCATACATGGCGATCAGCTTGCCCAGGGTATACGGCGTCAGGAGCTTGAACATGATGGAGGTGGTAGGCTTGTTGCCCTCAAAAATCTTGTGAGGCACCAGTTGCTCCAGTTCATCGCTGCTTAGGTTTTTAGAGCTGAGCTCCTCGCGCACCTCTTCCTCGGTTTTTCCTTTCATCAGGGCCTCGGTCTGGGCAAAGAAGTTGGAAAGGAGCAGGGCGTGGTGATCGCCAACCGGGTTGTGGCTGATGGCCGGGGCGATGAAGTCGCTCGGGATCAGCACCGTGCCTTGGTGTATAAGCTGGAAGAAGGAGTGCTGGCTATTGGTGCCGGCGGCCCCCCAGATGACAGGCTGCGTCTGGTAGGAGACAGGCTTGCCATCGCGTCCGGCGCTTTTGCCGTTGCTTTCCATCATCAGTTGCTGCAGGTAGTCGGGCAGCAGGCGCAGATACTGGTCGTAGGGCAGCACGGCGTGGGTCTGGCACCCGAAAAAGTTTGTGTACCAGACGCTCAGCAAGGCCAGCTGCACGGGTATGTTCTGGCGGAGCGGTGTCTCACGGAAATGGGTATCCATGGCTTCGGCGCCTTTCAGCAATTCCTCAAACTTGTCGTAGCCCAGGGCGCAGGCAATGGAAAGGCCGATGGCAGACCAGAGCGAGAAGCGGCCGCCTACCCAGTCCCAGAAGCGGAAGGCGTTTTCCGGGGCTATGCCAAATTCCACCACGGCCTCCACGTTAGTGGAAAGCGCAATGAAGTGCTTCTTGATATGCGCCTTGTCCTGCGCTTTCTTCAGGAACCAGTCGCGGGCCGTTTTGGCGTTGGTGATGGTCTCCTTGGTGGTGAAGGTTTTGGAGGCGATGATAAACAGCGTGGTCTCCGGGTCCAGGTGGCGCAGCACTTCCGCCGCGTCGGTGCCGTCCACGTTCGAGATGAAGCTGATCTGGAAACCTTCCTGCTGGTAGCTTTTGAGGGCCTCGCATACCATCTGCGGGCCCAGGTCGGAGCCCCCGATGCCGATATTCACGATATGGTTTATTTTCTTGCCGCTATACCCCGTCCAGGCGCCGCTGTGCAGTTGCTGGCAAAACGCCTTCATCTGCCGCTGCACATCGCGTACTTCGTCCAGTATGTTTTCGCCGTTCAGCTCCAGTTTCTCATCCGAGAAATTGCGCAGGGCTGTGTGCAGCACCGCCCTGCCCTCGGTGGCGTTAATGGCCTCCCCCCGGAACATGCTTTCAATGGCGGCTGGCAACTCCAGTTCCTGGGCAAGCTCCGTGAGCAACTGCATGGTCTCCTCCGTCACGCGGTTTTTAGAGAGGTCAATCAGCATGTCATCGAGTTGCAGCGAGAACTTCTCAAAACGCGAAGGATCCTGCGCAAAAAGGTCGCGCAGGTGCTTGGGCGCTACCTCCTGGTAATGCGCGGTTAGTTTTTGCCAGGCGGCGGCTTGTGTCGGGGATTGGTTTTTTAGCATCGTTTTATATGTCAGTTATTTGTTCTCCCTCTTAATTAACGCTAGCCAGAGTGAAGAACAGAAGAAGAAATGCGGAATAGCGCTGCTCCCGCAACGGCATGTATGATTCCTCAAAAATAGAAATTTATGGGGTTTGATGGTACGCATTCAAAAAAGTTGCCCCATGATTTTTCTATAAAACGGTATGAATCATTGTATATCAGTGTTTTACGTGTTTAATTTAATCTTCCTTATAGGTATAGGTTGGAGAGTTTTGTTTCGCAGAACAGCTGTTACCCCCTGACAATCACTGCGATTGACTGCTGATCGCCAACCCGAACCGCGGGTAAACCCGTTTCCACTAGAATACATTTATACATAGCTGAAGCCTATGGCTATTGACCAGACATACCCTTACCACAGTGTGCGGGCAGAAGAGGCCCTGGAAAAGATGCAGACGCAGGCCGAAGGCCTGACTGGGGAAGAGGCCCAAAAGCGCCTCCGGGAGATAGGCCCAAATGAGCTGACGGGGAAAGAAGGCATTAACCCCATTCTTCTTTTTCTCAGGCAGTTCAAGGATTTTCTGATCCTTATCTTGTTTGCGGCGGCGGGCGTTGCCTGGTATGCCCAACACATGGTGGATGTATACGTGATCCTGGGTGTGATTATGTTTAACGCCGTGCTCGGCTTTATGCAGGAGTATCGGGCGGAGAAAGCCATCGAAGCCCTGAAGGGGATGATCAAGCAGCAGGCCACCGTGCTGCGCGACGGGCATGCGGCAAAAAAGGAGGCCAGCGCGTTGGTGCCCGGCGATGTGATTCTGCTGGAGGAGGGCGATAGCATCCCGGCGGATGCCCGGATCCTATATGCCAAAAACCTGCAGGCCGTCGAGGGCTCCCTGACCGGAGAATCCCTCCCCGTGAATAAATCCATTGACCCGCTTCCTGAAAAAACGAACCTCGGCGACCGCCTGAACATGCTGCTGAAAGGAACCCACGTGGCCCGCGGTGCGGCGCGCGCGGTGGTGACGGCCACGGGCCCCCATACGGAGCTCGGCAAAATATCCACCTCGCTGGGCGATATAAAGATCACGACCACCAACTTCCGCAAGAAGACGCAGCGTCTCGGCAAAACGATGGCCTACATCTCCGTGGCCACCTCGCTGGTTGTTTTCTCCATTGGCTATTTTGTGCGGGACTATCCTTTTGATGAGGTGCTGCTCGTGACGGTGGCCACGCTGGTATCGTCTATCCCGGAGGGCTTGCCCGCGGTTATCTCCATCGTTCTGGCCATTGGCGCAAAGCGCATGGCCCGCCAGCACGCCATCGTCCGGGAGTTCAGCGCCACCGAAATGCTGGGGGCTGTCTCGGTGATTATGACAGACAAAACCGGCACCCTCACCAACAGCATCCTGACGGTGAAGAAAATCTTTCTCGGCGACGGGACCGAGTGTGCGGTGTCGGGTACGGGATATGCCATTGAGGGCGGGCTCTCCAGAGAAGACTCTGCGGTGGATGCGGCGGAGATCCCGGCCCTGCGGCAGTTTCTGCTGATAGCCAGCGCCTGCAACAACGCCCGCCTGGGTGCCCCCGATGATGCGGACACCGCACCCGGAAAGGCATCCGGGCAGCCGGGCGTTTTCGGGGACCCCACCGAGGTGGCCCTGCTGGTGCTGGCAAAGAAAGTGCAGGCCACCCATGCCGGTCTGCTGCCCGATGTAGCGGTGGTGGACGATCTGCCCTTCAGCTCCGAGCACAAATTCCGGGGCTCGCTGGTGAAGGTGAACGGACACCTGGAGATCATGGCGGTGGGGGCACCCGAGAAAATCCTGGCCTTGAGCACGCATGTCCTGACGCAAGATGGCCCAGTGCCGCTAAGCGACGACTGCCGCAGGCAACTGGAGGCGAAGATGGACAAGTGGGCAGGAGAGGCGATGCGCGTGCTGGCGCTGGCCTACCGCCCCGCTCCCGACAACGCCACAGAAGTGCTGCCAGAGGAAGTGCGGGACCTGGTATGGGTGGGCATCACGGGCATCGTTGACCCGCCGCGGGAAGGGGTGCCGGAGGCTGTGGCCGCCTGCAGGTCTGCGGGCATTCGGGTCATGATGGTGACCGGCGACCATAAGAAGACCGGCGCGGCCATCGCCCGCGAGGTGGGGATTCTAGACGGGCAACCAGCAGACGCTGCCTACCCGGAGGCGCTGCAGGAAGACGAGCTGGAGGTGGATGCGGAGGAGTTCAGCCGATTGGTCGATCACGTTTCTGTTTTCACGCGCGTGAGCCCCCGCACCAAGCTGCGGATCGCGGAGAACCTCCAGGAGAAAGGGTTCCTGATTGCCATGACCGGCGACGGGGTGAATGACGCCCCGGCCCTCAAGCGCGCCGACGTGGGCATCGCCATGGGCATCCGGGGCACCGACGTGGCCAAGGACGCGGCGCATATTGTGCTCTCCGACGACAATTTCGCCACCATCGTGCGCGCGATCCGGGAAGGACGGACTGTGTTTCAGAACGTGCGGCAGACCAGCTACTTCCTCCTGACCACGAACTTTGCCGCGGTGGCCGTCTTCATCGTGGCGATTGCCATCGGCTGGCCCTTTCCGCTCACCGCCACCCAGATCCTGTGGGTAAACCTCGTTACGGACGGTGTGATGGAACTGGGCCTTGCCACAGAGCGCGGGCATGCGGACATCATGCGGCAAAAGCCACTGCCCAAAGACGCCAATATTCTGGACAGAGAAGTGGTGCCCTACATCCTGCTCATGAGCACCATCATGCTGGGGCTGTCTCTAGGGGCTTTTGCCTATTATCTGCCGCAGGGGGTGGAGGTAGCGCGCACAGCTGTTTTCCTGGTGGTGGCCATGACACAGGTGTTCAATACCTTTAACATGCGCACTCTGAAACAGTCAGTTTTCTCCATCGGGATTTTCAGCAACAAATACATCAATATTGCCTTTGTGGTGTCTTTGTCGCTGCAGTTGGCCGTTATTTATACCCCACTGCTGAGCGGGCTGTTCCGGTTCCATGAATTGCCGCTGCAGGATTTGCTGCTGCTGCTGGCACTCTCCAGTCTGGTAATCTGGGTGGCAGAGGTATATAAGTATATCAGGTTTGGGAAGAAGGCTGAAAGTGAGTAAAAATCACCGCTGGGCCGCAGCCTTAAAGCTGGTAATGTATCTCCAAAAGGGGTATGATTCGCTAGATGCGTCGGTAAATCAGCGTTACGGGCCCCTCGCCCCGAAATTAAGCCCGGGAAGATGCCGATTTAAATAGGCAATTATTTATATTTGGTCAAATCGCCCGGGCCTGTGGCGCGGCCATACCCGGCTGACTGGCAGGTAAACTTCATTTCTCCGCGATGGGGAGCCATGAACGGGAAACCATATCGCTGGAAACAGGTATGTAGTGGCATCGGCTGGAATAATTGACAGGGTGTGCGTATATAGAGGAAGACACCGCTCCATACCCCCGGAGAGAAAGCGATCTGTCTCATCCTGCCTCCCCCTGAAGTTGAGCGCAGGGTATACTTTTGTTTGTAACAACATCTAACTTACTATTATAATGAGTGATCTGAATAAACTTATAAAGGAACGAAACATCAAGGCGCTCATCCTGGACATGGATGGCGTGATCACGAATACAGCGATGCTGCACGCGGAGGCATGGAAGAAACTTTGCGACTCCTTCCTGAAGCAGCGCAGTGAGCAGGACGGAAATACCTATAAGCCGTTTGATTTTGTGGAAGACTACCGTGCCTTTGTGGATGGCGTGCCCCGCCTGGAAGCCATGCGCAATTTCATGGACTCCCGCGGCATTGACCTGCCGCAGGGCCAGCCGGAAGATGACGCCAACGAGAACACCATCGTGGGCCTGGGTGAGCGCAAGGACCTTTACTTCCATGAGTTGCTGAAGCAAAACAGCGTAGTGGTGTTCGACAGTGCCGTGCAGTGGGTGAAAGAGCAGCAGCAGGCCGGTATGAAGACAGCCATTGTCTCCGCGAGCCGCAATTGCCTGACAATCCTGCGCCGCGCCAGCCTCGACAAGCTGTTTGAAGTGCGCGTGGATAAAGTGGTGTCAGCGGAGCGAAACCTGCAGAACAAGCCTGCCCCGGACTTATACCTGGAGGCGGCGCGCCAGTTGGGCTTTTCCCCGCAGGAGACGGCCGTGTTTGAGGATGCCCCAGCCGGCATCGAGGGCGCAAAGGCAGGTGGATTTGGCCTGGTAGTCGGTGTTGACCACGGATCCCGCGGGGAGGTGCTGGAGAAAAAAGGGGCTGACCTTGTCATCCAGGGCTTTACACAGCAACTGCAAAAGCAAAACATAGAAGCTTAGGGCCGGGACACCTGCTGCATTGCTGCCCACGGTGTAACGCAGCGTATACCTGAATTTAACAGACATAGCCCCTTCCGGTAAGGGGCTATGTCTGTTTTGGGGCAGATGGGTGCCCGCTTTGCTTAAAATACCGGCTCAAAACAACTTTAACCAAACGGAACAGGTACTAAGTAGCTATAAGCTTCTATCGCTATATTTTAGCCTATGCAGCACACGCCTTCCCCCGATTTAGCGCAGTTACTCTGCGAACGCCACATCAGCGCCCTGCTCCTGGATATGGATGGCGTGATTACGCAGACTGCCAAACTCCACGCCACGGCCTGGAAACGCATGTTCGACGCCTTTCTGCTGCAGCGCGGCCACCAGGACGGCAAAGCGTATGAACCCCTGGACATTGCCACCGACTACAAACAGTATATCGACGGCATGCCGCGCTACGACGGGGTGCGTAATTTTCTTTCCTCCCGGGGCATTTCCATACCGGACGAGGCACCTGCAGACGCCCCGGACACCGCATCGGTGGTTTCGCTAGGCAACGAGAAGAACAACTACTTTCAGGAACTGGTGCAGCAGGGTGGGGTGGAGGTATACCCCGATACCATCGCGTTTGTGAAACAGAAGCTGGCCGATGGCTACCGCGTCGCCGTGATCTCCGCCAGCCGCAACTGCCAAACCATACTGGCTGCCGCAGGCGTGGAGGATTTATTTGAGGTGCGCGTAGACGGGCAGCTGGCCGCCGAGCTGGGCCTCAAAGGAAAGCCCGCCCCCGACGTGTTCGAGGAGGCCGCCCGCCGGCTGGGTATACCGGTTACGCACTGCGCCGTTTTTGAGGATGCCATATCGGGTGTTGAGGCGGGCAAAGCCGGCAACTTCGGCCTGGTGGTCGGTATCGACCGGACAAATCAAGCGAAAGAATTAACAGAGCACGGTGCCGACCTGGTACTGGCTATATTCCCTACACCATAAACTATGACGAAAGAACAACAAAACACGGACGTGACACGACGCGACCCAAGTGAGCTGCCGCACGCACTCGAGAACCTCCCCAAGCTGCTGAACGGCAAAAAGCCGGCGATTTTCCTGGACTACGACGGTTGCCTGAGCCCAATCGTAAAAGACCCGGAAAAGGCGGTGCTGACTGATCAGATGCGCGACACACTGCGTCGGTTGGCCGACGTGTGCAGCGTGGCCGTGGTAAGTGGCCGCGACCGCGCGAACGTAGAAAAGCTCGTGCAACTGGACAACCTCTACTATGCCGGTTCCCATGGGTTCGACATTTCCGGCCCCAACAACATGCACACCGAGCCCGGCGGCGCGAAGGCGGCCATACCTGCCCTGGACGAGGCCAACAAAACCCTTGACGCCCAACTGAAAGACGTGCAGGGCGTGCTGGTAGAACGGAAGCGCTATGCCATCGCCGTGCACTACCGCAATGTGCCCGACGAGCAGGTGGGCCGCGTGCTGCAGGTCACGGAAGAAGTCATTGCGCAGCACCCGGAGCTGAAGAAAGGCCCCGGAAAAAAAGTGATGGAGCTGAAACCGAACCTGGACTGGCACAAAGGCAAGGCCGTGCTGTGGCTGATGGAGGAGCTGGACCTGAACAAACCGGATATCCTGCCCATATATATCGGCGATGACCTTACGGATGAAGACGCTTTCGCCACGCTGCAGGGGCAGGGGATCGGCATCATGGTGGGGGAGCACGACGAGAAAACAGCGGCCACCTACAGACTGGACGATGTGGAAGACGTGAAGGCGCTACTGGAAGAACTGACCCAAACCATCAAAAACAGATAGCATGCTGGACTGGTCCGTTGTTTATGAAAACTGGAACCCTGCCGAACAGCCGTTACGGGAGGCGCTCTGCACGCTGGGCAATGGCTATATAGCCACCCGTGGGGCTTTTGAGGAAGCCGCTGCCGACGAGGAGTTCCATTATCCGGGCACGTATCTGGCCGGAGGGTATAACCGCCTGCTCTCGGAGGTGGCGGGCAGGGAGATTTCGAACGAGGACCTGGTTAACTGGCCCAATTGGTTGCCCATTTCCTTCCGGCACAAAGACGCATCGTCCTGGTTTCAGCTGCGCGAGGTGGAGGTGATTTCCTTCCGGCAGGAGCTGGACCTGGCAAAGGGGCTTTTGGAGAGACGGGTACGCTTCCGGGACACCAGCAGCCGTGAAAGCGACCTCGTGAGCCGACGGTTCGTGAGCATGGCAAACCCCCACGTGGCGGCGCTGGAATGGGAACTGACCCCGCTGAACTGGTCCGGGCCCGTTGAGCTGCGGGCGGCGCTGGATGGGCGCGTGGCCAACCGTGGGGTTGCCCGATACCGTGCACTGGCCAGCCAGCACCTTTCCCCGCTTAAGCAAGGCCAGCAAGACGATCATACTATATTTCTGGAAGTACAGACGAACCAGTCGAACCTGCGCATGGCGCAGGCGGCCCGCACGCACGTGTTTGCCGGGCCAGGCAGCACCCCGCTGGAGGGCGCACTGCAGACTGAGCCAGGGTATGCCGCGCAGTTGTTTACCGTAGACTGCCAGCAGGGCAAACCAGTCCGGGTAGAGAAAGTGGTGCAGCTCCATACCTCCCGCGACAAGGCGATCACGGAACCGCTGGAGGAGGCCTGCAAAAACATCGGCCGCCAGGGCAACTTCGCCCACCTGCTGGGGCAGCACCAACTTGCCTGGCAACGGCTCTGGATCCGCTGTGACCTGGAGATAGCCTGTAACAACCAGGCGCAGAAAATCCTTCGGGTCCACATTTTCCATTTGCTGCAAACCGTTTCTTCCAACACTGTCGGGCTGGATGTGGGGGTGCCCGCCCGCGGGCTGCATGGCGAGGCCTACCGGGGCCATATCTTCTGGGACGAGCTCTTTATCTTCCCCTTCCTGAACCTGCGCCTGCCCGAGCTTACCCGGGAACTGCTGCTTTACCGCTTTCGGCGCATGCCCGAAGCCATCTTCGCCGCGTCGCAGGCTGGTTACCGGGGGGCGATGTTTCCGTGGCAAAGCGGCAGCAATGGGCGTGAGGAAACCCAGGTTACGCACCTCAACCCCCAGTCGGGGCGCTGGCTCCCCGATAACACGCATCTGCAGCGCCACATCAGCGCGGCCATCGCTTACAATGTATGGCAGTACTACCAGGCCACCGAAGACATGGAGTTCCTCACCTTTGTGGGGGCCGAGATGATCTTCAGCATTGCACTTTTCTGGTCGTCCATCGCGGTGCTGAACCAGGACACCGGGCGGTATGAGATCCATAAAGTAGTGGGGCCGGACGAGTACCATACCGATTACCCGGGCTCGGGCGAGGAGGGACTGCGAAACAACGCCTATACCAACGTGATGGCGGTATGGGTGATCCAGCGCGCGCTGCAGCTCTTCCAGATGCTGGACGACTCGCGCCTGCAGGAGCTCTTCCAGAAGCGTAATATCTCGGAGGCAGACATTCAGCGCTGGGGCGACATCAGCAAGCGCATGTACATCCCTTTCATCGGCCAGAGCAACATCATCGCGCAGTTCGATGGGTATGACCAGCTGCAGGAGTTTCCGTGGCGGGAGTATACCGAGAAGTATGGCGAGTCGATGCGGCTTGACAGGATTCTGGAAAGCGAGGGCGACAACGTGAACAAGTACAAAGCCAGCAAGCAGGCCGACGTGATCATGCTTTTCTATCTCTTCTCCGCCCAGGAGCTCCTGCACATCTTTGAGCTCCTGCAGTATAAGTTCAGCGCCGAAGCCATTGCCGAGAACATCGCCTATTACGAGCAGCGCACTTCGCATGGCTCCACGCTTAGCAAGGTGGTGCATGCCTGGGTGCTGGCCCGCTCAGACCGCAAGCGCGCCTGGAGAAACTTCGAGACGGCCCTGGTCAGCGACATGGAGGACGTGCAGGGAGGCACCACCGCCGAGGGGATTCACCTGGGCGCCATGGCGGGCACCGTGGATCTGGTGCAGCGCGGATTTATGGGCCTGGAGATACGCGATGATGTCCTGTGGCTGGACCCGGCCTTACCCGATGAGATCGGCTCGCTGCATTTTCAGTTGCGCTACCGCAGCCATTGGATCTCCCTGCACTGCACACACGAGACACTCCGCGTCACCATCGACATCGGGTGGTTCAAAGAGGTGAAGATCGGGGTGCTCGGGCAAGTGTATACCTTCCTGACAGGGGAGCAGCGCGAGTTTGCCCTGCCTAAAAACCCTGCTTCCTGAGTAGCCTCCCATTACCGTGGAAAGCCCTTTTCCCGTATGATAAACGCAAATTTAACCGCACCTGCATATGTATGACATCATCACGATTACCCTGAACCCGGCTTTGGACAAAAGCACGTTTGTGAACCAGGTGCGTCCCGAAAAAAAGATGCGCTGCAAAAACCCGTATTACGAGCCGGGCGGGGGCGGCGTGAACGTGTCCAGGGCCATAAAAAAGCTGGGCGGCACGTCCTGCGCCTGGTTCTTATCAGGTGGCCCCTCCGGTGAGATTTTGTGCGATCTGCTGCGCAAGGAAGGCGTTGACTTCAAGGCTATCCAGATTAAGGACTGGACGCGGGAAAACCTGATGGTGATGGAGGAAAACACCGGAAACCAGTTTCGGTTCGGTATGCCCGGCCCGAAAGTGGCGGAGGAGGAGTGGCGGCAATGCATCACGTGGCTGGAGGAGATGGCAGACGATGCGCTGCCCAAATACGTGGTGGCCAGCGGCAGCCTGCCGCCGGGTGTTCCCAACGACTTCTACCTGCAGGTGGCCGAGATTGCCAACCGGCGCGGCTTCCGGCTGGTGGTGGACACGTCGGGCAAGGCCCTTGTGAAAGCGGCTGGCGAAGGGGTATACCTCCTGAAGCCCAATATGGTGGAACTGCCTTCGCTGGTAGGCAAAGAAGAGGTGTCGGCGCTGGAGCAGGAGCTGCTAGCCATGCAGGTGCTCAACGAGGGGAAGTGCCAGGTGCTGGTCGTGTCGTTAGGGCCGCGCGGAGCCATGCTGGCCACCAAAGAGGGAAACATCAGCTACATCGTGTCGCCGGCCGTGAAGCAGAAAAGCGCGGTAGGTGCCGGCGACAGTATGGTGGCCGGTATGGTGCTGAGTCTGATCAAAGGGTGCAGCCTCGAGGAAGTAGTGCGCTACGGCGTGGCCGCCGGAACCGCCGCCACCATGACCCCCGGCTCTCAGCTGTGCAAAAAAGAGGATACCGAAGAAATATACCAGTGGCTGCTGGAGCATAAGTAACCGGCAGTCAGATTACGAAGGGCTATACCTAAGCTGCGCCTCCGTAATGACAGCATTTTATACCCCCTAAAACAGAAAAGGTGGAACCTATGGGCTCCACCTTTTCTGTTTTATATAGGCTTAAGACTAAGCGTTTCGGTTGATGGCGTTCAGGTCTGTGAACGCTTCTTTCAAGCGTGTGATGAACGTTTTCTCGCCTTCGCGCAGCCATACACGCGGGTCATAGTACTTCTTGTTCGGCACGTCATCGCCTTCCGGGTTACCGATCTGCTTCTGCAGGTAGTCTTTCTTAGACTCCACATAATCGCGGATGCCCTCCAGGAAAGCCCACTGCATGTCTGTGTCGATGTTCATCTTTACGGCGCCATACTCGATGGCCTCCGTGATCTTCTCTTTCTCAGAGCCAGAGCCGCCATGGAACACGAAGTTCACAGGGTTTTTTCCGGTTCCGAATTTCTCCTGGATAAACTCCTGTGAGTTTTTCAGGATCTCAGGGCGCAGTTCCACGTTACCCGGCTTGTACACGCCGTGCACGTTACCGAAGGCAGCGGCGATGGTAAAGCGGTCGCTTATCTCGTTCAGTTTCTCATATGCCAACGCCACTTCTTCCGGCTGTGTGTACAGGCGGGAGCTGTCAACGTCAGTGTTGTCCACGCCGTCTTCTTCGCCACCGGTCACGCCCAGCTCGATCTCCACGGTCATGCCGATTTTGTTCATACGCTCCAGGTACTTTGCGCACGTCTCGATGTTTTCCTCGATATGCTCCTCAGAGAGGTCCAGCATGTGGGAGCTGAACAAGGGCTTGCCGTGCTCAGCGAAGTATTTCTCACCCGCGTCCAGCAGCCCGTCAATCCAGGGGAGGAGTTTTTTGGCCGCGTGGTCTGTGTGCAGCACAACAGTCACGCCGTAGGCCTCAGCCATAATGTGCACGTGGTGCGCACCAGAGATAGCCCCGGCGATGGCAGACTTCTGCAACTCGTTTGCAAGGCCCTTGCCAGCGTAAAACTGTGCCCCACTGTGTGAGAACTGAATGATAACAGGAGAATTAGCCTCTTTTGCCGTTTCCAGAACCGCGTTGATGGAGTTCGTGCCAATTACGTTCACTGCCGGTAGGGCAAAGTTGTTCTCGTTGGCGTATTTAAATAGCTCAGTTACTTCCTCTCCGTACAATACGCCGGCCCGGAATCTTGTTTTTGTTTCACTCACAGTTTATAAAGATTAAGGTTATACAAATTTCTGATGATCTTATACTTGCCAATGCTGTCGATATGCGATCATCCACCAGTAAATTTACTGTATAGTTTAGAATTAAGGAAATCGCCGCACAATTAATATTGCATCGGGGCAAATGTTAGCATTTTGGCAATCGTCCTGATAAGGGATATAAACAGGCCCGAAAGGCAAGTTCCGGCGGCCGATATTCTTGGAGATTATACCTCCGCTTTAACCCAGATAGAGCGTTCAGGGCTTCTTAGGTTAGTGCGTCATGTAGTTTTTAAGGTCCGAGATCGTTCGGATGTGGCGTGCTTCGGCTTGCTCTTCCCGCATCATGAGGGCATAGGTGTTGTTAAACCCCAGCGGCGGCATCCACTGAATGCCATACTCTTTCAAAAACCTGTCGGCCACATACCGGAACACGCGGTCTTTGTCCTGCGACAGCGCTGCGGCCTCGGTGGGTGCTGTGTTCAGAATCACTTGCAGACCCGTGCCAGTGTATTCCGGGTACGCGTCAATCTCGTTGGCGGCCAGCGCATCGAAGCAAATCTTGGTGCCGCCCAGCCCGGTTTGCGCCGACACCTGCAGGTCGGTATACCCCCGGATCAGCTGCGTGAGCATTTCGGTGAGGATGTATTGCTCTGTGAAAATCTTCGAGCCCAGCCGGATCGTTTCGCCGGTGCCGTTCCGCGCTTCCCGCCAAAGGCCCTGCTGCTCCAAAAACTCCCGGGCAACCTGCGCCGGTGCTTGCTTTGAAAAGTCCACCTGGTAATTCAGGGCGGTCATGGTCGAGTCGGTGATGGTGCCGCTGAGCAGTTGGAGCACCTCTCGCAATTCGGGGTGCTTCCGCAGCACGGGCTCCCGCACCAGGAACGAGGCGTAATAGGGCGGGAAAGCACGCTGGTCATCCTCCAGCACACGGAGGTTGAAGGTCTTGATCTTCCCGTCTGTGGAGTAGCCATCGATCACATCCACATCGCCCTCATGCACGGCTTTATACACCAGCGCGGGCCCCATAATCACGGTGTTCAGGTCAAGGCCATATGTGTGCCGCAAACCGGGGTATCCATCTGCCCGGCCCGCGAACTCCGGGCTAAGGCCAGCCAAAAGCCCGCCGCTGTTTGGCAGCAGGTAAAAGGAGGAGAGTATGGGCAAAGCCAGCACCAGCCCAAGCGAGGCAGGCCGCAGCAGGGGCTGGCGCAGGTGTTGGAGCCGCGCCAGCAGAAAATCAATCAGCACCGCTAGCAGGGCAGCCGGGAGCGCGCCGGCCAGAATCATGGACGTGTTGTTGAGGGCAATGCCGCCAAAGATAAACTCGCCCAGCCCCCCGGCCGCGATATAGGCTGCCAGCGTGGCCACCCCCACATTCAGGACTGCGGCCGTGCGGATACCGGCAAACAGCACCGGCAGCGCCAGCGGCAGCTCCACGCGCGTCAGCAGTTGCCAGTCGGTCATGCCCATACCTCGCGCCGCCTCTTTTACAGTCGCATCCACCTGCGAGACGCCGGTAAACGCGTTGCGGATAATGGGCAGCAGCGAGTACAGGAACAGCGCAAAGATGGCGGGTTTCGGCCCGATGCCCAGCACCGGAATCAGAAAGCCCAGCAGCGCGATGCTCGGGATGGTCTGCAGGATGCCCGCCACGGCAAGCACCGAACCGGCCGCTTTTTTATACCTGGTGATGAAGAGGCCAAGCGGCAGGCCGATCAGGATGGCCAGCGCCAGCGAGACAAAGGTGAGGCCGATATGCTCCAGCGTCTGCTCCAGCAGTTTGGCCCACTGCAGCTGCACAAAATCCCAGAAATCCAGTAACATAGCCATCATCAGCGCAAGGTAGGGATGAAGTGAGCCACAGCGCCCATTAGCTCGGCCAGCGTAGCCCACTGTGCCGGGGCACGATCGGTGGCTTCCAACTGCAGGCTTTGCTGCGGGAGGTTCGCCGAGGCCAGCTGTTGCGTGGCTTCCAGCACGCTTTCGGAATCGGGCAGGGTGAGCGCAGCGGCAGGGTATGGCGAAGCCTCAGGTGAGAGAAACGGGCGCAGTTGGTGCAGCCGTAGCACCTGCAGCTGCAACTGAAAGAGCTGGTCTTGCAGGAAGCGCGAGACAAACGCGTTGGCGGGCCTGAACACAAGCTCCTGCGGAGTGCCCAGTTGCTGAATCTTCCCGGCGTCCATCAGGCAGATGCGGTCGCCGAGTTCAAAAGCCTCCTGTATGTCGTGGGTGACCAGCACCGTGGTTTTCTGCAGCCGCCGCTCCAGGTGCTTAAACTCTTTCCGGATGTGCGCCCGCGTGATCGGGTCCAATGCCCCGAAAGGCTCGTCCATCAGCATGACAGGCGGGTCCGTGACGAGGGCGCGGGCCAGACCGATGCGCTGCTGCTGGCCGCCGCTCAGCTCATGCGGGTACTTGGCCAGGAACTGTGCCGGAGCCATACCCAGCAATTCCAGCACCTCGTGGGTGCGCGTGGCGGTTTCCGGTTTGCCCCATTTTAGCAGGCGCGGCACCACCGCGATATTCTCTTGCACGGTATAATGTGGGAAGAGCCCGGCCCCCTGAATCACATACCCGATCTGGCGGCGCAGCTCCTCGGGCTTTTGCTGCTGTATGGCCACGCCCGCTACCGTGATGCTTCCGGCAGTCAGCTCCTCCAGCCGGTTTATGAGCTTCAGCGTGGTGGTTTTGCCGCATCCGCTCGTGCCCAGCAGCACCAGGGTTTCCCCCTCGCTCACCTCCAGCGACACGTCATTGACGGCCACGGCGGCAGCATACTTTTTACTCACGTTTTGTAGCCGAATCATAAGAGGAAGGGTTTTGGCGCTTGAACAACATGGGCATTATCAGGGAAATTCCCAAAATCCAAAGGTATAAATTAAGCAACCTTTCGGGAGCATACAAATGGAATCCGAATCACATTGGAGGGTATAGCCAGCGGCTACACAGTTTTCAAAGCCCGATCAGGCTACGTTCTGTGCCAGCCATATAAAACCGAGCGCTTTAAAGTCAGTGGCAAGCCGGTATAAACCGAACCGCCTAAAGCTTGCTCAGTCAAACACAATCACCTTGTCTTTGTGCTTGCTGCGCATGTGCCCCCGAATGAGCTGCTGCACGTCTTTGTTGTCGTTGTAGCGTTTGATGGCCCCTTTAAAATCGTCGAGAGTAGAGGCGGAGAAAGTTTCGTCTACGAAGCCAAAACCCAGGTATGAGCCGTGCTCCACCACTACCACCGACTTCTCGCCAGGCTCGCGCCCCTTGCCGATGATGACGAAACTGTTGTGTTCAAACGTGAAAGACTCGATGGCGGCATCCACGCGCTTGTTATATTCTTCCGGGCTTTCTATACCGATGCAGGCGCCCTTGCACTGGTGCACCTGATAGTCGAAACAGGCCCCATTGCTTTTATACAGGTCGCAGAGCTTCTGGCAAAGGTTAAACTTGCTGACCTTATGGAAAAGGAACCCTTTTGCCTTAAACTGGTTAGACAGGGCGATGATGGGCGTCATGCTCACATTGTCGGCCTTGTTTAACTTTCCGAAAGACAGCCGCTTGTAGCCATCTCCGTCCTCATACACAAAAATGCCGGTGTTAAACACCGAGCGGCGCTGCTGCCGGTTGTACTGGGGCTTCATGCGCTTGATCTCCGCCGACTCAAAGAGGAGGGCCACCAGTTCATTGCCCATCTGCTCGTAGGTGATATCGGCGATGCTATTCTTGAAATCCAGCGACTTGCGGCTCTTATAGTCGATGTTGAAGTGCTGAATGATGCGCTTTTTGATGTTAATGCTCTTCCCAACATAGATCACCTCGCCCGCCTCGTTGTGGAAATAGTATACCCCAGGCACCATTGGCAGCGCATCCACCTGTTCTCTCTGAATATTAGGCGGCAGCAGCGACGTCTTGATCTCCTGCTTGATGACCAATGAGGCAGTGTCGGCCACCATGTTCATGTTGCCGTCCACAACCGGGCGGTTGATTTTCAATAGCTTGTCAAACAACACGGCCGTTGCCTCGGCATCCCCGATGGCGCGGTGGCGCTGCTTCAGCTCGATGTCGATGCTTTTGCAGAGCTTGCCCAGGCTGTAGGATGGCAAGCCCGGGATAAGGGTGCGGCTGAGGCGCACGGTGCAGAGCGTCTTCCGCTGGAACATATACCCCAGGTCGCCAAACTCCTTCTTCATGAAAGAATAGTCGAAGCGCACGTTGTGGGCCACAAACACTTTGCCCTCCGTAAACTCGACGATCTCCTTGGCTACCTCATAAAACTTGGGGGCATCCCGCACCATCTCGTCGGTGATGCCGGTGAGCTGTGAGATGAAATAGGGGATAGGCCGCTGCGGGTTAATGAGGGTGTTGTACTTGTCCACGATCTTCTCCCCGTCGTGAATGAAAATGGCGATTTCGGTGATTTTGTCCTGCGCGGGCTGTCCGCCAGTGGTCTCAATGTCTATGATAGCGTACAAATTGCTAAATTTTTAAGCCTGAATGGATGGTATAGCCGTGGCACGCGCCCGAAGCTGTAAAGTAAACCAATTTTATTAGCATTCCGTTTCAAAACAGCCATACCCCGCTGCAACTTCCTCAGGTTCATCCGCAAATCAGTCATCGCTTTTCTTGCCGTGCCCGAGGCCGTTGATTATCTCCATAAAGAAGTCCTTTACCTTTCGTTTACGCTTGTGCGGTTTCACGTCGTCAATGTCAGCCAGCAAAAAGCCCAGCGGCTCCAGCGGGGGGTATGAGTCGAAGATAACCTTGAGCATGGCAATCACGGGCAGGGCCATCACCATGCCTGCCGCACCCCAGATCTCACCACCAGTCAGCAAGGCGAGGATCGCCGCAAACGGGTTGATGCTCACCTTGGAGCCCACAATAAAGGGCGTGATGAAATTGCCCTCCAGAAACTGCACAAACACAAAAACGCCCACCACCAGGAAAGCGTCCAGCAGGTGCCCGGTGGTGGCCAGCGTGATCAGGGCGGGGAGCAGCGAGCCGATCAGGATGCCGATGTAGGGGATGATGGTGAGTATGGAGGCGAACACCCCAAAGAAAATGGCATATTTCACGCCCAGCAGCAGCAGCCCCGCCGAGTTGAGCAGCGACACGATCACGATCACGATCATCAGGCCTGACAGGTAGCTCTGCACCACCCGCTGGATGTTGGTGATGGTATGGATCAGGTTGCCGCGGCGGTCTTTAGTGACGAGCTTAAACAGAAACTGCTCCAGGTGATCGCGGTAGTACAGCAGGCAGAACACATAGATGGGTACCACCGTCAGGGCGGCCAGCAATCCGGTCGTCATGGAGATCGTGCTTCCCAGGAAGGTGCCCGCAATGTCCTGCAGGCTCGAGATCATGTTCGTGATCAGGTCTGTGCGGTTGCTGGGCTGTATGCCGAACTTGTCGAAGAGAAACCCCTGCACATTCTCCAGCAGCGTGCCGATGTTTCCGCTGATCGTGTCCAGCTCGCTGGTGAGGCCCATCAGTTGCGCGGAGATGAACCAAATGACGAGGACCAGCACCGTCATCACCAGTATAATACTAAAGATGATGGCAAGCGGCCGGGGCACCTTGAGTTTCTCCAGGTCGCGGTTAAGGGGTAGCAGCAGCAGGGCGAAAAGAAGGGAGAAGGCCAGCGGCACAAAAATAGACTTAAACAGCTGCAGCAGCCAAACCAGCAGGATAATGCCCAGCAAGAGAACGACAGCCTTTAAGTACTTGGGTAATTTTATTTCCATCTAGGTATACATTTATCAAAACACGGACAGCCGCCGCAGGCGTGTGTGTTTGCAAAGCGAAAGTAGCAGTTTGGTATCTAAAAAAAGCATTTTATACATGCTAATTAAATTAGCTGAAATATTCGGCGTATTGTTCGGGATAGGTGAACTTCTGTATGGGAATATGGGTTAAACTTGCTAGGAAGCTGAAAAATGAGTATATTTGACTAATCATTTTAGCACACAAGCATCGGCAATACACTGGGCGGCAGCCTGGCCGGAACAAAAGATGATGCCCGATCTCTTATATTTTTCTATATTTCCGATTGATTTTACCACAACAACTACACTTACGCTTAAAGAATGGCAGAGTTAGCGCAAAATAACTACAACGAAGACAGCATACGGTCGCTGGAGCCGCGTGAGCACATCCGGTTGCGGCCGGGTATGTACATTGGCAAGCTGGGCGACGGGTCATCCGCGGATGACGGTATTTATATATTGGTGAAAGAGGTGGTCGACAACTCCATCGACGAGCATGTGATGGGGCACGGCAAGACCATCGAGATCAAAATCTCGGACCACAAGGTGCAGGTGCGCGACTATGGCCGCGGCATTCCGCTGGGCAAGGTGATCGACTGCGTGAGCAAGATCAACACCGGCGGCAAGTACGACAGCAAGGCTTTCCAGAAGTCTGTAGGTCTGAACGGGGTGGGCACCAAGGCCGTGAATGCGCTCTCCAGCCACTTCAGGGTGCAGTCGGTGCGCGACGGGCAGATGAAAGTGGCCGAGTTTGAGCAGGGCGTGCTGACCAATGACGCCGAGCTGCAGGAGACGAGCCAACGCAACGGAACGCTGACCACATTTGTGCCCGACGAGGTTGTTTTCAAGAACTTCCAGTTCAACCCCGATTACCTGGAGAATCAGATGTGGAACTACGTGTACCTCAACGCGGGGCTCACCATCAACTTCAACGGCAAAAAATACTACTCTGAGAACGGCCTGCTGGACCTGCTGCGCAACAAAGCAGACGAGGAGAGCATGCGCTACCCGATCATCCACCTAAAAGGGGAGGACATTGAGCTGGCCGTGACGCATGGCAACGACTATGGAGAGGAGTACTACTCGTTCGTGAACGGCCAGTATACCACCATGGGCGGCACGCACCTGGCTGCTTTCCGGGAGGCGATAGTGAAAACCGTGCGCGATTTCTACAAGAAAGACTACGACGCGGCGGATATCCGGGGCTCCATCGTGGGCGCGATCAGTATCCGGGTGCAGGAGCCGGTATTCGAGTCGCAGACTAAAACCAAGCTGGGCTCCATCGAAATGGGACCGGACGGGCCAGCGGTGCGCGCCTTTATCAACGACTTCATTAAAGAGCACCTCGACAACTATCTCCATAAAAACGTCACGACTGCCGAGGCGCTCCGGAAGCGGATCGAGCAGAGCGAGCGTGAGCGCAAGGATATGGCGGGCGTGAAAAAGCTGGCCAACCAGCGCGCCAAAAAGGCCAACCTGCACAACCGCAAGCTGCGTGACTGCCGCCTGCACTTTAACGAGGACAAAGACGAGCGCAACCTCATGTCGACGCTCTTCATCACAGAGGGAGACTCGGCGAGCGGCTCCATCACCAAATCGCGCAACGTGGACACCGAGGCGGTTTTCAGCTTGCGGGGCAAGCCGCTGAACTGTTTCGGGCTGAAGAAAAAGGTGGTGTATGAAAACGAGGAGTTTAACCTGCTGCAGCATGCCCTGAACATAGAAGAGGGCCTGGATGGCCTGCGCTACAACCGCGTGGTGGTGGCCACCGATGCCGACGTGGACGGCATGCACATCCGGTTGCTGCTGCTCACCTTCTTTCTGCAGTTTTTCCCCGACCTCGTGAAGAACGGCCACGTGTACATCCTGGAGACGCCGCTCTTCCGGGTGCGCAACAAGAAGGAGACCATCTACTGCTACAACGAAACGGAAAAGCAGGAGGCGATCCAGAAGCTGGGCAAGCGACCGGAGATCACGCGCTTTAAGGGATTGGGCGAGATCTCGCCGGATGAGTTCGGCAAGTTCATCGGCGAGAACATCAAGCTGAAGCCCGTGATTCTGCAGAAGGATACCACGATACAGAAGATACTCAGTTACTATATGGGCAAGAACACCCCGGAGCGGCAGAGTTTTATTATCGACAACCTGAAGATTGAGAAAGACATAGTAGAAGAATTATATGCATAACGACGAGCTGAACAAGGAAGAGACGCATCACGAAGACGAGCTGGAAGTGACCTTTACCGACGGGGAGGGAGAGCTGATCCATAACGTAACACCTGTGGCAGGCCTTTATGAGAACTGGTTCCTCGAGTATGCCTCCTATGTGATTCTGGAGCGTGCAGTACCCGCCATCGAAGACGGCCTGAAGCCCGTGCAGCGGCGTATCCTGCACGCGATGAAAGAGATGGACGACGGCCGCTTCAACAAGGTGGCTAACGTGATCGGGCAGACCATGCAGTACCACCCGCACGGCGATGCCTCCATCGGCGATGCCATGGTGAACCTCGGCCAAAAGGACCTGTTGATTGAGACGCAGGGAAACTGGGGGGATGTGCGCACCGGCGACAGCGCCGCCGCGCCTCGTTATATAGAGGCCAGGTTATCCAAATTTGCGCTGGATGTGGTGTTTAACCCGCAGACCACGCAGTGGCAGCTAAGCTACGATGGCCGTAAGAATGAGCCGGTCACGCTGCCCGTAAAATTCCCGCTGCTGTTGGCACAGGGGGTGGAGGGCATCGCCGTGGGCCTGTCTACCAAGATCATGCCCCACAACTTCCGCGAGCTGATCAAAGGCTCCATCGACGTGCTGAAGGGGCGCACCACGCAGCTGCTCCCTGACTTCCCGAACGGGGGGCTGGTAGACGCGTCCAACTACAACACAGGTATGCGCGGCGGCAAGCTCCGCGTGCGCGCCACCATCGAGAAGGCGGACAAGACCATGCTCATCATCCGGGACGTGCCCTACGGCATCACCACCACCGGCCTGATGGAGTCTATCGTGAAGGCAAGCGAAAACAATAAGATCAAGATCAAGAAGGTGATCGACAACACGGCCGCCGATGTAGAGATCCAGGTGCACCTGCCGACTGGCGTTTCCCCTGACCTGACCATCGACGCGCTGTATGCCTTCACCGACTGCGAGGTTTCCATCTCCCCGAATACCTGCGTCATCATCGAGGACAAGCCACACTTCCTGAGCGTGGATGAGCTCCTGCGCATCTCTACTCTTAAAACCGTGGACCTGCTGAAGCGGGAACTGGAGATACGGAAGGCCGAGCTGGAAGACAAGTGGCACCATTCTTCGCTGGAGAAAATATTCATCGAGAACCGCATTTACCGCGACATCGAGGAATGCGAAACGTGGGAGGCGGTGTTGAACGCCATAGACACCGGCCTGGATCCGTTTAAGCCACTCCTGCGCCGTGTCGTGACGGAGGAGGACATTGTGCGGCTGACGGAGATCAGGATCAAGCGTATCTCCAAATTCGACGCCTTCAAGGCCGACGAGTATATCCGGAAGCTGGAAGAAGAGATGGCTGAGGTGGACGATCATCTGGCTCACCTCATCCGCTATGCCATCGCTTATTTTGAGGGACTCCTGAAGAAGTATGGGCAGGGGCGCGAGCGCAAGACGCAACTCAAAACCTTTGACGTGATCAACGCGCAGAACGTGGCCATCGCCAACCAGAAGCTATATATGAACGCCAAGGACGGCTTTATCGGGACGAGCTTGCGCAAAGACGAGTTTGTGTGCGACTGCTCCGACATGGACGATATCATCGTGTTCCGTAAGGACGGCAAGTTCACGGTAACCAAGGTGGCCGAGAAAACCTTTGTGGGCAAAGATATCCTCCTGGCCAGCGTGTACAACAAAAACGACGAGCGGATGGTGTATAACATGATCTATCTCGACGGCAAATCCGGGGTGTCTTATGCCAAGCGTTTCTCGGTTAAATCCATCACCCGCGACAAGGAGTATGACCTGACCAAAGGCAACAAAGGCTCGAAGGTACTCTACCTCACCGCTAACCCGAACTCGGAGTCTGAGGTGGTGACGATCACTTTGTCTCCGCAAGCCTCCGCGCGTGTAAAGGTGCTGGACTATGATTTTGCCGAGCTGATGATCAAAGGCAAGGGATCAAACGGCAACATCGTGACCAAGTACTCGGTGAAGAAAGTGGTGCAGAAAAGCCTGGGCGAGTCTACACTGGGAGGGCGCGAGATTTTCTACGACGAGGTGATCGGCCGTTTAAACACGGAGGGCCGGGGCCGCTACCTGGGCTCCTTCAACACCGAAGACACGATCCTGGTGATTTACGAAGACGGCAGTTACGAGCTGACCTCCTTTGACCTGACGAACCATTATACCGTGGAGAAGATCAAGGTGCTGCAGAAATACGATCCGGAGTTGGTGCTCTCGGCCATATATTACGAAGGAGAGAACAAGACATACTATGTGAAGCGCTTTAAGGTAGAAACCTCAACCATCGGCAAGCGCTTTGCCTTTATACCTGAAACCAAGGGGTCGCGGCTCGAGGCGGTGTCCTCGCATCCGGAGCCATTGGCCAGTATCACTTTCAAACGCGACCGGCGCAGCGAGAAAGAGACGGAGAAACTGTTGCTGAGCGAGTTTATAGATGTGAAGGGCTGGAAGGCGCTGGGCAACAAACTCACGTATTACAAAGTGCTGGACGTGGCCCTGCCAAAGATGGAGCAAGTAGAGCAGCCGGAGGACGACAAAGCGAAAGCGAAGAAAGCCGCATCCAGAAAAGGACCCGTAACCGTGCCGAGCGCCCTGAAGGAAATGGCCGACGAAGCCGCGAAGCTGAGCAGCTCCCAACCTGTTGAAAATGATGACGTAATAATAGAAGCAGATGATGCAGCGAAGGAAGCGCTGAAGCGGAGGAAGCAGTTGGATATTTTTTAACCTTCGGGAAGTGCCCCTTGTATTAGTCTTTGGATTTCTGTAAATTCGGAATTAGTGTTTATATATGAAAAGACTTTGTAAGGCTTTTGTTTGTGCTTTCTTACTCTGTGCCGGTTCGCCTGCCGCTATGGCAGCGGGCGAACCGGCAGCAGGGTATGAGCAATTGTTGCAGCAGGCAAAAGAGTTACTGGTCAATTACAAAGACAGTGAAGCCCTACAGGTGTATGAGCAGGTATTGGCCGTGGCCCCCGAAAACTACGAGGCCCTGTGCAAAGCCAGCTATCTGCATTGCCGAATCGGAGACCGGTTCGGCGACGAAACTTCTAAGATCAATCATTTCCTGAAGGCAAGGCAGTTGGCTGAGCAGGCGTATGCACTAAACCCCACAGACGCGGAATCTAATTTTGTGATGGGGCTATCCATAGGCTGCCAGGCCATGGTGGAAGGGCCGCGACAGCGACTGGCGGAGATCAACCAGATAAAAGGGTATATTGATGCTGCCCTCGCCTGCGACAGCAGCCACGCCGGGGCCTGGCACATCCTGGGGCGCTGGTACTTCAAAATGGCTAACCTGAACTTTGCAGAGAAACTCGCCTCAAAAATGCTTTTCGGCGGCATCAGCGACAATGCAACAAATGAAGAGGCAGCCTACGCGCTTGAGAGAGCTATCGCTTATTCCCCCACCAACATCCGTTACTATTATGACCTGGCCAGTGTCTACGCCGAAATGAAGGACACCGTCGCCTGTAAAAGCGTGCTGGAGAAAGCGATAGCGCTTCGGTACGAGACGAAAGAAGAACTGGAACTGAGCAGGCGCTGCAAAATCATGCTGCAACAGCAGCATAAATCGTAAGTCAGGATAAACTCACCTGAAGCCTGCTCCCGCCACGGTTGCAGGCTTTTTGTTTTAAAGCTAGTCGCACAGGGGTGGTGGCTTTTAGGTAAAATGTCTTAATTTAGCGCTAGGGTTTGCCCTGTAAATAGTAAATATAGCCGTGCATGGTGCTGCGAGTATCCCGATTCATTTTCCTGTATGTGTGTGTTCTTCTTGCCGCGTGCTCCCCTGAAGAAGGAAACCGTGAACAAATGGTGGACCTGCAGCAGGTGAAAAATGATCCGGAGGCCCAGCTCAGTCACCTTACAGTTGCCATCGGGCAAAGCGGGAAAGATGGCAGTTTATACGCGCGCAGAGCCCTGGTGCTGCTGCGCAAAGGCCAACTGCCGCAGGCCCTCGAAGACGCGGACGAGGCCGTGCGGCTGACACAGAACGAGCCCTCTAGCCTTTTTGTGAAAGCACAGGTGCTGCGGGCGCTGGGCAAGCCGGATGAGGCCCTGCCACTGGCGCTTCTTGCCGAGCGCAACTCATACCAAAGCGCGTCGCTGTATGTGCTGCTCGGGGAGTTATACCTGCAGCGCAAGCAGTATGAGCAGTCCCGCATGTACATGACCAAGGCGCACGAACTGGCCCCGACCGACGAATTTGCTTTTTACTACAAAGGGCGCATAGCCACAGCAACAGGCGATACCGCCCGGGCATTGAAAAATTACCGGCTCGCACTGCAGCAGGCTCCGAAGTTTATGGAGGCACAGCGGGAACTGGGCGGACTGCTCGTGAACCGACACGAATACGAGGAGGCGAAACAGTTGATTGCCAGTGCGCAAAAGGCTGCTCCACAGGATGGGCTGCTCTGGTTTTACAAGGGCACCGTGCTTCAGGCCGAGCAAAAGCAGGACAGCGCGCTGCAGGCATATGAGCGGGCAGTATCCTTCGCCGATACCATCGCCGGGGCACATTACTGGCTGGGGCTTAGGCAGTATGCATTGGGGCAGAACGACGTTGCACTGGAGCATTTGCAGAAAGCCGCACCGGCGTATGGCGCCCATCCAAAGTACCTGAGCACGCTGGCAAATGCCTACGAGCGCACAGGGCAGAACCGGGCCGCGCTGGCCACATACCAGCGATTGCTGCAGGTGGCCCCGAGTTATACCTATGCAAATCAAGCCATCTACCGGCTCAGGAATAAAATTGCTAAACCAATGCCTGACAGCACAGTAGTGCGGCAGGCACAGACAGAACAGTAGAAAACATGATTAATATCACACTGCCTGACGGCTCTGTACGTCAGTACGAACAAGGCGTCACAAGCCTGGAAATAGCGCAAAGCATCAGCGAGGGGCTGGCACGCAACGTACTCGCCGCAAAAGTAAACGACACGGTTTGGGACTTGTCCCGGCCGATACAAGAAGACGCGCGGGTGCAGCTGCTTACCTGGAACGATGAGCTGGGCAAGTCTGCCTTCTGGCACTCTTCTGCGCACTTGTTGGCAGAAGCCCTGGAAGAACTGTACCCTGGCGTGAAATTCGGCATTGGCCCACCGGTGGAGAACGGCTTTTATTATGATATCGACCTCGGGGACCGCACTTTCTCACAGGATGACTTCCCGAAGGTAGAGCAAAAAATGCTGGAGCTGGCCCGCGCCAAAAACGAGTTTACCCGTCGCGAGGTGTCCAAGGAGGAGGCTATTGCCTACTTTACCGAGAAAGGGGACGAGTACAAGCTGGACCTGATCAAGGACCTGGAGGACGGCACCATCACCTTTTATGAGCAGGGCAAGTTTGTGGACCTCTGCCGCGGACCCCATCTGCCGAACACTTCATTCATCAAAGCTGCAAAGCTGATGAACGTGGCGGGTGCCTACTGGCGCGGCGACGAGTCGAAGAAGCAGTTGACCCGAATTTACGGCATTACCTTCCCGAAGCAGAAAGAGCTGACGGAGTACCTGGAGCGGTTGGAGGAAGCCAAAAAGCGCGACCACCGCAAGCTGGGTAAAGAAATGGAATTGTTCGCCTTCTCCGAGAAAGTGGGTATGGGCTTGCCGCTGTGGTTGCCCAAGGGCACGCTGTTGCGCGAGCGCCTCGAGCAGTTTATGCGCAAGGCCCAGATGCGCGCCGGCTACCAGCCAGTGATCACCCCGCACATTGGAAGCAAAGAACTCTACGTGACATCCGGGCACTACGAAAAATACGGGGCCGATTCGTTCCAGCCCATCAAGACGCCAAACGAGGGGGAGGAGTTCTTCCTGAAGCCCATGAACTGCCCGCACCACTGCGAGATATACAAAGTGCGCCCGCGCTCCTACAAAGAGCTTCCGGTGCGTTATGCCGAGTTCGGCACGGTATACCGGTATGAGCAGAGTGGGGAGCTGCACGGCCTGACACGCGTGCGCGGCTTTACCCAGGACGATGCCCACATCTTCTGCCGTCCCGATCAGGTGAAGGATGAGTTCATCAAGGTGATTGACCTGGTGCTGTACGTGTTCAAGGCCCTGGGCTTTGAGGATTATACCGCCCAGATCTCTCTCCGCGACCCGGAGAACAAGCAAAAGTACATCGGGGGCGATGAGGCCTGGGAAAAAGCGGAGACCGCGATTATCGAGGCCGCCGCAGAGAAAGGCCTGCAAACTGTAACCGAACTGGGAGAGGCTGCGTTCTACGGACCTAAGCTTGACTTCATGGTGAAAGACGCCCTGGGTCGCAAGTGGCAGCTGGGAACCATTCAGGTGGATTATCAGTTACCGGAGCGCTTCCAGCTGGAGTACATTGGCGCCGACAACCAGAAGCACCGACCAGTCATGATCCACCGTGCCCCATTTGGCTCGCTGGAGCGTTTTGTGGCGGTGCTGATCGAGCACTGCGGCGGCAATTTCCCGCTGTGGTTGAGCCCTGAGCAGTTTGCCATCCTGCCCATCTCTGAGAAATACCAGGACTTTGCGCAGGAGGTATATGACCGGCTGCAGTTGGAGGATATCCGTGGCTTCGTAGATAACCGCGACGAGAAAATCGGCCGCAAAATACGGGATGCCGAGGTTCGAAAAGTATCTTACATGCTGATCGTGGGAGAGAAAGAGCAGGAAAGCGGCTCCGTGTCGGTGCGCAGGCACGGCGAAGGCGATATCGGCACCATGACGGTGGACGAGTTCATCAGTTTCTTCCAGGGCAAAGTTGCCGATGTATTGAACAAATAAAGAAAGTAATTTTCTTTTTGATATAATAATTGCGATATTCGCACCCTGATTGTAATAACTAACTTAAGGAGGTAATACTATAGCTACTCAAAATAGGCGCTACATCCCACGAGGTAAAGTGGAGGAGCCATACAAAGTCAACGAGAAAATAACTGCCAGAGAAGTCCGGGTGGTTGGAGACAATGTAGAGCAGGGTGTGTTCTCGACGCGAGACGCCCAGCGCATGGCAAATGAGCAGAATCTTGACCTGGTTGAGATTTCGCCCACTGCCAATCCTCCCGTATGCCGCATCATCGACTACTCTAAGTTTAAGTACGAGCAGAAGAAGAAGACGCGTGAGATGAAGGCGAAGGCCCAGAAAGTGGTGATCAAAGAGATCCGCTTTGGCCCGAACACCGACGACCACGATTTCGAGTTCAAGTTGAAGCACGCGAAAGGCTTTCTGGAAAGCGGTTTCAAAGTGAAGTCTTATGTTCACTTTGTGGGACGATCCATTGTGTTTAAAGAAAGGGGCGAGATTCTGCTGCTTAAATTTGCACAGGCCCTGGAAGAGGTAGCCAAAGTAGAGCAGTTGCCGAAGCTGGAGGGAAAACGGATGTTCCTGATCCTTTCGCCGAAGGTGGCACCACCGGCCAAGAAGTAATTTTTTAAATCAATTATATAACCATGCCAAAAGTAAAAACTAAATCTGGTGCAAAGAAGCGTTTTTCTTTGACAGGTACTGGCAAAATTAAGCGCAAGCACGCTTACAAAAGCCACATCCTGACCAAGAAAACCACCAAGCAGAAGCGCAACCTCACGCACATCGGTCTTGTTAGCTCTGCTGACACTGACAGAGTGAAGGCAATGCTGAACATTTAATTATTTCAGGTTACTAATTAGTACGAACCCAGTGTCTGGTTTTTAAAGGATTTATACCCACCAGCCGCTAAAACTCAAAAGAAATGCCTAGATCGGTCAATGTCGTAGCAGCACGACACAGAAGAAAGAAAATAATGAAAATGGCCAAAGGTTACTTTGGCCGTCGCAAGAACGTTTGGACAGTTGCGAAAAACGCAGTTGAAAAAGGTTTAGGCTATGCCTACCGCGACAGAAAAGCGAAGAAGAGAGACTTCAGAGCGCTATGGATCCAGCGTATCAACGCAGGTGCCCGTCAGCACGGCTTGTCTTACTCTGTCTTGATGGGTGCCCTGAAGAAGGCGAACATCGACCTGAACCGCAAGGTGCTTGCCGACCTGGCAATGAACCACCCGGAAGCTTTCAAAACGATTGTTGACAAAGTAAAGTAATTTACTTTCACATATAGAGAAAGAGGGCTTAGCAGATTGCTAGGCCCTTTTTGTTTTTACCCCATTCACTAAATCCTGAGCGCCTGCTCTGTCTCTGGCGTTGCGGGTCCAGGTATGGGATGTACAGTTGATTCCAAAGCTGAAAAATCTTTCTATGCAGAAGTTGGTTATAAAACCAGCAATCGGGGATTTTTATCTTTATCAATTTTGTAATATATTCAGGCTTTCCGTGGAAACTTGAAAAAGGTGCTGCGGCAATGTTACAGTAGTCAATTTAATAGCGTATGATCAAACGAAGCGATAGGCTCCACAATGTTTCTTACGAACTGCGTGGGCCAGTGTATGAGAAGTCGAAAGAGCTTGAGTTACAAGGGCACTCGGTTACCAAACTGAACATCGGCAACCCGGCCCCTTTTGGCTTTAACGCACCGCCAGCGGTATTGCAGCACATTATCGAGAATTTGGGCATCGCCCAGGGCTATTCTGATCATAAAGGACTTTTGAGCGCCCGCGAAGCCGTAAAGGCGTATTACCTAAAGGCAGGTATACACAACGTTGGCGTAGACGATATTTTTCTGGGCAACGGCCTCAGCGAGCTGATCATGCAGTCGGTGCAGGCTTTGCTGAACCCCGGCGACGAGATGCTGGTGCCTTCCCCGGACTATCCGCTCTGGACCGCAGCCGTGAACTTCTCGGGGGGCAAGGCTGTGCATTACCTCTGCGACGAAGCCTCCGACTGGAATCCCGACATCGCGGATATCAAAAGCAAGATCACCCCGAAGACACGGGCGATCGTCATCATCAACCCAAACAACCCTACGGGGGCGGTATACTCCAAAGAAATACTGCAGCAGATTGTGGCGCTGGCCGAAGAGCATGAGCTACTGATCTTCTCGGATGAGATCTATGATAAAATCCTGTATGATGGCACAGTACACATCCCGACGGCTACCCTGACGGACGCTGCCGTTTGCATCACCATGAGCGGTTTGTCAAAAAATTACCTGGCAGCGGGGTTCCGCGCTGGCTGGATGGTGATTAGCGGCGCAAAGCACAAGGCAGCTGATTATATAGACGGGCTGAACACGCTGGCAAGTTTGCGGGTGTGCAGCAACGTGCCTGCCCAGTACGCTATTCAGGTGGCGCTGGAGGGAGGGTCAGGCGTACAGGATCTGGTGTTGCCCACAGGAAGGCTAGGGCAGCAGCGCGCAGCCTGCTACGACCTGCTGACGGCTATACCCGGTGTGTCGTGTGTGAAGCCGATGGGAGCATTTTATATGTTCCCGAAGGTAGACATAAAGAAATTTGACATTCATAACGACCAGCAGTTCGTGCTGGACCTGTTGGCGCAGCAGCATGTGTTTGTGGTGCAAGGCAGTGGCTTTAACTGGCATAAACCTGACCACTTCCGGATTGTGTACCTGCCCGAGGTTGAGGTGCTGCAGGATACGATGGAAAGAATGGAGCGGTTTTTCGCTACCTACAGGCAAGCGCCCAAAACGATGGCAGAGAAAGACCCTGTGCTCTCGCTCTCGGTGCAGCTATCAGATTGAAAGACTGCAGTATATGCGGTATAAAAGAGGAGGCCCCGTTTGCATAACCGGGGCCTCCTCTTTTTGCAAGTAAGCTTTCGCGTGAGATCAGATAGTGTATTTGCGTCCTTTGTTCTGCTGTTTCAGGTAGTCCATCAGGGGCTGAAAGTATGCCACCATGGCGCGGGCGCTCAACTCTTCCCCGGTTTTCTCCTTTAGCATTTCCCGCCAATCGGCGGAGGCACCCGGGTACATGATGTCGCGCAGGAAATTCCCGACCTCCTTGCTGCCGTAATAGTTGGTGGCGTGTGGGTCCTGGTGCAGGATGTTTTTGGCGATATGGTCGTGTAGCTGGAAGAGGATGACATAGGAGAGAGCATAGTCATAGTACTGCGCCGCATCATCGTTTATGTGCGTTTTGGTGGCAGGGTCCAGGTATTGCTCGCCCCGCTCGGCTGGCGGCACGATGCCCTGGTACTTTTTAGCCAGCTCCCACCAGCGCTTGTTCAGCTGATCGGCGGGAAGGCTTTTCGCATAAAAATCATGCTCCCATTCGCTCATCACGCCAGCCGAGAAGGGTATAAAGGTGACATAGCTAAGCGCCTCCTTCAGCAGTGTCTGCACCTCATCTGTCTTCGCGTTTTTATCTACCAGGCTAAGCTCTGCCAGAAAAGGCTTTTGCATCGCCGCCAGTCCCATCAGCGAGCCAATTGCCTCGTGGTAGGCCCGGTTGGCACCCGCACGGAGCAGCACAGGCACATCCGGGTTGGTATAGGTCATGTAGTAATAGATGTGCCCCAGCTCATGGTGAGATGTCTCATACCACTCTGCATTAGGCTCCACGCTCATCAGGCTGCGCACGTCTTTGTCCAGGTCCATGTGCCAGGCAGAGGCGTGGTTGTTCTTTTTGTACGTAGCGTCAGCAGGCAGGGGGTATAAGCTGGATTTGGTGTAAAATGTCTGCGGCAGCGACGGGAAGCCCAGGCTTGTGTAAAAGCGCTCGCTCTGCTGCACTACCCATTCGGCACCCTTCGGCTTCAGTGCGGCGTCGAGGTCCATGCCTTTTACCTCCACCATCGCGCTCCAATCCTGGCCCCAGCGGTTCGGAAGCCAGTGGGCAGGCAGGTAGTCTGGCACCTGCTTCACGCCATACTGCCTGGCCAGCTCGTAGCGGGCGTAGGTATGCAGCTCGCGGTATAGGGGGCGGAGCTCCTCGTTAATCTGCTGCATCAGGTCCATCATCTCCGCCCTGGTCATACCATAGTCAGAGGCCTGGTAGGTGAAGTAATCGTCGTAGCCGAGGCTTTGCACGGTTTGGTTGCGCAGCTGCCGCAGGTTCAGCAGCCCATCTTTCAGGCCAGGGCCAACCTCCTTGCTGGCTTGCCAGGCATCCAGGCGCTTTTTCACGTTCCGCTCACTCCTGAGGATGTTGTCGATGTCGTTGGTGCTAACCGACTTTTGGTAGATGCGGTAATCGAAGCCATAGAGTTTTTCCGTCTGCTCTGTCTCGGCCTTGATGCGGGCTTTCACCACATCCGGTATGGTCTGCGGATTGTTGGCCCCGGCATACAGGACAGCTTCCAGCTGCTTCACCTGCAGGTCCGTCAGCTGGTCTTTCTGCCCGAGCAGGGCTCTGGCTTGCTGGATGTTCTCGGCGCTGCCAGTGAAAGCCGCAAGTGCCTCGTTGGCTTTGCGTGTAGCCACGGCGTTGGTCGAGTCGCCTTCCACAATCTTAATGTTGGATGCCCATTCTGCCTCGGTTGAGAGGGTATAAAGTTTTTGGTACGTGGTGGAGTACTGCGTCAGAAACGCGGCCGCCTGTTCCTGCGGCGTCTTGTTGGAAGGCGCGTCTGCCACCGGCGTGCTTGCGGCGGTGGTGCTGGTAGTGGCCGTTTTTTGGCACGACGTGAGCAGGATAGCGGCCGACAGGCCGGAAAGGAGTAGTTTTTTCATGTAGCGTAGTAGTTGTTTCTATAAAGATACTACACCTTACGGTGGAAGCGCAAAAGTGGCGAAGACAGCTTCGCACCGATACGCAGCCGGACAAAAAAGTGCCGCAGGCTTTAGTCCTGATGCCCGGGCAGCTCGGTTATCTGGGCTTCCTTCAGCAGGCTTTCGTCGATCGTCTTGCTTGTTTTGGCACCCAGCTCGCGCAAAATCTCCACGCGCCGGATAAGGTTTCCCTTTCCGTCGGTGAGCTTGTTCATCGCGGCGTTGTAGGACGTCTGACTGTTTTCGAGGTGTTTCCCGATCGTTTTCAGGTCATCCAGAAAGCCCACGAACTTGTCATACAGTTTCCCGCTTTCCTCGGCAATCCGCAGGACGTTCCGCTTCTGGTCTTCCTGGCGCCATACCCCCGCCACGGTTCGCAGGGTGGCCAGCAAGGTAGAGGTAGTCACGAGCACGACGTTGCGGTCGAAGGCGTCGGTGAACAGGTCGTGGTCGTGCTGCACGGCCAGGTTAAAGGCAGGCTCCAGGGGGATAAACATCAGCACAAAGTCGGGGGAGTTGATGCCCGCGAGGCGGTGATAGCTCTTACGGCCCAGGTCTGAGAAGTGCGTGCGCACCGAGTTGATGTGGCTACGGAGGTACATTTGCTGTTGCAGCTCGTCTTCGCAGCTGTTGTAGGCCTCATACGCCACCAGCGACATCTTGGAGTCGATGATGAGGTGCTTGCTATCCGGCAGGCGCACGATCACGTCGGGGCGGTAGACCTTGCTTTCGTCGTTTTGCCGCACCTCCTCGCGCTCATAGTGTATGCCCTTCCGCAACCCGGATTTTTCGAGCAGGCTCTCCAGCAGGTACTCGCCCCAGTTTCCCTGGGTTTTGCTCTCGCCTTTCAGGGCACGGGTCAGGTTCAGGGCATCCTGGCTCATCTGCTGGTTCAGGGCGGCGAGCTGCGTGATCTGTTCTTTCAGGGAGATGCTGTCTTTCAGGTTTTTCTCGTAGGTTAGGTCAACCTTTGCTTCAAACTCTTTGATACGTTCTTTCAGCGGAGATAGGATGCGCTCCAGGTTGTCGGACGAGGCTTTGTTGAAGTGATCGGCGTTGGTCATGAGCACCTGGTTGGAGATGCTCTGGAACTGCTGCAGGAACTTTTCGCGCAGCTGCTCCAGTTCCCTGCCCTGTTCCTGCAGGCGGGCTTTCAGGTGTTCATAATCCGTTTCGGTTTTCGTCAGGGCGTTGGTCAGCTCCAGTGTCTCGGTCTGGGCATCGCGGAGCAGCATTTTGAGTTGCTCCAGCTCACCGGCCTTTTCCTTCGCCTGCCCCTCCACCACGCCAAGTGCCACTGCCGCCTGGTTTGCGGTTTGCTGCAACGCGCTCATCTTTCCCCTTTGGGCCAGATAGGCCACTACCAACCCAGCCAGAAAAGCCGCTATACCTATCAAGATCTCCATAGGGTAAAGGTATAAACTTTTAGTAGATACTGGCTACTGTTTGCTAACCAAATTAGCCTTCGGGTACGAGCAAGTTTCGGCGTCGGGGTTATTTCAATCCAAACAAAAACGGCTATACCTGCCCTCGCAAGTATAGCCGTATAGCTCTATCCGGGTTAAGCGGAATGTCTATTCTGTTGCTTGCGCGGCAACTATCAGGTTCTTATCAAACAGCTTTCCTTTTCTGAAGGCTTTCTTTTCCTGCTTCAGCTGTTTCTTTTCAGTTTTGGTGAGTTTTTCATACATCAGTTTTTCCATGTCGGGCTTGCCGCCGTCTACCCAGGCGGTATACCAGAAATTTGCGACTTCCTGTGCCGCCGCGCTCATTTGCTGTTCTACCATCGGGCCCAGCCTTTCCTGATAGGCTTTCGCGAAAGCGTCGGAGTAATATTGCCGCATTTTGCCGTAGCGCTCCACCTCGTCGAACTTGGTGGCAGTTGTGAAGCCCTTGCTGGCTTCCTGCTCATCAGCAAGCGTCTGCGGGGTAAGGGAATAGGTATGGCGCACCACTTTCCAGATCTCTTCTTCGGGGTTTGCCAGGTGCTGTGCCTGCTTGGCCTCCAACTTATAGGTATGGGCAAATTGCTCCGGCAGCTTCGACTCCCAAAGACTGTGCAGCCCTTTCTGATTGGTGAGTTGGCCATCGTAATTAACCGTAGTGTGCAGCGGCACGTGGGCATCGGCGATGTAATGGCCCAGATCGGCTGAGTAGTACAGGATGCTATCCAGGTTCTGCTGCCTGAAGGCATTTGTCAGGCGCTTCTGCATCACCACCACGTGCCAGGGCACGATGCCATACTTCAGGAGGGTGTCGGGGGTATAGCGGGTGGCAGCGGCCTCCCAGGCCTCGGGCATGGTGTGCACCGCCTCTTCGCCATACACATCGATGTCGATGTAGTGGCGCGGGGCCTCGGTTGGGTCGTCGTTGCGCCGCTCGTCAGGGCGCACTGATTTCGAGATGATGTAATCCTGATGCTTGAAGTAAAAGCCCTGCAACTGCTTGGGCAGGTTATAGATCGCCAATTGGTGGATCAGCTTGTGGCCAAAGAAGCCCCAGCCATAGGAGAGGGCACTGCAAGCCACCAGAAGGACGGCCAGAAGCGAAATTTTTTTCATGTGAGTAGGGGGTATAATATCAAGTGCAAATTAACGGTTTGGGGCCATTACAAAAAACGGGAAGGGTGCAGTCTGTAAAAATGCAAAATAGCTGCCGCGTAATTCTTGCCATCCGGGCATCCTACTGCCGCTGCTGCAATTGCAATCCAAAGTCTATTATCCGATGTGGTAAGTCTTCATGCAATTGTTTACAAAATGGATTCAAATATCTGATTTATAATTACATATTTGGGGTTTTAACGCACGGGGCTTATCCTATATTTGCGTCCTTTTATTTTGCCGTTGTTGAGGCGTTCGATGATGGCGTTAACGGCAGTGGCTGGCACCGCTACAAAACTTTGCCGGTCCTGCACCTCAATTTTGCCGACCTCGTTTGCCTGCAGCCCAGCCTCCGCAATCAGCGCCCCCACGATATCCTTTGGGCTGAGTTTATCCTTTCGCCCGCCGCTGATGTGCAGCGTGGCAAACGCGGCGGCTTGCGAGGTCGGTTTAGTGGCGGCCGACTTCTGAAGCGTACTTAGATTCAGCCACTCGTCCATCTCCAGCAGGTTCCATTCCTGCAGTTTCTGCTCGTCGCGGGAAGTGGCCAGGGTATAGACGGTGCCGCTCCTACCTGCACGGCCTGTGCGCCCGCTGCGGTGCAGGTAAGCATCCGCGTTAATCGGCAGCTCGTAGTGCACAATGTTCTGAAGCGCGGCGATATCGAGGCCGCGTGCCGCCAGGTCGGTGGCCACCAGTATCTGCGTGGTGCCATTGCGGAACAGTGTCATGGCTTTGTCGCGGTCGGGCTGCTCCATACCCCCGTGCAGCGCTTTCGCCACCAGCCCCT
Source organism: Pontibacter sp. E15-1 (assembly GCF_022601975.1). Taxonomy (GTDB): domain Bacteria; phylum Bacteroidota; class Bacteroidia; order Cytophagales; family Hymenobacteraceae; genus Pontibacter. Next base: position 104,073 of record NZ_JAKVIR010000021.1, read on the forward strand.
GCACCTGCAGCAACGCGGTTTGTTCGTCGGCATCGACCCGGGTATTCACAAACACCACCGTGCCCGCCGCCCGGATGCTCTGCAGCAGCTGCACGACCACTTCCTGGCGCTGCGTGTGCTCTACTTTTATACCCACCAGTTTCACCTGATCCGGTATGGTAGTGGCTGTGGCCTTCACAAACTGCGGGTTTTGCAGCGAGTCAGCGATCAGCTCTTTCACCTTTTCGTCCATGGTGGCAGAGAAAAGGATTGTTTGCCGGTTGGCGGGCAAGGCGGCCACGGCCTGATCTATCTCCTCGGCGAAGCCCATCTCCAGCAGCTTATCTGCCTCATCCAAAACCAGATGGCGGACGGCACTTAAATCTAATGTTCTGCGGCTAAGGTGGTCGGTGAAGCGGCCCGGCGTGGCCACCAGCACCTGAGGAGGGTGCGCCAGCGACGCACGCTCCTGTGAGAAGGCGTGCCCCCCGTAAAAGGCGCTGATCTTCAGGTTCGCCAGGTTTTTTCCCAGCTGCTTCAACTCCTGCCGTACCTGCACCGCAAGCTCCCGGGTGGGTACCAGCACCAGCGCCTGCACCTGTTGCAGGTCGGTGTTAATGCTGTGCAGCAGGGGCAGCCCAAAGGCCGCTGTTTTGCCGCTGCCCGTCTCGGCTTGCCCGGCCACATCCCGCCCTTGCAACAGCAGGGGTATGGCGCTGGCCTGAATGGGGGTGGGGGTGGTGAATTGGCGTTCCTGCAGGCTTTGCAGCAGCTCGGTCTTTAGCTTCAGGTCTTCGAAAGATGTCATGGCGCATGGTATAAAACACAAAGGTACGCAAACCAATCCGCATGACCGTGTGCCGGGCGAAAGCCACTGCAGACGATGGCCGGGATTATACCTCCAACCCTCAAAAAAGAACAACTAAAGCCGCGTCGGTTCCGGTATGAGGGGTATGGGCAAACGTAAGAATCGGCTGAAGTCGCTGACGTACCTGCTGCTGTGCGGGGTGCTGCTGGTATACGTGCTGGTGGAGGCGCGTAATTTCCTGTACCCGATTTTTATGGCGCTTCTGTTCTCATATCTGCTATACCCTGTCGTGAAGCGGCTGGAGGCGTGGGGGATGCCCCGCATTTTCGCCAACCTCGTGACTATCCTGGCCGGTATGGCTGTCTTTGTTGGGCTGGTGGTGCTGCTTTATACCCAACTCTCGGTTTTTCTGCGGGATTTCCCGGCGTTGCAAAAGCAGGCGCTGGGAAACATTGACCGGTTGCAGCACACCATTGATCAGGCCCTCGGCAACAATAACCTGGAAGACGAGCAATGGCTGCGCCATCAGGTGAAAAACGCCTTTGAGCTCAGCGGGGGCTTTCTGGCAGATTTGCTGCTGGGCATGACCAACACCATCACCAAGTTTGGCCTGATGCCGGTATACATTTTCCTGATGCTGTTTTACCGCAACAAATTCGAAAACGTGGTGTACAGGCAGCTGCCGGCGCAAGCGCATGCCAGGACCAGCAAAATCATTGCGGAAATCTCGCACGTGACCAGGCGCTACATGAGCGGGGTGGTGCTCGTTATCCTGGTGCTCTGCGTCATCAACTCGGTGGGGCTGTTGCTGATCGGCCTGCAGTATGCCATCATGCTGGGGGTGCTCTCGGCCCTGATGAACTTCATCCCGTATTTTGGCACCCTCATCGGCGGAGCTATACCGCTCTTGTATGCCTTGCTGGTGCAGGGGTCGCCGCAAAAAGCCTTCTGGGTGCTGCTGCTCTTTCTGCTGGTGCAATTCACCGAGAACAACATCCTCACGCCCAACATCACGGGGAGCAAGGTAAGCATCAACCCCATGTTCACGATCCTGAGCATTATTGTGGGTGGTATGCTCTGGGGCCTGCCCGGCATGTTCGTGGCCGTCCCGCTGCTGGGGATGTTCAAGGTATACTGCGACCACAGCGAGTCGATGCGCGCCTGGGCTTACCTTCTGGGCACTGAGGGAACTGAGGAGCATGCCCTTACCTTCAGTAAGTTGAAGCAGTGGTTTCGTTAGTTTTCCGTTGGGTGAGGGCACTGGTCCGGAGGTATAAAACGCAACAGCCCGACAGGAGCTGCCGGGCTGTTGCGCAGAAATGGCTGTGCCTTTGTGCTTAGTCGCGGCGCGGGCCGTCCCCGCGCCGCCTGCCGTTTTCCTCGGCAGGTGCCGGGCCGGTATAGTTGCGGATGTTGTAGGTGAAGGTCAGCATGAAATAGCGCTGCAGCACGCTCGACTGCACATCCTCCACGTAGAAGTCGCTCACGTTGCGCTGCACGCTCACGTTCTGCTTCAGCAAGTCGTTCACGCTCAGGCTCACTTCCCCTTTCTGGTTGTTGAACACCTTCTTGCTGAGGCTCATGTTCCAGAGCAGGTAGTTGTTGTCGAGCCCCTGGTTCAGGCCGGAGTTCAGCTGGTGGCTGAGCTCGGTACGGTACACCATCCCTTTCCAGAAAATCCAGTTGTAGCGCAGGTTGGTTCTCTGGCTGAAATAGTTATTGTTTCTGGTGGTCTGCAGTGTGTTTTTGATGATGTTGTAGGAGGAGTTGGTCGATACCGTGAAATCCACGTTCTCGCTGATGTTGCTGCTGAGCGTGAGGCGCACCCCAAAGTCCGTGTTGTTGGCGTAGTTCATCTCATCGTTGATCAGGCCGGGAACGCGGGAATAGCCGATGGAGCCGCCTGCGTTTATATTGGAGCTGATGAAGTTGACCGGCTGGCCGTAGTTGAAAAACGAGCGGACGTTCCAGTAACCGTCCAGGTTAACGGGGCGCGTCAGTTGGGCACCTTCCCGCAGTTCCAGCCCGTTTTCAATGGCAATCGGGGCCCCGGTGCGGTTGATCATGGTGCTGGAGCCTATATAGTCCTGGGTAAAGGTGCTGAAGAGGCCTGCAAAAAACATGTGGTTGTTCTCGGGGTTGAAGTTGCGGTAGCGCACAGACAACCGGTTCTGGTAATCCTGGCCCAGGCTGGCGTTGCCGGTGCTGAGCTTTAGCGGGTTAGTGTTGTTCACCACGTTCTGCAGCTGGCCTACGGAAGGGGCGTTGGTGCTGCTGTTGTAGTTCAGGCTCAGGTTTGTCGTCTTGTCTATTTTATACTCCAGTTCCGCCGAGGGGAGCACACTGGTAAACGACCGGTTGATGTCGTAGCTTTTCGGGTATTCCTGCTTGCTTTCCAGCGTAGCATACTGGTAGCTGGCATACAGCTGCAACCGTATGGCTTCTTTATTATAGTTATACCCCAGCCCACCGCTCTGCGTCAGGTACTTGCTCTCAAACACGTTGCTGAAGCGGGTGTCCAGCCGCGTGTACTCCATCGTCTGCTCCTCGCGGTTGTATGTCCGGCGGTCAGCGTCGTTGCGCTTGTTGCCCATGTTGTACTCAAACTGCAACCGGGCATTCTCGCTCAGCGGCTCGGTATAACTCAGGTTGCCCGACCAGCTGAAGCCTTTTCGGTCGAGGTTGGTGTACTGGTTTGTGGTGGAGTCTTTGTCCTCACGGAAATATACTTCCCTTGCGTTCAAATAGCGGTTTTCCTGGTCGGTGCCGTACGAGGTGTTTAGCCGGGCAGAGAACATGCGCCCGGCCTTCTCTAAGCGGTGCGAGAAAAAGATACGGTTTTGCAGGTCAAACTCGTTGCCGTCTCTGTCCGTGGTGTTGGTGGTTGTGGTCACGGGGCCATTGTCGTTGAAGATCTGGCCCATCACCTCCGACAGGTTTCCGCTGCCCTGCACGGTCAGGCTCGGGGTGATCAGCAGCTTGTTTCGCTCGTTTATTTGATACTCGAAGCGGGCGTTAAACCGGTGGTTGTTTTCCTTGTTGGTGTTCAGGCGGTCTTCTGTGTATACCCGCCCGGAGTCCTGGGGGGAGATGTAGTCCTGAAACCGGAACTGGTTGTTCACGATCTCCCTGCCGTTGAAGGTATAATTGCCGCTGACCTCCATCTTCTCTTTCCATACATCGCTGTAGTTCAGGCTCAGGGTATTGGTGGAGATAATGCCGTTGGGGCTGCCGCCTCCCCAGCCCCGTCGGCCGCGCATGCCGCCACCCGGCGTCTCGCCCACCGAAAAGTCGAAGAGGTTGATGTTGTTGCTCAGTCCCGTGACGGTGATGCGCTGGTCGTTGTTGAAGAAGTTGACGCTGGCGCCCACCATGTAGCGGTCGTCGGTGCCATACCCGGCGGAGGCCTTGCCCATCTGGCCCTGGCGGCGGTCTTTGCGGGTCACGATGTTGATGGTTTTCTCGCGGTTCCCGTCATCCACGCCACTCATCTCCGCCTGGTCGCTTTTTTTATCAAACACCTGGATGCTCTCAATTATTTCGGCGGGGAGGTTGCGCAGCGCGGTGCTGGCGTCCTGGCCGAAAAAGCGCTTGCCGTCTACCAGCACCTGCTTCACGTCCTCGCCCTGAGCCTGCACCGTGCCGTTCTGGATCGTGACGCCGGGCACTTTCTGGATCATGTCCTCGGCGCTTGCGTCGGGGTTTGTCTTCAGGGCCTTGGCATTGAACTGTACCGTGTCGCCCTTCATCTCGCCCAAGGGGGCGCGGCCCACTACCTGCACCTCCTTGATGGTGGTCGTTTCTTCCTGCAGCATCACTTCCCCAACATCCATACGCCGCCCTTCCGGCTTAATTGCGCGCGAAAAGCTCTTGAAGCCAAGGTAGTTCACGCGAAGGGTATACTGGCCGGGAGATACGCGCTCGAACCGAAACACGCCCTCGGCGTCTGTGACGGTGGCGGTAGAAGTTCCGGCCGCATTTTCGAGCAATACGGTTGCACCTGGCAGCACAGTGGCGTCGGTGGTGCTTTTCACCGTGCCCAAAACGGTGGCGCTTTGTGCATGGGCCTGCACCGAAGCAAACAGCAGCGCCAGAGAGAGGAGAATTTTTTTCATCGAAGTTTTTTAAGAAGAAATGGTATGGCTGCGCGTAGGTTTGGCGGTTATGCCTGGGAGCGAAAAGTGGGTAGACAGGTGGTGCAGAAACAAGGATGCGTCCCAAACGAGTTATCAAACATGCGCAAGGGTATAGACTTCGGAAGTTTAACATGGTTTAATGCCCCCGCAGTATTTTTTTCGGGCATCCCATACCGCAGTGCTGCGTACAGTTGCAAGGTCTTTGATACCGGAACACAGGCTGTTTTTCCAGCCATCGCTGCCCGAGTTAAGCCCACTCCGGCCGGGTAAAAAAAGAAATATCCGGCAGGCACAAAACAAAGCCATTCCCGGTAGGTTACTTCTGTGCTGAAACCGTATAAAATGCAGGCGCAGGACCTTGTCTGTGTTAGCGGATTTCCCCGGTTTCCCCTGCGTTTCTATACTTTACTTTTTTAAGCTACTTTTCAGGGTGTCCTTGCTACGCGTTATATCCAAATTTTTCAGGAACAAAGTCGTGCTTCCGATGCGCAACTTGCTCCGGGAGGGAATGACGCCCCATAAACTGGCCGCCACGGTAGCACTCGGATCGGTGGTAGGCCTTATCCCCGCCATTGGCGTGACCACCGCGCTCAGCACTGCGCTTGCGGCACGCTTCCGGCTGAACATCGCCGCCACGGTGCTGGTCAGCTACCTGGTGCAGCCTTTGCAGCTGTTGCTGGCTATTCCGTTTATTCAGGCAGGTATCCGGCTGTTTGGCCTCGCGGCGCTGCGGCTATCGCTTTCCGAGATGCGGAGAATGTTCTCCGCCGATTGGCTGGATGCGTTGAATCAGCTTTGGGTAGCCAATCTGGCTGGTATACTGGTATGGGTGCTGGTGGCGCTGCCTACGGGCGGCGTGCTTTACCTGCTTTTGGTGCCGCTGTTCAAAAAGGTGCTGCCAAGGCCTCAGGAGCTTGTTGCCTGATACCATCTGCTGCACCATTCCGCTTATACTATTTATATATGGATAGGGCAGGGGGTATAAAACAGAGGGTATAAAATGCTGTGGCAGCATTCCAAGTCGCTCTTTCAGAATTTCATTCCGAAAGTTAACGCCGCTGGGCGTGTGGCTTCCCTTCACGATCCATCCCTAAAACCATTCCGTCAAGCACCTTTTATACCCCAAAACGGCAGATGCCCCACATACATATATGCGGGGCATCTGCCGTTTAAGATTTTATACTTCCGGGAAGCGGTGGATCAAGTGGTCTCCAGGATCTGGAACAGCTCGTCCAGTTTCGGGGTCAGGATGATCTCGGTGCGGCGGTTTTTCTGGCGCGCCTCTTTGGTGCTTGCCTCATCCAAAGGCACGTATTTTGAGCGGCCCGATGGCGTGACACGGTGCGGATCGACACCAGTAGAGGTTAGGATGCGGGTGATCTCGGTGGCGCGCAGCACGCTCAGGTCCCAGTTGTCCTGCATGCCCACAGTGCCTTTCGAGATCGGAACGTCATCGGTATGGCCTTCCACCAGCACGTTCACGTCCTGCTGCTCTTTCAGCACCGAGGCAAGTTTCTTCAGTGCGTCCACGCCTTTCGGGTCTACTTTGGTGGAGCCGGAGTTAAACAATAGCTGCTCTGCCAGCGACACGTATACCTTGCCGTTGCGCACGTTGATCGTCAGGTCCTTGTCGTTGAAGCCGAGCAGGGCGTTGCTCACGCGGTTGCGGAGGTTGGCCACAGCCTTGTCTTTTTCGTCGAGGATGCGCTGCAGTTCTGCAAGGCGCTGCTCACGTGCTTTCAGGTCGGCGTTCAGGCGCTCGATCTGCGATTTGCTCATGTTCAGGTTGTCACCCAGTGTTTTCCCCTCTTTCAGGGCCTGCGCCAGGCTTTGCTGGTACTCAGCCTTCTGCTGCTCCAGTTGCGCCCGTTCCTGCTCCAGGTTGGCTTTCTCCTGCTCGAGGCTTGCCTTCTGCTGCTCCAGCGTGGATTTTTGCTTCTCCAGGTCAGCTTTGTCTACCTCCAGGCCATTTTTTCGGCTCAACAGGTCATCGTATTTCTTCTTGGACACGACACATGAGGAAAGCGCCATGCTACCAGCCAATAGGTATACAGAGGCTTTCATAAAATTCTTTTTCATATATATGTTTAGCTAAAAATGTAGCAAAGGGAGAGCAACAAATATAGCAAATTAACATATACCGGAAAGCCGCCGCCAAACTATTTCTCCCTTCGCCAAAGCGGATTTTGCTCTCGCGCCCTCAGGTTTGCCTACCAAAAAGCGGCAACTGGGAGTGTGGCGCCTCGGCTGTCATTTCTGGGGTGTGCCGGGCGGCTTCCCACCCGATCATGGCCATCTTGCGCTCGCTCCCCCAACGGTACTCGCCAATGCCGCCCACACTTTTGATAACCCGGTGGCAGGGGATGAGGAAAGCGATGGGGTTGTTGCCGATGGCGGTGCCCACGGCCCGGCTGGCGGTGGGGCGGCCTATACCCCCGGCCAGATGCGCGTAGGAGGAAAGCCGTCCCTCGGGTATCCGGAGCAACGCCTCCCATACCTTTAGCTGAAACGGGGTACCCTTCAGGTGCAGCGGAATCTTGCCGGGTTGTAGCTGCTGGTATGTCTCGAAAAAAGCCTGTACCTGCTCGTACAGGGGGCATTGTTGCCGGATTAGTGTCGCCTTGGGCCACTGTACGACAAGTTCCTGCAAGGCCTCCTGTTCGTCCAGGTAAAAATGCAGGTGGCAGATACCCTTTGGTGTAGCGGCCACGAGGTAGTTTCCGAACTGGCAGCTAGCCATGCTGTAGCGTATCGTGAGCTGCTCGCCCTGCCTTTGGTAGTCGCCGGGGGTGAGGCCCTCGATTTGCAGAAACAGGTCGTGGAGGCGGCCCGTGCCGGAAAGGCCGCTGACCGAGGCCGTCTCTGCCAGCGACACCGCCTGCGCCAGGATGGCTTTGGCATGGCGCAGGGTCAGGAACTGCAGAAACTTCTTGGGGCTGACACCTGCCCACTCCGTAAACACCCGCTGAAAATGGTACGGGCTCAGGCAGGCGTGCGCCGCCACTTCCTCCAGGTCGGGCTGCTGCAGGGCATGTGCCCGGATGTAGCGCATGGCCTCGGCCACTGTCTCGTAATGGTTCATGGGGTGAAGTACCGAAAAGCGCCCCGTACACGCAACCCGTTTCTTGCTGATTTTGCTAATGGCCAGAAAAAAAACCCCTGCTTTTGGGCAGAGGCTTCGATTTTATTCCTGCGGGGTGGCTGGCAGCGACGACCGGAAGAACCCTTTCGGGTCTGGCATTTTATCAGTCAGCTGCGCGATAAAGTCATAGTCGATTTGCATCAGGTTTACCTCACGGCTTTTGTGCAGGTAGGCCCAGGCATCGCTGTATTCTTTTTGGTAAAACTTCACCTTCGAAAGGTTGTAGAGCGCATAGGCATTGGCAGGGTCGGCGGCGATGGCCTCGTTCAGGTAGCTGTCTGCCTTCTTCAGGTCGCGCTTTTTTTGCTTGCCGTCTTTGTATACATTGAGGTAGGTCGAGGCGATGTCAGACAGCAGCGTCGCGTTTTTGGGGTCATACACCAGCGCTTTCTCATAAAAAGAAATCGCCTTGTCGTGCTCGCCCTGCGAGGATGTCACCAGGCCAAACGCCCAGTAGGTGTCCTTGTTGTCGGGGTTCAGCAGCCAGGCCAGGTTAAAGCGGTAAACGGCGGTGTCCAGCTGGCCTTCGTTCAAATACTCCCAGCCACGCTCCACAAAAAACTTGCTCGCCTCCTGCCGGTTCGTGAAACTCTTGTCGCAGCTGGTCAGGAACTTCTCGTCTTTCTTCTGCTGCGCCTCGGATTTTGCCTTTCCCCCAAACATCGGGAGCACCTGCATGTCTTTTTCGGCGGCTTGTTCCTGGGCCATACCCATGGATGTGGCACAGACAAACGCAAGCACGGCTATCATTATTCTTTTCATCGGTATATCTTACTTGAAGGGTGAGGTTTGTTATGTTCGAATATAAAAGTAATTGAATATGGCCTATTTCACAAGCTTAGGGCGCAGGAGGCGTGGGGTATTTGCCTGCGGGGTCGGGGTGCTTCTCCAGCAGAGCCGAGATAAAGGCCTCATCGCCCACGGATGCATCATAGGTCTGGCTTTTGTGCAGGTAGCCCCAGGCGCTCTCGTATTCGCGGAGGTAGTAGCTGCTAATCGCCAGTTTATAGTATAGGTCCGCCTCCTCCGGCGACTGTTGCACGGCCTGCTCCAGTAGCTTCTTGCTCTGCAGCAGGTCTTCGGGATTGCTGTTTACATAAAATCGGCTGAGGTGGCTGGTAGCAACATCGTTAAGCAGGCGCGGGTTCCCGGGGTCGCTTTTTAAGGCATGGTATAGCGCGAACAGCGCCTTGTCATACTCCTGTTGTTGGCCGTAGAGCAGGCCATACCCCCAGTATACGTCGTTGTTGGTGCTATCCATGAGGTAGGCGCGGCTGAAGAAATACGTGGCCGAATCGGTTTTCTCCTCCTTAAACGTGCGCTGCCCCTGCAGCACATAGTATGCGCTGGCCAACGCACGGCTCTTGAACCTGTCGACGTGCTCCTGTATAAACGCCTCCTGGGCAGCTTTGGCTTCCGGCGTAGTGGGCTGTGTCACGGGCAGTACGTCCGCCATGGTCAGGGCAGGGGTGGGGGGCAGTTGCTGTGTGTTTGAGTTTGTTTGTGGGGTTTTGCAGGCACTCAGGCTCATCAGGAACCCAACTGCCACCACGATGCATTTGCGCATTTCTGTTCCGGGGTTGTTAGAATCTTATAACGCCTAAGCCCCCGAAAAAGTGCTCTGGTCCGGATGATTCCCCTTTTCCCGAAGCACCAGGCGGGGTGGCTGTTTCCGGGTGGTGACCTGATGGCTGCACGAAAACAGGCGTGTGCATGCTGTGAAAGAGCGCGCACGATTTCCAGGCAGCACTGCCCTGAGCCCCATGAAAATTCAACCATAAACTCTTCAGAACTATTTAACGACAAATGGCGTTTTAAATATGACAACTTTCGCTATCTTTGAAACAGAAACGACTTTAACTATGGCACAGGTACTTAGTAGCGAGCTTAGCTATAAGCAGATTGACGACCGGGACGTGTTCATGCTCATCAGCACGGTGCGGGAGGGTATAAAATATGCCCTTTTCCAGAACATCGCCAACATAAGCCCTTTCAGCACGACTGAATGGTCGAATTATCTGCACCTGTCGGAGCGCACGTTCCAGCGGTATAAAAAAGACAGGCGCACCTTCGACCCGCTGCACTCGGAGAAGATACTGGAGATCACGCTGGTATATAATAAAGGCGTGGAGGTGTTTGGCGACAAGCTTAACTTTGACGCCTGGCTGAGCGCGAAAAACGTAGCCCTGGGCGGCATTAAGCCCAAAGAGCTTTTAGACAGCACCTTCGGCATCGGTTTGCTGAAGGACGAGTTGACGCGCATTGAGCATGGCGTGTTGGCATGATCGTATACCGGCTCAGCAGGGGTAAGTTCAAGAACGACCTTTCCGGGCGCGGCGCAGAACTGGCCGGCGGGCGCTGGAACAGCAAAGGCATTGCCATCCTCTATACCAGCGAGTCAATTGCGCTGTGCACCGTGGAGATTGCCGTGCACATGCCGCTCGGTATCGTGCCCGCCGACTATCACCTGATTCAGATCGAGGTGCCGGACGATGCCCCGGTGCAGGAACTAACGCTGGAGGAGATGCCCGCGGACTGGAAAAGCTTTCCGCACGCCAACAGCACCCAGGAAATGGGCGACGCGTTTGTGCTGGGCAGCGAATACCTGGTGCTGAAAGTGCCTTCGGCCACCGTGCAGGGCACGTATAATTACCTCCTCAATCCCCGCCACAAAAACTTCAGAGACGTTACCATCACCCAAACCTCCCCATTCGAATTCGACAAGCGCCTTTTTGTGAAGGATAGTTAGGAATCACATATAAATCGTGAAGTCGGTCATATCGCGGTGGTAACAAGATTAGAAACTCCTTGTTTTCATAGCCTGCTTTGCGCTCCACGCCCGCTGGGGCGCGTTTTCCCGCTCGGCGCTGTGTACATTTCCTGCCTAACGGCTGCCACTGACGTGGCACCGGAAATCTACAAATAGAGGGCCCCTACCCCCGGTGCCTCCCGGAAAAACTGGGAATCATTTTGCATTGTTCTGACAGTAGAATACCCTCAATGGCTATAAACTTCATTTTGAAGTAATTCAACCTAAAGTAATTTTCGATTTCACGTTTTGATTATGAAAGGCGGCAGGTAAAACAGTCAGGACTTTCGCATCAAATCGAAACACAGAGCGAAAGCAGTCTGCAGCCCGCCGTAGTTGTGTGTTCTCACCAACAACTTGTTGGTCAAAAGACGCAACAAGAGCAGCTTTGCGAAAGCCCTGACTGTTTTAAAAGGATGCTGATTCCCAGATTTCACGAGAGGTGACGGGGGTAGATGATGCGGTGCCGTCTGCTAGATTACAGATAGTGATTTTATGCGTTTACCTTAGCCAAATTCACTATTTCTTTTGCTAAAACTAATGTTGGGTCTATTAGTGCAACCGGTTTTTCTCCACCTGCGAGTTCTTTAGCTTGAGGGAATAGAAGGGGCAATTCTGTGCAACCCAGAATAATTACCTGAGCACCATTTTCAATAAGGTAATCAGCTCCCTTAAGAATATGGTCTTTACAAACCCCTTCAGTATAGCCAGCTTTTACACCGTATTCTCCATAAATGCTTTCCATTACATAGCCTTGGTGCAGATCATCCGGAACAATAACCTGAAGCCCAAAATCAGTAAGTACGTTGTAATACACTTTGCTTTGAACGGTGCCCGTTGTTGCCAATAACCCTACGTTAGTTCCCTCGCCAAAATGCTTTAAAATATGTGCTGCAGTAGTTGTTATCATATTCACAATTGGCACATTGAGGTGCTCCTGTATTTCTTTTACAAAGGCATGTGCCGTATTGCACGGTATTGCAATGGCATCTGAACCAGCTGCTTCCAATTTTTTACAAGTTGAAAACAAGGCAATTGTTGGGTCTGTTTGGTTGTGAATCAAATTGGCCGTTCTGTCAGGAATCTGAGGATTTTGCTCCACCACCATTTTTATATGGTCCTGATCTTTTTTTGCAGGTGTGTTCTGAATAACTTTATTCATGAAATCGACCGTTGCGGAAGGCCCGACCCCTCCCACAATACCAAGTTTAAAGGGTTTGGCATGCGGAACATTTCCTGTTGCTAAGGCATAGTTTGCATAAACCTCATTAACGTCTATAATCGGGATTCCTCTTTTCCAGAGTTGGTTTACGATGAGCGAAATTTCGGTTACGCAAGGTAAAATTACTTCACAACCTTTTGTATTTAGCTCTGTACAGGCCTCGTATATGTATTCTAATGGCAAACCATCTAAGTACCCGTTCTTTATTCCTGATTCACCATATATAGCGTCCATTAATTGGGCCTGATTTGCAGGATACACCAATTCAAAATCTTGAAAATATTTTTTTAGTAAGAATGAGTCTTTCACAAAGTTGGATGTCAACACCCCTATTTTTGTCCCTTTTTTAACTTTAGAATTCAGGTAATCGGCGATGGCATCAAAAATGTTGACAATAGAAATGGAGGTTTCTTTTTGTAATTCGTCTAAAAAGGAATGACTTGCAAAGCAAGGCAGCAAAATTTTAGACACATCTTTTTGTTCAAAATTTTTGCAAATGGAGAAGGTATAAAACTTCCTTGATTTGATATCCTGCTCTGTGTATAAGGCAGATTCAATCTGGCTATAGGGTTGTTGTTCGAAAATGAAATGATACTTCTTCTGATTTTTTAATGCCTCTTTGTTTTTCAGAAGCTTAAAAAATAAATCGCCACCAGATAATGTGCCCAAACCACCGATTACTGCAATTTTATACATTCTATGTGTAGATAATTATTCTCTCTGAGTATGGTTTATCAATCTATATAGTTGTCACATTACCTGTAATGGCTCTGCTATGAAATGGCGTAGCTACCTTATAGGTGTTGTGTGCGCCCAGTATGGGCACCTGATACTGAAGGTATCAAATTATTCCAGAGGGTGCAAGTCCCTTGCAGGCGAGT
>NZ_JAKVIR010000022.1 GCF_022601975.1 Pontibacter sp. E15-1
GTATACGAGACCCGTACGTACAGTGGTGTGTGAGGCGCACCCCGTCAGCTAAAGCTGGCGGGGCCGTCTACACGATTAGCGCATCGTGCTTTTTTTATTCTTCAAATCCTTCTCTATGTCTTGTGACATAAATCTTCTTGGGTCTGTGTTTTTTGTCAATTGGCAAAGTGATTTTTTTGCCGTGAAGAGAAGTCGTCAATAAGCTGTCATACTTGGAATACACCCCTTCTTTTTCGTCTTGGTCGTCATAGTTGATGGTATAATCATCATTGATAGTCAACCAGCGGTCGTCAAATAATCTATGGTGAGTTGCACAAAGCAAAATCCCGTTTCTTACATCAAGCCTTTCTTTCTTTGTTGCTTTTGACCAAGGGACAATATGCGATGCTTGCAATCCGATTTCAAAGCTGAATCCACAAAAAGCGCATTTAAAATCATAAGCTCTCAAAAGTGCTTTTCTAAATATCGGTTGGGCAGTTCCTCTTACCTTTATTTTAGAGTAGGTGTCTTTGGCATTGTCAGGATTTTCTAAGAGTTCATTAATTATTTCATTTTCTGTCAAACCACCTTTAGCAAAACTGAATGGGTTGTCAAGATTGTTCCAGTTATAATTACAAACCTGTTTTAGTCCATCTTCTATGTTGTCAACGTCCCAAGCGATAAAGCCTTCTCCAGGTAGTCCGCTTTGGTTGACTACTAAAATTGTCAAAGGAGGTAGCTGATTTTGTAAGCAATAATCTTGAATGTGTCCGAGTACAAAACGAATAGGCCTGTGGTGTATTCCAATTTGTCTGCCGAGTTCTCCGTACCTTATTAGTCCATTGTCTTTGGCAACTCGTGTCAGTACGTCCCAGCCTATTGCTGCTCTCTCATGTTGATTTATGTCACTCATTGTCTTTTTTTTAGCATGTATGCCAACGTTTTGCAGCTTGGCGAAGTGGCGGATTTAGAAGCAATTAGTTTCAATTTAGCACTAATGTTTATATGAAAACTGAATGTTAAATTTAGCACTCAACCCGCCATTTTTCCAAGCTACTGTTACCTGCAGGCGTTCTTGAACATCTTATTAGTTTGCCATTGATATTTTGAGAAAATTACAGTATTCAAGTGTTTTCAAGAATATTATATTATGTACATAATTTTTAATATTTCTATTTTGAATTAAAATCTATTTTCCCCTCAACTTGCCGTTCATATATTTCTTGTAATTCTCTTGATATTATATCAATCTTACCAGGGTCTAAATCTTTTTCAATCATTGTACGAACACATACTGTTATCGTATTCCAAGCAAGCTTTTCATTGTTAAAATCACTAATAGGCTTTGCCTGAAATGGCAAAGCTGAAAACCTCTGTAGATTATAGGGGTCTTTTCTTCCCCATTGATAATGCTCCAAAATAATTGGTATTATTTTTATTGAATTATCTTTGTCGTACCTATCGATTGTTGTTTTTATTTCTTTTTCTATGATATAAGGAGTTGAATAAAAATACTCACTTACCATAAAGAAAATTATATCAGCTTCATCAAACTTATATTTAATCTTCAAGTCCCATTCATCAGCAGGATTCAAAGCTGTACAATACCAAGGTTGCTCAATTAGTTCCAAATCAACTAATGGGTTTAAGTATCTAATTAGTGTGTGGACACGAACAAGGTCTTTTTTTGAATAGGATATAACAACCTTTTTCCTTTTTATTCCATTAGAAAAAAACATCTTGTAATCTTTTAGTTTAAACTCTTTTTTAACTGGCACAATTAAATCTTTATCCATTGAAATACGGCTTTCTGTAAAAATCATTCTACCAACTTTTGCATTGTTATGTAAAACTTCTAAAGAAACGTAGTCCTTTCCGTTTAGTGTTACCATCTCTTCAATATCATAATCCGTATTGATAACTTTTATAAAATCGATTATATCTTTGACAAACTTGGTTTCAGAAACATTGTTAATTTGAACAACATCAATAAAAGCGTTACCTTCTGAATCGCCAATGTTAAATTGAACCATAACAATTTCACTAGATGCAGAATCTTTAATTACTAAACCATTCTTCCAGTAATAATATAAACCCTTGTCCGAGCTTGAGGTTTCCTTAATTACTAGTTTACCATACTCTTGAAAAAAGGAGAGTATAACATTTTTGTGTATGAATCCACTATATAAAAATCTTCTATAAGGTATTTTTTTAGCATCTATAAAAAGTTCAACTGCTTTGATTGGTCGTGTTGGAAGATAAAGAGGAGCAATAAAAACGTTTGACTCGGGATGTTCAAAAATAATTTTGAATTCAATCATTAATTGAATTATGCTATCTACTTCCTCATTGCTACAGTTTCTAGGTAATGTACTTTTGATATGATTTCTGTCAAATTCACCATTCTTTTTTGTAAGACCTTCTAGAATTTTATAAATTTGGTCGATTACCCACTTCTTGTTTATATATATTTTATCACCATTTTTAGAGTTTGGATAGTACAATATTATGCCAATCTGTTTTAAGTATTCTGCTAAAAAGATTGTTTGCTCAATATCAATATTCTCAGATAAGAAGCTATTACAATATTTATTGAACTCTTTAATTGAAAGAATGGGTTTACTATCGTAAATTTTAATATTGTTTTTTACGATACGATAATAGTCGGGCAATTTTGAACCAATGATTTCCGCTTTATTGAGCAACTCGGTTATCAAAGAATCAAGATGATTTAGGTTTCTCTTAGGCTTTAAGGAAATATTTTCGAACTCAAAAATAAATGGGTAGTTCAGGAAAATTTCACGGTTGTTGAGATGCATAATCTCATCTGTACTATTTACCTTATTTTGAATTAGTAGAGCAAGGCTATTGAATTTATCTACTTTTTCTATTTCGAAATCAAAATTTTCCGTTTTCTTTTCTTTTGTGAAGTGCTTAATTGATTCAAGCCAGTATTTAATAGGGTAATCTTGAGTTTTAACTTCTACAATTTCTTTTTTGCTATTTTTTTGGCTTACTATTCTGTAATTTAAGTTGTTTGTCTCCTTGTCCCATAAAAGTAAATAAACGGTATTCTTACTAAAAAACAGATGATGGGTGTCGTGAAAATAATCGTGACCACCGAAATCAAATAAATTGATATTGCATTTATCTTTAATCTTTTCGATTTTGTATTTGCTCTTTAGTTGTTTTTCCTCTAGCCAATGAGTAGCGGGATGTTCTTTATCAAGCTCTATTTCATTATTTAGATATTTAGCTAAAGTAGTTTTGCCTACTTCACTATTTCCTACTAAAATCAGTTTAACATCTTTATTTATAAATGAACCGCCCTTGGATATATCATTAAAATAACTTATTACAGCCTCTTTACTGATATTTACAATCTCCATTGGAGGTTGCTCCAATGGATTTTTTGCAACATTTATTGTATTCTGCTCCCATTTTGAATTGGTAACATTAATTCTTACAAATTGACTTTGGATAGGTGCAAGACTTTTTATTTTATTTCCGTGCAAGTCAATTGATTTGGCAACAAGCAAAAACTTTACAAATGAAACTGAAGTCAATTGATTGTTGCTTAGATATATCTCTTCCAATGAAATGCAGTTACTGCGGATATTTACATTAGTAATTTCATTATTATTAAGGTGTAAAATTCTTAATTTTTTGAGTTTAGATAATGTTGGAACGTTTCTAATCTTGTTGTTACTAATATTTAAGTACTCTAAGTTTGATAAACTTAAAACTGGACTTAAATCATAAATTCGCCATCTGTTCCACCAAGATTTGCCATCATTCCAATCACCACCAGCAATTAAATGTTTTAGGTTTTTAAGTTTACTTAAATTAGTATGTAAGTCACCCAAGGAATTTTTATCCAGTTGATTTTTGCTAGTTATTTTATGCCATTTGATATTTCTAAAAGCTGCCCATTCATTACTTAATATAAGTTTTTCGATATGAGTATTTTCGAAAAGTTCTTCAATCTCGTAGAGACTAGTAAGAGAACAGTTTCCTAAATCTAATTCGGGATTTTTGGTGAGTAAATTTTCCTTAATAATGATTCTTGCGTAGTTGAGTCTGTCAGTATATCTGTTGATAATAATGTTTCTCAATAAATAATTGAAATCATCTAGTTTGTCATTTTGCAAATTATAATCGAGCACTTCTCTTACAAATGGATATTTTTCTTTCAGAGATTTTATATCAATTTTATTTACTTCCCTTTCCTTACTTTTGTTGAAGAATAAAATTACAATACAATTGCTTGGTATTTTGGCTAGGTATTCATTCCATATTCTATCATAATTGTTTTCACCGTCATTGAATATTGAGCGCACCATTACAATTACTACCGAATTATCTAAGTAACCTTTTTCATACTCTTTACTAACTCTTTGGTCAAAAGATGCTCTTTCTTTTATCTCTACATCAATAATTTGATTTTCGTATTTGATTTGCCAATCTGTTTTTTCAAATCCTATCGGTCTTGTCTTATAAATACTCTCACCACCAACAATCTTATTTACAAGTACTGTTTTGCCTGTGGCATTTAAGCCAACAACATAAAGATTACATTTTATTGTTTCTTTCATACTGTTACTATTTAATTGGCAAGTGAATTAATTAACACTTGTGAAAGTTGTTTCTTAAAGATTTTTGATTTGTGTGTATGTCTATTTTTTTTCAAAATGTTTTTATAAAGTGTTATCGTTTTCCTATCGTTCTCTACGCTTGCAGGTAACTATCTCAAAAGCGCAAACATACGGTTATCTGCACTATGTACGAAAGTGGTTTTACCTTTTCTTCCGCTGTCTTGCAGTAGTTGCTTAGGCTAAAATCAGTTTTGCGTATATCCACATTTTTCCTATTAAGGTAGAAAGGTTTTGTGTAGGCACCTAATCAAAATAATTTTACATGTTTCTCCTAAATGGCTACCCATAAAATAAAAAAAACCGGAGTTACCCGGTTTTTTCGCAGCCCTTGGTTTAGCCCTGGCGAAGTTATGCACTCTTTAAATTCCCGATACGCCTGTTGTCAATCATTTCTGGCAACTACCTTTGCGGTATGAAGAAGTGCCTCCTCTTTTTATACCTTCTGTTAAGTGCGGCCTCGGTGTCTGCGCAGCCAGATACCACCCAGCAGGTAATCAGCGGCCGGCAAAACAGCCCCAGGCAGCAGCAAAAGCCCTACGTGATCCTGATCTCAGCCGACGGTTTCCGGTACGACTACGCCGACAAGTATAACGCCACAACTCTGAAAACGCTTCGGGCGCAAGGCGTGGAGGCGGAGTCGATGCTCCCGTCCTTCCCGTCCAAAACCTTTCCGAACCATTATACCATCGTGACGGGGATGTACCCAGCCACGCACGGGCTTATCAACAACTATTTTTATGACCCGAACCGGAAAGAATCCTATACCCTCCGCGACAGGGACAAGGTGGAGGATGGCAGCTGGTATGGCGGCGTGCCGCTGTGGGTGCTGGCAGAACAGCAGCAGATGCTCACGGCCAGCTATTTCTGGGTCGGCTCCGAGGCACCTATCCAGGGGGTATGGCCAACCTATTATTACAAGTACAATGAGAAAACCGCATTTGAGGATCGGGTAAAAACAGTCGTGAGCTGGCTTAAATTGCCGGAGGAGAAGCGCCCGCACCTCATCACGCTATACCTCTCTGAGGTAGACTATGCGGGCCACGTGTTTGGCCCCAACGCACCGGAAACAGCGGCGGCCGTGCATGTGCTCGACGAGAACATCCGGAAGCTGACGGAGGCGGTAGCGGCCACAGGATTGCCTGTGAACTACATCTTCGTGTCGGACCATGGCATGACCGAGATTGACCGTGACCATACCTTACCCTTGCCAGTCGCCGTGGATACTGCCAAATTTATTGTTTCGGGAGGGGAGATGGTGGTGGAGCTACACGCCAAGAACAAGCGCGACATCAGGCCCACTTACCGCAGACTGAAAAAAGAAGCGGACGGCTACAGGGTATACCGCAAACGGAACATGCCCCGACACCTGCATTACGGCGCGAAAGAAGACGCTTATAAACGCCTCGGCGACATCCTGTTGCTAACTGAGGTGCCCACGGTCTTTAACTTCAGCGGCCGCAGGCCTTCCCCGGCCACCCATGGCTTCGACCCGTGTACTGTGAAAGACATGCACGCCACGTTCTACGCCTGGGGACCATCTTTCAAAAAAGGTATCCGCATCCCGTCTTTCCGGAACACGGAGGTATACCCGCTGGTGGCAGAACTGCTTGGCTTGCGGTATACCCACAAAATCGACGGCACAAAAAAACTGGTGAAGGAAGTTTTGCCTTAGCAGTATATGGCTGGCAGTATGCAGGGGCTAACGATTGTTCCGACCTGGCAGGTATATTTGCAACCCAATACCCAGGTTCAGCCCCGAGCTCCCGTTTCCGACGCTGATATCGGCGTTTGTGCTGGTATACCCCAGTATACCCTCAATCGCCACGTTATCGGACACGAAGTGCGCATACCCTGCCCGTATACCCAACACAGAGGACAAACTGGCATCGTCCTCGCTGTCCTCGAGAGAGCTCCCGGCGAAGCCCGCCAAAACCTCTGCAAACCAACGGTGCGTGGGGGCGGCCCCCTCCGGGAAATAATAGCGGGCAAAGGGCGTCAGGCCATAGCGAAATTCCTCACCGCCGTCATATATAGACAAGCCCAGCTGCACTTCAGCCCCAATGGCCGCATTGACGCTGAGGAAATAGCCTGCCCTTGGGTTGATGTCTATGCCAAAGTTGTTTGACTCGAAGTTGTAGCCGATGTTGCCGATGTTTGCCCCGACAAGCCAGTTGCCTTCCCGCACCGCCTCATCGGCTACGGCTGCCGTGGTTTGCGGTCTCGGAAGATCCTGCAGATCCTGGGCGGCGGCACTAAAAACAACTACAAAAAGGAAGATGGAGAGGGATAAAAGTGTTTTCATACGGATAGCTTTGTGGTTGGAGGTTCAAAAACAGGAAACTAGCCTTTACAGGTCAAGCCACTTGTAAATATTCCTAATTAACGCTAAATCAGTGTGTTAGTTATTTCTAAAGATTTGCCCGTGCAGGAATAATCTCAACAGGTATAAATTAGGGTATGGCACCGGCATGTGTTGCGTCGGGACAATCAGAGGGTATAGACCTGATTTCTTTCGGGGGTGGCGACGGGATACTGGAAGGTTTCCTCGATCAGCTCCTTTAACACCTGCATGGCAGTTTCCTCGCCGTGGTTTAAGAAGACCTGCTGCGGAGGCTGCTTGAACCGGCCCAGCCACCACAGCAGGTCGGCCTGGTCGCCGTGCGCCGATAGTACACTGATCTGGCGCACCTCGGCCCGGACTTCATAGCTGTCTCCGTCGATCTCCAATGCCGGGGCGCCATCCAGCAACAGCTGGCCGCGCGTGCCAGGCGCCTGGTAGCCCACCAACAGCACGGTGTTGTCCGGATTGCCGAGCAGGTGCTTGAGGTAGTAAAGCGAGCGCCCACCCGTCACCATACCGCTTCCGGCAATGATAATCTTTGTCCTGGGCCCGTCCGGCGACAGCACCAGCTGCGTTTCCTCGAAGCTTTGTACCAGGTGTATGTCCTGCGTCAGGCCACTGGTTTCTGCCTCCGTCATGTTATGCCAGCCGCGGTGTTTCTGGAAAAGCCCCGTGACTTCGGCAGCCATCGGGGAGTCGAGGTATATCGGCAGCGCAGGGATGCTTTTTTCCTGGATGAGGTTGTTGAGGATCAGGATGATCTCCTGCGCCCGCTCTACGGCAAAACTGGGTATAATCAGGGTACCTCCCTTCGCAAACGCGCTGTTGACCACATCCTGCAGTGCCTGGTACGGCGAGGTGGTAGTATCATGCAGCCTGTCGCCATACGTGGCCTCCATAATGATGTAGTCGGCCTCCGGAAGCGGGGCAGGGGTATCCAAAATCAGCGGAGCCCGTTGGCCCAGGTCCCCGGAAAAGATAAAGCGCTTGCCTGCCGCTTCCAACTCCACGGAAACCGCACCCAGAATGTGGCCACTCCGATGAAACCTGAACCGCAGCTCTTCGGCAACGGACACCCACTCCCTGTCATCGAAGGTTTTGAAGAGCTTCATGGTCCGGGTGACGTGCTTTTCGTTATAAAGCGGCTTGTAGCGCTTGCTGCGGTTGCCCCGTCGCCTGTTTTTCTGCAGCGCCTCTTCCTCCTGTATATGGGCGCTGTCATAGAGAATCACTTCTGTGATGTCGCGGGTGGGTGGGGTGGCATAGATGGGGCCATGGAATCCTTTTTTGACGAGGGCCGGTAGGAAGCCGGTATGGTCAAGGTGCCCGTGCGTGAGGATGATCGCATTGAGGCTGGCGGGGTTCAGGGGGAATTCCCTGAGCTTGTTCAGCTTTTGCTCCGGCTTGCCGCCCTGAAACAGGCCGCAGTCGATCAGGATTTTATGCCTTTCGGTTTGCACGAGTGTCTTTGAGCCCGTGACTGTGCGCGCCGCACCTAAAAACTGAAGCTGCACGGGGGAGATTTCTTGCATCATGATGGGGTGGCTTGAGCATGCCAGCACAGCAAACAGCAAAGCCAGCTGCGCTGATACTGTACACTTTACGTACGAGAACAGGCATCCGGAAGGTATAAAGTAGGTATAAACTAGAGCGCGTCAGTGGGCCATGCTCGGCACAGGGATACTGCAGGCTACTTCGCGCGGTAGTCGGCCAGCACGCCCTCCGCAATCCAGTTGGCCAGCGCCTGCCTGTTGTTGGCGATCACGAAGCGGCGCTGATCCAGGTCGTTGCGGATGTTGCCCAGCTCGATAAACACGGTGGGGGGATGGCTGTACTTGATCACGTACAGGCTGCTGCGCTGCGACACGTTGCCCGAGTAGTCGCGGTCGGGCTGGTGGCGGCTGTACTTGGATGTGAAGGTCTGGTGAATAGTGGATGCCAGTTTCTCCCCCAGAGCGCTGTTTTCGTGGTGATAAAAGAATACATCGATGTTCTGGCTCTTGCTTCGGCTGTCTACATGGATGGACAGCATGCGCTGGTAGGCGCCTTTGTGACTGGCGTATAGCTTGTTAATCGCGGCGGTGCGCTGGCGGAGGCGCTCTTTCTGGTTCAGGGATATCCGGTCGGAGGGGTAGTTCACCTCGTCGCGGTCCATCTGCAGGATCGCATCGTCCCGTATGCCGTCGTTTTTGTCCTGGATGATCATGTATACGGTGGCCCCATGCTGCATGAGCCTGCGCGCCAGCCGGATCGTCACGTCATAGGCATACTCATCTTCGGCCAGCAGATGCGGCCCATACTTCCCGACAGCGCCCGGGTCGGGGCCTCCGTGGCCGGAGACCAGGTAATAAACCGTTCCTTTCAGTCGCTGGTCCTGTACCTCCACGCGGGCATACTTCTCCCCGAAGAGGGGCACATTTGTGGTGCTGCCGGGCACGAACTTAAGCACGGCGGCTTCTGCCTTGGCCTCCGCGCTATTGGCTCCACTGTTACCGGCCAGCGTGGCTGCATCGATGGGCAGCAGATAGGTACGGCCGGAGTACAGGCTGTTGTCCTTGCCCAGGTTGTCTTTGTTCAGCTCTACGAAGGGGCCGAAGTGCAGGGTCGGGTCCAGGCCGTGCCGCCGTAACAAAAGGTAAACGCCATCGCCCACTTTGGCTTTCACCTGCGGGTATGAAACAACCTGTGCCGCCGCCTGTGAAAAAAAGCTAAGTAAAAATAATAGAAGAATAATGATCCTCACAACATCAATGATTTAACACGAAACAAACCGTACCCCGGCCATAGTACAAAAAATAATCTTAAGAAAAAAAGCCGGGTGCGCATGCAAAATGCTGCATTGCGGCCCGTCAGGTAAACTGGCTGCGCGAAAATAGGTTGTCCTGGTTGCGTATTTTTGAGGTAGCCCGGACACCACCTTCCAAGCCTATGGTTTCGGAAAACACCCAGATTAAATCCGAAAGGACAGGATAGTATACGGCATAGGCTTTTGTTTCAAGGAGTTAGCATAATCAGGCGCCAAGTCCCTGGAATGCCCGATGAATTTACAGGGAACAGCATACCCCTGCGCAAAAGTTTTTTTCTGTACAGTAGTCTGTCGCCCTGTGCGGGTATAAACATAGGCACAAATCTACAACGATAAAATATTCAAGCGATAGAATATACTATTTATTCCAAAAGAGAAACGCCTGAGAAAGGGAAGTGGCGGTGCATGAGCTGTAAAGTTGCCTTAGAATTGTATTTTTTTCTTGAAAATAATTGCTTATTTTTAGATTATGGCGCTGAACGTGGCCCCTGAACATCAAACTACCCTGAACCTTGGACAACCTGGATATCGCCGCTGTCGGTAAGCCGTCAAACATTATTCCACTAAACGATAAAGAGCGTCTTGCAGCCCTGTTTCGGTACGAGCTGCTGGATACTCCCCCTGAGCCGTTTTTTGAAAGAATCACCCGTATGGCCTCCAGGCTGCTCATGGCTCCCAGCGCCTTCGTGTCGTTGGTAGACGAGAAGCGGGTATGGTATAAATCAAACTACAGCTCTCTGCAGGTGCCCTGCGTCGACCGTGCCGACAGCCTCTGCTCACTCACGGTTATCAACGGGATGGATGTAACGGTGTTTGAAGACACGCATGAGGTGCCGGGGCTTCAGGACAGCATTTATGTGAGCGCTCCGGGCGGTATACGGTTTTATGCTGGGGCCCCGCTCATCACGCATGATAACTACAACATCGGGACAATCTGCGTGATCGCGCCCGAGCCACGCAGCATCACCGACGAAGACAAAGAGGTGCTGAAAGATCTGGCTGCCATGGTAGTGGATCAAATCGAGTTGCGTGCGCTCGCGCGCCGGGCCACCCGAAAGCATGACGAGTTGCACGTGAACCTGGAGCACAATATCGTGGCGCAGCTAAAGGCGCAAAGCGAACTGTTGGCAGATATGACCAAAGCTCCCGAACTGGCAGCGCAAGTCGGTCAGGCAATGGCCACCACAAACGCGATGCAGGAAAACCTGCAGGCACTACTGGCCTCCACCCTGCAGCAAGAAGAGGAAATGAGGCTGCACCAGAAAATGGTGGCGATATCTGAAATTGCCCGCGCCGTGACAGCCGAGTACCAGACGCTGGCAGAGGCGAAGAAGCAGGAGCTCTACTTCACGGTGGCCAGCCGCCGCGAGCTGTTCGTTGACCCAGATTTGATCATGGAGGCTTTGAGCATCCTGGTGAGCACGACTATCAAGTATACTCCGCCGGGCAATGCCATCGGCCTGGACATTTATGAAAGCGAGGGACTGTATAAAATTGAGGTCAGTTCCGATGCCTCGGAGCTGACGCGTCAGGACCTGCAAAAAATATTCTTCAGGTATGCCATGTTAAGTGCGCATGCAACAGGGGGCGAGAACTCTTCTGGGCTGGAGTTGCCGAAGGCAAAGCGCATTATAGAGCTCCACCGGGGAAGTATATGGGCAGAACACATCGGAAGAGAAAGCGGGAATAAGTTTGTGATCGCCTTCAAAGTGGAATAAGCACCGCCAAAATGGGGAAATTCTTGTCCGATCCTGAGATGCGGGTAGACAAGGCGGGTTTGCGCTACCTGTGCCTGCCTGTCTGTGGTTGAAACTGCTGCTACATACCTTCCCTGGTCGGGTTCTCACGTTCTGTTTCGCTGGTGATGCGGCTCAGGTCTGTCAGGATGCTGCCCACATCGCGCAGCGTCTCCGCCGAGTGAATGTTCTTAAAGTCCGTCAGGCACTGCGCTTGATCTTCCCGGGCCAACTGCACCTGCTTGCGCAATGCCGCCAGGTTGCGGTCCGAAGGGACCACGATGGCCTCCCCAAACACAGTGATGCCTTCTGCTGTTGCCGAAACTGCCTTTTGCAGCTGCGGTATGTTGGGGTACTCCTCCTGAAACACCGCGTTCAGCTGCAGGTCGGCCAGCCCCCGCCGAATGCCGCGAATCTGCACGGTAATGTGCTCGAGCTTATTGATACTGACGGCCAGCCGACTGAGCCGCGTCCGCTTATGCGTCAGAAAAGGGTTGTATTTCAGACTCTGCTCCGCCAGCTTCAGGGTAAGATGGCATTTGTCCATTACCCTGATCAGCGCGTTTACCTCCGTGCGCCCTGTTTTTCTGAACCTGCCATTGTTTTGCAACAGGGAGTTCAGGGCTTTCAGGGTGCTTGCCGCCTGTGCGCTGCTGGCAATAATGCTGCGCTCCACGTCCGGTATCGCGTTCTGTGGCACGATCAACGCATTGATGAGCACGGCAATCCCGGAGCCCAGGATCGTTTCCAGAATGCGCGCATAGGCATAGCCTTCCTCGTCCTGCCCAAAGGCCAGCACCAGAAACGAACTGACCGCCACCTGCGAGATAATCTGCGGGTTCATGCGAAGCGCCTGCGCGATGCCCATCCCCAGCAGGATAACCAGGAAAATAGAGAGCGAGCCAATCTGGAACCAATGCCCCAGGAGCATACTCAGCATCACCCCCCCGATAATGCCGATAATGCGCTGTGTCGCCTTGTCTACGGAGTCGGCAACGGTAACCTGCACCGTCAGGATGGCGGCCAGCGCTGCAAAGTAGGGGTAATCCGCGTGCAGCAGGTTCGTGGCTACAAACCAGGAGAGGGCCGCCGCCAGGGCGGTCTTGAATATCTGGAGCGTGAAGCCGAATCGGGCTAGTGTCTCTGTTTTATTTTTCAAACACTTCGTCTCTAGGTGGTATAAGCGCTGCAAAGTTACAGCTAACTTCATCATGTATTTGCCTTTTTCCCCCGGATTTAGCCGATGGAGAAGTGATTGATACTACTTGCACTGCAACGGGAGTGAGCGGGAGGATTAAATTCTCAATGCCTAACCTATCGTTCGCCCGGAAAGGGTGCGCGAAATTTGAGCCAACAAACATGTTGATTATTCAATGGTATGACCTGTGTCCGGAAAAATGTGCCTTTAACTCAAAAAGAATGCTTGCAACTAACTGTTTGGTTAATGCACCGTAATTTATTGCAATATATAAAGATTAAATAGGTGAATATATTTGATTCCCCCTCTTCATAACTAAAAGGAAAGCTAGGCCCCAGCTTTTGGCGGTGTACGATTTTTTTTGGTTTTGACTATTCTCCTGACTCACTAAAAAACTACAAAGCGCTCCTGCTTTGTATTGCGCCACATTATTTTCTGTCAAGTTATTATGAGAACTACTTCTTACAAAGGGACCGTCTGTGCCCTTATTATTTTGTTTTTTTCCTCTTTTGGGTGCTCCAAAACAGAGGAGGAAGTGCTCCCCCAGAACAGTTTGAGCCAAACTGTTGAAAATGCCGCTACAGCAGGCGATGCCAATGCCTCGATACGCTTGCTGTCCAACCGCTATATTGTTATTTCAGCTGCCAACACGCTCCCAACTGATCTCAAAAGCCAGATGAAATCAATGAATGCAAAACTCTTGGTCACTATGGGAGAAGTAGGACTCGCAACTGTGCACTCTACAGACCCGGATTTTATGGCCAAGGCATCAAAAATGAATGGCGTGAGTGCCGTGATGCACGATTTTAGGATCAAGTGGATAGACCCCAGCCAGGAGCGACAGCTTAAAATGAAGGCTGCGTATGGCAACCCACCCGCCAGCGGTGATGACGACTTCTTTTTCGATCTGCAGTGGGGGCATGATGCCATTGATGCTCCTGAGGCCTGGAATGCAGGCTATAGGGGAAAAGGTGCGCGGGTGGCTGTGCTGGACACTGGGTTTGATTTGTCGCACCCCGACCTTGCGCCAAACATCGATCTGGGGGCCGGTAAGAGCTTTGTGCCCGGAGAGCAACTGCAGTACGGCTATTCAGATCCCTTTAGTCATGGCACGTATACGGCGGGGCTTGTTGCCGCCGCCGACAACGGACTTGGCACGATTGGGGTAGCACCTGAGGCAAAACTGATTCTGGTAAAGGTACTCAGCGACAGTGGCTCCGGCGAATTCTCATGGCTGATGCAGGGAATTGTGCATGCAGTAAACCAGCATGCCGATGTGATCAACATGAGTCTCAGTGGCTACTTTCCGAAAAACGGAAAGTTCAGGGACGAAAACGGGAAGGTGGTGTATGACGACAAGGCATTTCAAAAACTTGTGGTGGCGATAAACAAGGTAACCAACTATGCCAATCAGCATGGGGCAACCCTGATAGCTGCCGCAGGCAACAGTTTTTTAAACAGTAGTAAAGACAAAAACTATGTGGTGATGCCCGCAGAAGCCCTGCACGTGATTGCTATAGCTGCAACTGCCCCAAGAGGATGGGCGTTGGCACCGTTTACTGCATTCCTGGACTATCCGGCATCCTATACCAATTACGGTGTCCCGTTAGTAGACCTGGCTGCACCAGGCGGCGACTTCATATATCCAGGGGATGAGTTCGTGACCATTGGTTTTGTGACCGCTCCTGCATGGCTTTTCGACTTAGTGCTCAGTACTGGCAACAACTTCTCTTGGTATTGGGCGGCAGGCACCAGCGCGTCAGCACCGTATGCGGCGGGGGTGGCAGCACTGGTTGTTGGCAAAAACGGAGGCAGTATGAAGCCCGCCCAGGTTGAATCCGCCCTGCGCATGGGGGCAGAGGACTTAGGAAAGCCGGGCCGAGATCCATACTACGGACACGGCAGGATAAACGCATACCAGGCATTGACCGGAAAAAAAGTGTCCCGATCCGCACCCAAGCCCAAAAGCATTGCACGAAAATAGGGCCATGGGCTTGTCAGGCTCTCGGCGCAAAACCGCATAGGGTTACATGGCAGATGGCGCTGTGATTTTAGTGCTTAGCGCGCGCAAATACCCCGATAGGCGCACCACTGGCACACGTCCAGGTCATTGGTTTTGCGGATGGGCTCCTGCGGGTCGAGCATGCGGCGCACAAAATCCGATAGCAGTGCCTCCGACACAGCCATGAAATCCCGGGGCGCGGCACTCTCTGCCGCTGTGAAATCGAACGCAGAGGTCATCACGCCGGCATCCAGGTTCCGGAAGGACAGGATGCCGGACTGGGGCTGGATGCGCCAGGGTTCCAGGTGCTGTGCATTCCGCAGGATGGTGTCCGGATGCTCGTTCAGGGTACGCTGCAGCACATACTGGTATAGCCACAGCTGGCGGGCTTTGTCATATTTTGTATCCGTGAGGAATTGCAGGTCTACTTCCTCGGGCTTCACGCGCAGTTGGGCGGGTTCCACCTTGCCTGTTTTATAGTCGATCACCCGGAGGTTGTGGTCAGTCAGGTCGATGCGGTCGGCTTTGCCCGCAATGCGCACGTGCAGCACCTCGTCGCCCACCTGCACAGGCAGCGTGGCCGACAGCGTTTCCTCGAGGCGCAGCACGTAAAGCGGCAACTCCGCTGAATGCAATAGGTTTTGCAGATATTTTTCGAGCACCTGCACCGCCACTTTGTACAACAGGTGATTCATGCCGCGGTCGGGTGTGGCCCCACGCGTTACCCGGCCAAACTCCGCCTTCACCTGCCCCGGAAGCTGCCGCAGCATCTCTTCCACGTTAGCAGCCAGTATCGGTTTGCCGGTTTGCTCAAATTCCCTGAAAAAATCCTCCAGCACCTGGTGCACAAGCGTGCCGAACTTATCCGCGCCGAGCTGTTCCTCCACTTCCTCTATCTCCCGCATTTTGGCGATGCGCGTAAAGTAGTACTGGAGCGAGCAGTTGATGTACATGTTGAGGTGCGAGGGGTATAAACCGCGCGTCAGCTCCTGCTTTAGTTGCTCCAGGGTCTCGGCGTCTTTTTCGATCACGATATCCTCGCTGTAGGCGCGCGTATGGTGCTGGGTTACGGCGGCGGTCATATCCCGGAAGGTGATGCGGGGGTTGCGCAGGGCGAGGTCGTTTTGCAGCTGCAGGATAAAGCGGCTTTTCTCTCCGGCCCCATACGTGTCGGAAGGCAGCACATAGAGCAGATTGACGCGCTTGGCCCGCTGCAGCAGGCGATAGAAGTTGTAGGCCGTGGCGCCTTCGGTTTCGGAGTACGTCGGCAGCCCAAACTCGCGCAGCACATCGTAGGGCATCAGCGACTCGTGGCGCTTGGGCGCAGGCAGCGTGTTCTCGTTCACCGACAGGATGATCAGGTTCTCGAAGTCCAGGGCGCGCGTCTCCAGCATACCCATGATCTGTAAATCAGCGATTGGCTCCCCGCTGAAGGGGAGGCGGGTAGAGCCGATCAGCTCGTAGAGGAACTTGCGGAAGCTGCGCACCGAGATCTTGTGCTCCCGGCAATCGAAGATCGTGTCCAGGCGCTTGACGAGGGTATAAAAAATGTAGAGGTACTCCGTCTCGATGGTGTTGTGGCCGTGACTGTATACCTCGCGCAGCAACTCAATCAGGTTATACAGGCTGGCGATGATGTCGTCGCAGTCGCGCCAGGTCTTAAAGAGCACCTCGAACAGCTTCTGCTGCTTGCCCAGCCGCAGCAGTTCCTGGGCAGAAACCAGCACGCGGTTTTCCTCCACAATCTTGTCCAGCACCTGCTGTATAATGCCATGGTAGTCAGCCTGCTCCGGCTGGTCGTTCAGGCTCAGCTCGTAGCGCCGGATAAACGGGTGCGTAAGCAGCTTCGTCACCGAGAGATGGTGGTACTGGTATACTTTGTACCCAGCCTCCTGCAACTGCGTGATGCCGGTGAGGTGCACTTCAAACAGCAGGTCAATGAGGTTGAAGAGGGGAGTGCCCTTAAAGCTCAAGCCCATCGTCACGTTGTAACTCGGGATGTGCTCGGGTATAGAGTGGAGCACCGGTAGCAGCAGGTTCTCGTCGGGCAGCACGATGGCTACCTGGGCGTGTGGGTCATTCTCCCGGATCTCCTGCAGCAGTTGCCCGGCCAGTTTGCCCTGCATGCTGGCGTTTGCCACCCCGATCACATTGATTTCCTTCTCGTCGGTCAGGAGCAGGTTTTGCTGCCAGCGCCACTCCGGAAGCTTCCAGTTGGCTTTGTAGCGCTGCAAAAACTGCCCGGCACGGTTCGGGGTGCCTTCCTCCATGTAAAAGTCATCGGAGTCGAAGAGCAGCTCTGCCTTGTCGTGCTTCAGCAGCGTCCTGATGATCTTTTCCTCGGAGGCGGTCAGGGCATTAAGCCCGATGAAGATGTACTGCGCACACTCGGTTTCCTGGGCGATGGTATCGATCGTGTCCGCCACTTTCCGGAAAGCCATACCGGTATAGGCCTGTTTATTGTCCTGCAGGCGCTGCTTCAGGCTATAGTATGTTTTCTCGACATTACTCCACAGGCTAAAGTACTTGCGCATGGTCGGGGACATGTCTTTGCCCAGAAACTTGGGGTCCCAGCGCTCCAGGGCCTTGGCCTCGCCCAGATACTCAAACAGCTTGCCGGTGTGCACCAGGTTTTGGTCTATGCGGCTGAAGTCGTCGAGCAGCGTGGCGGCCCAGGTAACGAACTGGTCAAAGTCCAGCAGCGGGTCCTGCTCCCGCATGAGGTCATACAGCTCCAGCTGCAGATTGATCGGCTCCAGCACATCCGTCTGCGCCATTTTCTGGATAAAGTCCTCCATCGCCGACACCTCCGGCGACCAGATAGGCTCGGGTGCCGCCTGCGCCAGCGCGTTTTTGAAAAAGAAACTGGCCCGGCGCGAAGGCAGCACAATGCACAGGTCGCTGATGTTCTCTTTGTACTTTTCGTAAACGTAACGGGCTGTAAGCTCTAAAAAAGTCTGCAAAGCTGTATAATTTGAAGGGATCGGGTGAATAGATTCTTTTGGGTAATACCAGCATCAAAAAACAGGACTCGGGAGGTATAACGTATCGCTTTAGCGCCTCCCCATGTATAGGTCACTTTCCCATATATACATAGGGCCCTACGGTAATGCGCCTGGGGCCTGTAATGTTTTTATCAGGTATATCGCTATCCGTCTAAAGATAAGCAATCAGGCAGTAGCTACCGCGTCAGGCGCTATTATTCTAAAGGGTATGGGTATAACAGATGCGTAGGACAGGTTAAAGTCGGTTGCCGCTCAAAGGAATAGCCAGACTGCAAACGGGAATGATTAATCCATATCAGATACGACGCTTATGAATCCTTTAGGCGGACCGTGAAAGTGGTTCCCTTGTTTGGCGCGCTCTCTACTTCTATATGCCCTCCCAGGGCTTCCAAGTGCATCTTAGTCAGGTAGAGGCCAAGCCCTTTTGAGTCGCGGTTCCGGTGAAAGGTGTTATAGAGCCCGAACACCCTGTTTCCCACCTTCTGCAGGTCCATGCCGAGGCCGTTGTCGCGAACAGCCAAACAGAACTGACCGCCTTCCCGCCAGGTGCTTATCCTAATATGCGGGGCCCTGTCGTCTGAACGGTATTTGAGCGCATTGGAGAGGAGGTTGTGCAGAATACTCTCAAAGTATACCTTAAAAGTCATGAGTTCATTTACCTGCAGATCAGTTTCTATCGTCGCCTGGCTAGTCAGGATGGAGGTATGCAGGTTTTGGAGCTGTTTGTCGATCAGCTGGCGCACCTGAAGCTTTGTCTGGGGCAGGTTTTGCTCAATGGCCATGCTCAGGATCGTGTTCAGGTCTTTCAGCGTGCCCGACATGTTCTGGATCATCTGGTGCATTTTCCCGATCACCACTGTGCCGGTCTCGTGGCTGGGGTCTTCCTTGTAGAGGTTGTACAAGCCCTGAATGTTGCTCATCGGGGAGCGTAGGTTATGGGTAATGATATGGGCAAAATCCTCCAGCCTGCTGTTCTTGGTCCGGAGCTCATCCGCCGAGGCTTCCAACTCGTGGTTCAGGTCCTTCAGCAGGTTGGCCTGGTTCCGGTAGAGGAGCCCGGAAATGTCTTTCAAAAGAATTTGGGCAATGTCTACATCGTTCAGCGACCACGGCAGCGATTTTCCCTTTATGATTTCCTCCCATTGGTTAAAAGACTGTCGGGGGTGCACCCGTAAGTCACTACTGGCGGCGGGCTTGTCAGGGTTGCCTGCCCAAACGCGCTTCTCCATGATTTCGGGCTTGAAAAACAGCACATACTCTTTATTGAAGGGTGAGATGGCCAGTGCCAGGAGCCCGCTGGCGGTATGGCTATAGGAAGCGGCGGCTGGCATGTGCCTGGAAAGCTCCCTGGTATGGAACACGCTTTCGGTGTTGTGCTGAGAGAGCCAGTCGATTATCTCCATCACGTTTTCCTGGTCCGGCGTCTGGCCCAACGAGGCGTACGTGTTGTTGTAATAGATGGCAACGCCCTGCCCCTCGGTAAGGTGAAGGACTTTCTCTTCCTGATTCAGCAGCCCGGCAAAGAGATCGCTACACGCGTCGACCTGCCGGATCAGCAGCGCCTCTTTCCGTTTCAGTGTCTCCAGCGTTTGCAGGTCGCGCCGCTCGCGGCTTGCCACCACCGCGTTAGAAAAAGCAAGCGCCGCCAGGTGGCATAGCAGCCGGCTCCAGTAGCTGGTGAAGCGTGGCTTGCCATGATGCCCCGCAACCAGCCCCCACAGCTTGTTGTTCACCATGATCGAAAACGAGAGGGTGGCGTGCACCCCCATGTTCTGCAGATACTCCAAGTGTAGCTCAGAGGGATTCCTCAGTTCAGACTGAAGGATACCCGAGGGACTGCCTGTGTTGGGGTTGAGGTATGGCACGATTTCCACGGAACCGGCAAGCACGTCGGGTATCTGCCGGATGTGCTTCTGCGTGAGAAGCGCCCTGGCGGGCTCCGGTATATCGGAGGCCGGGAAATGGTGGTGAAGGTAGGAGCGCACCTCAGCCACCTTTTTCTCTGCGATCACCTCCCCGTGCCAGTCCTGATCAAACACATACAGCATCACGCGGTCATAGTCCAGGATGCGCTGAACGAACGATACCAACAGGTCGGCCTGGCTGCTGAGGGACTGCAGCGCATTCAGTTCGGCCTGAAAGTGGCCGAACGCGAGGGAATGGTCCAGGCTCTGCTGCCCCGTGACCATCGTCAGCGGCTCGCACTCCAGCACCATGCTCTTGCCAGACGCGTGCAGAAAGCCAAAGAACTGTTTGCCATGAAACTGAAGCAGCTGTGGGCTGGCTTTCCGGGCGAGTGTCAGCTGATGCTCCAGGGCGGCGGCCTCATCCCCCTGGCACAACGCGGTGATGGGTTTGCCAAGCACTTCCTCGGTAAGAGCAGGCAGGTACTGGCCGATATTCTGGCTTGCCTGCTCCACCTGCAGCGTCTCCGGGTGGAAGATCAGGAGAAACCCGTGCGGCTGTATCCTGCCGATAAGGTGTATCGGCTCCGTGTCGCAGTTCGTGGTGTCAACGTGTAGCGTATTGTAGTTGGACATAGGTTAGATAATTTGGCAGCATTTTTTTAATTACTGGGCACCCCAGGCGGTCCGACGTTACGCGAATGCCGCCAAACTGATTGGTTTTATCGTGTCTCCTCTAAGCGCAAGCTATTTAGTATAGTCAATCGGGCACTGCGTATGCCTTTCAGAATCCTGTTCCTGTCTGGCGCCTGATACATACAGGATACGCTAGTGGTAAATTAGCCTATACTGGATGGAGAAACAGTTTATAGCGTAAGCCCCAACTGTGTCGCTTTCTTTCCGCCATAGTTCCAGGCCACGACTTCCTCGGTTTCAAAGTAATACAGGATGCATTTCACCCGCTGGTAGCCAAGCTGCCGGAACTTCACCGCATAGTGGTCAAGTCTGTAGCGATGGTCTGGCTGTGCGGGGGGTGTCTTGAATTCAAGCAGTACTACGGCTTCGCCGTCAAAAACGATTCGATCCGGCTTGTACAAGTAGGCGCGAGCGTCCAGCACCTCTTTTTCGTGCTCCACTATTACCTTGTTGGTGAAGTAGTAACGCAGTTTCGGGTGCAGGAGCACCCGCGAGAGGTTCGCCTTTAGCGCTGGCCGCTCACGGTCGCTGATGATGCCTTCGTATACCATCTGGCGCAGCACCTGGTCGAGCTCGGCGGCAAAGGCAATGCGCGACAGGGCATAATGAAGCTTGCGGGTCTGCTGCCGCTGGATGGCCTGCGTCTCAAAGTCGAACACGTTGTTGGCGTGCTGCTTTATCTTCAGGCGCTGCTCCCAGTCTGTGGCCGCGAGGTAATGCAGCGGATACGTATGGCTTTTCTCTACGGCGTTTTGCCTTGGCTGCGCCGTCCCGTTCGCCACCTGGTAGCACAGCCGCCCGGGCTCCCAGAGTTCCTGGTGCAGGAGGAAGCGGTAGAGCAGGTGGCTCACATTCCTGCCCACGCCGTCCAGTGCCCGCGCCGCCGTTCTCTCTTCCAGCAGGTCCTTCCCGTTGCCGATTAGGTAGAGGCGGTCTATCGGGCGCGTGACGGCCACGTACAGCATGTTCAGGTTTTCGATGAAAGTCTTCTCCACCTCAGCGCTGTACTGTCCGGCCAGTATGGTTTTCTCCAGTTTAGAACTTATGTTAACTGCGACGCTGCGCAGCTTGCCCGTCACAGACACTTCCTCGGGCAGTTGGCTCCACATCAGGGAGCGGTGCACGGGCTCCGTGCCCCAATCAGCGAAGGGTATGATCACGATCGGGTAGGCCAGCCCCTTGGACTTGTGTATGCTGGTGATCGTGATGGCGTTCCGGTCCTTGGGCGTATTGATACTCAGCTTGTCGCGCTGCACCTCCCAGTAATGCAGGAAGTTGTTGAGGTTGTTGCTGTGCTTCAGGCTATACTCCAGCACCAGGTCCAGGAACCGGAAGAGGTACTCGCTCTCGTTGTTCTTGTCCAGCAGGTTGAAGATCCGGATCAGTTTCTCGGTCAGCTCATACAGCGACAGGTTCCCTGTTTCGCGCTCCTGCACATCATACCCAAATGTGCGGAGCTGGTCAAAGAAAGCACGGCTGTCCGGCTCGTTGGCGATGGCGGCAACCGTCTGGGCCATGCCCACATCCGGTATGGCACCCAACGATACTTTGCAGATCAGGTAGAGCGCCTCAGATTTGGCCAGTGTGTCGTTTGGCCGGTTGAAGACGCGAAACAGCGCGATGATCAGGTTGATGACCTCGGCAAACTGCAGCGAAAGCGAATCCTGGGAAATGATGGCGAACCCACGCTCTTTCAGGAAGTTTGCGATAAGCTTGCTCTTCCTGTTTGTGCGGCAGAGCACGGCCATATCCTGCAACTGGTAGCCTTTGGCCAGGTTGTCCTGCACCAACTGCAGCACCATGTTCAGGGTGCTTTCGTCGTAGCTCAGCGTTTCGGGGCGGGTATAGCCGTCATAGAGGGCCTCGGTGCGTTGGCAACCCGAGAGGTCATACCTGTGGTTGGTGTCCTCGGGGTAGGTGAACATAATTTGCACATGGCCGCCGGTATTGCCCGAGCCTGCGGGCACCTGCTGCCTGAAGTTCTCGTCGTAGATTGCCCTGAACATGCCAAAGCCCTGATGCCCGTCGCTGATGAAGGTAAAAAGGGCGTTGTTGAAGTCTATGATCTCGGCGCGGCTCCTGTAATTCGTATTCAGGTCGTCCGGGGCGAGGGCCAGGTCCACAGATTGGTAGCGCTCCTCAAGGAGGGGGCCATGCCGCCGGTTTTGGTACAGATGATGGGTGGATTTCTTATAGAGGTGCAGAATCTGCTCCATCTCACCGCCACGCCAGCGGTAGATGGCTTGCTTCGCGTCGCCCACCACCATGCTGAAATGGCCAGCGGCCAGGGCATTGTCCACCAGGGGCAAGAGATTGTTCCACTGCAGCACCGAGGTATCCTGAAACTCATCGATCAGAATGTGGTTATACCGCTCGCCCAGCCGCTCATATATAAAGGGCACAGGCTCATGCAGCACGATGTCGATGATGCGCTTATTGAATTCCGAGATGTGGACAGTGTTTTTGTCGAGCTTGATCTCCTGCAGGCACTTCTCCAGCTCATTCAGCACCGAGAGTTTGTAGAGGTGCGGCACGATGGACTGGATCAGTGTAAAGGTCTCGGCATACTGCGCCTTTATACCCTCGAGTTGCTCGTAGAGGGCGGTCAACTCAGGCTTCACTTGGTCTATCTGCGCTTTGGTGGCGGCAGTGGCCTTGCCCGCATACCACTTGTCGTCCTCAATAGTCTGCCTGGCATAGTTGTTTCCGTAATTCAGGTCTACCGTCCGGGCAAACGTGTTGAAATAGCTGCAGATGCCGCGGGTGCTCTGAAAGAAGTCGGCAGGGGAGAGGCCAGCCTGCTGTATTGCTGCGAGAGCCTCGCGGGCTGTCTCCTGCACGGCAGCCTCCACGTCCTCCACCACCTGCCAAAGCTGCGTGCGCACCGTCTTAAAGTCCTCCAGACTCAGTTGCTGCAGGTCCGTCACGGCCTCATATACCTGCTCGTTCAGCAGGTTTTTGGCGAAGTCCATCAGGTCATCGGGGAGCATCGTCCAGCTTTTCCCTTCGCGGGCCTTTTCCAGGGCAAACTGCTCCAGCGTTTCAGAAAGGAGGTCGCCTTTGCGGTCGCTCACTTTATCAAGAAGCAGCGACACGGCGGTGCTTACCAGCGTGTTGGAGTCCAGGTCGACCTCAAAGTTGTGGGGTATGTGGAGTTCCCGCGTAAAAGCCTGCACAATCTTGTTGACGAAGCTGTCGATGGTGCTGACGGAGAAATCGCTGTAATTGTAAAGGATCTGGCGAAAAACCAGGGCTGCCCGGCGGCGGACTTCTGATGCGGTGAGATTTTCCTCAGGGTATTCTGCCTGCAAATCTGCGGTAACGCTTTCCAGCAGCAGATTGCTCTTTTCCTTTTCCCGATCCGGCAGGTCCGTGTCGTTGAAATTGCGCAAGGCCGCCAGTATGCGCTCCTTCATTTCGGCAGCGGCATCGTTGGTGAAGGTAATCGCCAGGATGGAGCGGTAATAGTCTGGGTTTGGCGTGTGCAACGCCAGCTTCAGGTACTCTTTCGTCAGGTGGTAGGTCTTCCCCGATCCGGCAGAAGAAGAGTATATCTTAAAGGTAGCAGGCATATAGAAATTCTATACCCTAAAGATACGCTATACAGAGGGTATTTGCTAACTCCTTTAGCTTAACTTTCTGGGTATACTCCGGTAAGGTATGGTGGCATCGCAGCACGGCGGCATGGGCTTGGTTAAGTTGCTCAGGCGCAACGCTGGCATGCTACTCCGTTTGGGATGCCCCGGAACGCCTGTGCGCATTGACACAAGTTGTTCCGGGGCGACCGGTGCGCGGCGGTTTAGCTGGCGTAGGCTAGCTGGCCCACAGGTTGAGCATTGTAGCCAGCAAAGTCTTTCACGCAAACATGGAACATGATGCGGGCCATGGAGAGCGAATAGTCTGTGATCAGGCACTGCTGCTGCTCAGCGCTGATAAGTGCCTTGCTGTTGCCAAGGTTAAACTTGCTGAGCTCAATTACCTCGTCGAAGTTCTGGCGCAGGGTTTTCAGGGCCTTAAACGAAGGCTCGTTATAGTAGGCCGGTATCACCTGGCACACCGCGTAACTGCCTTTGGCGCGCTCCTGCGTGATCATGCTGCACAGGGCCTCGATGTTCATCTTGTCGAGATCGGAGAGGATGACGTAAAACACGTTGCGTCGGTTTGCATTCACGGCGCGTGCCGGGGCGCTCCCTAACAGCATGTTGCGCTGTATCTTAGACCCATGTTGGAAAGTCTCCTCTTTCAGGATCTTGTTATGGATTTTGAACGCCAGGGCGCCTGAGGCAATCAAGTTAAAGTCTTTACCTTGAGCCGAGATTTTGGAGAAGTGTAACATAAGCTATGGGATTAAGGATTTTTATATCTTAAATTTTTAGGTCTTCAAACAAGTTTAAACGGGTATGGCAGCGCACAGGCGCCACCTAGTAACCGGGTATGCTATTCGATATTCTGCGAGAACTGCTTACTCGCTAACAGGGTATGGGGCTGAAAAATCTTTTCAATCTGTTCAATTCAGCATGGAGCATATGCGTGTATTCTGCTTACAGAGTATCCAAAGTATCTCTTTGATAAAAGGCTTCGGCAACAAAACGGTGGCATTGGCTTGTCAACCGGCGCCCAACATGATAGAGGCCTGATAAACTGATTCTTGTAACGATTGACGATTCCGAAGGTTTCTATTTTTATTAGAAAATTTATCATTTTATGAATAGCAAAAAATGTTTTAACGTCAGTTAACTAAGCATAATATAATGTTGCGTGAGAGTACACGGGTATTCGGCAGAATGCTCTTGAAACAGTACAAATTATATATTTATACAAATCATCACAAGCTTTAGCTATAGTCATTATTTTGTTGTAATTTTGCACCCGATTTGGTACAGTCTGAATTACGGATAACTGGATGCTCCCACTGTAGGCTACCCTGGTTGTTTATTGTTTTTGTGTCGCTCTCGTACATGCAGAGATAGGTTGAATAGCAGGCTGCCCCAGGTTATCAAGTACTTAAGTAAATTAGATGAACAAAATCAGATTTGATGAGCTTCCGCTTTCGGCGGAAGTACAGCGCGCAATCGCTGACATGGGCTTCGAAGAAGCTTCTCCCATCCAGACGCAAGCCATTCCGGTTGTTTTAGAAGGCAGAGACATTATAGGGCAGGCCCAGACGGGCACCGGTAAGACGGCAGCCTTTGGTATCCCGACCATTGAGACCGTTGACCCAAATGACCGCAGTGTGCAGGCGCTTATCCTGTGCCCTACGCGCGAGCTGGCGATCCAGGTTTCCGGTGAAATCCAGAAACTGGCCAAGTACAAGCAGGGCATCAGCGTGGTGCCGATCTACGGCGGCCAGAGCTATGACCGTCAGCTGCGTGCCCTCAAGCAGGGTGTGCAGATCGTGATCGGAACGCCGGGCCGTGTGATGGACCACATCAACCGCGGCACCCTGGTGCTGGACAAGGTGAAGAAAATCATCCTCGACGAGGCAGACGAGATGCTCGACATGGGTTTCCGTGAAGACATCGAGTACGTGCTGGAGCGGATTCCTGAGGATCGCCAGACGATCTTCTTCTCCGCCACCATGTCCAAGCCGATCATGGAGATGACCAAGCGCTACCAGACCGATCCGGTGATCGTGAAAGTGGTGCATCAGGAGCTGACCGTGACCAACATCGACCAGTTTTACTTCGAGGTGCGCAGCAGCGCCAAGCAGGAGGCTGTATCGCGTTTGCTGGATATGTATAACATGAAGTCGGCGATTATCTTCTGTAACACGAAGCGCATGGTGGATGACCTGGTGTCAGGCCTGCAGGCGCGCGGTTACTTTGCCGATGCTTTGCACGGTGACCTGAACCAGAACCAGCGCTCTAACGTGATGGGCAAGTTCCGTAACGGAACCCTGGAGGTGCTGGTGGCTACAGACGTGGCCGCCCGCGGACTCGACGTGGATAACGTGGAGGCTGTGATCAACTACGACCTGCCGCAGGACGAAGAGTCTTATGTGCACCGTGTTGGCCGCACAGGCCGTGCCGGTAAGTCTGGCAAGGCTTTCTCCTTTGTGGGAGGCCGCACCGACGGCTACAAGCTGAAGGACATCATGCGCTTTACCAAAGCCAAGATTGTGTTGCAGCAGGTGCCATCGATGGAAGACGTAAACGAGATTCGCTCGAACCTCTTCTTTGATAAGGTGAAAGAAGTGTTGGAGAAAGGCCACCTTGCCAAGCACGTGGCCCGCATTGAGCGCTTCGTGAACGAAACGGAAGAGTATACGCCGCTTGATGTGGCTGCCGCACTCATAAAAATGAGCCTGAAAGAGGCAAAAGTGAAGGAGAAGGGCGCTGAGGCCGAAAAAGGACTGAGCGTGACCAAGGACGGCATGGACCGCCTCTTCATCACGATCGGTAAGAAAGACAACGTGCATCCGCGCGATCTGATCGATCTGCTGTCCCAAAACGCAAGCATCCCAGAGGGAAGGGTAGGCGACATCGACCTGTACGATAAGTTCAGCTTCGTGGAAGTGCCTTCAGAGTATACCGCTGAGATTGTTGCCAACCTCGGTCGCGTGGAATACCAGGGCCGCATGGTGGTGGTAGAGAAATCGCAGAAGAAAGGCAGCGGCCCGAAAGAAGGCGGTCGCGGCGACGGCGACGAGTTCGGCTTTAGCGACCGTGGTGGCGACAGAGGCGACCGCAGAGGCGGTGGAGGCGGCTTTAATCGCGACAGAAATCGTGGCGGCGGCTCTTACGGCGGAGGCGGCTCTTACGGTGGAGGCGGTGGTTCCTACCGCGACAGAGACAGACGTGGCGGTGGAGACCGTGACGGCGACCGCAGAGGCGGCGGTGGCGGATTCAAAAAAAGAAGATTCTAAATCAACCTTGTTGTTTTAGCCCCGTATATATAATCAGACAGCGTTTGAAACTTCAAAGACTTCTAAAGCTGTTAGAAAAGGCCGACTTGAAACGTCGGCCTTTTTGTTTTATACCCCTCCTCCGGTTTATACCTTATACCCTACAGGCCGTAATCCACTCATTCAGGATTTAGCAAATCCTTACTTTATACCGTTCTCGAATGAGTATTGAGTTATTAAAGTCCTGAAAGTATTTGCTTGCAGCATTGATACAAACTGCCATTCCCCCCATTAGGTGCTACCCGATCATACTTTTTGGATCTCTACAAACACTGGCGCAAGCGTCCGCTTGTGCCGCTATTAGGTTTGTTAATTTCTTGTGAGGCACAAGCAGCCGCTTGCGCCAGATAATGGCCATATAATGAATAGGGTATGAGCAAGGTACTTTTGTGCTCATCATTTGATACTGGTAGTACATCCTAAAATTACAGCAGCAGGCATAAAAAAAGGAGCCGAAGCTCCTTTTCCCATTTTACAATTTCATGTGTGCTTAGTCTCTCGCAGCGTCCCGCAGGGTGCGGATATGGTCGTGTGCGCTTTTCACATCAGCATATTGTTGCTGCACGATGGATTTCAGTTCTCCTGGAAGCTCTTCTTCCAAGGCTTCTTTATAGGCTTTCACGGCGTAATCCTCGCCACGCTCACACTCTGCCAGTACTTGCTTTCTGTCTTTTGAGGTCAGCGCAGACTTCAGGTCGATCCAGGCCCGGTGCATTGTTCCTTCAATGGAGCTGGACTCATCATCGAGGCCGCCCATTCTGGCCAGTTGGTCCTGCAGCTCTGTGATCATGCTGTCGCGCTGCACGGCGTATTTCTTAAAGAGGTCCTTCAGGTCCTTATCGTCCACGTCTTCTGATGCGGTTTTATACCCTTTGGCACCGTCCTTACATCTTTCAATCAGATGGTGTATTGTCTTTCCTAATTCTTTATTTACGGCCATAGTTTTATGTGTTTTTGGTATCTAATAACAAGCAGATGTACTGTTATTATTGCAAAATAGTTGCCATAGCCCCCGCAGAAAGCTTTTAGGATGGTGCCGAGGCCATACCCCTTCCGGCCAGGTAGCCGGTGGTCCAAGCGGCCTGGAAGTTGAACCCTCCCGTGATTCCGTCGATGTCCAGCACCTCACCGGCGAAATAAAGCCCCGGCTGCACGCGGCTTTCCATGGTTTTCATGTTCACCTGGCTTAACGCTACGCCTCCGCAGGTAACGAACTCTTCTTTGAAGGTGGTTTTGCCCTTCACCTCGACAGGTAACCGTAGCAGCGCTTCCACCAGTTTGTTTGTGCTCTTGCCCGGCATCTCGGCCCAACGGGTTTCCGGGGGTGCCTCAGCAAGATTTGTCAGGGCTTTCCAGAGGCGTTGCGGGAGCCCAAAAAGCGGATTCGTGCCCACTACCTTTTTGGGGTGGTCCAGGCGGTACTGCTGCAGGTGCGCGCGCAGGCTCTCTTCCGTGAAGTCCGGAATCCAGTTGATAAGCGCGGTGAAAGTATACTGCTGTTGCTGGAAGTAGCGGGCTCCCCAGGCGGAAAGCTTCAGCACTGCAGGGCCGCTATACCCCCA
Organism: Pontibacter sp. E15-1; assembly: GCF_022601975.1. Classification (GTDB taxonomy): domain Bacteria; phylum Bacteroidota; class Bacteroidia; order Cytophagales; family Hymenobacteraceae; genus Pontibacter. Next base: position 28,789 of record NZ_JAKVIR010000022.1, read on the forward strand.
GTGCGTGATGAGCAGTGGGCCTTCATACTCAAGTTTCTGGCTGGCCACCCGTACCTTTGCGCGCGGCACTGCCACCCCCTGGAGCTCTTTGAGGGGAGAGCCGGGCACGTTGAAGGTAAACAGCGACGGGACCGGTTCCAATATGTCATGGCCCAGCGCCCTCAGCCAATCGTAGCCCGCAGACTTCGGGTTGCCACCCGTGCATACCAGCACCTTGTCTGCACGTATGGATTCGCCGGTGCTGAGCTGGAGCCGAAACGAGGGGGTATGGGAGGGAGGCGCTTCTACCGTTATCTTCTCGACTCCCGTACCCGTCCGTATCTCTATGCCCTCGCGCTTTGCCTCCTGTAGCAAACAGTCCACGATAGTCTCAGAGTTGTCCGTGACCGGGAACATACGCCCGTCTGCCTCTGTTTTAAGCGCAACACCACGCTCGGCAAACCAATCGATCGTTTCCTGCGCCCCAAACACTTTGAAGGCATCTTTCAGCTGTTTGGCCCCACGCGGATAGTGCTGCGAGAGCACTGACGGGACAAAGCAATGGTGGGTCACATTACAGCGCCCGCCGCCAGAAACCCGCACTTTCGACAGCAGCTTGCCGCTCTTCTCCAACAGCAGCACCGTTGCCCCGGGAGTATGCGCCGCGCACGTGATCGCGCCAAAAAATCCCGCCGCCCCGCCACCGATTACCACTATTTTCTGCTGCCTGCTCAATTTTAAATAGCTTTTTGTAGATTGTTCTCTTAACTGGAATGCGTCTGTAGTTGGGCTTGAATTTATACCTGATCAACGGTATAAACAGTAATATCCTGCAGCTTTATGCCTGATAAGCGCAATCCCTGAAATTTCAGCTGCATGCAATGCCTTTTACTCTTGCTGATTACCTATAAGGACACAAGGGTAAACATCACTGTATGAGGAGTTTAAATACTAAATAAATATGCTTGCCTATAAGCGCTCAATATCATTAAGGGAAATCACCTTACGCATTCTGTTATCCATCTCAAAGATACTAAAAGAAGGCCATAGGGTCTGGGTGCAGAAAGGAATAGGAGAGGGCATCCTTTAGTTTCTGACTGTTAATCAGCTTGAAGTGCGTTTTCTCCATGGCGTCAAATTCCGGAGGGGTGAGCCCCAGGGCATGTGCAGCCTGGGTATAAAAATCCTTGCGGAGGGGATGCAGGTCGGCACTGGCATGAAACGTAGCCCCCCATTTTTGCTGTTCGATAATGCGGTACATAATCTGAAGGCAGTCGTCGAGGTGAATGAGGTTGACGGGCGCATCGCCGTTTGGCACATGCTTTTTCCCGGCCAGGAAACGACCCGGCTTGCGGTCGTCGCCCACCAGGCCACCGAAGCGCAGAACAGTCGTCATCCAGCCATCCCCGTTCTGGAAAAGCTGCTCGGCCTGCAGCAGCATGTTGTCGGGTTGCTGCTCGAGGGTATAGGCAATGTCCTCCTCGGTCACGACTCTGTTGAGATCGAGGTATACGGAGGTGGACGACACAAACAGAACCCTGTTGATAGTAGCCCCGGACATTGCCTTGAGGAGGACATGCATTTGCCTCAGGTAGCTTTCGCCGCCGTCGGAGCGCAGGTGTGGCGGTATGTTCAGCACCAGCACCTTTGCCTGCAAAAAATCCTGCAGCATGTCCATATCCAGGTTTTCGTCCTGCAGGTTCAGCAAATAAGGCTGGATACCTTTTTCTAGTAGCACGTCCATTTTCTCGGGCGTTGTCGTCGAGCCCTTTACCGTGTACCCGGCTTTTACTAACTTCTCGGCGAGCGGCAAGCCAAGCCAGCCGCAGCCCATCACGCTGATATCCTCTTTGTCTTCCATGTAAATTTATTTATTCCGCGGCGCAGCTGGTGCATTAAGAGGGCCATTTGCGTTTTTGCCATTGGCACTTCTCCCGGGCGTGGCTTCCTGGCCACGTGGCTTTGCCCTATATCCTAACAATTACCCGGGCCTGGTGTTTAAGCAAAACCTCCTGAATGAAGGACGGAAACATAAAGTAACACAAAAATGAGGTATGATGTCGTACTGGTGGGCTCAGGTTTTGGGGCGTTGACGGCGGCGGCACTGCTGGCCAGGCGCGGACTGAACGTCTGCGTGCTGGAGCAGGCCAAGTACCCGGGAGGCTGCGCCACCTCTTACAAACGGAAGGGCTATTGGTATGAGACAGGAGCCACTACGCTGGTCGGCCTGGACGAAGGAATGCCCCTCCGGTATCTGCTGGACGAGACGGGTATACAGGTGCCGGTTCAGGAACTGACGCCCTCCATGCAGGTACATCTGCCCAACGGCATTTGCCTGACGAGGTATAAAAATCTGGATACATGGATAGCGGAGGCTGAGCGCGTGTTTGGGGCACACAACCAGCGCCCCTTCTGGGAGTATTGCTACAGCATCAGTCAGGGGGTATGGCGCACCTCACTGCAGCAGCGCAGCTTCCCCTTCTCTAACCTGAAAGACCTGATGCGGGCGGCTTTGCGCGTGTCGCCTGCGCAGCTAAAGCTGTTGCCCGGCGCGTTCAGGACCATGCAGGATGTGCTGCAACGGTATGGCCTGCTGGAAAACAAGCTATTCGTGGACTTTGTGAATGAGCAGTTGCTGATCACCGCGCAAAACCGCCTGCACGAGGTAAATGCCCTTTTTGGCGCGACCGCCCTATGCTATACCCTGTACAGCAATTACTATGTTCCGGGCGGTTTGATAAATCTAGTGAAACCTGTGGTAACGTACATTGGCGCGCATCCGGGGTGTGCGGTGCGGTATGGCCAGGAGGTTACGCAAATCCAGCGGGAAGGAGAAAGCTATCGAGTAGAAACGAACAAGGAAACCTTCCACAGTCGCTTTGTGATCAGCGGTATCCCACTTACTAACACGCAGGCGCTCTGGCAGGACATTAAAATAAAGGAAAGGCTCAAACCTCATATCCTTCCCTCTGAAAAGTTGAACGGGGCGTTTACCATGGCCCTCGTCCTGCGGGGGCTAAAGCCGCCTTCCGTGCTGCATCACCAGGTGCATGTGCCAGGTGGGCTGCCCATCATCGGGAGCAACAGCGTTTTTATAAGCTTCAGCCAACCCGGCGACGTCAACCGCGCACCGGCAGGGGAACTGGTGGCCAGCATCAGCACGCACGTGCCGCACCCGGAGCGAACCCTCATCACCGACAAAGCCGCGCTGGAAGAGGCTATCGTGGCCGTGCTGGAGCAATGGGGCATCCTTTGCCGCGAGCACATCGTGCAGCAGCAGTCGGCCACACCGGGTGCCTGGCGTTTCTGGACCGGGCGGGCGTATGGTGCCGTGGGGGGCTATCCGCAATACCGGCACACAAAACCCTGGCAAATGAAAGACGCACGCCTCGACCATAAAGGCGCATACCTTTGCGGCGACACGGTATACCCGGGGCAAGGCATTGTGGGAGTTTGCCTGAGTGGCATCATCGCAGCCGAAAAGCTATGGCAGGATCATTTTTAAGCCAAGCCATACCTCCCAAGCGCCTGATGCCTCACATGCCTCACGTTTCAACCACCACCGTGGTCAGGCCGGCTATTTCCCCGTCTTCGGTTTTGCCCAGTATATAGGCGGTGATGCGTGTCTCGCCCACGCGGTATACTTTCACGTCTTGCAGCAGGTCCTGTAATTTGGCCTGCAACTGCTGGAAGCGCTCACCACGTGCGAGGGCATCGGGGGTTTCTTCGGGCGGGCGCGTCTGGTTGCGCAGAAAGTAGTCCAGCTCAACAACCTCAACCGGGTACTGGGCAGGCATGCCGGCCATTTTCAGCACCGTCTCTTCGTTCAGTTCTTCATGGGCAAAGTCCTTGTCGTAGTAAAACTCGAAAGGCTCGTCTGTCTCGCTCAACATCAGGAGTCCGTTGGCCGCCTGTTTCAGTTCGGTTTCAATCTGTTCTATCGGCATCTGAATATCATTTTAGCGTTGAAAGAATAGGGGCACAGGCCGGATAAACCGAGTAGGTTTAGTAAATTGGGTTGGCAGTGCGCTAAATTTATACGTTATTCCAAGCAACAGCAACTAACCTATACTTATGAAAAAAGCCGAACCAATGTTACAGTCCGGGGCCCTGAAAGATAAAACAATCATCGTGACGGGCGGCGGCACAGGCCTTGGCCGCTCTATGGTCAAGTATTTCCTGGAGCTTGGCGCCAACGCCGTCATCTGCAGCCGCAAGCTCGACGTGCTGGAGGCCACCGCCAGAGAACTGGAGGAGGAGACAGGCGGGAAAGTGCTGCCCGTGGCCTGCGACGTGCGCAAGTATAACGAGATAGAGGCCATGCTGCAGGCAACGCTCGACGCGTTTGGCAGCGTGGACGTGCTGGTGAACAACGCAGCGGGTAATTTTGTGAGCCCCACGGAGCGCCTCAGCCACAAGGCTTTTGACGTGGTGACGGACATCGTGCTGAAAGGAAGTTACAACTGCACCCTAGCACTGGGCAAGCACTGGATCGGGCAAAAGCAGGAAGCCAACATCCTCAACATCGTGACAACCTATGCCTGGACCGGCTCGGGGTATGTGGTGCCATCGGCCTGCGCGAAAGCAGGCGTGCTGGCACTTACCCGCTCCCTGGCCTCCGAGTGGGCCAAATACGGTATCCGCTCCAACGCCATTGCCCCGGGCCCGTTCCCGACGGAGGGGGCCTGGACGCGCCTGTTCCCCAAGCAGCTGGCCGACCAACTGGACCCGCTCAAGCGCATCCCTGTCGGGCGTTTTGGCGAGCACCAGGAACTGGCCAACCTGGCAGCCTATCTGGTGTCTGACTACGCGGGCTTTGTGAACGGGGAGGTTGTGACGATTGACGGCGGCGAGTGGCTCTACGGAGCCGGGGAGTTCAACTCCTTCGATCAGATACCGCAGGAAATGTGGGACGCCATGGAGAAGAAAATGCGCGGGAAGGGGCAGTAGCGCATACAGCCTTTGCTTCCTCACACACCTATAAATACAAAACCGCAGCCTTTTGCGAAAGCTGCGGTTTTGTATTGTATAAAAAGCCTCCCTATTGATTAGAGAGCAGTGCAACCAGGATTACGTTAACGCCAAGCGCAGCTCCCCAATTTCTCCATACCTTGCGTGACTTGATTCTGCGCGACCCTTTGCTATACCCGTTTTTGTAGTCCTGGTTTTTCATGAGTTCGCTGCTGGGATAGTCCAAGTTGTGCTCTTTGGGCGGTGTGGAAGAACAGGCTATGGCTGGCACAAGCCCTACCAAAGGCGACAGGAGGCTTACCACCAGCGTACCGGTGCCAGCCCCTTTATACCCTTTGTAGTAAAGTGCAGCATCCTGCTGGCCTTTATTGTAGCCATCCACAACATCAACGCCCTCTCTTTTAGGTGTTTCTGCCAGGGCATACATACCAGCTGGCGCGGCACTCTCCAGCTCAAATGTCTCCGTGGTTTTGTTTTCATACTCAATCAGCAGAATCTCTGATTTTGGGAGCGAGTAAACGGGACCATCCAGGTGTTCGTAGCGTTTGAATTTCACCTAGGCAGGGGTCACCTCCATTACCTTCGCCTGAAAGTTGTCGCCACTGCGTTTTGTGATAATGTCCTGCGCCTGCACCGTCGGCAGCGAGAGCAAACTGAACATACAAAGTAGGAAATGTTTTCTCATGTTTGTTTTCAAAGTTAAGATGTGAAATAGTTATTCAAAAATAGTACATCGCTAATAATTCGCAAATATGTTTATACCATTTTTTATATACAAAGGAATATTTTGTAAATGTATGCCTAAGAGTACTATACCCTTAGCGCATATACAGCTTGGTACATTTTCCGCATATGCGTAAGAGAAAGCTGGGTAGTGAAAATAAAAATATTGTTTCACTTGTATATATATGCAGCTAAATGTAAGTTCGGAGTCGAGAAACAACAAAGGCCATAGCTGCTTAGAAGAATTAAAATAAATAGCAGCATTGTAAAATTTATATTTCAGTTTGAATATGAAATACTTCGAAGAGACGAAAGAACTGCTGGATGATTCTAATTTTTATTATATCATCCAAACAAACATGGAGGGGAAGTATGAATATGTTAATGAGCGATACCGCAAGGTCTTTGGCCATATACACGGTCCCATCGTGGGGCAGCCATATGAAATAACGATGCATCCGGATGACACCAGGGTGTGTCAGGAAATAGCAGCCAAATGCTTTGCATACCCCGGAAAAGTGTTCCCGGCCACCATCCGGAAGCACGATGGCCAGGGGGGCTATATCATCACGCAATGGGAATACAAAGCGCTCATTGACCCTGCAGGACAGCCGGCAGGCGTGTTTTGCCTGGGCTATGACGTAACGGAGTACCAGGCGCATTTCAAGCAGCTAAAGGACACCCAAACGCAACTGGCCCACAAAGACGGCTTGCTGCGCGAAATTGCCTATACCCAGTCGCATGTTATCCGGAAGCCTCTGGCCAATATCCTGGGGCTTGCCTCGGTGTTGAGCAATATGGACATAGACCAGAACATGCGCAACATCTGCTCCATGCTGATTGAAAGCTGCAGCCAGTTAGACGATGTGATCAAGGCTACGGCAGCGAAGAATTACGATTACTGATCCAACCTTCACAATACTAGAAAAAGCATACCCGTTCACGCAACAAGGCCCGACGATAACGTCGGGCCTTGTTGTTTGAGATAAAATAGGTGCAGACGCTTTACGCGTGCGGGTTCACGTAACCCGGGGCACCGCCTTCTTCTGTGGGTATCTGGTTCTCGCGGAGCCGGGCGAGCCCTTTTTTGCCATAGGCCAGCCGCGTGATCACGACATACAGCACCGGCACCACAAAGATGGCCAGGAAGGTGGCCGCCAGCATTCCGCCGATCACTACCCAGCCAATGGTTTGCCGCGAGACGGCCCCGGCTCCCGTGGCCATCGCTAGCGGCACAACGCCCAGGATAAAGGCCATCGAGGTCATGATGATGGGGCGCAGGCGCAGCTTCACGGCTTCGATGGTTGCCTCTATCAGTTCCATACCCCGGTCTACGCGCTCTTTGGCGAACTCCACAATCAGGATGGCGTTTTTAGCGGCCAGTCCGATCAGGGTGATCATACCGATCTGGGCGTAGACGTTGTTATCCAGCTTTGGCAGGAAGGTCAGGGCCAGTATCGCCCCAAACATACCCAGCGGAATGGCAAACAGGATAGAGAAGGGCACCGACCAGCTTTCGTAGAGGGCGGCCAGCAACAGCAGCACCAGGATGATGGAAAGCGAGAAAATATAGACCGTGCTGTTTCCGGCAGCAAGTTCCTCGCGGCTCAGTCCCGAGAAATCATACCCATACCCCGTTGGCAGCACCTCGGCGGCTACTTCCTGTAGCGCCTGCAGGGCCTGGCCACTGCTGTAGCCTGGTGCAGCCCCACCCAGCACTTCCACAGAGCGGAAAAGGTTGTAGTGCGAGATAACAGCCGCATTCTCCACCACTTTAGAGGTGACCAGCGCACTCAGCGGCACCGATTCTCCCTGGCGGTTCAGCACATAGTACTGTTTCAGGCTGCCGATGTCCATGCGGTAGGACGTGTCGGCCTGGGCCACCACCCGGAAGTTGCGACCGTAGCGCGTGAAGTCGTTTACGTAGCGGCTGCCCATCAGCGACGACATGGTAGAGTATATGTCGGCTATAGACACACCGAGCCGTTTGGCTTTCTCGCGGTCTACCTCCACATGATACCCTGGCGTGCGGGTGTTGAAGAAGCTGTAGGCCATCGCGATTTCGGGGCGCTGGTTTGCCGCTCCCAAAAACTGCCCCAGGGTTGCTTCGAAGGCCTTCAGGTCTCCGCCGCCCGCCCGTTGCTCCAGCATAAAGCTGAAACCGCCGGAGTTTCCGAGTCCCGGTATGGCCGGAGGGGCTACCACAATCACGTTGGCTTCCTTAATCACAGACAGGCGCTGGTTCAGAGTGGCCATCACACCGGCCAGTTGCTGTGCCTCGTCCTGCCGCTGATCCCAGGGCTGTAACTGCAGAAATACCGTGCCGCTGTTAGACTTAAAGGAGAAGTTGATGGCGTTGAGGCCACCGATGGCGGTGTAATTCTTGATCGCGGGGATGTCGGCCATGATCTTGCCCATCTCCGCCAGAACGGATTCCGTGCGTGAGGCGGAAGAACCCTCCGGCAGCTCAATCGAGACAAACACGCGGCCTTCGTCCTCTGTCGGGATAAAGCCGGTTGGCTTGGTGGTGAACAAGCCAACGGTACCGGCATAGAGGCACGCCAGCAACACCAGCACGAGCGGAGCCAGCTTGATGGAGCGGCGCACGCCCCCCGAGTAGGATTCTGTGGTGCGGGCAAACCAGTTGTTGAAGCGGTAAAAGAGCTTGTTCAGGCCGCGGGAGTCTTTGTTCACGTTCATGGGCTTGAGCATGATAGCGCACAGTGCCGGTGTGAGGGTAAGGGCCACAAACGCCGAGATCAGCACCGAGATGGCAATGGTAATGGCAAACTGCTGGTAGAGTCGGCCCACGATGCCGGGTATAAAGCCCACCGGTATAAACACCGCCGCCAGAATCAGGGCTATGGCAATCACAGGGGCGGTGATGTCTTTCATCGCCTTGCGCGTGGCGTCGCGTGCCGACAGTCCCTCATGGTCGATGTAATGCTGCACGGCTTCCACCACCACAATCGCGTCATCCACCACGATACCGATGGCCAGCACAAAGCCGAACAGGGTAAGCGTGTTGATGGTGAACCCGAGCGGGAGGAAGAATACAAATGTGCCGATGATAGAAACCGGGATTGCCAGAATAGGCACCAGCGTGGCCCGCCAGCTCTGCAGGAACAAAAACACCACGATGATCACGAGAATCAGCGCCTCGATGAGGGTATGGACCACCTCGTTGATCGACACCTGCACCACGGAAACCGTCTCAAAGGACACGACATAGTCCACGTCGGCAGGGAAGGACTTCTTCAGTTCGTCGAGCGCGGCGTATACCCCCTCGGCCGTATCCAGGGCGTTGCTGCCCGGAGCCTGGTACATCAGCAAAATGGCCGACGGCTTGCCGTTGATGGTGGCTGCGCGGCCATAGTCGAAGCGGCCGAACTCCAGCCGCGCCACGTCGCGCAGGTATACCATCGAGCCGTCAGCGGGGTTGGTCCGGACGATGATGTCGCCGAACTCTTCCTGGGTGGTAAGGCGGCCCGTCACCGTGATCGGGTATTGGAACGCCTGGGTGTCATACTGCGGCTTGGCACCTACGGTACCGGCCGCCACCTGCAGGTTCTGCTCCTGTATGGCCCCCGTGATCTCGCTGGCGCTGATGCCGTATTGGGCGAGCTTGTCGGGCTTCAGCCACACGCGCATACTGAAATCCTGGCCCAGGGCATTGATGTCGCCCACGCCTTTTACCCGGAGCAGGGCATCGCGCACAAAGATGTTGGTGTAGTTGTCGAGGTACTCGATGTTGTGCGTGGCCTTCGGCGAGAAGATACCCACCACCATCATGATGCTCGGGTTCCGCTTGCGCACCGTCACGCCAAGGCGCCTTACTTCCTCGGGCAAACTAGGCTCGGCAATGCTGGCCCGGTTCTGCACGTCCAGCGTGGCGATATCGATGTCGGTGCCCACCTCGAAGGTCACGCTCATGTTCATCTGGCCGGTACTGGTGTTAGTAGAGGTGATGTAGGCCATACCCGGCGTGCCGTTAATCTGGGTTTCCACGGGAGTGGCCACGGTCTGCTCCACCGTCTGGGCATCGGCCCCAGTGTAGATTGCCGACACCGACACCACCGGCGGGGAGATGTCCGGGTACTGCGTGACGGGGAGGTTCATCATGGCCAGCACCCCCACGAGCACGATCACAAGGGAGATCACGATAGAGGTGACGGGCCTTCTTATAAATACATCTGATATCATCGGTCTTTCGAAAGTCTCTTTTTACACGTTTATTTAGTCGCGGCGGCTGGGGCTGCGCCCACCTGCACCTTAGCTCCCTGACGCAGCTTTTGCAGGCCTTCCAACACGATGGTCCTGCCTGGCTCCAGCCCTTCCCGGATCACCACGTCAGCCCCGAAGCGGGTGCCTAGTGTCACGTTCTGCTGGTTTACCGAGTCGCCCTGCACCACATACACAAAGTACTCGCCCAGCTGCTCGGTCACGGCCTTAAACGGAATCACCAGCTGCTCGCCAATGTCCTGGTTCAGCACCTGCACATCCACGGTCATGCCGGGCACCAGCGTACGGTCCTGGTTCGGGAACTGCAGCCTAACGGTGGTCGTACCGGTGCGGCGTCCAATGGCCCGGTCGATGACCAGCATCTTGCCGGGGTAGGGGTATGGCCTGGAGTTGTTGAGCTGGAGCGTGAAGAGCGAGTCGGGCTGTTGGCCTTGCGTGAGTTGGCTGAAGCGGCTGATCTCCTGCTCGTTGATCACAAAGTCCACCGCAATCGGGTCGGTGGAGGAGATGGTGTTAAGCAGCGGCTGCCCCGGCGACACCTGCGCACCCACGCGCACCTGCGAAATGCCGATGGTGCCATTGAAGGGCGCCGTGATGGTGGAATAACCCAGATCGGTGGAGGCGCTGCTGACCTGCGCCTGAGCCGCCGCCACCTGCGCCTGTGCGGTTTGCACGTCGGTGCGGGCGTAGTCTACCTGTTGGCCTGCGATGGCCTCGCGCTCGGCCAGGCGCTCGTAGCGCTCCAGGTCCTTCTGCACGCGGGCCAGGTTGGCTTTGGCGCTTTGCAGATTGGCCTGCGCCTGTTGGTAGGATGCGCGGTATTTGCTCTGGTCGATCTCGTACAGGCGTTGCCCCTTGGTCACGCGCTGGCCGTCCTTCACATAAATGTTGGTAATGTAACCAGACACCTGCGGGCGCAGCTCAACCTCATTCAGGGGGACCACCGAGCCGGGATACGTATCGGTGCCGGTCACGCTTTCCTGGGTCACGGTGTAGGTGTTCACCGGCACAGGACCGGCGCCGGGGCGCTGCTGCGCGTTCTGCTCGCCGCCGCAAGATAGCAGCACGACTGGCCCGAGGATGGCCATGAGCAGCCAGGTATAATTCCTTTTCATGATGGTATGCATTGCTGTGATTGCTGTGTTTAGTAGTTGATATTTGTTTCGCCGATGGCACGCTGATAATCCAGTTTGCTGGCAAGCACCCCAAAAAGGGCATTGTAGTAATTGAGCTGCGTGGTGCGGAGGTCGGTCTCGGCCACAATCAGATCGACGTAGGCTTTGATGCCCTCGTCGTACTGAAGCCGGATGATGTCATACACCTCCTGCGCCGCCTGCATGTTGTCGCGGAGGGTCAGCCACTCAAAGTAATTGCTTTTGTAATTAGCCAGGGCAGTCTGGTACTCGGTGTTGATCACCTTCCGGGTGTTTTCTACCTCTACCTCCGCGCGCTGCTCCTGCAGCCGGGCTATCTTCAGGTTCTGCAGCCGCTTGGTCCCTTGAAAAATAGGGAGCGACACCTGCAGCCCGACCCCCGAGGTGGGGTATGACTGGTTGTAAAGCTGGGCGAACTCGTTGTTGAAGTACAGGGAGTTGTAGTTGACGTATGCCGAAACAGTGGGAAGGAAGCCCCATTTGCTGTTGCTCGTGTTCAGCTGCAGGATCTGCTGCTGCACGCGCAGTTGCTGCAGCTCCACGCGGTTGGTGAAGTCCACGAGCTGTGTGGTGTCCAGCAGCACGGCCTGCTGCATGGTGTCGTAATCGTACGCCAGGTCCAGTTCATCCTCAATCGGGAAGCCCATCAGCTGCTTCAGGTAAGCCTGCTTCGCTTTTACGGACTCCTGGGCGCGCTTGCGGTCGCTGCGGATGTTACCCAGCGTGATGGCGGCGCGCTGGTAGTCGGTCTTATCCACCAGGCCAACCTCAAATCGGCTGCGGGCATCCTTATACTGCTTTTCCTGGCGGGCATAGTTCTCCTCCAGAATCCGAACCTGCTCCTGCGTCAGCAGCAGGTCGTAAAAGGCCTTGCTCACGTCCACCACGGTGTTGATGCGGGTGTCCTGGGTGTTGAGTTCCAGCCGCTGCCGCGTGTAGCCCGAGGCGCGGGAGGCCAGCAGCAAATCGTTGCTGAATAGCGTTTGGTTAGCCTGGAACTGGATATTGGAGTTGTAGTTACGGCCCAGCGTCACGAGCTCATTCCCGAAGGGCTGCTGTTGCAGCTTCAGGTTTTTGACCCCGCCATACGTGGCCGAGATCTGCGGATACCACTCCGAGAGCTTCGCCTTGATCTGGTGATCACCGATTTGCTCGTCGAGGCGGGCTTGTTCCACCGCTGCCCGGTTTTGCAGCGCATAGGCCACGCATTGTTCCAGCGTCAGGCCGTCCGTGTCACGCAACGCCCTGTCCTGCGCCATGAGCAGGCCCGGGAACAGCAGCACGCCCAGCCAAAGGGACTTCAGTCTATTCAGAAATTTCATCAAAAATGTGCGTAATAAGTATGTCAATAAAATCCGTTCAGTTTATAATTGTGCTACAGCGGGGTAGAGGGTATAGCTTCAACAAAAAAGCTTCGTCGTGACAAGTCCTTTTGCAGCTTGGTATACCAATGCAAGGAGTATCGGAGCAGGGAAAGCAGGAATGTATACCATGTCTGAAGTTTAAACTTTAAAGCAAACAATCCTTACCTAACCCGTTATCCGGGAAAATGTTATCGCGCCGCCATACCGTCCCACATGATTTGCGCGATTTGCTGCAGATCGTTGCCGCCAAACTGTAGCTTCTTGTGCCGGTGCACCTTGGCCGTGGTGATGATACTCCCGTGTACCACCATGGCCAGGATCTCCGGGTTGGCCTCTCGTAAATGGTGCTGTTGCACGCCTTCCTCAAAAAACTGGCGCATCGTTTTGTGGAACGCGTCCAGAGGGTCGAGCGGCTTTTGGGTATAGTATGGCGAGTTGACAAACTGCTCGAAAAATATCAGCACGCTGGGGTTATCACGGTAAAAATCGAACAGGCTGTGCCAAAGCGCAAAAAAGCGCTGCTGATACGGGAGCGCCTGGTCGTCTGCATGCTGCATAGCCTCGAGGCTCTGTTGCTTTACGTGGCTATACAACTCACAAATCAGGCGTTCTTTGCTCTCGAAATAATGATAGATGGTACCTGCGGCCACGCCAGCCTTCTTGGCCACCATGCTCATAGGCGTCCCATGAAAGCCATGCTCTTGTATCAGTTGCAGGGTGCTTTCCAGTATCGCTTTTTTCTTCTCCGCTAACGCTTCCATGCCGTGTCCGGGGTTAATTGAATGTTCATTCGGTCGCAAAGGTAACCGGATTTGCGTGATTGGATGCGGAAAATCATGATTTTTTGACTGAAGAGGAAGGCAGGTATAAAAAAGGGGGAAGCTGATACTTTTATTTTGATCTTAAAATCAGTTAGCTGCGGGAGACATCCATACATCTTTCTACTTAAAAGAGTAGATGAAACCGCTCTATCAGCTTCTTGGTTCGAAAGCTATCTGCCGGGGCCATCATTGTCCGAAACATCGGTTCAATACTTTAATTTAGAAAAGGTGTAGTATAAAGAGTTTACTTATAGAGAGCAGCAATGGTGCGGGGAGTTATATAGTGAACGCTTCTGGATATTCGACTTTTCCGGAGATTCCTTTTAAGCCATTATCAATCAGTTCTATTGCCATGAAGTTTTCTTTTGGAACATCAAACGGGGATTCAATTCCAAACGTATGCGCTTGTCGATATCCAAATCTTGGATAGTAATTTTCGTGACCTAGAACCACTACTGAGGTATACCCCATCTTTCTCGCAATTTCATGCGCTTTTGCAATTAACATTCCGCCAATCCCCATGTTCTGGAACTCAGGAATGACTGAAACAGGAGCAAGTGCCAAAGAAACAAATTCGGCAGCAGTATTTTTAATTTTGATTTTAGTCAGCAAAATATGGCCAACAATTTTGCCCTCCACTTCCGCCACAAGCGACAATTCCTGAATAAACGAATCAGATTCTCTCAACCGTTCGACAAGAAAGTGTTCCCTGTGATCACTGAATTCTTCCTTCCCGAAGGAGTCTTTTATCAATTCAAAAACTGCTATATGGTCCGTAGGTTTTTCGTGCCTTATTAAAATATTCATCAAACTGGTTTATTTTCTATTTTCTATATTATACCCAGCCATGGTATAGCTGGTGACCCGGCCTATACACCAACCGGCTGATTTCAAAGGCGCACCATGCCAGTTAGCGCTGGTGGGGCCGTCGACTCATATGGGCGAGCTAAGCGTGTTTTTTCTCATCATATTATAATAAAATCTTTTTTTTGTTAATATTTCATCAGGATTATACATTTAACAGTATAAAGTAAAAACGAAAGCTATAATTATATACAACCTATTACTTTTTAAACGGATGCTGCAATAGCAGTGTAACCAGTAAAGCCATACGTAACACTTTTAAGGGCACAAATATGAAAATTGCAAAACAAGACATTGAAGTCAAATTGGAAATACCGGGCGCTATTATCCGTCAGGCTACTAATTTTGGCGACGCATCCGGATTAGGCAAGATTAGCGCTGAGTATTTCAGTCTTTCTGCAGGAGTGGACACGACGCCCTTGTTCGTTGGGCTAGAAGGTAATATGTGCCAAAGCCCTCACTGGGGATTCCTCATGAGCGGTCAACTCACAAGTACCAATGCTGAAGGCACCCAGGAAGTTGTCAACGCAAATGATTTATTTTACTGGCCACCAGGGCATAACATTCTGGTCAATCAAGATGCGGAGATTGTCATGTTCAGCCCTCAGAAAGAGCACAGTCATGTAATCAATCACATGATCGAGAAGATCAAGGGATAAGGGCAAAATAAGAAAGCCTTCGAATCAATAAAGTATGCTGCTTAGTGCTTCGCCAAATTAAAAATTAGAAATTAAGATTTAGAAGTGAGGCATAAAATCCGTTTCTATGCATATAAAAACAAACGCGAATTCTGGTAATTAAATTGGTCGAGCACTAGTTATCGCATCATGATTGTTGAAAGTTAAAGCTGCAAAGCCATTGGTTTTGCTTCGCTTGCCTGTGGGTGAGTTCTCGCCTTAATTTCCCGTATTCGTGCCCTCACGCGTCCACCAGGTGTGCTGACAGGTATTGTTTCCATTTTCTGAAATTTACATGCTTATTCCTGTTGATTTCCCCACCTGTATGTAGTAACTACTATATAAAAATATCAATTACATCTTGTTCACCTTTCGCGCCTTTTTTTGTTCACAAAAAACAACACATCCCATTTTTAGAAGCGCGATTTTTTCCGAACAGCCTACCCATCGCTTCTTAAAATTCCCTTCTGCCTGTTCTTTAGTGAAAGTTTTCTAATACATACAAGCCGTATGTTCTCCGATTATGACGTGTCTGTTAGGGCTTTATATGCTTTTTAGCCGCTGCTGCGCGAGTTCCTGAGTTGAAATCCAGCAGCTTCTGAATACAGGCGTACCGAATGAGCGGGTACCCCTGGTGCAATCCGGTAAGCTGCCTATACCTTCTGGGGTATACCGCACAGCAGTCGGATCTGCTAACTCGTACTTGCTCCGCGACAAGAAAAGATGGGCTTGCGAGTAACTGTTTCCGGACAAAATCAGATGATATAACCTAGCTATTTGCTATCATTACCTTGCTGAATCTATTTTCACCTCACCTTAAACAACATGATGCGAAAAAGTTACCTGTTAACTCTGTTGGCTGCCCTGTTCTTGCTGCACGGCAGTCTTCTGGCCCAGACCTCGGGAAAAGTGATGGACAACCTGACGATGAAAAGCAAGATACTGAAGAGCAACCGCAAGTATGCCGTTTACCTGCCACCCGGCTACAACGACTCCCAGCGAAGCTACCCGGTACTCTACCTCCTGCATGGTGCCGGCGACGACCAGACGGGCTGGGTGCAGTTTGGCGAGGTGCTGCGCCTTACAGACAAGGCGATTGCCGACGGCACTGCCACCCCCATGATCATTGTCATGCCGGACGCCAATACCGGGCAGCGCGGCTATTTTAACGATGCCACTGGTGAGTGGCGCTATGAGGATTTCTTCTTCGAGGAGTTTATGCCGTTTGTAGAGAAGGAATACCGCATTAAGTCGGAGAAACGCTTCCGTGCCGTGGCGGGCCTGTCGATGGGGGGCGGGGGCTCTTTTATGTATGCGCTGCATCACCCGGAGCTGTTCTCGTCGGCCTGCCCCTTGAGCGCCGCCGTAGGGGCCTTGTCGCTGGCCGAGGCGAAAACGTTTATGGCGCGCATCGGCAACAAACCGGTGACGGCCACCGATGCCCAGGTAGAGGCGCACTACAAACGCAACAGCGCCCTCGAGCTGATCGGGGCCATGCCCGCCGACTCTGTGAAACAGGTGCGCTGGTACATCGACTGTGGCGACGACGACTTTCTGTATGAGGGCAACGCGCTGGTGCATATCGCGATGCGAAAAAAGGAGATCCCGCATGAGTACCGCGTGCGCGATGGTGCCCACAACTGGACTTACTGGCGGGAGGCGCTGCCGCAGGTGCTCGGCTTTGTCTCCGAAAGCTTCCATCAGCATTAACACCCCACCATCAAAAAGCCCCGCCTGCTGCTACAGACGGGGCTTTTTGATGGTGGTGAGATGGTAATAGTTCTTTGGAGGGTATAAAACCGGGGTGTCTGGGCTCCACGCTTCATGTAGTTATACCTCAGCGAACAGTCTAAAATTCAGGCTATTGGCTTTTTATACCCCCCACATTGCGCATATTGCTTACAGTGAGCCGATGCGGGAGTGGTCGAAATTGCGGTCGTCTTCCCACTGCTTGAAGCGCGTGATCTCTTTCTGGAAAGCGTCCACGAACCAGGCCATCAGGCTGATGTCATCCAAGAGGCCGATGCCGGGTATAAAATCAGGTATGATATCGAGCGGGGTAACCAGGTAGAGTAACACCGCCACGCCGATCAGCAGTGATTTATTGGATACCTCCCGGTACTCGCCGCGCATGTACGCTTTGATAAGCCGAATGAACGAGAACATAAAGGCTTTCAGCTGGTCGAAGCCGCTTTGTGCGTTGTCCGTGTCCACCAGTTTGCCGTAGGCCGATGTGAGCAGGACGCCCAGCTTCAGGGGTTTAGTCATATACCCCCCGGCTTTCCCGAGGAATTTCTTGAATAAAGGATTTTGAGAGTACTGCAGTCCCTTAGTTATCCAGTCTTTTAACATGTTTTTAGATTTAATATATAGCCTCTTTACTCTTCTCTACGTGAGTATTTCTTAATAAGCTGCCTTCGCTACTTTTGTTTTACTTTTGGGCCTTATACGGCCAAAAAATATTTATAGCCACCTGCTTGATTCCTACACAAAAGCTCGCTTAAATTAGGGTATGAATTGGCAATAGCCGTTCTTCTGTAAATCCATACCACTCCCCATGAAGCTCTCCTCAAAAGTGATTGTAGCCTTGCCCTTGCTGGCCGTGGGCCTGGCGTGCGCAACCTATGCCGTGCTGCCCACCCAAATGGATGTGGAAGAGCGCCTGGTGCTGGAGGCATCGCCGGAGGAGGTATACGCCCTGCTGGAAAACCCGACGCAATGGGAGCGGTGGAGCCCGGTGAACAAGCAGGCAGACCCCTCTATGATCCGGCTTTACGGCGGCCCGATGGCCGGTGCCGGGGCGCGCATGCAATGGAGCGGCGACAGGGTAGGGAACGGGGAACTGCTGATCACGGAAAGCCTCCGCCCCGCGCAACTGGCGTACCTGCAACACGAGCATAAAAACGCTGGCAGCATCCAGGGTGCCATCACGCTGGCGCCTGTGCCGGGGGGCACGCAGGTGGTATGGCGGCAGCAGGCTGTGGTGGGCCAATATCCCTGGGGCCGGGTGCAGGGGCTGCTGCTGCAACGCCGCAAACAGGAAGAGGCTCAAAAAGGATTGCAAAACCTCCAAACCTTACTAGTGGATTCCAGTAAGAAAAAAGCAGCTAAAAAAAGAACGACCTATGCCGACCGCCATTAACAGACCATCAGAGGAGGAATACCCCGCGATCTATCAAGACTATATGGACCGTCTGCCGGAGGGCGACATTTTGTATATACTGGAAAAACAGGCCGTGGACCTTCGTTATATGTTCAGGCACATCTCCGACGAGCGCGCCGAAGAAGCCTATGCGGAAGGCAAATGGACCATGAAGGAGCTGCTCCAGCACCTAATTGACGCTGAGCGGATATTCGGGTACCGCGCGCTGTGCTTCAGCAGGGGCGAGGAAACCCCGCTGCCCGGCTGGGACGAGGCCAGGTATGTCTATAACTCCCTTGCCAATATCCGGCCTTTGGAAAACATACTGGATGAGTATGAACTGACCCGACGCTCCAATCTGGCCATGTTCCGGAGCTTTACCTTTGAGATGCTGAACAATTACGGCCAGGCCAGCGGCCGAACGCTCTCACTGCGCGGGCTTATCCATGTGATGGCCGCACACGAATTGCACCACATGCACATGCTGGAAAACTACTATCTGAAAAAGAAATAAGCGCGGTTATTCTTGTATTACCTGACAGGGCACAACGCAAAACCGCCAGAGCATTGACGTGTCCTGGCGGTTTTGCGTTGTGATCCATACCCTATATTACTTCTACAGCAACTCGTTGGCCAGATTGGCCAGTTCGGAGCGTTCGCCTTTGAGTAGCGTGATGTGTGCGTACAGCGGATGGTCCTTGGCCCGGTCAATCAGGTAAGAGAGGCCATTGCTTTGCGAATCGAGGTAGGGCGTGTCAATCTGGTGAATGTCGCCGGTGAACACGATCTTCGTGTTTTCTCCTGCCCGCGAGATAATGGTCTTCACCTCGTGTGGCGTCAGGTTCTGGGCTTCATCCACAATAAAGTAAATGTTCGATAAACTGCGCCCCCTTATATAGGCCAGCGGCGTGATCATGAGCTTCTCCAGATCCACCATGTCGCGTATTTTCTGAAACTCCTTGCTCGTCTCGGCAAACTGGTTCTGGATGTATTTCAGGTTGTCCCACAGGGGTTCCATATAGGGGTTGAGTTTTGATTTGATATCGCCGGGAAGATAGCCGATGTCCTTGTTGCTGAGCGGCACCACGGGGCGGGCCAGATAAATTTGCTTATACTCCCGGCGCTGCTCAATGGCCGAGGCGAGGGCCAGCAGCGTTTTGCCAGTGCCCGCCACCCCCTGCACAGAGATCAGCTTCACGTTCGGGTTGAGCAGGGCATGCAGGGCAAAGGTCTGCTCCGCATTGCGTGGCTTCACCCCAAAGGCGGTAACCTTGTCTACCCGCTCCAGGTGTTTTTCCGCAGCGTTGTAAAAGGCCAGGGTCGAGCTTTTAAAGCTTTTCAGAATGAAGAAGTGATTGTCGGTTGGGGGATTCGGCAGCACTTTCGCGGTTTCGCACACGCCCTTCTCATACAATTCGCTGATAACTGGCGCGGCCACGTCTTCTATCGTGTCGCTGCCGGTATACAGGCCGGCCACATCCTGAATCTTGCCGGTTTCATAGTCCTCGGAGGTAATGTTCAGGGCACGGGCCTTCAGGCGCAGGTTAATGTCTTTGGTAACGAGCACGATCTTGCTCTCCGGCATTTCCTGCTTCAGCGTCAGGGCCGAGTTCAGGATGCGGTGGTCGTTTTTGTCCCCGAAAATCGTGGTGGCGTCCAGGGCGGTCGCCTTGTTCATCAGCACTTTGAAAGACCCTTTCCTTTTGCCGTTCAGCGGCAGCCATTCCTGCAGCTTGTGCTCAGCCGACAGCTTGTCGATAAAGCGGATAAACTCGCGGGCCTCAAAGTTCTTGATGTCATTGCCTTTCTTAAAGTTGTCGAGCTCTTCCAGCACCGTGATCGGGATGGCGACGTCGTGCTCCTGAAAGTTCTGCACGGCGCTGTGGTCGTACAGGATGACGGAGGTGTCGAGCACAAACACCTTTTTACCAGAGGCTTCTGCCATCTTTGGCTTGGCTGCTTTGGTTTTAGGCGTGGCGTTGGATTTTGATACTTTCATGTTGCCGGAAGCGGCAGGTGAGGTTCTGGGGCTGGCCATAGGCGATAGGGGCTAAGGGTGAAATTGTATCCATTGATTTCTTTTCGATGCTCCTGCTTTGGAGCTTGTTCAGCATACGTGTTGCCGGGCAAACGTGAATTATACTGAAGGCTCCAGGCCTGTTTACGTGGTCGCGGCAGGGGTGGCTGCCTCCACGTATGGCCTGTTCCTGGGGGTATAAACACATGAATAAGGATACAATTTAATTCAGGAATATACAAGCTTAATTGTCAGAACTTTAATCTGTGATCGGTGTATAACTAAAGAATTAGTTATACTGAGAATTTTTTTGTTTTTTTAGCCCATGACGACACAGCCACGCCATATACCCACCGGAGTTCTCCTTATCTGTCTGACCGTGAGTGCGCTGTTCCTCGCTCCGTTTAAAACGCTGGCACAGCCAACCGACAGAAGCACCCAGGCAAAGGCCAGGCAGGGGGTATGGCCCTTTCGCATCAACCGCCTCGACGCTGACGGGCGATTTCATGGCCGCTGGAAAGTATGGGGGCCAGAGGGAAGGGGTATTCTGCGGAAGGGGCGGTTCCGCCATGGCAAAGAAGTTGGCACCTGGCGGTATTATTACCCAGGCGGCACGCTATACCTGGTGGAAAAGCACCATCGGAAAAGCGGGCTCCTGCGTGTGCGGCGTTACCACGAAAACGGTGCATTGGCAAAAGAAGGGCAGGCGGCCACCGTTACCGAGGGTGGGATAATCCGGTACTACTGGTTTGGCAGCTGGCGGGTGTATGACGAGACAGGCGCATACAGCCACGCGGAGTATTATATTGACGGGAAGCTGCTCGAAATAAGGCGTTGAGAAAAATTTAGCTCAGGGTATAGAATGCCTCCTTTTGTTTATCGTGCAGGCGCAGATAACCATGGATCACGAGTTTGACCAGCGTGCGGTAAGCCCGGCGCTCCGAAAGGTTTGCCAGTTTCATGTACTGCTTCAGGGTGATGCGCGGGGATGCCTTTAAATAGTCGAGGACGGCCAGTTCGTGGCGCTCAAGCGGTAGTGGGGTATGCTCCGGGTCTTCGTGCGCCAACACTTTATCCACCAGTTTGCTGGTCTGCACGCTGGTGTCGCGCACGCGCACATAGGCCCGCCAGTCGTCCTGTTTCACCTTGGCATAGTGTGGCTTAACCCTGCTCTTCTGTATGATCACTTTCAGTATGGTGCAGTCATCCTCTTCCGCTTCCTCATACCGGATTCGCAGGGGCGGATCGCAGTAAAAGTCGGCTGCCAGCTGCAGGGTGTGCTTTTCCTCTTCCGGGTCCACGCCCACGATCGTGCCGTCGTCTTTCACTCCCACCAGAATCATACCTCCCCGCGTATTGGCGAATG
Organism: Pontibacter sp. E15-1; assembly: GCF_022601975.1. Taxonomy (GTDB): domain Bacteria; phylum Bacteroidota; class Bacteroidia; order Cytophagales; family Hymenobacteraceae; genus Pontibacter. The sequence continues at coordinate 50,109 of NZ_JAKVIR010000022.1, forward strand.
AAACAAGGGTGCGCGCGATTTTGTCTGGCTGCGAAATGCGCTGCTTAAAATCGACGGTATCGCTCTCGCCAAGTAAGATCAGTTGCTTTATATCTTCCACAGGTAGCCAGAAGCAGGAAAAGCGGACTCAAAGCCCGCTTTTCCTGAACATACATCTATTGAGGTATAACTTAGAAAGGCAGATCGTTGTCTGCGTCGCTGCTATAGAAAGAAGGGGCGTCCTGCTGCGTTGCGGCACCGCCTGTAGGGGCGCCGGCGTTGCCAGTAGCGGGCTCTAACCTCCAGGCCTGCAGGTTGGTGAAGTACATGGTTGTGCCGTTTTTAGTGAAGGGCTTGCCTGTCAGGTTAAACGTCACTTTCACCTCATCGCCATTTTTGAAGGCATCTAAGAGGCTGGTTTTGTCCTGCGTGAGCTGGAACTTTACATACTGCGTGTAAGAGCCATCCGGAACCTCCAGCACAAACTCGCGCTTCTTGAATTTGTCACTGACCTGTTGCTCGTCAAACGTTTCGTACAGCTTTCCTTGAATATCAAACGACATAATATAGTAATTAAAATAGGTTATCTTGATTAGAACAAAGATAACGAAAATTCTGCTGTTTTTGGTCCATTTTCGGGCGAGGTTCCGAGAAAAATTGCGCCTTTAAAACAGCCCGTCCTGATCCAGCGTACGCAAAGGCCACACGGGTATAACACACAAAAGAGATGAAGAACATAGCCATAGCCATACATGGAGGTGCCGGAACCATTACCAGGGCGTCGTTGACGGCCGCGCAGGAAGCCGCTTATACCGCAGCCTTGCGGGATGCGGCAGAGGCCGGGCATCAGCTGTTGCTGGCCGGGAAAACTGCGCTCGACGCAGTGGCGCTGGCCGTAACGGTTTTAGAGGACAGCCCCTTGTTTAACGCTGGCCGCGGCGCCGTATTCACCAGTGAGGGCAAGCATGAGATGGACGCAGCTATCATGTGCGGCAAAACATTGGAGGCAGGGGCAGTGGCTGGCGTGCAGGGTATCCGCAACCCGATCGCGTTGGCCAGGGAAGTTATGCTGCATTCTGAGCACGTGTTGCTGAGCGGGAGAGGGGCAGAGGAGTTTGCCCGAAACCAGGGTATAGCCTTTGCCCCGGAGGCCTACTTCTACGATGCTTTCCGCTTCCGGCAATGGAGCGAGGTCCGGGACTCCGAAACGTTTATGCTGGACCATACCGCGCAAAAGGAGAAAAAATTCGGGACAGTGGGTGCCGTGGCCTTAGACCAGAACGGGAACACGGCAGCGGCTACTTCCACCGGCGGCATGACCAACAAGCGCTACAACCGGGTGGGCGATTCCCCCATCATAGGGGCAGGGACTTATGCCAACGACGCTACCTGCGCCATTTCCTGCACCGGGCATGGGGAGTATTTCATGCGGGCCGTGGTTGCTTACGACGTTTCCTGTTTGATGGAGTACAAAGGCTTCACACTGCAGCAGGCCTGCGAGGAGGTGGTGTTACGGAAACTGGTAAAGTTAGGCGGCGAAGGCGGCCTAATTGCGGTTAATGCAGCAGGGGAGCTGGCGTTGCCCTTTAACTCAGAGGGGATGTATCGGGCCAGCAAGCAGAACGAGGAACCGACAGTGGTGGGAATCTATAAAGAAACCACGTGAATTTGCAGGCTGTAATTTGGGAGGGGCTGCCTGTGCTCTTGCATTCAGATCTTTTTAGGGTATGATTGAATTTCGCGTCTAAAAAGTTGATTGAGAAACATGCGCTATACCGTAGCGCATCACGTTGCCTTCTTTAACCTTGACCGCTCATAGGCGTCGGCGCTTTTGAAGAAGCGGCGGGCATTAAAATCATACAGGTTGCCTTTGGCCAGCGCGTGCATCACCATGTTGTCGATGGCAATGGGCCGGCCTTTCTCCACCTCATTCACATTGGTATAGTGTACGTTGTGGCTGTCCATGATCACCACCAGGTTAGACCCGATCGTTTCGATCATATGTCCCTCAGTCAAAAGTATTCCGGTGTCCTCGCCTAAGCCAACCCCTACGGATTTTGGGTGCGTCACCACTGCCTCCATCAGGCGGCCAAAGCGCCCCCTGGTCACGAAGTGCGTGTCGATGATCATGCCTTCCACCAGGTTGAGCCCTTCCCCGATCTTAACCGAGCCACGCAGCAGCGAATCGGTGGCGCTCCCCCCCTTGATCATCACCTGCGACATTGCCATCGCACCCGCACTGGTGCCCGCCAGAATGAAGTTCTCATTAAAATAGCGGTGCCGCAGAATCTCCATAAACTCCGTGTGCAGAAACATGCGCGTGAGCCGGGACTGGTCTCCGCCGCTGAACATTACCCCGTCCGCTTTTTTGATCCGCTCCAGGTATTCCGGCAACAACGCGTCTTCCTCTACCCGTATGTGCATCAGCCCCACTTTCTCTATACCCAAAATGCCAAAGGCACTCACGTAGCGCTCCCCAACTTCCTCCGGGATCATCGAAGCCGTTGTGATGACCTCAATATGCGGGTTCTTGGCGGGGATTTCCTGCAGGAAACGCTTAAGGATGCCTAACTCGAAAAAGTCCAGGTAATACTTCTTTTTGGTTCTTGGGTTGGGGTAGGTGCCTTTGTCCTCGTTCCCGCCGATGGCCATCAGTTTTCCTTTAGGTATATCCACAGATGCTGTAAAGAGTTTGGTGTTTCGGTAAGCGCTTGCTGCGCCGTTGCGTTTGCTTCCACAAAAGTACAGGATTTCAGTAAAATCGTTTCACAAAGTCGCGCGATGCTTTACCGGGAAAGGATTATTTTCAAGACTTCTAACATTTGATTATATAGATTAATTTATATTATATGTTCTGGTGGCACGCGAAAACAGATATTTGGCTAATAAAAAATCACATCTCATAAACTCGCAGTAACATGTGCCGTATAGGAGGTACAGAGGCTGCAAAGCCAATCATTATTTTTAACGCGTAACCTTTCCAAGCTATGAAACTTAATAACCTAAAGGATCTGATGATCCATGAACTACAGGATATACTTAATGCAGAAAAACAAATTACCAAAGCCCTCCCAAAAATGATTGAGGCGAGTGCCTCTTCCAAACTTAAGGATGCCTTTAAGACCCATTTAAAGCAAACTGAAAAGCACATTGAGCGCCTTGAGACAGTATGCAAGATGGTGGGCGTGGAGGCTAAGGGAGAAAAGTGCAAGGCCATGGAAGGCATCATCAAAGAATGTGATTCCATGATGAATGAAAAAGCGGATAAGAGCGTAATGGATGCTGCTCTGATTGGCTGTGCCCAGCGTGTGGAGCACTATGAGATTGCCGCCTATGGCACTATCTGTACCTACGCCAAGCAATTGGGTATGAACGACGTGCTGGACCAATTACTTATGACGCTGGATGAGGAGAAAAAAACTGACTCCCTGCTGACGCAAATCGCCGAAAGCACCGTAAACATTGACGCTGAATAGCGCTTATCGCGCTTACGAACGACATAAGAAGGGCTCTGTACCTTCGCTTCGCTTAACCAGCAGGTAGAAGGTGACAGAGCCCTCCAACTAGAAAACAGACACAGGAAAGGCCGCTAGTTTTAGCGGCCTTTCCTGTGTCTGTTACTTTAGCAACTCATCAAGGGTAACGGTAGCCACCGCATGGTAGTTTGGTCTGGCTTTGGCATATATGGCCAGTGCTTTTTCTTTGCCCTGCGGCGTTTTGATCAGCTGTTTGTAAAGCGGGACCAGAAACTTCCGGCGGCCCACAGTCGTCAGGAAAGCCTGCAAAGCAGTGTCGGCGCTCGCATAGTTGTTGCGAATGGTATGGAGGAACCAGGCGGCCAGCACCTCATTGTTGCCGGATGTCGTGAAATGGAAAGCCTTGTCCAGTTCGGTTAGCTGCTGTTGCGTCATGTCCTCTGGCAGCATCCGGATGAAGTGGAGCCATTCGTGGCTGGACCATCCCTGCGTGGCTAACTTTTCGGCGGGCACGCCCTTTTGCCAGCTTCGGAAGGTTTCTGCAACTTTTGCAAAGCGGTCAGAGGAGGGAGCCACAAAATCCTGGGGCAGGCCAGGGGTATAAACCCATCCCTCAATGTTTATCTTCTCAGCCAGCGCCGCATCTCCCTGGATCAATTCCGAGCGCAGGAAATTCAGGAACGTGTCGGTATAAGTGCTTTGGAAGGCATAGGTAGCGAAATACTTGTTGACGAAGGCGTCGAACCGTTCTCTGCCGACGGCTTTCTCTATATGCTGCAAAAAGAAGTTTCCTTTTTCGTAGGCGATATCGGTCAGGCCATCATCGGGGTCGCGCCCTTCCAGGTCTAGCTTCAGGCGCGTGTCCGGACTGTCGGCTCCCAACTCCTCCAGTGTGTGCCTCAGGTCCTGGTAACCGAGCACCTGCAGCATGTCGGCGTATTCCTTGCCATACAGCTCCTCCATAATCCGGCGCTCAAAATACACCGTGAAGCCCTCGTTCAGCCAAAAGTCGTTCCAGGTGCCATTTGTCACCAGGTTGCCACTCCAGCTGTGCGCCAGCTCGTGGGCGATCAGGCTGGTCAGGGACCGGTCTTTGGCAAGGACCGTGGGCGTTACAAAGGTGAGGCGTGGGTTTTCCATACCCCCAAACGGAAAAGAGGGCGGCAGCACCAGCAGGTCATACCTGTCCCAACGGTATTTGCCATAGATTTTCTCGGCTGCCACCAGCATTTTATCCATCTCGGCAAACTCGTAGGCTGCCGCCTCAATGGTGGCAGGCTCGGCGTAGATGCCCGTCTGCGGGCCGATCTCTCTGAAGGTCAGGTCACCCACCGACAGGGCCATCAGATAGGAGGGTATAGGCTGCCGCATCTCGAAGTTATACACCCCGCGCGGGTTCTTCTCGGTTGGGTTAGAGGCGCTCATTACGGCCAGAAGCTCGGCTGGCACTTGCACGGTGGCCGAATACGTGATGCGTATGCCCGGGCTATCCTGAATCGGGATCCAGGTGCGGGCCAGAATGGCTTGCGACTGGGTGAAGAGAAAGGGGTGCTGCTTGCCCGCAGTCTGTTGCGGGTTGAGCCACTGAAGTGCAGCTGCCTCGGGCGACGTGCGGTACTTGATCGTGACGCGCCTGGTATCAGGCTTTATTTTTACAAAGAGCGGTTGCCCGAGCACTTCGTCCGGGGTGCCGAGCCGAAAACTAGTTGGCTCCATATCGTCTCCCACAAAAGCCTGCTCAATTTGCAGACCGCGGGTATCAAACACAATCTCCTCCGTCCCGGTTTTGTTTTCGATTTGGTAAGCCGCCTGTCCGGAGAGTACCTTGTTGCCAAAATCCACGTCAATGTTCAGGTCCAGGTGCGTGGCAACGGCCTCGGAAGGCCGGGCAAAGCTGTGCACATCTTCAGAAAGCATTTCTGCGGCGCTTTGTTCTGTTGTCATAGTTTCTTGTTGTGTGGAGGGGGGTGTGGTACAGGCAGCAAGTTGCAGGCTTCCAGCCATACTAACCCCAAGTAAATAGCGGTGGTATACGTTCATGCGTTGTTGAGGATCTTGAGGTTCTAAGTTAAGCATTTGAGCCAATAGCCGAAACCTTTTGCAAATATCCGGCCTAACAAATAATAAAGGTTATTCATTGGGCTGCCATAAAAGATAACGCTCGACGGCGGTGCGGAACGCTTTTTGTACTCCGTATATTTTGATGCGTTCGTTTGTCACCGCCAAAGGTTTTCCAAACTAGCGATGTATAACAATTTATGCAGATTTGGGGTACAATGAGGGAACATATAAACAGGCCTACCCATTACTATTTGAAATGGTATTTTGTTTAGAATTAGTAGGCTCCCCATATATAGCTGTTTTCCTTATAAGTACTTACTTAGTCTGCACCAACACTAATAATAAATGCTCAATATGAACCCTTACACCACTAAATACCTGGCTGCCTCGATGATTGCCTTTATGGGGCTTTTCTCCACAGTCAGCTGCAACCAATCGTCTTCCGGGGAAGACGGCCAGAGTATCACCGATAATCTGTTCGGCGGTAAAGAGCTGCCACAGGCCACCACCGACAGCGCTTTCGTTAAGAATTTTCTGAAGCAAAAGCCCGAATTCAAGAAGCAGGAAGAGTTGATGTTTATGTTCTACGGCGACAGGGACTATAAACTAGGCTGGTTCCGTGATAATGAGTTGGTGCCAGAAACCGAGAAGTTTCTGGCTGCTATGGACAATGCCACAAAAGAAGGCCTTGACCCTAAGAACTATAAGGTGGTGGACCTCAACAAATTGTTGGAGCAGTATAAAAAAACGGAGTCGAGCGACTCGACCAGGCTGAAGCTGCAACAGGAAATCGATGTTGCCCTAACGGCATCTTATTTCAACTATGCATCCGACTTTTATAGGGGCCGTGTCAACCCAGAGGATGAGAAGGTCACCTGGGATGTCAAGAAGAATAAAATCAAGCTGCACAAGGCGCTGCAAACCATTCTGAAGGAGCGGGAGAGTACCTACCCGTATTATGAGTTCGAGGCACTGCATGCGGGCTATACCCGCCTCCGCGACAAGCTGCAAGTATACCGTGCCTTACAAGAGGCGGGTGGCTGGCCTAAGATTGACCTTGGGAACCGAAAAGTGCTGAAAGAGGGGGATACGGCAGTGGCTGTGCTGGCACTTCGCAAACGCCTGAACACTGATCAGAAGATTAACACGGCTGACCCGAAAATGCGTACCTACGACGCGAAGCTCGCCAAGCAGGTGAAGCATTTCCAGATGCTCAACGGCATGGCCGAAGACGGCGTGGTGGGAGGCAACACCCTGGCCAAACTGAACATTCCCGTAGAAGACCGTATCCGCCAGATCATGATTAACATGGAGCGCTGGCGCTGGATTCCGAAACGCATGGTGCCCAAGAACCTGGAGCAAAAGTATATCTGGGTGAACATTCCGGAATACAAAATGCACATCTACGAAGACCCTAACGGCGACCCTGACGCTGAGCGACAGTATAAGCAGGTGATGGACATGCGCGTTATCGTTGGAAAGACCATGCACTCTACACCGATCTTCAGCGACAAGCTGGAGTATGTGGTGATGGCTCCTTTCTGGAACGTGCCCAACACGATCGTGGCGGCCGAGATTAAGCCGCATATGCTGTCGAACCCGGGTTGGCTGGCCAGCCAGAATATGGAAGTCGTTACCCGCGACAAGGCCCGTTCACCTGTTTCTCCTTCCTCTATCGACTGGGGCAATGTAACGGAAAGCAATTTCAGCTATCTGGTGCGACAGAAGCCAGGACAGAAGAATTCGTTAGGCACGATCAAGTTCCTTTTCCCGAACGAGTATGCGGTATACCTGCACGACACCCCGGCGGACGCCCTCTTTAACCAGACATCGCGAGATTTCAGCCATGGCTGCGTGCGGGTGGAGTATCCGGTGGAACTGGCCAAGTACCTGCTCAAAGGACAGTCTGACTGGAATGAGTCCAGAATCAGGAGCACCATGAACGGAGGCGATGAAACCTGGGTAACACTGCCCAACAAAGTACAGGTATACATCGTGTATTTCACCAGTTGGGTGGACGAAGACGGAGAGATTCACTTCCGTGACGATATATATGGGCATGACAAAGAGTTAGAGAAGGAGTATTTTGGTTAAGCCGCTGAAGCTTTTGACCGCTTGTTCCTATGCTTCTTTAACTTAAAACCCCTATGCCATGAAAAATCGATTCTATACATGCTGTGTCGTGGGGGCAAGCCTGCTTCTCTGGAGTTGCAGCAGCCCGGATAGCGACAGCAGCGCCACAACAGGAACCGACAAAGCAGTGGCAGACAGTGCTACAGCCTCAAGCGCGCCTTTGGTGGAAGACCAGGATACCACGTTGCAAAAGGTGGAGGAGTTAACCCTCCATGCAATAGGTAATACATTAGATGAGATAGCCTACAGCGAAGACACTCTGGAGGTTAAGGCTGGCTCGCATGTGAAGTTGACGTTTAAAAACGATGGCGTAGATATGCCGATGATGCACAATGTGGTGTTCACAGCCCCGGATGCCTATAAAAAGGTGGCGATCGCCGGTGCGAAGATCGGCGCTTCTGGCAATTATATCCCCAACGACTCCCTGGTGTTCGCCTCTTCCCCCATGACATTGCCCGGGCAGACGGTAGAGGTGGTGTTTACTGCCCCTTTAAAGCCTGCCGCCTATAATTACGTCTGTACGTACCCAGACCACTGGCAACGCATGCATGGCGTTTTAATCGTGAAAGAGTAGCAGCTCCATAGTGTAAGCGTACGCTCATATACCCAATGCCCTGACTTTCGTGTAAAGTCAGGGCATTTTGCTTTTACGGCGTGCTGTTGATTTAGGGATTACCTACTATAGTCCAATTTCGCGTATACTCCTGGTTTAGGATGCCTCACACTACCTGCAACAGATGATTATGTCAGTTAGTGCAGGGGAAGCATTACTTTAACTCCGAGTTGTCATTAAGCCTACTGTAGATAAGTTGCTGTAATCTACGGATTTGTGGATAACTCGAGTTATCCACAAATCCGTAGATTACGTCTGCCATACTGTCAGTTTGTTGTTATTAAACAAGAAGTATAGCCATGCGTCCCCATAAACTATGTATAGTTTTAATGAGTAATCACATACATAGTATAACCGTTGAACGGCGCAAAGGCCAGAGTCTTAAATAGTAGTGTTTACAATTGTATATACATTTGTAATCACTGATACATCGGTCTTTTAATGCTGCTCGTAATAGTGTGTTATTAAGTTATTTGGTAATTAGAAACGTATGCCTATAATTCTGATTTTTTTTTTCAGCTTAATTCATTTGTGAAATGGGGAGGAATACGTAATTTACAATTGTATATACAATTGTAAATAGGAGTTTAGAGGTTATGGAGGATCGTATCCGGAGAGTAATGGAGTACAAGGGCTTAACTTCCACGCAACTAGCAGACAGCATTGAGGTGCCGCGCGCCACCATCAGCCATATCCTGAGTGGCCGCAACAAAGCGAGTATAGACGTAGTGATCAAAATCCTCAGCACCTACCGGGATATAGCCAGTAACTGGCTTCTCTTTGCAGAGGAGCCTATGCTAATAAACTTAGCCTCAACAGGTAAGCTAAAGCCCCCGCCAAAACCTGCCATGCAAGCAGCGCCGCAACAAGGTTCCCAGCCCGTAGAACCAGAGAAGGATGTAAAAAAAATGCAAGAAATCAAGCCTCCAGTTTCCTTGCCCGCTTTGCCTGAGAAGTCCATTGAACAGATCATGGTCTTTTATACCGACAAGACCTTCAGTGTCTACAAGCCATCATGAAGGAGTTGTAGATCGGTGAGGCTTACCTGCGCTGTGGCGCTCCGGAAAGTGAAGGGGTATACATACAGCTTGCATATTCGTGCTGGTGCCCCATCTGTGCTGCTGTTCGGTTGCTGGTAATCGTTTCAGATGTTTGGCCAATGAATTAATCCGCCTGATTTAGGGATCCCGCACCTATGGAACCTATACGCTTGTATCGGAGTACATGAGCAATAGCAGCCCCAGGAAACAAAAGCTATAACCATACTGCCATTTATGAACATCCTTCTAAGCCGGCTAAAGTTTGCCTACAAATACATCATCAACAGCATCGGCTTTTATCCTACCATCATCTCTTTATTCTTTTTCGGGCTTGCCCTGTGGATGTTATACCTGGAGGCCAATGGCCTGAGTGACCGATTTAAGGATGACTTGCCATTTATGATCATCACAAACCATGAGACTGCCCGGCTCATCCTTAGCTCGATTACTACCGGCATTATCTCGCTCACGGTATTTTCCTTCACTATGGTCATGCTGGTTCTGAATCAGGCAGCAGCCAATTTTACGCCCCGCGTCATACCTGGCCTGATCTCCTACAAATCGAACCAACGGGTGCTCGGTCTTTATTTGGGTACACTCATTTATACTCTGGTCGTTATGGTGAATGTGCGGGCGGAGTATTACAGCATCTCCTTGCCTGGCTTTGCCGTTTTTCTGGCCATGTGCCTGACCATCGTCTGCCTGGGCTTTTTTGTCTACTTCATCCATTCTATCTCGCAGTCTATCCAGATCGAGAGTATACTTGAGAGCATTTACCATGTCACACACACCGGGCTGTCTGCCGAGATAGCACGAGACAGAGGCCCCGGGGTTCCGAATGTGTTCACGCATGCTGAAAACTGGCATGTGCTGGAGAGCCCTACGACCGGCTATCTGCAAAGCCTGGATGAGGAAGCTGTGCTGAATATATGCCGCGACTACGACGTAGTGCTGAAGTTTGAGCAGCCCCTCGGGAGCTTCCTGATTGAGGGCGTCCCTTTTGCGCGCGTAAACAAACAGCATGACCATGTGGAGGAGTTTACTGAGAAATTCTTCAGTCATGTAAATTTCTACAGGGAAGAGCGCCCGGACGCCAATTACCTATTCGGTTTCAAGCACATCACCGAAAGTGCTGTCAAGGCCCTGAGCCCTGGCATCAATGACCCCGGGACTGCCATCAAATCCATCGACTACCTGACTGACCTCTTTGCGCTTCGCATGCAGCTCACAGACGAGAAGGTGCTTTACGATAAGGACAATGCTGCCCGCATCAGTTTCGAGCATGAGACGTTTGAGACGCTCTACACGATGTGTCTGAGCCCCATTCGGCTGTATGGTAAGGAAAGCAGCGTGATTATCCTGCGGCTGCTCTATCTGCTCCGTAGCCTTCTGTTTAAAGTGGATGCCTACCCGCATCTGAAACCGGTGCTTTACAGCCAAGGCTCAGACGTGCTGTTTGACGCCGACCAGGTTATACGTAACCCCGGAGACAGGAAGAGGATAAACCTGACGGTGCAGGAGCTTAATAAGCTGAATGTGTTGGATAAAGCGCTCCCGCTTTTGCAGGTCCGTGCTTGAGGCGTCGGGCTTCCATGTTGAGGCACGGCCCCTTGGAGGGACCGTCCTTAACGCGTAAGGAACAGCCCTTATTCCGTCTTTGGCATGAGGATACATTGCAATAGCGGTGCGATTTTTGTATACTGAGGCCTGTAAGCATCCCTTTAAGCTACCCCATGACTCCCCGAACCCGAGACTCAATCCGGAAACGGCTTTACAAGACTATCTTTGAGGCCGAAACGCCCGCGGGGAAATTATTTGATGTGGTGCTGCTAGTCCTGATCCTGGGTAGCGTGCTCATCGTTAGCCTTGAAAGCATCCCGGAGCTCAACCAGCGCTACTACAGCACCTTCCGGGTGATAGAATGGACATTCACTATAATTTTTACTGTGGAGTACTTCCTGCGAATCTATGTTACACCCAAGCCCATTAAGTATGCCTTCTCGTTCTTTGGGGTTGTAGACCTGCTTTCGATTGTTCCCACTTACCTGAGCCTGATTCTGGTGGGCAGCCATTACTTGTTGATCGTGCGGGTGCTGCGTTTGCTCCGGGTAGCGCGAATTTTCAAGCTGACACGGTTTATCAACGAGGGGCAGGTGCTGTCGCGGGCACTGCGCGCAAGCGTCACCAAAATCACTGTGTTTATCGGCGTGGTTCTGACCGTCATCGTGATTGTGGGCTCCCTGATGTATATTATCGAAGGGGCTGAAAACGGATTCACGAGCATCCCCAAAAGCATCTACTGGACCATTGTGACCCTGACGACGGTGGGCTATGGCGATATTGCCCCAGCCACCCCGCTGGGCCAGATTCTGGCGAGTTTCCTCATGATCATGGGGTATGGCATTATCGCAGTGCCCACGGGTATTGTGTCGGTGGAAATGGCTCGCTCCGACCGGGAAGTCGCAGCTACGCTTACCTGCCCTAACTGCCATCAGGAGGGGCACCAGGTCGAGGCGTATTTCTGCTACAACTGCGGCTATGAGTTTGATAAAGGCAACAAGGTATGAGCAGCTAGGCTGGGCAACTATAGTATACAGGACTTTCGCATTTAATCGAAACACGGACACGGAGCGAAAGCAGTCTGTAGCCTGCCGTGTCATGTATTCTCACCAACAACGGCTTTTATGCCTCATTTCTAATTCTTAATTTCTAATTTTTAATCTGGCAAAGCACGGCGTTCTATCTCAAGGCCATACCTATCCGCGATCAAGGGACAACGCATCGGGGGATGTTGAGCGGAAGCCGCGTGAGTAACTCGTAGTTTAGTTGCGTGCTGAGTTCCGCGAAGGAGGCAACCGTGATGCTGTGCTCGCCTTGCTTGCCGAGAAGCACCACCTCGTCGCCTTGCTGCACCTGCGGTATGTCTGTCACGTCTACCATCATGCCATTCATGTTCACCATCCCGACGACGCCCACTTTATGACCCCGGATGAGTACCTGGCCCTGGTTGCTGAGCGAGCGGCTATACCCCCAGGCATAGCCAACAGGCACTACTGCCAAGAGCATGTCGCGAGGGGCATTATAGGAGGTGCCGTAGCCTACATAGTCTCCCTGGGCTACATGCTTCAGGCTCATAATACTGCTTTTCCAGTTAATCAGGCGGCTTAGAGGGTCCGGTATGTGGGGCTCACGGCTCATGTACGAACTGTATGTTTCGGGGCTTGGCCAGAAACCATACTGCATTATCCCGACGCGCACCATGTCGAGGTGCGTTTGTGGGTACTGCATCATGGCGGCAGAGCAGGCAGTATGGAGTTGCTTGGGGCGAAAGCCGTTTTTCAGAAAGCGCTGGCGCATCGCATCAAAACGATCTAGCTGTGTCATCACCCTGTTGTGGTTCTGGTAGCTTTCGGCGCCCGCGAAATGGGTGCACAGCCCCTGCAGCAGCACACTTTGCCCGGCATCGCGCAGCAGTTTTTCCACTTGGTCCAACATCAACGCCTCAAAGCCTGTGCGGTTCATACCCGTTTCCATCTCGATATGCACTTTGGCTGGCATGCCGATGCGCGCCGCGACCCTGGCTGCTTCCGAAAGACGTTGTAAGTCGAAAACAAAAAACTCAATTCCGTTCTTAATCGCCCATTCCAATTCAGGAAAATCCAGATACCCCATGATCATGATCGTGGTGGGCGCAGGCAGTGCCTCCAGCAGGCGTTGGGCCTCATCGGCACTGAAAACGGAGAAATGGTCTATGCCGCAGGCCTGAGCAAGCGGGGCAAAAACCTCGATGCCATGTCCGTAGGCATTGCCCTTAATGACAGAGGATATCCGAACTTCAGGCCCAACTTGCTGTCTGATAAAACTGATGTTCTGTTGAAGTGCTGATTTACTTAATTCTATATAGGATGAGTGATGCATATGTAGTTATGAATTAAGGATGCTTGCCGCGATCTGGTAAAAAAGGACAGCACCAGTAGGTAGTAGCTCGTCCGGGAAATCGAAGTCAGCGTGGTGGAGCTGCGGCTGCGACACACCGGAGCCCAGCCCAAAGAATGCCCCGGGATACCGATGGGTCAGGTGCCCGAAATCCTCCGACCACCTGAAAGGCGTCTCGGCTTCAATAACGGAAAGCCCCAGGGCCAGCCCGGCTTCCTGCACCAACCCGACTGCCTCCGGGTGATTGACAGTGGCCGGAAACTCCTCCACAAAAGTTATCCCGAATTGCAATCCATGCCGTAAGGCGGTCTGCGCAACAACCTGCTCTGCGCGTATCTTAAGTTTTTGTAAATCGGCTGGCAAATAGGAGCGGAGCGTGGCCATGACCGTGCCATGCCCGGGGTTCGTGCCAAAAGCCACCTCGCCGAGTCGGGCATGTATAACTGTGAGCAGGGTCAGGTCTTCGAACTGTGTTTTGTCAGCGATCAGTTTATCAAATGACAAGAGGATCTCGGCCATCGCCAGGCCAGGGTTAAGGCCATTTTCTGGCTCAGCCGCGTGCGATGACTTGCCGGTCAGGGTAATCACCATACCGGTAGAGGCAGCGGCAAACACCCCTTTACGGAGGACCACCTGGTGCAGCGGAAAGCCTGGTAGGTTGTGAAGGGCGAACACATAATCCGGGCGCAGTTCCTTTTCGAAACGCGCATCCTGCAATACGGCCCAGGCACCAGCCCCGGTTTCCTCAGCAGGCTGAAAAAGCAGGATTACTTTTCCGGTTTGCAGTTGCTGCGTATGCAACAGGCTCCCTAAGCCAGCCAAGATAGCCATATGCCCATCGTGCCCACACTTGTGCCCGGTGCCATCCTGTACAGAGGTATAAGAAAAGGTGTTTGTCTCCGCAATCGGCAGCGCGTCTAACTCAGCCCGGAAAAGCACTACGGGTCCCTCAGAAACCTTACCATCAAACACGGCCGCCACGCCAGTGCCCCCCAGACCAGTGTATACCTTGCTTGGATTGTAGGCCTGCAGATAAGAGACGATTCTCTCGGCCGTTTTGAATTCCGCGCCAGAAAGTTCGGGGTATTGATGCAGACTTTGGCGAAGTTGCTTTAAGGCAGGTAAGTCTGTCGGTGAAACAGGTAAGGTCATACAGTATCTTTTAAGCTTTCAGCTCAAGCCAAGATACGAAATTGACATCAGAAGTTTTGAAGCGAGGCGCGGGTAGAGGCAATGTGCAGAACTTTTATACCTGTTGGGCCAGCAGATACAAGCGTGTTTACTGCTGGAAATTCACCAGCAGTATGCTTTATATAAAAGTTTAAATAGATGGGTATAAATTATTGATCAATAGTATATTATGGTATAAATTAGAATGTATAGATTAACGCAGTGTAACAGTTTAATTAACCGTGATATTGGCTTGTAGCTGAAGGATGACTTTCTGCAACACTTCGTCTATCAATAGGATAGCGTCGCCTATACGGTTTAGGTTTATACCCTGTTTGGCATCACTTTCTACTTTTCGGACCACTTCTTTAAGCGTGCTGATTTGCATCGTGTCGATGGTGGATTTCAGTTTGTGTGCTGCGGCGCTCACCCCAGTCCAGTCAGAGGCAGCATGCTTTTGATGAAGGTCCTCGACCGTGAGGGGCACCGTCTGGATAAATAGTTCCTGCGTTCTGTTCAGAAACTGCTGATTTCCCCGGGACATTTTCTGCAATAAACTGAGATCATATAAAGGGCCCTCCTGAGAAGCGTGCGTTCTAGCGGTATCCGTATATGCTAAGGACACGCTTCTGGCTGGTGCCTGCGGGGTGGTTAAGGC
Organism: Pontibacter sp. E15-1; assembly: GCF_022601975.1. Lineage (GTDB taxonomy): Bacteria > Bacteroidota > Bacteroidia > Cytophagales > Hymenobacteraceae > Pontibacter. The sequence goes on from NZ_JAKVIR010000022.1 coordinate 65,175, forward strand.
TGCAATCTTCATAAAGAGCTTTTCTTCTTCAAAGGGTTTTGAGATATAATCGTTCATACCGGCCCCAATATATTTTTCGGCGTCTCCTTTCAGGGCATTTGCCGTGAGGGCAATGATTGGCACATTGGCTTTTGCCTTATCTTCTAGCTTCCGGATTTGCATGGTGGCATCGATGCCGCTCAGTTCGGGCATCTGAATATCCATCAGGATTATATCGTAGGTGTTTTGCCTGGCCAGTTCTACAGCCTCTACACCGTTTCGGGCAATATCGATGCGGGCTCCCCAGCCTTCCACTATAGATTGGGCCAGAAATATATTGACCTCGTTATCCTCAGCCATTAGTAGGTGTATGTGGCTGAGGCTGGTGAAGTCTATTACTTCTTCTTTAACTTTAGGGGCTGCATCCATTGATTTTAAATAAGTTATGTGTACTTTAAAGGTGCTTCCGTTTTCTTCCTGGCTTTCCACGGTTAAGGTGCCTTGCTGCATCTCTACCAGCGTCTTCGAGATGTTGAGCCCCAGCCCTGTGCCACCATACTTGCGCGTCGTGCTGGAGTATGCCTGGGTGAAACCGTCGAAGATTACATCTATTTTGGAGGCCGGTATCCCGATGCCCGTATCCGACACCGTGATCTCCACTGTCAGGTTTTCAGCTGTTTCGGCAAGCACATGGCACGCCAGCCGTACCGTGCCTTCCTCTGTAAACTTGATGGCATTGTTGAGCAGGTTCAGCAGCACCTGGTTCAGGCGATAGGGGTCGCCCAGCATGATGGCATGAGGCAAGTTTATGGGCTCCAGAACGTAATTTATTTCCTTCTCCTCAGCCTTATATATAAAGGTCTTGTAGGCGGCCCTGATTGATTCTGCCAGGTCAAAGGGGATTTGCTCGATCTCCATTTTGCCAGCCTCTATTTTTGCAATGTCCAGAATATCGTTTATCACCACGAGCAGATTGTCTGCAGACTGCTGTATAATCTGGAGCAGATTCTGCTGTGCACTGTCGAGCGTTGTTTTTTTGAGCAGGCCCGCCATACCCAGTATCCCGTTCATCGGCGTCCTGATCTCGTGGCTCATGTTCGCCAGGAAGTTCTCCTTCACCCGTGCCGATTCTTCCGCTGCCTCTTTCGCCTTCGTCAGTTGCACCTCCGTGCGCATGCGGTCTGTAATGTCCTGGGCAATTGCGATGATATAAGGGGCTGCGCCCGGTTCCTCCACCTTGTAGTTCTGGTAATGCAGGCTACGTTTTTCTTGGTCCTTGTTTTTCACGAAAAGCACACCGTCCACCACGTTTCTATCGCCGAACTTCTGGAGATAGCCTTCCATATAGGGCAGGAAGGAGGAGGAGAAGAAGGAGGATAGGTTTTTGCCCACCATTTTCTCCGTGGTTAACCCCAGCATTTGTAGCAGGTAGGGGTTTACGGACTGAATATTGCCTTCCATATCGTGGGTGCAGATATAGGCCTGGCTGTAGTTGATGAGGTCGCGGTATTTTTTTTCGCTGTGGCGAAGCGCCTCCTCCGATCTTTTTCGGTTGGTGATGTCGCGGGTAGCCGACTGGATTTTCGTCACGTTCCCGGCAGTGTCCAGAATCGGCTTGAGGTTCGTCTCCACCCAAAGCTCATTCCCGTTTTTGTGCAGGAGCCGACACTGCAGCGTCACGTTGGTTTTTTTCTGCATGGCCACCACAAAGCCTTTCTGCCGTACCCTTTCCCGGTCATCCGGATGAATAACCCGGAATGTTTCCATGAACAGCATTTCGATCTGGCTATACCCCAGAATTTCCTCCACCGCCTTAGAGGCATAAATATAGCTCCCGTCCGGGTTGTGGAGGCTTATCAGGTCGCGGGAGTTCTCCGAGAGCAGGCGGTGGAGCTCTTCGCTGTGTTCCAATTGCCTGCTGGCCTGGCGTTGCTCGGTCACGTTGGTGGAAATGCCCAGCACATGCACCTGGCCGTCTGCCGTGACAAGGGGCTTTTTGGTTGTGCTGAACCAAATGATTTCTCCCTGGCTATTCGTGAAGCGCTCCTGCAGCTTGATTTCCTTATTCTCCCGAATTACCTCTCTGTCAGACTCCATATATAGCCTGGACTCTTTTTTATTAGGGTATATATCGGCCGTGTTCAAGCCCTCTATCTCTTCGATTGTGCGCCCAAACAGCTTGGCAAACTCGTGGTTTGCCAGCACGAAGTTGCCCTCCCCGTCCTTCACGTAAATAAGGCTGGGGCTTGAGTCGAGCACGAGTTCAATGAAATCGTTCTTGGCCTTGGTCTCCAGCGCGGCTTTTTTCTCCTCCGTCGTGTCCCTGACAATCACCAGGGCTTCGCTCTCGCTGTACTTGACAAAGCGGCCCTCGTAATAGAGGGTACCCTCGGGCGCATTCAGGTCATACTCTGTTTTCTCGGATATCCCTGTCTCGATGGCGCGCTGCACATGCTGCAGCATGGCAGTGGCTAATCTATAGGGAAAGAGGGACATAATGTTCTTGCCAACAACTTCCTCTTTAGGTATAGGGAGGTATTTCTGGTCCACATTGTTCATCTCAACCAAATGGCCGTCCTTGTCGATGATGAACATGATATCGGGTATGGCCGCCAATATGGCTCTGTTTTTAGCCTCACTGGCAGAGATTATGGTCTGTGCCCGCTTTAGCTCAGTGATATTAAGGCCATGCCCTATCACCAATTTCAAATCCCCAGCCTCATCCAGTACGGGGTTGAGATAACGGATATATGTTCTTTCCTTCCCCTGTCTGTCAATAAGTTTCTCTTCAAACTGTTCGAGTTGCAGGGTTTTCCGGATCCGTTTGAGGCTCTCAAGTCTACTATCCAGGTATCGGTTTTTAAACTGTCGGTATGCGCTATATTCCTCATTCGTTTTGCCAATCAGCCATTTACGCAAAGTGCCGTCGCCTATGGCGGCTGGGTTCAGGAACACGTATTGCAGCTTCTCGTTAAAAACCGCCACATCGGAAGGGATGTTGTTCAGGATCGACTCATAGAACTCCTTCTGGCTAATTAATTCCTGGCTGTGATGCCGGATGGCGGTCACATCCTCGGCAGAACCGATCACCTGCGTAACCGATCCGTTTTGACGGCGTTTGAACACGCTCTCACGGCTGCGCAGAATTTTAATATCTCCGTTTTTGCAGCGGACCTGGTATTCTATCTCCAGTATCTCCCCATCCTGCGCCTGGAGGATGCTGTGTATGTGCCTGTACATTTTTTCCAGATCCTCCGGCAGGACAATGTTGCTGAACACATCACCTTCAAAAGCGACCAGTTCCTCTCGGGAATATCCTAACACCGTATACACCTGCTCGTTGGAGTAGATGTGCTCGCCCGTTTCCAGATCGTTGATATACACCATGCTGGGTATCGTGCGGGCGATGTTATGAGTAAAGTTCCGGGACTCCTGCAGTGCTTCCTCCGTCTGCTTGCGCTCCGTGATATCAGACATATAGATGTTGAAATACCCTTTGTCTGGCAGCGATGTAATGAGGGAGTGGAAATAGCGCCGGGACACATAAAACTCGAAAGAGGCGGTATGCGGAGAGGTGGGAAGGTTAAGTTTCCGGATGTGCATTAGCAGCAACCGGTTAAAGCCAGCCATGCGCTTGGCAGTAACTGAACCGAGGAGTTCAACGCTGGCCCCATTCATATACTGAATTTCGCCGCTGAAACTTATCCGTAACATAGGATGCGGGTACTCTTCCTGCAGCGTCGGTTCAGGTTGCTGCTCCCGCTTCGCGGTTGCATCGCGGTAGAGCCATACCGCTCCCCGGGCCGCTGTTCCCACGGTCACGGGCACACGCTCCCGCTCGATTTTCATGCGCTCCGGAAATTCACCCTCATCCGAGGCGCCGGGCATGTTGGTAACTTCATGGTGCGGCCGGAGATGGCGTAGCAGCGTGCTTTGCTCAAAAAACGACAGAGCCATGCCTGTGTAAAAGGATATGTCTTCCGGAAGATGAAGCAGGCGGTGCAGTTCTTCGTTCAGCAAAAGGATATTGTCTTCCGAGTCGGCCAGCAGGGCTGGGGTTTTCAGGTGAAGCAATAATTTGCCAGTCGCATATGAGGGGATGGCGGAGGCATCCTGAGTGCTTTTGAGGAGCGCCAGTTCCTGACGGTGAGCGTCTACAAGTTCTTCAGCCGCATCACGGGCCTTCCGCACTGCTGCCAGTTCCTGAAGCAACTGTGCTTCCGATCGAGTATCCATAGGGGTGTTTTTATACAAACAGATGACAAATTCTCACAGGCAACGCTTTACCGGGTTCGGAAGCGTCAAAAATCACTGTAGTATCGCAAAAGCGGTAAAACATAGGTGCCTTACTCTGCCTTCAACTCATTGTTCTGAATCATGCGGTAGATCGTCGACTTACCGATATCCAGCTTTTCGGCCACCAACAGCACGTTGTAATTGTATTTGTCAAGGAAAATCTGAATAATCTCTGTGGTATAAGCCTTCAGCGACTTTTCCTTCGCCAGAAAATTCCCATCCCTAGCTTCCACCGTGAAAATGATGTCGTTGTCCTGTATCATCGTCTCGTCTGCCATCACCACCGCCAGCTCCACTATTGCCTTCAACTCGCGCACGTTGCCGGGGAAGGAGTGGGAGAGCAGCTTCTCCTGTGCAGCGGGAGAAAGTGTCTTTTTCTGCAGGCCGTTTTCTTTGCTGAAGCTTTCTATAAACGACTTAGCCAGCACCAGGATATCGCCGCCGCGCTCGCGCAGCGGGGGCAGCTGGATGGGCAGGCCCAGCAAACGGTAATACAGGTCTTCCCGGAATGTGCCTTTTTTCACCTCATCCGCCAGGTTTTTGTGCGTAGCCACAATAATGCGCGCATCCACAGGCACCAGGCTGTTGCCCCCCACGCGGGTAATCTCTTTTTCCTGAAGCACCCGGAGGAGCTTGGCCTGCAGGCTGATGTCCAGTTCCCCGATCTCATCCAGGAAAATGGTGCCTTTGTTAGCTTCCTCAAACTTACCGATCCGCCGCGATACCGCGCCCGTAAAAGCGCCCTTCTCATGGCCGAACAGCTCACTTTCGATCAGTTCGCGCGGAATGGCGGCTACGTTGACGGCCACGTAGGGGGCTTTCTTGCGGGTGCTGTTGTAATGCACAGCCTTGGCCACCAACTCTTTCCCGGTGCCGGTTTCGCCATTGATGGAGACGGTGATGTTGGTTTTTGCCGCCTTGTCCATCATGTTGTACACCCGCTTCATGGCATCGCTGTTCCCGATGATGAAGTTGGTGAAGTCGTACTTTTGCCCGATCTCCTCCCGCAGCTGGTCTATTTCCTTGCGCAGGGAGTCGCTCTCGCAAATTTTGTTCACGGAGTTCCAAAGGCGCTCCGGCGTGTCCTCATCTTTTACGAGGTAATCATACGCCCCCTTTTTCAGGAGGTCGACGGCAGTGGCCACATCCTCCTGGCCCGAAATCACGACGACCTGCGTGTCCGGGCTTTGTTCCTTTATCCGCTTTAAAACCTCAGCGCCGTTTTTGTCGGGCAGCGAATAATCAAGGGTAATGACATTGGGCCGCTGGTACAGGTTGGTGAGGCAATCCTGCGCAGCGTGGAATTTGTGGATTTCATAATCCGGGTTCGCGGATAAGTGGTACTCCAGCAATTCGCTATACCAGATATCATCGTCTAATATAAATATTTTAAAAGCAGTATTTTTCATCTCAGTTTGCACATAGCCTTCTCTGGAATGGCGCCAAAGCAAGCAGGAGGCATTCACCCACTGGTTGCGACACGTCCCTGACCAAAGTTAGGGGATGGAATCAAAAATTAACGCTTTAAAAGCTTTAATTTTAAGTAATTATGCCCGATAATTGGAAAAGTGTAAATATATAATGTAAAATATATGTTAAGCCTGAAAACATGTGCTCACGCTTATATCTCCCAACTAAAGAATGAGCATCTTACTTTAGGATTTAACTTCGATTGATATGGGATGGTATACGTAAAATCGGCTGAGACTAAAAAAGGCGGGCCACTGCAGCTATTTTTTCTGCAGTGGCCCGCCTTTGGGTTCGGTTTTGAGGACAGTTATTTATATACCGGTTGGTATTTCGCGCGCATAAACATAAACACGCCATAGCAGATCAGGCCAAGGGCCACAGCCCCCAGCAGGTAGGAGCCGTACGAGGCGTCCTCCAGAAACGCGAACGCGCTGCTACTGCCCCCAGCCTTATTCGGGTTCGACTGCATGGCTGCCTTTAAAAACAAGTAGCCGATTACGAGCCATACCACCCCGCGGGCGATGTAACCCACTTTTCCGGCGCGAATCATTTTGTGCTCGACATCACTTTTGAGCCCGGAGCTGCTAATCGACTTTTTGTATTTCTCGGAGTAGCCAAAGTATATCTGGTGAACGCCGGTAAGCATGGTGCCGACAGCCAGTATACCCACCAGCCACTGGCCAAAGGGTTGCTGCAGCAGTTCCCGCACCAGTGTCTGCCTAGAGTCGCTGTCTCCGCCCCCGTTGCCCAGGGCAAGCTTTGCCGCCACAAAGGCAAGACCGCCATACACAAATCCGCTGAAGGCGTAGCGAAGCCGCTTGGCAATGCCCTTTGCGTCAGATCCCTGGCTGTTGGTATCCTGTAAAGCCTGGATAAAGCGCCAGATAACGTAGCATGCCAGCCCCAACGCGACAACGCCGAGCATCCATTTGCCGAAAGGCTGCTCCAGTATAAAACGGAAAATCCCGGATTTTCCGGCCTCCTTCGTGGATTTGCCACCAAATTCGAACGCCGCCATAAAAGCGATGATCCCTACCAGACAGTATACAACGCCTTTGGCGCTGAGGCCAGCCCTGGCAAAGTTTTTTACCCATTTGGGCGGGGCAGAGGGAATGTGAGTAGAAATGTCAGCCATTGGTTTAAGTTTTGAGGATAATCTCTTTTTTAGTTTCCTCTCATACACGTGTAATTCGTAGTATCGTTGTTATGGCGAATGAAATTGTACTGGTTTCCGGGCATACATTCCTCGAAACTTGCTTTTTATACAGAATCATACGGTAGATCAGGGCTTGTCTCTTTTGCGGAACAATTTGCGATGCAATATGCGCCGTTATACATTTGCAGGGAATTTATACCTAAGTGACTGCCGGAACGCTGAAATGCTGCTGCAGACAGTGATTGGCACATCGCGACAAGGGCTATACCATCTTAAAAACCACACAATGAAAACAACTTTACGCTTACTCAGCCTTGTATTTGGCTTCGTGCTGGCAGGCTTGTCGCTCACCTCCTGCGTGACAACCTCCGCGTCGAAGGGCGCACATTCCATAAAAACGCCATATGCCGCGCCAAAAACTTACAAGACCTATGCCTGGTTCCAGACGGCCCCCGTGGCGCAGCCAAGTTTTGAGAAAGGGTATAGTGCGTCTCTCGACCAAAACGTCGTACGCGCAATCGAGGAAGAATTAGAGAAGCGCGGGTACCGCAAAGCATCACAAAACCCTGATGTGCTGGTGGCCTATGATGTCAGTGTGTCGATGGCAGAGGAAACAGACAAGGCCGCGCAGCCAAGGCCCGGATTCGGGTACAGCTATGGGTATATGGCCGGCTATCGTTACAGCTACGGCCATGCCGACATGCCCGGTTACCGATCCGTCGACCTGTTTAAGGAAGGCACCCTGATCATCGACCTGATCAACCCAAAGTCGAATATGCTACTCTGGCGCGGTTGGGCCGAAGGGGGAATCACGAATTTTAAAGCGGGGTATGGCAAAGTGCAGGGAGTCGTTACGGATGTGATGGGGTCTCTTTAGGCTTTTAGTGTTAATCCCTCATTATACCAATATCCGATTGGTGTTATGTACTGGAGTACTCTTGTATAGTATATACCCCAAACTGCCATAGCCGAAATTCTGTGTTTTTGGAGTCCATAAACCATAGCGCAAGCGTCCGCTTGTGCTGCCGTTGGTAGGCGATGTGCGGCAGGTTAGGCATTAAAAGTCACAAGCGGACGCTTGCGCCATAGAGAGCCTCCCCGTGAGGGGATGGGGCATTTTATTATTACTTCCTGCTGTTACGCCTTGCGTTCTTTTGTCCCCCTTGGGGGTAGGGGCCCTCGACGTAGAAGGGGGCAGGGGGATGATACTCCCTGCGGACAATCAACCTGTAAGACACTTCGGAAGCGGATTTCATCAAGCAAGGTCAGGGAAGGTTCTTTCGGCCGCCTGTCATCCCCCTAACCCCCTTCAAAGGGGGACAAACTTTAAAAGGGTACTTTCACGAACTGTGCAGCTCTCTAGCATAACGTCAGTGAAGGCTCTTGGGAGACTAAATATTAATAGGTATAAGTTACTTAAAACCAATTGATTAAAATAAATTTAATCAAGTAAGTATTTAACTCGATGTAAAGAGTTTTAACCTTTTCTAATCGGCTTTAAGGTAATTATTAAAGCGCATCACCTCACTTGGTTTCCCGACCACATACACGATATCCCCTTGCTCGATATATGTCTGCGGGTTGATGTTGAGCAGCGTATCGCTACCCCGCTTGATGGCCACCACAGTTACTGAAAACCGCTGCCGTATACCCGACTCAAGCAGCGGCTTCCCGATAAACTCTTCATCATTGGTATACACCCGAAGGCTCGCCACCTCCAGGTCAGGAAGATCGAGGTCCAGTGTGGCGGGCATCCCGTTGTTGCGCCCGGCCATACTGCGCAGCATGTCGTAGTTGTCGGAGCGGATCATCTGGGTGAAGCTCTCGATCTCGTCGCGGGGCATCAGGTACTTGTTGAGCACGCGTGTGAAGATCTCGATGGAGGTCTCAAATTCTTCCGGAATCACCTCATCAGCTCCAATTTTGTAATTCTCCTCCATTTCCTGCACAAAGCGCGTGCGCACGATTATATGCACTTTATCTGAAATCTCGCGGATACTGGCGATGATGCGGCGGGTAGCTTCCGGGTCGGATATGGCCACCACTACCACGCGCGCGCGCAGCACATTGATATGCGTCAGGATCATGGAATGAACGGCATCCCCATATACGATTGGCTGACCTAACTTGCGCTCATTCTTCACGGTAACTGCGTTCAGCTCAAGTATCACGTAAGGGATGTTGGCGTGCTTAGCGGCCTTAGCCACGTTGCGTCCGTTGATGCCAAACCCGATGATGATGATATGGTCATCGAGCGGAGGGAGGTCGCCATGCTCATCAGGGTGGGTATGGGTAAAGGGCATCGGCTCCTGGTTCGACGTGAACGGTGCGCCGATTTTCCCTGCAATCTTTTGGTAGTACTCTATTATAAAGGGAGTGATGGCCATCGTCAGCAGCGACACCGACAGAAAGTACTGGTAGGTCTCTTCTGAGAGCAGGCCAAACTCAATCCCCGTCTTCGATAGGATAAAGGCAAACTCGCCCACCTGGAAGATCGACAGGCCCACGAGCAGCGAAATACGCAAGGGGTACTGCAGCATCCGGGCGGCCAGGGTGGCCACCGTACCTTTAATGAGAAAGGTGAGCACCGTGAAGAGAAGGATGATGGGGAAGTGCTGCAGCAGGAAACTGAAGTCCAGCAGCATTCCGATCGACACAAAGAAAAAGCTCGTGAAAATCTCCCGGAAGGGGAGGATGTTGCTGGTCGCCTGGTGGCTGTACTCTGACTCTGAAATGATAAGCCCGGCCAGGAAAGCACCCAAGGCCAGTGACAGGCCCAAACTGGAGGTAAGCCAGGCCACGGCAAAACAGATCACCACAACGCACAGGATGAAAAGCTCTTTGCTTTTTGTTTTGGCCACAGCGTAGAGCAACATCGGCACCAGGTAGCGCGCGCTGATTAGCACGAACACAATCACGAAAACACCCTTCAGACCCATCCACAGCAAGGCGGTGCCAATGTCTTCTGAGCCTCCGGCCATGAGCGGGGTCACCAGCATCATCGGCACCACGATAATATCCTGAAAAATCAGCACCCCCAATACCACGCGGCCCTGCGGGGAATTAATGTCGCCTTTGTCCTGAAGCAGTTTCAGCACGATGGCCGTACTGCTCAGGGCAATCAGGAAACCCATGAAGATGCTCTCGCTGTTACTAAAATCCAGGAGGAGCATGACAACCCATACCAACCCGATCGTGGCCATTACCTGCACAGTGCCCCCCAGCAACACGGTCCGCTTGATCATGGCAAGGCTTCGGAGCGAGAATTCCATACCGATGATAAACAGCAGCAGGATGACGCCGACCTCCGCCAGAATCTCGATGTCGTGGGTGGCGTTGATGAGGCTCAGCCCATGCGGCCCCGCGATAACGCCTGTGGCGAGAAACCCCAGGATGGTCGGGAACCGGAAACGCTGGAACAGCAGAATTACAACTACAGCCAGCCCTAAGATGATGACGATGTCTGAGAGTAAAGGTATTTCCATGTTCTGATTTTGTATGACCGATTAATTGAATCGCTGAAATTTTAATTCAGGTAATGAAGCAAGCAGCAGACGAGGCGAAGGCAACATCATGCCGAAACCGAATGAGTTGAAAATTTTTATATCCCCTTTATACCTGCTCTGATTTTTACGCAACAGCTGACAGAACCACCGTAGGCTTGCACTATGCAGCTATTTAACCAGGCAAACTCATTTAAGTCCTTCCCACTCGGCATAAAACTGCTTCAGGAAGTTCTCCATGTAGGCGTGCCTTTCTTCTGCCAGTTGATTGGCTGTCTTTGTGTGCATACGGTCTTTTAGGAGTAAAAGCTTCTCATAAAAGTGATTGATGGTAGGGGCGGTGCTGGCTTTGTAGGCCTCAAACGAGTCATGCAGTTGCGTAGGAATGGTGGGGTTGTAGAGTTCGCGGTTCTTGTGGCCCCCATAGGCAAAGGTGCGGGCAATGCCGATCGCCCCGATGGCATCCAGCCGGTCTGCATCCTGCACCACGCAACCTTCCAGGGATTTCATAGCCGAAGAAGTGCCCGCCCCTTTATAAGATAAGTCTTTAATTATCTCGCAGATATGGGTGATATGCTCTGGGTTTACTTCATGCTTCGTGAGCCATTCCCTGGCCATGCGTGGGCCGACGGTATCGTCTCCGTTATGGAATTTGTGGTCTCCGATGTCGTGCAGCAACGCTGCCAGCTCTACTATATAGAGATCTACGTCCTCGTGGGCCGCGATGTGCTTTGCATTGTTCCAGACACGGTAGATATGCCACCAGTCATGCCCGGAGCCTTCCCCGGTGAGTAGTTCCTGCACATAGGCGGCGGTGGCAGCAATAGTTTCGTTCGAATAGGGCATACATATAGATACTGACTTCAAAAGCCAAAGCTACTAAAACTTTGGGCACCGCACCTTAAGGTGGCGCATCACATATTGCCCCTCATGCTGGCCTTCGCTATATTTGCAAGGCTTTTAACCATATCACACCCCTCCAAATAATCATGCCCACCCACTTTCTGCCCGTTGCTTTTGCTTTTATTTTATACCTCTTCTCCTATAGCAGCCAGGCGCAAATCCTGAATATCGAGCGGCAGCGGATTGAGAAGGATACTGTTAACTATTTTACCGGGAAAGCTGGCCTGAACTTTTCCATGTTCAACCGGAATGCCGGGAAAAGCAACCCGAACAACTACCTACAGCTTACGTTCGACGGAAACATTGCCTATGTTTCTGCAAGAAATAGTTATTTGTTGCTCAACTATTACAATTACCTGTTGGTGAACTATGACTCCAGGGAGCAGCGCAACACAGTGGCCAGCACCGGCTATTCGCACTTCAGGACGAACTTTCTATATAAAAAACCACTCTCTTACGAAACCTTCGTGCAGCTGCAGGCCGATAAAGCCCGGGGGCTAGAGTTACGCACCCTGGCTGGGGGAGGACTGCGGTACAGGCTGTTCCAAACCAAGAAATCGGCTGTATACCTAGGTGCCGGTATCATGCACGAACACGAAGCGTGGGAATCTCAGCAGGAGGATGCAGAACTCATCCGGTCCGATCTAATTAAATCCACAAACTACCTCAGCCTCAAATCCACTCTGACTGAACAGGTGAGCACGAATGCTATCGTTTATTACCAAACTGGGTATGACAAGGGGCTCGCCTCTTTCCGGAACAGAATAAGCGGCGACGTGACACTGCAGGTGAAGCTTACCAGTAAATTTAGCCTGCGCACCAACTTTAACTGCACCTACGAGGATGAACCGATCATACCCATTACCCGGTTCGTGTATGCGATCTCGAATGGGGTGCAGGTGCAGTTTTAATAAAAAAGTATAATTTATTTTTCATGCGAACACGGCACTGATATAATATTTCCTTAATTTCGCCCTTTCAAAAGTGGCAATAGGTGCAATTTTAATTCGTGGTTGCAACCTTACATAAGTTTCTAATAGAAGATGCGTAAAACCTTAATTGCCCTGTGGCTGCTAATCGGAGTTTTTGTATTCCCTGCCTGTGTGCCGCAGAAGAGAGTCATCCTACTGCAGGAGAACCCTCAGGTTGAAAACCAGGGAGATGCAGACGCATTGCTGCGCACCTTTGACCTGAAACCCGTTGCGTATACCCTGAAGCCCGGCGATGTGCTCTCACTCAGAGTGCAAAGCACCACCCCCACAGAGTTTGATTTTCTGGCTACCGGTACTACTATCTTTGGCGCACAGGACCCCGTGCTAAGCGGGTATACATTGGACTCTGACGGAAACATCCTCTTGCCAGCAGTGGGTAAGGTAAATCTAAACGGACTGACTATGCCAGAGGCACGCATCAAAGTGACCGATGCCTTAAACCCCTTTTTATCTGATCCTACCGTTAATTTACGTTTGCTCACGTTCCGGTATACCATTATTGGAGAAGTGACTCAACAAGGGCAGTTTACCACATACCAGGATAACATCAATGTGATGGAAGCCATCGCTTCTGCAGGTGGCTTTAGCCCTTATTCGAACCGAAGCAACATTAAACTTGTTCGCTACGAAAATGGGGTGGCAAAACTATACAAGTTTAGTTTACTGGATGATAATACCTTAGGGAAAAATAATTTTTACCTGCAACCCAATGACATGCTCGTAGTGGATCCGTTGCCGGCTAAGTTTGTACAAGAAAACGTTGTGGGTAACGTAAGTTTGGTTTTGTCGGTTGTAACAGCCTTGGCACTGCTAGCCACCCGTTTTCTATAATATTAAATCCTGAGCTAACTTCCGAACGTGAATCCAGAACCTATCCCACAACAAGACAGTCTGATTGACTTGCAATTTATATTGCAGAAGTTAAAGCAATATTGGTACTTGTTTTTTTTAACTGTGCCTTTAGCGCTTGTTATAGCTTTTTTAGTAAATCGGTACACACCTCCTGTGTATGCAGCCAGCACAACGGTATTAATCAAGGACCCAACTGACCTCTCGAATGCTCCTGTCAATTTGCTCTATGGCGGGGAGTTGCTAGGTAACGAAAAGAACCTGAACAATGAAGCGGTGATGTTGAAATCCAACGACATGGTTGGGGAAACAATCCGTTCTTTAGATTTCGGGATTTCTTATTTTGTAGAAGGGGATATTAATTTTACTGAAATTTTTGAGGAGAGTCCAATACATATCCTTATTGATTCAAGCTCCACAAATATCCCTTTTGGAGCGCTTATTCAGTATGAAATGAATGATGAAACGACCTTTAACCTGCATTTGCCGGGGTCAGCCGACTCCGTAAAAACATTCATGTTTGGGAGGCTTATCAACATTGGGGGCTTTAAATTCGTCGTAAATAGTACTGGAAAACAGTTTTCTGCTGGGGATCTTTTTTTTCGCGTGAACAAATTTGAGGATCTGGTAAAACAATATAGTAGTAGCCTATCTATAAACCCTGTTCAGGAGACGTCGATTTTAGAAATAAGCACAACAACTACAAATACCAGAAAAGCAATTACCTTTTTAGACCAACACGTACAGACTTATATTTCACAAAGTTTGCTAGAGAAGAATAAGACAGCAGTCAATACCATCAATTTCATAGATAAGCAGTTGGCCCAAATCAGTGATTCCCTTTATCGGGTGGAAGGGCAACTGGAATCTTTCAAGAAAGAGAATACCGGGCTGACTATGAGTGAGGAGGGATCTCAGACAACCGGGCAGATACAGGAAATTGAACAGGAAAAAGCAGCGCTTCTGGTTAGTGCCAAATACTTTACCTATTTAAAAGATTATATTGCAGCAGGCAATGTAACCGAAAGCATTATTGCGCCTTCATCTTTTGGAGTCACTGATCCTGTGCTGAACCAGTTAATCAATCAACTGATTGAAGTCCAATTGCAATTGGCCTCTCTGAAAACAGAGAGCACGCAAAACCCAATTGTTCGCACGCAAATTCAGGCAGCGCAAGCACAGGCACGGGAGCTTTTGGCAGGTATTGCCGAAAATGTACGCAACTTACAGCAGGTCAACCAGATTTCAGTTCGAGATATTAATGCGCGTATTAGCCGATTGATGGGAACCCTGCAGCAGCTCCCTGCGGCAGAAAGACAATTTATCAATCTGACACGCATGTATAACCTCAGCGAGGGGTTATATGTCTTCCTGATGCAAAAAAGGGCAGAGGCGGGAATTTCTACCGCTGCCACCACCCCAGATGCCCGTTTGGTTAATACAGCAGCTGTAAAAGCTGTCATCTCTCCAAATCCAAACCAAACTTATTTAATTGCGCTCTTTATTGGGTTATTTTTACCTATCGGGTTCATTTTCCTTAAGGAGTTGCTGAATAATAAAATCAATTCTACAGAGGATATAGCCAGCCATACGAACCTTCCCTTACTAGGTATGGTGGGGCATAATAAAAATGAAAAAGCCAGCTTAATAGATCAGAATCCTAAATCTGCTCTTGCTGAAGCTTTTAGAACTGTTCGCTCCAATTTGCGCTTTATGATCGGTGCTAAGTCAGGCGAAGGAAAAATCTTTGTCATCACTTCCTCTATAAGTGGTGAGGGGAAAACTTTCTCAGCCAAGAACCTTGCCTATATTTTTGCAATATCTGGTGAGCGGACCCTTTTGGTAAACGCTGACATGCGCAAGCCGAATAATAACTCAGATTTTGGCGTGCATAGCGCAGTTGGGTTAAGTAATTACCTAGCAGAGCATATTAGTATAGATGAGGCGATACACCATACGCTACAAGATAACCTGCATATACTTCCATCCGGGGATATACCTCCTAACCCTTCTGAGTTATTGCTTAGCAAACGAATGGATGAGTTGGTTGCAGTGTTAAAGACGCAATATGATTATATCATACTGGATACTCCCCCGGTTGGAATTATTTCGGATGGCCTGGAGCTGATGCACCTGGCTGATGCGAATATATTTATGGTACGCCAGGGGTACACACTTAAAAACTTTGTTTCCAATATTCAGCAACAGTATCAATCCGGTAAGATTAAAAACACGGCTATTCTATTCAACGATGTCGATTTTACGAAACTTAACTACGGCTATGGGTATGGATACGGATATGGGTATGGGTATTATGCCGAGGATGTAGAACGAGAGTCGTGGTGGAAAAGGCTTGTGAGATAAACACATTTTAGCCCCAGAAGAAACTTAGCGTTGTACGCTGGTGCGAGCTAGCAGCTTGCACCTCATTGTAAGTAGTAACTTAACTTAACCGATAAATAGAGTATAGTTAATTATAGTCAATGCACTCCTACGAAATATCTAGAGTAAGTAGTAAAGGTACGAGCTGCAAGCTAGCATTGAGCTAAGAACTAGAAAATAGACTTTAAATTATTCCATCGGAACTATAGTTCGTTGTTTAATTTTCAAAGAGCTCGTTTTATAATTATTTAATAAATAAGCTTGTCGTGAAAATCTTTATATGAAGATGCAAAAAGATTCGAAGGTATACGTGGCGGGCCACCGGGGCATGGTGGGCTCGGCCATCGTGCGGGCGCTGGAGGCGGAAGGCTATACCAACATCATCGTGCGGCGCTCAGCAGAGCTGGACCTGCGGGACCAGGCGGCAGTGAAGGCCCTCTTCTCGGAGGAGAAACCGGAGTTTGTTTTCCTGGCGGCGGCCAAGGTTGGGGGCATCGTTGCCAATAACACCTACCGCGCCGACTTCCTCTACGACAACCTCATGATCGAGGCCAACATCATCCACGCTGCCTACGAGACGGGCGTGAAGAAGCTCCTGTTCCTGGGTTCTTCCTGCATCTACCCCAAGCTCGCGCCGCAGCCGCTGAAGGAGGAGTACCTTTTGACCGGGGAGCTGGAGCCGACCAACGAGCCTTACGCCATCGCCAAGATCGCGGGCATCAAGCTCTGCGAGGCCTACCGCGACCAGTACGGCTGCGACTTCATCAGCGCCATGCCCACTAACCTCTACGGCTACAACGACAACTACCACCCGCAGAACTCGCACGTGCTGCCGGCCCTCATCCGCCGCTTCTACGAGGCGAAGGAGAGCGGGGCGGAGGCGGTCACGATCTGGGGCACGGGCAGCCCGCTGCGCGAGTTCCTCTTCGCCGACGACCTGGCCCAAGCCTGCCTCTTTTTGATGCAGACCTACTCGGGCCGCGAGCTGGTGAACGTGGGCACCGGCGAGGATTTGTCCATTAAAGAGCTGGCCGAGCTGGTGAAGGTGACAGTGGGCTACACAGGCGAGCTTCGCCTCGACACCACCAAGCCAGACGGCACCCCCCGCAAGCTCATGGACGTGACAAAACTGCACAACCTGGGCTGGCACCATACCACCGAACTGAAAGAGGGCATTGCTCTAGCCTACGCCGACTTCCTCTCGCAGGAGGCCGTCGCCGAAAGATAATCGCATTCAACACAAGACATATAACATAGCGTTTCGGGGAAAAAAACCGGAACTCGTAACTCATAACTCAGAACTCACATGAAAGTAGCCCTTATCACAGGCATCACAGGGCAGGACGGGGCGTACCTGGCCGAGCTCCTATTGGAAAAAGGATACATGGTGCACGGCCTCAAGCGCCGCAGCTCCATGTTCAACACCGACCGGGTGGACCATCTCTACCAGGACCCGCACGAGAGTGACGTGCGCTTCAAGATGCACTACGGCGACCTGACGGACTCGACCAACATCATCCGCATCATCCAGGAGACGCAGCCTGACGAGATCTACAACCTGGCAGCCATGAGTCACGTGAAGGTGAGCTTCGACACGCCCGAGTACACGGCCAACGCCGACGGCATCGGCACGCTGCGCATACTCGAGGCAATCCGTATTCTGGGCCTGGTGGAGAAAACAAGGGTCTACCAGGCATCAACTTCTGAACTGTATGGTTTGGTGCAGGAGGTGCCGCAGTCGGAGACGACGCCTTTCTACCCGCGCTCACCTTACGCGGTGGCAAAGCTTTACGCTTACTGGATCACGGTCAACTACCGCGAGGCCTACGGCATGTTCGCCACCAACGGCATCCTCTTCAACCACGAGTCGCCGCTGCGGGGCGAGACGTTTGTGACGCGCAAGATCACCAGGGCCGCGGCGCGTATCGCCATGGGCCTGCAGGACAAACTCTATTTGGGCAACCTGGACTCCAAGCGCGACTGGGGCCATGCCAAGGACTACGTGGAGGCCATGTGGCGCATCCTGCAGCAGGACACGCCGGAGGACTTCGTGATCGCAACGGGCGTGACCACCACCGTACGTGATTTCATTAAAATGGCTTTTGCGGAAGTTGGCTTTGAACTGGAGTTCAAAGGCGAAGGCGTAGAGGAGAAGGGATACATTGCAGCCTGCAAAAACCCGGAGTACCAGCTCGAGGTGGGCAGGGAGGTGGTAAGCGTGGATCCGAACTATTTCCGACCGACAGAGGTTGAGTTGCTTATCGGTGATGCTACCAAATCGAATACAAAGCTTGGCTGGATTCCAAAGTATGATCTGGCTGCCTTAGTGAAGGATATGATGACTTCGGATCTGGAATTGTTCAAGCGCGATACCTACCTGAAACAAGGTGGGCATAAAGTGCTTAATTACCACGAGTAAAATAGCATAATCATTACTCCTTATATTATTAAATGTAGGAGATGAAAAAATCCCCACTTGGGGGTGGGGCCCTTCTTTAAAGATAAGGAGGGGCTGGGGTGATTGAAATTTTATCTCCCAATAAATTATAAATTAACTTACCATTATAATGAAAGAACAGGATGAGGATTGGACGATGGTTATTAAGCCTAGTTCCGGTCTGTTCGATTTACAATTAAAGGAAGTTTGGCGTTACCGAGATCTGCTTCAGATGTTTGTGCGGCGCGACTTTGTAGCTGTTTACAAACAAACCATACTAGGGCCTATCTGGTTTTTCCTGCAGCCGCTCTTTACTACCATTACATTTACGATTGTATTTGGTAAAATTGCTGGCATGTCAACCAATGGCGTTCCTCCTTTGTTGTTTTATATGGCAGGTATTGTAGGCTGGAATTATTTTGCTGAGTGCCTCAATACTACTTCAACCACATTTATCCAGAATGCCAATATTTTCGGTAAAGTATACTTTCCCCGGCTCATTATGCCTCTTTCAATCATTGTGTCCAATCTCTTGAAATTTGGGGTGCAATTAATTCTGTTCCTTGTACTTCTTGGCTATTATATAATAAGAGGAGCAGATGTACAGCCGAATATTTATCTTTTATTGGTTCCATTTTTAGTTTTATTAATGGCAGGCCTTGGGCTCGGTTTCGGGATGTTAATATCTGCTATGACGACCAAATACCGCGATCTAAAGTTTTTGGTAGGTTTTGGTGTGCAATTAGCTATGTATGCTTCCCCTGTTATCTATCCCCTTTCTACCTTGCCGGAAAAGTATAAGATTTATATTGCAGCTAATCCGATGTCAGGTATTATCGAAGCTTTTCGTTTTGCATTTTTAGGTTCCGGCACTCTTAACTGGAACTACTTAATTTATTCTACTTTATTTACTCTTGTCATTTTTATCCTGGGGGTAATTACTTTTAATAAAGTAGAAAAATCTTTCATGGATACGGTTTAATATAATGAGCAATACTGTTATTAGAGTAGAGAATTTATCTAAGCAATATCGATTAGGTGAATTAGGTACGGGTACAATCTCGCATGACTTAAACCGCTGGTGGAATAAGGTGCGAGGGAAAGAAGATCCATACCTTAAGATTGGTGAGGTAAACGATAGAACTACTAAAGCAACAAGTGAGTACGCATGGGCACTTCAGGATATAAACTTTGAAGTTAAACAAGGCGAAGTGCTGGGTATTATCGGTAAAAATGGAGCAGGTAAATCGACACTCCTTAAACTACTTTCAAGAGTAACTGCCCCAACAACTGGTACTATAAAAGCAAAAGGCCGTATTGCTTCGCTTTTAGAAGTAGGCACAGGATTCCATGAGGAGCTTACTGGCCGCGAAAATGTTTTCCTGAATGGAGCCATCATGGGCATGAGTAAAGCTGAGATACGTTCTAAGTTCGATGAGATTGTTGCTTTCTCAGGTACTGAACGGTATATCGACACGCCTGTTAAGCGCTATTCTTCTGGTATGCGTGTACGGCTTGCCTTTGCTGTTGCTGCACACTTGGAACCCGAAATATTGATAGTGGATGAGGTTTTAGCAGTTGGAGATGCAGAATTTCAGAAAAAGGCAATTGGAAAAATGCAGGATGTAAGCAGAGGTGATGGTAGGACAGTTCTGTTCGTAAGCCATAATATGGCAGCTGTACAGGCTTTATGCACAAATGGTTTAATTTTAAAAAATGGTACTGTTGATAATTTTGGTGAAATCAATAAAATGATAAACCATTATATTGACGATAATGGAAATGTTGATAAAACATTTAAAGAATGGCAACAGGGCAGTGGTCCAGGCAATTCTCAAATAGAATTAACTTCAGTATCTATAGTAGACGAAAATTTCCAACGTAAAGAGCAATTTTATCTAGATGAAAAAATCTTTATAAGTATAAAATTTAGAATTAATGAACCGGGCCTAAAAATAAATTTTTCCTTATCGCTTTATGGAAAAGGAGAAGAGTATATACTTTCATCTCCTTCGATTAATGATCCATTGTACAGAGTGCCATTAGACAGAGGAATTTACGAAGCAATATGTATAATTCCTTCTAGCTTATTTAATGAAGGTACATTTTACTTAAGTATTTTACTTGTTAATAACCAAAATCGAATAATTACCCAGTTAGATAAAATATTATCTATCACCTATATAGATGATGGTAAAAATAGGGGTAATTATTTTGGTCATTGGAGTGGTTTAATTAGACCTAATTTATGTTGGAATACAAAAAAAATAAACTTTTAAGTAAAGTTTATCATTACGTTTTGTTACTAATTTCTAAATTTATTAAGACTACTTTTATTAAACCTTATATTGGTATAAAACAATATGATCTTCTCATTTTTGACGATATTTTCCCTTATGAAAAGTCTCTTTTCAGATATATTGAGTTTAATAATTATTTAGAAGGATTTAAAAAAACAAAGGTAGTATCCACCGGAACAGCATTAACAGTTCTTAATGCTAATAAAACAATTGCACAAGTTATAAAAGATTTTAAGCTAGAAAATCCTTCGAATAAAAGTTTTAAAATCATAGAGCATAAAGGTCTTGTAAACTTTAATGCGAAATTGATTTACTGTATTTTTCTTAATAATATTTATGGAATTATAGATTTCGTTGATAAACACAAAATTCCATTTATTTTTACTCTTTATCCTGGAGGTGGGTTTAGGTTAAATGATGAAACTTCAGATAAAAAATTAACTAGAATTCTAAATTCTCCAAATCTGAAAAAAATTATTGCTACGCAAAACATCACTTATGATTATTTAATTGATAACCACAACTGTCCTGAACATTTGATAGAATATATATTTGGTGTTGTGAGTAATACAACAATTGATAATGCCAAAATCGATTATAAAAAGTGGAAGGTTAATAAAGATACATTTGATATATGCTTTATGGCTGGAAGATATACCCCTCAAGGTATTGATAAAGGTTATGATACTTTTATAGCTGTAGCAAAAGAACTCAACAAAGAATACGAATTCATTCGATTTCATATAGTGGGAGGTTTTGATCATAAAGTAATAGAAGTTTCTGATTTAGGAGATAATATTACATTTTATGGTTACAGAGATTCAGATTTTTTAAATCATTTTTTCTCCAAAATTGATTTAATAATATCTCCTAATGTCCCTTTCAAACTTAGTAATGGGGCATTTGATGGATTCCCCTTAGGCTGTTGTGTTGAAGCATCATTAAATGGAGTTGCAGTATTAGCCAGCGATGAACTTAATCAAAATGATGGATATATACCCAATGAAGAAATAATAATTATCAAACCTAACGCATCTGATATATTACTTGCAGTTAAGGATTTGATAACTAACTACCATAAAATGATTGAACTGGCAGAAAGAGGTAGACTAAAAACATTAAAACTTTACTCTAAAGAAGCACAACTAGAAAGAAGAAATAATTTATTAAAAGAGCTGATTCAATGATAAATGTTACAAAACCTTTTCTTCCTCCGTTGGAAGAGTATGAATATTACATAAAAGGAATTTGGAAAAGAGAGTGGTTAACAAATAACGGACCGCTAGTAAATGAACTTGAACTGAGATTAAAAGATTACCTTGATGTACCTCACCTTTTTTTTGTAAGTAATGGTACAATTGCCTTGCAGCTTGCCATAAAAGTACTGGGCCTAAAAGGAGAAATCATTACCACGCCATTCTCTTTTGTTGCAACAACCAGTAGTATAGTCTGGGAAGGATGCATACCTGTATTCGTTGATATTGATCCTGCTACATTAAATATTGATCCTGCTTTAATAGAGGCAGCAATTACTTCTAATACTACTGCAATTCTAGCTACTCATGTATATGGTAACCCCTGCGATGTTGATGCTATCCAAGTTATAGCAGATAAGTATAACTTAAAAGTTATTTATGATGGCGCTCATGCTTTCGGTACTAATTATAAGTCTAAATCAGTTTTTTCTTACGGTGATTTAAACACGTTAAGTTTCCATGCAACCAAGTTATTCCATACTACTGAAGGAGGAGCTATTATAACACATGATGCTTCTGTAGCCAAAGAAATTGCTCATATGCGAAACTTTGGTTATGATGGTCCTGAACATTTTTATGGATTAGGGATTAACGGAAAAAATAGTGAGTTCCATGCAGCTATGGGGCTTTGTAATCTTAAATATGTTTCGGAAATTCTTTTACGGAGAAAAGAGCAATCAGAAAGATATAATACGAAGCTACTATCTTTAAAAGTATCAAAGCCTGTAATCAAACTACACATAGAGTATAACTATTCGTATTATCCAATAATTTTTGAAAGTGAGCAGGCACTTGTAAAAGCTGTTGAAGCATTGCATGGAGTATATGTATACCCCAGAAGATACTTCTATCCTTCTTTAGAAACATTAAATTATGTGCCCCAGCAAAAGGTATCAATCTCTAGCGATCATTCCAAAAGAGTACTTTGCCTGCCTTTATACCATGATTTGTCTCTTGAAGAAATTGATATGATTTGTAGGGCATTATTGAGATCTCAAAATTATTAGTAAATGGTTATAATCGGTGCAAAAGGCCATGCAAAGGATGTTCTTTGTGTACTAGAAGACAACGGGTTTTCTAATAGATTGTATTTTTATGATGATGTATCTGAAGACTTACCTTCTGAGTTGTATGGAATTTATACTATTCTTAAAACTTTTGAGGATGTTACTGAAGTTTTAAAACATGATCCAGATTTCATTATTGGTGTTGGAAATCCTTTCATTCGGCAACTCATGTGTAACAAATTTACTACTGAAGGAGGCATTTTACAGTCTTTGATATCAAGAAGAGCACTAATTGGTAAGCATGAAGTTACAATAGAGCCAGGTGTAAATATAATGGCTAATGTTACAATTAGTAATAATGTTATAATAGGAGAGGGTACTTTAATAAATGCAGGAGTTTTAGTTCATCATGATGTTAGAATCGGAAAGTTTGTGGAAGTTTCCCCAGGTACAGTCGTAACCGGTGGTGTTACTATTGATGATTTTTCTATAATAGGATCAGGAGCAATTCTTCTACCTAAAATTAAGATAGGAAAAAATGTAATAATAGGAGCTGGTGCAGTTGTTACAAAATCTATTCCTAATAACACTAGAGTTAAGGGCATCCCCGCTACTTCCTTTTAATATCTTAATATGAAATCAGCTATAGTAACAAGGCCTGTTGTAAGCGTTTGCATGATTACTTATAATCATGAAAAGTTTATTACACAAGCTATAGAGGGTGTGCTTAAGCAAAAGACACAATTTCCTGTAGAGTTGATAATTGGAGATGATTGTAGTACTGACAGCACAAGAGCAATATGCATTGATTATCAAAATAGATATCCTCAAATTATTAAGCTCAGATTACCGGATACTAATTTAGGTGTAATGCCTAATTTTATTGAAAATTTAAAAGCTTGTGGAGGTAAATATATAGCTTTATGCGAAGGTGATGACTATTGGAATAATCCAACCAAACTTCAATGTCAGATTGATTTTTTAGAGGCCAATCCAGAGTATGTATTGAGCTTCCATGATGCTTTAGTTATACATCAGAATAAGAATCAGTTTACTGAAACTTTTAAGGAAAGGTTTGAGGAGCTTAGATGTAAAACAACATTTACTCACAAAAATGTTGTAGAAAAATGGTTTATGCCAACTGCATCTATAGTTTTTAAGAATAACCTTATTAGGAAATGGCCCGAGTGGTTTAACAAGGTTTATAGTGGAGATTATACTTTGCAGCTACTTGTATCACAATTTGGGCTGATAAAGTTCCATGACGAAATTTGGTGCACGCATATTAAACATGAAAGGGGCATAAGTCAGAGAATAGATCTTGATTTGTTTAGACTTCACAGAAAAATATACCAATATGACAAATATATATGCTATTTTGATAAAAAATATAGATACTTATTTTCTAATACGTTACTTTATTTTTATAAAGAAAAGTTAAAATTAGAAAATATTTCTACTAAGAAAATAGAAGTTAAACTACGAATCCTTGTACTTAAATTGAAAATCAGATATTTATATTATTATCAGCAATTTTCAGCCTCAGAACTTAAAGCAAAAGCTATGCATAGATTTCTAAAATAAGTGCTCAGCCCTAAACCTGTTTTTGAGTCTTAATTATTAATTATAACAATAGAGAGTTTAATTACTGTTTAATATTAATTCGGTCTCAAATCTGAGGATAGTAAATTGGTGGTTAATGCTTGTAGATTAAAGCTCTTTATATAATTATTAAACAACTTTTATTTTGCTCCCAGTATAAAACCAATTTTCTTTATTTATATGAAAGGGATTTGGCAATAGCATAAGGAATCAGTAAACGTTGCAAATAACTTCAGCAAAATTACATGTACAATCCATTAGTTAGCATTATTATTCCTCTATATAACAGAGAGCAATATATTTTAGCGACAATAAAATCAATAATAGATCAGACTTATTGCAACTGGGAAGTAGTTGTCATAGATGATCACTCAGAAGATAATTCATACAATATTGTAGAGTCTCTCTCTAGCGTCGATAATAGAATAAAATTATATAAAAGGCCAAGCGGCTTAAGAAAAGGTGCTTGTGCTTGTAGAAATCATGGTTTAAAATTAGCTAAAGGGGAATTCATTGTATTTTTAGACTCTGATGATCTATTAGCTCATTACTGTTTACAAAAAAGGGTAAAAAATATTCTTTTATACCCTGACTATGATTATTGGATATACCCAATGATGCTTTTTAATAAAGAAATTGGTGATTTAGATATAATATCTAATATAAACTCTGAGGAGGATGACTTAGATAGATTTTTAAGTCGTGATCAAGTATGGCTTATCACAGGGCCAATTTGGCGTAAGGAAACATTGCTTAATCTTGGTGGATTCATTGAGACACTTCCTTCACAGCAAGACTATGATCTACATATTAGAGCACTAATTTATGATTACAAATATATTTATTTTGATCTACAATGTGATTCTTATTATAGACAGATTACATCTTCCCATCCAGGTAAAAAAGCGTTTACATTACTTCAACTCTTCCACCGTATAAATTTAATATTCAACATTTACAATTTATTAATTTTATCTCAAAAAGTTAATAAAAAAAGAAAAAGATTAATTAGTCATCAAATATTACATTTGGTACAAAGAATAAGATGGAATAAAACCATCAATAATAGAGCTTCATTTTCTAATACTTTAAATTTTTGGGGAAAGGCATTTAAATTAAATATTATAGACTTTGTACAATTGATGTCAGGTTCATTATTTATATTAATAAGTTATTTTTATTTAGATGTTCGATTTAGAAGGCTTTATACATTAATAGTAAGAATTTTGAAACTTGTTTCTAATGATTTGTTTTTAGAACCGAAAAATACATTATGTAAAATACATTATTCATCCGTGATTGATACTTTAAAAAAAGATGCTAAATAAAAAAGTTCTCTTCATTACTCATAATTGTAGTAGAACTGGTGCTCCGATTGCTCTTCTCCGTTTTATAAAATTTCTAAAGTTGTCGGATCCCTCTTTTGATGGAGTATTGCTATTGAGAAACTCAGGTCCTTTAAAAGATGAATTTAAAAAGTATATTAAAGTAATTGAGTTTCTACCAGAGAAATTTTATATAAAAAAAAATATTTTCTCCTTTATTATTAACAGAATTAAACTAAAATTCTATAAGAAAGCTATGTTAAAGCTAATAATAGAAGAGAAATTTGATTTAGTTTATTCTAATACAATTGTAAATCTGAATGTTCTAGAGTTTCTTGAACCTTTAAAACTTAATATTATAGTTCATTTTCATGAACTCCAAAATACTGTTGATCATTATGGTGGAAATATAATAGTTGAAAAAACTAATAAAATTGCTAAGCATTTTATAGCAGTTAGTAAGGCAAGTGCTGCCTGTTTGACTGAAAATGGTGTCTGCAAAGAAAAAATATCAGTTGTATATAATTCGTTAGATGTTAATTCTATATTTATTGATACAAAGAAATTAAATTGCCCCTCTTTAAATAAATCAATAAATACTTTTGTAGTAGGTGGTTGTGGTTCAATAATTCATCTTAAAGGATATGATCTATTCATTGAAGTTGCAAATATAGTCATCAATCAAAAGGGATATAATGATATAAAATTTTTTTGGGTAGGTCATCATGCATCTAAAGAGGTAATGCAAGCAATTGGACAAAAGATTTCTATGTATAATTTATACGAAAATGTAAGTTTCATTGGGCAGGTTAGCGAGCCATATGCTTTTTTTAATGAAATTGACTTATTACTGTTTACATCAAGAAGTGAATCCTTTGGACTAACAGCTATAGAGGCAGCACTATTTGAGAAACCTACCATATGTTTTGATAATTCAGGTGGAGTCATTGAATTCGTAGATAGTGATTGTGGTATTATTGTGCCTCAATTAGATGTGAGAGCAATGGCGGAAGCAGTTATACAACTTTATAATAGTTCAAATGAAAGAACAGAACTTGGGATAAAAGCGAAGAAAAAAGTTGTTGAAAATCATTCACAGGTCATACAGTTACCTAAGCTAATTAATACAATTAACTCATTATGATTTCAATAGTTGTCTGTTCAAGAAGTAAAGTCTTATTAGAAAATCTTAAAAATGATATTGAACATTCTATTGGAGTTCAATATGAATTGATTGTAATTGATAATAGTAATAATGAATATGATATTTTTAAAGCTTATAATTTAGGAGTTCATCAGTGTAAAGGAAACATTATATGCTTTAGCCACGAAGATGTTAAGTTTCATTCTAAAAACTGGGGGCAAAAAGTTCATAATCATTTTAAAGATGATGATGTTGGTATGATTGGGGTAGTTGGCTGCACTGCTCTTCCCAAAGTTCCTGCACCTTGGTGGAATAATCAAATGATTAATTATCATCTCATTAATCTCATTCAATGTTGGGGTGATAGACAAATACCAGATGGAGGTTATAGAAAAACATTTTGCGAAGGGAAAACAATAGATTATAATAATCCAGAGCCAAAAATTAATTTACATGAGGCTGTAACATTAGATGGTCTGTGGTTTTGTATAAGAAAAGATCTTTTTTCGAATATTTCTTTCGACGAGTTAACCTGCCCTGGATTCCACTGCTATGATATTGATATTTCATTACAAGTTGGACAGTTTAAGAAAGTAGCTGTAGTATATGATATTTTAATTGAGCATTTTTCTCTAGGGACTCTTTCTCAAGGATGGTTCCTTGCATCATTAGCGTTTAATAAAAAATGGGAGGGCTCACTACCAAAAGTTTTGAATAATTATGATAAACAAACATATATTCAGTATGAGATAGAATGTCTTTTAACATTTGCTTATTGGATGCAAAGTGCAAATTTTAATGATGCATTGATAAAAGAAACCATTAAATATTATTTAATTCTCATTGAAAGAAACAATTCTTTAGAATATTCTATCTTAAAAAGATGGTCGAAATATGGTTATACTTTGACACGTTTTATAATAAAAATTAACAAAGTTTTAAATAGTATTATCAAAAATGCCTAAAGTATCAGTCTTCATTCCTGTATATAATGGTGGTAAGTTTATAGCTAAAACATTAGAAGCTGTTTTACAACAAACCTTCCAAGATTTTGAAATTATTGTTGTAAATGATGGTTCTACAGATAATACTTTAGATGTTTTAGCTACATTTGATGATGATCGCATTAAAATCTTTTCAAATTTTGAAAATAAGGGGTTAACGTTCACCCGAAATAGAGGATTAGAATTAGCAAACGGGGAGTATTTAGCTATTAATGATTGTGATGATATTTCACATCCAAATAGATTGCGGACTCAAGTTGATTTTCTAGACAAAAATAAGTCTGTGGGAATTGTTGGTACTAGTGCAAGAAGAATTGTAAATGGGCAATTTAAGTATATATGGTCTTATGTAACTTCATTTGAAGGTATAAAGTGTCGGCTTTTCTGGGGTAATGCTATAATAAACCCTACTGCTATGTTTCGAATGGATTATATAAAAGCAAACAACTTAAGATATGACGATAGGTTTTCTGCTGGTGAAGACTACGATTTATTCGAGCGAGCTGTTCACTTGTTTGAAGTTAGGAACTTATCTGATGTTTTGCTTGACTATAACATACATGGCCAAAATGCGACAATAACAATGAGTAAAGTGATGCATGAAAAAGCAAATGAAATTGGAATCAGACAACTTACGAAGCTAGGGCTTCAACTTTCTGAAAGGGAAAATATTCTCCATAAAAGGATATTAAATTATGAATTCAATAACAATGAATACGATTTAAAAGAGCTAGAATTCCATCTACGGAACATAGTTGATGCTAATATGAGCGCAAAAAACTACAAAGTTGATATTTTTAATAGTCAAATTGGTGAACGATGGTTTCAACTTTGCTATCATAGTAAAGTGAATAAAAGAAGAAATATTTTTTATAGTTCGTCATTAAGTGAATTACATTTAATGACATCTAAAGAGGCTTTTAAATTTTATATAAAAGATAGATTTTTCAATTAAAATTTAATAATGATTTATTTATCAATGTCAACTTTTACTTTATCAAATGAAACTATTATTAGTTGCAGAACTTAATGAGACTAATACTTTTATAGATGATATTTACAATGTTTTGTCTAAAGACGCTGAATGTGATACAGGAGTAGATAAGTTTTGGAATAGTAGTTATAATTATGATATCATTCATATTCATTGGCCTGAGAACTTATTTAATTGGTTAGAACCTACTAAAACTCAATTAGTTTTACTTAAGCATCGATTAAAATATTGGTATTCAAAATCAAAAATTATTGTTACTAGACATAACTATTATCCTCATTACAAAAAAACTCTAAAATTTCTAGAGCTTTATGAAATAGTATATTCAAGTGCTAGAGCTATAATACATTTAGGCAACTTTAGTAAACATGAATATTTAATAAGATATAAAGCATTAGCTTTTACTAATAAACAAATCCACTATATCATTCCACATCAAGTATATTCTAAATTACCAAATACTTTTACTCAGAAAGAAGCAAGAAGGAAACTAAGCATACCACAAAATAAAAAAGTAATATTAGTTTTTGGTTCATTGAGGAGTTCAGAAGAACTTAATATTGTATTAAGGTCATTTAAAAGTTTAAAAATTAGAGATAAGTTTCTTGTTGCAAATGCCTGGCCTTCTCAAGAACAATTCAAAAGAATAAGAATAGATTTGAAGCTTATTAATTTTTTAAAAACTGCTTTTTTGTCTAAAGATCAATACATGTTGTATAATAAAAAAGTTAATAGCAATGAGCTTCAATCATTGTTTAAAGCTTCAAATCTAGTTTTAATACCCAGAAAAGAATCTTTAAATTCAGGAAATCTTGCACTAGGCTTTACCTATGGGAAAGTAGTAGTTGGTCCAAACTCTGGTAATATTGGTGAAATTTTAATTAATTCTGGTAATCCAGTTTATAATAATTTTAATAATAAAGATGTTTCAATCGCTCTTGAGCAAGGTTTACTTGCTGATCAACAAGGTCTTGGAGAGGAAAACCTAAAGTATGGTTTAACAAATTGGAACCTTGATTTAATTGTTCAATTACATCTAAAAGCTTATAGTTTTTTACTAAGTATCTAAATTGCTTTAATTCGAATTGAATAGTAAAGATATATGATTCAAAAAAACATTCTAATTGTAGTTGGCACAAGGCCAAATTTTATTAAAATCACTCGTTTCAAAGCTGTTGTAGCGGCCAAATATACTGATAGAATAAATATTAAAATTGTCCACACAGGCCAGCATTTCGACCATAAAATGGCCGATGTTTTCTTTCAGCAACTAAATATTTATCCAGACTTTTTCTTAGATATTCCTGCTGCGAGGGCTAATATACAAATGGGGGAAATCATGATCCGGTTAGAGAAGATAATAACTGATTTTAAACCTGAAATGATGCTTGTGGTGGGAGACGTAAACTCAACTTTTGCAGCGGCCCTGACAGGGAATAAACTTGGTGTAAAAATAGCACATATAGAAAGTGGTCTACGCAGCTTTGATAGGGGGATGCCAGAAGAAATAAACCGTATCCTGACAGACGAAATATCTGATATATATTTTATAACGGAAGAAAGTGTAATAAAAAATCTTAAGAAAGAAGGTAAGCCTAAAGAAGCTATCCATTTTGTTGGGAACACCATGATCGATACGCTTGTAGCTTTTGAAGATGAGATAGACAAAGCTACTGTATTAGAAGATTTGGGTCTTCTGCCTCAGGAATATGTACTGATGACCATGCACCGGCCTTCTAATGTTGATGAGCTTGCCGGGTTGATGAAATTGGTACAACTGCTCAAACAACTTTCTGCTGATTTAAAAGTTGTTTTTCCGATTCATCCCAGAACTGTTAAAAAATTAAAAGAATCTGATCTATACTCTACCATCGAGTCGAACCCGAAAATCATCATTTCAGAGCCCTTGGATTACTTTTCGTTTCAGAAGCTTATTGCTAATTGCTTTGCTGTAATTACAGATAGTGGCTGTATTCAGGAAGAAACGACATATAAGCAGGTGCCTTGTCTTACACTAAGAGCAAATACTGAAAGACCTTCAACAATTAAGATAGGCAGTAATATTCTATTGAATTTTGAAGTAAACAAGGTGATGGATGCTGTCCATGATATCAGATCCGGGAATCATAAAAAAGGAAATGTACCGCCACTTTGGGATGGCAAAGCAACCGAGCGAATTGTAGAAGCCCTTAATAAAATTATTTAATGCTATATATAACATTAGGGGATCAGCCATCCGGTGTATATGAAGGGCAGGTAATTGATGTCTGTCATTTCCTTAACCATAACCTGAAGGTAAAAATGCGTTTAGTAGCATTTATTTCAATCAGAGGGTATAAGCGTAATAGGGCGAAAATAAAGTTAGATTATCCCGGAGCAATTGTTTTACCAATGTTTCCTAAGCTAAAGAACTGGCGGCTTAACTCCTATATGCTGGCGTTGGTTTGCCTGATCACAGGCGAACGTATAGCTATTTGCAGGAATGTTTTGGCAGCAAATATTGCCCTTTTTCTAAAGAAAACAGGGTTAATAAGAAAAGTATGTTACGACGGTCGGGGAGCTATTGCCGCTGAATGGGATGAATACAAGGTTGTAGAAGAAATGGGTTTGAAAAAAGAAATTGCTAAGTATGAGAAAGCCGCTGTGCTTTTGTCAGACTTTCGAATTGCTGTATCTTCAAAGCTTGTATCTTACTGGAATGAACAATATAGTTATACTTTAAAAGCTCATGGCGTTATTCCTTGTACTCTCAGTTCTCATTTTAATTTGATGTTAAATAGCGAGAATGAACTTGCGGTTTTAAAAACAGAGTTAGGTTATAACAAAAAAGATATTGTTCTTGTGTATTCTGGGTCAACGGCGGGATGGCAGTCTTTTGATTTATTGAAAAGTTTCCTTCTACCAATACTTGATTCTGCTTCCTATATGAAAGTTTTGTTTCTTTCGAAGGCAGATGAAAACAATTTATTCTTACGGGAGCATTATCCTGACCAGGTTGGTATCAAATGGGTCTCACCGGGCGAAGTAAATAAACATCTCGCTATTGCAGATTATGGCATCCTTATTCGTGAAAATACTGTTACCAACAATGTTGCTTCCCCGACCAAGTTTGCAGAGTATCTAGTGTCAGGTTTAAAAGTTATAATTTCCCCATATTTGGGCGACTATACTCAGTTCGTATTAGAAAACAGCAGTGGGTTGGTTGCTACTGGAAACAATTCAGAGGATTTAAAAGCTTTGGCTTATAGTGAACGTGTCAGATTAAATGAACTGGCTAAGCAGTATTTCCTAAAAAAATCTCCAGCCAACTTGGAACAGTATAAGCAACTTATACAAAAAATGAATTCCTGATTTGTATGAGAATAGCATTATTGACAGATGGAATTTACCCTTATGTGCTGGGTGGGATGCAGAAGCATTCTTACTACCTGGCTAAGTACTTGGCGCGAAATGGCGTGCATGTTGATTTATACCATACCGGTAATGAGGAAGCCGCTACGCCACAGTTAAAAGAATTTACAGAAGAGGAGCTTGCTTTTATAGAGCCTTATTATATCCCTTTCCCCTCTGTAGCTAAACTGCCGGGGCATTATGTTTTAGAATCTTTTTTGTATTCAGCACATATTTACAAAAAGCTAAAGGAGAATGAGCCTGTAGATTTTATATATGCACAAGGCTTTGCAGCTTGGAAAACAATTAGTGAACAGAAAAAGGGTGCAGCTTTACCTCCTATTGGCGTGAATTTCCATGGCGTAGAGATGTTTCAGCAGGCACCTAGTTTTAATGTAAAGCTTCAACATTTGCTGTTAAGAGCGCCAGTACAATTTATTTTAAAGGATACAGATTATGTTTTCTCTCTTGGCGGTAAACTTACGGCCATACAGAAAGCGTTAACTTCTAAAAAGATTCTGGAGATACCTATAGGCATTGAATCGCATTGGTTAGAGCAAAGTAATAAGGCAGTAACACATAGCGTTAGAAAATTTGTGTTTATAGGCAGATATGAAAGGCGCAAAGGGATTGAAGAACTACAGGAAGTTATAGAAAGCCTTTCTGGAAAGTATGCTTTTCATTTTAGCTTTATTGGGCCTATACCTACGGAAAAGCAACTGAAGTATGATGAGGTCGATTATCTTGGTTTGATCAAAAACGAGAAGGAAATTAAGTTAATCCTTCAGGCATGTGATGTACTGATATGCCCCAGCTATTCAGAAGGGATGCCGACGGTTATACTGGAAGCGATGGCTTCGGGTTTGGCAGTGATTGCGACAAATGTTGGGGCTGTGAGTAAGATTGTGACAGTAGATAACGGTTGGCTTATCCCAGTTGCAGACAAGCAAGCCTTAAAGCAGGCTATAGTTGATGCTATTCACCTGGATGAAAAAGAATTACATCAGAAGAAAGAGGCATCTTTACAACTAGTAAAAGATTCATATACTTGGGAAGCGATTATTAAAACAACCATTAAAGAAATTAAGACTATTGTTACTAAAACAGGAACATATTAGTAAACTGGCTCCAACGGAAACTGTTTTTGGAGCTGCCAGTTACAAACAACTATTCCTGCTTTTGCTTGTTTGGCTGGTTACAGGTATAACATTAGGAGCAGTAGCCATTCCTGTTCTGGCTTTGTTTGCCTTGTACCTGCAAAACCAGGGCAGGCACATTTACTTATTTATTGCCTTCTTCTTTACGCTTATACTGTCCGACAGCCGGCTCTACGCCTTATCGTTTTCACAGGATCTGAAAACTGTTTTAATGCTTCTACTTTTGCTTCCTCTGTTGTTTGCTAAAAAGTATACGTTAGCCCTTGACTTTACGAAATCATTTCATATACCATTCTTACTTTATATAAGCTTTGCCTTTTTTTGCATCAGCTTCAGCCCGGAGCCATTTACTGCCATTCAGAAAACGGTTTCCTACATCCTGCTGTTCATACTGGTGCCTGTCCTGTTTTATAGCTTATACCAAACCTATAAAACGTATTTTTTAAAAGCTGTTATTTACTTGGGGGTTGCCGTTCTAATTGCAGGTTATTTAATGTACCTGGCAAACCCCATGCTGGTGATGTATAATTTAGGAGGGCGCTCGTCTGGTGCTTTGGGTAACCCAAATGGGCTTGGTATGTTTTGCTTCCTGTTTTTCCTACTTTACTTTGTTATCCGGCATTATTTCCCGAAGCTGTTTTCTAAAAAAGAAAACGTAATCATCCTAATCCTGATTTTTTCTTCCTTGCTTTGGAGTGGATCGAGAGGGCAAACTATTTCTATTATGATTTTTCTTATAACCCAATTTTTATCTAAAAAAAATAAAACAGTAGGTGTGCTCATCTCTACTGCTTTAGGCCTCTTGCTTATAACTATAGATATAGACATTGTGGCTATTGCGAATACATTGGGGTTTGAAGACTATTTAAGAATTGATACATTAGATGCAGGTGGAGGTAGAGTGGTAGCGCGCCACTTCGCCTGGGAGCAGATACAAAAGAATTTTTGGGTAGGCAGAGGCTTTGGTTATACAGAATGGATTTATCGGCAGCATTTTTATGAACTAAGTATGTTGGGCCATGAAGGAAATGCGCATAATGCTTTTCTAACAGTTTGGTTAGACACAGGCTTTATAGGTTTAATTCTTTTTATTGCTGGTTGGGGTCTATTGTTTTTAAAAGCTGCTCAAAACTCATATCTCGCTTTCCCTATTGCCTTTGCTATTATAGCATCCAATATGGTGGAATCTTGGTTAGTGGCTTCATTAAATCCATTTACTATACAGCTGTTGATGGTTTTGACATTACTAATTTTTATCGTGAAAGATAAAAATAGGAGTGAGCAAAATCTTAATCTTAAGTTTTAAATCTTACCACCAATACCTTCACAAATCACAACATCAACAACCTAGGGCATTATTAATGCTAGGCTTATTTTATGAATTTTAAAATACTCTTTCTCTATTCCGAAATCGCTGATTACTTTCTTTCCTGCTTAAAAGCTTTGGTTCAGGAACATCGGGTGGAAGTGCATTTGGTACGATGGCCTGTCCACAAAGAAGCGCCCTTTCAATTTTCAATTCCCGATGGCGTGCAGGTTCATGAGAAGCAGGACTATAACCGGCAACAACTAATAACCTTAGCTCGGAAATTTGGACCGGATCTTATTTTTTGTACTGGTTGGATGGACAAGGATTACCTTGCGGTAGTGCGTACATTTAAAAAAACGGTTCCGGTAGTAGTAGGAATAGACAACCCTTGGATGGGATCGATGAAACAGCAGGTTGCCCGCCTTTTGGCTCCGTTTACACTTCAACGGCTATTCACCCACGCGTTTGTTGCTGGTTCTCCACAGGAGCGGTATGCGTTGAAGCTCGGCTTTAAAACGGATCATGTTTTACTAGGCTACTACTCCGCGGATGTAGCCCGTTTCCAAACAGCTTACCATGCAGCCAGACCTGCTAAGGAAAAACTCTTTCCGAAGAGGATTATTTATGTTGGGCGGTATATCCCTCACAAGGGCATTCAGGATCTTTGGAAGGCATTTATAGAGTTGCAAAAGGAACAGCCGAATGAGTGGGAACTGTGGTGCTTAGGTACAGGACCACTGGAAGAAAATGCTGCTCAGCACCCCAAGCTAAAACATTTTGGTTTTGTGCAGCCCCAGCAAATGCTGGAGTTCATTAGCCAGACAGGCGTTTTTGTATTACCTTCGCACTTCGAGCCGTGGGGAGTAGTGGTACATGAATTTGCCGCCGCTGGTTATCCTTTACTATGCAGTGATAAGATTGGTGCAGCAACGGCTTTCTTGCAAATTCTGGGAAATGGTTACTCGTTTGAGGCAGGGGATGTAGGTGGTTTAAAGGAAGTGCTAAGGAAAGTCTATAGTCTTTCGGATCATGAATTGCTTCATATGGGAGACAAAAGTGTGGAGCTCGCTTTGCATAATACGCCATCTATATGGGCAGCTAAATTGATGGGGCTGGTGCAGGAATAGTAATTATTAAATAGTTAGTAACAGAATAAACTTGAAAAATATCAAAGTGTCCAGGGGCTTTGGAATTTACGAGACACTCACAGGTTTTGCAAACGCTGTGAGGTCTGGTCGTTTGGTACGGATGACTTGTGGCTAAATTATTTAAATTTTGTTATATAAAACACAGCATGTTGCGGCACAAGAATAATACCCCTACGTTCTGATTTAAAACTAAAATAATATGTGTGGCATTAGTGGCATTATAGGAATCACCTCACCTGACGAGGCAGCTAAATTTTTAGACGCCATGAATGAGGCAATCGCACACAGGGGGCCTGATGACTGTGGTAGCTTTGTAGTACCGGGTGTTGCCTTAGGCCAACGCAGGCTTTCTATTATAGATCTATCCTGTGCCGGTCACCAGCCCATGCTGAGCGCTGATAACAACCTTGTGCTGGTGTTCAATGGCGAAATATACAACTATAGAGAACTGAAGCAGGAGCTTTTAGATTACCCTTTCCAGACCCAAACAGACACGGAAGTCATATTAGCTTCCTGGGAGAAATGGGGGCGTGAGTGTGTACATCGTTTCAACGGCATGTTCGCTTTCGTTATATGGGATAAAGCTAAAAATGAAGTTTTCCTATTCCGAGACCGACTTGGCATTAAGCCATTGTATTATTTTCAAAAGGAATATCGCTTGCTTTTCTGTTCCGAAGTACGTGGACTACTTTCAAGCGGACTGGTGCCGCGTAAGCTAAATAAAGTCGCTTTGACGGATTACTTGCGCTATCAAGCAGTACATGCCCCAGATACCATGGTACAGGGGGTCAAGATGCTGATGCCGGGCCATTACCTGCATATCCAGAACGGACACGTGAAAATGGATAAATACTGGTCTCCTGAGCAGAATTACAGCAAGCGAGCCGAAACGCAATCCTATGAGCAGGTAAAGCAGGAGGTACAGGATCTGTTGCGCAATGCAGTATCACGTAGGTTGGTATCTGATGTGCCTTTTGGTGCTTTCCTATCTGGTGGAATTGATTCCAGTGCAGTCGTTGGCCTTATGAGTCAGGTATCCTCGCATCAAGTGAAAACGTTTGCCGTTACGTTTGAAGAAGAGGCCTACAGTGAAGCAAAGTATGCGGCGGCAATCGCGAAAAAATTCAATACCGATCATACCGAAATCAAGCTTTCCCCGGATGATTTTCTGCATCTGATTCCGGCTGCGTTGCAGGCCATGGACCACCCTAGCGGAGACGGACCTAATACGTATGTCGTTTCGAAAGTAACGAAAGAGTCTGGTATCACTATGGCACTGTCCGGTTTGGGGGGCGACGAACTGTTTGCCGGATATGATGTGTTTAAGCGCATGAAGACGCTGCACCAGTATCAGGCTCTCACGAAAATACCGCTTGCGCTTCGCCGACTGGCGGGTAGGTCACTCAAAGTGTTGAAGCCATCCATTGCATCAAATAAAATCAATGAACTGCTTAACCTTCCCTCTTGGCAATTGAGTGATGTGTTTCCCATAACACGACAGGTGCTATCAGACGAGTACTTGACGCAGTTGTCGAAACGGCCTGCTCTCGAAAGCAACCGTGTACAGCATATAATAGAATCCAGCCAGACAATGCAGGTACAAAATAGGGATGTGCTGCCTGTGCTTAGTCAAGTGTCGGTAGCGGAAATAGGCACCTATATGCAAAATACTTTACTCCGTGATACCGACCAGATGAGTATGGCACATGCCTTGGAAGTACGAGTTCCATTCCTGGATTACGAGCTGGTGGAATATGTTTTGGGAGTTCCGGATAAGTTTAAATATCCTACTTCACCAAAGAAACTATTGACAGATGCTCTAGGAGAACTTTTGCCTATGGATATTATTAACAGACCCAAAATGGGTTTTATACTGCCCTACCAGGATTGGCTCAAAAATGAGCTATTCGATTTTGCAGATGAAAAAATCAAAAACTTGGGTAAGCGGGATGTACTTAATGCAGCTGTTTTGCAAAGTCTTTGGAAGCGTTTTTTGGCAGGAGACCCTTCCGTAACATGGTCTCGGGTGTGGTACCTAATTGTATTGGAAAATTGGTTAGAACAGCATGGGATTGAAGCCTGAAGTATTAGTTTTTATTGACTGGTATTTGCCCGGATATAAAGCTGGAGGCCCCATTAAATCTGTGGCGAATATTGTGGGTAGCTTAAATCATGAGGTGTCATTTAATATTGTGACCAGTGACACTGACTTTGGAGAAGCAGCACCTTATGCACAGGTTAGGCCGAATGTATGGGAGAATAAAGGCGTTTATAGGGTGATCTACTTGGATGCCGAACATCAAAAGGTTGGGTTTATCAAGCAACTACTACAAGAAAAGAGGTATGATTTAATTTATTTCAATAGCCTTTTTTCATTTAAATTTACCTTACTGCCTCTATATTTACTCAAATTCAGTTCTACCGCTTCTCACATTGTTGTAGCGCCACGTGGGATGCTTGGAAAGGGTGCTCTTCAACTGAAAAAGAGGAAGAAGCAAATTTTCCTGTCTGTTGCCAAAGGATTGGGATTATTTAAAGAGGTTACCTGGCATGCGTCCACAGAGATGGAGGCTGCAGAAATACGATCCATGTTTGGTAAGAATGCTGCCGTAAAGGTGGCGACCAACATCGCCTCGTTGGCTTTAGGAAAAATTTCATCCACAAGGGTAAAAACTCCTGAGAATACGGCTTTCTTTTTTTTGTCACGCATATCGCAGAAGAAAAACCTACTGAATGCGTTGATATTGCTCTCCAAAATTTCTGTTTGCAATGCATTCAAGTTTCATATCATCGGGCCTGTGGAGGATGAGAGGTATTGGCAGCAATGTCAGGAGGTCATAGCCGCGCTGCCGCCTCATATACAAGTGGTGTATGAGGGAGCGATACCTAATCCTGAACTACCAGCACTTCTGCAGCAATATCATTTTCTTTTCTTGCCCACATTTAGCGAAAATTACGGTCATGTGGTGGTGGAAGCATGGGCAAATGGCTGCCCCGTAATCTTAAGTGACCAAACGCCTTGGCAAAGTTTAGAAACTGAAGGAGTGGGTTGGGACATTGCATTGTCTGACGAGCAAAGATTTTTAGAGGTTTTGGCTCATTGTATAAAAATGACTGATAATGAATATGCTAAAATGAGTCAGAAGACTCAGATTTATATGAATCAAAGAGTTGTGACGGATGACATCATTCAGCAGAATCGCCGTTTATTTTTACAACAATGATAGCAGAACAATCCAAAAAAGTCACACTTGCTACGTACAACAACGACTGGTATAACCCGGGTGCAGGCGTGGTAAAACGAACGCTCTGGTTTTTCGTGAATGCCCTGTTTTTCATTAACCCATTAAATCCAGTAAGCGCTTTGAAAGTGCTGCTGCTGCGTCTGTTCGGTGCCAAGATCGGGGACGGTGTGGTCATCAAGCCCGCCGTGAACATCAAATATCCCTGGCTGCTGGAGGTTGGCAACCATGTGTGGATAGGCGAGAAGGTATGGATTGACAACCTGACCACGGTGCAGATTCAGGATAATGCCTCTGTTTCGCAGGGGGCCATGCTGCTTACCGGAAGCCACGATTATAAAAAGCAGACGTTTGATCTGCTCGTGGGGAAAATAATTTTGGAGGAGGGAGCCTGGGTAGGTGCCAAGGCCATTGTTTGCCCAAATGTGGTTTGCGGGGCCCATAGTGTGTTGGCGGCAGGTTCTGTGGCCACTTCAAACCTCGACCCAAACACCATCTACCAGGGAAACCCTGCCATACCCAAGCGCAAGAGAACCATCCTGTAACCGATTTTCTTTGTAATTTACCGTTCGCTTACTCAAACATCCTCCAGTGAAAGTCTCTATCATCACCATTGTATACAACAACCGACAAACCATCGCGGACGCAATTGATTCTGTGCTGAATCAAACGTACCCGAACATCGAATACATCGTGATCGACGGTAAATCCACGGATGGCACAGTGGAGGTCGTGAAAAGTTACGGCAGCAAAATCACTACGTTTATCTCTGAGAAAGACAACGGCCTGTATGATGCCATCAACAAAGGGATCAGTCATGCCACGGGTGATGTAGTGGGGCTGCTGCACTCCGACGATATATTTAACTCTACATCGGCGATACAGGCTGTTGCTGAGGCATTTATCAAGCAAAAATCGGACAGTGTATATGCTGATCTTGTGTATGTGAACCGGGCTGACCCGAATAAGGTAATCCGCAACTGGAAATCAGGTATATATAAAAAAAACAATTTTTTATATGGTTGGATGCCCCCTCATCCAACTTTTTACGTAAAGCGGGAAGTTTACAAGCAGTTGGGGCTTTACAATACCACCTTCAAAAGCGCGGCAGATTACGAGCTGATGCTGCGGTATCTTTTTAAAGAAGGCATCAGCACGGCCTATCTCCCGCAGGTGCTTGTCCGGATGCGGGTAGGGGGGAAGAGTAACGTGACGTTGCGCAACCGCTGGCGAGCCAATAAGGAAGACAGCAGGGCCTGGCAGGTGAATGGACTGAAGCCCTATTATTATACCCGCTACCTGAAGCCGCTACGCAAGTTAGTGCAGTTTCTGTAGCAGTGATTTTCTTACGGAATAAATTTTTCAATTCGATCTATATATACTAATTTGCCCTTTAAGGTATAAAGCAAAAAATGAACAAAAACGGAAAGAGTGCCCCCGTCGAAAATGCCCGTATCGCCATCATTGGGTTGGGTTATGTTGGTCTTCCCCTGGCAATTGAGTTCGGCAAGAAGTACGACGTGCTTGGGTTTGACATCAACCAGTCGCGGGTAAACGAACTGAGCGAAGGTAGAGACCGCACGCAAGAGGCGAGCATCAGCGACCTTCAGCATGTAATGAACCTCAAAAACGAAACGGATAAGCAGGGTATAGGCCTCCGGTTTTCTGCACAGGTGGAGGAGCTCAAGGCTTATAACACCTATATCGTAACTGTTCCAACACCTATTGATCAGTTTAAGGCCCCGGATCTACGCCCTCTCCTGATGGCTTCCGAAATGCTGGGTGCTGTGCTTAAATCCGGGGATGTCGTGATATATGAGTCTACTGTGTACCCTGGCTGTACAGAAGAAGACTGCGTGCCGGTGTTGGAGCGACTGTCTGGACTGCAGTTTAACAAAGATTTCTTCGCGGGATATTCTCCGGAGCGCATCAACCCGGGTGACAAGATCAATACCCTTACCAAGATCAAGAAAGTAACCAGCGGTTCGACGCCAGCCATCGCCTCGCGCGTGGATGACTTGTATCGCTCTATCATAGATGCCGGCACGCACAAGGCGCCGAACATCAAGGTGGCAGAGGCTTCCAAAGCCATCGAGAATGCCCAGCGCGACGTGAACATTTCTTTTGTGAATGAACTGGCGCTGATCTTTGATAAAATTGGCATCGACACAAACGATGTGATCGAGGCGGCAGGCACCAAATGGAACTTCCTGAAGTATAAGCCAGGCTTGGTTGGTGGGCATTGCATCGGTGTGGATCCATATTATCTGGCGCATAAAGCCGAGTCGCTGGGCTACCACCCGGAGGTTATCCTCTCTGGTCGCCGAGTGAACGACAACATGGGCCAGTTTGTGGCCGATAAGGTTGTGAAGCTGATGATCAATAAGGATTACAAGATTAAAGGCTCCAGAGCGCTGATTATGGGCTTCACGTTTAAGGAAAACTGCCCGGATGTGCGCAACACCCGCGTCGTGGACATTTACCACGAGCTGACGCAGTTCGGCATCAAGGTGGATATCTATGATCCTTGGGCGGATGCAGCCGAGGTGGCCCATGAGTACAACCTGGAAATCCAGAACGAGTTGGATGCGTCGGTGATGTATGACGCGATCATCGTGGCCGTGGCGCACAACGAGTTCCTGAATTTCGATTTCCAGAAGTTCAAGCAGAACAACGCCGTGATCTTCGACACCAAGGCTTGCCTGGACCGAAATCTGGTGGATGCTCGGTTGTAGGTAATAAGGGTTTTAAGCATACCACAACAGCCTGAGGAGAAATCTTCAGGCTGTTGTGTTTTATGAGCAGGTATAATCTGGGTTTGGGGTTGAAAGTACGAAGCTCAAGGGTTAAATTATACCGATATCAATTGATGAAGTTATACCGCCTTGTTTTTCAAGTAGTGCAATTCCCCTCGTGGGGGTAGGGGCCCTTTTGGGAGGCGTAGGGGTGGGGTTATTCTGCATAAAATTTTCCGCATCCGCAGAATCTATTTGATAACGGTATTAGATTCATTGCGAGGCACAAGCGGACGCTTGCGCCATAGAGAATCCCTCTCTTTCAGAGGTATGGAGTTAAGCAACAGTAAGCTCGCGTAGTTATACCTTTGTTTTGGGGTATAGGATCAGTAAAAGGGAAAAGGTCCGAGCTACAAGCTCGAACCAGCGGAAGGGCTATCTGAGTTCGATAAATTCATACCCTGCAGTTGGTTTTAGTGTACTCCAATTTATGCCTACACGGCATAATTCCCCTCTTGGGAAGGGCAGGGGTGGGTTTATTGTTTGTCTGCAGAAACAGCCTTGGTGCACAGTATCTAATGAAGTAAGGTATGCGCAGCTCGCGCGATCTGGAGGATTAAAAAAGGTATAAAACCAAAAAAGCCCGAAGATTTCTCTTCAGGCTTTCGCGGTCTGGACGAGACTCGAACTCGCGACCTCCGCCGTGACAGGGCGGCATTCTAACCAACTGAACTACCAGACCAATAAATTCAATAGAAAGAGCCTCTTGCTCTTTGATGCGTATACCGCAGTATAACCTGCGGTCTGGACGAGACTCGAACTCGCGACCTCCGCCGTGACAGGGCGGCATTCTAACCAACTGAACTACCAGACCGTTACTTTCTTCTCTAGCGCTGTTCGTTAGAGTGATGCAAATGTAGAGCGTTATTTTTGATTGTGCAAGCCCCTGTCCTCTTTTTGGGGCTATATTTTTAGCCGTGCCGCCTAAGCCATTCATTTACAACATAAAAAAAATTTGATGCAGCAGAAACTTTCAGGTTGTTGACCATCATACCCGGAATATATTAAATTTGTATCCTAAACAAGGAGGAACCCATGCTTTTAGATTTCGAACAGCCCATTGCTGCCCTGGAGGGCAAACTGAAGGAAATGAAAAAACTGGCCGAGGAAAGCCAGGTAGATGTTTCGGAGGCAGTAAAGGCTCTGGAAGATAAAATTAAGATCCTGAAGAAGGAAACGTACGCCAACCTCACCAGGTGGCAGCGCGTGCAGCTTTCGCGCCATCCGGAGCGCCCCTATACCCTGGATTATATCAACGGCATCACGGATACTTTCGTGGAGCTGCACGGCGACCGCACCGTGAAGGATGATAAGGCCATGGTGGGCGGTTTCGGCGAAGTAGACGGCCGCAGCATCATGTTTATAGGGCAGCAGAAAGGGCGCAACACCAAGCAAAGGCAAATGCGCAATTTCGGTATGGCCAACCCCGAAGGATACCGCAAAGCGCTCCGCCTTATGAAAATGGCCGAGAAATTCAATCGCCCGATTGTGACGCTGATTGACACCCCCGGCGCATTTCCGGGACTGGAGGCGGAAGAGCGCGGACAGGGAGAGGCGATTGCGCGCAACCTGAAGGAAATGTTTATGCTGAAGGTGCCTGTTATCTGTATTATTATTGGGGAGGGAGCCTCGGGCGGTGCCTTGGGTATAGCCATCGGCGACCGTGTGATGATGCTGGAAAACACCTGGTACTCCGTTATCTCTCCCGAATCCTGCTCGTCTATTCTCTGGCGCAGCTGGAACTATAAGGAGCAGGCAGCCGAGGCTCTGAAACTCACCGCCAACGACATGCTGCAGAACAAGCTGATCGATGGCATTATCAAAGAACCCCTTGGCGGCGCGCACCTGGCACCTGAGAAGATGATGCGCACACTCAAAAAGGAGATCGTAAAGCTGCTGGATGAACTGGAGCAATTGGACTCGGAAGAGCGCATTATGCAGCGTATTGAGAAATTCTCCCAAATGGGCGTTGTGATAGGGGGGTAGATGGAGTTAAAAGGTGAGGCTAGGACTAGCTTGTTC
The DNA here is from genome assembly GCF_022601975.1 of Pontibacter sp. E15-1. GTDB lineage: Bacteria > Bacteroidota > Bacteroidia > Cytophagales > Hymenobacteraceae > Pontibacter. The sequence goes on from NZ_JAKVIR010000022.1 coordinate 108,837, forward strand.
CGACTTAGTTTGAAACTCATCTTAATCAGACGTTAAGCAAAGGAGCAGCGCAGTTCGTAAAAGTCCCCCTTGGGGGTAGGGGTGTTAAGTTCTAAGAGTTGGTAGTGTGCCTTTACGTAAAGTTTCAAAACACCAAAATAACAATTCTCCCCTTGAGGGGAGTTAGAGGGGTGTTTACTCTTTGCGAAAAGTACTTTTTGCTGGCTTTACACCCCTGCGGTCCCCTCAAGGGGACAATTTTCATTAGAACTTAACGGCCCTACCTTCAAAGGGGGCAGGGGGATGAGAGGCGGACGGAAGCACCTTTCTGGCTCTTACTTGGTGGGATATAACTATTAAAATGTCTTACAGGTGATTGTCCGCAGGGAGTGTCATCCCCCTAACCCCCTTCAAAGGGGGACAGAAATAGAATTGCTTTATAGCGAAGTTACAATTTACTCATTTTTTTGCTGAACAGAACCAACCCCTAACCTTTCCGAGGAGGAGAATCTTCTTGTAAGGCCTACACTTCCCTCTGTTGAGGTATAAATCTTTTATGGGAGCGAATCGGTGAAATAATGTACATCGCAACTTGAGTTAATTACGTTCTGGTTACATCATGCGTCTTTATAAATTTCTACCTCGCTAAATTCCCAAATTTTAACTCACTATATGCAGCTACACGTAATCGATACCGGTTTTTTTAAGCTTGATGGTGGGGCCATGTTCGGCGTTGTGCCGAAGACGCTCTGGCAGCGCACTAATCCTGCCGACGAAAATAACCTGTGTACCTGGGCGATGCGCTGTCTGCTGATTGAGGATGGAGACCGGCTGATTTTGATAGACAACGGGATTGGCGACAAGCAGGATGCCAGGTTCCTTAGCCATTACTATCTGCACGGCGAGGCTTCGCTGCAAAAATCGCTAAAGGCAGCTGGTTTTGCGCCCGAAGACGTAACGGACATGTTTCTGACTCACCTGCACTTCGACCATTGCGGGGGCGGTGTACGGTATAAAAACGGCACCACACAGCCCGAACTGACTTTCCCGAATGCTACCTACTGGTCTAATGCGGCGCATTGGGAGTGGGCCACAAAGCCTAACGCTCGCGAAAAAGCCTCATTCCTGAAAGAGAACCTGCTGCCTATGCAGGAAAGCGGCTACCTGCAGTTTATCGATCCTGACAAGCCTTCGCCTTTTCCGCAATTCGAGATTTTTTATGCCAACGGTCACACTGATAAAATGATGGTGCCGCTCATACCGTATAAGGGGAGAACATTGGCCTACATGGCCGACCTGCTGCCTTCCGTAGGCCATATCCCGTTGCCCTTTGTGATGAGTTACGACACGCGCCCGCTCCTGACCTTAGACGAGAAGGCGGCTTTTCTTGCAAAGGCTGCGGAAGAACAGTATGTGCTGATGCTGGAGCACGATCCGGAACACGAATGCTGTACCGTTACCCAGACGGAAAAAGGCGTACGGCTCGCAGACACCTTCAAACTGGCGGCTCTTTAGTATGCGCGTCGGTATAGCATTGTCGGGTGGCGGAGCCCGGGGCATTGCCCATCTGGGTGTTTTGAAGGCCCTCGATGAGATGGGAATCCAGATTAGTATGATATCCGGGGTTAGCTCCGGGGCAATAGCTGGCGTGCTGTATGCCTCCGGGTTTACGCCGGACGAAATCCTGGTGATGATCAAAGAGCTCAGTGTCTTTAAGGTGATGCGGCCCGTGTTTGGCAGCGTGGGCCTGATGCACATGGAGGAGATCGAGAAGCTTTATAAGAAATACCTCGGCGAGCATGCCTGCTTTGAAGACCTCCGCATCCCGGTGGTAATCGGCACGACTGAGATGAACGAGGGGGTGAACATGTACTTTTCTACCGGAGAGCTCATCAAACCACTCTTGGCCAGCTCGGCAGTGCCGATCCTCTACAAACCCATTGAGTTTAACGGCAAGCTCCTGAACGACGGGGGGCTGCTCAATAACCTGCCGGTAGATCAACTCTACAACAACTGCGACATTAAAATAGGGGTACACGTGAACCCCATCAACCACCAGGCAAATATCACAAGCCTGCGGGGAATGGTGGAGCGCACAGTGCTGCTTGCCATCAACAACAACATCAAGCTGCGCCTCCCTTTCTGCGACCTTTTGCTGGAGCCACAGGAGCTGCGCTATTACCGCCTCACCAACTTCAGGAAGGCAGACGAGATCTTTCAGGTGGGGTATACCTACACCAAGCACATGCAACGCCATATCCTCAATTTAGTGAACAACTGATAGAGGCACGTGACCTATACCGTGTTTCCGGTAACATTTTCCTGATGCACATGCTTGAGCATGAAAACAGAAAGGTAGCCTGTGGCATCTCACTTAAGCCATGTTGCCTGTGTGGCTACACCGGAACTTCGTGCTTTTGGAGGCTACAAACACTGGCGCAAGCGTCCGCTTGTGCTGCTATTTGCGGCAGGTTGGATTGCATGTGAGGCACAAGCGGACGCTTGCGCCAGAGGGCGTGAAAATAAGCATGCTAGCTCTTCGAAGATGAGAACTATACCCGTTGCCTGGCTTTTGCGTTCAGACCTGTATCCTTCGCTGGAAAGCCCATACCCTAAAGCCAGGCTTGTAAAAGATAATAATTGTGCGTATTTATGTGGCTTGAATTGCGGCTGATTGCAGTCACATACACGCTACACTACATGTTTGCAAAACTCTTATCTAAAGCTATCTTTAAAGTATCTGGTTGGAAACTCGTTGGTAATTTATCACCCGACAACCGCCGCTGTGTAATGATCGCGGCACCTCATACCAGCAACTGGGATTTTATATATGCCCGCGCCGCCTTTTACCTGATGGATGCCCCAATTCGCATTACCATTAAGAAAGAGTTTTTCAGCTACCCCATTCTCGGTTCTCTTATCCGCAAGATGGGCGCCCTGCCCGTAGACCGATCTAAAAACACCAAGATGGTGGACGCCATGGTGCGCATCATTAAGGATACACCAGGCGACATGTGCGTGATGGTGACGCCGGAGGGGACACGCAAGTACCAGCCTCGCTGGCGCAAGGGCTTTTACCATGTGGCCTTAGGCGCTGGTGTACCCATCGTGCTCGGCTACCTCGACTATGCCAGGAAGGAAGCAGGCATCGGGCCCACCATATATCCCTCAGGAGACATAGACGCCGACCTGGAGGAAATTCATGCTTTTTACCGCACCAAAGTCGGCAAGTTCCCGGAGCAGGGGGTTAAATAGTTCCGAATTCCCAATTACGAGTTCCGAGTCGAATAAAATTATACATAAAGCGAAAAGCGGCTACACTTCGATGGTGTAGCCGCTTTTCGCTTTATGTATTCATGCTATGCGCAATTCCCAATTCGTAATTCGGAATTAATAATTCGTAATTACTCCCATTACCTTTAAAAAAGGGGACAGAAAATGGTTTTTTACTGTTGCGTTTTCAAAGGATATTTTATGGAAACCCAGTTGGCAAAGGTGCAGGCAAAAGGTCTGGATATGCAAGAG